>JBIOHP010000007.1:0-196179 GCA_044449065.1 Bacteroidota bacterium
CAGTTATATTGTACTATAAACACGATGGAAAACAATACCCCTACCCCAATATACGATCCACAACCTGTTATCGACCGGAGAGGAAAGAAGAATATACTCTCGTACTTCATTCATATCATTTTATTCTTTTTGTCGTTCATTACAACTACAGTGGCGGGGGTATTATGGGTCAATAAGAATCCGTTAGAACTTACAAATTTTCATTTTGGATTGCCCTATTCGTTATCCCTTTTAACTATGCTAAGCGCCCATGAATTCGGTCATTATTTCGCAGCGAAATTTCATGGTATACAAACAACGCTCCCCTATTTTATACCCTTTCCGCCTTTCATTGTTCTTCCTTTTGCAAGCGGAGGGGAATTTATTCAATTGAATCCTTTCGGAACCATGGGAGCGGTGATTCGAATTCGGTCTCCATTATCTACAAAAACAGCTCTATTCGATATTGGAATTGCCGGACCACTCGCCGGATTGGTCGTCACAATAGTATTACTCCTTTACGGTATCGCAACGCTTCCCTCCATAGATTATTTGTATCAAATACATCCGGAATATCGGCTCTTAGCACAAATTCCCGAAAATGGGTTGACGTTTGGGAATTCGATTTTTTTCTGGATCTTGAGAAAATCTATGGGACATTCGACATTTTTTCCACCCATGAATGAAATATATCACTATCCTTATCTTTGTGTCGGTTGGTTCGGATTATTTATTACAGCCATTAATCTTATACCCGCCGGTCAATTAGACGGCGGACATATTGTATACGCGTTAATGGGTAATGCCCACCGATTTGTTGCAAGGGGCATGTTTGTCTTTCTCATATTATTCGGATTAACGAGTTTCCTGCCTATTTTAGGGTTCAAGGTACAACCTGGAACTGCAGGTTGGCTGGTATGGGCTGCTATATTGTTTTTTGTTATCAAGCTAGATCACCCACCGGTTTACGATGACACCCCATTATCCTCCAGACGTAATTTTTGGGGGTGGTTAACTATGCTGATATTTATTTTTATATTTCCTCCTGTTCCAATCTTTGAAATCGCCGCTCATTGACCACTACTATTGCGAGATTGACAGTAATCATTTTATAGCTTGATTTTTTCATAAGATTTTAATATTTTACTAACGAACCTTTAACCTCAGCCAGGAAACCATATTAGCGAATTTGTTACAGTAGTCATAGATTTAGCATAAAAATTGCAAAGAAGAACCGGTCTGCTGATAACTGATTAGCGCCGGAAACATCAAATTATAAAACTGTTCAATTAGTTCGCTAACATGAAAAAACTTCTCATTTTCATTGTGCCCGTTTATTTCGCAATGATCTTCTGGTCTTGTGAAAAAGAGAAATCGGGCATTATTGATGCACACTATGCCACCCCCCAGCTTCTCAACGCCAGCGTGGATCATGCCCGATTCAACCTTGATTCGGCAAACGCGTTCATTACTCCATTACCCGGACGTCAATTTGCAATCACCTGCACAATTAAAGCTCTTGCTTCAACACGGTTTGGAACACAAACAATAAATCAAATTGGCTACACACTGTTTTTCCCGCGTTCCGATTCGTCAATTCAATCCGGATCTTTGGCAACCTTATCACCAGGACAGCCCCCTACTGATAGCAGTTATTGGGTACGAGGCGCCTCAACGATCAACTTTATTGTAAATTATGCAGATGTTGGAAATTATATTCTTTCTCTGACAGCGTTCAATGTCTACGGAAATGCGAGCAATACTTTGAATATCCCCATCACCATAACGCGTAAAAATATTAAACCACATCTATCCAATTTGGACATACCCGACACCGTTCAGATTCCTCCCATTGCGGGACAAATAAATGCGTACATCTTCTCGGTAACGGTTGCAGATTCCGATGGTTATAACGATATTTCCCGAGTTTATTTTTACAGAATTTCACCAAATTCACCGGGAGCATATATCCCCATAGAGATGTATGACGACGGTGACTTCCTCAACCACGGCGATAAATTCGCCGGCGACGGCATCTTTTCTTGCGCAGTCAAGATTGAACATAAGAATACGCCGGGGGTAAATATGTTTAGTTTCCATGCTCTGGATCATTATTTAGCGGAACACCCAGATGTCCCATCGGATTCTTTAACCCAGGCAGTTACCGTTATCCAATAACCGATATGAGAAAAACTAATATTTTAGTGTTGATCGCCTGCATATTTTCCTTTTTCAGTGTTTCAACAGCGCAGAAAGTTTTCTTAAAAACGTACAGCATCCCCCCAAGCGGAGCAACATCGAATCTTCCACCAAGCAACAGCGTATCCCAGCTCATGTTCTCCAATGGCAGGTTATGGATCGGCACAAGCGACGGACTAGGATCCAGCGCTGATTTTGGTAGAACCTGGAAAAGCTACCGGCTTAACCCGGCATTCGCAAATGATGGCATCTATGCAATTGCGATCAATGGAGACACTATTTGGTCATCCACAGGGTACGATAAACCCTTTAACGATGGAACGGTTCAAACCGGCAGCGGATATACCTACAGCTTCAACGGCGATTCTTTGTGGCGCCACCTGCCGCAAGCGATGGACACGCTGGGCGCGAACATTCTCCCGTACGGTATTAACGATTCACTCTGGGTTCTTGATGTTGTCGTCCCCGAACAAAACGTTACTTTTGATATTTCTCTTTCTCCCGGAACAGTTTGGATCGCGAGTTGGGCGGGCGGACTGAGAAAATCAGTAAATAACGGACAAAACTGGCACAGGGTAATTCTCCCTCCTGATTACTCAAACTCAATATCGGACCAAGATACTTTATGGACGTATGCCGATACTGATAGTTCACATCTACATCGAATATTTCCCCATTTTGATCCACGCAATAATAATAATTTTCTCGCTTTCTCAGTCTATGCAGAGGATAACGATTCTCTTTGGTGCGGCACTGCGGGCGGTGTTAATAAAACAACCGATGGCGGAAAAAGTTGGGTACGAATGACGCATCAAAATCAGGTGCAATCCATTCTCGGGAACTGGGTTATTGCGATTGCAGGACAAACCTTTAATTCAACAAAGCGTATCTGGACAACAAACTGGAAAGCCGACGATCCTAATGAAATGCAGGGGATCAGCTACACACAAGACGGTGGTCGATCATGGATTAATCTTCTTCAAGGAATCAAAGCGTATAAATTTGCATTTAAGGACTCCATTGCTTATATCGCCACCGACAATGGTATTTACAGGACTTCAGATGGAGGTTTAAGTTTTACAAAATTTTCTACCATCTCCGATCCGGCGTCGCATAATATACTTACAAATCAACAAGTCTATTCCGTCGATGTTTACCAGGATACAGTATTCATCGGCACCGGCGACGGCATGGCAAGCACGATTGATAATTCGACAAATACTTTTGGCGCTGTATGGAAAATTTACCGCACATTTGATCAACTCGGCACAGCGCACACAACCTATGCATACCCAAATCCATTTTCACCGGCGCAGGGACAAATCAGAATTCACTACGGCGCCTCTGCCACCACCCCCGGCACACGGAATATAACAATCGATATCTTTGATTTCGGCATGAACCGAGTACGAACGCTGCTCAACGACGCTCCACGCGATCAGAACCGTGAATTTGACGAACTCTGGGATGGACAAACCGATAACGGCAAAGTAGTAGCGAACGGAGTCTACTTCTATCGTGTGAAAAGCGGCAATGATGATCCCATGTACGGAAAAATAATCGTGATCCAATAATATGAAAAGATACTTTCTTTCCCTCGCATTCACGATTTTGTTCAGCAATTTACTCCCGGCTCAAAATGACGGAACCGGCGGCTCGTTCACACGACTTGGTTTTGGAGCACGGGGCATGGGAATGGGCAATGCCCTTACCGCGGTGCGCGAGGGCGCCGTGCAGACCTATTACAATCCTTCGCTCGCTTCATTTTCGGAACAGCGGACCGGATCGTTAACAACGAGTTTCCTTTCGTTCGATCGATACCTGAATTTTCTCTCGTATACGCAAGCCGTTCAACCAACTGCGGGTATTTCCGGGGGTATCATCAATTCCGGTGTAAGGAACATTGACGGTCGCGATGCAAACGGCAACCATACCGACTATTATTCCACCACCGATAATGAATTTTACCTCGCGTTCGCAAACCGCATGACGGAAAATTTATCTCTCGGCGTTTCGGTCAAATTGTTTTATTCAAAACTGTTCGACCAGATAAGTACAACCACGGTCGGATTTGATATCGGGGCTTTTTACCGGCTCTCTCCTGAATGGAACATCGGGGGAGTAATTCAGGACGTCGGCACAAAATATAAATGGGACTCGAAACCCATATACGATATCGACGGCAAAATAGTAACCGACAATTTCCCTCAATTACGACGGCTTGGCGTATGTTACGCTCCAGCTTCCAACATTGGCATTATCGCTCTCGATTTTGAAAATTCATCCGAGGGATCAAATATGATTAAAATCGGAGCAGAAATTAATTTTGTCCCGAGCTTCACCGTGCGCGGAGGAGTGGACAGATGGATTTTGAGCGGCAACAACCCCGGTGCAAAACCAACGTTCGGATTTTCCCTCAACAATTCATTCACGAAATGGACTCCATCAATTACCTATGCCTACGTGGTTGAACCATTCTCTCCGCAGAACATGCACATTCTCACTTTATCGGCAATGTTTTAACTTCCTATGAAAAAAGCATTATTCTCTTTCATACTTCTCTGTATTATCGTTCGGAATTTTTCTCCCGCGCAAGCCGGTTCCGATGGACTTGCGTTCTTAAAATTAGGCGTTGGTGGAAGATCACTCGGTATGGGTGAAGCGTATTCCGCGATAGCTTCTGACCCGACCGCGACATTTTATAATCCTGCGGCAATGTCTCTCTCGAAATCACCGCAACTCTTCCTGATGCATAAATCATGGATTCAGGATACAAGAACTGACTATCTTGCCGCCCAAACGTACTTCGGTAATTTCAATTTCGGACTCGCCTTAAATTTCACAAGCGTCGATAACATTGAATTTCGCCTTGTTCCCGGTCCACCCGAAGGGACGTTCAGTTCCCGTAATGCTTCAATGGGTATCTCGACGTCATACTCGATCAATCCATCCCTCGCTTTGGGAGGCACCGTCAATTTTCTGTATGAAAAAATATTTACCAGCGATGCGTCCGGGCTGGGATATAATTTCGGCGTGTTATATCAGACGCCCTGGGATATACGCACTGCGTTGGTGGTAAATAATCTCGGATCTATGTCTGTGCTTGGCGATCAATCAACCAAGCTTCCAACATCAGTACGAATCGGCGCTGCAAAACCGTTGAACGTCGATGGGATAGGACCGAATTCAACCATGACATTTGCCGCCGATATTGTCGATTATACGGTAGAAAACAAGGCCCATCTACATTTAGGCGGCGAGCTGAATTATGAAAATATTTTTGCCATGCGTCTCGGGTATATGACCGGTTATGACGCCCGGTCGATAACAGCAGGGGTTGGGGTAAAATATTCCCTTATTTATTTCGATTATGCCTATGCTCCATTCCGGTATGATCTGGGAACGACGCACACATTTTCGCTCGGTTTTAATTTTTAACTTACACTAACCAGACGCGATCTGAATTTGAAATTCGTCTGCGATGATATTATAGCGTGTTATTACTATGTATGGAACTCAGTTGAAACGTTAGATGTTAGAAATACGGACCACCTATGAAAAAAATACTATTAATTCTTCCTCTCATAATCTTTTCCCTCGCTCCCGGTTTTGCCGGTGAAAAAGCGGAATTAAAATGGCGCACATTCGATGAAGCGAGCGCTCAAGCTTCAAAATCGAAGAAAAAAGTGCTTGTTGATGTTTACACCGATTGGTGCAAATGGTGCAAAAAGATGGACGCCGACACATACTCGGATTCCACGGTGATGAACTACCTCAATAAAAAATTTGTGGTTGCGAAATTAAACGCCGAATCGGAAGATCAGGTAACATTCGAAGGAGAGAAACACACCTCGGCTGAGTTTGCTCAGATGCTCGGAGTCAAAGGATATCCCACGATAGTTTTCTTCGGACCGGACGGCAAAGTCATTACAGCGCTTTCGACCTACCTTGATGCTGAGAAGTTCCTCCACGTCGTAAAATTTATCGGCGATGACAAATATGAAAAAATGAATTTTGATGAATTTGAAAAGCAATACAAAGATTAAACCTCCCTCGATATTCACCATAATAAAACCTTCGCCCGAAAGACGAAGGTTTTTCTTTTTGCCAGAGTACGCTGCATCGGGACACCCAAGTTACTCATTGGATTCCGAAGATATTACTTTACAACGTTGCTCGTTTGAAGGTGTTGACCTCCTCAACCATTCTTTCCAAATCTACCATTTGAATACATTCAGTGCCATAAGGGCATTCCTTCTTCCAGCAAGGTGAGCATTCCAATCCTTCGGGGATCAATTTAACGCCCCTATCAAAGAGATCGATCTCCTGCGGACAACTTACACCAAACCAGACTATGACAAATTTTTTCAGGGCGATTGCGACATGCATTCCGAAAGAATCTCCGGTGATAATTACATCACAAATATTTTCATAACAGACGCCTTTCCGGACGCTATTCATGGTGGGCGTGTTTACGACGCGATCACCTGTGCGCCGTTTGATCTCGGCATTCCGTTCGGTATCTTCAGGACCCCCCAAAAGAACAAGGTTGATATTTCCCGTTTTCGCCAGCATTTCAATTAGTACAATATGCTGATCGATAGTCATTTTTTTGTTCGGATAGAGAAGTGAACATCCGGTATTGAATCCCACGGTCAATGCGCCCGGCTTGATATGGACTTCGCGTTTATATTCCTCGCAATAGGTCAGTTCTTCCGGAGTGAGCTGAAGATTATACTCGTCGCGTCCATACTCGATCCCCACCGCTTCAGCCAGTAATTGAGGGTTCGGTTTTTGATTGATCCGGAACTTGCAATAATCATCGAGACCCAACTGGTAATTATATTCGGCTTCTTCGTTCAGCGGAATGATCACGCCGGTCTCGGTTATTCCATACCCGAGTTTTTGTATAGCATGGAGCGAATTGATGAACGCGCCGGTTTGAACGGACTTATCAAAATTCATTACGACGTCGAAATCCATTGCGCGCAGCATCATCCAGCTTTGCGGCTCCCATTTATAAATCCTATCAATCAACGGATTACCGGATAATAACGGATAAACATTCGGCATCGTTATCCAGGAAATGGAACTGACGGGATATTTTCTCTTGATTGCGGGAAGCAGCGACGTGGTCACCAACACGTTACCCATCGCGTCCAGGTTGATGATGAGAATTTTTGTGCCGATTGGCTGCGGGTCGATGCATCCATCTCGCAGGCAATTTGTACCGGGAAAACAGGGTTTATACCCGCTAAAATGTTTACAATCCGGAATATTCATGAATGTCTGTTAGTCGTAAAGGTTATATATAATAATGAGTTATATGTTAGAAAAAGCCCAGATTTTTTCTACTGCTCGGTACATCAAAGGTGAAAGATTGCGGTTCAAAATCTTATGCCGAATTTTGCGTGTTCCGTATTCTCTCAAGCGTGGATAATTTGCAATTGTTCAATCAAATTCTTCGCTGCAGAATATACGGTTTCTACAGAAAGTTCTTCCATGCATGGATTTCCGATCGGGCAATCAGTGAGATTGCAGCCGAGGCATGTCAAATCTTTTTTCTGGACGACAACCGCTTTCTTAGATTCAGGACCCTGAAGCTCCGGTCGGGTCGGTCCATAGAGTGCAACTATCGGGGTTCCCATAGCGGCTGCGATATGCATTGGACCGGAATCATTCGTTATCATCAGGGAACAACGTTCAAGAATTGCCGCGAGTTCTTTCAACGATGTTCTTGGCGTAAGATCGGCTTCTCCATCCAGCGCCAACCGGATCTCTTCAGCAATGGCTTGTTCGCCCGGACCCCAGCAGATGAGAATTTTCGCGTCAAATTCCTTTCGGAATTTTTTTGCAAGTCCCGCATAACTATGCAGCTTCCAGCGCTTCGTGTACCAGCCGCCGCCGGGATTTAACACAACTACTAATTTACCAAGGAGATTTTTATTCTTAAAAAAATCTTGCGCGAAACGCTTTGCGTCATCCGATAAGGGAAACACCGGCGTCCGATCGATGACCGGAATATCGATCTCTTTCAATGCATCGAGATTAAAATCGATATTGTGTTTTTCACCGCCGCGCGGTTCAACAACGATGGAGTAGCAATATTTCCGCCATCCGAACCGGTACCCTACGCGGTAGAATGCACCGCTGAATAATGTAACTATGGCGCTCCGGGGGTTGCCGAATAAGTCGATGACAAGATCGTATCTCCCGCTCCTGATTCTCCGAACAAGCGACAGCCCGCTTTCTTCCTTGTTGTTGAACGCAATGATAGAATCTATATCCGGATTACCCTCAACGACATCTTTGCAATAGTACTCGGTTAGGAAATCAATCCGGGCATGAGGATACGCAGTGCGGAGATTCTTCAGGGTTGCGGTAGAAAGCACCACATCACCGATAGCCCTCAACTTTATAATGAGAATTTTTTGGACCCGGGATTTTTCCAGCAATGCCATTGATCATGATAAATAGGAAACCTAATATAAAAAATCATTCGATGGCATTCAAATATGGGAATTCCTTCAAAAACCGGGCAATAAATCAAGAAGTCCGGACGATGGCGCCTAAATTTCTTACCGGAGGTTCAGACAGATTATTGAACTGAGTTCGGAAATTACGGCGATGTAGCTGTAAGCGAATACATACCGGGCGTAAAATTATCGCATAACTTTTTCGCTCTCTCGACGAACGCTGAAAACTCAGGCAAGGATCGCCATGTTTTAATTTTTTCAACGTCTTCCCATCCTCCAAACGAGACAAATTGGAGAGGATGCTCCACGCTGTGCAACAAAGAAGGTTTAAACGCACCGGGCTGGTGCTGCGCCGACCATGTTGCAAACTTATTCCATTCCTCTATGAACTGTTTCTCCATTCCCGGTTTAACTGTCCATAAAGCAAGTGTGTATGGTTGTGAGGTCATAATATTTATTCCTTTCATATAGTTTTTAATAATTGAATAAACACCATGATCGGTCGTCAAATTCCCGGGGAGATATTCTATGCTGGCAAAAAGTCATTAATTTAAAAAAATAATTTCGGGACAAAATGGGGACACTTTTTTATTTGATCTTCGAAAACAAACTCCATTCGGCATTTTCACTGATTTTCCGTACCCAAAGTGTCCCCATTCTGTCCCCATTTTGTCCCCATTCTGTCCCAATAATGTCTTCAATTCATTCCATTTTATTCCACAAAATTCGATTCCGTATCATGGTGTTTGTTCATGCGTTGCGGTGGAGGATGGCCCGCGAAGCGTTTCAAGAGAATACCCTTCGCTTAGATCAACCGGCACCCACGGAAGTTTTTTCTTCCCTGTTTCGCGTGGGGCAAATGCATCTTCATTGCTGATGAGTTTATAGAGTTTCACAAACGATTCCATGGCGTCCTTATCAGGCATGGTGGAATTCTGGCATTCCTTCAGCAGGCGTTCTTTCAGAAGGATAAGAAGATCGCCGGCGATTTTCAACCGGTCAAGTTTGCCTAACCCTTGCTCGCTGAACGCTAAATCGATAATGCATTGCCGTTTTGCAGCGATTTCATCGGCGTATTCGGTATTCCATCGCCAGACGGTATTCTTGGCGATGTTCATCACTTTTACGATGATGCGAACGCTTTTTCCCATGGCTCGCAGCCGGATGAATTGTTTGCGTGTGTCGTTTTCGTACATAGTTTTTTCCTTTCCGTCGCGGATATACACCGCTGCGCGCGGCATAGTATTGCGCGAATGCCATGTTTTGTGGTTTTCGATGAATTTTGTTTGGCTTGAGTTAAAGGAGGCAGGTTCTTCCGTATTCCTTGTATATATAATATAAGGAAAATTCCTTAAATAGTCAAGCGAAATCGCTACATGACGAAAATTTAATGTTGGGCACAGAATCTTGTTCCCACGGTCTCCGTGGGGATATCGGCATTACCACGCGGGAGCGTGGTACCGATGTAAGACTCTTGCTCAGAATCCACTAAAATAGAAAGTCTTCCTTCTATCTATAACTTCTTGTTCTTTCTTTTGCCTTAAGGCAAATAGAAAGAACAAAAGAAAAACTCAAGGCTGCAGAATCAATGCCTGAATAATTGCGTCTTTTTTGCGAACAAACGAACTCGCCCCGACTTCGTCGTGTCTCAGACAACGTTTGTTCTCAATCTATGCGACGCAATTTTTCCGGGCGGCATTGATTCTGATGCCAACAAAAAACATTATCATTTGTCCGAATACATAGACAAAGTCCCGGAGGGACGCCATGTCTATAGCCGAGAAGCGCACCGGATAGTAGCAGAGCCTCGTGAGGGGCGAAATGTGCTGTATTTTCGGTCAGACGTTCCGCCCTACAAAGTATAGATCGAGTGTTTGAGATTTACCTGACGCAGGAGCGTCAACGACGGCATTACCACGCGGGAGCGTGGTTACGAGCAAGTCCGATTGAAATGTTTCACCCACTCACAAATTCTCCTCAACCATGTATTAACTAAGGATTTCATTCCCCCCATCTCCAATTGTCGAAAATAATATCCCCCAATTCTGCCAAAATTTGCGGTTTTCAGAGGGTTTTCTCTTATTCTAAACTATTAATATTACAGGACTTGATTTTAAATAAATCTTTACTTAGCTTTTTGCAAATATACATGCGTTTTTTCAGGCGCCTCTGAACGCATGCATCAACGTAGATCATCAATCATATTTTCTTTACCCGGCGCGAGAATCCATCTTACTGCTTTCTCTCGCTCCACCGCATTCAGATATGGCAGGTTACTTCTTGTATCGTGAGTTATTCTTTGTAAGACGATCCGCAAGAACATTATTCATTTTATTCAAATACGAATTTGCTATTTCCGGGTAAACTGGCGGTACCCGCGCCTACCAGCCCCTTCACTTGAAATCATCGCCCTGCATCGGGCATTCCGTTAACATATTGGAAGGAGTGAGTTATGAACTCGTTACAACATTTTACGCGCGCCGTGATTGCGGTTATACTTTACTGTACAACATCGATCATGGTTTGCGCCCAATTTTCACAGCAAGGCCCCAAGCTTGTCGGTACGGGCAGTTTGGTGACTCCCTTGCAGGGTCTATCCGTCGCGGTTTCAGGCGATGGCAATACTGCGATCGTCGGGGCACCATTAGATGATTCCTCCCGCGGCGCGGTATGGATATTCACGCGAGCCGGTGGAACATGGAGCCAGCAAGGATCAAAACTTATCGGCATTGACTCGGTTGGCAGAGCCGAACAAGGATTATCCGTCGCCATCTCGGCAGATGGCAACACGGTCATTTTTGGCGGACCGAATGATGATAATCCTCCTCACGCTGCGGGCGCCATCGGCGCCGCATGGGTCTTCACGCGAACGAGTGGCGTCTGGAGCCAGCAAGGCAGCAAACTTGTTGGCACTGGTCTTTCTTCTTTTGGGCTTGCAGGACAGGGAATGTCGGTCGCTCTTTCCGCCGATGGCAATACAGCATTAGTGGGCGGATGGTTAGACAGCAACAGCGTGGGTGCGACATGGGTTTTCACGAGAACGAGCAGTATTTGGAGCCAGCAGGGAAACAAGCTTGTGGGCACGGGCGGCAAAAATCTGCCGCGCCAGGGATATTCAGTTGCGCTTTCGGGCGACGGCAATACTGCGATCGTTGGAGGGAACAATGATAGTTCCGGTTTTGGCGCGTCATGGATTTTCGTACGGAACATCGGCGTGTGGACTCAGCAAGGAAATAAACTCGTAGGAACCGGAGCAGTTGGAGTCCCCGGACAGGGAGAATCTGTCAGCATTTCCGGAGATGGAAATACCGCATTGGTGGGAGGACCTCTTGATAACAGCCCCGGCGATGTGGGAGCCACCTGGGTCTTTATCAGAACGGGCTTTGTTTGGTCGCAGCAAGGATCGAAGCTTCTCGCATCTGATACCAGCGGCAAGCCCGCCCAAGGATATTCCGTTTCCCTTTCCGGCGACGGAAACACCGCCCTCGTCGGCGGACCATTAAACGGTTCCCGTTTGGGCGCGGCGTGGATATTTTCGAGAGCCGGTTCGTCCTGGAGCCAACTTGGAAATAAACTTGTCGGGTCGGGCTCAACCGATTCAACTGCGCAAGGATATGGAGTATCGCTATCTTCAGATGGTTCAACCGCACTGATTGGCGGGCCAGCCGACTCGACAACAGGCGCAACATGGGTATTCGTCCGCCAGAACAACGACACGATCACCGCAAGCGCAGGCGCTCATGGTTCGATTTCTCCCTCTGGCACGGTGCTCGTCCAAATCGATTCCAGCCAGAAGTTTACCATTACGCCTGATCTTCATTATTCTATCAGCGATGTGCTTGTTGATAACGTATCGGTTGGCGCCGTCACGCAATATACATTCAATACTGTGACAGCTAATCATACCATAAGCGCCGCATTTGTTATTCAACCGGCGGAAACTGTAAGCTACCGGAGTTTCACCTACGACTCGTTAATAGTGAAAAAATCGCTCAAGAAGAAAAACGTTACCGAGCATTTCCGTTTCGTCATTGAAAATAACACCGGCAGCAGTATCAATCAAATTACTCTGCTCTTCAAGAATGCGAAAGATACGATTTTTAGCGCGGGCGGCTTAACGGTAAGCGATACGGCGAAGTATATCCGGCTGACCGGGACTCTCCTCGACGGAGATTCCGTTACAGTAATAGGAAGATGTTTCCAGCCGAAACCGCAGGTGATATCGAAATTATGGCTTGGACCCATCACGAGAACCCCTACCGCCACGATGGTGTTACCGGAGGAAGAACACGGCGAGCTTCCGATGCCGAACGCGGCGAACGTGCGCGACGATCTGTATAACCGTTTATTGCTCGCGCAGGGCGGTTTGATTGTTGGGGACGTTCAAGCAACTCTCGATTCCGCAAGGAAACACGGCTGGGTGCGAATGAAGAAAACCGGCAATATGTACAGCTCGCTCGTCGATAGAAACGGACCACATACCGGCATACCTCAGGGATTCCTGCTCTTCAAAAACAACAAACCGTTTGTAAAGGAGCAATCGAGCTTGCCCCCGGGAAAACAGAACAACCGGGTATTTGCGGATTTGCTCGCTTTGAAGTTCAATATCGCGCTCAGCAATGCAAAAATTACTCCTCTGGGGTTCGGCGCTCTGAAATATGTTGAATCCGGCAGCCCGTTTGCGAACATGTATCTCCGCGATATCGCTTCGTATGGCGATTCAATGATGACATACGCGGCGCGTTTCTCCGATACGCTTAAACTTTACGGAAAACTCGATACGACCCTCATGCATATCAACGCGGCGTTCTCGTCGTCCATCGATACTTCAGACTGGAGCGACTCGTTAAAATTGAAAACAACAATCCGTGTCATCGATACAGGCATTCTTGAATCAGGCAGTATTGCTCCAATAAGCATTCGGAACTTACACGCGGACAATCGGGGACCGGACGTTCCGAGAACCGCGCAGCTATACCAGAATTATCCCAATCCGTTCAATCCGACAACGAATATCCGGTTCGATCTTCCGGCTCCTATGGTCGTCACACTCAAGGTATATAATATTCTTGGGCAGGAAGTGATAACTCTAATCGATCATCAGCAGCGGAACGAGGGGATTCAGAATGCCCAATTCGATGGAGCAAGGTTTGCCTCTGGGATATATTTTTACCGTTTGATCGCGCAACCCGCCGGCGGCGCAGAGGGAAGAGTAGCTGGAAACAGTTCTATAACTGTCCGCAAGATGGTATTGGTAAAATAATATTTCCACATTTTATACGTGTGGATTTGATTTAATAACATAAAAACAATACGCTCTGAGTTACAAAAAGGATTGATTGAACGTCTGATAACCTCCTGACGCAGGAGCGTCAACGACGGCATTACCACGCGGGAGCGTGGTAATGTGCAAAAGGATGATTTGGGTCTTTCTTGTGCAAATTACCAGATGAACGGCACCAAGCGAAACTTAACTTTATCGCGATACTCCGAATAGCCTGGCAAGTTCTTTGCCAAGAATCTTTCTTCATCGAGAAGTCTCCATATCAGAGCTGGCGTGAACAGAATTGGCACGAACACACCCCACCATGAGCCAAGTGCAAGCGGTACACCTAGAAGCAGAGGCATCGCCCCGGCGTACATAGGATGCCGAACGAGACTGTACGGGCCTGTCGAGATGACCTGTTGGCCCTCGGCTATTTGAATCGTGGAAGCCGCGTACGTATTTATCTTGATCACAAAAAAGACAAGGAGAAATCCGACGGTGACAAGTGCGTCTCCCAGAAGTGCTACATAAGATGGCACGGGAGACCATGCGAAGCGATGATCAAGAGCGGGAAAAACAAGCAACGCGATAAATCCTATCATCGCCCATAGCATTATGATTCTTTGCGTTGGTTCTTTTTCAGCGGTCGGTCCCCCACTCATGCGCCGCTCCAGGAGTTTCGGGTCTTTCATCGCGAGGTACACCGTGATTGCAACTGACCCTCCCACAAAGACAGCCATAAGGACCCATGCCTCCCAGTAGTTGAGCGTGCCTGCGGGCACAAAGAGAAGCGCCGCCAAGGTAATAGTGCCAAGGGCACTAGATCGGAGGGCCCGAATGTTTAGGTTGGTCATTATTTGTTTCGTCTGTCAACAAATTCTGGTACTTCTTTCTCCCGCCTTGCATGACGTATAACATCTGTACGTACGCAAGATTGCGGTTTTATTTATTTTGATTGCAAATGTATGAAATAGTTCACGAACGAACAACTTACCCGCTTTACTTCTCTTCCTAACTCATCTAAAATACTCACACCCCTGCCAGTCTCGTTGCAGCCCGATGGCAACCATTTATCGAAGTAGATTGGTTCGCGGTTATTTGACCAAAACCATCTTCCTTGACTGGCTGAAGTGTTTCGATGGATCGTTCACAGATGTCGCGTCGAGGCAGTAAAAATATATGCCGGATGGCAAACTGTTCGCATCGAATTGTACAGATTTATCACCCGATTGCTCGGTTTTGTTCACTACTACTTGTACCTCCTGCCCCAGAACGTTATACAACGACAAGCGGACGAATGACTCCTCCGGTAATTGATATCTAATGTGGGTCGTTGGGTTGAAAGGGTTGGGGTAATTTTGTTCAAGCGCATAAGTTACAGGAATTCCTCTCCTGTTTTCGGATACTCCTGTGATTGAGAACTGCACCTGGTTACTTGCCGGACTCAGGTTATCGTGAATATCTTCGGCTCGGACCAAGTAGTATTGCTTTTGGATGGGTGCGGGTTCAGCAAAAACCGTGTCCCTGCTATAAGCATAGGGTTGCAACAACGATACATCCGTGATAGAGTCCGCGTTCCGATAAACTGCATAACGCCCTAAATCAGGCTCAGTATTCGGATTCCAATGGAGAAAAACGGTATCGGAGTGCATGGTGTAGGCAAGGTTTCTCGGAGCCAGAGGTGGGATATTATCCACCGAATAGCCGCTGTCAGGATAAGAATCATAAAACACATTTGCGTAATTCTTTTGAGCCGAAACCATGAAATAAGTCATTCCATTTGTCGTTGACATTGAATCATAAAGTGTTGACGCAGTGTAGGAGTATGCAGTAAAGTTGTGAGCAGGTTGATTCGCAATCCATTCCCAATTATATACAACATCATTAATTATTTCCGTGCGGTAGTCACGACCCTTAAAATTAAGTGTGATTTCACCGTTGGACGTACTTTTTCCTGGTGCAGCCGCGCCACTCGGAATAGCTCGCCAGATACTATAATAGGGAAGAGTGTATGCATTCGTATCTAAAAAGGAGGCTTGCCAATCAATAGTAACTTTCCCACCTTGGTCATGGGGAACATCAAGAATGGAAGTGATGATCGGTGCACCGGTACTGTAATACACCCATACAGCTCCCAGAGTTTTATTGTCATATGGTCCACCCACGATTGCTGTGTTGCCGTCACTGGAAAGAGAAACTGAATATCCTTGCTCTGCATTTCCGTTGGCACCGGAGCCAACAAGTTTACTTCCCTGCTGTGTCCATACACCCCTGCTTCTGGTAAACACCCATACGGCTCCTCTGCTTAAAGGCCCTCCGAAGCCGTAACCGTCATAGGGTCCACCAACAATTGCTGTATTTCCATCGCCTGAAATAGAAACGGAGAAACCCTGCTCGGCAAGAATACCTCCTGAACCTACAAGTTTATTTCCCTGTTGTGACCATACACCGAAGCCAAAAGTATACACCCAAGCTGCCCCAACCCCACCATCATCACCCACACCACTCACTATAGCAGTGCCGCCATCAGCGGAAAGTGAAACTGATGAACCTTGATGGGCTGCCCCCACAGCATCACTCCCGACAAGTTTATTCCCTTGTTGTGCCCACACACTTCCGTACCGCGTGAAAACCCAAGTGGCTCCTCTAAAACTATTGTCAGCATTGCCCCCAACGATTGCGGTATTGCCATTAGCTGAGAGAGAAACTGCACCTCCTTGATCTACAGTCGTCCCCACGGAACCTGTACCGACAAGTTTATTCCCTTGTTGTATCCATATACTCCCACTTCTCACGTAAACCCAAGCAGCTCCCAGGATATTACTGTCCTGACTCCCACCTACGATAACCGTATTTCCATCTCCGGAGATTGCGACCGCACCTCCTTGGTTCACGTAAATCCCCACGGAACCAGTGCCGACAAGTTTAAGTCCCTGTTGTGTCCATACACCGCCGGCTCTCCCGAATATCCAAGCAGCTCCCATATAATTATTGTCATATGGTCCACCCACGATTGCTGTGTTGCCGTCAGCTGAGATAGAAACAGATGCGCCCTGCCCCGCAGCTCCCACAGAACCAGTGCCGACAAGTTTAAGTCCCTGTTGTGTCCATACACCCCCGCTTCGCGTGTAAACCCAGGCCGCTCCTGTATCATTGTTGGTACCGTAACCACCTACTATAGCCGTATTTCCATCTCCGGAGATTGCGACTGCACCTCCTTGGCTCACTAAACTCCCCACGGAACCTGTCCCGACAAGTTTACCCCCCTGCTGGATGAACTGTGCCCTTGCCGATGGAAGCATAATCAGAACAAGAGCAAGAATAAAAGTACAACGTTGTTTATGAGTACACATGATGAACTCCTTTCATAAGTGATGCTAGTGAAATGGGAAGAAGGAAGCCTCAATCTTCCTCACACCCTGCGAGGCGCGCCAAGCAATAGTTGAGTGACGAGGTGGCAGGGAAAATATATGAATTAACTCAACAAGTGTCAATACCAGTAAAATGGCCTATTGCAGGGCTTAACAAAGTCCTCCCAATAGCATTAAAAAAGTCACATTTGACTCAACTTTCATTGAAGAGGAAGCTGATTGTTTCATGGTGTTAGGTTATTCGGTCTTAGCCAGACGGATTACTCCGAGGTGTCCCGTTCATACGGTTTGCTAACTTGATTTACGGTCCAGCTTTCGAGATCCATTAGCGAATCCCCGTGATATGCATGGGGCTTGGCAATTGGCAAAACACTATGGACTTGCCATCAATCCCTTAGGAAATCTGGCAAATGACAAATGTTTTCATTCGACATCTGCCAGACTTGCTAAATGGCAAAACTTCGTGGCAAATCTGGCGAATTGTCGATTCGCCATTAGACAAATGTATGGGTATTTGGCGGGATGGCAAGTGATGATTTAGTATTAAAGCTACACCGGCAATTGGGATAAAGGTTGCGCCATACTAAGCCAATAAAAAGGGCAGCGTGAACTGCCCTTGTGTTTGGAAGTTATCTTAAGGTCACTTAATCAGAAGCATTTTTCTCGTTTGCGAAAAATGCTTCACCGGATCGCTCACGCTCGTTGCGTCGAGCCGATAAAAGTACAATCCGGATGGCAAACTGTTCGCATCGAATTGTACAGATTTTTCACCCGGCTGCTCTGTTCTGCTCACTAATGTTCGCACTTCCTCCCCGAGTATATTGTAAACGGCAAGACGGACATAAGACTCGTTGGGCAATTGATAATTAATGAGTGTTGTCGGGTTAAACGGGTTGGGGTAGTTTTGGGATAAAGAATAACTTTGCGGCACAATCCCTTTTTCCGATGGAACTCCAGTTACAATGGTTGAACGGATGCGAATGAGATTGTATCCGGAACCAAAATTGTAGATGTTGCCGGCACTATCTAGTGCAGAAAAAGAATAGTTCATGGGTATCCAGGAAGAATCGGACCATTTATAATGCCACACAGAAGATCTATTTCCGTTAATATCATAAGTATATATAAAACGCTCATCATTCACCCATTGACCGTTTGACCAAATTTCGTTAAACATGGAAAGCATCTTTCCATCGGCATTATAGGTGCATTCAAAACGCTGCTCATTCACCCATTGGTCGTTCAACCAGATCTCCCAGTTCGAGGTAAGAAATTTTCCGCTCGCATCATAAGTAAAGGTTTGGTGTTCATAATTCACCCATTGACCGTCCAACCAAATTTCTTGCAAGGCAGTAAGTCTGTTTCCTTTTGCGTCGTAGGTCCATGAATTGCGTTCAGCATTTACCCATTCAACCCCCGACCATACTTCGATCACTTCGGTAAGTATATTCCGGTTTATATCATATGAGCATGTGTCGTGCACATCATTCCACCAGTAACCGTTCAACTTCAACCAGATTTCGTGTAACGCGGTAAGTTTATTCCCGTTTGCATCGTATGTCCATGAGTAGCGATCATCATTAACCCATCCACTATCCGTCCCGACTTCACCCAATTCGGAAAGCATATTCTCGTTTACATCATAATTCCAAGTGGAGCGATAATTTCCCAACCATTGACCGTTTGTCCAGACTTCGAACAAATCGGAAAGGATTTTCCCTCTTGCATCATAAGTATCGGTGGAGCGAGATCCATTTACCCACCCACCATTTGACCATGTTTCGTATAATTCGGAAAGTCTTCTCCCGTTCACATCATAAGTATCGGTAGTACGATCAACATTCACCCAATGATCGTTGGACCAGATTTCGTATAGCTGGACGAGCCGATTCCCGTTTGCGTTGTAGGTGTTGGTAAAGCGGGAAGAATCCACCCACGTATTGCAATTCATTTTCTGTGTTAAATCGGACGTCATCTTAGCATTTGCATCGAATGAATATACATGCCTGATTGTATCAGTAGTGCTAATAACAACCGCCGTATCAATAACAGAAATTTGCCCCGTAGGAAATAGCATCCCTTTGAATGGATCAACCCTGTTGTGATTTCGTTTATAATTATATCGGACACCGGGGAGTGGATGCGTTGTTCTTTTAAAAAACATACTGTCCATGAGAAGCATACTATCCGCAGGAAGCCGATGATTGCGGGAGAAATCAGAAGGAAATTTACCATCTGTTCCCTCGCCGAACTTTCCGCCGTTTATCACAGAAGGCAATCGATCATTTCCATAAAGTTGCCTGTCCTGCGATTGTTGGCACGATGTACTGGAAGGGAATAAAACGCTAATCAACAATCCAATGATAAACATTGTAGTAACAATCTTCATAAATCACCTTCTTAATTGTTGGTTCATTGTCATGAAAAATCTACTCCATCTGGAAAAACTTTGTCTTATAAAAATTAAGCGTAGTGCAAACTATCCTATCGTTATATTATTTAATCAATAACATTTTGCGAATCTGAGAAAAATGTTTCGCCGGATCGCTCACACTCGTTGCATCGAGGCGGTAAAAATAAATACCGGATGATAAACCATTGGGGTTAAATTCTACCGATTTTTCACCCGGCTGCTCTGTTCTGCTCACTAATGTTCGCACTTCCTCCCCGAGTATATTGTAAACGGCAAGACGGACATAAGACTCGTTGGGCAATTGATATTTAATTATTGTTGTTGGGTTAAACGGGTTGGGGTAGTTTTGAGATAAAGAAAAGCTTTGCGGCATATTCCCTTTTTCCGGGGTAACTCCCGTTACAATGACAGAGCGGATGAGAGTGATGTTGTAGCCGACGCCGAAATTGTAAAAATTGCCCGCGCTATCTTCCGCCGCAAAAGGATAATCGCCGGGCAACCAGGTAGAGTTAGTCCACGTTTGGTGCGAAAACGAAGCCAGATTTCCACCTGCATCATATGTGTAGAGAGCACGCTCATAATTCACCCACTGACTGTTCGACCAAAGTTCGGCAAGCTGGGAGAGCGCATGCCCCCCGGGGTCGTACATATCGGTGTAACGCTCGCCATTATTCCATTGACCGTTTGACCAGGTTTCGTACAATCCTGTAAGCATGTTCCCATCAGCATCATAGGTGTACGTTTGGCGGTCATAATTCACCCATTGATCGTTCAACCAGGTTTCGAGCAATGAGGATAGACGATTCTCATCGGCGTCGTAGGTAAAGGTTGAGCTATCAGTATTTACCCACGCGCTATCCGTCCAGATTTTGGCGACATTGGAAAGTTCATTCCCGTTTGCATCATACGCGTAGGTATTGAGGCCGGCATTCACCCATCCGCCGTTCGACCATGTTTCGTTCAGCCAGGAAAGCTCATTGCCGTTCGCGTCGTACGTGAAGGTATTGCGTCCGGAACCCACCCATTGATTGCCCGACCAATATTCGTCAACCTCGGAGAGCATCTGCCCGTTCGCGTTATAGGTGTAGATGTTGCGATCAGAATTTCCCCATTGATTGTTTATCCAGCTCTCATGCAATTCGGAAAGGATATTTTCATTCGCATCATATGTATCGGTGTAACGATCAACATTTACCCACTGATTATTTGACCAAGTTTCGTACAACGAGGAAAGTATATACCCCTTTGCATCATAGGTGTACGTGCTGCGATAATTATTCACCCATTGGCCGTTTAATGAGATTTCCTGCAATATGGACAGGCGTTTCCCATTGGCGTCATACGTGGTGGTATTACGGGAAATGTTCACCCACCCGCTGTCGTTCCATTTCTGGCTCAATCGGGACGTCGCCTGCGCCCGTCCGTTGAACGAATAGATGTACCTGGTGGTATCATGAGTGCTGAAGACAATCGCCGTATCAATGACAGAAATTTGCGCTGCGGGGAATAGCATGCCATCTCTAGCACTATTATTCTTCTGATGCTGCTTGGGGATGTAGTGAGCATCGGGCAAAGGATTCTGTATTCCTTTAATATCCTGACTTTCCGTCCGGTGCTCACCATCGGCGGGGAACCGATGACGGGGGGTAATCGACGAAAAAAAATCACGATCTCTTCCCTTGTCGAATTCCGTACCGTTAACGGTATACTGGAATGCCTTTCCTCTAAAAAATTTGTTGGTTTCCACTAGTTGGGCTCGAAGGGTGCCTCCGAATAACAATGTAAACAGGCAACTAATGAAAGCCGCATTGAGAGTACGCATATTTTTAATCCTTTCTGGAAATTATTTTTATTTTCTGCTTACTTCAGCAATATGAGTTTTTTTGTTTCATTGAATGATCCGGCTTGAAGATGATAAAAGTAAACGCCGTTTGATAATCGGTTTGCATTAAAGTTTACCGACTTGTATCCCGGTGTTTCAACACCATTTACCAGGGTTGCCACTTCCCTGCCGAGCACATCAAATACTCTGAGCGTTATAAAGCTTTGTGTCGGTACCTGATACCGAATTACCGTTGTTGGGTTGAACGGGTTAGGGTAATTTTGGGATAACGAAAAGCTTTGCGGGATATTTCCTTTACCCGGGGTAACTCCCGTTTCTATGATTGAACGGATGAGAGTGATATTGCAACCCGTGAAATTGTAGAAATTGCCGGCGCTATCGGATAGTCCAAAATAATTATCCGTGGGTTTCCAGGAGCCGTAGTTCCAAAAGTCTTCCCGAGCCGTACTCAGATTCCCGATCGCATCATAGGTATAGAAGGTCCGATTCAAATTCGCCCATTGTTCGTTTATCCACTCTTCGTTCAATTCAAATAGCAATCTGCCCATCACGTTATATGTATAGGTAGATCGCGCGTAATTCACCCACCGATTGAACCGCCATGCTTCGTAGATGGATGTGAGCATCTTACCGTTGGCATCATAGGTCCAAGTATAACGGGTGTAATTCACCCATTGATTGAACGACCAATGCTCCTCGAACTCGGAAAGTTTGTTATCACTTTCGTCGTAGGCGAGGGTAGTGCGGGAAGAATTCACCCATTGAATACCATCCCAGGTTTCGGATGAATCGGATAGGATATTCTCCCGCACATCATAGGTATCAGTGTACCGAACCACATTTACCCATTGATTATTCTCCCAGTGTTCGTCAACTTCAGTAAGCCGATATCCGTTTGCATTGGAAGTATAGGAGTAGAGCCAGGAATTCACCCATTGACCGCTCAACCAGGTTTCGAGCAACGAGGATAGACGATTCCCATCGGCGTCGTAGGTAAAAGTTGAGCTATCGGTATTCACCCACGCGCTATCCGACCAGATTTTGGCGACATTAGAAAGTTCATTCCCGTTTGCATCATACGCGTAGGTATTGAGACCGGAATTTATCCATCCACCGTTCGACCAGGTTTCGTTCAGCCAGGAAAGCTCGTTCCCGTTTGCATCGTACGTGAAGGTGTTGCGTCCGGAACCCACCCATTGATTATTCGACCAATATTCGTCGACCTCGGAGAGCATTTGCCCGTTCGCGTTATAGGTGTAGGTGTTGCGATCAGAATTTCCCCATTGATTGTTTATCCAGCTCTCGTGCAATTCGGAAAGGATATTCCCGGTCGCATCATACGCATCGGTGTAACGATCGACATTTACCCACTGATTATTTGACCATGTTTCGTACAACGAGGAAAGTATATATCCCTTTGCATCATAGGTGTACGTGCTGCGATAATTATTCACCCATTGACCGTTTAATGAGATTTCTTGCACGATAGAGAGCCGTTTCCCGATTGCGTCATACGTGGTGGTAGTGCGGGAAATGTTCACCCACCCGCTGTCATTCCATCTCTGGCTCAACAGGGATGTCGCCTGCGCTCGTCCATTGAACGAATAGATGTACCTGGTGGTATCTTGAGCGCTTAAAACAACCGCTGTATCAATAACAGAAATTTGCGCTGTCGGAAACATTATTCTCCTGACCGGGCTGATTCGGTTTTGAACCCAGTTATGATTGTATCGGTCATCAGGAAGACGAGGAGACATTCCCTTTAGAAGTATGCTGTCTATCCGGGACTTACTATCGGCTGGCAGCTTAGTATTACAGGAAATCCACGAAGGATAGATACGCTGTTTTTCCCTGCCGAACCTGCCGGCGCTTATGGCAAATGGAATCCTGTTGATGCCATAAATTCCATACTCGTGGATTTGTTGGCTCATTGTTGCAGCAGGAATTAGCAATGCAATCAGTATTCCGAGGGTAAACATCGTTGAGTGAATCTTCATAATTCACTTCTTTGATTGTTGATTAATCATTGATAAGAAGTTGTTTCCTAAAAATTTTTTGCAAAGGATCGGGATTGTTCACATCAATATCTTTGCATTGCAAGATATAAACGCGTCGATGGTAAAGGGTTTCCCTGAGGCAGCTTATTCGGAGGGAAAAGCTTCAGAGTTATTAGGGGAAATTTAATAAATCTTCGAGGCATTATCAACCAACTATTTTGTCTGATTTGATGCAGTATGGCTATATCTGATCTTAGACCGCTGACCGACTATTTATGTTTTCGAGGTTTTTCCTTATGACGCCGAATTGGGGTATGATTTCGGGATTTTTTTTATAACTTTTGCATTTCTCCTTAGAATTATATATTTTTCACGATTCAACGTTCCGTTGAATTTTCTGGTAGTGTACCTCGCAAATTCCAAAACCTCAGATAAAAGTTGAGCATTTTCAATCAAATATTCAGGATTTCGGGCAGATCGGTTTCATACCGGTTGATCGCATTGATTGTTGCGTTCAATTACTTTGCATTCCGGACTGAACTCTACCAGGATGAGTACAGGGAAAATCATCCGGAGCGACCGGACAAGGTTTCGTTTACTCTTTCTTCACTGAATTGGGAATCGTTCGATAAAGATAACGCGCCAAAAGCGTTTACTATTCATGTGAACGCACCCATTGAACTAATTTGCGTTCTCAATGCACCGCTCCACACCTCTAAAAATTCCTCTCAACCGTACCAGCCCATCCGGGATAAATCTCCCCCCGTTAGCGTCTCCATATAAAAAACTCTAAGCAGCGCGGGAGAAGTCCACGCTGTTTATTATTCATTAGATAGTTTTCGATCCGGTAAGATTGTAATTAATCTTCTCAGGATAATATCTGCGGCATTTCATGCGGCGACGGCCTTCTATTAAAGGGCTGTGTGTCCGTCGTGTTCATGCTACCGCGGACGTAGTGCATTAAATTAATTTTAATCTCCATATTTGTTTTCATTTTTATTTTGAAAGGAAATCGTTGTGAAAGACCTAATTCTTGCTGTGGTCCTGTTATTATTTTCCATTCATATCGCAGTTGCCGGCTCCGGCGAGATTCGCGGAACGGTCACGAGCGGAAGCAACCCGATTGTTGGCGCTACTGTTCGCGTGTTGGAGCTTGATCGTATAACCCATACCGGCGCTAAGGGCGAGTATATTTTTTCAAACATTCCGCCGGGAACATATAAAGTATTTGTCCGCGTCATCGGATACGCGTCAATGACGAACACGGTTCGGGTCGAAAATAACGCCGCCGAAACTTCATTTTCGCTGCGCGAATCCGCGATCGGGATGGAAGAAGTGGTTGTCTCCGCATCGCCGGTTGCAAGAACAGCGGATGAACAATACCAGTCTGCCGAATCGAAATCAATGGTAGAGTTTCATGAAAGTCCGGGATCAAGCTTCGCTGAAAAAATCTCCGATCTGCCGGGTGTGACAGTCCGGGGCAACGGTTCCGCGCCTGCCCGGCCTATTCTTCGCGGCCTTTCCGATAATCGGGTGCTGGTTCTAGAAAATGGTCTTCGTACCGGCGATATTGCGACATACGATCCGGCGCACGCAACGCCTATCGAAGCGTTAAGCATTTCACAAATCGACGTTGTCCGGGGTCCTTCAAGCATCTTGTATGGACCCAGCACTATTGGGGGATTGGTCAATGTCATTACCAATACAATTCCCACCGCTTCATCGAACCCATTTTCAGGATTAGTTTCGCTTTCAGGCAATTCGGTTAGCGATGAATATAGCGGCTTTTTTAACGGGGTATACAGCGATGGGGGCAGCGCTTTCAGCGTCTCCGGCGGAGGACTTCATTCACAGGATATCCATATCCCCACTGGAACTTATAACGACGGCATTCAAGATTTTAGTCTTGATCGTATGCCGCAGTCATTTAATCATACTGACGAGGCGAGCATTGGATATTCCTACCAGGGCGATTTTGGAATGATTGGGATCGGCGGCAAGTTTTACGAGATGAACTACGGTATTCCCGGAACGCCGCCCAATGATAATTGGGCAACGTTAGGAGATCCCGCTGCAACTTCGCGCATCGCTCAGATCAAAAAATCGCTTGAGTTAAAAAGTTTATTACCCGTTGATGGCTCAGTTATAAAACAGGTTAAGCTTAATGCGAACTATGTCGACTATAATCATTCGGAATATCCGACGAACCAGGATTCAACGGGAATTTCCGATCCCCAGGCAAATCATTTCCATAAGCAGGCATTCAACGCAACACTCCAATTCCAGCATCAACAATTCGATAAATTCCAGGGCACAATTGGACTCTGGGCAAATATAGAACAACTCACTATCGACGGCGATCAGCCCTTGGGACCCAATTCGCTTACGACAGTATTGGCTGGTTATATTTATGAGGAATATTTTGCGGCGGAAGATACCCGCCTCGAAGGGGCAATTCGTTTCGATTATAACCGTATCCACACATTGCCCGCGGCTGCATCTCCGGATTCTGTTTTTCAAACGCTCGACGTCGTTCAGACCTCCAATGCGGTAACAGCATCGTTCGGCGCTATACAGAAGCTCGCGCCTGAACTGACGGCGTCACTAAGTCTGGCGCGATCATTCCGCGCTCCAACCGTGCAGGAACTTTTTGCAAACGGGCTTGATGCGGCAAGCGGCACCTACTCAATTGGGGATGCGGCGCTGACTCCCGAAACCGGTTTCGGAATTGATGGATCGTTGAAAGGAAACTTTACAAATTTCTCGTTCGAGCTCACACCGTATGCGAATTTCATAAATAATTATATCTACGGGTTTCTTCGGGGCGACACCATTCAGGGTCTTCCCGTCCGACAATTTTCCGCCACCAATGCCAGTTTGATCGGCTTTGAAGCGAGTGTCATGCTTCAACCTGCGCAGTATTTTGCAGTGAAAGCAAGCGCAGATTTTGTAAACGCGGAAGACACGAAAAATAATGTGCCGCTGCCGTTTACTCCGCCGATGCGGGGATTGTTCAAATTGAGCTATCAGGATGAAAAATATGCCGGAATGGTGGAATGGCGATTGGCTGCAAGTCAAACACGCCTGGGGGACGGTGATACGCCGACAGAGGGCTATGGAATAATCAATCTCGGAGCGGGAATACGATTTGTGCAGGAAGGATTGCTGCATAACATCAGTCTACATTGCGATAATCTTTTTGATCAGGTGTACCGCGATAATTTATCGGTTATTAAAGATTTCATACCGCAGCCCGCGAGGGGTTTTCGGTTAAACTATGATCTGATTTTCTGATAGATTTTTTTTCGTTGAATAATACCCACGAAATCATTTTTTGTCGGCATCGCACGATCGTGGGACTTAATTTTCATACTGGAAAATCTTGAGGTTTTTGGTAATACAAACACATGGGTTAATAAAATTTATACAGGTTTCAATTATGCAATAGTTGTCTAACAAGGTGTTGAAAAAAGTATCGAAATCGATGGAGTTGTTGGCGTCGTCCAAAAAGTTCGGATTTGAGGATGTCCATTCGGGGAATGGACTCTACAAAGTTTTTTGGATGACCCCGACCCGTTCACATTTAGACCCTGATACCCACACCGCCGTTACGGGCCGACTCGAATGGGATTTTTCTACACCCTGCTTAAGAAACAACACTCATCGCCAAATATTTATTTGTCACCTTAACTATTCAATAATTCCAACTACGAAAACTAAGAAAGATAATCATTATGAAATATTCACTTATTTTGATTGTGCTTTCATTGTTGTCTCTTCAGGTTCTGTTTTCACAGGACCCGAAGCCGGACACATTGGAGTACAAATACCCTACCGAAGTCGTTATCTCGGCTTCGAGGATGGGTATACAACTGAAAAACACACCGTTTTCAACGAGTCTTGTTGACTCAGAAGCATTGAAAAACACTGCACGTGGAGTTGCAGTCGATGAGGCGTTGAAACTTGTTCCCGGCGTAAAAATAGATAACCAGGCGAACGGGAGCAGGGTTCATCTCTCCGTGCGCGGTCAGGGAATTCTCACCGAACGCGGCATCCGCGGCATCAAAATCTTGCTCGATGAACTTCCGATCAACGATCCGAGCGGTTTTGCGCCGGACTTGTACGACATCGATTGGAATACCGTGGACCGCATCGAAGTTCTCAAAGGACCCGCGGCGTCGATCTATGGAAGCGGCGGATCGGGCGGCATCATCAATATTCTCACCAAAAACGCGCCGAACAGACCCTCCTTTGGCGAGGCGTCCCTGAGCACAGGATCAAATAATTTTTACAAAGGATTCGGCTCATTTGGCGGCACGACAAACGACGTCAATTATGATTTCTCGTTCTCCCGAACGGCGGGCAATGGCTACCGGACGCACACCCGTTTTCACGAGAATAACATCTACGGGAAAGCAACCTACACGCCCACAGATTTCCTTACGTTGACGCCGATCTTTATCTGGACGGACACGTATCATGAGAATCCGGAAGGGCTTTCGTGGCTGCAATATCAGCAAGACCCGATTCAGCCGAATGGCGACGCGGAGAGATTCAATGAATTCCTACAAACCAACCGCACCACAAACGGATTAACGGGCTCCATTCGCGTTCAGGATAACCAGGAAATTCATTTCAACGGGTATATTCGGCGTACGCTTTTTACAGAAGCGAACAACCATTACTTCGATCACCAGACCTTGATGACGCCCGGAGGATCGCTGCAATATTCTCTCTCTACGGGAACGCCTTCAGATAACCTCCGGAATAAGATCAGCATCGGCACCGACGTTCAATGGCAGACGATTGATGAATCCATCTATCCCAACGACTTTACCGTTCAGATCGATTCGCTTGCGGCTAAGCAGCAAATTCAGCAGCGTTCGACGGGAGTGTTCCTGATTGACATGATTAACCTCGGAAACAATTGGTCAATTATGGGAAATCTGAGATACGATCAGGTTCATAATGAGCTGAACGATCTCATTAAAAATCCGACCGACCTTTCAGGAAACGCCGATTTTTCCAGAGCTACCGGACGAATAGGCGCAACATACACTCCATCGGAGGATATGAGCATTTATGGAAGCTGGGGCCAGGGTTTTTTACCCCCCTCTATATCTGAATTGGGTAATAATCCCGATCGGCTTGGCGGGTTCAACATGCATCTCGCTCCCGCCACCTCAAACAGTTACGAAGCCGGTGTGCGGGGCGATCTTAGTAATTTGCTGGGTTACGACCTAACCGGTTTTTATACAGCAACCGAAAACGATTATAACCGGTACCGCCTCGATCGGGGAAACGGAGACATCGGCACATTTTATGAAAACGTCGGCGCAACCCATAAATACGGCATAGAAGCATTCGTGAACTATTCTCCGGTAAAAGACGTGGAAGTCAAGCTTGCGTACTCCTATTCTCATTTTACCTATTCGCTGACGAACGCTATTAAAATCTTAATGGACCCGGATCCGGCATTCGCTACGCCAACATCGCGCGATACCAACCGCTTCATCAGGGATGGAAATTATCTTCCGAACAGCCCGCAGCATCAGCTCATGCTCGATGTTGCCTATCATCCTCTCCCCGATTTATCCATCGGTTTGAGCACGGAAACGCTCAGCGAAGCATATATCGATGGTTCAAATGATGTTTATGTTGATCTCATCACCGGCGATCAATTTGGCGTCAAGACTCCGGGCTACACGCTCTTCGGCGCGCGCATCGGGTACACCTGGCGCGTGAACGGTCTTGCAACCGACGCCATGTTCCATGTTAGGAATATTACCGATCAAAAGTATGTCGCATTTTCCGAGCCGGACACGGGGGGAAATTCCTATCAACCCGGAACGGGAAGGGAATTCTTCTTTGATTTGAAAGTTCATTTTTAAGGATGATGATGGAATATTAAAAACATCGTCGTATTTTCTTAACCCAACCCCTTGCCCCTCCCTTCTGCAAGGGAAGGGGTTGGGGATGGGTTAACTAAACACCTTGTCAAATCGAATATCCCGATTTCATCGGGTGGAGGAACGCCGAAAGCGCGGGAGCTTTGATGCAATGATAATTTATTAGATCCCCTGTGACATTAAAAATGACATAATACCAATTCTATCCTGACCTCACCCTTAGTCCCATAGCGGGAAATATCGGAGCCGTTTCGCCCTCTCCCTGCCCGTCCGGTCAGGCGGGCCGCCGGGAGAGGGTTGACATGTAGATTATCACTTATGATAAATCTCGCCGGGCATGTCCCGATGTTTTTTATCCGGAGTGAGGTCATTAGGAATAGAATTTTTATCGCGATCTCACGAAAGCGAATAAATTCTACAACGTAAAAAGCATACCGGTTAAGAATTGGAATCCATAATTATGGATAGGGAGTATACCAAAAGCCCCGATACCTGGATATGACGCCAAGGTTTCGGTGTTCACATTATTCAAACCGTATGAGTAACGGATATCAGCAAGAAGCGAGATTGCGGGTAAAACTTGAAACTCTCCTCCGGCCCCAAAATCAAGAGATATCTCGAACGACTCAAAATTGCTTCTCACATCAAAACTACTCATTCCCTGAATGTCAACATCTCCCTCGAATACCCGTTTGGCAGAAATAAGGCAACCAATGTTTGGTCCGGCGAAAAGGAATGGTTTGAAGGAGCCGGTAGCAAGACGGGCTTTAATCAATACCGGTAGTTCAAGATAATCCATCTTTAAGACACTGACGATAAGCCCGGACGATTCAGGACCCAATGTTCCGAAGATATATCCGCCCACTTGCGCTCCCTTCTGAATGTACTTTGGCTCAAGCTGAATATACCAGCCATCTGCGATTCCAATTTCTGCTAATCCACCGATTACTAAACCATTGCGTGTCGCTTTGTAATCATCTCCGAAAATGGAGTTGGTCAGGTTGGCAAAGTTAATCCCGGCGTCAAATCCAATACGAATTGATTTTTGCGCGTGTGCATTAACACCCATCAATAGAGTGGTAATGAATAGCGCTAGAATGAGATTAAGGGTACGTTGCATAAATGACTGTCCTAAAAGTTTTTTAGATTAATGATGTAATATTGAAATGAGATTACTTACGTTTTAGTTAATCCCGTGTCAGCGTGCGTGAACTGAGTTAGTTAAACGATCCATTTGAAACCCCTAGTCCCCCTTTGACAAGGGGGTTTTCTCGAAATTTAGTTGTCACATCTCAACCTGTAAGAATCCCCATTGTCCCTGCCTGACTGTCGGGCAGGAAATGGGGAACGCCGAAGGCGGGGGGTTTCGATGCGTCGACATTATATCTACAACGTAAAAAGCATAACACCCAAGGTTAGAAATCACTTTTGAAGAATTTTTTTCGCCACCATTTAAGATACAGGTCGGGATCGTTGTAGCTTTCGCCGCTAACCTGACTCAGGTATGCTTTTGCCTCGACTTGCTCCGCCGGATCGCCAACCCAATACATACCGATAGCATTCAGAGAAGCAATTTGGGGCCACATTTGGTCCATGTCGCGTTCCCATTCCTCGCGAGACATTTTCGGGGAACCGACTCTTGAGTCAAAACCAAGATTTATAAGATTATCGATGAAGTTGCCGAGACCGGGAGTGCCAAGTAATTTTGAGCCTTCCTTCGTCCAACGATTTCGCAAAGAAGTGGAATGTAATAGTTCCGGTCCATTGAGTGGATGCGTTGAAGACCACGCACTCCATTGGTCCGGCGTTGCGAACGTTGTATCGTAAAGAAATGACAACGTGCGAAGACCTTCCTGGAATAATCTCTCTCCAAATTCGCCTGCGCGATGGGGTTCGGCGAATCGTAACCGCTGGAGAGAAGAGGCGACAATTCTCTTGCTGAAAATATACCGCAATGGATGTCCCTGCAGGATGAACCCATGGCGAACAATGAAGGCATCAAAATTCTCGGGCAGGAGATTTTCATCATCGTACGGCAAGTCTTTCCAGGGCACATCAGGAGAAAGGTACATTCGATCCTTATCATCGGATTCATTGAGCTTTAGCTGTAACCGACTAAGAGCAATCTGACTTATACAGAAGACCTGGTTCTCACCATATTCCTTCTTCAGGTAATAACCGATATACGCTCCGGTTCTTTCTTCCGGCGCCAGAGAGCCGGTGAAATCCCCCTTTTCCACGACGTTTTTTATGAGATGTCCCACCCCGTAGAAAACAAGCCCTTTCTGTTCCGGATGTCCTTTAAAATAAGTAATGATATTTATTGCCGATAGACTATCACGGTCTTTCACATAGTACAACAAGCTGGCTTTCTCTGAAGAATCTATAATTGCAGGACTATTGATACTCATCGCTTCAGGACCCTGAATATCAAAAGTAATTTGTTTATCAGGCGACAGAACCCGATTGAGGCTGTCAATTCGCAGAGTAATCCTTCGCAAATCAGCATAGAACTCGAACCGCTCAAAAGAGGTAGTCGGCAAGAACAAATCCAAAAGAGGATTCGGATCGCCGCTTTTTGTGTATTGTTTGAGGAGGTCTGCCGTTTGTTTATCATCTTCGAGGAAGAGAGTCAGTCTGCGTTGATCGGATCGTCCCTCTTGCAGCATATCCAGCCAGTTCGTCAACGTCGAGATTAGTGTGTGATACGGCAATGGAAAACTATGCGCGAAATCGCCAAGCATGACGATCCGGTGGTTAGACAATTCTTGAACGATCTGTTCTTCAGGAGTGGGAGATGAATGTTGTAGAAAATTACAACTGTACAGAAATACAGTTGACAATAATACTAAGATGAGAAACGTTAAACGTGCAGTGATAGACATGTTGTACCTTTTTTTAAAGAATCTCTTCAATATCATGAGTGCTATGATGAGATTAAGAAAGCGTTGCATCGATGATTAATTTAATGATAATTGCAACTAATGATGGAGTAAAAAAACACTTTAAAAGAGTTAACGCTCTTCCGGTTTCAGTCCAAGCAAACTGCGTTAGTTCTACGATCTGTTTGAAACCCCCAAGCTCCCTTTGACAAGGGGGTTTTCTCAAAATCGATTTGTCGCATCTCGATCTGTAAGAATCCCCCTTGTCAAAGGGGGAACGCCGAAGGCGAGGGGATTTGATACGACGACATTTATTTCTACAACGTAAAAAGCATACCGCCTACTCACCTGATAATTACCATCTTTTTGACCTGAACGAACGAGGATGATGGAGAGTCTATGCTCAACGCTTCTAATCGATAAAAATAAACTCCACTTGCCACATTTTTAGCGTCCCATGTGACCGACTGCGCTCCCGCCTCCTGAATACCATTGGCAAGCGTAGTTATCTTATCGCCAAGGATATCATAAATTATAATTTTTACCTGAGCGCGATGCGCGAGCGTATAATTTATCTTTGTCGACGGATTGAACGGGTTGGGGTAATTTTGCGAAAGGGAATAAATCATCGGCTTCGAAAGATGAGTTAGACTAATACCTGTGGATATTTTAGATATTCGCACTGTATGAACCGCCGCCGATGTATCTGTATAAGCCGTATAAATATTTTGCTGCGAATCAATAATTACACTCGACACAAGATCTCGGAATAACGGAATCGGGTAAAAAAACGAATCAGTCTTTCCTTCGAGGTTCCTGAGATAGAGAATCCCGGAGCCAGACACTCCGCAGAGAAAACTCGGCTGCATATCTGCCAGCGGATCGAGGAAGAAATTTGGCTCAACATAACTACTACCGATGCTGAACGTTTTTATAGCAGAAAAAATTGTCCCATGCAGATCTGATGAATAGTGCATCATTCCGGATTGATTCCAAATTACAAAATTGTTCCCCGTCAGAGGATTTGACAAAAATATCCCTTCGCTACCGAACCCGTTCAAATTTAATGAATCTACATGGATTGAATCATCGGTGATGAGCATAGAATAGATTCCCTTTACCATATTGGATGGGTTTCGTTCTGTCCATCCGACATGCGCCTGTCTGCCATCCCTACACACGGAAAACGAGATCGTTGGCGGCTCACCATTCCATGAATTCTGATGCGCCTCAACTACCCGCCGTAAAACATGCGGCGACTGGAATTGATTTCCATACCCCTTCATATATTTCATCGAGAATGAATCGCTGACTGAAGATGCAGCCGAAAAATATAGGAGATGCAGCGAATCTTTTCCATCAATTTGAATTTGGGGAAAATATCCTGATTGATCGATCACCTGATAATCATAAGACCCATCCGGAAAATCTAAATTGCGTGCAAGTTCACAACTGCGGTAATAATAGTCGTCTGTATTTTCGAAGATACCGTACGGAACCAAGGATGTCACGTGCTCGAAAACGATGTGCGTTTTGCCATTATGATCCACAACCATATCCGGATTTGTTGAACTTGTAATTTTGAATATTTCGCGCAAATTATTATTTACATTTGAAACTGCAAATGCATGTATATCCGGTTCGCCATATCCTCCGGGAATAATATCAACAAAAGAGTATCCTTGTTTTCGGTAAAGGAGAAACGTCGAATCTTTTAATCCGACAGCGCGCATACTATAAATATCTGAACTTATTTCGCCCCACGTAGAATTCCAATCACTATAAACATATCCGGTATCGGGAAGATATTGAGTATGGATGGCGCTCCCGAGAGAGTCCAGATGCAAATAAAACGGCCTGCGAATTCCTTGTTTACTGTATGCGCTGGGATACCATGTTGTATCGGCGATTCCATAACCGTAGAGCCCCCGGTTGGACATCGCACCCATCTGAACAGTCATGGATTGCAGCAATCGGGGAAGAATAACTTCATCATAGCGCAATTGAGTATGGGCAATAGTTGTAACGAGGGCAAGAGCGCTTAGAAGATGGAATACGATTCGATAGGTTCTTCTGACCATCGTATGCGTAATAATAATCGCCTCATCAATGCGATGACATGTTATATACGCGGCGTTGAGTAAGGAAAGCTTTTTCATGTTGCTCATTTGTTTCTCACTTTCTTACAACTTAAGGAGTATAAGTTCTAAGCATGTTTAAAAAACAATCGAAATAAACCGTAAACACGTAATAACAAAGTACGAAATATATATTTCAAATGCGGTAGCAGTAACAGCACCGTAGTTCAACCATGACCTCACTCTATGTCCTATCGCGTGTATGCAGACTGCCGTTTCACCCTTCCCCGCCCCTTCGACTTCGCTCAGGACAGGCTTGGGAGAGGGAAATTATGCAATATTATTAAACACAAAACATCGCCGGGCCTGTCCCGATGTTTTTATCGGGAGTGAGGTTATACATTCATTCACACTCGAACCTTCCCTCTCTAAAACATCTCGTTCAGTTCTACGACCCACCGGAATCGCAGTTTATCCTCGCCGGGCGCGGGCATGCTTACATAGATCGGGAAATCAAACCTGATCATGTTTAATCCCACGGAGTTGAGCAGATTCGTATCCGAAAATGGTCCAAAATATCGAGTAAGGTTGGTCAGGCGAAAACCAAAACCGCAATCGACTTCAAATTTCTGATCCCAGAGATTATACGGATCGGATGTTATCCGTCCCGCGTCGAAGAAGAGCGCGCTCCTGACGTCGCCCAGCACCGGTATTGAGCTTATCAGAGGGATAGAACGATTCCAGAAGGGAATGAGGGAATAAAATTTCGCTTCGGAATTAACCGCTTCAATCTTTGTTCCCATGCCACCGCCAAGAGCGGTAAAATTATAATACCCGCGCATAAATCCGCCGCCCGGATACAACGCATGATCGCGGATACCGGTCGGCAGCGGTCCCTTGCTCCGCAGAAACGGGGCGCTCATCTGGTCGAGCGGATTCCCCTCTGCGATATAATACTTCGCCTGGTTGGGAATATCGCCGTACCCCAAACCGTCGTATAACCGCAGGGAAAGATCGAAGCCGGCAATTTGCTGAAGGGTGCCGCGGAGATCCACCGTGCGTTTTGCATAAATCCAATCGCTCTCCTTGAAAAGTCCTACCGAAGTTTCAAAATTCATTCCTGCAGAAACATTCCATTGATCGCCTCGATTATAATAACTATATCCAAATATCATCCGCTGCAGGTTGCCCTGTTCCCACGTTGAGGGGAGCAACAAATAATCCGTATTATCCGCCCGCGAATATGAATACCGCGCGGTAAACATATGCTGCGGCGGGACATAAAATTCGTCGCGGATGCCTTTTGAGATATCCACATCGACGCCTTTCCGTCCCTCAAGCCGCCAGAGCCGCGCGTTGATGTTGCTTAACGGGGTAATCATGAACGTGTTCTGCCCGACGCCGAGATCGTAATTCATCGTCTGATCGGCGGTGTTGTACCAGCCGCCTAAATTCAGCCGGTACATATCGCGGAGATAATTGCCGTTCACTTTTGCTCCAATCTGCATTCCACCCGCGTCGGTATACCAGAACGACGGTCGCCATAGCACCAGGTACGAATCGATGGGCGTTCCGTGAAACATGGTGTTGTCAAACTCAATCTTCGTCGGGGGAATTATTCCCGTCACGTTATTGAGCCGGTTGATATCGAGGATTCTTCCGTCGGGATTGATCTCGGCTTTGTCGGGGTACGAAGAGAGATCGACAACGGTATCGCGTTCCTCCTCCCCGTTAAACCACTGATCGACAGGCATCAGGACAGTTCTGGAACTTCCATCCACCATCGAGATGCGGATATCGAGCGGCATGATCGCCTGTCCATAACGATGGATGGTGAAGCGCGTGCGGTACCGGGTTTGATTATTCTCCACTAATTTCTCCGAGCGTAAACCGCAGACGCCGTAATCGCAGGTATATGTCCGGTTGAACCACTCGTCAAAAAACCACCGTAAATCTTTTTGACCGCTCGCTTCCATCGCGTTGTTGTAGAAATCCTCAGGATACACATGTTTAAAATGGTACTTCCGGTAATATTCCTTCATAACGTGCGAGAACACCGAATCGCCGAGAACATACTGGAGCATCAGTATGATAGAAGCGGTCTTGGGATAGATAGAACTACCGGATAACGCCTGCTGTTTAAACCGGTAACAATGCGTGGCTACGGGTTCTTCGTATCCTGTTTTTGCCAGGTCAAGGGCGCCGCGCTGGTTTCCCTGCCGGCTGTCGTCGTTATCGTAATGAAAAAATTTCTGCTGCCAATCTGTCCAGGTGTAGGAATTATCATGCCGTCCGTAATAATCTTCTTCTGCGGTGGTGGTGATAAAGGTGTTAAACCCTTCATCCATGAACGCGAAATAGGTTTCGTTGCTCTGAATCATCATAGGGTACCAGTTATGGCCGGTCTCGTGCACCGTTACGCCGTAAAGACCATGATTGTTTTTATCGCCGTAATGACCGCAGAAGGTGAGCCCGGGATATTCCATGCCGCCGCCTTCCACGCCTTCGATGATAAACATATTCGGATAGGTATATTGCCCGTAATGCGTGCTGAAGAAACTGATCGCGTGCCTGCCGAAATGCGCGACTTCCCTCCAGTATTCCTTTTTATCTGCAAAATAGAGTGAATGAATGGTAATGGATTTTGCTCCCATCCCCGCTTCCGGGGGTTCGGGAGGAGTCCAGTGCGCGACGTCCCAGATATAATGTTCGTTGGCTGACCAGGCAAAATCGGTAACATGTTCGGCGCGAAATTTCCATGTCTGCAAAACTGTGTCCGCTCCCTTCCAATCGGTCTCGCTGTAATCGGCAATCTGCACCGTTGAATCATTGCCCATCGATTCTTTCAGTTTGGCTCGCACGGAATCGGGATATACCTCTTCGGGGTTAACAATCTGCCCTGTATATCCGAGGAGAAAGCTTTTGGGGAGCGTGATGCTGACGTCGAATGTGCCGTATTCGTTATGGAATTCTCCCTGCGTGAGATACTGATTTTTATCCCATCCGAATTTATCATACACTGCGATCTGCGGATACCATTGCGCGATATCAAAATCGCGCCCCTCATGTCCGGTACGGATACCCCCTTCGAGCACTTTGCCTTCCCATTCGAAATAAAATTTTACGCTGTCGCCCGGGGGCAACGCGGAGGGAAATTGAACTTCCATGACCGTATTATCGATGGTATAGACGGGGATCGTTTCCGTGGCTCCTTTGATAAAAGTAATTTTCTTTACGGTTGTTCCGCCGGTGGTGTTCCAGCGGTATTGTTTTTCCCGCAGGGCAAATTCCTCACCGTGGCTTCTCTCGGTGAATGCATTCCAGTACAGGCGGAAGTAGGCAACCTTCAGCGTATCGGGTGAATTATTGGTGTAGACGAGGGTCTCTTTACCGGTGACGACGGCTTTATCGGGATCTAACTTGGCATCGATGATATAATGGACATCCTGCTGCCAGTACGATTCCGCCATGAGCGCTGCCGGGAAGAGAAGAACAAAGAAAAGAATTATCCGCATAGTAACTCCATGAGATGATGATATGGTGAACGATGTGTTAATGTCAATATTGTGATTTGATTTCAAATTCGAGTTTCTGAACAATTAAGATTCTCTCGTTCCCAAGTTCCTGGGACTCTTGGGGAGGTCATTGCGAGTCCGCCTCCCGACATCTTTTTAACGGGAGGCGGACGTCGCAATCTCCTTATATCAATGCAATTTGCAAAACTTTGAATCTAGTTTAAACAATGAATCCGAGTTTTCACACAGTCTGAAACCGTGTGATCGAGTAAAAATTCAGGATGCTTAATATAAAAAAATTTCACATTAAACATTTTCGAGCAGCATGAAGTTCACTTTTTTTGCGTCGGCGGAGGGGGAATTTATACTGCGGTATTTCGCTTTCAAGGAAAATTCACATTCCCTGTACAAAGGACAGATTCCGCAAAGAGGGGCGGCCGAGCGGCATATTTTTCTCCCGAACCTGATTAAATTGATGTGGAGAGAATACGCTTTACCTTCGGGGACAACTGTCTTCATTGCCATATATGTTTTATCGGGCGTTTTGCATCCCCGCACCAATCCTAACCGGTTACAAATTCTATGGACATGCGTATCGACGGGAAAGACATCCCGCCCCAGTGAAAAAAGGAGAACGCAGGACACAGTTTTTAATCCCACTCCGGTGAACGAACAAAGAATATCGATAATCTCGTCATTTCCAAGTTTTTTCAGCCACGAAAGATTAAGCGAACCGAATCGTTCTTTCAGACCATTGAGGAGATTTTTAATTCCCGTAGCTTTCAGATTTGCCATACCACCGGTGCGGATAGCTGCGGCGATGGAACGTGTCTGGGCGGTGTGAATTTTATCCCACGCCGGGTATTTTTTACGCAAAGCCACATATGCCCTGTGGCTATTAATATCATTCGTATTTTGTGAGAGAATTGTTGCAATAAGCATATCGAGGGGAGCGGATCTTTTCCGTGGAGGGAGAGGAATTCCAAATAATTTTTCGAGTTTTTGCACCGTTCGTTTTGTTTTCCTCGCCGCCTCCTCCCGTGAAAACTTCTTAACGCTCATGCTTTGACTGATGAATGCTCAAGCTCTTCAAACATATCGGGGGGCAGACCGTTTTCGAAAAATTCGCGATGGAGGTTTGCAACAACAGTTCGCGCAGCATCGCCGGGAACAATAAAGCTGAGATTACATCCTGACGCGCCGAAGGAAATCATTGAAACGGGAGCAGCGCCGCTGGCGGTAAAAACTTTCTTGAGAATAGCCACATCCTGCCGGATATTCGCGCCGATCAGGGAAACGATAGCCAGATTATTATGAACTTCCACCGTTGCAAGCTCACCGATATCATGCACGATAGCCGGAATATCATAGCGATCTTCCAGCGCAACGGCGACATTGTATTCCGATGTAACCGTAAGCTTTGCTATCGCCCTGTACCGCGTAAGCACGCTGTAGATATGTTCCCAAAAAATATACTGGCTGAATCTCTTCGCCGGAGAAATTTGGATCACCGTAATCCCCCCCATTGAGGTTACAGATTTCAATTGGATTTTATCTGATGATTTTATTGAAGAGACGCGCGATCCCGACAAATTTGGTCTACGGGAATTGTAAATATGAATGGGGATGTTTTTTTCAAGCGCCGGCAGCATGGTATTCGGGTGAAGGATTTTTGCGCCGAAGAAGGATAAATCGTACGCCTCGTAAAATGACATTTCCTTAACTTTCTTGGGATGTTTGATAACCGATGGATCGCCGGTCAGGATTCCATCCACATCCGTCCAGATTTGCACATCCTGGACATCCAACGCGCTGCCGATAATTGCCGCAGAATAATCAGAGCTTTCCCTGCCCATTGTTGTCCGCCTCTCTTCTTCCGTACTTCCGATAAATCCCTGCGTAACGAACACCGTACCTGCTTTCTTCCCTGTTAAAATTTTATTCAACCGCGACACCACCTGCTCCATCAAAGGCATGGCGGAGGTAAAATTATGGTCGGTGATCATAAACTCTTTCGTATCGAGCCATTCGGCTTGCATACCGGCTTCACAGAGGGTGGCAGCGATGAGTTTTGAGGATAACAGTTCGCCATACGAGCAAAATGCATCGAGCGTGCGCGGGGTTAATTCACGCAGGATGGAAACGCCATGGGTAAGTTCAACAAGATCTTGATGAGCTTTAGTAATGTACGCGCGTAAATCAGCCAGCCGACGGGGTTGCTTTATGTTTTCATCAACAATGGCATAATGACGGTCGATCAATCCTTTTAAAAGGTCTTTTGCTTCATCGCGCCTCCCTTTTGCTGAAAGCCTGCCCGCCTGTTCGAGAATGTTCGTCGCTTTTGCGATGGCGGATATGACGACAATCGGATGGAGATGCAGACGTGCTTTGACGATTTGGGCGACATTCCGCATTGCAGCAGCATCCTGCGTCGACGTGCCGCCGAACTTCATTACTATCATAGAATCGGAACCTTATGGAAAATAATTTTGGATTAATATAGCAAAGTGTGAACCGAGGTGCAAAAGGTGAATGTAACTTATTCTCGCCAGCGTCAGATTGTGCGAAAACTCAACTCGTGTAGTAGCCGATCACCTGATCGGCGCGTCAGGGCAGGTCACCTTATGGACGCATCAAATATAATTTTTTCGCAATTTGCATTCATATAAGGAGATTGCCCGCCCGAACGACGCAGTCGGGCAGGCGAGTTCCGCTGCTGCGGAACTCGCAATTACTCTTCCTCGAAGCTGGAACCTGCCACAAGTCTCCCGGCAACGCATCAATTACTTTTTTTTCACAATTTGCTCCGGATTTTTTTTCCGCCGCCGTTGAAAGAGAACGATAAGATAAATCAGGATCGCTATGAAACCCGCGCCGACTATAATTACATTCCAACCGAGAAAATCAGTTATACCCATGCCTATCTCTCTTTCGTTAATGTTGAGTCAGGAAAATCGAGCGAGGATATGTGTTGATGAAGACCATTTAACCGCTTAATGTTGGGGTTTTTAAGTCCCAGCCGTGTTTCCCCGCCGGCTTCCCGCACGAGCCGGGCGTTCTCTATCGCAAGCGTGGTCGCCTCCGCGAACGATTTAATGATCTGGGCGTCGTCATCCATAAATTCGGGTTGGCGATTACGGGCGACGGCAAGGACGCCGAAAATTCTGTTCGCCATCCGCAACGGCACAACAATGATGTGTTCCATCGCCGGTTTTTTGCCCCTTGGATAAATCGAACGCGGATCCATGTGGGCGTTATTGACAATCATCATCCTCCCGCTCACCGCAGCGCTTCCCACCAACCCCTTGCCCAGCGGGAGTGAAAATTTACCGAGCGCGTGGGTAAATGAATTTTTCCTGGAAAGGACTTTCGGGGAAAGTGTTTTCATTTTCCGATCGATAAGGAATACTCCCGCTAAATCGCTCTGAAGAAGTTTTTGCACGCCGGCGATGATTTCTTTAAATATTTTCGATATCTCCGCCTGCTGCAATCTCAATTGTTGAATATTGAAGATGGTGTTCAATGTTACCGATTTTCGCCGGAGTTCCGCCTGGAGAAGCTCGATCCGGGCTTCAGCGCGGTTTATTTTTTCTATGTATTCGATATTTGACACATCGCGGACTGAAACAATGAAGCACTTCCGTCCCTGGTTTGTTTTGTCGGGGAATGACGAGATCGAGAGGGTAACCCTGCGGTTCGAATTATTTTTTCTTTTGAACGTAAGTGGAAAATTTGAGACGAGATTTCCTTTGCTTGCCATTTTCAGAGCATCCGCGTGCTGCAAGGCGTCGGATTCCCTCAGCCATGGATACGGAGGCGTCAATCCAAGCAGCTCGTCCCTGCGGTAGCCGATCAATTCCAACATACTGTTATTACAAGATTTAATTGTTCCATTTTGTTCGATAACGTATAACCCATCACGCATGGAATCGAGGAGACGACCGCTAGAGTTGCGGGCGCGCCAAACCTGTTCGGCTGCAATTCGCTGGGGAGTTAAATCATGCCCAAAGCATACGACATACTGTTGAGCAGATTCAGGAGGAGAATAATGCATGATATGGATTTCCGCCCAGAATGACGCTGCACCCTTGCACTGGATTTCCGCTTCGCCATGCCATACTCCTTTTTCCCGGAGATTTTTTGTTAACTGAACCGCGTAGGCAGCCCGATGCGCGCGGGTAAAAATGGACGTCAACGGTTTATTAGGGAATTCATCGTTTGAATATCCTGTGAACCTGGAAAGCGCGGGATTTATGAACAAGACCCGGCGATGATGATCGCACAGGATGATAAAATTATCCGTCGTGTTCAGTACGTCATAAAACACCCCCATCGCGTGTTTCAAATGCGAGATCAGCTCGTTCTTCATGTCCCGAAATCATCCATAAGAAACATCAGGATTGCATGGCAATAATTGGGGAATTTTCTTGACGGAGATGAAACTGATTATTTTTTTGAACCGGTTTCATTCAGTTCATCGAGGAAGGCAACCCCGCGGCGCAGGTGGGGGATAACAATCGAGCCGCCGACGGTCAGCGCTACGCTGAATACCTCAAACATTTCATCATCGGAAACGCCTTCTTCCCTGCACCGCTCGATATGATAGGCGACGCAATCATCGCAGCGAAGAACCATGGATGCAGCCAGCCCGAGCATTTCTTTTGTTTTCGCATCTAATTTGCCCGGTTCGTAGGTGAGGGTATCGACCCCAAAAAATCGTTTGATTGCCCGGTTGTCGGTTTCAAGAATCCGCTTATTCATTTTTGTGCGAAATGCATGAAACTCTTCTACGCGTTTTCCCATTGTACTTTCCCTATCAATATTTTTGTTCGCTGAATATTTTGCTGCCATCGACTGGTGGCGTCCCTGGCCACTCGATATATACTCGTTACGATGCTCTAAGACTATGTGAAAACGTCGATCCGTCCTATAAACTAGATTCAAACTTTTGCAATTTACATCGACATAAGGAGATTGTCCATAGGGGATCCCATCGGGATGACGCGATGAAACTGCTACTAATGAACTTCAGAATTAAGTATATGACGAATCCCCTTCGACTTCGTCCCGACCGTCTCTCTGAGCGAAACGAAGTGAAGTCGAAGAGGAGGTCGGGACTTCGCTCAGGGTGACGATAACCGACGACGATCAGTAACACTGAAATTCATCGACGGGGTATCCACAGCGTTTTCCATGTTACAAAATCTCGCGATGACGACGATTCACACACTTTAGGTGCGTGAGAACCAATTATAATATATTATTATATAACAGAAAGGCAAAATAACGCCTGTATAAAAAGAAAAAGAGGAACTGCCTTATCTAATTATAAAGCGGTTCCTCTTTTGAGTTCAGCGAAAATATTCAGTTTACGGCAACTAAATACATATTCCAGTGGAGCTGAAGGGGATCGGACCCTCGACCTCCTGAATGCCATTCAGGCGCTCTCCCAGCTGAGCTACAGCCCCATGTTCATGGATTTATAAATATACGAAGTTTAAGGGAGGGAAACAATTCGCCCACCTTTAATATTGCAACTCCTTTTTTAGTATTTACAAATCATTGCGAATATAACAGATTTATTATATATTCTACGAACCATTTTGTAGTTTCTTGACAAGATAACCCAATAATGGAGATAAATATGGATAAAAATAAAAAGTCTGATCCTCTTCCCGAGAGCATACCATGTGATAGTTGCAACGCAACCGCAGATTTCTTGCCTATCCCTCCACCATTCGTGAATTCTAAGAGAAAACTCCAGCTCTCTTTTAAATGTCCTAATGGGCATCTTACGATTAGAGAACTTGATATGAAATGAGGTTGACGTAAAGACCACATGTAAAAGGACAATTTTAAATTATCGGATTATATTATGTCAAAGTACCAAGATTACAACCCCCACCATTCAACAGCAGTAAGTATCAGTTCCAACACACTCTTTCACATCACGAGCAGAGATAACCTTCTCAGCATCTTGCAAACTGATTTCCGTCCTCACTATTGCGGTGAACGATTTACCATGGATAATGAAGTCATGCTCCAACTTGCCATCGCCATGGTAAGTTTTTGCGACCTCCCACTTTTCTTGATGAGAAGTCACTTGGAATTTTACGGTGATCATGGCAAATTTGGAATTGGACTAACTAAAAAATGGGGTATGAAAAAAAATATAAGTCCCGTTTTATATCTTCACGAGTTTTCTCCTTTATTCCGGTTTAGAGATAGGCTTGTCAATGAGGCAAATCAAATCAACGGTGGAATCCAAAAATGGAGAATGGAGTTGTTAGATGTTTCTAACAATTTTACATCGTTCCTCAAGCCCTACGAAGGAAACCCATGGAGAAATGGGGAATTTTCTAAGGAATGTAAAAGGTTTTACAACGAAAGGGAATGGAGGTTTGTTCCAAAGAACCATACACCGTTTTCATCGGAAACTGCAACGATCCCCATAAGTAGCCAGTTAATTAAGAAACTGTAGGACAAACTACCAATTGATTCAACTCTCACTTTCATGCCCAATGATATTCAATATATTATAGTTGAAAATGAAAATGACATCCCGGACATGAAGCACGACATTGAAATTATAAAAGAACATTCTGGTTGGGATAAATCAGAAATTAGCATTCTTACAACAAAGTTGATATCAACAGAGAAGTTATATCAAAATAATTAATCTAATTTCACCATGCATTTATAATATCTGCAAGTGAGATGAATGGCCATAATAGAATTTATTTACAACCCAAGAAATCACACTGACGAAGAAAATCTTCAGTATTGCTGGCTTAGAGCAAATGAATGGGGTGATTGGATGATGTTTATTTCACAACCCATCGCACCTTTTTTACTACTTTACTTTCCGTGGTGGAAAATAATAATTGGAATTATCCTCTCGAGCTGGTTGTGGTCTATGATAAGGTACAAATTTATCAGTTCCCTATTAGCTGATATTGCTGTATTGTTTGTACATTTTAAATGGCCAATTTCTATCGGGATAGGAATTTATTTCCTTTTTAAATCAGCTTATTATAATGCAATTATTAGTATACTTTGGCCTTTAATAACTTTACTCTTAATGACTTTGACACCAACAACAAAGATTGGCGTGCTACAGGATTTATTTATGAAATCATTTGGATATTTCAAGAAAATAGAATGAGCAACAAATATGGTATGAGACCTGATTCAAAACCAGTCTGCGATATCCTTACTACACTTCAAAGTCTAATGTAGATAGCTATATAACCGACCCATTGTCAATATCAAGTATAAAAACTGGGATCAATATTCCTACCCCCCCTTTTTGCACTTCCCCCGTAATTTTGCTATAATTACTTAATGGCAACTATGAAAGGCATGATGAATAATCCAGCCCGCAATGTAACAGCGAGATCGCTCCTCTTCGGAATATTATGCATCCTCATAGTCATCTCCTACAGTTGCAAAGACACTGTTTTACGCTCGTTATGGCTACCAAATCCTCGACACGCCATAGTTTTTTGTTTATTCCAGCTTCCGTCGCAGGCGTTACTTTAGGTGTTTAATGAATCCGTAGGAATTCATAATACATAGATTGTAATGCAACGACGTGTTCGTGATTCTCATTTTATTGAGCTTGACAAAGACCATATCTTTAATTATATTGAGAACGGAAGCGTGATGATGATGAGCGCCCATGGGGTAATTAATTTGTTCGCTCTCATGTTATTAAGATGTAAATAACATTGATAATTCTCTAAATATATGTCCGATCTGAACAAAGAAATTGAAGCATACGAAACAATGCGACGAAGTTTGGAATCAACTCATATTGGAAAATGGATATTAATTCATGACCAAAAATTGGTTGACATTTACGACTCCTTCGAAAAAGCAGCTGAAGACGCCGTGAAACGATTCGGTCAAGGTCCTTATCTTATTCGTCAAATTGGCGCACCCCCCATCGTATTACCTGCATCGGTAGTTTATAATTTATCCCGTGCCTAAAACAGAATGTGGTTTTAGCGACACCGTAACGGGCGTTTCCGGATCTGGCTTATTGATCAACCAGGGACCCACATTGCGAGTTGATGTTGGTTTTGATCCCACCTGGAAGCTGGCTTTTGGTACCTTTCCAATCGCTGGAATCAATGATGTAGAGGCGCTGGTTGATACCGGTGCAACAGAATCCTGCATTGATGACCTACTCGCATCTAAATTAGTCTTACCGATTATTGATAAGAGAAAAATATGCGGTTCAAGCGGTGAACACGAAGTTAATGTATATCTTGCACAAATTCGCATCCCAAGTCTTAACTTTGTCGTATATGGAGCATTCGCAGGCGTAGCTTTGGCAGCGGGTGGACAACGTCACCAAGTTCTCATGGGAAGGACTTTCTTGTCAAAATTCAAAATGATTTATGATGGAGTGTCTGGCAGGGTAACTATCTCTTCCGATTAGGTTAGTATTTTTTCCCTTTTTTAGCGCCAAGTTTGGCGATTTCAATGAGTTTCGCTGTTGATATTTTTTTGCTTCCACCTTACCACCTTTCAGACCACCCAACCGTCTCACTTCAACAGGGTGAACATCCAAAGCAGATACAGGGCGGCTTAGGACTTTTCACCGGTTGCAATATCAACGCTGAGTTTTTGTTTTATCGAGCGAATCTTATGGTCTTTTAGATCTCTTTATGCCTCCGATATATGAAACCTTCCTTATCCAATCAAACATTAAACGGAAAGATTAAATTGAAATTGAGACATTATCCAATATTCAACCCCTCTCTTTTTGCACTTCCCCCGTAATTTTGCTATAATTACTTAATGGCAATTATGAAAGGCATGATGAATAATCCAGCCCGCAATGTAACAGCGAGAACGCTCCTCTTCGCAATATTATGCATCCTCATGGTCATTACCTACAGTTGTAAGGATACCGTATCATCCCCCGATACCAGCGGCATTGTGTTTCCGGCATCGAACGTCAGCTACGGGAAAAACGTGGAGCCGCTCTTTTTGCAGGCATGCGCGTTTTCGGGCTGCCATGACACCGAATCCAGGGCGGATCAATTAAGCTTGGACAATTACCAGGACGCCATCAGCTCAAAGCCCGGCGTGATTATCGCAAAGGATACAACGCAGAGCAGGTTAGTGTGGAGAATCGAAGGAAAGTACGGGCTGGCGCCGATGCCGTTCCAGCGCCCCGCGCTGACGACAAATCAAATTACGGGATTAAAAAAGTGGATATTAGAAGGCGCGCAGAATAATTAGCGCGTGACTTCCGGACGGTTTATCGTCCGGCAGTTACTAAATGCGGAGGTTGTATTTTTTTCTTCTGAAGGCGCGATGGCACGGCGCGCTTCTCAAATTCATCCCGGAATTTTTTAATCACGCTTTGCACGGGCCATGCTGCGGCGTCGGCAAGGGCGCAGATGGTGTTTCCCTCGACATTATTCGCGACGTCGAGCAGGAGATCGATATCCTCCTCGGTCGCCTCGCCCGCGACAAAACTCTTAATAATTTTTTCCATCCATCCGGTTCCCTCGCGGCAGGGAGTGCATTGCCCGCACGATTCGTGGTGATAGAAATGGGCGATGCGGAGAAGCGTTTTCAAGACGTCGGTATCCTCGTCCATCACGATAACGCCGCCGGTGCCGATTGACGTGCCGACCGCTTTCAGCGATTCCGCGTCCATCTTAACGCCCGCGATTTCTTCGCCCCTCAGCCACATCGTCGACGACCCGCCCGGAATAACGGCTTTGATCTTTTTATTCCCGCGCACGCCGCCGGCAAAGTTATCGATCAAGTCCGTCAGTAACACTCCTGTGGGCGCTTCGTACACGCCGGGCTTATTCACATGACCGCTGATTCCATAGAGGAGAGGTCCCGGATGTTTTACCGCACCGATTTTTGAATACCATTCCCATCCCCTGTTAATGATAATAGGGACATTGGATATTGTTTCAATATTATTGATCGTAGTCGGGCAGCCCCAGACTCCGTTTTGAGCCGGGAAGGGCGGCTTCACGCGCGGGTAACCGCGGTCGCCTTCGATGGAATTCATCAACGCGGATTCTTCGCCGCAAATATAGGCGCCCGCTCCCCTGTGGATCACAAACTCCACGTTGAATTGCGAGCCGGCGATATTTTTTCCGATATATCCTTTTTTATACGCGTCATCCACCGCAATCTGAAGTAAATCGATCCACTTCTTATATTCGCCGCGGATGTAGGTATAGATGTACTGGACGCCCATCGCATACGCGGCAATCAGCGCGCCTTCGATGAAGAGATGGGGGTTCAATTCAAAAATCTGCCGGTCTTTAAACGTGCCCGGCTCGCTCTCATCGCCGTTCGCGCAGAGATATTTCGTCTTGGTGGTTTGCTTCGGCATGAACGTCCACTTCAGCCCGGTCGGGAAACACGCGCCGCCTCTTCCCCGCAGGTTCGATTTTTTTACCTCGTCGGTTACTTCTTCCGGTTTCAGAGATAGCGCTTTTCGGAGCGCGGCATACCCGCCGTGCGCTTCATAAACGTCGATCTTGTGGAGATCGGGTATATCGGGGAGAATAAGTTTTTCGAAATCCGGCATAGGTTACTTCAATTCCGAGAGGAGCTTATCGACTTTTTGGACGTCGAGATTCTCATAGTACTCGTCGTTCACCTGTATGGCGGGGGCGGTGCCGCACGCACCGAGGCACTCCACTTCTTCAACCGTGAACATTTCGTCTTTGGTGGTTTCGCCTAATTTCACGTTGAGGCGTTCGCAAATATGATCGCGCAATTCATCCGCGCCGAGAAGCTGGCAGGAGACATTTGTGCACACCTGGAGCTTGTACTTGCCGACCGGTTTCGTATTGTACATGGTGTAAAAGGTCACAACCCCGTACACATGGCTTGGGGGGACGTTCAGCACACCGGCGACATATTTCATGACATCCGGGGATATCCAGCCGAACTCCTGCTGCGCCATCCAGAGCACCGGAAGCGTCAACGCTTTCGTCGTCTGGTACTGCTTTTTCAGCTCTTCTATTTTTTTTAGACTTGGTTCTGAGAAGGTCATAAGAAAAATTTAAATCACTTAATTTGAAAATAACTATTACGGGAATCGATAAACTTAATCCGAGTCGGGGTCGTCCAAAAAGAAAGTATGAGTCATCCTGAACTTGTTTCAGGATCCATAAATTGGTAAAATAGATGCTGAAACGAGTTCAGCATGACCCACCAAATTGAGAGATGTTCTTTTTGGACGACCCTCTGAATGTGGATAGATAATCACTCATTTCAATTTAACATTATTCCAATAGCGGTCTATTTATCCGCTTCGCCCATAACAGGATCGATGCTGCCGATGACGGCGACGACGTCGGATATCATCCCACCCTTCATCATGATCGGCGTCGCCTGGATATTCACGAATGACGGGGAGCGTATTTTATTGCGCCAGGGGTTGCCCGCGCCGTTGCTGACTATATAAAATCCAAGCTCGCCTTTCGACGCCTCGATGCCGTGATAGACCTCGCCAACCGGAGGATTAATCCCGAAGTTGGTGATCATAAAATCGTGAATAAGCTCTTCCATCTTGCTGTACGTGCGTTCTTTTTTCGGGAGAATATCTTTCGGTTTGCGGACATTGTACGGACCTTTCGGCGTCTTCTCAAGCGCCTGGTAGAGAATTTTCATGCTTTCCTTCATCTCCTGCAGGCGGACATAGAACCGCGAGAGGACGTCGCCCTCGTCGTAAACTGCCACATCGAAATCCAGATCGTTATAGACGAGATACGGTTCATCGCGGCGTAGATCGTGATTCACTCCGGACCCGCGAAGATTTGGTCCCGTCAATCCCATTGCGATTGCGTCCTTCGCGGAAATATACCCCACGCCCTCGCAGCGATCGATGAAAATTCTGTTCTTTAAGAGCAACCGTTCGCATTCATCGATTGACCTGGGCAACTGATCGAGGAAATCCTTGGTCATCTTCGCGGCTTCATCGGTCATATCCTGCGCTAACCCGCCGATGCGCGTAAAACTTGTAGTGAACCTTACGCCCGTAAGGATATCCCATATATCCTGAATTTTTTCCCGTTCCCGGAATCCCCAGAGCAAAACAGTGAGCGCGCCAACATCCATCGCCATCGTTCCCATCCACACGAGATGAGAGGCGAGGCGCGCCAACTCGCAGCAGATCACCCTGATATACTGCGCGCGGGGAGGAGCTTCTATCCCCATCAGTTTTTCGACTGCGAGAACATACGCCACATTGTTCGCAAGCGGCGAGAGATAATCCAGCCGGTCTGTATGCGGAATGAATTCGTGGAAGTTGCAATTTTCCGCGATCTTTTCATACCCGCGGTGAAGGTACCCGAGATCGGGTACGACGCCGACAATCGTTTCGCCGTCGAGACGGATCAGCAGCCGGAGGACGCCGTGCGTTGCCGGGTGCTGCGGTCCCATGTTGAGGATCATATCGCTCTCCAGCGGATCGTCAAAGGTGACCGTGGAATCCTGGTTTTCCAGCGCCTGGAGAATTTTCGATTTTACTTCTTTGGGTACTTGTTCCGGCATAGAATTATTTTTTTGGAGGAAGCGGCAATGAACCGGGAATACCCATCAGGGGAAAATCTTTCCGCAAGGGATAATATTCAAAATCTTCGGGCATATAGATGCGGCGCAGATCGGGATGGCCTTCAAATTTGATGCCGTACATATCGTACGCCTCGCGCTCCTCCCAATTTGCCGTGGGCCAGATGCCAGTGACGGTGGGAACGACGGGGTCTTTTTCATCCACGCGCACTTTCAAACGAATCCTGAATTTATTTTTGAGCGAATAAATATTATAGATCACTTCAAACCGGTCTTCCGGGCGGTAATAATCGGCGCCGCAGACGTCGCGGAGCGAATCAAACTGAAGCGTGTCATCATCACGAAGAAACTTACAGATGTTGACGAGTTGCTTTTTAGATACGACAACGGTCAGTTCGCCGCGGAATTCACTGGTAGAAACAATCGCGTCGTTGAACTGTTCCTGGAGTTTTTCGATTATTTTTTCGTTCATTAAATTTATTGGCGGGAGCTTAATTCGCTTTATGCAACCTGATCGATATACACTTTTTCGGATTGTCCCGGTTTCTCGCCGCGGGCGATTTTCTTTTGGATTTCCATCAACCCTTTCAGGAGGTTATCGGGCCTCGGCGGACAGCCGGCAACGTACACGTCAACCGGAATGAACTGGTCGATACCCTGCACTACGGAATACGAGCGGTACATTCCGCCTGTTGATGTACACGCCCCCATCGCAATCACCCATTTGGGATCGGGCATCTGGTCGTATATCTTCCGAACTACGTGGGACATTTTAAAGGTAACCGTCCCGGCGACGATCATGAGATCCGCCTGGCGGGGCGAGAAGCGCATGGCTTCTGAACCGAACCGCGATATATCGTACCGCGGATCAGCCGCCGACATCATTTCGATGGCGCAGCAGGAAATTCCCATCGGCATGGGCCAGAGAGAATTCTTCCGCGCCCAACCGATGATATCATCCAGCCGGGTTGTTACAAATCCTTCTATCGCACTCTGCATTGCCATGGGTTAAACCAATTTCTAAATTTTATTTTTGAGGGGCGGGGATGGGTTTCGAACGGTCGCGTGTTGACCAATCAAGCGCGCCTTTTTTCCACACGTAAATATATCCCGCAAAAAGTATTACCATAAATATAAACATTTCGATGAAACCGAACATTCCCAGTTCGCGGAAATTCACCGCCCAGGGGTAAAGAAACACAACTTCGATATCGAAAATAATGAACAGCATCGCGACCATATAATACTTCACCGTTACGCGTTCCTGCGCTGAACGGACGGGCTCCATGCCGCTTTCGTAGGTAGAGAGTTTTTCATCAGTAGGATTTTTCGGTCCGAATAATTCGCTTGCTTTCGACATAAACACGCCGAAGGCAAGTGCGAAAATCATCATTATACCGATGGGGATGTAATTTTCTATCATACGTTCACAAAAATGTTATAAAATTTAGCGAAAAAAGGGAGGAAAAGCAAAAAACGGATTTTAAAAAATGACTATCTCTTTTCGCTGCCTCGTATAAAAACATCCTGAGGATAAGCATAATGTAATGTCAACGCCGGTTTCCCCCAACGGGAATCGGCGTTGTTTTTTTGAGTACCCAGATTGCCGCCGATTTCAAAGAGGCGTAGATTAATCCTTTGTCGGCTGTCACGTGTCTAATAATTTACCAATTCCCAATTATGTTTCGATTCTCATGTACTTTGTGGATTGCAAAGGGTGCTAAATTAGAAAATTCTAAGATTTATTGAGAGCCGTTCAAAGGGATATTGTTAATAAACTAAATAATCTCTATCTTTGATTGTAAATCTTTTGGATGAAACACCCAAAAATATTATTTTAGAGTTATGCGAGACCCGTTAATGGCATCGCGACGCCGAACGAAAGTAATTCAAAATTTTCGAAACGGCAAGATTGCAGACGAGTCGCATATCCCTGCCATACTACGGCATACCAATCCATGCACCATATCCATCATTAAAACGGATTCCGAATTCGATGCATTGGAATGCGCCTGGAACAAATTGCTGGAGGAATCCGAGGCAACAGTATTTCAGACTTTCGAGTGGCAGCGGACGTGGTGGAAATTTCACAATCAACACCGGAGACTCCATTGCGTAGTATTCAAGGATGATGATCATACCATCGGCATCGCCCCAATATTTCTTGAGGACATTACCTTTTTAGGAATACGGGTAGCGACATGGATTCAATTTATCGGGGTAGAAATCTCGGATTATCTCCAGATCATCATAGCGGCGGGCTATGAAACAACCGTCATCAATTCGTTTGCGCAATATCTTTCCTCAATCCGTTCATCGTGGGATGTGTTTGATCTCAGGGATATATCCCAGGGATCAATCGCGCTTGAGACGCTACCAGTGGTGTTTAAACGATTCGGGCTGCCCGCGCGTGTATTAGCAAAGGCCGAAACGACTCATGTCGCCTTACCGGAAACGTGGGAAACGTTTCAGGCGCAACTGAGCAGAAATAAGCGCCACCATTTAAGAACTGAAGAAAAGAAGCTTGCAAAATATTTTCAATCGAAGGTTGAAATAATCAAACATGCAGACGATGACGTCTTTCAGGCGGTCGCGTCGTTCATAGATATCCACAACCATCGTTGGGAAAGTTTAGGATACCGGTCTGCGTTTCATTGTCCGAACCACCGCGCCTTCCATTTTGAAGTTGCGGAGAAATTTGCCGCCCGCGGCTGGCTCCGGCTTTTGTTCCTCAATGTGAACGGCACGCGTGCTGCCACCAGTTTCAACTTCAACTTCCGGGACAAGATCTATGTCTACCTTTGCCATGCGTACGGAACGCGAGAGCTGATGTCGTTAAGCCCCGGATTTCTTCTCCGGTGCAGGTCAATTGAGCAGGGGATCGCCGAAGGGATGAAAACATTCGATTATCTTCGCGGCGCAGAAACATATAAGTCGCAGGAATTTCCAAACGAGAGAAAAATAAATTATTTAATACGCGCAATATCTCCCTCCGAATGGGGCCTGAGCCACTTTCTCGTGTTTACCTTCGGGGAATATCTTATGCGAATTGGAAAACGATTGGCGCAGGAATACCATTACGCGAAACGATATCTTCTGGAACATCGGTGAGACATGCAACATGATTGATGAATGAGCATCCATCTCCGGCACTCGTGCTCTCCGGCGGAGGATGGCCCGGGGCATACGATATTGTCCGTGCGCTCGGGCGGGAAGGTATCCGATCAGTCGTAGCGTCATCACAGACGGATGAAATCGCATTTTCTTCGAGATATACCCTCAGCACAATCAAACTCCCCCCCTTCATGGTCTCCCACTACAACGAAATTCTTGCATTTCTAACTGAGTTCGGTTCACAATGCTCCGATAAACCGGTGTTGTATTACGTGGGGGACAGCGAATTAGATTTTGTATCACACCACGAAGAACTACTCAACAAACACTTTCGGTTTCTTCTGCCATCCAGGGATATACTTGAGAACGTTATAGATAAGGGACTCTTCGTCGATCTTGCCAAACACTACGACCTGCCGATTCCACGGACAAGGAATTTTGCCGATATAGACGACCTCAAAGGGGCTCTCGATACCATCGCCCTGCCCTGCATCGTCAAACCTGTTCATAACATAGATTGGTTTATGCGGAGCCATTTGACGCCTTCTAAGATTGGATCATACAAAGAAGCGCTTAGGCGGTTTAATTCACGGGACGAGCTGCGACGATTTTGTTCAGAATTACCCTCCCGCACGTCCCGGCTTATCGTGCAATCCTATATAGAAGGCGGCGAAGAATCTGTGGTATGCTTTAACGGGTATTTCGACGATGAATCACAATGTCTGGGATACCTGACCGGGAGAGAGATTCGCACAAATCCCCCCATCAACGGTGAAAGCGCGTACTCGGAAACCACAGATGATGCCGAACTCAGCCGGCTGAGCATTGAATATCTCCAACGATTAAAATTTCACGGCATCGTAAAGATCGATTATAAGTGGGATGCTATTACAAAGAGATTTATAATGATCGAGATTGAACCTCACTATCAATTCTGGCATCTGTTAGGCGCGTATGGCGGGGTCAATCTACCATACATTGCATACTGCCATCAACGCGGAGAGCGGGTGGAAAACGGCGTGCGGTGTAACAAAGGCGAGCGGATGTTGTACTTCAAGCATGATTTCGCCGCTTACATTCGCTTTTACAGGAAAATGAAAGGTTGGACATTTGTGGCTTACGTTAAAACACTTTTTCGGAGGCAGCATTATCGTGTCTTTGATACAAAAGATCCCCTGCCGTTTATTCGATCTGTGGTTGGATTTCTTTTTAAAACAATTCTGGATAGAAATTGACTTTGTACAACAATGCGCCAGCTTTGTAGAGTAGATCGGGTTCGTCCAAAAAGAACTTCTTCCCCTTCATCGAGTCATGCTGAACTTGGTTCAGCATCTGTTACCGCTAATTTTTGGATCCTGAAACAAGTTCAGGATGACAAACTCTTTCATTTTGGACGATCCCCATACAATAACCAGCGAAGCAACAGAATTTCTTGCGGTATAACGTCCCTCCTACTTACTCCTAATCAAGCTCAGCATTACGGCACAAGAAGAGGCCACATTCAACGATTCGGCTTTCCCGAATTTCGGGATCGTTAGTTTAGTATCGACAAGGGTGGTCGTTTCGTTTGTTAAACCGCGCGCCTCGCTGCCAAATATTATCAGAGACTTCTCCGGAACTGTATACTGAAACGCATTCTTCCCTCCTACTAGCGTTGTGCCGATGATAACGCTGCCGTGTTTCTTCGCATTGGATACTGTTTCGCGTAACTGACAATCACTGAAAATCGGGATATGAAAAATTGCGCCCATTGTGGAACGGATGACTTTGGGACTATAAAGCTCGACCGTGTCATTGCTCAGGAATACTCCGTCTACGCCGAACCAATCGCACGTGCGGAGAATTGTGCCGAGGTTGCCGGGATCGGAAATATATTCAAGGGCAACGAGAATGGAGCGCGGCGGAAGTTTTTCCCAGAATATATTTTGGGATGATTCGCGCATTGGCACAATCGCGACGATACCCTGAGAATGAACCGTATCGGAAATTGCTGCAAGTTCTTTCTCGCTCACGAGATAACAATCGGTTTTGGTAGATGTAATCAGTTTATCGATTTCAGAACCCCCGGCTTTATTCAAAAACTCCTGGGTCATCAGTATCGGTTCGACGGGATACTTTGCCTGGAGCGCCTCTTCCAGAAGCCGCGCCCCCTCAATAATAAATTTACCTTCCGCTTGACGGATTTTCTTCTGCGTCAGCGAGCGGCAATACTTAAGCTGCGCTTTCGATACATGGGGGATGCTTTTCATAGTGATGCGAATATAGAAAATATGGCGGGGAAAAACAAAAGGAAGAAAAAGAGAGCGCGCCCCTGACTCGCCACGAGGTGGAGGACGTTGTACAACCGGGCTCCAGCGCGGTTGTACATTGATGCGCCCACCCGCTACAAAATCAGATCGGTCCTTGAAAATTTCCGAACCCCTCCCTTATAATCCGTCCTGCGGGACGGACAGGGAGGTGTACTATCATTCCCGGTTAAGGTTCGAAAATATTGCAGCGTGCACGATGCATATAGAGTACCTTACCACGCCCTGTTCGCCCTGCCTATCTAAACAACAGGCAGGGAGAACTCTTAGGGAGGGGTCTCGATGTTTTTTACCAAGGGGGCGGGCTTCCTTATTTTATCAAAATCATTTTCCGGGTTTGCGAGAAGTGCTTTGATGGATCGCTAACCGATGTTGCATCGAGGCGGTAGAAGTAGAGACCGGAAGCAACATTTGAGGCGTTCCATTCCTGAGATTTATATCCGGCATCCTGAATCCCATCCTCAAAATACCCAACCTCTTGCCCCAGGAGATTATATATTTTCAAAGTGACTCTGCTTTTTACCGGCAATCCATATCGTATCGTCGTTGTAGGATTGAACGGATTAGGATAATTCTGTTGCAGAGTAAAAACTTTAGGCAATAGTTGAACACTTCCAAGTTTCAAAACGATATCGTTAGGATCATATTTGATATCGAATGAACCCTTTCCTAAAAGATCGATTTCAGCGCCCGCGATCACTAACCTCGAGTCCAATAATTCCGATTTAACATCCCAACTAATCCTCAGGGGATAAACAGCCGAGGATATTTTGACGGGATATTCATTCGATCCGCCCTCTTCGAAGATTGCCGCTGCACGATCTGTAGAATACCGCACATCAAATACTCCATGCGGAGGAACGGGTGGTAAATCATATTGGTCGAGCGCGTATTTTTCGGATAGTTGTTTGTTGAAATAGAGCGTTTGACTATTACCAGCGGCATCCTGAAACACTAATGAACAAAACGAATCCACTACGTTTGAAATTGTTCCCCTCGCGTGTTCCTTTGCGATCAACGAGGGAGAAACAAGGATTAATCTTCCTGCTGTATCAGCCTTCACCCAATATCCCTTCCCGGGATAGAGCGTATCGGATATTTTGTATCCACGGTTGTATCCAAAATATTTGGACGTTACAATACCCGGAGGGATGCTTGAAATCAACGACCCTGGGATCGGATACGAAATGGAGCCAACTAAGTTCCAACTTGCTGACACAGAAATTGTGTCGTTTGAAATTGGCGTCCCGAACATTGTATCAACATGCGTCAAGGAGTATTTTAACCAATAACCGGAACCAGTATTCAGTGTATCGTGACTGATGTAACTTCCCTCATACGCAAAAGCGCTCGAGGCGGATGATGGAAAGACCGAATCTTTATCGGAGTTAACAAACAGTATTGGTACCGACACTAAATTCCACAAATTATTGCGGGTAATATATAATTGAACGCTCGGTTTGGCTGTTCCCGACGCTTTAATAGAATCTGGTGAACTCAGTGAATTATCCGAAAAAATTATGTTTCCTGTTTTCAGTCCTTCACTGAGAGGATTGAAATGAATATTAAACAGTTGATTACCACCGGGTGGAATGGAAAGGGGCCCGGTCGGATCTACGCTGAATGCAGACGGATTATCGGAAGATACTGAAACGATATTCAACGCTAATACACCATGGTTTGAAACAACAACGCTGTTCTGACTGGAACGGTTGACATAGGTCTCTCCAAATATCAGGGTATCTGCAGCAACATGAAACGTTGGCGGTTGTCCATAGAGAACAGTGATAGTAAGATTCGTATCCATACTGATGCTAATCGCAGGATTAGTAGAGTAATCGGAACCATTTTTTTGCCATTTCATGAAATTTTGTCCACCCGCTGTTGGCGGAGCCGATACTGAAACAACTCCTGACTTATAATAATATCGTTTAAAGGGTGTTGCGCCATTCGTTTGATTTAAATTATCAACCGAATCGACAATGATGTTCACGCCGCTTGCAGGATTCCACGAGGCGACAATTAACGATTCGGTTGGAACCGAAGCGAAATTTGCAACCAGCGTGTGATTAGTATCCATCTGAATTGTTACGGGTTGGTTTATGGATAGATTTGCGCCATCAATAATCCATTTTGAAAAATAATTTCCACCTTGAGGCGATGGAACCGTCACTGAAACACTGGTGCTATCATAGTATGTCCGTGCGAATGGAGTAAGAGCACTTCCCTGCCCATTGATATCATTTTTGGAGGGTGTGAGTGTTATCCCGCTGTTTGGATTTGAGGAACTGATTGCAAGCGTCCGTTGCACAGAAAGAGGGCTCAGATCAAATGTAAAACACCCGCGACCATGAGTCGCCGCAAGCAAGAGATAGTTGGAACTCTTGTATTTCAGGTCAAAAACTTCGACTGCCGGCAAGCCATTATTAAATGATTCCCACGTAGCGCCTTCATCAGATGATTTATACACTCCCAGATCGGTTCCAACAAAAAGCGTCCTGGTTCCGTTGGTCAGCAGCACGATTGAATTAACCGGAATATTTGGTAAATTCCCGGTAATACTAAACCAGGATGAGCCGCTGTTCGTAGTTTTATAAACGTGTTTCGACGCGTTAAATCCCGTTAAGGTTGCGTAACAAACAGCATCATTCGCTGGATCAACAACGAGATCGCTCACATACACAGATAATAGAAAAGACTGCCAGTACGCTCCGTTGCTCGGGGTAGCAAGAATCCTGCCGTTATCAGTCCCGACATAGATCATATTTGTGTTTGTACTGCTGATCGCGATTGCCGAGACATTTCCATTAATTGTTCCGGTTGTTGCGATTTGTGTCCACCCGGTTGTTTGGGTTGCAGTTTGCGCTGATGTTGTTTTCCAAACATCTGCCCGGCCAAAGACGATTGTGTTATGGTCTCCAGGAGCCATTTCATAGGGATTGTAAAATAAACCGCCCGTTGAAGCAGATGGACTAATTTCGGTGTACGCTATTCCATGGTTATTCGAACGGTGCAGTGTTCCCCCCACATATTGGCCATAAACGAAGTTGGTGTTTACGGGATCAACAACAGTATAACCGCCATCGCCAGTTTCATCCTGGCGCCAGTCGGTACCACCATTTGTAGTATACTCCTTATTGTTATCCTGAGTTCCGCCGTAGAACCGCTGGAGATTGGTTGGATCATAATCGGCGCTCTGAAATTGCAGCGTTGAGATAGTGCGATTAAGATCCGACCAGCTTGAGCCGTCATTCATCGATTTATACACGCCGCCATCGGAACCACAGTAGAGAACAGAGCCGTGATAACCGAGGAAATGAATATCTGCGTGAGAGAAATTAATCGAAACCGAACTGCTCCAATACGTTATCTGGTCTAAGGTGACCCCGCCATCGGCTGAGCTGTAAATATCTAAACCGCCGACAATAACAGAATCGGAATTCGCAGGATTGACCGTTACGACATTATCATACCAACCCTGACCTCCCAAATAATTTGTGGATGAATTCTGAAGCGTCCAGGAAACTCCGGCGTCCGTTGAACGATAAAGCCCCAATAATCCATAATTGCCGCTATAGGCGATACTGGCATAAACAACATTCGCATTGCTCGGAGAGATCGCGAGCGATGTCCTGGCAGCATTAACAGCGGGTGGCAGCCCATTGGTCAGTGTCGTCCACGTGGCGCCGCCATCTGTGGTCTTGCGAATTATATTTGAGTTGTAATATCCTGTCGTCACATAAAGAATCTGCGTATTCGTGGGATTCATTACGAGAGCATCGGCGTACGTATTGCTGTTCGTATACGTCCAACCTGCGCCGGCATTGGTGGATTTATAAACACCATTCGAGCCCGCTGCGTATACATTGTTCGAGTTCTGCGGGTCGACCAAGATAGTTGAAAAATATTTTCCGATGGAGGTTGTCGCGATTTTATTCCATGTGGATCCGCCATCGGTAGACTTAAATATGCCGTCGCCGTAATAGCTATCGAGAGAGTAATTCATTTCCCCGGTAGCAACGTAGACAACATTCGCATTGTTAGGATCAACTGCAATTGATCCCGCCGTAAGGGCGGAAAGATTATCGGTAACGGCATTAAAATGTGATCCACCGTCTGTTGTCTTCCAGACGCCCCCTCCCGCTGCTGCGATGTAAAAGGTATTGGCATCCGTCGGGTGAAATGCGATTGAATTTGTGCGGCCCGAAATGTAATTATTGCCCGTTCTTGCATAGAATAATCCAGTCGGATTAACGCTCTTCCAATTAGTCAATCCCGTCGGACTAAAAAGAACATCGCGGTCTTTCCTTGTTCGTCTGGCTTGCTGGCTTGCCGCTTCGTAGGCCCCTTCAGGGATCGTTTTCCCCGGTCCCCCTGCCCGCCGGAGATGAAAGAACATCTCACGATCCATAATTTCATCACCTGATTCTTCCGAACTTATTGTCCCTGAAGATGATGGTACGTTCACCTGTCCCATTGCCTGCCGTACGGTTAATCCTGAAAACAAAAGAATACACGCCGCAAGTTGTAGAATATTTTTTCCCATGTCGCTACACCTTTATTTAATGGATAGAAAAATGATTTATCAATAATCCCAATACCGGATTTGCTGTACTCCCGTCGTACGACGATCCGAGGGTTTGCTCCTGGTTACCTGGATACGGGTATTTATTGAGCACTGTCTAAGAATCTAAGGCACTTTACACATCAACACATTTACAACGCACATAGAAACGTATCGACAGTGAGGTGTTCCCTTAGAATAGGAAAGAAAGCAGGGAATCACGTCAGAGTTGAATAGGGGAAAATTAATAAAATTTAACAAGATAGTCAACGGTTTTGGCTAAAAAAATTTAATTTTTTTGGTAATTCATCTATAAAGGTGGAGTTCTGAAAAATTAGAATTCCGTGTTTAAAAGGGTATATCAGAGTGAGTATTATTGCGATTTTAAACGATATCAGATGGTTCGACTTCGCTCACCATGACGATACTCTTATTTTTCAGAACTCAGGGCGCTATTTGTTTATATAACCTCTTCTGCCTATATTTTATAATCGTTTACCAATAATTATATGAACGAAAGGTTTATATTTGGTCGATATTACTGAAAAACGACTTGACGATATTTTGGCGGGCATCAGCGGCAAACGCATCGCAGTCATCGGCGATCTTATGCTTGACCGTTATATCTGGGGTTCGGTAACCCGCATCTCGCCCGAAGCGCCGGTTCCCATTGTCGACGTAGATTCGGAACAAACCCGCCTGGGTGGCGCCGCAAACGTCGCGAAAAATATTCAATCGCTGGGCGGCGATCCGTTCATTATCGGAGTTATTGGAGACGATAACAGCGGAAAAAATTTACATGCGCTGCTGAAAGAATCGGAGTTTGTGAAAGACGGTATTGTGATAGATGCATCCCGGCCGACCACGGTTAAAACGCGTATCATCGCGCATAACCAGCATGTCGTCCGCACGGACAGGGAATCGCGCAAAGATATTTCGCCGGAAATACAGCAAAAAATCATGGCGATCTTTAGGAAAAAAATCGATACCATCGACGGAATCATCATCGAGGATTATAACAAGGGGGTCGTGGTGAAAGGGTTGATCGCCGAAATTCTCGCGCTCGCGCTTTCCATGAAAAAAATCGTTTCCGTCGACCCGAAATTCCATAATTTTTTTGAATACAAAAACGCGACCATCTTCAAGCCGAACAGGAAAGAAGCGGAAGAAGCGCTCGGCATGAAATTGAAAACCGACGAGGAAGTCATCATTGCAGGAAAAGAAATCCTCAGGCGGCTGGAGGCGGATAACGTCCTCCTCACGCGGGGCGAGAGGGGCATGAGTCTGTTCGATTCATCAGGCGGCGTGTATCATACGCCGACGAAAGCGCGCAACATTGCCGACGTATCCGGCGCAGGCGATACCGTTATCGCGACATTGACGCTGGCGCTTGCCGCCGGCGCAGCGGTGCGCGAGGCGGCAGCGCTGGCAAACTACGCGGGCGGAGTAGTCTGTGGGTACGTGGGCATCGTTCCCATCCATACCGCGAAGCTGCGCGAGGCGGTCCTCACCGACGGCGCCACGTCATCGGCAAGCGCGAAGGAATAATCATGGGAAAAGTCGTCACTCTGGATGAATTAAAATGCGAGCGGGAACGGCTACGCACGGAAAAAAAGAAAGTTGTTTTTACCAACGGGTGCTTCGATATCATCCACCGCGGACACGTGGAATACCTGAAAGGCGCGAAGGCAATGGGGGATGCGCTTATCGTCGGCGTGAATAGCGATAGTTCCGTGCGCCGTATTAAAGGACCCGGCCGTCCAATCGTGAACGAAGCGGATCGGATGTACGTGCTTGCGACGTTAATTCCCGTGGACTACGTCTGCTTGTTTGACGAAGAAACGCCGTATGAATTGATCGCCGCTATCGTGCCCGATGTTCTCGTGAAAGGTTCCGATTGGGACGTCGGCAGTATCATCGGCAGGGATATTGTTGAAGCAGGCGGCGGGAAAGTTGCCACCATCCAGTTTGTGCAGGACCGCTCCACATCGTCGATTATTAAAAAGATTCTGGAGCGTTGTCCGTGAACCGCCTGATGCGGGATATAGAATGAGAAGACGCATCCTGAAATATTTTTTATTTATCGGGCTTTCAATTCTCCTGCTGCTGCTCGTCATTGCTGCAATTACCCAAACGCCCTTCTTTAAAGACCGTTTGCGGGTTGTGCTTATCCAATCGCTTTCATCGCAGGTGAAAGGATCGGTTCAGTTAGGCGTGATTCGCGGAAATTTCCTCACCGGTTTCAGTATTGATTCATTGATTCTTTTCCGGGGCGATGAACGTTTTTTGAAAACCGGGATGCTTACGATTCATTACGATCCCGTCATGCTTGTGAAGAAAAAACTCAGCATTCAACATTTATCTATCGTCAATCCCGAATTTTACCTTACCCGCTCAAGCGCGGGCGAATGGAACTTCAACACTCTTCTTGTGGAAACGGAGAATAAAAATCCCGGGGTTTTCGATTGGAACGTCGCGGTGAAAGAGTTATCGATTACAGGCGGTTCAATTGAGATCGTCGATTCCGTTGCGCTGGCGCAAAAGGAACACGCGCAATTATCGCCCTCGCAAGTCGATTACTCCCACATCGCAATTCAGGGATTGGAACTGCACGGCAGCGGCACGTACGCTTCCGAAAATATTAACCTTACAATTAAAACCGCGGTAGCGAGCGCTCTCGTCCCCGGATATAAGCCCTTCTCGTTTGCAGTAAATCTTGCGGCTAACAAAAGCGGCGTCACGGCGCGGAATTTAACCTTCTCAACCGGTCATTCAGATATTGAAATGAACGCAGCAATTCACAAGCTGAATATTTTTTCCAAGCTCGCCGCCGGAGACATTCAAAACGATTCGGTTGCGGTTCACCTCCTTGCGCGTAAAATAGATTTCGGTGAATTGGAAAGTATTTTGCATTTCGGACGCACCCTGAAGGGATCAATGTTCGTGCAGATGGACGCTGTCGGCACATTCGGCAATCTGAGCATAACACGACTGCAGGTTCAGACGCCCCGGAGTCTTTTGAAACTATCCGGAACAATTAAAAATTTACACAATCCGAAAGAGATCGTTATCAATGCTGTCCTTGGCGACAGCAAGATCGATGGACCCGAACTTGCGGCGCTGCTTCCCCAGTCCGAGGTTCTCAACCTCGAAAACGCGGGCGTGATAACTTCATTTATTCAATACTCGGGCACACTCAACGATTTCACCGCCGCTGTATCATTAAAGGGAAAATTCGGCGACCTCGAGGCGAAGGGCAAGATCAGCGCCGCCGACACGATTCCGAAATACGATATCGTATTTTCCACCCGCGCTTTTGATATACAGAAAATGTTTCACGTCGATATACCCATTACGGGCACAATGGAGGGAACACTTAAGGGCGCAGGCACTACGCTGGACAACATAGCAAGCACGTTAACGCTCGACATCGATACGGTTAAATTCCGCAGGACCAAATTTGCCGGATCGAAAATTCTGGTCAATGCCGCTCCGCATCACCTGGATGGAACAATCGACCTGCATGGCGGAGAAAGCGTGCTGATCAATGCATCGACGGATTTCAAAGATGAACGGTATCCATCACTGACAGCGGATGTGGTTTTGAATTCATTTGATTGTTCGGGCGTTTTTCCCGATTCCACCCTTCGGACTTCGTTATCCCTGAAGGCAAACCTTTCTACTGTCGGGAAAACGGTTGACGACCTTAGCGGAACATTATCGCTGGATACCTATGATTGCCTCATTAAAGGCGCCGATATTTCAAACAAGCATCTTGATCTTACGCTCAACCAGCGCAATCTTGACGAACGGTCCCTCGTCGTCAAATCAAGCGTTGCGGATGCGGAACTGAAAGGCAAGTTTGACCTGGATATCGTGGAAGCGTATCTCACTGAACAGATCCCCCACCTGTTCAACCGGATCGCGAAACACGCATCTGCGGATACAAGTCAGCGAATCAATCAAAAAGCTGTTGCCATAATTCAAAAGCATAGCTCCGAAGGGAAAAATCTCGATTTCGATTATTCGATCGATATTAAGGATTTCTCCCCCGTCAGCAGGTTTATAAGCAGCGAGCCGATGAGCGTGAATGGAAAAATTTCCGGGAGAATAACCGGCGACGCAGAACAGCTTTCATTAAATACGAATGCCAAGATCAATAACCTGGTGATTGGAGAAGGAGACAGCGCCCGGGTCTTCGACAGCGCATCGGTTAATTTCGATATTCACAACATAACGCTTGACCATACTCTGCGGAACATTTCCGGAAATTTAACTTTTTCAATCCAGAAAGCGTCGCTCCCCTCTCCCACGCTGACAAATTTCAGGGGATCTGCGACATTCGGCGACTCGCGAAGCACTATTTCACTTTATTCTACTCTGGATTCGAATCATTCAATTGCCTTGCATGGAAACGCAATTATTGAACCGCGCACATACCAGATCGATCTCGATACTCTTCGTTATACCAATACGGATTATTCTCTGGTCAACCGGGGAGATATTAAAGCCCTAATCAATCCGGCAGGAATATCAATAACAGAAGCAATCTTCAAACACGAAGGTGATTCGGTCACCGTTTCGGGAATATGGAAGGGAGACCGGTCGTTTGACGCTCAAGCATCACTGCCGAACTTTCCCCTCCAGGAGTTGAACACGTTCTTTCATTCCGTGAATGCAAAACACCGTGATATCGGATTCAAAGGGAAATCGACCGTCGACATACACTTATCGGGGACTCCGGAAAATCCGGTTATACAATTTAAGGCAACCAGCGATTCAACCTATTACCGGTTGACAAAACTTGGCTGGGTAAACGCCAACATTTCTTATGAAAACCGTGTTGCCCAGGTGGATATTACTACCAGACCCGAACGCACCGACTCGATGCCGAATCTTGAAATTTACGGGACATTGCCGATCAATCTCGCGTTCAAAGGCGTCTCCAAACGCTTCCCGGACATCGAGCAGGATCTTCATGTTCGGTCGAATGGCTTTGAGCTTGGAATCCTTCAGTGGATATTCCCGGAACTGGAAAATCTTTCCGGCGCCGCAGTCTCCGATCTCCACATAACCGGTACCCCTCAAGAGCCGGATTACGCAGGATCCTTCGCTGTTAAAAACGCGCATTTTATTTTCGCCCCGAATAATATCCCTTACATCATGGAGGGAACCATGGTTCCGAAGGGCAATAAAATTTCACTTGAAAATTATACCATCAAAAATGTCCCGGAAGAACAACTCAAAGGAACGATGAAAGTCGATGGCACTTTAACGATAAAGAATTTCGATCTTGAATCATTCGATCTCACCGCCAATGGCGATCTTCTGGTTGTCAGTGAAGCCACCCGGCGAAATCTATCGACATTTTATGGCACGATATTTATAGAAACTGCGTCCGGCGGAGCGCATTTTAGCGGAACCCAGGATCACCCGAATCTCACCGGTCAGCTTAACATCCGGGAAGCAAACCTGGTGTTCCCTCCTGCAACAGGTGAAGTTGCCGGACCATCTACGCAAACCTTACCGTACATCGTGGTGAACGATACAGCAAAAGTGAGCGATTCCTTATCCCGCGGACAAACGCTGGCGCGCGTGAAAAACGATACTACAGGAAAAATTCATTCGAATAAAATACAAACCGCAACCGGAGAGTCGTTTCTCTCAAAATTGCGGTACGACGTCATCCTTCAAACCGAAGGTAAAACGAGCGTCACTATGATTTTCACGCCGACGACGAACGAGGAATTATACGCCGAGCTTGACGGGAAAGTTAATGTGGTAAATGATCACGGCACCCCGGCCGTTTTTGGAGACATTTCCATAGGATCGCAGTCGTATTACAATTTTATAAAACGGTTCACCGCAAGCGGAAAACTGCAATACGTTGGTCCGTGGGATAACCCCACAATGAATATCCTTGCAACCTACGAAGGGTACAAACAAAACGTTCTGGTTGATACGACCCGTACTTCAACGAAATCAAATACACAGGATAAGGTGATCGTTGAACTGAATATCAGCGGGACGCGGAAAGAACCGAAGCTTGTCATGGGTATGAAAGTGCAGACCGATCCGAACAAAGATCCTATCGATTGGTCCACGCAGGCAAAAGGCGGCGATGTTCAGTCGGATGTGTTCTCTTTTCTCATGACCGGGAAATTCTACGATGAATTAACAGCGGCGGATAATGCGGCAATCTCCAATGTCGGCTCTTCAGTGAGTTCTTCTCTCGTATCGGGCTTCACATCAAACCTTCTCTCGGGAATATTTACAAACTTTCTCCAGAAAGAATTTCCATTTATCCAAAGCGCCTCGGTATCGTACGAAGGGGGCAATCCGGACCTGAGAATCAGCGGTGAAGTCGCGAAGGGCAATTTACGATTCGGCGGCAAAGTATTAAACGATATCGGCAATGCCAACGTCAGCTATCAGCTTAGTCTCGGAGAGATGTTAAATGCAAGATCGATACGAAATTTATTTATTGAACTCGACCATAAGGTGGAAGGCACGTACATTGACGAAAGTCATAAAAATGCGACGACTAATTCCGCACGGATCTATTACCGGATATCCTTCTAACACAGCGAAACCAGGGAGATGACAACCGACGATCTTACATTCTATAAAGAGCAAATTCTTTATTTCTTTTCAAAAAATCCAAAAGAGACCTACAAACCCAAAGAGCTCGCGCGCCGGCTTTCCATAAAAACCGAAGAACAGTTTGAAATTTTTCTCAAAGCGCTCCATGATCTGAGCGAGAACGACCAGATTTCACAGGGACGCCGCAAACGATTCGGCATTGCAACCCCCGCCACGCAAAAGGCGAGGGGCATTGTGACCGTTACCAAGCAAGGCAACGGAATAGTTGAATTACTCCCCCCTCAACAAGGAAGCGTAGCGATTGCTGGACGATCTCTGGGCACTGCGCTGACAGGTGATACGGTTCTTGTGGCGCTTTATGCGCAATCCTCAACCACCCTGCCCACCGGTGTCTCCCCGGAAGGCGAAATTCTTGATGTGTTGCAACGAGGCAACCGGCCTATTGTTGGAGTTTTTCAAAGGTCGAAGCATTTTGATATTGTAGTCCCCGATGTAAACTGGATGACCCAGGACATCATTATTCCGAAAGGAAGAACCAGAAACGCGAAACCCGGTCAGAAAGTCGTTGCTGTAATCGATGAATGGGAATCCCGGAATACGAATCCGGAAGGTCACATTGATGAAATCCTCGGGTCGGCGGGCGAGGTGCATACCGAGATGGCGTCAGTCGCGCGACAGTTTCAATTGCCGGAAAGTTTTCCGCCGAAAATCATAGCCGAAGCCGACGCTATCGATGAACAGATTCCACGCGAGGTAATCCGGGACCGCCTCGATCTTCGCGACGCAATTTGTTTCACCATCGATCCGGAAGATGCGAAAGATTTTGATGATGCAGTATCACTCCGAGATATGGGAGATGATAACTATGAGCTCGGGGTCCATATTGCAGACGTCTCACACTACGTCACACAAGGGAGCTTACTGGATCAGGAAGCATTACAACGAGGCACGAGCGTCTACCTTGCGGACGAAGTCATTCCGATGCTGCCAGAAAAATTATCAAATAATATCTGCAGCTTGCGTCCCCGCGTTGATAGGTTAACATACTCTACGATCATGACGGTCACCTCGCGCGGATTGGTCAAGGATTACCGGATCGCGAAAAGCGTCATCCATAGTAAACGCAGGTTTACCTACGAAGAAGTTCAGAAAATAATTGAGACAGGAAAAGGCGATCACGCAGATATAATCCGCTCTATGCATACACTGAGCAAACTACTGCTGAAGAAACGGATGAAAGAAGGCAGCATCGACTTTGAGTCTGTTGAAACAAAGTTTCTTTTTGATGAAAAGGGAAATCCCGCAAAAATCATCAAAAAACTCCGGCTCGACGCGCATCGCCTCGTTGAAGAATTTATGCTGCTTGCCAATCAGGTTGTCGCCAAACATATCGGATTCGTGAAAAGCGAACAAAAGTCCAAACCATTTATTTATCGGATTCATGATACACCCGATCCTGATCGTCTCCGCGATCTTGCCGACTTTGTTCACCATCTCGGCTATTCATTAAATATAAGCGGACGCGTGACCTCGGCGGCGATTCAAAAATTATTGAACGACGTAAAAGGGAAGGAAGAAGAAAACGTTGTAAACGAAGTCGCAATCCGATCGATGGCAAAAGCGATCTATGCAGAAAAAAATATCGGTCACTTCGGCCTTGGATTTAAATATTACTCGCACTTCACATCCCCCATACGCCGCTATCCCGATTTAATGGTGCACCGTCTCCTGCATGAATATTCCCGCCGTCCGGCTCAAAAACGCCTCGCGGAATTGGACGGACAACTTCCGTACGTCTGCAAACAATCCTCCGAGCGCGAACGGGTTGCGATGGAAGCCGAACGCGCCTCAATTAAAGTTATGCAGGTTGAATATATGAAACGACATGTGGGCGATGAATTCCACGCCATTGTATCGGGCGTGATGAAATTCGGGCTCTTCGTTGAGATTGTCGACCTGCTTGTGGAAGGATTAATCCGTGTACGGGATATGGAAGATGATTATTATGTTTACGATGAGAAAAAATACGCCCTCACGGGAAAGCGAACTAAAAAGAGATACCGTCTTGGCGACAAAGTCACTGTAAAAGTCGTACGCGTCGATCCGCGCGAACGTGAAATCGATTTTGTTCTACTATAAGCGCTTAAGCTTCAGAATCTCACTCACCTGTTGAATTGACGCCGTACCGCTCGATTCAATAATAAAAAGATATACCGGACAAGGCCTCACTCCTGAACTCCGATACTCCCCCAGGGACAAGTTATACCCCGCAATATGTAAATTGGGGCTATATCACTCAATTTAGTGATCCAGATTACATACCGGATTGATTTTCATCAATATTTTGGCTATTTCATAGTACTATTTATTGGGTCTCCTGATAAAATATCGTTTCGGCACAAGAATCGACACACAATATTTCGATCATATAAGAACTGTGTGAATATATTATTATGCTGAGAATGGTGAATCATTGCCTCGACTATCTAAAGATAGTAGCGCGCTATATCGCGATGGAATTGCACAGGAGTCTCATCTCATGAATATTTTAAGCATATGTATTTGCAGTGAAACCTGATCCGCACAATCGGGTTGTGAAAAAAACCGGTATAAAAGATACATCATCTGTTCACGGATTATCGCTCGATACTCCGGAAACTCTCCGTATTTTTTTTGAAACCAACCCGACGCCCATGTGGATTTATGATATTGAGAATCTCCATATTATTGCGGTGAATGACGCCGCTCTCGCTCAATATGGTTTTCGCCGGAAAGAATTTCTTTCCATGAACGCTTGGGACATCCTATCGAAAAACGATATTACGACGTTGAATCATATAGCAGAGGAATCTCCAACGAATCAATCGAAGACATGCAACATACAACATCACAACAAAAACGGGTCATGCTCATCGATCAAAACATCGGCATATAATGTTTTATTTAACGGACATCATGCCCGGATCGTGGTTTCAGACTACAGCTCACCGGAACCAACGATAGAGACAAAACACAACCATGACTCTGAATTATGGCGGAGATTCATGGATAATATCCCCGATAGCATTTATTTCAAGGACAAAGAGCTGCGGTTCACGAGAATCAACAAATCCTATGCGCAGTTTCTCGGACTCTCTTCACCCGACGACGCCGTAGGAAAAACAGAATTCGACTTTTTTCCACCGGGTTACTCGCATCGAAGCCGTAAATCAGAGCTTCAGATACTTGCCACCGGCGTCCCCTTAATAGCTCATGTGGAAGAAGTGAGACTTCGGGATGGCAAACAGCATTGGTTCTCCACAACAAAGATGCCTCTGAGCAATGGCGATGGGGTTATCAACGGGATATTTGGAAGTTCTCATGATATTACCGAATTAAAACGAATTGAATCGACACTCTCCCGCATCTCCGACCAGCGTAATTTACTGTTGAATATCACCCAATCGATCCTCTCAGAGATATCACTCAACGACGTAATCAATAAGATATTCAAATCGCTGGAACATGTGCTATCATATGATTCGTGCGGGCTTTATATTCTCGATGAAGAATATCAGGTGCTTCGACCGACGATTCTTATTCATCCGGAATTCATTTCACCTGCCCTCGCATCATGGACGATACCATACGGAAAAGGTATCCTGGGTTATGTGGCGCAATCAAAGAAGGGCGAGTTGGTCAACAACGCCCACCTTGATCCCCGATGTATCTATCCACCGGGGGCGGTAATCTCCTGCGAACATCTGATCAGCATTCCGGTCATGGCAAACGATAAGCCGCTCGGGGTTATCTTCGTGAGCAGGCAGGGTGAGCCGTTATTTACGGTCCAGGAATTTGAAATGGTTGAATTATTTATCAGCCATGTCGCATTCGCTATTCAGCATGCCAGGTTATTTGAGCAAATTGTAGTCTCCGAGGAGCGGTACAGGGAGTTGTTCGAAGAATCCCGCGACGTGATATTCATCAGCACGCCCGATGGCAGGTTTAAAGATATTAATCCCGCCGGGGTGGAATTATTCGGTTACGATTCGAAAGAAGAATTGTTAAGCATCGATATACGCGAACACCTCTATACGAATCCCGAAGATAGAATAAATTTCATGCGGGAGATAGAGCAAAACGGATATGTGAAAGATTTTGAAGTCCGCGTGAGAACAAAAAAGGGAGAACATAAAACGCTTCTGGAAACAACAACAACGGTGCGTGATCAATTTAATTCAATCATCGGCTATCGCGGAATCATACGCGATATCACCCAGGTAAAAGAATTACAGGCGCGCCTGCTGCAATCTCAGAAATTAGAAAGTCTGGGAACTCTTGCAGGCGGGATCGCGCATGATTTTAACAATATCCTTGCGATCATCCTCGCATATGTCTCCCGACTCGAACGAGGAAAACTCGAACCCGGAGATATTTCCAAGAGTCTCGAAACAATTAAGAAGGCAAGCTGGCGGGGAGCCGACCTAATCAAACAAATATTGACGTTCGCGAGACGGACGGAAATCGTCGCAAAATCCATCGATGTGAACGACGTGATTGAAGATATCTCGCGCCTGTTGAAAGAAACGTTCCCTAAAACAATATCATTGAACCTTAACCTGGCGCCCGATCTTCCCTCGATCAATGCAGATTCAAATCAACTTCATCAAGCCATTATTAATTTGTGTGTTAACGCAAAAGACGCAATGCCGGATGGCGGGGAAATAACCATTACAGCAACTCTGGATATGGACAAGATCGTGAATGAGCGATTTCAGGAAGCGAAAACGTCGCCGTATATCACCCTTTCGATCTCGGATACCGGTCATGGAATGAAAGAGGAGACCCTCGACAGAATTTTTGAGCCATTTTTCACGACAAAAGACCAGGGCAGGGGCACTGGATTGGGACTGGCAATGGTGTATGGCATTGTTCAGAACCACGATGGATTTATTCATGTTGATAGCGCTTTGCACAGCGGGACAACAGTTACAATATATTTACCTGCCGCTCCGGAAACGGTCTCAATACTGGATGTAGACTCGCCCGTCGAACCGTTAACCAGGCGCGGTCAGGAAACCATTCTGATCGTCGAAGATGAAAAGATGCTTTGTGAATATTTACAAAACGTTCTGGAAGGGGATGGATACACAATTATCACCGCCGAGGACGGACACCGTGCCGTCGACGCCTATATGGAACATAAGGATGATATCTCTCTGGTTTTTTCCGATATTGGTCTCCCCGGAATGAACGGATGGGAAGCCGTCAAGAAAATGCTTAAGGTCACGCCTTCTCTAAAAGTCATTTTTGCGACCGGCTACCTCGATCCGGAAATCAAGAATGAGATAAATCATGCCGGCGTTGACGGGTTTATTCATAAACCGTATCGTCCCGAGGAAGTTCAGAAAAAAATTCGCGTAGCGCTGGATAACCAATAGATGGGTGTTAAAAAATGTTTTGAGACGGAATGACGTCCCAAGAGATTGGCATTTTATAAACTCTCGCTAATCAGTAAAGAAAGAAAAAGCCGGGCAACCCCAAAAAACATTTAAGGATGAACCCGGCTCAATATTATTTACGCCGGTGAAATGTTTCGAAAAATATATTACATCGTTACCGGATCGGCGTGTTTAGCAAGCTCTTTAGCTGAAGCTTTATCAACTTCTGCATGGAGACTGTTGCCGTGTGAATCCATAGTAACGATTGCCGGGAAATTTTTCACGCGAATGTGCCACATCGCTTCGGGGATGCCGAATTCGAGGAAATGTACGCCGGTCACCTCGGTGATGCAATGCGTGTAATATTGCGCCGCGCCGCCGATCGCGTTCAAATACACCGCGCCATTTTCCTTCAATGCGGCGAGCGTTTTCGCGCCCATGCCGCCCTTGCCGATTACCGCCCGGACACCGAACTTTTTAATGACATCCGCCTGGTAGGGTTCTTCCCTGCCGCTGGTGGTGGGTCCGGCAGCATTGAGGAACCACTTGCCGTCTTTTTGCAGCGCAACCGGTCCGCAATGATAGAGCGCTGCTCCATGCATATCTACCGGCGCATCATGTGTCATGAGATAATGATGCAAGGAATCCCGTCCCGTATGCATCTCGCCATTCAGAAGAACAACATCGCCCACCTTAAGCCCGCGGATTTGATCTTCACTTACGGGGAATGTGAGTGAAACTTCTCTGCCCGTAAGCGGGAGTTTTGTCATTTTTGCCATGTGGCGAGCCGGAGTGTCATCGCGGTACAACCAGTGCTTCATTTTTCCGGTTGAGCCATCGAGCACTGCGCCAAGGCGGCGGAACGCCCAGCAATCATACGCAACCGTGACAAAAAAGCACGCAGGCAAACGGTTGTACGCTCCTATCTTGCATCCGATGAGAGTGGCTTTTCCGCCAAAACCCATTGTGCCGATACCAAGCTTATTGGCATACTCCATGATGTAGTTCTCGAGTTTCGCAAGCTCGGGATTCGGATTAACATCGTCGAGCGTGCGGAACAACTGCTGCTTTGCAAAACCGTATCCCGAAGCCCTATCTCCGCCGATTGCAACACCGAGCGCGCCGACGCTGCAACCATGCCCCTGCGCCTGATACACCGCGTGCATAATGCACTTGCGCACCCCCTCTAAGTTGCGATCCGCCCTGCCAAGATTGGGCAGCTCGCATGGCACGGAGTATTGAATATTTTTATTCTCGCAGCCCCCTCCTTTTAAAAGAAGCCGTACTTCAATTTCATTTTTCTCCCATTGCTCAAAATGTATGACAGGCGTTCCTTCTCCCAAATTATTGCCGCTGTTCTTTCCTGTGAGCGAGTCGACAGAGTTAGGACGCAGCTTGCCCTGTTTCGTTGCTTCGGCTATGGCTTCCTGAATCTCTTTTTTCATCACAATTTGATTGGCGCCGACCGGGACTTTGATTTCAAATGTCGGCATGCCGGTATCCTGGCAAATAGGCGCGACGTCATCACATGCCATATCGACATTGATGGCGATTGTATCCAATGCGAGCGCGGATTGGGTGCCGGGGGTTTCATAATCTTTCGCGCGTTCAATCGCCCGGCGGATATCCGGCGGCAGATTGCTTGATGTTTCAACAATTAATTTATATATGCTTTCTTTGAAATGTTCCATGGATAACTCCTTTTCTCGTTCAAATTTGCGATGATTCAGATTCGATTTGAGGTTATACTATTAATAACATGACTTTAGTTTGGATGGTTCGCTGATTTATGAGAAACAATGATAGATTAATCATTAAATATACGAAAAGGGGCATGGAGAGGCAATAAATAAACCCCGATCAGGTGAAAGCTGTGAACCCCAATCCTCAACTTATCCTCACCCCCACCACCGTCACATCATCCTGGAAGCTTTTTGAACCTGTGAACGCGGTTAATTCCGATTGGATTCTGTCGCAAAGGGTTTGCGCGGAGGTGAAATCCTGCGCAACGATCTGCTCAAGTTTCGCACCGCCGAACTGATCGTTCTTCGCGTTCATCGCTTCGGTCACGCCATCCGTATAGAATAGATAGGAGTCGCCGCTCTGCAGCGGGATTTGCGTTTCGGCGAACTCGCCCTCCCTCCGCATCCCCAATCCCGGATTTGAGGTTCGAATTTGTTTCAAGGTATTGGAAGATTTTTCATGCCGTAAAATGGGGGGATGTCCCGCAGTGGAGAGCGAGACGGTCTTGGCGCGGTGATCGAACAGGCCGTAGGCGCAGGTTACAAATGTTTTTTCATTGCTGAGATCAAACAGGGTTGTGTTGAGATTTTTTAACACCATCGCGGGGGATGGATCATGCTGAAGCTGCAACCGGAGCGCGCTTTTCGTCATCGAGGAAAGGATGCCGGCGCCGACGCCGTGCCCTGTCACATCCGCAACAACAATCGCGACCTGGTATTCGGAAACCTGAATCATATCGAAGTAATCGCCGGCAACCTCGGCGGCGGGATTCATCACCCCGGACGCGTCGCACCAGCCCGTGCTGAGATTTGGCGAGGGCAGCAGCGATGTTTGTATTTCCTGGGCGATCTTCACCTCGGTTTCCAGGCGCATCCTCTGGCCTATTTCCTGCCGGATCACATAGATAAACGCTGCATATCCCGCCGATAGAAGCATAATAGCGAGTACGCCGACCATGGTTCGCTGCGTGTAGATGGAGGATACTTCATCCGCTGAAAGATTAAGAGGGCGCGCAGGACTATCGATCGGTTGTTGAAGATTCCGTTCGATATGCATCTCTAAACCGCTCTCATTGAAGGTGAAAAATAAACCCCGCGCATTCAATACGAGCAGCAGCGACCAGAAGATGATGGAGGAAAAGAATAATATTTTTCTTTTGATCGTCAGTATGATGCTGGCTGCAAAGCTCCCGGATATCACTGTTTGTATAATAATGAATCCCCAGGATAGCACTTTCATGTGCGATTCCATCAGGATTTCCAACGGGCCGAGGACGCTGAACACAAGGAACACGGCAAATGCCAATCGCCGGAGCGAAGAGGGTTTCATGCTCCACCATATTCCCACCTTTTTTTTCATTTTTGACATGAATTACCGCCGCATAAAAACAAAGCCCCTCATCACATGAAGGGCTTTGATATTTTGAGTTTCAATGAATGGGTTAATTAGTTTTCGAGCCCGGTTCCTTATCCAGTCCGGCTATTTTCTGCGCTTCCGGGAACAGGGTTAACGCTTTTTGAAGCTGGGGATCGACTTCGAGCATAACGGTAAACCATCCTTCATTTCCCCACAAGCTTCTGGCGATGTACGCTTTAAGGCGCGCTTTAAGATAAACGATGTCTTTATCGTATTGTTTATCGTCGACTTTTATATCTTTCTTTTCGATAAACGCCTTGAAATTTTTAACCATCTCATCGTTGACCTGATATTCCTGGTTGAACGCTTTTACATCCTCTTTGTATTGCGACCGCAATTTCGGTCCTTCTTCATCGAGATACGAAGTGATGAAGGGGAAAAAGAGATCCCTGCGAAGAAGATTTTTTGTCAGCTCGGTGATATCGGCTGATTTGACGATATAATCCGGGGTGATACCGCCGCCGCCATAGACCGTTCTGCCCCCGTTTGTTTTAAATTTTTGGCGGGTGGAATCCTTTTTAGAGGTTGAATCCATGGAATGTTCCAGGTTATCTCCCTCTGTTTCGTTCCGCGTGAACGCTTCTTCCTCATATGCCGCATGGTCTTTATCTTTATACGACCGCTGGATCAACCTGCCGCTCGGGGTGTAGTATCGCGCAATCGTCAACCGCACTGCAGACCCGTCGTTGAAATTCCATTGCCGCTGGACAAGCCCTTTGCCAAAGGTCGTTTCACCGACGATGAGTCCCCTGTCCCAATCCTGTATCGCGCCGGAGACGATCTCGCTCGCGCTTGCCGATCCGTTATTCACTAACACGATCAGCGGTAATTTTTCATACTCCTGACCGGTTTGCGCGGCGTAAGATTCTTCGAGTTCTTTCTGGCGCGCCTTGGTAAAAACAATTACCTTGGGTTTCTCCGGCGTTCCGCCGTCGAGGAATTGATCAGCCATATTGACCGCTTCGTTGAGATATCCTCCGGGATTTCCGCGAAGATCAAGGACGAGGCGTTTCATTCCTTCAGATTTGAGTTTTGTCAATGCCGCAGTCATCTCCGTTCCCGTAGTGCCGGCAAACCGATTAACGCTGATATATCCCACGCCGTTTTCGAGCATTAACGAAGCATCGATGCTGGTGAGCGCTATATCATCGCGGGTGATATCGAATACGATCGGCTCCTTCACCTCGGGACGTTTCACGGTCATTTTCACTTTCGTGCCTTTTTTCCCGCGAAGCCGCGTGGTCGCCTGCTCGGTTGTATAACCGATGGCGCTGGTGTCGTTGATGGCTATGATCCGGTCATTGGAAAGAATCCCGATCCTGACGGCGGGTCCGCCGCCCATTGGCTCCACGACGGTGATAGTATCGTTGATGGCGGCGATTTCGCAACCGATGCCCTGATACGATCCCTGGAACCGTTCAGCTTCAACCGCCGTCGCTTTCGGCGGCATGTAGACGGAATGAGGATCGAGCTGGGATAATAAACCGTTGATTGCCGCTTCGTTTAATTTCTCCGGCGAAACTTCATCGACATAATATTTTTGGGCGAGTGAAATGACGTCGCGGTATTTATTAAGCTGTTCATAGATCGAATCCCCGGAAATAACGCGGGCGATACCGATTCCAAGCACCAGCGTGAGGATCATAAGGGAGGATGCCAACCACAGTGAAATTTTTCTATGCATGAATTTATACGATTCTAAAAAATGAATATAGAGTTAATTATCCGAACCTATTTTGGGCAGCGCCAATCAAGAGTATCATGTCTATTAATATACGAAATAATGAGGGATTTGGTTCCAGACATAGATATCCCGACCGACGAAGCTCAGAACTGACACAACAAGTTATTACCCGAAGCTGAGATGACGCTAACGGAAGAAGAACCAAATCCGAATAGAGAGAAACATTCTCAACGGCAAATCCTCCGATACCGATACTGAATATAATAGAGGGACGAATGTTTAAACTTATTGTTCAATTTAAATCGTTTGGCAAGAGGACATAAGCGGGAACGATGCCATCATCACTCCGTCTCCTTTCTCCCATAAATAGAAAGGAGATGGAGTGATATATTCAGTTATAGCTGCGGTTTCCCCCGGAAGAAGTATGATGCGATACGGGGATACGTTTCGATTGGAATAGACGTTTTACTTCGGGGTATTGATGACAAACCCGATCATCACATTCCAAAACGCGTCTCTGTCGTTGCCATGGCGAATCGCGTTCAAATCGGCAGTACTGGTTCTATTATAACCGGCAGAGATTTCGAATGATTTTTTTTCGTCAACTTTGAATTGCATCCCAATACCCACGGGAACATTTGCAGCCCAGCCGCTCAACTTGGCGCTTGAATCGGAATTTACTGGTTGATCATCCACCTTGTAAAAAAGATATCCAAACCCTGCATACAGATATGGTTTCCATGATTCAGATTGCAGCGGGAAGAAGAGTAATCGAAGATCGACCGGAAGTATAAAGGTGTTAAAATTATCGCCGGCAATCTTGCCGACGCCCATGCCGATTTCCCCCTGGAGCACTTCGGTTAAGTTCCTGCGCGCGAACGCTCTTCCCTCGAATGAAACCTGACTCTGTGATTCTGTTTTACTAAACGTTGGACCGATCACTATTCCGCCGGTGAGGTCAGTTTTCATCTGCGCGTAGATCGACGTTGATACACAGATCGTTATTAGAAATAGACAAACCATTATAGATTTAAGCATGATTGAGATTCTCCAGAAATATGAACATTTTTTTTAAATAGTGTGCAAAGAGATTTCAAATTTCGTGCCAAGTACTGTTACAATACATCATTAAAAAGCACGATTATGAGATTTCAATTCCGTTTTCGGTAAAAAATGATGAATTTAAGTTTTTGATTAACAACCGGTAAAGTGCCGCAATCTGATTGCTATTGATAATATATAAAATCTTCTGTAAATTGTGTAGTTATTTTTTTATTAATTTCATTTTTATCATGTCAGTTATTTTAAGTCGATCATGCGAATACGCCCTGCAGGCGGTGCTTTACTTATCGCATAAATCAACGGATGAGCCGGTTGCTCTGCACGAAATATCTGCAACCCTTAACGTTCCCCATCATTTCCTCAGTAAGATTTTACAATCTCTTTCCCGTTCAAGGATTGTCGTCTCACGACGCGGGATAAACGGCGGATTTTTACTCGCCAAAAAGGCGTCAAGTATCACAATTTATGATATTATTCGTTCAATTGACGGCGTGGAATTCATCGATGAATGCATACTTGGCTTTCCCGGATGCGGAAACACTCCCCCCTGTCCTATTCACGATTCATGGAAGTCCGCCAAGGTAATCCTCCTGGATATTTTTCAGAGAAAAACGATTGAGGAATTAGGTAAAGATCTGGTGCCTAAACTTGACTTTATTCAACAATTATTATCAAAAAAAATTCTTTAAAAACACACGCCGCCCTGCCTCACCGGGAAAAGATCGTCAGTTGCAGCAAGTAATCTTGGGAGTTGGCGATCCCTATTCTGTGTATTCAATTCCATCGCCTCAGTGAATATTTTTTTCAGCGGATGATTTCAATTCCAATTTACCCGCGTTATCCGTTTTGACCCAGTATCCCTGTCCCGGAAACAATGTATCCGCCTTAAAATATCCCGAAAGATAACCATAGAAAAATGATTGCAAATGGACGCCGAGGGGAACAATATTGAACGACGCCAGAGGAGCGCTTATCGATCCAATGAGATTCCATCCCTGGGTAACATTAATTGTATCTGAAATAATGCCGGAACCGGATAAACTCACAACCTGCGATCCGTTAAACTTAATCCAATATCCTCTTCCCACCGTAACCGATTCTTTTTGAGTATATCCAACGTCATAGGCGAATAGAGGCGAGATCGCCGTTGGAAACACGACTGAAACCAGCGGATTTGACACGAGAGCCGGAACCGATACCAGGTTCCATTTATTAGCGACCGTAAAATTAAATGGTCCGGATGTGGTTCTAAAAGACCAAACAGTAGACCAATCACTCTCGCCAAAAGCATTTCGTCCGCACACTTTCCAATAACAGATTTGGCTATCCGGCAGATTCATTATTTGAATAAAAGTATCGGTAACAGCAGTGTCGTTATAAATGATCGAATTGAATCCCACATCCCCGGCAATTTCGATATGGTATCCGGTTGCGGTAGATGAAGAATGCCACAGGAAAGTCCGTGTAGTCGATATTCCATCAACAGAAATTAATTGCGGCGGCGGAGGGACGGTATGGACAACTCGGTATTCATAAGCGCCGGCGTCAACCCTGGCGCCCACAACCCGGCTTAAGCTATCGAAATCTGTTTCGCCCGGAGCGGGGACAAACGCCGGATCACCCATATCGATACCCGGAGATCCTGCTCTTGAATGCAAATCTGGAGATGGTAACGTCGCCGAAATAAATAATGGATCCCCAAAGAGTGAATGGGAATCTTGCAACGCGCCATTTACGTACGTATCAAATCCTGCATACACCGTACCGTTCCAATCAATAGTTACGTTACCTCTACCGACGGGACTATAATAGAGATTATAATCCAGGATATTACCGGCATTTGCGCCAAATGCTGTAGTCATTATTTTGTTCTGTGATGAAGAATAAAAAATATTATTCTTCACGGCACAATTTTGAGCATATTCAATATACAATTCGCCCTCATCGGTGTGCAGTACGTCATTATTGTAAACGGTATTATTCAAAAAAACCGAAGAAGTGACTTTTCCGGTCGTCGGGTAATTATAACCGCCAAAACTTATCCCTCTCTTATCATTATTAAAAATAAGGTTTTCACGCACTATCATCCCGCTTGCGATTCGTCCATGATTTTCACATCCAATTTCTAATCCGAGGTCGCATTCATACACGATATTTCGCTCTACAAGAATATTTTGCCCGCCATCGACATAGATACCGGCTGCATATCCTCCCCCGTATGCTGAACGGGCATGGTAGACCACATTTCCCCGACAGATACCATTCCGAGCCATATCGTTTGCCGGATTGGAGGATGTTTTCTCCCCGCCAATCATATCGATACCGATATTATTTACATCATGAACTGAATTATTATAGATATAGAAGGTATCAACATTACCGTTCAGGGTAAGGGATTCGCTATGACCGGGTTCGCAGTTGAAAATTTTATTGCCGTCTATGGCGATATTGGATATTGGAAAATTCGGATCGCTACCGTACACAGATATCCCCATCGCATCGCCGCCGCCCACAGCGGCTCGCATATCATGAATCACATTATTATTTAGTACGATATGATCTCCGTATCCCTGCACCCATATACCGGTTCCGAACGTCTGATCGAGATTGTTCCTTAACTCAAATCCCTGAAAACGAACATAGTTTATATTTTTGAGGAGGACAAGTTGATCGCCGACCAATCCGGTTCCATCGATAATCACCGTATCAGTTTGATAAGGGGTAAAAGTGATGTACCCGTCAGTTGAATTACCGGTCGCGTGGACAGCGAGCTTCTCATTATATATACCCCCCATTACATAAACAGTATCGCCCGCCTTTGCGCTGTCGCATGCATATTGAATGTGGCGCCAGGGTTGCACCTTTGTTCCGGCGTTGTTATCATCTCCCAGAGTTGACACAAAGACTCCCTGTGAGAGAACTTTTGCGGCAGTAGCCGCCAACAGGATAAGTATACCGAGCAATGAAAGCGTTCTGGTCATTTCGAAGAATTAATTAAAGCCCAATAAAATCTATCAACAGATTGTTGTTCACGTAATATAAAGAAAATCGGGAACGATAGCGCAAGCGTTGGAGGAACAGCGTTGTTAAAGATGAAAATCACCATTTTTTTACGTATTCTACTCTGCAAACGAAATTCTCGCAATCACAGAAATAAGGAATAAAGATGTTTTTGAGATATTTTTGTATCCTACTATTAGTTTTAGGGTTATTTCTCCCTTCAACAGGGCAAGAAATTACCCTCGCAGTGGCGGCGAGTGTAAAACCGGTGATCGATTCATTGGCGAGTATCTACCAACCAAAGACTCCGGAGAAGATAAACGTGGTATCCGGAGCATCCGGAAATTTAACAACGCAAATATTAAACGGCGCACCATATGATATTTTTCTTTCGGCAGACACTCAATATTGTTATACCTTATATCAAGCCGGATTTACGCTGAACACTCCAAAGATTTATGCGCAGGGCAACCTTGTGATTCTCACCCGCGATTCAGGCGTGAGCAAGGAGGGAATTCAATTATTGCTTGAGCCCGGGATAAAAAAAATTGCAATCGCAAATCCTCAAATTGCTCCCTATGGAAAGGCGGCGATTGAGGCGCTTCAATATTATCATTTATCCGACGCCGTTAAACCAAAACTCATCTACGGGGAAAGCATAGCCCAGGTAAATCAATTTTTATTCACAAAAACAGTTGAAGCGGGAATTACTTCAGCTTCAGCGCGAATATCATCGTCATCAACTAATCGATACTATAGTTATCACATCGATCAAAAAGCTTACTTCCCCATCTCCCATGCGATGGTTATTCTAAAACATGCGAAATCAAATGAGGACGCGATGAAACTATTCAAATTTATTCTCTCCGATAGCTCGTCCTCAGTCTTCAACAATTTCGGATTTGTCAGACCGTGAACAAATTCTCCGGAACCATTCGTGGGATTGAAACCTCAGGAACCATATCAGCGGTGAAACTCGATGTCGGAGGAGATATGTTCACGTGTGTGCTTATAGAAACTCCACAAACGGCAACCTATTTGCAAGTCGGAAAAAACGCGGCGCTACTCTTTAAAGAAACTGAAGTTCTCATTGGAAAAAATTTATCGGGCATGTTGACCGCAGCGAATCGTATGACGGCAGTGATAACATCCATTGAACAGGGGAAAGTGCTTACCCAGGTTACTCTGAAATACAAAGAATACATAGTTTATTCGATCATCACTACCCAGGAAGCTTTAGATACCGGTATTAGAATCGGAGATGAAGTAACAGCGATCGTAAAATCGAATGAAATCTCGTTGATGGGATAATACCGATGGATTCCTTCATCCAAACGCTTGTACTCACCTTCAAACTCGCTGTTACAACGACAACTATTCTGTTTGTCCTTGGTATACCGCTTGCAAATTGGCTCGCATACTCAAAATTTAAAGCAAAATTTTTGATCGAAACCATCGTCAGTATGCCTATCGTTCTCCCCCCCTCCGTTCTTGGATTTTATTTACTCACTGCCTTTAGCCCGCAGAACTCCTTCGGTAAGCTGCTTGAATCGTGGTTTAGTCTACGGTTGGTATTTTCATTTGAGGGACTTGTCGTTGCATCGATCATTTACAGTCTGCCATTTATGGTTCGACCGATCCAGGCAGGATTAGAACATATCCCTGCCTCCATCCGCGAAGCATCCTACACTATGGGTAAGTCGCGGCTCATAACTTTATGGAGGGTGCTTCTGCCGAATATTAAACCGGCGTTAATTACCGGCGTCATCCTGACGTTTGCTCATACGGTGGGAGAATTCGGTATCGTCCTGATGATTGGAGGAAACATCCCCGGCGAAACGCGCGTAGCTTCAATTGCAATTTATGATGAGATGGAGGCATTACATTATGGCGCCGCGAATATGTATTCCCTCACATTATTTCTCATCACATTTTTAATCCTATTGGCAGTATTTTTTGTCAATAAAAAATATTTTCAAACGCCTTCTTGAAGACGGATGATTTCTTTCAACGTTCATAAACGCCTCTACGCAACCAGCGGATCCCTGGAGATGAATCTTTCATTCGATATGCAAGAGGGCGAGCTGGTGACGTTCTTTGGGAAATCCGGAGCCGGAAAAACTACATTCTTAAAAATAATAGCCGGTCTGATTGAGCCGGACGATGGCGCTATCATAGTTAATGGCGAACAATGGTTTGATAAATCCCTGAATATTAATCTACCGCCGCAGAACAGGAAAGTTGGTTTTGTTTTCCAGGAATATGCCCTGTTCCAGAATATGACGGTGGAAGAAAACATCGTGTTCGCTCTCGACAACAGGAAGGAAAAGTCATTTCTTGACTCACTCATCCGCCTTATCGATTTAGATGAAATACGCCATAGAAGACCTTCCACACTCTCGGGAGGTCAGGCGCAACGCGTAGCGCTGGCGCGCGCGATTGCCCGCGAACCCGCACTACTCCTGCTCGATGAACCGCTTTCAGCCATTGATCGCGATACAAGATTGAAACTGCAGGATCAGATTTTAAAAATACATCAGCAATTCCACATCGCCACAATTCTTGTAAGCCATGATTTGGGTGAAATATTCAAACTTTCTAACAGAGTTATTAAAATCGATAATGGAAAATTGATTGCCTCGGGGAAACCTATCGAAATCTTCCTCGATAAAAAAATGAGCAGCAAATTCAGGTTTACCGGAGAGGTCTTGGAAATTGAGAAAAATGATATGGTTTACGTTATCACGGTCCTCATCGGCAATGATATTGTAAAAGTAATCGCATCAGAGCAAGAAATCGTGGATCTTCATCCGGGCGATCGGGTTGTCGTTGGATCGAAAGCTTTCAATCCAATTCTTATGAAAATTTAAAGTGGATTTAAATCTATTGTTTCGGGCGAAGGATGAAAAGATAATCAAGTCCAAAGCGATGGAGACCGGGAAGCATCTGTAGGTTGCCCTGGATAAACCGATACCCGTAATAAAAATCACTGTGTTTCTTCTTTCCCTGCGCAATGTTGATATCAACAGTCGCTTGAGTTTCCACCGCTTCTTTCGGGAAATAATCCGTTTTCCAATCCGATTTTTTCGGTAACATACCCGCACTCCGCAAACCCCTTTTCATGCTGTATGTTTTCTTTTTTACAACCACAAAACCGGCTTGATCTAATAATGAGAGGATGGTTCTTGAGGGAAAAAAGAATATATGCCCGTTTTTACTTCGCGCGGGTTTGTTTTCCATTTTATAAAAATTTATCAAATCAAGCATGTCATTGGAACCATTTGGAACTGAGAAGAAAAAGATTCCATCCGGCTTAATCACCCTCCGGCATTCCTTGAGCAATGAAACGGGTTCCAGGACATGTTCCAGAACATTATTAAGATGAACATAATCGAAGAAACCATCCGGGAACCCCGCGCCGGAAAGATCCCCATGTCTCACATCTAATTTCAGATTATTACAGGCGAAGCGAACCGCGCTCTCGCCGAAATCGACGCCGTGCACATTCCATTGGGAATGACTCCTGATACCGTTGATAAAAAAACCCGTTGCGCAGCCGACGTCGAGAAAGCTGCCGGTACGTCTCCACGCGTTCAGGGATTTTGCAAATGCCATTCCCTTACCTTCTTCCCTGGATTTATCGAAGTCATAATATGATGACGAGTAAAAAATGCTTAGCTGTTCTGAATATGGAAGAGGGTCAAAAAAGATCGCGCCGCATTCGGCACATTCCACCAGGTTGAAGTCTGCCTGATAAATCAGGTTTACCCTGGCGAGAAATTTTTTGACAGAACTATCCCCACAAAGGGGGCACGAATTCATGAATTATTACCGATTCTATATTTTAAATGATGGTTATGATAGTGATAATTCCGGGTCATGCAATGATGATAACACACATGTTTGGATAAATTTAGATGTATAATGCTGAGAAATTTAGAAATAAATGCCCTAAAAACAAATTTATTTTAAGAAATGGACCCGATCAACGCCGCTAACACGCGGAATTATCGTGATTTAAAGCATGGAACGATCTTCAATTTTAATAGGTTAATGATAACGATATTATGAGTGCGCATTATTGTTTTATTCTAATATTATACGCACAGTCCGAAAAAATGCTTATTCTGCTCAAAATACCCCATGACGCGGTGTATCTATAAACTTTTTTTAATGATCTAAGATAGGTTTTTTATTGCTTTTGATTTTCCTTTTAAGTACACTATGGGGGTAATAATCAGATTATAATATCTTATAATCTTTTTATTGGGATTATCCATCCATAATTCCCGTTCCCGGCTCCCGCATAACCGGCAGACATACACCCGCCATTCGGTGGACGTTATTCTTTTTCTCATCTTGAAAAAGAAATAATACAATTATGAAAGAGAGAACTCGTTGATAATCTCTCTTATCCATTATTCGTCAGAAAATAGCTTCAACACAATAACGTTTTTAGCAATCACGATCTTAGAAAGAACGTAGTGTATGAAAATATTTTTTACTAACATCGTAGCGACAGAATCGAAGATTCCGCTCTTTCAAACGATCATCGGAATGATGGTAAAAAAACGGCTCATTTCTGACGACCGTGCGCCCCCGCAAACGCATCTCCCCCCTCGTTTATATAACTGAAATTCAATCAACATAATCCATATTATTTTATATCATATATCATAGGAGATATCACAATGAATAATTTCAAATGGTTAGCGCGCCCATCGGTGTATTACCCGATGATCGCGGGAGCGCTAGTTTTGCTCCTTCTTCTCGCGCCGGGAAGAATGTATTCTCAGGTTTCACGCTGGCAAATACCCAACCGACCGAATATCCAGGGACTTGACGCCTTCCCCGAAAATCCTAATCGTAATTTATATTTCACCGAATACGATCAAAGAAAAATCGGTATGATAAACAGCATACCCAACAATCTGGCAATATTAACCGAATGGCCCCTTGTTACCGCCGTACCGTTTCATCCGTTCAAAATTACAACAGGCAGTTGGTTATGGAGCACCAAGCTCGATCCAACCGTTGTCACCACATCGCCATTTACGGAAATAGCGACCGGACTGAAACCCAGCATAGCTGCAACAGTTATAGGTATTTTCCCGATCATCTTCCCACAGGCGCAAGTTACCTTTACCATGCCCGATGATAATGAAATAGGAGTGCTTATGACATTCGGGTTAGCATCCAGTTATTGGTTCTGGCCCACACCATCGTCAGGGTTGATTCATCCCTGGGATATACAGCGACGGAATAAATCGTATCTGGAAATGAGCGCATGGGTATCAAACCGCGAGCCGCAGCAAGCCATCTATCAATTTTTTCCCACTGCGGCCCCGGCGAGCATTAAAAAGTGGGATTTAAAGCCCGCTAACATCACCTTAGAATGCTTCTATGTAGTTCCCTCGCCTATAGCAAAGGGAGTGACCGAAATCTGGATCGGCGGAACACATGCGAACGCTACCGGCGTCTTGGCAAACGATTGTATTGTCTATATGAGGGTTTCGGCAAACAATATCGTTGCATCATTACGGATATGGGATCTGCCTCCAACACCGTCTGGCAATCTGCGCACGATGAACGCGATCCGGTTTACGCATTCAACCGATCCGCGGTCAACGTTTACCCAGGATCAAGTTTGGCTCTCAAGCTCTACATGGCCCGAAATGACCATTTTGGAACCGAACTCGCTTTACAAATCGACCACAGCCGTTATGAAAGATTCAATCTGCGTGGTCGATACCACTACCACCGGGCATAATTTTTATCAAAAACCAAACGGGTTATTCTGGAATGATCCGGTGAGCCTGATATCTCTTACCGCCGGCGATGATAACAGACGTATCTGGGTGACTTCCATAGGAGACAGTAATAGCGCTAATCCCGGCGGAACGAGCAGTTTTATCAGCGCGGTAAAGGGCGAAGTTACTCAGGCGATAGGATATGGCGTTGCAGAAGCAATACCAACCAGCACTCCTGTCCAACGACAGGTTTACCCCGCATACCGGTATGAATCGTATCTCACCGATAGTACAACAGCCCAACCGGTGTACGATACCATACCATGCTTTACAGTTCGCGCGATCTGGAATACTTCCGCTTCGTTTACGCCGAACTTCGCCGGGGCATTGCTTGATATCAATATGGTTGGAAAGGCAGCTCCATGCCCAACGGCTGCGGCTTTCGATTACACTATCGCCTGGCACGAACCGTTGACCGGCAGAATCGGCATGTTATGGTCCACGCCATGTTTAACCGGATCGGCGCCGAAGGCGGCACATCAATCCATTTTGGATAATAGGCCGGCTGAATTCAAGCTATCTCAAAATTATCCGAATCCCTTTAACCCGACCACAACAATCGATTTCACGCTGCCCCAACAAGCGCGTGTAACGTTGAAGGTTTACAATACGCTGGGTCAGGAAGTTGCTACGCTGATTAATAATGAAGAGAGACCGGCAGGCAACCAGGCGATTGTATTCAATTCAGCAAATTACGCATCGGGAGTGTATTATTACCGCATCCGGGCAGAAGCTGCTGCCGCTAAAAACGGAGTAACAACAAGCAGCGTTTTGATGGATGTAAAGAAGATGATTGTAGTGAAATAAATTTTCAACATACAATTCATTCTAATAATAGCCGGCTCCCCAAAAAGGGAGTCGGCTTTTTATTTAGGGAAGTTGTGAACATTAAGACAGACTGTCTTACCCCCTGCGATGCAAAAAACGCATCATGTGGTTGTTCCAAAAATAAATTCCGTTTAACTGAGTCATTTTGGATCCCGAAACAAGTTCGGGATGACAATTTCCTACTTTTGCCTCACATAAAAAACCCCGGCTGTTCATATTGACAACCGGGGCTTTTGTTAATATTAGCGACCGTTACTTCACGAGCATCATTTTCTTAACGCTGGAGTAATGCATCGTTGCAATGCCATTCTCCTCATTTGCCTGAACATTTACATCGAGCCGGTAGAAGTAAACGCCCGATGCAAGTTCACTTGCATTAAATTCCACATGCTGGGTCCCCTGTTCCATGTTCTCGTTCCGGAGCAGTGTTTTCACTTCCTGACCAAGCATATTGTAAATCTTCAATGTGACAAATCCCGTTTGCGGCAAGGTGAATGATATAGTCGTTGCCGGATTGAACGGGTTCGGATAGTTCTGGTTCAACGCGAACCGCTTCGGGAGTTCCATGATCGGGGCTACTGCGGGCTTCATCCCACCCATCGCCGCAAAGCTGCTATCAAGATGAAGGTATGGAACGTCGGTGATTGGACGCACCCATTTGACGATTAATCCGTTAGCGAATTGCACGGTATCCATAGGACCGGAGAACGACGAATCGATCATGCGTATGATGCGGTACAGCCCGAGTGAATCGAGCGACTCGTACCCAGCGGGCATAACGCAACCTTTCCGACTTGGTGTGTTTTTGGAGGATGACATATATTCATCAAGTTTGCCCGCGATAAAGTTAATGGATTTGCCGTTAAACGGATCGGTTCCGCCTTCATCAAAGATGAGATCGCCAAATCCGAAGGGGGTAATCTCAAGTTCGCTGGCGCGGATGTTTGTTTGCAGCGCGATCGCTTCTGAGAAGAGCACATTATTTCCTTTTGTCGGCGTAAGGTAATGCAACTGCGTGCTGATCGGCGATCTTGAGTTGCTGGCATACGTGCTCAAACATCTGGGCAAGCCCGCGTGCATATCATGGTTGTCGATGAGTGATTTGCCGACGTCTTTCCATGTTGAATGAACAACACTATGGGAGCCGCCAAGCCCAACCTTGAGATGATCGCCCGCCCCCGCTGATAGCACATTGGCTGCATTTGGCATTGGATAAATACCCGCGTTGGAGACATAATTGGGACTAGTTCTCCCTGTGGTTAGATCCTTGAATGTCCATCTCGTCGTCGAATTAGTTACTACTCTCTGAGGTTTCGCGACATTGAGATAACCGTGAATTACCACCGAATCGTTTTGAGAAATGCCAACCGGGAAAGTTATCGTGACAACCTTTCGCTTATTATCGAACGATTGGTTTCCCCAGGGGGTAATGGAGAGGGTATCGGGAATTGCCAAACCGAAAGAGATAACAAGTTTGACTGCATCTGCCGCCGGCGTCCGTGTGTTTGTGAACGACGCTTGAAATTCCTCCTTGGTCGGCCTCACGTCCACCGGACCCCATTTAGTCGGTTTATTTTTCGCGCGTGCAAGACTCTCCGGCAGGAACGATCTGAATTGCACATAATAGGTTGTGTCATGATAATCGCCAAAGAGCACTCCCGTGTGTTGGTCCTCCACTCCAACATGAACGATATTCGGCTTCAGATTTTTTGGATATGTCTGCCGCCATCGCGATTGCCATGTTTCGGTTAACGTGTACGTTCCGGGCCAGAGACTATCGAACCGGAAATTGCCGCTTGAATCGCTTATCCCCGTCATGTCGAATCTATCGCCAAAGACCGAGCGTCCTTTCAAACCCACAGTCCAGTTTACCAGGCCCGTATCACCCGGATCTTTAATCCCATTGAAGTTGAGATCGTTGAACACCTGCCCGCTGATGGAACTGTGGACTATCTGGTACATCCCGAAATTTGATGTGTCGTTGTGGACCGTATCGCCAAGAGTAATTACGAAATAATCTGAAGGATACGATTGCCACCATCCGACCGATTTATCCAGCGAGATAGAATAGATTCCGGCTGAGAGATTGGGAAAACTGTAATACCCATTACTATCCGTGACGGCAGTCCGGTGCTCCTGACCGCCGATTCTTACTACCATTCCCGCAACACCGCTTTCGCGTTCATCTAGTGTATCGTTGCGGTTGATATCGTTCCATACCTGTCCAACGATTGAACCTGTCCAGTTAACATTACCAAAGTAATTTCCGAAGTAAAGATCTGAAAACGTTTGCGTGAGATTGTTTATTTGCACCTCATAACCGCCAAAATCAGGCGGATAGGTTTGCGTGGTGGCATAATCGATCTGATTTATATCGTATAAACCGGTATCGATCGCAACAATCGTGTAATAGCCCGAAGTATCGGTGTATTGCACCCAATCGGCGCCATTCGAGTTGTTAACGCCGATTCTCCAATTGGGGATGAGTGCTTCTCCGGAATCCCGCACTCCGTTTTGATTGCTGTCGCTGAAGACATACCCGGTCATCAGCGCGGCTTGATGCCAATTGCCAAAATTCGCGGTGTCCAGGTGCATATCCGGAATTGTGAGGGGCACGGTCCAACTGCCGGAAAGCGGCGCGGTTTGCGACCACCCGGTTTGGAGACTCTCGGTGACCGTGTATGTTCCCAGCGGAAGCGTAAGATTGTATCTGCCATGATCGTTTGTTTTTACAATTAAAGTGATTCCTTCTCCAGTTACTGTAATGGGCCAATCCTGGAGCCGGCTATCGGGATAGTTTTCGATGCCGTCTTTATTTACATCAAAGAAGGTTTTCCCGCTAAGGAATCCCCTCTGATCGAAAACGACCATATTATCAATGAACCAACCGGGGAAATTGTTGAAGGTCGAGTCGTGCGTATCGAAGTGGAACCGGATATTGACGGTTTGACCCGCAAAGGGAGTAAGATCAAGTTTCGTAATTTTCCATCCATTGCTTCTTCCGGAAATGGAATTGCCATACCCGCCGCGCAGTTCGCTCCAGCTTGTTCCGGCGTCCGTGCTGACGCCGACCATGCAGAAATCCCAGCCGCGTTCGGTCACATAATATTCCGTGAACATCATCGTGATATTACCGGTCGAGCCGCTGAGATCGATTGCCGGAGAGATAAGCGATTCATCCACGCGTGCGTGGACATTATACGTGCCCGTTGATTCAGATCCAACCCACCAGCTATGGGTGGGAGAATTATAATTGGAGGTCGTTTGATGCCAGAGTGGAGGAACGTTTCCCGATGCAATTGTCCAACCGTTTGTTCCGTTCTCCATATCGTCGGTAAAGAAAATTTTTGAGGCAGTTTGCAAATCGCCGAGGATTATTTTTTCTTCTCCCGCAGCGCCGGGCGCTCCTGTATGCCTGGATGTGTTTGAGAGCTGCTGTTGATATTCACGAAGCTGCTGCTCGGCTGCTTCCTGTCGCGTCTGGATGCTTGAACGCTGTTGGGTTTGTTTCTTTTTTACGATCCGGACATTTCCTGCTGCGAACATAGGTATCGAGAGTAATAATAGCAAACCGCTGATGATAATTGTGCGTGACAGATAATAAAGAGGTTTCATAATTGTTACCTTTAAGGTGAGACAAGTTTGTAATTTAGTTACCCGCATTAACGAAAACTCATTCTTGTTGCTGAAAAACTATTAGCGTCTGGAGAGAACTACGCTTTATGTTCCGATACGCTCTCTATTATAATATCGAGTCCTGCCTTGCGGGCGGAAGGGCTCATTAAAAAGCGTACAGTAAATTAAAGATTTCTAATCTGAGATGCAAGAGATTTGGGTTAATTCGTACCAAAAATCGTTTAAAACTTAAACTTATGATAAAATTAGAGTTAGTTAACTTTTATATGTATAACAGGAGATGAATATAGGATGTTTTTTCTATTGCATTCGGAAGAAGGATTGATATGAGAGAGAGGAAAATAGATTGTATTTTTCTTTACTATCATGTAAACTTGGTGAAAATGTCCGTGAAGAGCGAAGTATCTTATGAAATGATACAGAACTTTCGAAGTGATTAACTATTATTTTAACAGAATTTGAAACCCAGCATCATTGGCATTTGGATATGAGAGTGTTTATATTTAGCTTTTAATAGACAAAATATTCAGGATATGAGTAACACTTTAAACCTTTATAAAACTCCCAAGATTACATCAAATTATTCCGAGGATGCGAAAGTTGTTGTACATTGGGGAGATACAACTGAATTTTTAAAGACCATCCCAAATAATACATTTCAACTCATAATAACATCTCCCCCCTACAACTTAGGCAAGGTATATGAGAAGGAAATAGAAATCGAAAAGTATCTTGATGCCCAGGAGAGTGCTATCACAGAAATGACGCGTACGCTTAAAGGTGATGGAAGTTTATGTTGGCAAGTCGGTAATTTTGTTAAAGACTGTGAAGTATTTCCATTAGACATATTTTATTATAATATTTTCAAACGATATGGCTTTAAATTAAGAAATAGAATCATTTGGCATTTTGAACATGGATTACATGCGTCAAAAAGATTTTCAGGAAGATACGAAACAATACTTTGGTTCACGAAATCCGACAAATTTATTTTTAATCTGGACTCTGTCCGAGTACCATCCAAATATCCCGGAAAAACTCATTTTAAAGGTGAGAAGAAGGGGCAACCCTCTGGAAATCCACTTGGAAAAAATCCTTCCGATATATGGAAAATACTTGAACAAGATTGGGACCGAGAAATCTGGGATATTCCGAATGTGAAAGCAAATCATCCCGAAAAAACATTACATCCCTGTCAATTTCCTATCGAACTTGTTGAACGATGTATACTAGCACTTACCAATGAAAATGATTGGGTTCTCGACCCTTATTCCGGTGTTGGATCTACTTTAATTGCAGGGTTAAAGAATTCCAGAAGAGTAATTGGTGTAGATAAAGAAGAACAATATGTGATAGCAACAAAAGAAAGAATTAACAGCTATTATGATGGTACCTTAAAAATCCGTTCACTGGGAAAACCAGTGCATAAACCAACAGGACGAGAAAAGGTTTCTCAAATTCCGATATCTTGGATGAATACTGAAGAGGTGAGTAGTGAACATAGTAGCTGAATATCCTTTTAATAATGGTAAAATAGTTGTTGAGCAAAAATATCCAAAATTACTTAAAGAAGTAAAATCCATAATTGATTCCATTGATTCATCTGTATATAAGACGAAGATTAGCAAAGAAAAAACAATGCGTGGGACACGACTCTTTAGCCCCGTGCGATTAAATAAAGCATTCAAGAAGAAATTTAACCATCTTGATTGGGAACCAAAACGTGTAAAATGTGATTATCCAACGGAATATTATGTAAAAGGTTATAAACCCTCTATCTTGAATGCAGGTGCATTTAGAGAAATGGATTTCATAAAAGAAAAATTAGGAGTCGAGATACAATTTGGTAAATATGCTTTCATGGTTTATAATGTCGCGGCTAAAATGACTATTTTCAGAAATCTTGGTCATATTGATACTGGAATTGAAATTGTTCCTGTCAAAAAATTCGCAAATGAAATGTCAAGCGGAGTTTCATACTTTGAACAGTTTGTTTGGGACTTGCAACAACGTGGAATATCAAATATAGATATTCCAGTTTTAATTCTAGGAATAGATGAATGATAAGTGGATGAATATTGCCGGTATTGCTATTCCATCGCTAATCGCCATTCTTGTGGGGTATTGGCAGATAAAAACCATGCGAGCAATCGCACATCCCGCAGTTAGCAGCGAAAAGAAGAAGACAAACACTCACTTCATGGATAAATTCCGATCAAACAAATACTTAAAATTTTTCATTCGGGGGGTTATAGTAGTAATTCCTTGTTATTTTTTGATTAATGATTTAACAAGCCCAGGGGAACTTACGCGGTTTGAAGTATTTAGTATTTGATTCAATATATCATATCTGGTTCTTCTACTTATAGGGAGTGTGATTTTTAAATTAATCGATATAATCTCTGAGATGATTGGTATAGCGAGTGAACAAGAAAGCAGTATTAAAGAGATGATTGATATTATGAAGGCACTATCTCGTTCGGCCTAAAACAAGACTAAGTTGCAGGGGTGATAGGAAAATCATATATTAAAAACGAATGATATTTTTTGCCTCATATTTGTCTCACGAAAAATAAATTTAAAAGGAAATATTGATAATTTAAACAAGATAGGCAATAAAATGAAGGCGGAAATAATCCAGCGGTAGAATGCCAACTTCCCAAGCGAACGTCGCGGGCGCCGACCCATGCCATCCTCCCAATAAACCTGAGTTTTTATCATGATGAAACAATTCGCGCCCCGCATTCTCGCCGGCGCTGGAGTTCTCCTGTTGGTCGTTGCGGGAATTCACATCGTGATGACGCCTGAACTCAATTACCTGTTCCTGCGGGACAACCCCGGAGCGGCGGGACGTTTCTGGATAGCGCCGTTCCTTTTGAATCACGTCGTCGTCGGCATCCTCCTCGTGCCGCTCGGTATTACCACATTGATTGCCGCGTCGGCAGCCCGGTCCGGAACGGGATGGGCACGTACCATTGCGATCACGAACGCGTTGACGGTGTTGACGCTTCCCATCGCAGTATGCCTTATCATGGGAAGCGCGTATTTCGGCGCGCTCCCCTTCCTCATTGCAACAATCCTCCTCGCAATCGCAGCGCTCCTGATGCTCTTCGCTGCAATTTCGCTCCCCTCCAGCGATTGATAAGTCTGTGTGAAAAGTCTGGTCCCTCATTTAAACGAAGTTCAAAGTTTGGCAATTAGCATCGAGATAAGGAGATCGAGATAAGGAGATCGCGACTCCCGACTCCCGACTCCCGCCAAAAAGACGGCGGGTAAAGCGGTCGGGATCGCGATGACGTTTCCCACAATCTGTTGATGCACGGGGAAACAATCAGGATCGCAATCTGTTTGAATACGGATGCTGCACCAAACGCCCGGCGATATTCAGTTTTAGAGAAATTTATGGGGGAATTTCTTATATTTGAAATATATTATATGAACGCGGGAGTAATTCAGCGGTATCGTAATAGGAATATAAACAAGGGAAGTCAAAAGAAACAATATACTAAAAACGAGTTTGTTTTCACAGAATTAGGGGTAGCTATCTTTCCGATGGTTACCCTTTTTCTATTGTGGAACAGAAGTTTTTGTCTCATATTTGTCTCACGATGGTGAAGAAAGAGACATACTATGAGCGTGAAACTTCGCAAGAGAACTTTGCCTAGTGGCAAGGTAGAACTCTTTCTTGATATATATTATTTAGGACAAAGGAAGAAAGAATATCTACACCTTTATTTGAATGGAGAACGTTTCCATAATCAGGAAACGCAGCGGTTAGCAGAGATGAAACGTGCAAAAAGAGAATTGCAGGTACAGGCTGAAGCTCATGGGATGGCTTCAAGTACAAACCGGAAAGAGAGTTTTATTGACTACATGGAACAAATTAGAGAAAGAAGTGTTTCACCGAGAACAAAGGGCTCCTGGGCCAATTCGATCAATAAATTCAAAGAATTCAGGGGTGGTAATGATGTAACCTTCGGAAATCTAACGAAAGGAATATTTGAGGATTTCAAGGATTTCCTGTTAGGGTCTGTTTCGCAGAATACTGCTCAGCGATACTTCGCCATGATCAAGACTGCCTTGTATCATGCGGAGAGGCATGAAATGATATCGAGTAATCCGGCAAGGTTTATTTCGATTAAGAAGAGAGAAAGCTTGCCGAAATTCCTCACATTGGAAGAAGTTACAAAATTATGGAATGTAGAATGTGGGAACGAAAGTGTACGTAACGGATTTTTATTTTCATGCTTCTGTGGATTGCGATACAGTGACGTTATTCGATTGCGTTGGGATATGATTAATGATAATTATGTCGAATTCACTCAGAAGAAAACAGGGAATTCCGAAAGGATTCCGCTGGGAAGACAGGCGTTAAAAATATTGGAAGAACAGAAGAGCGTAACAAAGAGTGATTTGGTGCTAAGGGAATTTGAGAAGGGAATAATATTCTTCATGCCGAGACAATCAACAACTGATAAGGTATTGAAACATTGGGCTGATAGGGCACGATTAAATAAGTCTATTTCATTTCACAAAGCTAGGCATACGTTTGCTACAATGGCATTGAGTTATGGAGTAGACCTTTACACTACGTCAAAACTGATGGGACATCGTGACTTGAAAACCACGCAGATTTACGCAAAGGTGATAGATCAAACAAAGGTAAGGGCTGTTGAGTTGCTTCCTGTTCTGACAAAAGAAAATATATGGCAAGAAAAAGCAACCGTAGGTTAGCAAAAGAAAGGAAAACATCCTTAATGATAGAATGTTGTTGACAGTGGGAGGCGAAAGCATTATCTTTAAGGAAAGAAATACTTGTTAAAATTTTTAGGAGATTCTGTTTTCATTTACTAAAGGAATGTAATTACCCTACCAATGTATGATTCGCTCGCTTGAGCGATGACATGATCGATTGATAGGTTGTTTGGTTTGTTTGTTGGTGAGCTTGAAGCTGGACTTGATGAAATAGTCGATTCGTTTGCTTTAAGCAAGTTGGATGATAATATGAGATATGGAATAACAACAAACAGCACGGGCAATCTGTCCGGAGAAATCGAGTATAAAATGTCAATAGAAGCCTCATCAAAAATCTTCCTTGAAGCCATTAATTCACTTAAGTGTGAGCTTGAGGCTCTCAAAAAATCTATTCACCTTCACCAAAAAAAATATCTTACCGTTCCCGAAGCAGCTATCTACATGGGACTATCGGTAAGTTATATATACAAACTTTCGAGCAGCTTTGAACTGCCGTCATGTAAACCTCATGGGAAGTTGGTTTACTTCTTGAAGGACGACCTCGACCATTTTATGAGTCGTAACCGTCGCAAGAGTCAAGATGAGATGGAAAGGGCGGCTTGATGACTACCATGACAAGTTTACAGATTACGATCTTTGAAGCGAGACCCGGAAAAGTGTTTTTCTTTTCCGGGCTCGGCTTCAAAGAATATTTTGGATGGTTAAAATTAGGATGGAATCAAGGATTAGGGTGTGGGGTGTTGCCGAAGGCAACTTCCCACATGCTGTTAGTAGCGCGAGTCTCCGATTTTTTCGGAGTCTCGCGCGTCGCTTGTTATTATATAGTTATTATATAGCATATCTCATCATGAAGATGGTGGGAACGGTGGGAAATGTCTTGTGTGGTGTGGGGTTGTGGTTGATCGCGCGAGACGAGAATGGCATCGGTTGTTGAAGTAAACAAGTGTTCGGTTTTGGTGCGGGTTGGAAATAATAAGTTGAGGAATATGCAAGGGCGGATGGTGAGGCGGAGAGAAATTAGAAGGTTCAGCGGGAACTCGAAGAAGAGATTGGCGCGGCTTCTGCTGAACAATGCGGAGAAGTTTAAGTACTTCTTCACGGTAACGTATCGGGCGAATCAGAGGGATTGCCGGATATCGAAGATACATATCGATCGGTTCCTCACGCGGTTTCGTAAAGCGTGCGGCTCAAAAGTCGGTTATGTGTGGGCATTGGAATTTCAGAAGCGCGGGGCGGTGCATTTTCACCTCTGGTTTGAAAACTTCCGGCCTCATATTTTTATGGAGTGGAAAGCGCTGCCGGTTCGGAAAAAGATCGCACTGCGCTTTAAGGATTGTGCAGAGGATTTGGAGAGATTCAAATTCCTAACGTATTTATGGCTTCGAGTGACTGGTCAACTGGGGGATGAGAAAGCGGTGAGGGCAGCAACGGATTTAAAAGTAATCACTACGTCGAATTTCGTGGTGAACTATGCCATTAAGTATGCTTGGAAATCTGAACAAAAGGATGTGCCGGCACTGATTAATTATGAAACGGGAGAGATAATTGATAACTGGTGGGTTGGCAGGTTCTGGGGAGCGTCGCGCTCCGTGCAAAATGAGAAGATGTACTACAGCACAAATGATAAAGCGATTCGCATAATAAGAAAGTGGCTGGGTAAGAACTTCGGGAAGAAGAGTTTCAGTGGGCTATGGTTCATGAAACCGGAGTTGAGGGAGCGGCTTTTTGATTTGTGTGATCGGTTAGATGTCGAGCAAACACCAAGGCAGAATGATCTGGATGAATTGGCGGCGGAGATACGGCATGATTGGGAGAGCATGGGATATCAAGTGTGTCTACGTTGGATGGAGAAGAAAGTAATTGAATAAGGAGCTATGGAGAAATGGGTTCATCGGGGCTGCGGTTTAGAAAGCCGAAAATAAAGAAAGGGCTGTCGAATTGTGTGATGGGTCAGGAACGTCTTGGATGATGCAGCAAGATGATCTGGAAAAAATTGTCTCTTAAACCTGGCAATCTACGGGAGTTTGAATGCTTTGGTAAAAATTGCTAAATTGCTTGGTGAAAATAAGAGACCAGAGCATACGCCGTAGGCGATTCGAAGCTAATTTTGACAAATTGACCGCTTGGGGTGCGCGAGAAGATGGTGCCAGCAGTATTGCGATTCTGGCAGGTTTGTAGATCGTATTCAGGAGTGATGAGTGAATCGGAAAAGCTTGTTGGCTGGCGACTGGGCCCGGAATGAAAGGAGCTAATAAACATATGGGAGCTAAATTGATGGATGAGGATGGTGTTAGAAGGGAGATATGACGCGTAGCAGGATCACCTCCGACAAATGAATACAATATGTCGAAGCAATGGTATGATTGGCCATTGTTCCATGCGCTTGGAGGGCATTGGCAAGATCATCCTTATTCGACAATGTTTTTTATATTGATCATTTATCTTATCATAAGTACGGGGGCGTTCGGCATCGGAATATTGATAGCGGTGTTCTATCAGGTTCGGCATTTGTTGGAGGATCGGAGGATGGTTAGACAGGCAGAATTTGATATTGAATTCTCGAAGGCGAATTCAGATGATGGAAAGGAGGACTGGGGATCGGTGCGGGAGTATCTCAGCAAGTTTCTGCGTAGAAGGACACGATCCAGAATGGTGTTGGTATTTGTTTTAATTACGATACTGTATGTGTCATGGAGAATCGGAGCATTTGACTCCCTAATCAAGAGGTGAGTTAAATATGATTAGGATGTGTATTGTGTGGAAATAGACGGTTGGGTGTTAGCGCACGAAAGGTCTAAGCCTAGACTATGAGAAGCATAGTTTGTTTAGGAAAAGAGTGACGGGGTTGGACCGGTGGGAATCAAAGATGATTCGGCCAAGGGGATTTCAAATGTCATTCAGTAATTTTTCTGATGTCATGATTTTTGAGGTGAGGACTCGAACCTGGTCGGCGGAATATCTTGAGCCCTTAATTTCTTGGATATCACGAAGAATATCCAAGACTTCAGTTTCGTCTTTTATGAAGATGTAGTTAATATCGGAAATCTGAAATCTTAACGGATGTGACTCTGCATCTTGGTTGGCTTGATCCTTTCTGGTTTGGGTATTGTAATCGGAGGGATCAAGGCTGAATGGAATGTCTCGAGTTAGGGGATCTGGCAAGTACCTCCATTCCCTTTCATCGTAGAAAGTGACGTTGGGAATTCGCTTACCACACCTAATGAGAGTGCCTTCATAGGGCTTAACATGTCTAAAAATTTCTGCAGACCTAATTTCCTGATCCGATTGCCCTATTGGCAAAGGACTATTTTCAATGAAAGGGGACATGGAACCAAGTTGACGCGATAGCATGGAATCCCGTTGTAAATAAAGAACAGGATTAAGCCCTTTTCGTATCCCCCACTCTTTGGACATGCCGATGCCATAGTAGCCGTAGGTCTTAAGGTGGTTTTTGATTTGGGATAAGGGAAGGTCACAGAAACATACCATTGGAAATGCTCGTGAGATTTCGATGGCCGGGGTCAACTCGTAGGTCTCGAGGCAATATCTCGGGAAAAAATTGTTGGAAAGTATTTTATTAAGTATGGCGCGGGAACAGGTAAAATGGAAGAGTGTCCGGGAACTGATTAAGGGTATCATGTCGTGCTCCTATAGTTAATTATTGAATTTAATGTTTTGTGGCGAAAGAACCAAACTCTTTGGAAAAGAGGAGTTAATGATTTATATTTGTGTATGGAAAAGGTTTTGTCTCACATTTGTCTCACGAATAGTAAGTTTTGAACAAAATATTTGTAATTTAGAATTGAAAGACAAGAAAATGAACGCGGGAGTAATTCAGCGGTAGAATGTCAGCTTCCCAAGCTGGACGTCGCGGGTTCGATCCCCGTCTCCCGCTCCGTAAAGGATGAGTTAACGCTCATCCTTTTTTATTGGTGGTTGGTTTTTGAAACCCCCGTGCCCCCTTTGACAAGGGGGATTTCTCATACATGATATACTGTATCTCAGTTCGCAAGATTCCCCCTTGTCAAAGGGGGATCGCCGAAGGTGAGGGGGTTTCAATTATCCAGTTTAACGCGTCGAGAGCCAATCCCTACCCATCCATTCGGGGGCTACATCCGTATGGTCAAACGAGTCGGACCCTGCACCTCAAAACTTTTTGAATAACCCATTCACCCTCCGGTTCCAACCACTGCTCCCACCTTCGCTTGACACCCATCACACCGGTAAAAACTATCATGTAATAATTGCAATATCAACCAAATTACACGCCGCTTGTCCCATGTTTTCGCCCATTTTTTTTAAACTCGTTTTTGCATTTTATAAATTATCCTTACCTTATATATATCTCATCGAGGGAAATTACCCTCGTTTCGACAAAATATAAAAAATATGAACATCACCATGGAATGAGTGTCTCGTTTCGGTTTTTGAAATTTTTTCAAAAATCCCCTCATACCATATTATAAAAATTACATAACTTAAAAAACCATCTGCAATGGCACAAATACCTTCATCGGCTCTCTCAACGAAAATCTTATTAGTTGACGACGAACGTTCCTATCACGAACCGGTCATCCTTGTCCTGGGAGCCGAGGGGTACCAGGTAGACGTCCTGGATGACAGCATCCAGGCGATGAATGTTCTCCAGAGAGTGCATTACGATCTTCTCCTGCTGGATATCAACATGCCGAAAATCGGCGGGATGGAAATTCTGCAGTTCGCCAAGGAACATTATCCCGCAATGGAAGTCATCATGTTTACGGGCGTTCATGATATTAAAACTGCGGTCGAGTGCATGAAAATGGGAGCGTTTCATTATATCACAAAACCATTTACGCCCGAGGAATTGGTTTCCACCACCGCGCGGGCAATCGAGCGGCGCCATCTTGTTCTCCAGAATACGCTCATGCACTCACGGCTCCAACGCGTTACCGGAGATTATTCCATCATCGGCACGGGTCCAGTCATCACCAAATTATTGCAAACCGCGAAGCAGGTTGCTCCATCCGAATCGAGCATCCTCCTCCAGGGCGCAAGCGGCACCGGCAAAGAGCTTCTAGCGCACTTCATTCACAAGAACAGCAACCGCTCGTGCGAGCAGTTTGTGCCGATCAACTGCGCCTCCATCCCCGATACATTATTCGAAAGCGAATTGTTCGGGCACGAGAAGGGAGCGTTCACCGACGCCAAAGTTCAAAAAATCGGGCTCGTGGAAATCGCCAATAAAGGAACGCTCTTCCTCGATGAAATCGGCGATATCAGCCCCATCGTCCAGCCGAAACTGCTGCGGTTCATCCAGACGGGGGAATACCGCCGGGTCGGAAGCACGATCCCGCTTACTTCAAATGTGCGCATCATTGCCGCGACGAATAAAAATATCCTCAACGAAGTGAAAGAAGGACGGTTCCGGGAAGATCTCCTCTACCGCCTGAACGTTATCACCCTGAGTCTGCTGAACCTGAAAGAGCACACCGAGGATATACCGCTTCTCATCGAATATTTTTTGAAGAACCGGTATCAAACGCCCAATCACAAATCGATCAGCGAGGACGCATTGGAACGGCTGATGAATTATCATTGGCCCGGAAACATCCGCGAGCTGGAAAATGTGATCGAACGCGCTGTATTGCTTTCAACGGGAAAAGTTATTCAGTCAAAAGATCTCCTGTTGCCGGGGGAGAACCACGCCCTCCCCGCCGCCGTCCCGAATCTTGACAATCCCATCGGGACGGATATTACCCTGGACGGGTTGGAAAAAATTCATATCGAAGCAGTATTGAAGAAAACGATGTGGAAAAAGGCAGAGGCGGCAAAAATTCTCGATATCAGCTTAAAAACATTATATACAAAAATAGCTTCGTACCAGCTCAGGCAAGATTAAATACTTGCCTTTTGTATAAGTGGACGGATTCAGCGATAAGACCATTGGCGAGAAATTATTCATCAGCCGGCACTTAGTAAACTCCCGCCTGAAACGGATATACAAAAACTCCAGGTTCCTTTGAACCCGCAGGCGGATTCTCTGGCGCAGCGAAAAGGCATCGTGTAGGGGTTTGATTCATCAAACCCAGTAGATGTTCCAATCCTCAATAAAGTTTTAATTTCGCTTTCTTCAAGACCAACATCTCTCCCCGGAGCAGATATGTGGATATCATTCTGGATTTGATAAATCAAATCCCTACGACGTTTTTCGTCGAATCCTTTCCGCATTTCGCGGGGGTTTGGCTTCATCGAACCCCGATTACATTTCCACCTTCACCAAATCTTCACCCTGACGCTATCGGGACGGAACATCGAATCGGCAGGTTTGATATTGAACGCCTGATAAAATTCCGGAACATCGGATAATGGACCGTTGACGCGGAGGAACATAGGCGAATGCACATCGGTCATGATCTGCCGGGCAAGCCGTTGATCGCGCTGGTGCCCAAGCCAGCTCAATGCATATCCGAGGAAATACCGCTGGTTGGGCGTGAAGCCCGCAATCTGTTTTCCCGATTTTGCTTCTTCGGTTTTCTGGAACGCTTCATACCCGAGGATCACGCCGCCCAGGTCGGCGATGTTTTCTCCAAGCGTTGCTTTGCCGTTCACGTGCATGCTGTCCAGCACGACATAATTGCTGAACTGATCGATCATCCCCTTTGCGCGGGAAGTGAAATTTTTCTCATCATCTTTTGTCCACCAGTTCGAAAGATTTCCTTTTGCGTCGTACTGCCTTCCCTCATCGTCAAATCCATGGGTGATCTCATGGCCGATGGTTGATCCGCCCGCGTAGGCATACATAATCGCGTCATCGGCAAGAGAATCAGGGAAGCCCGGTATGATAAACGCCGCGGCAGGCAGAACGATTTCATTGTTGCTGGGATTATAATAAGCGTTATATGTTTGCGGCGTCATATCCCATTCCATCCTATCGACAGGTTTACCGAGTTTGTTCAACTGGTAATTGAATTCCCAAACACGCGCGTGCAGCACGTTCATCACATACGAATCCCTGTTGATTGACAAGGCGGAATAATCTTTCCATTTATCGGGGTAACCGACTTTTCTCACCACCGCGTCGAGCTTGGCAAGAGCTTTCAGCTTCGTGGTTGCCGACATCCAATCGAGATTGCGGATGCGATCACGGTAGGCATCAAGAATATTTGCAACCAAATTCTCGTACCGTTTTTTCGTCGCGTCGGAAAAATATTTTTGCACATAAAGCTGCCCTAACAATTCGCCCAATCCGCGTTCCTGGGAATCAAGCACGCGCTTCCACCGGTCGCGCTGGCTCGTTTTTCCTTCGAGGATTGTCCCGTTGAAGCGGAAATTCTCGTCATCGAACGGCTTGCTCAGCTTATCGGCATATGAATTCACCATGTGCCAGCGCAGGTACGTTTTCCAATCATCGATGCTCACTGTTTTCAAAGACGTTTGTAGTTGTTTTAAAAATTCCGGCTGTCCGACAATGACGGTGTCGGGATCTTTCACGCCCATTTTTTCAAACATGGTATCCCAATTGAGCAAAGGGGTAAGCTTGTTTAACGCGCTCACCGGCATTTTGTTATAATTTTTGTAGGGATCGCGGAGGTCTTCGAGTTTGCGCGACTGGGAAGCAAGATCGGTTTCAATGCGCATGATGGCTTCGCTGTGTTTTTGAGCAGTGAGAGAATCCTCGCCAAGCAGTTGTAGCATCCGCGCGACATGCGGAACATATTCTTTGCGGATATTTGCCGTGCGCGCATCGGTGTTGAAATAATAATCGCGATTCGGCAAGCCCAATCCCCCCTGGCTAACGTAGAGCGCCATCTTATCGCTGTTTTTTTGATCCTGAGCTACGCCAAAATCAAACAAAACCCCGACCTCATACGTTTGGAGCACGGCGGTAACATCCAGTAAATCTTTTATATCTTTTATAGCATCGATACGGGCAAGCTCCCCCTGTAAAGGTTGGATACCCTTTTGATCGATGGCTGCTGTATCAATGCCTGAAGCATAAAAATCGCCGATTTTTTGAAGAGCGGTTCCGGCTTGCGCCGCCTTTTCTTTCGCTGCGTCTTCGCTGATAGTTCGAAGCCGCGTGTAGGTTTCTTCCTGCACTAAATTTCCAATCCACCAGCGGCTCTCCGAAGCGGGGATGGGATTATTCTTTAGCCATGTGCCGTTTGCAAATTTAAAAAAATCGACGCCGGGGTTTACCGTTGTATCGACGTCCTTGCGGAGGATATCCTCGATACTTGCGCCGGATTGATTTGCCGGTTTGCCGCAGCCGCCGATCAGGATGATGGAGAAAATGAGAATTACAAAAGTTACGACGTAATATGTCTTCATGATACAACTCTTAAATGGTGGAAAAAAATACTTTACTATTTTAGTATGGAAAATGATTTTTAAAGTTTCTTGTAATAAATTAAAGATTTAGATTCGTGTTTCGAAAGTAACCTGCGGATGTTGGAGTCGCTTCCATACCCCCCGCGATGCAAAACACGCATCGCGTCCCCCTTGAAAATGAGGGACACGTCGAACACCGATAATACAATTATTTAAAATATTTGAACCATAGGGCATCAAGAAATTACGATTTAATGTCGAGAAGCGCATCAATTTCCTCGATGCAAATTTTTGACCAATTTTCAAATTCGGGGCTTTTTTCTTTCAGTTGCCGGAGGTCCATAAATTTCGTTTCGTTGATCGATTTCTCTTTCGGCTGCACTTCTGGCTTAGCAAGAGTAAACGCATGAACCACACCCAGATGCACCTTGCCGACCTCGTTCGTATCGTCGTTGAGGAGCGCAACAAGCCGCTCGGAATACGCGCTTCCGATTGTCACCTCTTCGCTCACCTCGCGTTTGAGTCCTTCCATGTAGGTTGACCCGAACAAGCCGGGATCGGTGATGGATATATGCCCCCCAACTCCCAGCGAGTAGCTGCCGAGGAGCCGTTTTTCACCTAACAACTTTCCCCTCCGATAGGTGAATACCTGCGTTCCACAATGAAAGATCACATAGGGGATGAGCTGCTTGAATTCAGGATTCGTTTCGACTTCCTTCCGCTGCTTATACAGATGATTATCCGGATTCATCAGCGCCGGCAGATATTTTTTGGTATCGAATGAAAGTCCCTGAAAGTACCCGGTTGATTTTAGCAAAGCGGCGGGGAAAACGAGCACGTGTTCTTCCATATCCTTATGAATATCCGGCAACCAATGTTCCTTTCAGATTGAAAATATTTTGAGGGGCGATGTTATTTGTTGTTGATTTTAATTAATTAAGGTACTAAAAGGGCAACTACGAAACAAATGAAGGTTGTACGGAAACGGAATGATTACACGTTATATTTCAAACGAATCCCTGCATAGAGTTTTTCAGTTGTCGGAGTGGGAACGCCAAGCTCCTCTCCCATGCGTATGATTGCGCCGCCGAAAATATCTCCCTCATTCCGGGCAGGATGATCTATCAAATCCCGCTGGTAGGACGTCGTCGCTTCTATTGGCAACCGTCCGCCATCAAGACAGATTTTCTCGATGACGTCGGGTGGAAACGCATATCCTTTTTTAGAAGAGATCGCGTTTATCTCCTCAAGAATTTCGACTAACAATGCTCTCAGCGCTTCATTGTTATAGACGTTTTTTATTGTTTGACCGGAGTACGCGGTCACGAGCGCGTAGGATGCGACAAACAAATATTTTTTCCAGAGAACGGGATAGGGGTCTTCATGCCAACGAACTGACAGCGGCACGCCGCCGAAAAATTCTCTTACGTGGACAGGATAAAATTCGTTGTGTCGCGGGTCTTTCCCATATGCAAGCACATCCCCCGATCTGTGCGTGATGACGCCGGGTTTTTTCACGAACGCATTCATATAGACGCATCCCGGCAGGATAAAACCTGTGGTAATAATTTCCCGCATCCTCTCATAAATATCCACGCCATTGAGAATTGGAATAATAACCGTATCCTGTTTTATTTTACTTTTAAGCTGCCGGCATGCCGTTTCCAGATCATAACTTTTGACGCCGAGGATGCAAAGATCGAGCTGAGGAATATCTTCTACTTCCGAGCTGACCAAACCCGGTTTTGCGATGTGCGTTTCTTTTTCCGATTCGAGGATTAATCCGTTTTTCCGGATTTCATCTCTGTGGCTGCCCCTCGCGATAAAATAAATATTGTTGGTCGGTTTGCCTGCGGAGCGGAACCCCGTGATAATTCTGCTCCCGATAACGCCGCCAATCCCACCGATCCCGAAGACGCAAATGTGTTTAACCGGCATACTCAATAATATTATAGAACAATGTTAAAACCACGTTGTCTGTTTATAATCTGTGTACGCCTTGCCGAATTTTTCTTCCAGCACCTTCTCTTCTTTTCTTGATCTCCTGATTTGCATGATCAATACCAACACCGCTAAGAGAATGATATAGAAAGTTTTTAGGCAAAACGCCCAACCGGAAATATATATCAATCCGAAAAAATATATTGGGTGACGAATTTTAGAATACAAACCGCTCGTTACTAATTGATCCGCTTGCGCCCTGAGGGAAAATGAACCGCCAAGCTGAATCCGGGCAATGATCAGCAGTAGAAACGAAGGAATAACGATAACCAGACCGATGATCCTATACATATCCATCGTGTAATTGGTTATTATATAATATAGGAAGACCGGGCTTGCCACAGCGGGGATTACTAACGTCGTATAATTTAACGTCCGGTTATTCATCAAGAATCTGGTTCATGGGCACGTAGAGATATAACTAATAGTAATAAAAGATGGAGCAAATGACAACTTACGGATCGAGGGTTCCCTATTAAAAACGCGCTCCTGCCGCAACATCTCATTCCAAAATGCGTAAACTATAAAAAGACACAAAGCATATTTTCGATATCCATGACTCGCTGGAAAGACTCTGCACAAAATCTCCCAACTAATCCTATTTTCCAGGGATTGTTGGTATGCTTATTTATCATACCCTTCGCCGCATCGCTGATACAGTTCATTACAACCGGATTCCTTACCCAAATCGTACAGATGCAAATCTTTTTTTGGCCCGGTTCTAACTACTCATGGTCTATACCAATGCAGGCATGGTGGGCGCTGGGCGCCATGGGACTTGCATACATCGCGGGAATCGGATGGCTGGTCTACCGGAAATCATTCGGCAAAGCGGTTCTCTTCGGTCTGGCAAGTCTTATCTTTGCACAGGCAATCGCCGCCGCGGTAAATCATTTCACCGGCTGGAAAGAATTGCAAAATGTCTCAACGATGGACCTCGCAGGAAAAGCGAACCGGATGATTCTCACATTATGGCATAATCCGGCGTGGGAGGAAGTTGTATTTCGCGGCATTCCTCTTCTTTGCCTGGTAATAATACGGAAGAAATTTCGCAAAATGGAATCACCCGCAACGTGGCTCTACTTCATCCTCCCCGCTATCGCGATGGCGTTTTATCATGTACCAAACCACGGTCTCTCGCGCATCATGGATACATTTCTCTTGAGCATTGCCTTTTCATGGATGGCGCTCCGATACAGCTTCTTTGCCCCGCTGGTAATGCATTCCATCTTCGATGCAATGATGGTAATTTATCTTGCGAAAACTCCCAATTTTCCGACGGATGAAATTCCCTGGCTTATGAATAATCAGACAATGCTCAACACCGTATGGAGCTCATTTTTGCTTGCAGCGCTATTATCTGTTCCGTTGATTATCCTCTGGAACAGATTTCAGGGAACAGGTAAGACTGTCATTCCCGAAGTAATTTTATCCGGCGACGGTATGGTTAGCACGGATAAGCTTGTACGATGACAACAAACCAACCAGGGGACCGGGCGCAAGAAAAAGAAAGAGATATTCCGGCGGTATTATTTGCGATAGGTGAGAAATGAATTCAATGCTCACGATGGTAATGGCAAACCCGATGCTGTTGGTGATCGTAAGCGCGGAGCCAACTAATTCTGCCGGAGCAGTTCGCGCGACAAGGGTTGAAAATTGAGGCGAATCACCTACCACGGTAATACCCCACAGAACCAGTAGAGAAAGGAACAGGACTTCCGGGCAACGATATAGGAACGGCGATAGGCAGCAGAGTAATCCGGAAATCAATAATTGTACCCACGCCACGCGAGCGCTTCCCAACCGGTCTGAAAATAACCCCCCACCTGCGCAACCAAGACTACCTGCAGCAATGATAGCAAAAGACCAGAGTGAAATATTAATAGGAGCTACGCTTTGATGCAATGCGATATATGCCGTCAGCATGAACGGCACGAAGGCATAAAAAGTATAGAGCTCCCACATATGTCCAAAGTACCCAAACGCCGCCGACCGAAATGATGAAGAATGAAAAATTATTTTTAGTGTTCCCGGCACAAAAGACGATCTTTTGGTGAGATAAGGACCATCCGGCACAAACATATACGTCAAGACGCCGCCGGTCGCAGCAAGCAATGAAACGACGATAATAACATCCTCCCAGGGGAATTGCGCCCCCAGACTCCGGACAAAATGGGGAAACGAAGTCCCTACCACCAGAGCGCCGACAAGAAATCCGAGTGCGTGTCCCAATCCCTGCCTGTACCAACCGTACGCGATCTTCATGCCCACGGGATAAATACCGGCAAGGCAAATTCCCGTCAACACCCGTATGAGAAGCAGGAGATATAAATTTCCCGCCGGAGCGAGGATAGCGATATTAAACAGCGCACCCACAACGGAGCAGATAAAAAATATTTTCCGGGGCGAGAACCGGTCAGCGATGGTGAAAAAAGCGAAGGCGAGCGTTCCGAGAATAAAACCTAACTGCGCCGCCGAAGTTGTGATACCCACAGAATCCAAACCTAAACCCCATGCCTGCTTGAGATCAGGAATTACCGCGTTGCTGGCAAACCACAGCGACGTGCCGGCAAACTGCGAGAGGATAATTACCAGTAGTATCCACCGCGGCCTTTCGGTTATTCTTGATAATTCAGACATGCATTAAGAGTACGAAAATGAGGGATGGGAGGCAAATGATGAATGGATAAATGATAAGTGACAATCACCAAACCGTTTCGTTCACTGCTTTTTGTAATAGTTATTTTGGTATCTCATGGCGGGAGTGACATCCCTCAAAAACGAAAAACCCCCGCCCGTTTTGGACGAGGGTTCTCTTAGACTCACAAAAGATGTTACTTGCAAATAATGGTGAGAGTGGCGTTGAACGTCGGGTTGCACGAAGCGTCAACGGTTAGCGTTTGGACTATCTGAAGATGCTCATTGCCGACCTGTCCTTTGCCGATAAGACGGAGGAAATCAGTGGATGTCTCGGTGTAAGGGCAACCGGAGTTGACAATCTTATCGTGTAAATTTTCGTTGGCGACATATGAGGCGCCGCTGGTCTCACCAACGCCGGTGACATGAGCGAATTCACTGATAACCGTGCGTATCGTGCCGTCAGGATTCGTGGAAGTATTGATAACGGCGTGAACTTCACCGGTGTAATCGATCAATTCGCCCGTACAGGGGTCTAATAGTGTTCCGCTGATAGGAAATTTCATGTTAGTGACATTTCCGGCGAAGGATAGAACTGGAATCGCCAACAGGATTGCGAGACCAAGCACAAGGATTGATTTTTTCATACTGTGTTACTCCTTATTTATTAGTTGTGAAATAAAATGTCGAGTAGAGAGTCTGAGCCCTAACCTCCACTCAGTACTCAACCGTGAATATGTTTATTTAATTCATCGTTATTACGGAATAATAATTGAATCTTGCCGAACGACAAGATTCAATCATTTCATTTCTTCAGTTAGTACATTCTGCTATAAAGAACCCCCGCCCTTTACGAGCGAGGGTTCTTTGAAGAATAGAATAGATGTTACGGACAGACTGCAGTAAACGTGCTGTTGAATGTCGGGGTGCAGGAAGCATCGACAGTCAAAGTTACGCCAACCCGGATCTGTTCATTTGGAACCGGTCCTTTACCGATGAGACGGAAAAATATAGCATCGGTAAGGGAGAACGGGCAACCGGTGGATTGGATAACTCTCTCCTGCTCGGTTTGGTTTCCAACGTATGAGGCGCCGCTGGTCTGGCCAACACCGGTGATCCGGATGCTTTCGTGCGCAACTAAACGTACTGTGCCATCCGGATTCGTGGATGAATTGATGACGATATGAGCTTCACCGGTGTAATTTACTAATTCTCCGGTGCAAAGGTCTGTGACCGTTCCGCTGATCGGAAATGTCTGGTTCATGACGTTTCCTGCGAACGAGAATACTGGAATCGCTAATAGGATTGCGAGACCAAGAACTACTATTGATTTACGCATATAAATATCTCCTTTATATGTATTGTGTATTTAAATGGGTGAGAAGAGTTGTAACTTTTACCCCACACCCTCCTCACTCGTGGAATTGTTTGATTAATTTAACTTTACTTTGACCTAATAACTGAATCTCAATAGAACACAATGTGTACTATCCCGTAATCAGATATTTTTATCTGTTTATGGGATATTAAACTTCGATAAAACGTCAAATGACATATCTGCTTCTTCTTTTTTAAAATTACTTTTGATTATATATTGAGTCTTGCAGGAACACAAGATCAAGATATCTGATGATATCAGATAGAATTATCTGGAAACAATATACAACCGAATCGATGATTTGTGAAGGAAAAAATGAATATATTGAACGAAATATTTATATTAGGAAAATCTAATATTTGAGGCGCGCCTCACCGGGACAATCGAAGTCGAGTGAGGTTATGGATTTGCCGCCATGGAATCTCACGCATAACCGCTAATCTCTTCCGATCCTTTTTTATATTCATCATCTTCAGAGTTGAAATTTGCGACGTCGAATAGCATTGCTCGTTGCCGGGGAAAGGATCAGATTTTTCCTGAGGGGATTTTATGCAAGGGAAACAATGTGGGCCCCGCAGGGCTCGAACCTGCGACCCGTTGATTATGAGTCAACTGCTCTGACCAACTGAGCTAGGGGCCCCTGAAACAATTCTCAATTATACTGCCGGAGAGACGGTTAAACGAATGCCTGATAACATTTGAACGTACTCTGCATAAACTGATGCAGAATCATTCATTACATTAATTAATAATGTACAAAAAAATGGGGCGAGATTCAATTATCGAAAATTCTACTTTATAACCCGATGATTCCTGATGAATTGTTTCCCGATCTGTTGATTCATAAAAATATTGCGATTTAAAATGTCACTATCTGTCAAGTTGGGATAATAGAATTTCCGAGAACACGTTTGGGGAATCTGATTATTGATTTCCCTGCTTAAAAACATCAAATTTTGATGTAATTCTAATAAAAATAAGATTTTAACCTCTAGTATTGACAAACCCAAAATCTTTGCTTATCATGAATATCTCCTAATTGGGAATGGAGATTTTATACCAACCATAGGGATTATACGAACGTACATAAATTTAGTACGCCTATAAACTCAATTCACTCCGAGCACCTTTGAACAAGCGCAATAGAGCGTGGGATTATACGAGCTACACTTTAACAGAAAAAAATACGTCGATAGTTTGTTTTATTATCGGTTGTGTGTAAAAAACGATAAACCAGAAATTATCGACGCAAAAATTTATTACCAACGAATGATGTTTTACAAACGATTGGCCGAAAATAAAATTGCTGCCCCGGAAGTTTCAGCGAGGCAGCAGCATTACAACATATTAACAAAGCGATAAATCCATAGATGTTACATCATCACCAGAGGAGTTTACATGAAAAAATGCGCTTATGTGCTGATCGTTTGTGCCGCGATGCTCGTATGCATCAATGGCGCGGTCGAATGCAAGGAAAAATCGAAAGCGGGCGGAAAAAAGGGCGATACGCAGCCACTCATTCAAGCGAGGCACGGGAATCCGTCACGTCAAACCCAATCGATCCCTGTTCCATACACATTTCATTTTGACACCGACCCGGTAGCCGAGGGTTGGAGTTACGGCGGCGATTTTGATTGGTCTTCAACATTCAGCAAACTGGGCGGACCCTACGGAGGAAGCGGCGCTTCTATGGTTACAAAAGCCGGACCTCCGGGAACTTCATATTCCGGCAGCACAATCAGTTACGTTGAAAGTCCCGCATTCGATCTTTCCTCGCTATCAGGCACCGGGGGTTTCATTTCTTTTTATCAGAGTATAATCACAGAGCCGGAATGGGATAGAAGCTGGTTTGAATATAGTATCAACGGAGGAGCTTGGAATACACTCGGCAGATACAATGATCCCGACGGCGTCTACTGGTACAATTCTTTTCTATATAATGCCTTATCAGGAACCGATGGCAATACGTGTCTGGATATCGCTACATGGAATGCGTTGCTTCCCGGTTACTCTTTGCCCCAACCGGGGTGGAGCAGCAAAGGCGATTGCAGCGGCAATGATATCCCGACCGGTCCGTATGGATGGATACGAGTTACGCTCCACCTGCTTCCGGGATCCGGGATATTACAGAATAATATCCGGTTTCGTTATATAACGTTTTCAGACTACGCAGACATTCCATCGGGATTGGATGGATGGGCGTTCGATGAATTTGCTGTCACTACAACCCCTCCGCCTCCTCCATCCCTCAATCCTGCTCCAACATTAACCAACACAAACACTTCACAGGTATGCACCGGGAATTCGTATGACGTGATTCTCACGGGGAGTAATTTCATCGATGGCGTAACCTCTGCGGATTTCGGCGCCGGTATCGGCGTTTCTATCATAATAGATCCTTCGGGACACTCCCTGACGGCACATATCACCGTATCGCCGTCGGCAACAACGGGACTGCGCGATATCTCCGTTACAAATATTGGACCGGGAGGCGGAATGGCTATTCTTGCAAATGCCATTATGGTCTTAGGTTCATCGATGGTTGTTAACTCGCCGAACGGCGGCGAGACTTGGTGGGTCGGTGAAAGCCATGCTATCACATGGACGAGCGGCTGCGGCGCGACAGATTTAAAAATTGAATATTCAACCGACACAGGCATGGACTGGCTGCCCGTAGCCGATCATATCGCTCCGGGTTTGGGAACTTATGGCTGGACAATCCCCAACACCCCAACCACAACCGCACTCGTCCGCATTACGGATAATGTTACCGGCACGCTAACCGATGTGAGCAATGCGGTCTTCACCATCCGCCTTGGGAAACTCAACGGTACAAAATTTTACGACGCCAACAACAACCATACAAGAGAATCCGATGAGCAGGGTTTAAGTAATTGGACTATCCATTTAACCGGAGACGCCACAATGGATACCCAGACGGATGCAAATGGTAACTATTCGTTCAGTGTCCCTCCCGGAAATTACACCATCACAGAAGAAAACAAGACCGGCTGGCAGCAAACAGCTCCGCTCTCCGGCACTTACTCTATTAATCTCCTCGCCGGTCAGGATATGGGACAGCTCATCTTCGGCAACACGGGCACTGCATCAATCAGCGGAACGGTCTTCGACGACAGAAATAACAATGGTCAGTTTGACGGCACCGATGACGGAATGTGGGGATGGTATGTTGGATTAGAGGAAACTAACGGCAATTCAGACAGAATAATGTTGACCCTTCAAGATGGTTCTTATTCATTCATGAACGTACCACCGGGCAGTTATTACGTTTATGAATACCAGAATACACCCTGGACTCTAACATCTCCTCCAAGCGACTGGTATACCATCACGATCACGGGTGGTGAAAATTTAACCGGTAAGGACTTCGGAAATTATAATTCTCAGGACATTTACGGTTTATCAATTCATATCTATGGTGATTATTCGCCGAATAAGACTCCCTGCTGCAATCAACCTTTTACCTATCAGGTGGTAGTTCAAAACAAAGGGACGATAGCAACTCCCTATCACGATGTTTTAATTAGTCTGGATAAAGATTTGGATTACCTTGGTGGAAGCGTGCCTTATGATTATAAATCAAAATATAGCGATGGTTCAATAGCCCTATGGTATTGGTCATCTTCTATCAATCCGGGTCGTCAACAAACCTACACAATCAGCGTGCAACCCAAATGTGCGGTCTCTCCCTCGCCGGTGATATCAACATTTACAGAGGTTTTTGTAAACGGCGGCAATACAAATGTAGTTAATAATTTAGCATCATCAACCGTGGGGGTCACCTGTCAGACAACCTCCGCCGCAAGCGCAAGGCAAATGGCGTCCGGAAGCTGCGCAGCTGACGGGTATCTCACAAAATCCGATTCGATCACGTATATGATCCGCTTCGCCAACACCGGCATCGATACCGTGAGAACGGTAATCCTGCGCGATACGCTCGACAGTAATATCGACACAACGAATGTCCAATTTGTCGTAGGGAATCCTCCCTGCGCGTTTAAGCGGCATGGCAGGGAGTTAAAATTCACATTTCCGCACGTCAACCTCCCGCCCCAATCGGCGAGCGTGTACGGCAGCAGGGGATTTGTCGTCTTCACGGCGCATCCCAAACCGGATGTGCTTGTCGGGGCAATGATTATCAACACGCCCTGGCTTTATTATGATCTGAACGATCCGACTCAGGGGAGCATTCAAACAAATACGATAACTGGTACGGCGCTGCCTATCGCAAGTTTTACCGCCAGCGCCGATTCAGTTCCATTCGAGTCTCCGGTCAACTTCACCTACACGGGAGGAACTGCTTCCGCAACATACGACTGGAATTTTGGCTCCGGGGCGTCGCCCGCAACGTCGACGGATCAGAATCCATCCGGTGTAACCTATTCGTCATCGGGATCAAAGGCAGTCACATTGCAGGTCACCGCGAATGGATGCGCTTCCGAATACGCGGCGCGGATCATCAGCGTTGCAGTCGGATCGAACGTTGCCCAGGGCTGGAAATTGGTGTCGGTTCCGGTTACGGTGTTTAATCACCATACGTCAGCCATGTATCCCGGAACGAGCGGCACGGCATATTCGTATCAGCCGGAAACAGGGTATCAAGCGACCGACACGATGGCAAACGGGTTGGGTTATTGGCTTAAATTCGGTTCGGGTGGAGTCGTCTCTCAATTTGGAATTCCTATTGCCGGGGACACCTTCACGGTAAACGAAGGATGGAATTTAATCGGCTCGGTTTCAACCCCCGTCAATTACAACACTCTGACGTCCGATCCTCCGGGAATTTTCGCATCTAGGTTATTCGGATATAACAGGGGATATTATCGCACCGATTCGATTACGCCCGGTCTGGGCTACTGGCTGAAAACGAGCGACAGCGGAAGAATAATCGTCGGCGCCGGAAGCGCTGCTCCAAAAGGAACGGAGCAAGTTGCATCTCTTTCTAACTTGAACCAATGCGTCATCCAGGACGCGCGTGGATATACACAGACCCTCTATTTCGGAACTCTAAAAGAAGCGGATAAAGGCGATTACGATCTTCCGCCGGTTCCACCCAAAATTATCTTCGATATCCGGTTTGCGACCAACCGTACGCTTGAGCGGGTTGATTCGAGCCGGGTGAATGAAATACCGATCCTGATCTCCGGCGCCTCGTATCCGGTAAAGGTAAGCTGGAATGTATCCCCCGGTAATACTTCGTCGGCATCATTGAAAATTGGTGCGGAAGAAATTTCTCTTGCGAAGAACGGGACGAGGATGATTTCAAATGCTCAATCATCCATCTCGTTAAAATTGCTATCGCCAACTACGAAAGTACTCCCTACATATTTCGCGTTGAACCAGAATTACCCAAACCCGTTCAACCCGACGACCTCTATCCGATACGCTCTGCCGGTTGACGCACATGTCCGGTTAACAATTTATGACGTTCTGGGTCAGGTTGTAACGACACTCATCGATAAAACGGTGGAAGCCGGGTACCAGACAGTGGAGTGGAATTCAACCGGAGTCGCGAGCGGCGTCTATTTTTACCGTATTGAAGCGACCAGTTCGGCTGATCCGGGAAAAAATTTCACCAACATCAAAAAGATGGTGTTGCTGCGGTAAGCGTGAAAAATATTCAAGCCCCTCTACCAAGATGGCGGAGGGGCTTGCATGTTATTTCATAAATCAGGTAAACCTACTTCATCAAAAGCATTTTTTTTGTTGTGGAATAATTTCCTGTTTGGAACTTTATTAAATACACTCCGCTTGGTAGACCTTTCCCCTCCCAATTTACCCGATATGTACCGGGTGGTTTCATTTCATGAACGAGCTTTGCAACTTCCTGCCCCAATATGTTATATACGCTTAACGTAACCATTCCCGCCGTCGGTAGAGAATATTCTATCGTTGTTGCGGGATTAAAGGGATTGGGGTAATTTTGCTGCAAGCTAAACTCACGCGGTATTTCCTTTTGAGAGACCGGCACGGATGTGATCATCTCGGAGAGGGGACGCTTCCAGACACCGCCATCCCTAAAAGTTGCGGCAAATAAGTTTGTACCGCTAACCCCCAGAGAACCAATAATAGTGTCTATTAATCCATTGTTCACTGAAGACCATGTGGAACCGATATTAGTAGAGACAAATACACCTCCACGAGTCCCTGCGAAGAAAATCGGATCGCCTCCTTCGTTGGACCTAACAGCAAGTGCAACGTGATTAATGTTTGGAAGTCCATTATCGCAAGCAATCCAGTTTGTGCCGCTATTGGTTGAACGAAATACGCCACCTCCTGCTGTACCTGCAATGAGGTTGGTACCGCTCACGGCGAGAGTGTTAACAAAAGGTGTATTGAGTCCTTCGTTAACAGCATTCCATTTTAAGCCATTATTGGTGGAAAGAAACACTCCACCTGACGTCCCTGCAAACAGATCTGCGCCTCCTGCCCCATTGGGATTTGCTGTGAGCACCCATACCGCAAGATTTGTTAAACCATCATTAACTATAGACCAAGTTGCGCCATTATTGGACGAAACGAGAACGCCAGCCCCATTTGTAGCTGCGAAAATCTTCGTGCCAATAATAGCAAGAGCTCCAATATAAGTATTGGTTATTCCAGTGGGGTACCAATTCCAACCGTTGTCCGTGGAACGAAAAACTCCTTTATAATAAGTTCCAGCGAAGATATTACCCGGTTTGTTCGTATCAACGGTAAGTGACATGATATAAGGATCGGACAGACCTGAACTCGCAGGGTTCCAGCTTGTACCGTTGTCCGTGGAAAGAAACAATCCGTCACCATCAGTCCCGGCAAATAGGTCTCCAGGTGAACCGGGACGCGTTGCAAAAACATTGATCATCGCTTTTCTTACCCCGATTGCTTTCCAGCTCGCGCCGTCATCTGTGGAAAGAAATAGCCCATCATAAAATGTACTGGCAAAAATATACCCAGGCAAATCGGGATGGACTGTAAGATTATGAACATTTTTATACGGAAGTCCGGTGAATTTCCAATTTGCGCCGTTATCTGTAGATAGATAAACACCCCCGGGAGTCCCCACAAAAAGATTCGTTTCGCCAGTCCTGGAAGGAGTAACGACAAGGGCATTCGCTGAATAGGTCATCCCAGCGACTGACCAGCTTGCCCCATCGTTGGTGGAAAGGAAAACTCCCCCATCAGTCCCCGCGAAAAGATTTGTACCGCATCCTGCAAATGCCCAAATAAGAGTACTTGTTAAACCGGCATTGACCGGGTTCCAGCTTGCCCCATTATTAGTCGTTAAGAAGACACCACTACCTTCAGTACCTGCAAAAAGCTTTATACCGCTTGACCTATCAACGTTCACGCTTAGTGCAGTCACCCTTAGTTCTGTCAAGCCGTGATTGATCTCAACCCAACTTGATTCAATGTTTGTAGATTGAAACACTCCACCACCATATACACTTGCGTACAGATTCGTGCCGCCTTCTCCGTTGGAACTAACAATAAGATCATGTATAATTGGGTTTGACAATCCCTTATTGATGTCGTTCCAGTTTGTACCATTGTCCGTGGATAGAAAAACTCCCTCGTCAGTCCCAGCATAGAGATTCACGCCGCCAGCTCCATTTGGGCTGACGGTGAGAACCGGGACATAACGAGTGGGTAACCCATTGATTACGGGATTCCATGTTGTGCCCCAGTTGGTTGAAAGACATAGCCCGTAATTATAACTGCCAGCAAAGAGATTAGTGTGGCCTGAACTATCTGAGGTAACGGCGATTGATAAGACATCATCGGCGTACGGTCCATTCGTCGGCACCCATTGGGAAAAAAGCGAAGAGTTACAACAATGCGTTAAAAGAAAGATTGCCGCGAAAACTGTCAAGTTCTTCATTATACAACCCCTTCATTCTTTTGAAAAATGAAACTGTTGATATATCTATGAACTGACGGCTTTTCATCGAGTCAATTGGGTAAGCAGCCGGTATCGTTCGCAATGCCGTCAGAAGGTAATCTGCGAAATATTTATGGATTTGTCAAGCGATTGGGATGTTAAACGTCCGACCCGTCATCCCGCCTGGCCAGCGGGCAAGGCGTGTGAGTCTATCCGAGAACTCGTAGTAGCGGGTCACCAGACCCGCGCGAATACTCAATCGGATTCATAATAGCCGCCGATCCGGTGATCGGCTACTACAAAACATGGTTCTCGGACACACTCATGTCCGACACCACATTTATTAACCTTATATCAACCGCGAAGAATAATCAATTTTAAAATCCAACTCCCGAATAACCCCCTCAACCGCGGCGTGCGCGGGAGGAAGAAACACCGTCCAGTTTGAAAATTCGCGCCGGACGCCGTACCCGGTTCGGAGTTTCATGAACTCCCGTGCAAATTGATCCGGCGGCAGCGAGGACAACCGCCTGAGCTGTTCGTCGTCGAGTGCAATATCATACGCCGATTTCACGATCCGGTGGAGGACTTCCTCAGCGGGAAGCTTTTCGGCGGTGGGGTGGATTTCGGTATCTCCCGTGAAACCGATTTCGTCGAGCGGGTCCCATGGCGCCTCGATAGCAAAAAATCTGCAAAACGTTTCGCGCACCATCCACACGGCGTTCATTTTGCCTTCAATGGAATATCCCGCAATATGCGGCGTGGCTATCGTGATTAACGGGAGGAGATCGGAATCAAAGTGCGGCTCGTTTTCCCATACGTCGATAACCGTGGCAGCGATCCGCTTCTCCGCAATCGCTTCCTTCAACGCAACAGAATCAACAACAGCCCCGCGCGAAGTGTTGATGAAAATAACTCCCGGATTCATCCTTCCGATGCGATCCCTGTTGAAAAGATGAAACGTCGCGTCGGGACCGGTTTTCGTCAACGGGACATGCAGGGTAATAATGTCAGCGTGCAGCACCCTATCGAGCGGATGAAATTTTTTATCGCCTGTCGTACGGGCAAGCGGCGGATCGTTCTGTAAAACAGCCATCCCCAGCGCATCTGCGGCTTTTACGATTTTGCTTCCTATATTCCCAACGCCTATAACACCGATTGTTTTTCCCTTGAGCGAAAATCCATTGACGCGCGCAAGGTTCAGCAGCGCCGCTACGACGTACTCCTTCACCGAGTTGGCATTGCATCCCGGCGCGTTCGCATGGATAATTTCCTGTGAATTTAAGTATGGAATATCAAGATGATCGGTTCCGGAGGTCGGCGTACCGATAAATTTCACCCGGTTTCCATCCAGCAGGGCGCCGTTTACTTTGGTTTCCGAGCGGACAATCAACACATCGGCTCCGCGGATATTTTCCGCCTTGAAATCCGCCGTATCGATCCCCTTCACCTCGCCGAGCGAGTGGAACGCTTTTTCAGCAAAGGGAATATTTTTATCGACGATAATTATCATGAAGTGTCAACAAGATACTCAACAAATGAGTGAGAATCAAAAGTCGGGAAAGGAAGAACGATGCAGCAACCGCCACATTTTCTTTCTATTTATTATCTTTATTCAACATTTATATCATATTTCAAACATCATTATGATAGAGTTACATAATCAGGTTGCACTCATTACCGGCGGATCGCGGGGAATCGGCGCTGCGGCCGCACGATACCTCGGTAAAGCAGGAGCCCGCGTTGTGATAACATATCGCACAAACAAACGCGCCGCTGAGAGTGTTGTTCAAAATCTCAGAAATTCAGGCATAACGATCCATGCTCTTCAAGGGAGCATCGAAAACGAATCGGATTGCAGGCGAATTTGCAGAGAAACGATGAAGTTATTTGGACGCATCGATATCCTTGTGAATTCAGCGGGAATATGGGAATACGGCGAGATCGGCAAAATGTCGGTGAGGGAATGGCAAAAAACTATCGATATCAATTTAACAGGCACATTTTTACTGTGTAATGCTGTTGTGCCGATAATGAAGAAGCAGAAATACGGCAGAATCATCAACGTTTCGAGCACCGCAGGACAACGCGGCGAAGCGTTTCATTCTCATTATGCTGCGTCCAAAGGCGGTGTTATTGCTTTGACAAAATCTCTGGCTCCGGAATTGATTCCTCATGGAATTTGGGTCAATTGTGTCGCTCCCGGCTGGGTAAATACCGATATGACAGCCGATGAACTCAAGAAACCATCAGCAAAAAAAGAAATATTAAGAACGATACCGCGTAAAAAAATTGGAACGGCGGAAGAAATTGCAGGTCCAATTTTATTTCTCGCGTCCGATTTGGCGAACAACGTTGTGGGTGAAATTTTGAATGTAAACGGTGGAAGTGTGCTTTGCGGTTAAAAAATAGCTGATTTCAATATGCCAAAAACAGCCAGTTTTCGGCATTTCTACAAAATATCCCCAAAAATCTTATCCTTTTCAGTATTTTTATTTGCATAATTCTGATTTTTTTGTATATTTTAGCGTTATTCAATGATTTCACAAAACTCATTTAGACGTTTTAATTATGTTCGAAACGTCCATTTTATTGAGTAATGTGCGTATCTCTTGAATAAAATATTTGACTAAGGGACAGTTGCAGTAAAGATATCAATCATTATTTTGTACCGGGTAGCTTAAACATTGGCTAAAAAGAGAACGCTAAAGATAAAAATATCAAAACCGCATCCCATGAAGGGAAAAGCGATCGTTCCAAGTCCCATCCCAAAGAATATCCGTATAGCGAATCTTGTTGATAATTATTTTCATGCGTATAATGCGGGCAGATTGCGCGAAGCGTGCCAGCTATTCACGAAAAAAATGCTTGTTTCCAAGTCCACGGTGGGTATCAGTATTACCGGCGCGCTCACGCCAGCCGGATTGGGCGGTTCCTGCATTGTTCCGTTAATGAAAGCCGGTTTCATCGATTGGATGATTATCACCGGCGCAAACCTGTATCACGACACGCATTTCTCAATCGGACGTTCGTTGCACAGGGGAACGCCATTTACCGACGACCGTTCACTCCGGAAAGCGGGCATCATCCGAATTTACGATATCTTATTTGATTACGAGGTGCTGTTATCCACGGACGCCTTTCTTCGAAAAATCATCCGCGGCGATGAATTCCAACGTGAGATGGGCACAGCGGAATTTCATTACCGTCTCGGAAGGTATGTGTATGAACGGGAAGTTATTCTCGGGATAAGAAACAACAGCATTCTTTCAGCCGGATATCGCTGCGGAGTGCCGATCTATACCTCGTCTCCAGGCGATAGTTCCATTGGGATGAATATCGCGGAGGTTGAACTTGCCGGGTATAAAACACGGATCGATCCGCTGCTCGACGTTAATGAGACAGCGGCAATCGTCCTCAACGCGAAGCGCTCAGGCGGAATCAGCAGCGTCATTATCTTCGGCGGCGGTTCGCCGAAAAATTTTATGCTCCAGACCGAACCGCAAATTCAGGAAGTCCTCGGCATCAAGGAAAAAGGGCACGATTATTTTTTGCAGATCACGGACGCCCGTCCCGATACCGGCGGATTATCCGGCGCAACTCCAGCAGAAGCGGTCACCTGGGGTAAGGTCGATCCCGATAAATTGCCCGATGCGGTGGTGGCATATCTCGATTCAACCATCGCAATGCCGGTGATGACCTCGTACGCGCTGGCCAAAGTGCGAAGAAGACGCTTGAAGAAATTATACTATAAGCGGAAAGAGCTATTGGAAAAGTTGCGAAAAGCATATATCAAAGCACAACGATGAAGGCCCTCTCAGACACACCGTCATCGAGTAATCATAGTATAGCGGTAAATGTATAGTCCAAAAATAAATTTAAACCATTCCCTCACTGAGGGACTCGTCCGGGCAACCGGGCGGGATTACACCAATCACAACAAGGAGATATGAGATGAACAGATTCTCAGAGTTACGCGAGCTGCTCGGCACCTTCGAAAAAGACTTTATCAAGTTTTATGAGAAGGGGAATAAATCCGCGGGAACACGCGTGCGAAAGCATATGAATGAGTTAAAGAAGAAAGCTCAGGAAATCCGCAAGGAAGTTCAGGAGATGAAAGCAACGCAGACGGGCCCCGAAACCGGAGCTTAGTTTCTCAGCGTATTCAATGCAATTAAGAGACTTCCGCAACGCTTGCATAAAGTGAAGGGGGAGTCTCTTCGTTTTTTAATCACTTCCCTGGAAACGAGCCGAAACCGGTAATTCAGGGCACTAAGACACATCTAATTGTAATGAGTCATTCCGAACTTGTTTCGGAATCTAATTGCTTTTAGACCCTGATCCCGACCAGAGTCGGGACAGGGTGACTCCCAGATGGTTTTTCAGCACCCTGTTATGCAAAGGCTGCACAGCCAGGGATGCGATAGACTCCGATCGGGGAGTCGATTTTCAGGAACAATAAGGGGAAAACTCCGGTGAACGCACTATTACTGAAAAAGCTCTTATTTCTTTTCTTACCGTTACTTTGTACGCTGGAATTCCTCCAGGGTGATGACCACAAAATCCTCCATACCAAGGCGCTTGTTGTCGATACCCACAACGACGTCGCCCAGCGGATAATGAACGGCGAGGATATATCCAAACGCACCGATCATGGCCAATCGGATCTTCCCCGTTTCAAAGAAGGCGGTCTCGACGTCGAAGTGTTCTCCATCTGGGTTCCGCCGGAAAAAACAAAACCGAGCTATTTTGAACAGGCAAACGACCAGATCGATTCAATCGAGTATCTCGCGAAGCGAAATAGCGGGACTATGGGCATGGCGCGCACAGCGAACGAAGTTGAAAAAATGGCGGGCGATGGAAAATTTGTCGCCATGCTAGGGCTTGAAGGGGGCCACCCGATCGAAAACAACCTGAAAAAATTAGAAAATTTTTACCGCCGCGGCGTACGCTACATGACCCTGACCTGGAATAACAGCGCCGATTGGGCGACCTCGGCAAAAGATGAAACCGATCCCAAGTTCCGCCGCCATAAAGGACTCACCGATTTCGGCAAACAGGTTATTAAAAAAATGAACGATATGGGAATGATGGTCGACGTTTCCCATGTGGGAGAACAAACCTTTTGGGACGTTATCCATACAAGCAGAAAACCAATTATCGCGTCGCATTCATCGGCGTGGGCGCTTTGCCATAACCGCAGAAATCTGAAAGACGACCAGTTGAAAGCAATTGCAGATAATGGCGGTGTGGTGTTTATCAATTTCGCTCCGTGGTTTATCGATAGCACATTTGCCGGGAAAGAAAGCAAAATGAAGGCAAAAAATGCGGCGCGGATCGATTCATTCATTAAGGCAAATAAATTTCCCGACGCGTTCACGCAGGATCAGCGGGTTGCCGAATTTCTTGCAGATCAGTACCTGTCCATCCGCCCGCCGCTGAGCAAACTGATCGATCATTTTGATTATGTGGCAAAATTGATCGGCGCCGATCACGTGGGTATCGGCTCCGATTTCGACGGCATCAGCGTAACGCCGCTGGATATGGACGATGTTACCCACCTTCCCCTCATCACCAGCGAGCTGTTAAAACGCGGCTACTCCGCCGACGACGTCAAAAAAATCCTCGGTGAAAATTTTTTACGGGTATTGAGGGAAAACGAGAAGAAGTAATCATTGAAGATAGAAAATGAAGAAGCCCCGCCGTACAGAGATGACGAGGCTTCATTTTGAATAAATCAACGTTTATTACTTTATCAATAACATCTTACGAGTTTGGCTGAAATGCTTGGTTGGATCACTTATAGATGTCGCGTCGAGGCGGTAGAAGTAAATACCGCTTGCATTGTTTGAGGCATTCCATTCCGTTTCTTGATAACCAGCTTGCTGCGGTCCATCGGCGAGAGTTCTAACAACTTGCCCTAACACGTTGTAGAGTATCAAGCGAACTTGCGACTGCCATGGGAGCGCGTACTTAAACATGGTTGTGGGGTTAAACGGATTGGGATAGTTTTGTGCAAGTAAAAACACAGTCGGCAATTCTTTTTCTGTGCGTTCAACTCCAGTAAGTTTGATGGTGTTACGCAGGATCGAAACAGTATTATCTTTGTAGTTTGGAACAACGAAGTCTGGTTTGCCGTCTCCATCCATATCAGCTATGGCAACATACACGGGACTATTTCCAGTCGCGAAATCAACCTTGGAAGCAAAGGAGTTTGCAGTAATGGAACCCAAAATACTTATATTTCTGAAGACCGACAAAGTCTTGTCGTTCGCGTTAATCACGACGAGGTCAGGTTTTTTGTCTCCATCCACATCACAAATCGTAATACCACGGGGATTTGTTCCAGTCGTAAAATCAACCTTTGAATCAAAGGAGTTTGTTGCAATGGAACCGATAGTGCTTGTGTTCCGAAAAACTGAAACAGAATTACTGTCCATGTTTGTGATCACGAGATCGAGTTTGCTGTCTCCATCCACATCAAAGATGGCAACATGCTGGGGAAATTTTCCCGTCGTGAAATCAACCGCGGAAGCGAAAGAACCTACAGTTATGGAACCAAGAACACTTGTATTCCTGAAAACAGAAACAGTATTGCTTTGGTAGTTTACAACAATCATGTCAGGTTTGCCATCTCCGTCCAAATCACGTATGGCAATGCCATAAGGCCACTTCCCCGTCGCAAAATCAACCTTGGGAGCGAAGGAGTTTGCGGTAATGGAACCGCAAGTGCTTGTATTCCGGAAGATTGAAATGGTATTATCATCCCCATTTGTGACGATGATGTCAGGTTTGCCATCTCCGTCCACATCACCTATTGCAATATTTTGAGGCCACATTCCTGTCGCAAAGTCAACCTTCGACGCAAAGGAGTTTGTTGAAATGGAACCGATAGTGCTTGTGTTCCGGAAAACCGAAATGGTATTGTCGTTTCCATTTGCAACAATGAGGTCTGGTTTGCCGTCTCCGTCAAGATCACTTACTTCAAGACCCCATGGGAAGCTACCTGTTATAAAATCAATCTTGGGATCGAATGAACTCGCCGTAATGGAACCGGAGACGCTGGTGTTCCTGAAAACCGATACGGTGTTGCTGCCCCGATTAGTGATCACGAGATCAGGTCTACCATCTCCGTCTATGTCAGATAGAGCGATACCAACTGGTGAAGTTCCGGTTGTGAAATCTACTTTTGAAGCAAAAGATGATGTGTCAATGATCTGTGAACTTGGGAAAGTGACAATGAAGGCGGCATTTGAATATGCTGTTAACCCGTTTACTGTTACAGAGATTGGTTGATACGTCGCTCCGATTGGTACAGTGACAACAAGCTGCGTTTCGGTGGCAGAAGATACCTGAGCTTGTACTGCGCCAAAGTATACAATGTCGTTTGCCCGAGTTGTACTGAAATTTGTACCGGTAATGGTAATGCTCGTCCCAATAGGCCCGGAGGTTGGAGAAAAGGACAAAACCGACGACATCGAACTCAGGGTTATAAATAACAGGTCTTCGCCATAACTGGTACCACCGCTGTTACTGGCAACAATTCGGTAATGATAAGTGGTATTCGGGCTAAGTCCGTTGATCGACGAATTCACAGGAACACTTGCCGATCCGGAACCTGCGGACCACACCGATGTATTTGTCCCATAGTTTGTGGTGGTTCCGTAAGTGAAATAATAGGTCGTACTTAATCCGTTGGGATTGACGGTACCATTTAACTGTGCGCTCGTTTGTGTAATATTAGTTGCGGCTATCGTCGTTGCGTTTTGCCCTTGGAGAGTTGTAAACGATAAAACACCGCCGATGGTTGTACCTGCACTATTGGTGGCTGCCGCATTGTAAAGATAAGTTGTGTTCGGGATTAATCCGGTGAGTAACAAGTTGACGGTGATGACTGATGTTCCCGAACCTGCGTCCTGTGAACGTGTATCCACAAGTTGACCATTTTGACATCCGCCATGGAAATAATAAGAGGTGCTTAATCCGTTGGGATTAACGGTACCGTTTAATTGTGCGCTTGTTTGCGTAATATATGTAGTGGCTGTAGTTGTTACCGTCGGCGATTGTTGCACGGAAGTGCCCGTGCCGCTTACAGATACGCTTTGGGGTGTTGCTCCTGTGCTAGTGATGCTGATAGAATTACCGGAATTTGATCCGATTGATGTGGGACTGAATCGAGAATAAATCGTTTTACTAGAAACGATACCGCCCGATTGGTTTAAACCGATCAAATTAACATAATTGCTGTTGTTTATCGATACCATAAACCCATTCGGCGCAGTGATTGCAATATCTGACGTTAAATTACTTCCCGAAACTGTAAATGACTGCGGTGATGAATTTGACCCAACATATATACTGCCAAAATCTGGTAATGATGTTGTCGATACTGTTATTGTTGGCTGCGTTAAACTAACTTGAAAATAAAGAGTATCTGATACATCGCTTACACCATAGCTATTAACAGCTCTCATATTCCATCGATATTTAATGCCGTCAGATAAATTGTTACTCGGTATAGCAAATGAAGTGGCTGATCCAGATATAGATTCATTACTGTAAATAATATTGGCAGATCCATATGGGTATTTGCTAATATATAGATGATAACCTGTTGCGTTGTTTACTTGACTCCATTGTAAGGTAGGGGTAGTTGTGAAAATGCTTTGGCCTGGCTCAGTAGGAGAGCCTGGAGAAATAGCCACCGGAGGAGGAGGAGTGCCCCCAGTTGATACATTTCGGAAAGTTCTTAAGGGCGTGTTGGGATTGTCCGTTGAGCAAATTGTGTAATATGATAAATTACAACCATCTGGGCAATTCGTTGTACCAGGATCTGAGACAAGAAAATCGCTTGATGTTGTGCCATTATTGTTATATCCATACACTATAACAAAATGATTACATGTTCCTGATCCTCCATAACGATGGTCGACTTTAACGATGATTGGATTTCCACCATCAATTTCAGATTTTAAAATTGAAATATTATATGTGACAGAAGCATTCCATTCAAGTGTCGCGCCGGGATATTTTACCATAGCCAACCAAGCTAGCTCGCAACCGTTTGCATACCCACCATTATTTGTTAACCATGTGTTTAATTGCCCAGGGTCAACATTAACACCATTTGCTGTCAGTAACATCGCAGCATCAGTCATCGTACACCCTGATTGGCAAACGGAATTAGTGCAAGTACCCAAATTACTACTACTCCATGAATTACCGCATTGCTTATAATGTGTAATATTAATTGTACCATTTGTTTTTTTAAGGGACTGAGGGGGCGGGACATAATTTGTTGAGTCAAGAAAAGGACCTGTTGGTACCTCAAGGGATTGTGCATTTGTATAGTTTCTCAAGCCAAAAAAGGCAAGAAAACTCATTGCAATTAATGTTGATGTTTTCATTTTAACCTCATTTTTTATGAATGTTGTTTTTCTGCTTATTCTTTTTAAAAATCTTTTCGGTTTTCAATATTTTCCTTTTAGTGCCTTTTTTTGTATCTGTTTTCTTTGTAACTATTTTGTTTGTACTATTGCTTACATGCTTAGGATTTTTACCATAATTTTTTTTTAACGGGTGAGGAGGAACATAATGGGCTGAGTCAAGAAAAGGTCCAGTCGGAACTTCAAGTGATTGTGCATTTGCATTGTTGCGTAAGCCAATCAATGCTAGCGCACCTATTATGATAATTTTTGTTATTTTCATTTTTTTCACCTTCATCTTGTTGGGACACCTCAGTATACTTTCATACTAAATGAAATTCGATATAATTCTTGGAGCTAATATGGCGGATGAACCGTGAATATTTTCTTGAGCTTCCGGGTGGAATTACTCCACCGGACCGAAATGCCCGAAGTTGTGTTATGTCGGTTGCAGCATATTTTGAAGTAATCAAAAATTCGTCGCATAATTTGCTGTCATGTCGTAATAATATTGGGCCTGCGGTGTTCAGCGCATGAAGCATCACTAACCGGTACGAGGAACACTCTTTTAACTTTAAAACAATTGAAATATAATAGGTCGGATCGTAAAATCGTTCACATCAACACATTTACATCGGGCATAGAAACGCATCAATAGTGAAGTAATCCCAGTTGAGAGGAGACAAAGGAAGGGAAAAACTCCAAAGTTGAATCATCTAAATTAATAAAAATTAATCAAACTATCAAGCATCTTTGAACTATTTATGTGAAAGCCAAATGTATCATTTGAGTAAAAAAGGTTATTTTAGGTTAATCCTGCAATTTTATCTCACTAAACCTTCCATTGTAAGATTTGGATGCGTTTATCTCTGATTTCCATTTCCTCAGTATTTAGCAACCCCAAACCTTTGTTTCTCTATTAAAAATATTGTATTTAGAGTTAATACCTTACACTATACATAACATTTGAGTGAAGAAACTACTGAATTACCACAAAATCCATCATCTGAGAATGAGCCTAGGCGAGAAGAAGTTAGAGGAGAGCAGGCAGCAGGATTTATGCTCCATCTTGTATGTATTTGAACCCCTGTTTCATTGAAAGTTCTGCTTTAGCGAGTTCTTTCCCGAGGTAAGCAGAATGGGAGAGTTGTGTGATCCAATTATTTTGAATGATTGTCCAATACAGGCTTCGGGCGTCTTTACCTTCGATCGTTCGCAGAAGAGTATCGTCGTACGAATAATGTTCCACAGTAATCATGTCTCGGTGAGGCTGGGGTAATACGACGAAGTAGCCCGCTCTATCCAATTGAACTTTGTCAGGTTCCTGCGCTCGAATGACGGGCATTGCGTGTAATTGGGTCGGTGAAACCTCATCATTGCAATTGGAACAGCCGCATGAACTCTTTTGTGTCATAGACAACTCCTGAACTTTTTCAACAATGGTTCGCACATCTTCGCATCCAATCAGGTCTACAACTTGAACTTGCTTCCGAAATGCTTCCACCTCGAACTTGGTAACATTGCGCAGGATGGGTCTTTTCGCACTTGAACCAATCACGCGCATGCTTTCATCAACCCCATTCGCCGAAAGGCAGAGAAGCGTTTGCCCCGGATAATGTCCTTTGGGGTCAATACCTGCGAGAATTAGAAAACGAATCGTTCGATTGGTGATCGTATTTTTGATGATCTTATCAATGCCGATATTTTCTGTCTCGGTCTTCCCGACCATGCAAACATCTTCGGGATTCATTGTGGCAATTTTATCACTCAGTTCGATACTCCCGAGTGTAGAGATTGCAACCGGACACTCTCCACCCTCGCACAGCACACAGTATTCTCCCGGAACGGGCGGCCATGAAAGTTCTCTTGTTTCGAACGCACAGGTGAGCGTTTCTTTTGGCGTTACGCCGGGATACGCGAGATTAAATGCATTCATTGCAACTGCGGGGAAACAATAGTCGCATCCGAGGCAAGCGTACCTAATCGGTTCCATTTCGGAACGCCACTGAGAAATCTGTTGTTCCAAACCGTTTGTAGAACTACCATGCGCTGTATTGAGGGCCTCGATGATGGAGTCGAGCGTTTCTTTCATACAACCACACTTCCGACACTTTGCCAGCGCCATCCCATCCCGCAGCTCATCGGCTATTTGTTTCAACGATGCAGTTGTTATGTCCGTTTGCATTCTTCCTCTCCTTCGCAGCAATTCGCAGCGGAAATTGAATTTCTTCGAATCCACATGAATCCTACGACAATAGAAGCTACAGTAAGAATAAACGTCAAGGGTTTCGCGAATCCCAAGAAGGACGACCCAAAGAGGGTAAGATACACTGCGAGCATCGGTGAACCACAACATCCAATCAAGAAGCAGCCCGCTACATAGAGAACTCCCGTTAGAGTTATCCCGCCAATGATCCCGGCGACGCCACGCTTTCGATTCTCAAGGAAAGACATAAGTGCGTAAACCGAGAACCCTATCGTCAGAGCGTAGGAAGCGCCGATGAAATACTCGCCGCGTCCAAAGTACAGAGCAATGTAGTTCGTTCCGGGGAGTTCAGACCAGCGTGCAGCAAGCTTCTGGCTGGTCCAAACCGAATACGACGCGTGGAGCAATAAGAAAATGGCGAATGCCATCAATGAAAAGAAAACTTTTTTCTTCACTTTGCCACAATCTCCTTTGCCACGAAGATGTATTTCGATGTCTCTGTCTTCTTGATTTCACCATAGACAACGACGTTCGTTCCCTCTTGGGGCGGTTGTCCCTTGTACTTCACAGGCATAAGGACGCAGGCGTCTTCACAACCTAACGCGAATGCAGTTTCTCCTCCTTCGGACTTCATTACGAGACCTTCGACCCCGATGATACCGGTGTATGTTTCAGGGTCGGCAACAACTGCATCCACACTTACAACTTTGGTTTGACCAAGCGTCTCGTGCGATTCCTTAATCATGTTTGTTTTGGAGGTCACGAGACGCACTCCAAAGCCCGCTATGATCAGAACAACCGCAACCGTTAGCAGGATCAACGATTTTTTGTTCATTTACTTTTTCCGTTTCTTAATTTGATGTAGTCCCTCCAGAACTTGAGTCAAGGTCAACTTGGGAAAATCATGTTTCAATTTCTCGATTAATTCACAGTACTGGCACGAGCCCGGGCAACGCTCCAATTCATCGACAATCCGCTCGGCTAGCTCAAGCCGATGCTCTGTCTCAAATGTATGAACAATGGACTTACGAAAGGCAGATTCTATTGACCGGAGTTGAACGTAAATATACGATGATTCCCTATCATGATCGAGCATTTTCTCTACTGCCGATAACTGACCAAGAACATACTTGATACGCTTTGATAGTTCCTTCTTTTGCCTGGAATTCATATACCCTAATATCGTAAATGAACAGGGGGTTTGTCAAGTTTCTAAAGCTACTGTGAATTCATAGTGATAAATGGAAAAGTCGTCGGTGTCTCGAAAGGGACAGTGAGAGATTGGAAAGCGTCAAAAACGTCTTCCTTTCGCTCACGATCAAGATATTTAATACACCTATTGAACTTTTACCGGAACAATCCGTATATGATAGTAGCTCTAACATGAAAATAACCCGTATTACATCTGTCCTCCTTGCATTGACAATACTCACCGGCTCAATTCCGTACAGCTACGCATATTGCATGATGATGCGAAGATCTGTTGATACCTCAATGCAGATGCGGTGCAGCGCTCACCGTGGAACAGACCGGAGTTCCCGCTCCGGGACGCAATCCTTGAATTTGGCAAGGTCAATGATGCTCCTCTTATCGAAATCAACAACCGATTCGTATGAACGCCGTTCGGATCCGGTGAATGGTCGAACGTTCACCATCCTCATGCTGATCGAATTTCCATCAATCCAAACAAATGATTCAAATCTTTCTTCCCGCTTCGGGGTCGAACATCCTCCACCCGGTATCGTCGTCGAAATCCTTAATCTGAGAATTTAACCGTCTCCTGGTATCTATCGTAACTTCTCTCCCGCGTTGTATCAACGCGCGAAGGGAGAGGTATGTTATTCAGTTGGTAAAACGCTGAAGAAAGCGTTTCTTATGAACTTCAATTTCAGGAGATAATTAAAATGGCAACACAGAATAATCCAGACAACAAAAAAATCAACCGTATTACTGCAAATAGCGGCATTATACTTTCCTTCATCGTGGCGTTCGAAATCGTCATTATGATCAGTCCATTTGCATTTTTCTTTTACGCCGTCTTCAACCCCTTCCTACTCGTGCTCAATCAATCAAGCATAACCCGTTGGTTAACGGCTTTCTTTCTCCCGCACATGATCGTCCCTCCCAGCGACGTTCTTGTTTTCATTCGCATAGCGGGTTCGATGTTCTTTGTGGGAGGCATGCTGCTCTTCCTCATTTGCGCGGCGCAGGTTTATGCAGGCAAATTGCTCAAGAAAGGGACGGCTACCAAGGGACTATACGTTATTGTCCGCCATCCGCAATATGTTAGTCTTGCAATTGCGGCGCTTGGCCTGGCAATCATGTGGCCCAGGTTCCTCACCCTCTTCCTCTTAGCAGTGATGGTATTTCTCTATTACATTCTTGCTAAAGATGAAGAACGGCGTATGATGAACCGTTTTGGAGACTCCTACGCGGCGTATATGAACCGAACAGGCATGTTCCTTCCCCGTTTTGTCGAGAAGATATTTATCAGAAATCCAGACCCGCACCGTACGCTGAGCATCGCAAAAGCAGGAAGTATTTTTCTGGCGTTGTGTATTATCATTGTGGGAAGCGGATTTGTCCTGCGGGCTTACACCATCCGCCATCTGCCGTTTGAACAATTCGGGAACCTTGACGTCATTTCCATTACAATGGATGATTCTACCAACGTTCATGACCTAGTTCCGGCGGTTCTTGAAGATAGTGTTGTCGCCTCAAAACTCAAAGCGTTTCAAGGCAATTCCGGCCATCGAATTCTCGCCTATTTCATTCCGATTGATTATGTCATGCAAGGAATGATTGCCAATACCGGCGACGAGTGGAAATTATTCGATCAGCACAAAACAATCGGTATGATCACGGAGTATATTCTTCATCCCTTCGCGCATTTGACGGGCGGACATGCCCATCATATGGACATGTCGAAAATGAAACATGGTCCGGAAATGTATACTATGGCTGCTATGAAACGAAGGGTTATTTTTATCGACGTCTCCGCTGCCGGTGATGAACTGAAATCACCGTACGATGATTTCGATATCAACATTCATCGGACGCCCATCTTCTTTGTGGATGTTCATCTCCATACTGCGGAGATTCTTCAAGTGAAAGACACTCCGGCAGGAACCGGATGGGGAACCGTGCCGACGCCGATGTTCTGAGAGGAACAAGCGAAGATGCCTGCTCAAATTGGCGAGAAGGAAAACAGCCACCCCAATATCCCGGATCCTAAAACAATCCAGGCGGCATTCGGCTTCCAGAGAACAGACACGATAAACGCGACACAGAAGATCGCCCACGTGGAAAAGGAATGAAGGCCGGATGCCGCAAGGGAAATTCCGACCGCGATGATTAGACCGAGCGCGGCAGCGTTTACTCCATCGAGAAATCCCGAAGCCAGCAAAGAATTTCGCAACCGGGGAATGAAGGGCGAGACGATGCGAACGAAAATGAATGACGGCAGAAAAACGGCGGTTGTGGCAGCAAGAGCGCCCGGAAATCCTAGCATGATGTAACCGATAAATGTCACCGTCGAAAGCAGGGGTCCGGGTGTGAACTGTCCGGCTGACACGGCGTCAAGGAGCTGGCTCAGTGTCAGCCAGTGGCGGGAATCAACCAGTTCCCGCTGCAGGAAAGCCACCAAAACATATCCTCCGCCATACAAGACAGAGCCGATCTTGAGAAAGACCAACGCCAGACCGGCGAGAGTGGGCGCATTTTCAACAAGCGCAGAGCGGGCAGGTTGCATCCACAAAAGTGTTCCGAGCGGAGCCAGCGCAAAAGCAGCGTTCAGCTTCGCGCGATTCGTCCACAACATCCCAACCACTCCCGCACCAAAGAGCAGCACAACCTCGTCAACATGCAGGAGATCACCCGCAACCACGGCGACAATCATCACCAATTTGAACATGTTCTTCATCATTGGTTTCCCGAGACGATATGCCGCAGTGAGAATGATGGCGATGACAGCAGGCCGGATGCCAAAAATGAATCCCTGCATCTGCGGAAGCGCGCCAAAGAGAATATAGAGATGCACGAGTACGAGGGTAAGGATAATAGAGGGAACAATGAAACAAACACCCGCGATGATCAGTCCCTTCCACCCGGCGCGTATGTATCCGATCTGGATCGCCAGTTCTGTTGAGTTCGGTCCCGGAATCAGATTTGTGATTCCAAGGAGATCCATAAACTGTTCGGGGGTAAGCCACTGTCGGCGCTTTACCACCTCATCTTCCATCATGGCGATATGCGCAGCCGGTCCGCCGAACGCAATTGTGCCGAGTTTCAAAAAGAGCAAACAGAGCTCTTTCACGCAGGGTTTCCCTGTTCTCTTGTTTTACTCTTGCGGAATATGATTAGAGCATCCAGAGACCAAGGTCCCGCACCCTCGATAAGTAAGAACACGATGCCCGTGAACATCGCAAAGTCGGTTCTCGCGTCGCTACCTATGAACCAAAATCCCTGTTCAGGCCGAAAGAGTTCGGGAATTTTTGTCGTGGCAATTGCCGTAAGATTTATGACCAACAGCGGAATGGAAGCCAATCGAGCGAACAAGCCAACCATCACCAATAATCCACAAATGATTTCAAATGTTCCGACAAGGTGTGCGGTGAAATCAGGGAAAGGAAATCCAATCTTTGTAAACCGCAAAACGCCCCATGTGGGATCGGTGTATTTCAAGATGCCTTGAGTCAAGAAGATTAAACCGACTGAAAGACGAATCAATACGGCAGCTCCTCGTGCACGCGTGAACATCGTTCTATGCAAAAATTTCATACCGAAGCCTTTCAGAGTGTCAAATTGTGAGTTGATAACCAATGTAGCCGGTAATTGTGGATTCACCGGAAAGACTGCGGCCAAGAGAAAACAAGAGATGGTGGTTTTCGCTAGCGTTGATATACCCTCCCAGGTTGAATCCCGTGCTCGAAGCCATCCCCTGTCCATCGGCTGTCTGGTAAAACACTTCTCCTCCAAGAGTGATAACTTCCGAGAAATCATATTGAGCTTCCCAGCCGGTGAAGAGCGAGTTCTTCTCACTTGCGCCCGGATTATACCAAATCCCTCCACCGGCGTATGTTGTCAGCTTTCCCCATGTTTTTTGAACCCATGCTGGGAGGTAGATTTGGGCTTTCCCCGCTCCCAGTTGTTCGTTTTCATTTCCCGTAGGAATCTCAATTAAAGGAAACACCCCTATTTGGGGAACGGTCCCCGTTTCCCCAACAAACCGGTATTTGAAACCAAACTCCGTGTCGGAATACCCATAATGAGTTCCGTTGGCTGTGTGGACATATCCGAGGGGAGCAACAACGTGCAACTGAACGTTGGGAACTACTCCATAGTTCACTTCGAAATGAGGACAGGTAGCGCCAGTTGAATGAGTCTGGAACTCCTGTTCTGATGCGACATAAAATTCCCAATGGAGATAGTCAACGGGTTGCGGATCGTCAGTTTTGAACGGAGGACCGGCAATAGCATTTGAAGCCATGGACATTAATACCGCCACACAGATACAATGGAGAGAATGTCGAAATCTCATTGGTGTGTGCCTTCTATTATTTCGTTAAGCAATTTTTGCACCTTTTCTCTTGCCTGTCGAAGCGTGTTCTTTCCTTTCGTGGTCGTCCGATAATATTTCCGTACCTTGCCCCGAACGATTTGCTTACGCGATCTCAAGAGGCCATCTGACTCCAACGAATGGAAAATCGGATATAGTGTGCCTGGACTTATCTCATATCCATGACGCTTCAGTTCATCAATGAGCCAGAGTCCGTAGACCGGTTCCTCTTCTGCATGGTACAGTATGTGAATCTTGATGAAACCAAGAAAGAAACTTCGTATCATCGGATCCATAAAATATCTGTTTTTATTGTTATCGTATATCGTTATCGGTTTACAATACAATAAACGACAAAATATTCCGTTTAGTTTCCTTGCGAGTTTATTCCATTAAGATGAGAGCGGGGGTGGGTTTAGGGGGATAGCATGAATCTTTTATGGTGAAGAAGCTGCCATCCCATGCCATGGACATCCCATCTATATATTGATGAAGGATGTAATTCTCCCGGATTCCGGCGATCAGGATCGAACGGATAGGTATCGGAATTACCCTTCTATACCTCCAGACCAAGAACTTTTATGCTTTGTTTCTCTATTAAAATTGTTGTATTTTGAGTAATTACCTTAAACTATACATAACACATGGCAGAAGAAACCAACGAATTACCCCAAAATCCATCATCTGAAAACGAGCGCAGGGAAGAGCCGCGTCCGCCCCGGCTGGAACAACCGCCGCAGGAACAGAAATCGTCCGCAGAACAAAATGCGCCGGTAGAACCCACCCCGCAAAGTCAACAACAACCGGAACCCGCAGAACCAAAATCTTCCGAACAAACACCGGCAGCGCCGCAGGGTCCCGCTCCTTCACAGGAATCTACGCCGCAGGAACCCGTACGCCGGGATCAGCGCCGCCAGGGACAAAACCGCGGACAGCGCGGCGGGCGGCAGAACTACCGCAACCGTCCCGATTACCGCAACCGCCCTGAGCGGACGGAGACGCGACCAACGCGAATCGACGAGGAATCGGAAGAACCACAGGAACGACCCGAACCGCAGCAGCAATCCCGACCTCGGCATCAATACCAGGAACGGGACCGCGATCGAGGCAGGGCCCCAAGCCGGCCGCAGGACCGCCAGCCCGACCGCTCACCGCTCTACGGCGCGAATGTCTCCGTCGTTATACCGCTGCTCAACGAAGAACAATCCCTCAGGGAGCTCTGCGAGCAGTTGAAAAACACGCTGCAGAAATGCTCACAATATGAAATTATTTTTATCGACGACGGCAGCACCGACGGCTCGTTCCGCGTCCTTCAGGATCTGCGAAACCGCGATAAACGGATAAAGATCATCCGGTTCAGACGCAATTATGGAAAATCGGCAGCGCTCGACGCCGGTTTCCGCAACACGAAAGGCGATTATATCATCACCATGGACGCCGACCTGCAGGACGATCCGAATGAAATTCCGAACCTCGTGAACGAGCTGAAAAAGGGATTCGACCTGGTATCCGGCTGGAAGAAGAAACGCCACGATCCCATTTCAAAAACTATCCCGTCGAAATTTTTCAATTTCGTCACCTCCATGATGACGGGCGTTAAGTTGCACGATATGAACTGCGGCTTGAAAGCGTACCGCAAAGAAGTGGTCAGAGACCTGAAACTCTACGGCGAATTGCACCGGTATATACCCGCGCTAGCAAGCTGGGAAGGGTTTAAAGTCGGTGAAGCGGTCGTTGAGCACCACGCCCGGAAATACGGCAAAACAAAATTCGGCATCGGAAGATTCTGGAAAGGGTTCCTCGACCTTCTCACCGTGTTGTTCACCACGCGCTATCTCCAGAGACCGCTGCACCTGTTCGGCTTCTGGGGCATCATCTTTTTCCTCGCTGGATTCGGCATCGATCTTTATTTGACGGCGTTAAAATTTCTCGAGGGGATGTCCCTCAGCAACAGACCGCTCTTTACCGGCGGAATCTTGTTGATCATTGTGGGCATTCAATTCATCTCGGTGGGACTCATCGGCGAACTGATAACGAAAACCCGGCAGGCGAACACGGACGAATATTCTATCAGGGAAATCTGGAAATAATCGTCCATCATCGATGCGCTCCCTCACTGCAGCCGATCTGAAAAGAGACTGCCGCCATTTTCGGGGCGATCTCCCCTGCTTGCCTCATAAACTTCATGGCGCGCATTGCATCGACGAAGACGGTCGCGACTGCGCGTATTATGATCGTGTTGGATCGAGAATTCTGATCATTAAGTTAGGCGCGCTGGGCGATGTCATCCGCACAACTCCATTGCTTCACAAACTGAAAGCGGTCCAGCCGGCGGCGGAAATCTGGTGGCTCACGCACTCCCCCGAAGTGTTGCCTCCGGGCATCGACGTCATTCTGCCATTCACTGCACAAAGCTCCGCTGCGTTGCATGCAACGTCGTTCGATACCGTCTATTGCCTCGATAAGGATAAAGAGGCATGTGCTCTCGCCGCAACCCTAACCGCGCGGATCAAAAAAGGATTTACGCTGAAAGACGGCAAATGCGTTCCGGCAGATTCGGACGCAGAAGCAAAATACCTCACCGGTCTGTTCGATGATATCAGCAAAGCGAACGCCAAAAGCTACCAGCAGGAAATTTTTGAAATGTGCGGGTTTACCTTCGCCGGCGAACGCTACCTCATGCCGGAGTTTGAAAAATATGAATGGCTGCTGCCGGAAGGAAAAAAAATCGTCGGGCTCAATACCGGCTGCGGGGGGCGGTGGACCTCGCGTCTCTGGGCTGAGGAGAACTGGGTAATGCTTGCAAAAAAATTATCCGCCGCAGGGTATCTTCCGCTGCTTCTGGGCGGAGAACAGGAGCACAAAAAAAATCTTGCGATAGCCCGCGAGAGCGGGGCGATGTATTTTGGATATTTTCCTCTGCGGAAATTTGCCGATGAAATTAACCGTTGCGATCTTGTGGTGACTGCCGTGACGATGGCGATGCATTTTACCATAGGGCTTGGGAAAAAAATTGTACTGTTCAATAATATTTTTAACAAGCATGAGTTCGAATTGTACTGCAACGGAGTGATCCTCGAGCCGGAATACGATTGCACCTGTTATTATTCGCCCGTCTGTCCCAATAATTGTATGCAGTTTATTTATCCCGACCGGGTTTACGACGCGTGCATACGGCTCCTCGGTAATCCCTCATAAGTTTATTCAGCCATGAGAATTACCCTTATCGGCTCCGCATATCCCCTGCGCGGGGGGAACGCATTGTTCCTCGGGCATCTCTACGAAGCGCTTTCGCGCAGCAACACTGTTGAAGTGATTTCGTTCTCGCGTCTCTACCCGGGATTTTTATTCCCCGGCGTCCGCCAGAACGATATCAGCAACGTCGCGATGAAAAAGCACCCGGCGCGGCATATCATCGATTGCCTCAATCCTCTGACGTGGTACCGCGCTGCCGCCTTAGCCGCAGCGCAGCAGCCCGATCTATTGATATTCGTCTGGTGGAATCCTTTCTTCGGTCCCCTAACCCGAACGATTTTAACATCGTTTAAGAATAAATCGAAAGCGCCGGTTGTAATTATAGCGGAAAATGTTATCTCGCACGAGGGTAGATGGATCGATTTGTTTCTGACCAAAATGGCACTGAAGATGGCTGATTATTTCGTCGTCCTATCCGCCGTCGTTGAAAAAAATATCAAAACGCTGTATCCCGGTATTAAGACCTTCAAATCCTCCCTGCCCATATACGATTGCTATAATGTGGGTGAAACGCTTGGCATGGAAGATGCGAAGAAACGGTTGAATATTGACGGGAAAAAGGTTATTCTATTCTTTGGTTACGTCCGTAAATACAAAGGATTAATGGATCTGCTCGAATCGTTCGCTCTTGTTTGCGCAAAAATCACCTATGCGCATCTTTTCATCGTCGGTGAGTATTATGACGACCGGCAGACATACGAGGAAGCGATTGACAGATTGAAAATCCGGAACAAGGTTACCGTCGTCGCGGAATATGTCGCAAACGAAGACGTCCATTATTACTATCGCGCAGCGAATGTTGTCGTTCTTCCCTACCGAGAAGCTACGCAAAGCGGGATATTGAGCATCGCGTTCGGATTTAGCAAACCCGTTATCGTTACCGACGTCGGCGGCCTTGCGGAACTGGTCGAAAATGGAAAGACGGGTTATGTGGTTCCCTCGCAGAATGTTCAAGCGCTCGCAGATACTTTAATCAAATACTTCGAACAGGATAAGGAGAAAGAATTCATCCCGAACGTCGAACGGAAGAGCCACCAGAATGATTTTAATAACATCAGCAGGATCTTTGATGAAATCCATACGGATGCGGATTCTATTAACCGTAAAAATACATGATACTCAAATACGATTGTAGATATTTCGAAGGAGACAGGCCGTGCGAGCCCCATAAGCGCGAAGGCGTGAAATGCGATACGTGCCCCTATTATGAGGTGATAAAATCAAAAATCCTTATCGTAAAATTAGACGCCATCGGCGACGTATTACGCACCACCGCCATTCTCCATGGATTGAAAGAGGATTATCCGGGTTCGGAGATTACATGGGTTACCCGATCATCAGCGATGCCGATATTCAAGAATAACACCCTCGTCAACCAGGTGCTGGAATATGAATCAGCTGGAACGATGTATTTTCTTTACGTCCAACAATTTGATGTGGTGATAAACCTCGACGCAGCGCAGCCGAGCGCGGCGCTTGCCTCGTTAGCGAAAGGAACACGGAAACTGGGATTCGGGATGGATGCGCGCGGAAAGGTCTATCCGTTCAACGAAGAAGCGATTTCGTGGTTTGAGATGGGCGCTTTCGACGATATCAAGAAGAAAAACACTCACACCTACCAGGACATTATGCTGGATATCTGCAAAATCTCTCAGTCGAACAAAGAGATTGTCCTGTCCCTCTCCCCTGATGAAATTCAGTTCGCCGAACAGTTTTCACAAAGTTACCAGTTGAAAAAAACAAACCGTACCATCGGTATGAATACAGGAGCAAGCCCCAGGTGGCAGTTCAAGCAATGGACGCTTGAGGGGTACACCGGGTTAATTAAAAAAATACTGAAGGAAACCGATTGGACGATATTGTTGTATGGCGGACCGTATGAACGTGAACGGAATGCAACGCTTGCCGCGATCGATAAAAAACGCGTCATCGATACGGGATCGGATAATTCTTTGAGACAATTCTTCAGTCTGATTACCCTGAGCGATGTATTCATTACCGGCGATACGCTGGCTATGCACGCAGCGACCGCTTTGAAAAAGAACGTCATCGCTCTTTTTGGTCCAACCTCCGAAGCCGAGATAGAAACGTACGGAGGCAGGATTATTAAAATTCATGCCGATCTTGACTGCTTATGCTGCTACAAAATGCGGTGCGATTTCGATCCGAACTGTATGAATTCCATCACGCCGGATCGGATTTTTTTCGCGGTCAAATCGGCTTTGCAAACAATAAAAATTCTTCATTGAGGCATTAAATGAAAATTGCAGTGGTATTCGGCACCCGCCCTGAAACAATTAAAATGGCGCCGGTCATTAAAGAATTGGAACGCCGCAAGATCGATCACCGCACCATCGTGACCGCCCAGCATCGCGAAATGCTCGACCAGGAACTGGAAGTCTTTCACATCAAGCCCGATTACGATCTGGACATTATGGAACACGATCAGGACCTTTTCTACGTAACATCGGCAGTGTTAAACGAAATAAAGCCGGTGCTTAAAAAAGAACAACCCGATATCATACTGGTGCAGGGCGATACGACCACAACTTTCGCGGCAAGTCTCGCTGCATATTATTTCAAGATACCCATCGGGCACGTAGAAGCCGGACTGCGAACATGGAATAAACATAATCCCTATCCCGAAGAACTCAACCGGCAGCTTACAACGCGCCTGACCGAACTGCATTTCGCGCCAACGGAGTGGGGAAGAAATAATCTGCTCCGTGAAGGCATAGACCCCGCAAACGTTTTCGTAACAGGAAACACAGTCATTGATGCTCTGATCATGATTGTCGATCCGAAATATGTTTTTACCGAACCAAGTCTGCGGGATATCGATTTTGAGAGGAAACGCATCATCCTCATGACGTCCCACCGGCGCGAAAGCTTCGGCGAACCGATGGCGAATACCTTCTCCGCCTGCCGCGATCTTCTTCTGGCAAATCCCGATGTCGAATTGGTTTATCCCGTGCATCCCAATCCTAACGTTCAGCGAACGGCGAAAGAAATCCTCGGGAATGTGAAGGGCGTACATCTCATTGAACCGCTTGATTATCGTCCGTTTGTGCAATTGATGAACAAGAGCTATTTGATCCTGACCGATTCCGGCGGCGTACAGGAGGAAGCTCCATCGCTCGGAAAACCGGTGCTCGTTCTCCGCAAAACTACAGAACGTCCCGAAGCGATTGAAGCCGGAACTGCTAAATTAGTCGGCACCGATAGAAAAGTGATCTTCGAACAAGCGCAGCGCCTCTTAACCGATCCGGCGGCATATACAGAAATGTCGACAAAAGCTAATCCATACGGCGACGGGAAATCCGCTCCGAGAATTGTGGATATCATATTACAAAGAATGAAGTAACCCGAATATAAGCATCATTCAATTTAAAATAGAAATTTTAATTTTACGCTCGGAACTTTAGCATAATCCATGGAATTTGGCAGGCACATAGGAAAAGGCGTCTGGGCGTTCGCCGATAAACTTCTACCGGTAATATGGGGCATTTGCAATATCTTCCTTGTGCAGCGCGTACTTCCGATCAGTGAATACGCGGGTCTTGCGGTAACGCTGCAAATATTTTTAGTCGTGACGATGCTGAATACATCGCTCGCGTTTCAACCGCTCATTAAATTTGTCGCAGAAGGCGAGGACTCCGGCAAATACATTTCTGCAAGTCTCGTCATCAGTTCGTTGTTTTTCATCATGAGCGGCGGAGTATTGGTTATTTTCAAGAGTTTTTTCCTGCATCTATTGGATCGGACTGGGCAAGGCAATCTTGGACAACTGTTCAATTTTCTGCCCCTGATGTTTTTCATGGCATGGTTCCGGAATTTTGCCGTTAGTTTGTTGCAGGCGAAATACCGCGTACAAAGAATTTTTTGGATTGATTCTGCGTATTATATCGGGGTGCCGCTTTTAATATTACTAGCCCAATACTTCGGAAGATATTCTGTTGCAAGGGATGTTATTCTCATAAATATCTCCGGTCTCGCAGCCTCGACATTGGTAGCAATCCCGCTCACATATAACGATATGCGCTTTGGGATAAAATTTGATAAAGCTCCCTTCATCCAGATGTATAATTTCGGCAAGTTTACATTTTGGGGATCTGCGATGTACACGTTTTTCGGGCAGGCGGACGTGTTCTTCGTCAGCTCGTACGCAGGAATTCTCGCCGTTGCGCCGTACAGCATCGCCAAGACCTTCACCCGGGTGTTCGATATGATGACGCAGGTTATTCAAATGTTCCTCGTTCCATTTTCATCAAAAGCGTCTACTCAGAAAAATCGTACACAACTCTCAGCGGTCGCGGAAAAAACCGTTTGCTTCTCAACGCTTCTGTTTCTCCCTATCTTTATCATATTATTCTTTTTCCCTCAACCTATGCTGCACCTATTATATAGAGGAAAATTTGATAATGCAGCCCCGCTATTGCGGATATTAAGTCTGCTTTCCTTCATCGCGCCATGGAACGCAGTTGTCGGAAGTTATTTCGTGGGAACCGGCAGGGTGAAGGAAGGTTTTATTTCCGGCATTTTCCTGATGGGTATTTCATTGATTCTCTATGTTATTCTTACTCCCCTATTCGGGGCAAAAGGGACAGCAGCCGGTTTGGTGAGTGCATTTTTTATTGTCACCGTTGGTCTCGTCCGTTACCAGCAGCGCATCGCCCCATTACGGTTAGGCGCCGTTATCAAAAGGGTGAGCGATATCAACGGGTTCATGCAAACGATGGTTTCGAACAACAAGAAGTAGATTTCGCAACCTAATGCGGAGAGAATCGACACTGCTCATTCCTTGGTTATCCATTCCTCAATCCTTTAAAGATGACGTCATGTTTGACTTAAATTTTAAAGCAGAAGGAAATAAATAAACCATTCCCCTCAAAATCCCCTAAAATAGCTTTTGTATACAAATTTAGGTAAATTTTACTCGTTGAAAACATGTTAATGATACAGAAAATCACTCAATGAACACAAACATCACCCAGGAAGAGCTTTCGAAGAGACACTCCGACCTTGAATCCGGCCGATTGCGCGAAGTCACCGGTACGAATGTGGTCGATGAAATTCATATTTCACGCTACCGGTTTGCGATGCAATTTACTAATGGGAAAACCTTGCTCGATATCGCTTCCGGAATAGGGTATGGCTCTTTTATGTTGGCTGACACAGGAAAGGCAAAATCGGTGACCGGAGTGGATATATCACAAGCGCCGATTATGGAAGCAAAAACGAAATATAAACGAGATAATCTCCGATTTGAAGTAATATCTCCCGATAAGCTTCCGTTTGATGACGCATCTTTCGACGTTATCACCAGTTACGAAACTGTTGAACATACCTATGACCGGACAGTTTTCCTGAAAGAATTGCGTAGAGTATTAAAATCGGGCGGAATGTTGATTATTTCGACTCCCAATAAACGGTATCATTCCATCGGGAAAAAGGTTCCGTGGAACCCGAACCACACAGTTGAATATTATCCGGTTGAATTTAAAAAAGTTCTCAGTGGAGTATTCCCGCAAATTGAATTTTGGGGAGGACAAGAATTTCTTCCCATAAATCTGTCCCCCGTTCTTAAATATAACTGGATCGAATTTAAATATTATAATATCAATAACTCAAAGATGTTTATGTCGGTACTTGGACCGATCCGCTCGATTCGGAATAATAAATCGGCTCCGAATATTGCACAACAGAGTGATCCAGCGACACAACAACAGAATACAGAAATTTTCAGAAAACGAGCCGACATAGTTCCATGGGTTGATAATTGTGAACCGTATACTATGGTTGCAGTTTGTAAAAAGTAATGGGGGTTCGTCATCCGCACCTATCCAAAAATGCTCATATGATGTGCAAGCGATCCTTATATCAATAATGGGTTAAGTAATTTTTCACCTTCCAATCACACAAATTGGAAATCTAATATTAGCCATCCGCATTCAGAATACCTTCTAATTCACTTAAAATAGCTTTTGTAGACAAATTTAAGTAAATTCCTAACGTTTATTTTACGAAACAATATGTGAAACAAAAGTGAACCTGATACTGATGAGAACAACAGATAAATTATGATAGGTGAAATGAGATCGAGAGAAAAAGAAAACGACGATGTGCGGAATAGACGCGAGATAACGAGAATAACTTTATTCGACAGAGACTATCTGAGTGTTCGACCAATTATCAGATGGCTTCAAGATACCGCAGTCGGTTATGCGAAAGGAGTGTTCCTCGATTTTGGCTGCGGCAACAAACCGTATTATCCGATCTTCAAATCATCCATCGAGAAATATATCGGAGCTGATGTCACTCAAAACCTGGATCAGAGCGTCGATATCCTCATTGGCGATGACGGGATTCTTCCGCTCGATAATGAGAGCGTTGAGACCGTTCTTTCCACGCAGGTTCTAGAACACGTGAAAGAACCGCAGCGATATCTTCAAGAATTATCCAGGGTCCTCAAGCCCGGCGGGAAATTAATTTTAACCTGTCCGCAATCGTACATGCTCCACGAAGAACCATACGATTATTATCGTTACACGCGCTACGGTGTTGAATATCTCCTGAAGAAATACCAACTTCAGATATTGCAACTCGATACAGCGGGAGGAGCGTGGCGTCTGATGGGACAGATATTTCTCAATCACAAAATCCATGGCAGAAAAATCAATATCCCGATCATCAGCGGAATATTTTATTATTTATGGGTCATTTTATCAAATGTAATATTTTCGACACTCGATAAAATGAATATGAATCCCAAGGATACTGCGAATTACATGATCATAGCACAGAAGAATCAGGGTTCAAAATAAGATGGAATCGATTAACTGCCCTTTATGCGATTCACATGATTATCGGTTTTTATGGAAGAAAGATAATGCTACCTATGTAACCTGTGTACGATGCAATCTTGTATTTGAAAATCCACGATTGACCCGGGATGAATTAAAAAATTTTTACTCGAGGGAAACGTATTTCATGGGGAAAAATGAATCGGGAAGTTCAGGGGGATATACTGATTATTACTCCCAATGCAATACAACCCTAGTGAAGGAATATTTCAATCTATTGCAGCAATTTTCTCCACATGGTAATGGCACCACATTATTGGATATCGGTTGCGGACCCGGTAGTCTTCTCCGAATTGGAGACGAACATGGATGGCAATGTACGGGATTGGAGATTTCAAAATGGGCGGTGGAAACCGGTAAAAATAATGGTCTCGATATCATTGAGGGCACGTTGCAGGACGCGCAATTTCAAGATAATCAATTCGACATTGTATCTATGTTCGACGTACTGGAACATTTACCTATACCTCATGATTATATTCGTGAAATTTGGAGAATATTAAAACCGGGGGGTAAATTGATAGCTGAGACACCCAATATTGATGGATTCTTTGTCCGAAATCTCTACAGAGAGAATGCGGATTTAGTAAAACCGCGTGACCATCTGTGTATCTATTCGCCGTCAACAGCAAGAAGACTTCTTGAGAGCTATCACTTTTCATCAGTGATTATTAAAACATTTCCCTATTGCAGGAAATTCACTCCGGGTTATTTTAAGAGTCTGTTGATGACGCGCCTTAAGCCCAATGCCATACATCGGCAATTTACTTTTAACGAGTCGCTCCGAATCATCGCAACAAAGTAGAACTGCGTTGGATAATCGTTCTCCCGGCATAAATAAAATAAAGCTATTCCTGCTCACCAATCTTCTCGATAAAGGCGGCGTCGAAGAGGTCATTCTCAACTACGCGAAGATCCTCGATAAAAAGAAATACGAGATAACAGTCGTTTGTTTTACGGCTGGAACGGCGGCGGATGAACTATCCCGGATCGAAGGCGTAAATTTAGTTCACATCAAAACCTGCAGCCGGGTAAAACGGTATTTTGCAATACAATCGCTAATGAAGACCATGAAACCGGATATCGTCCACAACCACACCGGTTGGTACGGCATTCCGTTGGGCAGGATGAATGGCGCAAAATGCGTGGAGACAATTCATAATACCTATCACTGGTTTAATCCGCATCAGAGATTTTTCTACGGGTTCACCATGAGTTTTGCCCACAGGATGATCGCCGTCTCAGGAGTTGTGAAAAAATTTGCCCTCGATATTTTTCCTTTCATCGACGAGAAACGGCTTGCGGTAATCCACAACGGTATCATGATTCCTGCCACACCCCAAAAAGAAGCTTCAATTCATCTCCGCAAACAATGGAATATCAAAGAAGATGACGTTGTCATCGGATTTATCGGCAGATTCACCGAACAGAAAGGATTGGAATACCTCCTCAAAGCCGCTAAACAATTATTGCCGGAATACAAGAATGTTAAATTTGTCATCGTCGGCGAAGGGGAATTAAAAAATCGACTTGAAACGATTGTCTCCAGCGATAATCTTACCAACGTTATATTTACGGGTTTCCAGCGCGACGTGTACCGCTTCTACACTCTTTTCGATATCTTTTTATTACCCTCGCTCTTTGAAGGATTACCAATCGCTTTACTGGAAGCTATGGCAGCCCAACTGCCGGTAGTAGCAACAAGAGTCGGCGGCACGCCTGAGGTCGTGATCGAGGGGAAAACAGGATTTCTCGTCGATCCGGCGAACCCCGGACAAATCGTTGAGAAGCTCAACATTCTAATTAACGATCCGAACAAACGCAAAATGATGGGGTTTGAAGGAAGAGAACGCATCATAGCTGCTTTTTCAGCGCAAAGTATGGTTGAAAAAACCGAGAAAATCTATCGAGAGTTATTAAACAGATGACGATTCTCTTCTTCCCCGATATCGGATGGAAGGGTCTGCATCAACGCCCGCACCATATAGCGAAAGCTCTCTCCAAACACTGGCACGTGATCTGGATTGAACCGGCGACCCTCATTGAAAAAAGTCACCGCATACCCACAGAGGTCGGGAAAAATATCCGGGCAGTTAGTTTTCCATTTATTCCTTATAATGCACGGAATCCTTTTATCCGTATGTGCGCTAAACTGATGCTGCGGATAGCACTGATCCGGAAAATAATTACCGCCTTGCAGAGAAAGCATTTGGTGAAAATACTCGCACCGCTGCTTCCACCAAATGAATCTGTGGGTGTGATCATCCAAAACGTTTTGGGAATCGATCTGCTGAGGGGATTGAAGCCGACATTTCTGCTTTATGACTACATTGATAATATTTTTGGATTTACCCGATTACCTCAATATATTATCACTCAATGGAAACAAACAATCTCACAAGCTAATCTGGTCACTGTTACCTCGCCGGTATTGAAAAAACAAATTGAGCCGTTTTGCGCGGCGCAAATCGATTATGTTGGGAATGGCGTTGAATATGATTTTTTTACCGCGAAAAAAAATCTCACACCCCCCCAAGATTTACCAGCCGGTAAGCCCATCGTGGCATATATCGGCGCAGTGTATCCCTGGCTTGATTACGGAATGATTATGTACGGCGCTGAAAAAATGCCGGATGTTAATTTTGTGCTCATCGGAAGAACTCATCCGGATATTAACCGGATTTTGGAACAAATGAAGTCGTATAAAAATATACACATTCTCGGATTCAAACCGTATAACACGATACCATCGTATCTAAATCATTGCTCTGTCGGCATCATTCCGTTCCAAAAGAATCTCCTCACGGCGTCCGTTAATCCGGTAAAGTTCTATGAATACAGCGCCGGAGGCGTCCCAACAGTCGCGACCGATTTTTCTGAGGATATTTGTCAATTCCCCGATCTGGTCTATCTCGTGAAATCAAAAGAGGAATTTCCTTCACAGATACGCAAAGCTATGGATCGAACTAAGGACGAGGAATTTATCGGGAAATTACAGACATTCGCCCGCATGCATGATTGGAAATCCAAAACAGAAATCATCATCCGCCACATTCAACAATTATCACGCTCATCGCAATAACAAGGAAAATAATTCATGGCAAAAACCACGAGAACCTCAACCACATCAACGCTCCTTAATCAACCCTCATGGTTCGATAAACTTTCCGATTTGAAAAAGGACAGCATCTGCATCGCCGTGATGTATCTGATCATCCTTGTTCTCTGCAATAAGATAGTGTTCAACGGAATGATTTTTGCCGAATCCGGTGATGAGATGGCGGCCGCGGCATGGTCGAAAGGTATCGAACACCTTCAGAAAGCCGAACATGCCGATCCTCTCTGGATACCATATGTCTTCAGCGGGATGCCCATTTTCGCCACATTGATTTTTCTTCGTCCAGCGTATGTGAACTTCGGGGAATTTGTCCTTAACAATATCGGCAAAGTAATATTTTTCGGGAGCGATTTGAGCTGGATTCTCCTCCATTTTTTGCTGGGAGGAATATTCATGTACATCCTTGCAAGGATGTTGAAACTTTCCCAGTTACCCTCGTTACTGGCAGGTTTAACGATGATGATGAATCCTCTTGCTATAGAACTTGCGCAAGCGGGACATGGCTCCAAACTTATAACCCTGAGTTATATTCCCCTGCTCTTCATCATGACGATAAAACTTTTTGAGAAAAAAAACTTGCTCTACCTCGGTCTGCTTTCGGCAACCATCTCAACGATGCTTCTTGCAAGTCATCTTCAAATCGCTTTTTACGGTTTTATGCTCGTGGGTTTATATCTCCTGTATGAAACAATTCTCACCATCAAGCAGCAGCCCGCCGGCTCGATGATCAATATAGGATTGTTTGCCTTCGCGCTTCTGCTCGGATTTGCAATTGCCTCGTATGTAATTCTCCCGCTCCAGGAATATTCAACATATTCCATCAGGGGCGGCTCCGGCGACGGGAGCATCTCTTCGGGATTGGGATTCGCATATGCCACAGACTGGTCGTTTCATCCGGCGGAGATGATGAATTACTTGATCCCGACTACCTTCGGACTTTCGACCCAGTACATGACTGACGTTAACGGCACACAAGCGGCGCTTCCTCTCTATTGGGGTTGGATGCCGTTCACCACCTCAACCGTGTATGTTGGAATCGTGCCCATTATTCTCATGGTGTTAGCTCTTATTTATCGCCGGAATAAAATAACAAAATTTTTAGCGGCAGTATCGGTATTTTTTCTCCTTATTGCATTCGGGAAATTTTCTCCGTTCGTGTATGAGTTGATGTTCAACTATTTCCCCTATTTCAACAAGTTCAGAATCCCCGCAATGATTCTCCAGTTGATGCCCATTACGATCGGCTTGATTGCCGCATACGGCATGACTTTTTTACTCGAATTATCCGATAAGAGCAAGGAAGTTAATCTGGCTGTGCTTCAGAAACGATTGATCTATGCAGCAGGCATCATCGGGGGCGCGCTCGTGCTGTGCCTGCTTGCCAAAACGGCCATTTCCAATTTTCTTTCAGATTTTATGTTTACACGAGCCGGTGAAGCCCGGCAATATCAAAAAGAATATCTCGATCTATTTATCGAGAAAAGGATTGATGTATTCTGGGGAGGATTTTTAAAATTCGCCCTGTTTACCTGTCTCTCGCTTGGAGTAATTATTCTTTATCTACGGGGAAACCTCCAGCGGGTTTCCCTGATGTTAGCGCTTATTGGAATTCTTGTGCTCGACCTTGGTTTATGGGATGATTATTATATCAATCCAAAACCGAAAAACGCTCTCTCCGATCAGTTCACGCCCGATCAAACAATGACCACACTGAGCGCGGAGGCCGATACAAGTTTATTCCGGATTTTCCCTGTTGAAGATTATGAGGATAATGCGTTTATGTATCATAATATCCAATCCATCGGGGGATACAGTCCGGCGAAATTAAAAATTTATCAGGAAATGAGAGATTCCTGCCGGCTCGATAAAGGAAACATGGCGGTTGTGAACATGTTGAACGTAAAATATATCGTGCGAAATCAGGAGAACAAAGAAGGCGGGAGCAGATCGGTCATCATCCCCAATCCCGATTATATTCCACGGACATGGTTTGTTGACAGCGCCTATACCGTTTCTTCGAAAACCGAGATATTCCAGTTGATGAATGCCCCAACGTTCGATCCACGGCATGTTGCGTTGCTTGAAAAACAACCATCGGTGAAACCGCAAAAATCCGATTCGAATTATTCCAAAATCGATAAATGGACCTCCGGGGAAATAACGATCAATGCATACGCCTCTAAGCCATCTCTGCTAATGCTGAGCGAAATTTATTATCCCGCGGGCTGGAAGGCATATGTCGATAACACTGAAACTGAAATTTATAAAACGAATTATATCCTTCGATCAGTTATCATGCCGGAGGGTAAACATACGGTGGTGTTTAAGTTTGAGCCGAAAACGTATGAACAGAGTTATTTCTACACGAAAATCGGCTGGGGATTTTGCGCTTTTATCCTCATAGGAGGGATCGCGCAACTGCCGTTTGTGAGAAAACGTTTTGGGAAAGACCGGAAAGATGTGAACAAAGAATCTTAGTTCAACCGGCTTAAAGAGACAGGTCAGGGGAGATAAAAAAGGGTCAAGAAACTTGACCCTTTTTTATTCATTTAACTTTGGTGGATACTTGTAGTGTATCCCTCGAGCTAAAGATGTTTGCCTAAGGATAGACGCGGATTAAAATCCGCCCTCTTCCATCAGCGTGCGCTGCGCCCTGCGAACCGCTTTAATCTTTTTGATTCGTTTTTCAACTGAGGGCTTAGTGAAATACGAACGTTTCTTTACTTCTTTAAGAATGCCTGAACGTTCATATTTCTTTTTGAAGCGCCTGATCGCACGGTCGATGTTCTCATGTTCCTGAACAACAATACCGACCATGTTTGTCACCTCCTCTACTCACGGTAATAATTTGTGCCACTAAATCTCCTTCTATTAGTTATTCGATAACGGTGGTTAACGATTCGATCAAGGTACGCTGACCCTGTTTTTCGAAATTAACCACGATGGCCTGGCTGCCATCGGATGTATGGGCTTTACTTAAGACTTTGCCAAAGTCGTTCCACTCAGCGTGGAAAATGAATTCCCCGACACGGAAACTACGATCAGGAGTGTAAGGCGTGGCATTTTGCATGTCCGCACCATTACCATTCGTTTCACCGTCGGGTACTGCCGACATTAACGACATATGACGGCATCTAGTGCAACGAAACCACATTTTCTCCTGACCGACCTGTGCACTACCAACTGCTTCCATCTTTGTTACTTTGTTGCAATGGTTGCAGCGGCGTTCACTATACTTTGATCGTGTCATTGGTATTCTCCCATGAAAATACATGTTGAATGATGACTTTGGGAGGCGCCTTATTTAATCGAAATATCTTTTGTCGTAATGAACGCTAAGAATTGAAAAAATCGCGTTTTTTGATAAAAAATACGTCTAACGGTTCACCTCGCGCTAATTATAAGATACGTAAAAGTGATTTGCGAGTCAATGGTTAGAGGGAATTAATCGAAAATTTAGATAATTTTAATGAAATTGTTTCGTTTTACGCCAAAATAATGAGGAATATCGCACATTTATCGTTGTTTGGGGGATATGAATCTTATCTTTTGGGCTGCGCCGGTAAGAAATTTTTATGCACGATATAATAAAATATATTGCGAAAAAAATAGGTTGTTTTGTTAAAGATATTTCATGAAAGCATTTTGCATAAATCTGATGCCTCTCCTCAACCAGAATAAACAATTCGTTGAAAAAAAGAATTCTGCCGCCTACCGAGTAGTGAGATTTTGTTTTGGATTTTAGCATCACCAGAAATTGAAATATCAGTAATGGACATCGACTAAAATACTTTTTGAGTATCGATTCTTTCGACTTTAAAACCCAATTGAAATCCTATCGAGTTATTGCTTTTCATATCATTGATCTCTATATTTAACAAAATAAAATCCAAATCAACGCTTTTAAGCGCTGGAATAATTTCCCGTTCCTTTTCCATTAGCGGGATTTTCTTGAAACCAACACAGAGACAATTTTGAAATACCGAAAACAAGATTTATTTAAATCGATCACCGGCAAGATTGAGATCGGTTCGTATATTATCCAGCATGCCGGAAGGTTTGTAACAATCATTCGGGAAATTGACAATTTATACAGATCTATTCCTCAAAAGAAGGCAATCCGTATCCTCGATTTCGGAAGCCACACGGGGGCGATAAGCATTGGATTAAAGAATCAGGGTTACGATGTCTATTGCGCCGATATTGAAACAGTAGTGAATGAATACCGGCACATCTACGATCAAAGCGGCTTACCGATAAAAATCTTAGAGAGCGGCTATCATATCCCCTATGATGATAAATTTTTCGATTGCGTCGTATTTTCCGAAGTCCTCGAGCATATGTACGATAGTCCGATTGAACTTCTAACTGAATTTAAGCGGATCATTAAGAACGATGGTTACCTCCTCCTCACGACGCCTAATGTGATGAAGATCGAAAATAAAATAAAGTATTTTTTGAACATGAATATATACCAGGATATTCACTCCTATACCTATAATCCCCGGTTCTGGCTGCACTTCAGGGAATACACCGCGAAAGATCTGAAAATATTGCTCGGCGAGTATATGAAGTTTTCTTCTGTCAAAATTGTAATGTTCAACAATGCCAGCGGTAGAACACCGGTGAAAAGATTTTTTCAGCGATGCATGTTCGTCTTCAGTTACCCGCTTCCGATGTTCAAAGGTTTTTTAATGGCGATCGCCAGGAACTCACCGGACCGACCGTTATCCTCATAATGTGGAATAATCGCTTCGGGTATCAAGTCCCGGAGAAGTTGAGGGTCTCCACCGGATAGCCATTACAATCGTTTTATCAGGACAATTCTTCGATTCGCATGCAGAGCACGCTTCAAAAAGACACTGAAATACATTTTCCCGATCTTACGGTCGTCACTGCCTCGGCAGGATCGGGGAAAACGTATATGCTCGCGATGCGGTACGCTTCTTTCCTCCTCTCCGATAAGATACAATTCAATGCGCTCCGCAATATTCTCGCCATTACGTTCACCAATAATGCCGCCAACGAGATGAAACAGCGCATCATCGAATATTTGAAATTAGCTGCACTCGGCGACCGCAAGAAGATCGATGAATTTCGCGAACTCGTTGCAATGGATGAAAAGAAATTGATCGAGAAAGCAGCCAAGTGCGTCACGGATATTTTTGATAACTATTCCGAATTCCAGGTTAAAACTATCGATAGTTTCATGACCGAAGTATTTAAATCATCCGCCCTTGAGTTTGGTTATAATCCCGATTTTGATATAGCCCTGAACAATTCCACAATCATCGATTACGCTTTCGATCTGTTTTTAAGAGAACTGCAACCCGAATCGCTTCAATCAGTTACTCTCCAGAAAGCGGTAGCCCTACTTTCGCGTACGAGAAAAGGCGATTCATCGTTTATCTGGAATCCCTACAGTAAAATTACCTCGCAGGTGCAAAAGCTGTACGGGCTGCTTGGATCAACGACTAAATCTCTTACCGCAGACAATCAGTTCGAGAGACTGGAAACACTACGGAAAAACATAGCCGACGATGCTGCCTTGATTCAGAAAATTGCCTCGGATTCGGGTTTAGAGACCAAGATAAACGCGATGGCATTTCTTGATACGGCGATCAGCGGCGATATCGAAGGAGTCAGCGGAAAAGTGAAACTTGGCGTTCCGCTCAATAAACCGAAATCAAAAAAGGATAATGATCGCTACGATGCAACGGTAGAAAAACTTCAGCCGCGATGCGATAGGGTAAACGCTCTGGTTGCTGAATATCTGCAACTCCGCTCAAAACTTTATTTTCTCCCGTATATTCAATCGCTCGGGTTATTGCATGGATCGCTGGAGAGAGCTAAAAAACAGATCGGACAAATTTTTATCAACGAAGTTAATCAAAAGTTGTCCGATCACCTGCGTCAGGATATCATTCCTGAAATTTATTTTAAGCTTGGCGATAGAATTTATCATTATTTGATCGATGAATTTCAGGATACATCTCCTATCCAATGGGAAAATATCAGGCACCTTGTTGAAAATTCCCTCGCATCGTACGGAAGTCTTTTTGTTGTTGGCGACATGAAACAGGCGATTTACGGATTCCGGGGCGCTGATTGGACAATTATGGCGGAGATGGCACAAAAGAATACTTTTCCATCAGCGTCTCACCACGTACTCGAACTCGGGAAGAACCGCCGCAGCTTTGAAAAAATTGTCAGGTTCGGCGAGGATGTCTTTCATACAATTGATCCTCAAACCGGATACGCCGCTGCCGCGCAGCTCAGCGGACTGGCGTCGTATCACCAGGATGTCCGGCAGGAAAATGCCGGAAAAGGAATCGTGGATGTATATACGATTAAAAAAGATGATGAAACGCTTCCGGAAAAGATTAAACTGATTGAAACGGTGATTGAATTACAGTCCCGGGGATTCCGGATGGGAGATATTGCCGTCCTTACGCCGGCGAATGACGACGTCATTGAAGTTGGCGGCTGGTTGAATGAACACCAAATCCGTTTTATTTCGCACAGCAGTCTCGATATTCGCCGGAGGAAAGTTGCCGGTGAAATCATCGCTCTCCTGAAATTTCTTGATTCACCGATCGATGATCTCTCATTCCTCACGTTCATTCTTGGAGACGTATTTTTTAATTTAAGTGTTACAGGAATTCCAAACGTAAAATCGGAATTAGCCAACCTGTTTTGTGCCCCTAAACAATCAAGGGAAACCAGAAAGCCGTACTACCAGGTATTCAGGGAAAAATTCCCCGATGTTTGGAACAAACTTTTCGAAGGATTATTCAATCTTGTCGGCTATTTGCCGTTATATGATCTGATCTCCGCAGTCTATAAAACATTTAGGGTCTATGAAACGTGCGGAGCGGAGGAAGCATCTTTTGTGAAGCTTCTCGAAGTCATCAAATCGTTCGAAAACAGCGGGAAGAATAATTTGAAGGATTTCCTCGCGTTCGCCGAGGACGATGAAGATTCGAGCGAGTGGAAAATCGACGTTCCCAAAAATATCGACGCGGTGAAACTGATGACGATCCATAAAGCAAAGGGACTTCAGTTTCGCGTGGTTATTGTGCTTCTCTATGAAAAACGGGATAATTCCAACGATTACTATCTCAGCGGAGACGGAAACGGGATATCTATCCTTCATATCAATAAAGACATTGCCGGAAAAGTAGAGAGTTTGGGACAGGTGTACGCCGAACAAAAGCTAAAAAATCAGGTAAACGATTTAAATATGCTCTATGTCGCGTTCACGCGCGCGCAGGAAGAAATGTATGTTCTTGGCGTCTATGAGAAAGAACCTAAAGCACCGGTTGCATTTCTACCGAAAGATAGTTATGCACCCGAAACAAAGCCAGCTATTTTAGCACAACAACCGGAAAAACAATTATCCATCGCCTCCTTCCATCATACGGTCTTGAGAAAGAGTGAGATACAAACGCCATCCCGGTTAGCCATGGATGAAATAGCGCGCGGAGAATTTATCCATCTGATCCTTTCAAAAATTCAATCGTACGACACGGACGCCAATTCGCTTATAGAACTTCTCATTTTTACAACCGGAGGCGTGATAGATAAAGAGAATACGTCCGAAACAATTCAACAGTTTTTGGAACTGGATACCATGCGGGAATTATTTACTGAAAAACCGGGCAGGGAAATCTTCATCGAACAGGATATTACCGACCGGAATGGCAGATTGTTCAGGATAGACAGGATGGTCGTCGATACTGATCGTATAACGGTGATCGATTTTAAAACAGGTAACGATGAGATGAAAGATAAATATGAAAGCCAGGTACGGAATTACCTCCATCTCGTTCATGAACTATATCCGGCTAAACAAGTCCACGGTCTCATCGCATACATCGATCTGAAAACAACAACGAACGTGTCATGAGCCGCGCAATTCTCCTCTCCCCTTCCCTGAATCTCATTGACGAGGTCATATCATGTATTGATAGCGATGGCGGAGATTTTCGTAATATTCTGATTGTCTTCCCCGGTAAACGTCCTGCACATTTTTTGCGAAAAGCGCTTGCAGAGAAGCTGGGCAAGGCGTACCTACCTCCGTTAATTTTCTCGATAGATAATTTCATCGAATGGGCGCATCGTGAAAAACTCGGCGGAATGACAGCCAACCTCGACTCGATCGATGCCATAGCCCTTCTATATGAAATTTATAGCGATGATAAGGCACAACTAAGCGCGCACCAGGATGGTTCACTTGAGGAATTTCTTCCCATGGGTATGGGCATCTTCAATGAAATAGAAGAACTTCGGCTTGCGCGGGTTACACCTAACCGCGTCAGAGAAATTGCAACTATAGAACCGGGATATAAGGGCGGCAAACAGCTCGCGCTTTATTATCAGCGATTTTATGAACTCGTGTCCGACCGGAAACTCTCTACCCGCGCTTCAATGTATGTCGATGTCGGAAATGAGTTGACTGCTGATGCGCTTTTGGAATTCAAACAGATAATTATCGCCGGGTTTTCGGCGCTGACAGAAGCCGAAAGGATGCTCTTTACCTCCCTGAAGCAGATCGACCGGTGCACGTTCCTCTTTCAGGATGGTCCCCACATAGAAAAACACCTTCGGTCACTGAAGATAAAACACGATCGGAAGGAATCGCAGACGACTGAGCCGGAAATTTCATTTGCGATGGCGCCGGACGGGCACGGCGAGGTCTACGCATTGAGCAGTGAGATCAATAAGCTCATCCAAGGAGAATCACCTCTCGATGAAAAAACCGTCATCGTTCTTCCCGATGCTGTCAATCTTTTCCCGGTCATAAATGAGACGCTTGCGCTCGTGCAGGACGAAGATTATAACATTTCACTCGGATATCCCGTCACACGAACGCCGGTCTTTGCATTCCTGAACAACATCATGGACGCTGTTTCATCGATGTATAAGGGACAGGTATACGCTCCCGATTATTTCAAACTGGTGCTTCACCCCTACGCAAAAAATATCCGCATTGGAAACCGCTCGGATATCACACGCATATTGTTTCATACGATCGAAGAAGAATACGCCGGCGATAAATCGAAAATGTTTTTTTCGCTCGAATCAATTGAAGAATCAGAAATATTGAATATCGCGCTCGCGAGAATGATTCAGGCAGGCATCCAGGCAACCTATCCCGACTTACATAGTCATCTCATAACGATTCATAATAACCTCATCAGAGCGTTTATGGCTATCGGAAATTTGGGTGATTTTGCAGATAAATGTATCACCGTTTTGAACTATGTGCACGATAACAGCACGGCGAATCTTCATATTTATTTCAGGCGATTCGTGGAAATCATCATCAAATCGCTCCACGGCATCTCCACTTCCCTGTTAAAGAACATTACGCTCGCCGAACCGGTCAGTTACTGCACCGTAATCCGGAAATTCTTTCATACCGTCCGAATCCCGTTTGAAGGAACGCCCCTGCACGGATTGCAGGTGCTGGGTTTCTTAGAAACAAGAAATTTACAATTCAAAAGGGTATTTATCCTCGACGCAAACGACGATGTGTTGCCGGGAACCAAAGGGCACGATATGCTTCTCCCCCAAAAAGCGCGCGAGCTTCTTGGCTTACCCACATACCGCGACAGGGAGGAACTTACCGCTTACTATTTTGATCTCCTCGTTCGCGGATCAAATGAGGTTCATTGTTATTACGTTCAAAACGACAAGAAGGAAAAGAGCAGATACCTGGAAAAACTCATCTGGGAAAAACAACGCGCCGCCGGTACGGTAGAAATTGAAAAATTTATTGGAGGCGTCGACTATCGCGTCTCGTTGATAAACGAAATACCCGCGAATATTCCGAAAACTGACGCGATTGCCCGACATCTCAGGAACTATTGCTTCAACTCTTCGGCCTTCGACCGGTATCTGCACTGCCAATTAAAATTTTACTACACCGATGTTTTAAAGTTGAGAGAAAAAGAAGACGCGGCAAGCGACATCGAGAGCAGGGATATCGGAACCCTTGTCCATTCGGTGCTGGCTAAATACTTCGCGTCAAGGAAAGGCGTTCGTTTAACTAAAGAGAATCTCGACGACCGGGATATGAAGAAAACTATCGACGAAGAATTCTCGTGGCAATTTGGCAATGAGCCGGCAGGAATGAAATTTTTACTCAAAGATCAAATTAAAATTCAGCTTTCGCGTTTTCTTGAGAAATATCAACTCCCGCAGGCAGTAAATGCTAACATCGTGATCCTTGATGTTGAAAAGAAAGTGAAAACAACAAAGGATTCCTTCACTTTTGACGGATTCATCGATCGGCTGGAGAAACGAGGGGACAACTATTTCATCCTGGATTATAAAACGGGCAGCAGCGGCAACAGATACAAAATAAAATTCAAGAAATTAGTGCCGGAAGATCGCGAGACCTGGAACGACGCTATAGGTTCGCTTCAGCTTCCTCTTTACGTTTTGCTCTATGCAAACGAAACGGGATTGCCGCCGGAAAAAATTATCCCCGCCTACCTTCTGCTGGGTAAAAACGACCTCTCACCCGACATCGAAATTTCCTTAGGTGAAGATGAGAATGACCGTAAAAATATCTACGCCATGTTCGAAACGATTATTTTTAAATTGGTGAATGAAATAGTCAATCCGGATATTTCTTTCATTCCGCCAAAAAATCTGAAAAAAGCGTGTCCGAACTGCCCATTTACATATATGTGCGGAACTCAGTGGGTGCAAGGATGGAAGGGTGAATGAAAGCGCGGGATGTTAAAAACACACTGACCGGCGAATAATTCTCACTCGTTCCGCAGAGCTTCTACAGGATCGACTCTGGCAGCTCTCGCTGCAGGGTACAAACCGGCAATGACGGCAACACCTACCCCGAACGCCAACGCAATCAGGATAAGCCAGAGCGGTAATGAGAAAAGCTCCACCTCCGGGACGCCTTCTCTTCTCATATAATAATGCGCGACGATAGTGACGATACGCGTGATAATCCAGCCGAAGAAAATTCCCACAGTCGCACCGATAAAACCGATCATGCCCGATTCGAAGAGAAAGAGCCCGCGGATTTCCCGGTCGTCGGCGCCAAGCGATTTAAAGATGCCGATCTCTTTTCTTCGTTCCAATATCGACATAACCATCGTATTGACGATGCCAAGCGAAGCGGTAAATAACGCCAGGAGACCGACCGCTCCGAGCGCCATATTTACATAGATGAATGCCTTCTGAATTTGTTCAAACTCCGCCGCGAAACTGAACACGCGGTATCCCTGCGACTCGATTGAATCTTTGATGGGCTTATATAATACATGAGGATCGAAATTGATAGTCACCTGGGTGAAAGTTTTTCCCCCGCGGTCTCCCGCGGAAGAGAGCAGCGTGCCGCTTGTTAACGCTCCGAATATTTCTGTTGGGCTACCGCTGAATCCACCGCTGCTGAATCGTTCAGCGGTTTTAAAGGGAATAATCACTTCACCCATCCGCATGCGCCCGATCTGTTCCCCTTCGATCACCCCGCATATGGTTAGCGTGTCATTGATTGTTCGCCGGGCGTTAAGAAATCCATCGGTGAATCGTCGCAATCCTTCGTTCGCTTCCGTCCGGATCACCCGCCCGCGGTACGTGCTATCATCGATTAAAGAATCAATGCTGATCCCTCTCGCTCTGTCAATCAGGCTCACTCCCTTATCGACAAGAAGATGACGGAAAGCGCTATCGATTGTCGAAACCTGTGTCGAGATTACAAGTTTTTTCCCGATGAGCGAATCGGCTTTCTTATATCCGTTCTTCTTTAGCAGATCGCTCGAGATGATCGCGGAGTGCGAGGTGTCGGATTCAAATATTTTCCCGGCACGAAGATTTGAGAAGAGTTTGGTTTGCATTGCCGTGCGGGATAGCGATTGGGCGCGGGAATCGATAAGGGTATCGCCGATCTTCACTTTAACCATGAACGCGTCATAGGGATATACGAGGAGCACGCCCGGTATTTTCGCGAAGCGATCAAGCGCTGCAACGTCAAGTTTTGCCGCATCCGGCGCTTGCGGCTCATTCGGTCTCTGCTTCGGGTAGACATTTATTGTCGTCAACAATCCCAACTCGTTGAATTGTTTATCGATGTTTTCTTTGGTCCCAGCACCGAACGAAACCATAGCGACGAACGCGGCGATTGCGATCACGATCCCCGCAACGGTAAGAAATGTGCGGAGTTTCAACCGCCACAGATTCCCTGATGATATTCCGATAAGATCGCGGATGGTCATGGATGAATTCTCTCCTCCGGTCTGAGGTTACCTCTACCGATAATTTTCCCGTATTGCATCCGGATGGTGCGGTGCGAACATTCCCGCGCCATATCGAGATTATGAGTGACCATGACAATGGAAAGCCCCTCCCGGTTGAGGTTCATTAATAGTGCCGCAATTTGCCGGGAGTTTTCATAATCGAGATTGCCGGTAGGTTCATCGGCAAACAAGATTTCCGGTCGTTTCACAATTGCGCGTGCGACGGCAACACGCTGTTGTTCCCCTCCCGATAGATCGGCGGGTTTATGGGTCATTCGATCAGCCAAGCCCAGGTGTTCCAATGCCTCGGAGGCGCGACGGCGGCGTTCCTTTGCCGGGGTATTATTAAACAGCAATGCCATCTCCACATTCTGCAATGCTGTATAATGTGAAACGAGGTTGAACGATTGAAAGACAATTCCCACGCGGTGGGCGCGGTATGCCGAAAGCTGCCGGCGCGACATAGCGGTCAGAGGTACACCGTCAATCTCAACTGTGCCGGAGGTTGGTGTATCAAGCCCGGCGAGGAGATTAAGAAGCGTGGACTTACCCGAACCCGAAGAACCGACAATGCCGAGAAATTCGCCGCGATTCACATCGAGCGAAACAGCGTCAAGAGCACGGACCTCTTGCGGTCCGCGTTTATAGAATCTGCACAACTCAAGAGCGTGGAGCCAGCTAACGGGCGTCATAATGGAGCATTCAAGGTCGGTTGCAGCTTAATGCAAGCATATAATCTATTTAACGAAAGAATTACTTTATTGTTGCGTCGAATATTTTTATTCCCGATAGCTTTCAAAGTCTGCATAATTTACTTGATTAATTCTAACCAATATACTTAATTCCGGGAATTCGTGAAGAAAATTCGGCCCCGCGCCATAATAAACCTTTTAATTAAATACCGGAATCGAAAGTTGCAGTCGGTTGTCGTCGTCGAGAATATTGTATCTATTGGCAAGTATCAGTATATTATAAATTAACGTTATTTAATCATAAATCATATCCGACATTTCCTTCACATGAAATCAAAATTGCTCCATCGCGGAATAGCCGCGGCGGTATTCGTTATTTCCTTTTTCCAATTTTTTTTCACGCTTCAACCTTCCGTGTCCTTTTGGGATGCTGGTGAAATTTCGGGAGCTTCCTATGCACTTCAGGTTCCCCATCCGCCGGGTGAACCGTTATCGTCGCTGTTGGGGAGATTATTCTTCATGATACCGATGCCCGGAAATATTGGTTTCCGGGTGAATGTGATGTCGGGTTTGGCAACCGCGCTGGCGGTGTTGTTCGCGTATCTCTCGATTGTGCTGGTTGTTGAAATTTACAAAAAAAGGAAACCGGATTCGATCGGCGACGCCCTTGCAACCTATTGCTCGGCGGCGATCGGGGCGCTTGCCTTCTCGTTCAGCGACACACTATGGTTCAATGCTGTGGAAGCGGAAGTTTTTGCAGTTGGAACATTACTCTTTGTTCTTATTACCTGGTTGTCCCTCATTTGGTATCTTAAGGCGGATTCTGCGGGAGCATGGCGGTATCTTTTTCTCATCGCCTATCTCGCCGGATTGTCTATCGGAGTCCACCTGATGAGCATCCTTGCGATTGTGACGGTTGCAATGATGGTTGTCTATAAGCGTTATGTAGTCGATGATGCGAATTTTAAAAAATCTGCATACATCTTTCTAGGTCATGCGGCGATTCTTATGGCTGTTACAGCCGGTATCTGGATGAACCAAACGTCGCAGCAACCGCCGGAATACGAAGAGCTTAAAAAATTCGATCGCGATTTTCTGCTTATCATGGGAGCTATCAGCATTGTGATTGCGGGCATTTTTCGAAAGATAATTTTCCGCCGGGACTCCTTCTATACAGCGCTGGCGTTTGCAGGAGCTGCCGTTGCATTGCTCTTTGGCGGAATCGTTAAATCTCTCCCGTCGCTTCTGCGAACCATCGCCGGCGACAATAATATACTTGGTCTCGGAGTATTGGTTGGAATAATAGTTTTGGTTGGCATATTGGCTGCGTGGGCTGTGCGCAACCGGAAAATTGTTCTCGCCGTGGCGTCCGTCTCAATGATGCTCGCTATCGTCGGATTCACGACATATGCGACGATCCTGATCCGCGCGGATCAACATCCCCCGATGAATGAAAACAATCCAGAAAGTTTTTCCCGCCTTGTAAGTTATCTAAACAGAGACCAGTACGGGGATTGGCCCTTCTTCAAGCGCCGATGGTCGGCGGAGTCGCAGCACCAACCAACGTGGGCAAATTACCAGAACGACTTCGATTTCTTTTTCCGCTACCAGATGAATCACATGTTCACCCGGTACCTCGCATGGAATTTCATCGGCAGGGAATCATGGGATCAGGACGCCGGGGTAAATTGGAAACAGTTGTACGGAATTCCGTTCTTCATAGGACTCCTGGGCTTTTACCTCCACCTCCGGAAGGACTGGAAGATGGCTGCTGCGCTTGTGGTGCTTTTTTTATTTGGCGGCTACCTGATCGCCTTTTATCCCAGCATGCAGGAGGCGCAGCCCAGGGAAAGGGATTATTTTTTCACCGGAGCGTTTTTCGTTTTTGCGGTGTGGATCGGTCTTGGTGTGCGGGGTTTGATCGATCTGCTCGAGAGAAAACAGATGGCTCCTGCCATAAACAGAAGAATGCTTTTCGGGGGATTGTTGCTCGCTGCAGCGGTGTTTATTCCGGGTAGAATGATTCAGACGAATTATTTCACACACGACCGGTCAAAGGACTGGCTTCCCTGGACCTATTCCTATAACCTCCTTCAAAGTTGCGCGCCCAATGCCATCCTGATCACAAACGGCGATAACGATACATTTCCAGTATGGTACCTTCAGGATGTGGAAGGGATCCGGCGGGACATCCGGGTCGTCAACTTGAGTCTGTTGAACACCGAATGGTATATTAAGCAGCTCAAGAATGAACGGCCATATGGCGCGCAGGAGGTCCGCATCAGTCTCCCCGACGACGTGATTGCGCATATCCAGCCGGTTGAATGGAAGAGTCATACCTTGACGCTTGCGGTGCCCCCGGAGGTGATTCGGGAATATGGCGTAACCGACTCTGCGGTTATTGCGAACGGTTCCATCGCATTCACCATGCCGGCTACATTGCACTACAGCGGCATGAGCGGCGTCAGGGTTCAGGATATCATGGTAAAGGATATCGTGGAACAAAACTGCTGGCGTAGACCGATTTATTTTGCGACTACTTGCAGCGAGGATACCAAAATCGGTCTTGGCGCGTATTTGCGAATCGAAGGCATGGCTGCCCGGCTGGTTCCTCAAAATTCTCCAGCGGGAGCTAACGGCTATTACTTTGATGAAACTTTAATGCATAAGAATCTCATAGAAGGTCCCCCCACCGGTAAACACAGCGCTTCGTTCCAGCCGGGGTTCATGTGGACAGGTTTGAACGATGATAATATTTTTTATGATGAGAATCATATGCATTTGATACAGAATATCCGCGGATCGTTTATCGGGTTTGCTTCGTATTGCCTGCATCATAGTTTGGATACGACACTTGCTAAACGAACGCTCGATCGCATGGACTCTGTCGTTTCCGAAACCGTCGCGCCGATGAATTTACGGATGAAATATTTTCTCGCGTTGATGTATTACGACATGAACGATTCCGCCAAATTTCTTCATATGGCTGGTGAAGCAGAGAAATTAGCCGTCTCGGCAATTCAGAGCGGACTGATCACTCTCAACTCCTATGAGAATCCTTATATCATGATGCGCGATATTTACGTACGGACGGGTGAGTACGGGAAAGCGGCAGATATGCTTGAACCATTGCTCGCTACCTACCCGGGCGATCAAAGTTTGAAAACCGAGATCCTTCGTTACCGTGAATTAGCAAAAACGCAAAAGGGTTTGTAGGAGGATTATTCGGAAAGAACGCCTTATTTGCAATTTCCTGCATAATTCTTTAAATTAGATTGAATCTAAACAAGGAAAATCATGGATATTCATGCAGCAACAGAGACATTAGAACGATATATACAGAATAAAGGGCTCCGCAGCACGCGTGAACGGCAGCTCATTCTTGAAGAAATTATGCGCGGGGACGGGCATTTTGACGCGGAAGAATTTTACACGATCCTCAAATCCAAAGGATTTAAAGTCTCGCGCGCAACCGTGTATAACACGCTTGACTTGCTCGTCGATTGCGGTCTCATTTCCAAATCCCGTTTTGGAGAAACACATTCGCACTACGAAAAAGCGTTCGGTCGTCCCCAGCATTATCACCTTATTTGTCTTGAGTGCGGCGAGATCATTGAATTCACCACTGACCGCCTCACCAAAATCCAGGATGAAGTCTGCAAAGCAAATGCGTTTAAACCGCAGAGCGCCTCGCTTCAAATTTTTGGCGCCTGTTCAAAATGCCAGGCTAAACCGGGTCATTCGAAGAAGCACCAATCGTGATTGAATCTGCTATCATTGCCTTACGCGAGGGAATTGAAATTTCCCTCGTCATCGCGATTCTCATCGTCTACATCCAAAAAATTCAGAAACCGTATTTATTAAAGGCGGTGTACTTGGGATTGGCGGCGGCATTTTTGGGAAGCATCGGTGGCGCGGCGCTGCTCATCAAATTAGGCATTGATTCCGAATCGCTGGAGGGCTTCTTCATGCTCTTCGCCGCAATCTTCGTTATTTCCATGATCGTGTGGATGTGGATGACCGCAAATAAAATCAAAACGGAGATCGAAGGAAAAATTGATTCAATTGTAGCCGCATCATCGCGCTGGAAAGCTTACGCGGGCGTGTTTACTTTCACATTTTTTATGATCGTGCGTGAAGGACTGGAAACGGCTGTCTTCCTGCAAGCCGTTGCTTTAAGCGCGGGCGCGTGGAAAAGTATCCTCGGCACCACTGCCGGTTTAAGTCTTGCCGCGGTGTTTTGCGTCTTCTTCATCCGGGGGAGCGTCCGTATTGATATCGGAAAATTCCTCAAAGTCACGGCATGCACATTAATCATATTCACGCTGCAGTTGATTATCAATGCGCTGCACGAGTTTTATGAAAACGGCGTCTTTCCAGCAAGTCCGAAAATGATGGCAATTCTCGGTCCCATGGTTCAAAACGACACGTTCTTTATCATCGCGATCCTGAGCATACCGGCGTTCATGCTTCTGATCGGCGGGAGGAAACAAAAGACATCGACGAAGAGCCAGCGTCGGTGGCAATTGAGCGCGGGGATCGCGACTATTTGCATTACACTCTTCCTCGGCGTTGGTGAAATATTTTCCTCCAATCCTGTCATGAATTTAAACGCGGATATGATCACTCCTCATGAGAACGGCACAATTGAAATTCCTCTCTCGCAAATCCAGGACGGCAATATTCACCGGTATTCGATCAAGGACGGTGAACTGACAATCCGGTTTTTTGCGATACGGACGGGCGTGGGGAAATTTTCCACCGCGTTCGACGCCTGCAAAGCGTGTTATAGTTATGGGAAATATTACCTGAAGAACAATGAATTGATTTGCTCCCAGTGCGACGCCCCCTCGCCGTTATCATCCCTCCGCCCTTCAGTCGATGAAGCGCAAATCGATACGACCGGAACGCGGAGCGCGATGGAAGGAAACGGCTGCCACCCGATTTATCTTCCTTCATACATCAGCAACGGCAGTATTGTTGTAAAGGTGGCGGATTTGCAAAAAGAACGAAAATATTTCGATATCACAGAATAAAAATACATGAGCGAAGAACTTCAAATATCCGAGACGCAGGTTTACGACGCCCTCCGGCAATGCTACGATCCTGAAATTCCCATCAACCTCGTCGACCTGGGACTGATTTACGATGTAAAAATTATCGACGATTGGGTAGGCGTGAAGATGACGTTGACCACACCCGGCTGCGGCATGTCGGCGCAGATTTCAAATATGGTGCGCGAGCGGGTCTTAGGCGTGCCCAATGTGAAAGAATGCGACATCCGCATTGTTTGGGATCCGGCATGGAATCCTTCTATGATTGCGGGAGAGGCACGGAAAAAACTTAAGCTGTAGGAAACATTATCCGCATTGATTATATTATCGGATTGATAATTTAATTCATCTTTTTCTTTCATTGTAGTAGCCGATCACCGGATCGGCGCGTTATATATCATTTTTCCGCCGGTCGGTGACCGGCTACTACATTAACAAACCATTTAACACACAGTCTCTTCATCTCGGAATTATTATTTACTAAAATCGTACTCATGCCCCAATCACACAAGGGCCGCGGCGCCGGATTTAACACGCCGAACAGATTCGAGAAACTGCATCTCGAAAAGTTAGATATCGAACAGGATGAATATGAGGAATCCTCTCCCATCCCGACGCAATTTTTCAACGACACAACAAAATCCATCATTGCGAAAAATGAAAGCCCGGATATCCCCTACGCGTACAGCATCAATCCGTACCGCGGATGCGAACACGGCTGCATTTACTGCTATGCCCGCCCCAGCCATGAATATCTTGGATTTTCCGCCGGCATCGATTTTGAATCTAAAATATTGGTGAAGCACGACGCGCCCGCGTTGCTGGAGGAGGTATTCAGGAAGAAAAGCTGGAAACCGGAAATGATCGCTCTCTGCGGCAACACCGATCCCTACCAGCCCGTGGAACGGAAACTCGGAATTACCAGAAAATTGCTGGAAGTGTGCCTGAAATACGGCAACCCCGTCGGCGTTATTACGAAAAATTTCCTCCTCTCGCGCGATCTCGATATCCTCAAAGCCCTTTCGGCGCTAAACCTTGTCACCGTAACGGTTTCGCTCACCAGCATGGACGCGGATTTGATACGGATAATGGAGCCCCGTACCGCCGCGCCGCACAAACGGCTGGAGCTTATCGAGCTTCTTGCGTCGAATAAGATACCCACGGGAGTGAATATTGCGCCGGTGATTCCGGGTTTTACCGATGAGGAAATCCCCGTTCTTTTGCGTGAAGCTGCAGCGCGGGGCGCAACATACGCGGGATTGGGTATGCTGCGGTTGCCCGGCGCGGTGGAACCGTTATTCCTCGATTGGATACAGCGAGAATATCCCGACCGGGCGGCAAAAATTATCAACAGGATTCACGACGTTCGCGGCGGAAAATTGAGCGATAGCCGGTTCGGGACAAGAATTAAGGGAACGGGAAAAATAGCCGAGACCATTCACAAGTTATTTAAGCTGAATTGCGCAAAATACGGCCTCGATAAAAAAAATTTTGAATTTTCGTTAGAACATTTCAGGCACAACCCCGATAGCCAATACGGTGATCAATTGGGATTGTTTTGAAGGGGGTAAAGATTTCTCTACCCGGTTATAATCATTCTTTAAATTTTACGTCCGGTTTTTCACCGCGAGGTATTTATGGATAACTTTGGTTTCGTTGCCGAGGCGCTGGCGGATTTCCATGAGATCGCCGAGCGAGCGTTCCATCAGGGCGATATTTTCGTTAAGAACCTTGAGCGTGTGAGCCCGGTCTCCGTTCATCGCGTCCATTGCCGCGCGAAGGTTGCCGATCGGTTTGATAATCTCAGCGGTGATCTCTGCGAGCGAGTCGTTGACATATTGGAGGCGCTCGTGGATCATTTCGAATTCCGCCGCTTTTTTCTTCATCCCGATATGCTCAAGCGTGCTGAGGAACGTCCAGCCGAATACCGGCGTGTTCAGCTCCATGATGTTGAGAAAATCGTCGACGCCGGCGCGGCGAAGCTTGTTCGGTATGCGCGCCTCGCTTTCGCGGGTGAACATAAAGACATGTATACCCGCATTGTTCCGCCGGAAGATTTTCGCCTGTTGGACAATGGCAGACAACGGAATAGCTTCCCCGAACAACACAACTTCCACCGATTTTTTTGCGTCTTTGAACGCTTCTTCGGCGTTCCTGGGGGTGCTGTATTCAACTTTGAATAGTTCATGCTCAATCGAAGCAAGGCTCTTTTCAAGCTGAACTTTGATTGCGGGCGAAGTATCAATTAGCAGGATATGGATTATCTTCATGTCAGATATTATGATAAATGGAATAACATAATATAGTAAAATAAACAACTTCGTCAGTGATAAAAATCACGCTATTCAGCAACCTTTGCCGGAAACGGGGTTAATAACGCAAGTACCCCGAAGGAATGTTAGACCAATTTCATGCCCGCCCTGAAGAATCTATTTTGTAGAGTTTACAACTACAATGATTTAATGACTTTAACAACTTTCCAGATAAATGTAATATCGCGTTTTCTCACTGTCACCGGCTCAAAAACGGGATTCAATGGTATCAGGTGAACGTACTGTTCCTCAAGCTTGATTTTCTTAAGAACATCCTCGTCGTTCACGCGTATCACACAGATATCGCCGTTCCTGACCTCGTGGCGGGGACTGACAACGACAATATCTCCATCCTCAATTTTTGGCGACATGCTCGTCCCTTTTACGACGAGAGCGAACGCGTTCGGATCGCGGATGTTATCAACAGTAACATACCGTTCCACTTGCTCGGGATGAAAGATCGCCGCGGATTTACCGGCAGGAACGGAAGAAAGAAGCGGAATATTGACAAGCTGCAATCCCTTTGTCAGCGTCTCACGGTGCAACTGGATGACATTAGGAGGCGACGACGGGACGCTGTACATCTCGCCCTCGCCCGTTAAAAGCCATTCGGCCCGCACGCTCGTCGCCTGCGCGAGCTCCATAAGATCATCGCCGCCGGGCACCTGCTCCCCTTTTTCCCAGCGTTGTAGCGTCCGGGCAACAACGCCAACGCGCTCAGCCAACTGGATTTGATCTATCTCTTTATTCATACGCGCCTGCTTTATGCGTTCACCGATAATCGATTTCATAGTTCGTACCTGTTCAATGATGGTGGCATTTTTGTCATACATTCAATAAAAACGACATTTTTGTCGCACTCAGAATATAATCATTTCCACAGGGTTTGTCAAGCGAATAGTATAAACCTTAACAATAAGATATGTGAAAGATATGAAGGTGCTTCATGCAGCGTGATCCCGATTTATCGGCGATCACCGATCAAATCACAAAAGGTCGTCCCGAATAATCGGAGCGACCTTTTGTCATACTCAAAATGAAAAGAGTGTTATTGAATAATCCCCTGCTTCTTCAAAGATTCAGTTATAATTTTTGCCGCCTCCGATGTGGTAATTTTAAGCCGGGAACCCGATTCCTTGACGGCATTTTCTATTGACCCCTCTTTCTTCAACAGCCACCGCCATATGTGATATCCCAAACGATTCTGATCGTTCGGTTCAATTGTGGGTATTGAACTTACGCTGGCATAGGCGATTTTTTCCATTGAACCGGTTGGAGATTCCTGCACTTTTGCGGCGGGTTTGGTGCTCATATAATTATTATAAATAAATTTTCGAGGTTGATATACATCAATATAAGAAATTTGGCTGAAAATGTGAAGTTGTTAATCCGCCAATAAAAAAAAGCCGGCTCCGTGGGGAGCCGACTCTTTCACTGAGCAATCGAAGGGAACGAACCATTGCTCAACTTTACATTGGGATCATAACAGGTCTCTTACACCCTGTTATTGGTGATAATGTACAGCATTTGATTACGAAAATCAACGATTTAATCAATCTTTAGCATAATCTAACGGAATATCAATTTACTCTAATAATTGGTAAATGCCGTCTATCTGAATGGACATGATGCATAGTATAAGACACAGTTTCGTTTAAAAACCTCAAAAATCATTTAAATCAAGGGAATTATTTCTGGCACACGGGTTGCCCTATTTCGTTTAGAACTTTGAAATGTGGATATAAATAATAGTATGGTGGTACAATGAAATATTATCTGATTCTGGGAGCATTAAGCCTGGCGCTGATAGCAGGCGCTTCGCACGCTAAAGCCGATGTAAATATCGGCGTTGGCTTTGATATTTTTTATTCATCCCTCTCGCCGTATGGCGAATGGGTAAATGTTGATTTTGGACGAGCATGGCGCCCGATGCATGTCGGTTACGGTTGGCGCCCCTATTTGAACGGCAGATGGATCTGGAGCGATTATGGATGGTACTGGGCGTCGGATGAACCGTTCGGTTGGGCGACGTTCCATTACGGACGATGGACCTATGACGATTATTACGGCTGGATATGGATCCCCGACGATGTTTGGGGACCGGCGTGGGTTGAATGGCGTTACAATGACGATTATGTCGGCTGGGCGCCCCTGACGCCCTATCATCATTTTGATTTCAGCATCGGGATAACGCTCTCCAATAGGTGGGTGACGCCCGTGCATTACTGGAATTTCGTTTCGTGCAGAAATTTCACCTCAGTGCATATCAATGCATACGTGCAGCCGATAGAGCGCTCGAGGCGGTTCTTCGGTTCGACGCGCGCGAGCATTAACATCGGGCATGAAGGCGACCGGGTTATCAACCGCGGCGTCGATGTGAACTTTATTGAACGGAGAGGCAACGTGCGCATCAATCGCGCTGAGGTAGTTGGATCGGAAAGCCGGGTTGGCGAACGTATGACCCGTGATGCGGGTCGTGATCGCATCGAGGTTTACCGTCCGCGCATTGAAGGCGTGCAGCGCGGTCAAAATGAAAGCAAGCCCCAGAATGACTCCCGGATCATGGGCGGTGAAAGCAAACGTCCAACTGAGAATAGAATCCAGCGGGAAACTCCTCCTCCTCAATCCCGGTATAATATCCGGACGCCGGATCGTAATCAACTACGCCCGCAGCCCGATTACAGGAGATTCCAGCCCCGTCCCGCGATACCGCAACCCAATAGACAGCGAATGCCATCGGTGCGTCCCCAGCCGCTATTTCCGCAGCCGATGTACAGGAATGTTCCGAGAGGAAACGGAAATAGGAATGCAACACCCCCACGCCCTACCCCCCGCCGCGACGACGGGCACAATGGAAAACGACCGTAATGATTTACGATCGAAAGGAAAGAATATACAGATAGTATGATGTTAGCATCGAAACTCATTGATTAGTGGATTAGTGATGAGTAGAGGTAAGGGCGAATCCTGATTAACAGGGTTCGCCTTTTTAGTTCATCCATGAAACTGAAGTCCCTCCGAAACTACAGAGCAACCATCTCCCATTTCATGCGATTTATTTCAAAAAGGGGATAAACCCTCTTTTTTTTAGCGCTATTGATAAACATTCAACCGACTCCCCCGGAAGGAACTTCAATTTTCTTGTCGGCGTTATACCGATAATTGCTAATGAAAGGGATGCACCGCCCGTGCGGCAAGAACAATATAGCAGGTTGACGCCGGCTGCCATTCCATTATCATGAATTCAATCAATAAATTATTCATCATATTACAAAGGAGTCAACATTATGCGTTTTCTCGTCAAAGTAACCTTTCCGGTCGAACCGGCTAACCAGGCAATTAAGGATCCGAATTTCGGTTCCAAGATGAAACAAATCCTCGGCGATATGAAAGCAGAAGCCGCATACTTCTCCACCATGAACGGACAGCGAGGCGGATATATTATTGTAAGCATGGATGACGTCTCGAAAATGTCCGCCATCGCCGAGCCATTTTTCTTATGGATGAAAGCGGATGTGGAATTTCATCCCGTTATGACTCCGGATGATTTAATGAAAGGCGGTCCCGGTATCGAAGCGGCAATTAAAAAATGGGGGTGATGTATGCCGCTGCGATTCACGAATTTTTCGGTGAGATAAGTGTTCATGTATAATAGAACGGCGGAGAAAATTTTCTTCGCCGTTTTATTATTTTTTTATCTACCAAGGTGTTGAAATAACTATCGAAATCGATGGAGTCATTCCGAACTTGTTTCGGGGTCCGTTTACATTTAGACCCTGAAACATGTTCAGGGTGACTCGAATGGGATTTTTTAACACCCTGAGAATCCAATTCGCTAATACACGCGTAGGGTTACTGACCAAGCAAATAACTAACCTTCAATAAAAACACATTCGATGGAGGGGCAACGAATGTATTCTCCACGTCGTTGGTAAATGGAGTGTAGTAATCGCCATAATACCCGTTCCTCGCCTGCGACCAGACAAGATACAACGTGCTTCCCGGCAAATATTCCCACCGGAGGACAACATTCGTATGAAGAACCTGAAAATTAAAATCATCGACAAGCGGTTCAGCGGGATCCACCGGCACAAAATCAGAGACGCCGCTGAGCTGGCGTAAATATCCGTAGTGCCCTTTCGCGACGAATATCTGCTGGTATATTTGTAAGGTGAGATCTCTGGTGAATGTCGTCGTGTTGCGCAGGGTCAGACTGTGCTGGATCGTGCTCCGGTCTGCGAATATGGCGGCTCCATTGATTGTGCTGTTCCTCGCCCATGATTCCCGGTTGTTATCAATCGCAAACGACCAATCCAATGTCCACTCCATCCAGGAGATCGGCTTGAGATCGGCGGCGATGTCCTGAGACCATTGACGCTGTTTTTTCGCATCCCAGTTAAAACCTTCACTGACGCCGACGACAACGGACCCGCGCGAATCGGTTTGCACGCTTATGCTTGATGAATACGATTTAGGAGTCCAGTACAAGCCGTTTCCCCTCGTTTCATATTGATCATACCCGTTCGCATTCCCTCCGAGCGACAACGACGTCCTCCAGTAATTATTGAAGAGCCCGCTGGCGTTTACGTTCAAACCTCTGAAGAGGATATAACCGTCAAAATTCCAACGAGTAAATCCTCCAAGAGAGACATTATAATTTCTAAAAATGTTGCCGGGAACATCCTCTTTGTATGTTACACCGACATTATCGCCGATATCGTTCGGGCTTCGAAAATAACCGGCGTCGTTCACATAATATTTTTTCGCGGTGTAATCCATTTCCGCATCCCAGAGCCAGTGTTCGCCGGCAATTTTCGCAAAGTTAAATTTCCCCGCAGTTCCTGAGATCCGTTCGGGCAATGGATTTGTACTGGTCGGCAAATTTGTTCTATCTGTCAACGCTAAAAATCCATCAGCTTGATAGGTATTTTGACCGAATCTGATATTCCAATCTGTCCCTGTTGCGAAGGCGGGACTTCGTTGATTTTTCAATGTTGACGTAAAAATAACCCCAACATTGGAATTATCGAGGATATCCTGTTTCAGCCGGAGAACGTTATAATTCGCAAAGGGCTCCAAAAGAACTGAATGTCGCACTCCCGTTGAATCGACTACCGTTGCATTTTCCTCCTGTGTTGCGGCGTCAAGAACGCCGACAGAAAGCCCGCTGTTGGTTCTGCCGGTAAGCTTCGAAGCGCCAAGAATTGTTACGGCTTGGGGCATCGATTCAATATGTCCCCCGGTTGGCACAGCCACCTCGCTCGACGAAATTGCCCTGCCGATCCTGCGTGAATAAAACAAGCCGGGACCGTTATCTCCGTAAAATGTTTTAAAATGTAAAATTTGCGTTCCCTCGACAAAAAACGGTCTTTTCTCAATATAATTTGTTTCAAATTGTGTGAGATTTAACACCGCCGGATCAGCTTCCACCTGACCAAAGTCGGGATTGAATGTCGCATCCACAATGAAATTGCTTGAAAGTCCATACCGCAAATCGAGCCCGCCATTTCCTAAAAATTGACGCGTGGCCGGCATAACGGAGGTCGAAGGATCGTTTTGTTGCTTGCCGACAATAAACGGCAGCACGTCAAGTCGTTTCGGATCGGGAATGGTCTTTAAACCTATAAGATTGCCGAACCGGGAGATGAATCCGGTCTGGCTTTTCGGCGTGAATGCCCACCATTCCGTTTCCTGTTTCCGGCTGATGTAGCGCGCAAAATTCACACCCCATGTATTTTCAGCAGTATCCGATTCCATATTTTTAAAATGGAGGATGCGGAGTGGTATTTTAATTTCAGCCGTCCAGCCCTCAGGTGTAATACGTGTTTGCAATTCCCACACCGGGTCCCAGGAATCATCCTGTCGGTTGCCGTCGTTCGATAAAAGGATATCTCCCTTTACGCCCGCAGCGTTGAATGTAAATTCACATCCCGTCTGGTGATCATGATAGGTGTCGAGGAAAAGAGCGGCGTTATCCGATTCGATGGAATTATCCCTGCGGGTGAGCCGGGAGACGATTTTGTCCGGCTCGCTGTCATAAAACTTGCAGCCAAAATATATCGCATCGTTGTCATAGAGAACGCGGATTTCAGTCCGTTCCGATCCCGGTTGTCCCTCTTTCGGATCGAGTTGAATAAAATCCCGGGCAGGTTCGGCTTGCGACCAAACTGCTTCGTCAAGAATTCCGTCTATCTTCGGCGGGGTGGTTATCCGGACCGCCTGAACAGTAGGGCGTGTATCGCCAGCGGAAGCGGCTGCCGATAATACAAACAATAGTAAAAAACAATACCAAATTGATTTCACAATGTGGAAGATATTGGAGTGATTAATAATAACTGATTAGTAATTATAATAAGAAAAGAAGCCTAATTAAACAAACCGGCGGTATTAGTTGAAATATTTATAGGAAATGTTACTGCGGGAAGAAAAAAGGGCGACTTGTTGATGAAAGTCGCCCTTGAAAGAATAAGGAGTTGTCTAAAAAGAAAAATTTAGTCATCCTGAACTCGTTTTAGGATCCAAAAGTTAGTGAAAACAGATGCTGAACCAAGTTCAGCATGACTCAGTAAAACGAAAAAAATCCTTTTTGGACCCCTTCACAAATCCGGTTATTTCATACCGATCGATTCATCTAATAAAATTTCGATTTGTTGGCTGAGCTGATCTACCATTTGCGGACCATCGTAACCGACATTTTTAAAGCCGATGTTTCCGCGTTTATCGATAATAAACTGGGTGGGAATGCCATCAACCTCGTATTTATCGATCACAGATCCTTCGTCGATCAATACCGGAAATGTGTACTTGTTGTCCAGAATGAATTTTTTCGCGTTCGACAGCTTTGCATCGTATGTTTTGAAGGCATTTTCCCAGGTATTGAGAGCAAGGAATTGCACGCTTGCATTATCTTTGTATTTATTATAAACCTTCTGGAGAAGGGGGAACGACGCCTTGCACGGTCCGCACCATGTCGCCCAAAAATCGACAATCACAACTTTCCCTTTCAATGAGGCAAGAGTATAAGACGTTCCGTTGAGGTCTTTCAGCGTGAAATCGATTTCGGCTTTATCTTTTACCCGCTTCTGAAGTATGTCTTGTCTGAGTTTTTCCAAATAGGGTTTCCGCAGGTCGGTTACCATCGCGTCAAATCCCTCATCCGATTTATGAAGCTTCGTGTACGCCGTTCGGTATGCCGCAGTTAGTTCATCGCTTGCTTTCCCCGACTTCAGGCATGTTGACGCTATTTCACTCGCCTTTTCCATTTTGTCTGCTTTTACCAATGCGCTTACGTAGTGTGTTGCGACGTCGGCGTCTTCGCCCTTGGTAAGAGCATACGATTCCTCAAGGAATTTCACGGCTTCATCCGATTGACCCTTCTGCATCAAACCGTAGCCATACGTATCGAGTACCGTACCGCGCTCGGATTTCAGCTCTTCTTTATATTCATCATCGCTCATATACGGGGGCTTATCATCCGGGTTGGGTTTTTCTAATAAATCTACACCCTTCTTCGCCCATGCGAGCGCCAAATCCAACTGCTCGCCCTTTTCAATCAAAGGCCAGGCAATCGCATTATAAAACGATGGGTTTTCAAATTTGCGCGTTTTGATATAATTTTGTGCTGTGTCATATTTTTTTGCCGTGATATACGCGCGGACAATTCCCTGTTCATAGTTTGCAACATCTTTATCTTTTAGATCGGGAAAGTCTGCACGGCATTGCGCAAGCATCTTCATTTTTTGATCGGGATCCTTTTCAGCCCCGACGGCGTTGATCCGCTCGCTGAGCGCATATTTTCCTTTGGGGTTAGCCGCAAGCTCTTTTTCTTTTATTTGTTTTGAGGTGACCGTATCGCCGATATGATCGTACCAGTACACAAACAACCGGATTGCGTATTGATCAGTGTTATATTTTTGGTACGCGTCATCCAGTTCTTTTTTGATGTCCGCCAGGGCGGCGTCTTTGTCCTCCCCTTTCATTTTGAGATTCCATAACACCGACCGGGCGCTGATGTTTTCGTCGTGAACTTGTTTTTCAAGCGTTGCTTCCTGCAAAGCTCCGGCTGGATCCTTCGTGTGAGGAAAATTATAGAATTCTCCGTAGGTAAAAAGATCGGATTTATTCAGATGCGCGTTTTTAATTGTTTTTCCGTCTGCGCCATACAGCATCACGTCCCAAACATTGCCGCTATCATCATCAATCTTATCGTCGCCTTTGAACCTGACAAGAAAGAGATTAGCCCCGGCCTGCTTTACCGTGAACGATCCTTTCCAGAGAGCTCCATCCTTCGTCAAGGGTGTTTCGATATAAAACGGGTTATTCCTGGCATATTCCGAATTGCAATACATCATAATCTGCGCCTTGAGAGCGGTGGGATTCTTCAACTGCGCTGAAGGGGCGCCGCTGTTGTAGATGAGCGTTATCTCATCGCCAATTTTTGGCTTATCCGGTACATAAGAGAACACCTGCTTGTTCTCCTGTCCGAACACGATGGTTGTAAGAAATAATACTATTGCGCTGAAGATTGTTTTCATGATTACTCCACAAAAGTGGTGGTTTTTGGTTTAGCAGGGTGACTCGGATTGGGTTTTTCAACACCCTGTTAGGTATATAATGAACGTGTAACAATATACCTAAGTATATATGAAAAGTCAATGGGATGGGGAAGAATGAAACTTTCGGGGAAATTCAGAGCAATTGATCAAAATCGGATCGAAATAGGTAGAGACGCACATCAATGCATCTCTACCTATTCCAGCAACTGCCGCTCGTAATCGCAACGACAATATTATATTTCAATTTTCCTTCAAAATGTCGTAAAGCGCAGCGCGGGCTTTATCACCACCTACATTGCCCAAGTAATAGATCGCCTGGCTCCGGAGCTCAGGGTCGGCATTTGTTTTGGCGACACTGATGAGGAAATCGACCGCTTTGTCGTTCCCGATATCCGCGATGGTGTAGAAGATCGTTTCCCGCAGATCTTTTCTATCGTTGGGCAGCGAATGGTACAACTGTATAAGCGCGTCGACTCTTTTGTTTTTATCTTTGCTGCTTCCGATATCGCTGATGTAATTGATTGCGATGGATTGTATTTCATCATCCTTCTCGTTAGTCGCAATCTGAATAAAATCCGGCAGGACGTCGAACTTTTTAAATTCCGAGAGGGCGTCAATCGCCGTCATGCGAAGCTCGCGCGGCTGCTTGGGATCGAGCGCAACGTCGCGGAGCGTTTTATAAGAAACAGAATCTTCTTTTGTATCGCCCAGGGCATACAGCGCGTCCATTTTGATTCTTGTCTTTTCATCGAGCGTATCCTCGGAGCCGGAGTAAATGTTCAATGCCCTCGGCACCCTCCCGATACCGGGAAAATGCATGGAGAAAGGGTGCGGAGTTGCGATTCTCATCTTTTCCAGTGAACGCTTCATTTTCTTCATATCGAGGTTCAGCTTCGGAGCTATACCCATTCCATAACCAAAACCCGTTCCCCCTCCTTTGCCTGAACTGTAAACTTTCATCTCATGCTTCATCAATGAATCACTGTCGATATTGGACATCCAAACGCTATGAGAGGGATCCATGACGCTGTAATGGCGCCGCTCGCTCAACTGGGATAAGTCCGCCACCGCATCATCAAAGTAGGTGCTGTTGGGATATTTGGCAATAAAATCTTTGTACGCTTTAATCGCTTTCTTCCTGTCGATATTTTTCAATGCGTACGCAGACCAGTAGGAAGCGTCATCGACATATTCGCTTTTGGGATATTTTGAAATAACGTCCGCAAACTTTGCGCGGGCATCCTCCCATTGTTCATCCAGGATCAATCGATATCCCTCTTTATAGATTGGATACGCGGGGTCGTTCTTGTTTTCTTTTTCGCTTCCCCCCTCAAATAATTCGTAGGGCAGCGGCGTCTCTTCCGGCGTTTCATCAACGATAATGTCCGGAGCAATTACCGGATCAGCGACTATGACCGGTGATTCAATCTCCATGTGCACGGATGCGCGCGGAGCCCGATGCTGTGGTCCTCTCGACTCCTGATTTGCGCTTGATGCAACACTCCAACAACCAAAAATCGCAACCGCAAGGATTACTACTAACCGTTTCATGATTTATCTTCCCTTTCAATAAGAATTTCTGTTTTCCCGGTTCGGATTGTACGTATCCTCCGCCATACGAATTTTAAAGAGGAGGTTCTCATCGTGCAACCCGCCGCGGATAATATCGACATTCGGGGCATTGCCCTGTTCTTTCATATTGGCAAGCTCAATCAGGATTTTCTGGAGATCATCGACTAATTTTGCGGTGCGGTCATCAAGCGGTTGATGTTTAAGATAACGCGCCTGGTAAATCAACTGGCGCGATTTCTGCTGTTCCATTGAGAGATCGTACGTAGCTTCCGAGACCGGCTTCATATTCGTAACGCCGACCAGGAGCATTTTCGATTGCCGCACATACTGGTACACCCGCTCCGAGACTGAATCGTCCGCTGCAGCTTGAACCGTTTGCTGGTTTTCACGTGCCGCGGTTTCCTGTTTCATCGCTTCATTATGATCGTACCATTTAAAGAGCGCCAGGATGCAGATCAACACCGCCATCGCGCTGCCGAAAGCGGCTACGTAGGGCCGCGGGGTAAAGAACATATGATCGATCAAATCGGTTAACGAGAGCCATGATCGTTTCGGTTTGGATTTGGGATCCGCTAACTTCCGCTCAACGTTGAAGGCAAAATTATTCCAGTATTCTTCCGTCCGGTTTTTACTTGCGTCAAGAGCGGAAGAAGGAATCCTCGCTATGGTTTCCTTCAGACTCTCCAATTCTGCTTTGCAGCGTGAACAGGAATTGATATGCTGTTCCACACTTGTCCGATCGATTTCGGTAAGCTCGTTCTGGAGATATTCGTACAGCAAGTTTTGTATTTTTTTATGACTGTTCATGTTAAATATTTTCACGCGTTATTATCTTAACCCCTCCCTCAGTCCCTCCCCTTGCGAAGGGGAGGGAAGGGTGGAGTTACTCCGTTCTGACCCTCACCCCCGTCCCCCTCTCCCGATTCGGGAGAGGGGCGATTGAAGTAGCAATGTCACACAATCTTTATCAGGTGAGGGTTTGTGCATCGTGTTCATTCTTTCAGAAAATCCAATTTCTCTTTCATTTTTTTCAAGCCGCGGTGGAGATGCGTTTTCACCGTTCCTTCGGAACACTGGAGAATCTCTCCCACCTTCTTCGTAGGTAGTCCGTTGATGTGGCGCAGGATAACAACAGCCCTTTGCAGGGTCGGAAGCTCGTGGAGCGCCCGCTCGATGTGCATCGACACATCGGCGTTATCGCCTGCCTGTACCATCATCGGGATAAACATATTCTCAACATTCCGTACTTCACGTTCATCTTTCTTCTTCCGTTGTTTGATCCGATCTAACGCGACATTCACCGTAATACGATAGAGCCAAGTGCTGAATTCCGAATCGCCGCGAAATTTCTCCAGCGAACGATAGATGCGCACGAACGCTTCCTGAGCCACATCCTCAGCGTCTTCGTGATTCCGTACCAGATTAAAAGCAACATTGTACGTCTGTTTCATGTATCGTTCAACAAGCGTTCGGAACGCGCCGGCATCCTGTTCCTTTGCCTGGAGTATCAAAAGCTGCTCGTCAGCAGCATGCATGTCGGCAATCCTTAAGGTGTTTGTTCATAATATTAGACGAATGGGAGAACTATTCCGTTGACAAAATATACCAATATTTTTACGGAAGAAAATGGGGAATGTTGGGGGATTTGGAGGGTTTGGGGGCTCTTCGCAATGCTAAATCATCTTCATCGCATTATATTTAAATTTGTTGATGCGGATTGAAGGGGCGTCCTACAAAATAGTTATTGAAAATATTGCTGTTAATTATCGTTTTAAATTAATCGAACAAACGGTTTTCCACCTTTTTTGAACGCCCCGGTATGCACATTTGGTAAATTAATTCGTGATTTGAATGATAGGCGTTTATACGGGGCGTTCATTTTTAGACTTAAGAGAACACTCTTCTGTAATTCAATCCAAAAAAGCAGCATATATATCTCGATTCACCGATAGAACGCCCCTACCATTATCATTTACTTTTGTTATATTATTACGATAAATAATATTGTACATGGCAATTACTCAAATGAAATTTGACCCTCACAAACACCACCGCCGATCCATCCGCTTGAAAGGTTATGATTATTCTCAGGAAGGCGGATATTTTATTACAATATGCACTCACCATAAAAATGATTTTTTCGGAACAATTGAAAATAGTGAAATGAGATATTCGCCCATCGGCAAGATAGCCGGAAAATTCTGGAATAACATTTCAAAATACAATAACGAAATAGAATTGGATGAATTTATCGTCATGCCGAATCACGTACATGGGATTATCATTAAATTGCACGATGCCGGTTTGGACGGTAGGGGCGTTCTACACACTATCGATTTCAACGATCGTAAAATAAACTTATTGAAGATTCCTCCAGCCAACAATCCTCCAAACGCTTTGAACGCCCCGTTCACAGCGGAAGAAAAAACGTCGTCATACATTTCACCGAATAAGGACTCGCTCGCTGTTCTTGTGCGGACATATAAAATGGCCGTGACTAAATGGTGCCGCAAAAATGGACACGAAGATTTCGCATGGCAACGAAATTATCACGAACACATTATCAGAGGCGAAAAGGATTTGCGTGCAATACGAAATTATATCATCCAAAATCCATTGAAATGGGCGTTGGATGAAAACAATCCCAATAACGACCGAAAAGGCAAGCGGTAGGGGCGTTCTACACGATCTCGATTCCGGAGATCGAAAAATAAACTTGTTGAAGATTCCTCCAGCCGACAATCTTCAAAATGGTTTGAACGCCCCCCCACAACGGAAGAAAAAACGTCGTCATCCATTTCACCGAAAAAGGATTCTATCGCAGTTATTGTACGGACATATAAAATGGCCGTGACTAAATGGTGCCGCAATAACGGACACGAAGATTTCGAGTCGCAAAGAAATTATTATGAGCACATTATCAGAGGCGAGAAAGATTTGCGCGCGATACGAAATTATATTATCCAAAATCCATTGAAATGGACGTCGGATGAAAATAATACCAATAATGACAGGAAAAACCGGCGGTAGGGGCGTTCTACAAAATGCTTATCGAATCAAATACTGTGACTCATCGATCTCAAATAATCGAACAAATGTTTTTCCACTTACCTTGAACGCCCCTGTATGCCCAACCAACAAATAAATTATCGGATTAAATAACCGGCGTTTTTTTCGGGGCGTTCAGTCTTTGGCTTAAAAGAACACTCCCCTGTAATTCAATCCCAAACAGTAAGGTACATATCTCGATTTACCGATTGAACGCCCCTACCAAATCATTCATCTCACCATCTAAGGGTACGCTTGGAATAATTATCCGTACATTCGAAGCCGCCGTTACAACATGGTGCCGAAATAACGGTCACGAAGATTTCGCATGGCAAAGAAATTATTACGAGCATATTATAAGAAGCGAAAAGGATTTGAGCGTGATACGAAATTACATTATCCAAAATCCATTGAAATGGACGTTGGATGAATATTATCCCAATAACGACCGAAAAGGCAAGCGGTAGGGGCGTTCTACAAAATAGTAATTGAATCATATATCATGAATGATCGATTTAAATTAATCGAACAAATATTTCTCCACCTACCTTGAACGCCCCCGTATGCACAACTGATAAATTAATTCGTGAGTTGAATGACTGGTGTTTATACTACTTTAACTTTGAAAACACATTCATTATCAATATTTCAATATGTGCCGCCACTTTTCTTTCACCAATTTTGAGAGAATTTGGATGACCACAAGCATTTCGTAACTGTAGGCAATTATTCTGGAGCTCTTGTTTAACATTCTTTCCAATAACCGAAATTGCCTCAAGGATATCCAAAAAATCTTTTTCCTTCATTCTGGATAGATCGTCAGCATTTTTTGCTGCACGCCATTTTGGATCTCTTCGAGTAGCTTCAGCATTAAATGTATTGAGATGACGATTTACAACAACTCGATATAATAAGGAAATGGCACCAGACCAGGATAGTACAACGGCCGCTCTTTTTAGATCTATCTCAAGACATTTTATAGCTTCTTCCAAAAACATAATCGTTTCTTTGTCTTCTATATTAAACAAATGTTTGCGAAGATCATTTATGGAATTTTTGACAACGATATTTTTCGAGTCAATAAGATTTATATTTTCAAGATATTTTCTACCCTCATTCGTAAGAGCCCAGCCCTCTGGTAAGTTTATCGCATATTTCTTAGCCGATTTCAATAATGTGGCAATGTTCCATTTTTGTACTTCGGGTAAACCATTATTAAAAGCAAACTCTCTGATCTCTCGTGTAGATTTTGGTATCTCATTATTGAGGGATAATATGAAAAGTAATTTATCCCTGTGTTTAATTTCTGTCTTTAGTAACTGATCGTAATACATTAATAGCTCAAGAAAGTTTGGCTTTCAAACCTGCAACTTTTTCATGATGAATTGAGTATTTTCCAGTGGCAGGTTCTGTTAATAGATCGTTTTTAACAAGAATTCTAATGTATTTGGCAAGATGTTTTGCATATGTTTGTTTAAATAAACCTTTAGCAGTCTTCATTTCATTCAATATTGCCTTTTGGTCATATTGTGTTCTACCCTGTACGATCTCTAAATGTGCACAGGCAGCCATTATCAGTTCAGGTCCTGTTTTGACTCTGAGTTTCAATGCGACGTTATTAATTGATAATTTAATATTGGAAGCATATGCAGACTGCTCGTCAAAAGTTGGGTTTGGACTTGATTTATGTAATTCAGATAAAGCTTTTAGTAAGTTGGGTAATTCATTAATTAGGAATTTTTCCTCTCCTTCATAATCAACCTCAATTTCTCCGATCTTTATTTTTATCTTGCTACTCATACATTGCTCTCCTTATTTTCTAATGGAATGATAAATTTAAGCTTGAAATATTTTACGTTATTAGCACAAGAAGGTCATCAAAATCATCGCAATCAGGATATGCTTACTTTTTGTATTGATGAATAAATAGATATATGATCACACAATAATTATCAAATATAAATCTTTTCTATTTCAGTGTCAAATATTATATAAGCACACCGTGCTATCCTTTCCCGCCCCCCCTACATCCCCCATCTATAGCTCACCTTTGCGAGAATAACATTATCCATCGGGAGACGGAAGGCGTCGGCGAAGTTTGCGCCGAAGTAGTTAACCGCAGAGCCGATGTTGCCGAAGCGCGCCTGCGTCCATACTAAATAGAACGTGCTGCCGGGCATGTACTCCCATCGCAAGACAAGGTTAGCGTTTATCGTCTTATCGTTGAAATCGGGATTGCTGTAACGTTTGAATGCGGTTGAGCCGGTATCGCTCAGATAATCGTACGGTGTGAAGGATTCTGCGCCGGTTAGCTTGCGCAGGTTGGTGTACTGTCCCTTGGCAAGAAGCACCTGCGTGAAAAATTGCAAGCTAAGATCGGTGGTAAAAGTGATGGTGCCTCTCAGGTTAAAATCGTACTCGTCCACATCCCTGTCGCCGAAAAGATTGTATCCGTCGTCGGTGTATACCGGGATCGCCCATGCCTCCTCATGGCGCGAACTGTAAAATGTTACCGTCGGGCTGTACTCCATCCATGTCAGCGGGCGGACGGTGAAGATGAACGACGAAAGATAAGCGTTCTTCCCGATGTTTGTGCCGGTATACTCCGATATCAAGTTGAGGGAAACCGGCTGGCGAATATCCGTTTGAACCGACATGATGAGATCGTTCGCAACCGGTCTGCGGTACAACCCGATGATGCCGCGGTTGGCGTCGTCATACGCCGTCAGATAGTGATGGTAATCGAACGAGAGCGCCCAAAAATTTTCAAATTCAAAGATGGGATTTATCTCCAGATCGCGCAGCGTGGCAACGCCGTCCCAATCCCAGCGGTAATCCGATTGAAAATTGATCGAGTAACGCCGGATAGGCGAGGGTCCATAATCCTCTTTATAGGTAACCTCGCTGAACCCGCCATGTTCGCGCGGCTGGCTGTAATACCCGATCTGATCTATATTATAGTGCGTGGAAGAAAAATCATAAAATGAATATGCGAGCCAGTGATCGCCGTGCAATTTCCCCAAACCTAACCTGCCCGCCCCGCCGCTGTACCTGACGCCCGCGTTATCCACGAAATCGGAGCCGGCTACATATCCGTCGACCGCATACGATCCGTCGTCAGTGCGCAAATTCCAATCCGTGCCGCCGTTCAACGCCGGCTGGTACGAATCCTTGAAGACGCTCGTCCCCATAAACCCAATGGTGGAATTTCCCATGACGTCTTGTTTGATTCTCAGGACATTATAGCTCGCGCGCGGCTCAAATGTTACGGGCGGCAGCGCGTTGCCGTTAATATCTTCCTGCACGCCCTGTTCCTGATCTGTGACGGCGCTGAGCGCGCCGATTGAGAGACCCGAATTTGTCCTGCCGGTCAGTTTTGCCGCGCCTACTATAGTTGTATTCTGCGGGGGATCTTTATAATTGTATCCGGGCAGCAGCGATCCGGGCGGCGGTTCGGGGTGTCTGCCTATCCGGCGCGAATATAACAATTGCATCTGCGAATTATCGAACATGGTGCCGAAAGCAAACAACTGAGATCCCTCCAGGAAAAACGGGCGCTTCTCGGGATAGTACGTTTCAAAGACCGTAAGGTTGAGCACCGATTGATCAACCTCCACCTGTCCGAAATCCGGATTGATCGCCATATCGAGCGTGAAATTATTCGTCAAGCCGTACTTGATATCGGCGCCAACGTTGGGGCTGAATTTTTTCTGAAGGGGAAACGGATCGGGCTGGGAAAGGTAACTTTCTTTTGCTACGGTATAGGGAACGATTTCAAGATGAAGCGGCGGATGAATGTCGTTCAAACCAAGAAGATGCCCCATGCACGATACGCACGAAATTGTGCCGGGAGGAGTTTCGTTTCGCGGCTGCATCACCCACTCGTCGGTTTCTTTTTTCCGGGCGATATAGCGGCGGAAATTTATTCCCCATACGTACCCGGTGTCGCTTGTGGAGAACCGCAACGCGCTGAAGGGTATTCTGAATTCACCCGTCCAGCCGCTGTCGGTAATCGTAGAGTGAAATTCCCAGACGGCGTCCCATTGAATGTCGTACACCCTGCCGTCGTTGGAAAGCACCCCATCCGACTGCACGTCTGAAACCGATCCGCTGAACAAAAATGCGGTCTGGTGGTCGTGATACGAATCGATCATAACCGACATGCGGTCGGATTGCACGGTGCGGTCCCGCCGGGTTAACTGTTTCACAATTCCCGTTGGATCGGAATCGTGGCAGATAATGCCGACATAGAGAGCGTTATCATCGTACAACAATTTTACATCGGTCTTTTCGGTGGGGTCGACTCCCTCAACGGGATCGAACTGGCGGAAATCGGAAAACGTTTCGGCGTTTTTCCAATCGCTCTCGTTTAACATTCCATCAATCGAAATGGCATGCGTTAATCTCGTTGCATGGGCAGATTTTGGAGTCGGATTAACAAAACCCATGCTGCGATTAACAACTACCAGATACACGATGAGAAATGAACTATATTTGAGAAACATTCTCATTTGAATGGCTGGTAAAATATTAAAATTAAGGGCAAAAATCAATTTTTTTCTTTTTATACCTGAAATTCCAAGTTCCGTCATTGCGATCCCGACGGCTTTACCCGCCGTTTTTTTGGGCGGGGGTCGGGAGTAGCAATCTCCTCACATCGATGTAAATTGTTAAACCTCCAATCTTATTTCGACGCTCCGCATCATAAACGGGAAGATGCGGTGCACGCATATTTTTATTCCCATAGAAACGAAGTATGTGAAAACTCTTCTTCACGATTCAATCCAAATTCATAGATCGAATATAGGCATCGATGTGAGGAGATCACGACGTTCCGCTGCTGCGGAACTCGTGATGACTGTGCACACTCAATGTGAGCGTGGGAACCAGATAATCACATTTGTTTTTTTATGTAATTTTGGTGAGATTAACGTTCCATGATGAATGAACGAGACACATCGCTTACCGATGGCGGACAGGATCCGGCGAAGATTCAATCGATGTTTAATTCCATCGCGCCAACATACGATCTCTTAAATCATCTCTTGAGTTTCGGAATGGATATCCGCTGGCGGAAAAAAGCGATTTCGCTCCTGGAAGAAAAACGCGGCGGCGCATTTCTGGATATCGCAGCGGGCAGCGGCGATCTCTCCATCGACGCTCTTGTACTGAATCCGCATATGCTGGTCGCGGTTGATTTCGCCTTCAACATGCTGACAGTTTTTAATGGAAAAATCTGCGGGACGGATAAATCTTTCAATATTGTGCGGATGGTTTCCTGCGACGCCCTTCACTTGCCGTTTGAATCAAACAGTTTCGATGCGACTATGGTGGCGTTCGGCATAAGAAATTTTGCCGATCGGTTGAAAGGATTGCAGGAGATGAACCGTGTTCTTCGTCCCGGGGGCATTTCGTTAATACTTGAACTCACAGAACCAAAAGCGCCGGTGATCTCACAATGTTATTCCCTGTACGCCAAGGGGATATTGCCGTTATTCGGGAAAATTGTGTCTAAACACAACGCGGCGTACAGCTACCTGCCGGCGTCTATTGCCAAATTTCCTGAAAAAGATGAATTTTTAGAACTAATGAGGAGAGCGGAGTTTATCGAATGCAAAAACTACTCGTTAACGTTTGGCGCGGCGACGATATTTACGGGTAGGAAAACTTAAGCGACGATTCTGTCGTTGGAATAAAAGTTGATCTCATTTTTCCATCAACGCAACGGCTTCTATATGATCTGTATGCGGAAACATATCGACCGGCTGAACAACTTTAAGCGCGTAGCCGGCGTCAGAGAATAGCTTCACATCGCGCGCTTGTGTGCCGGGATTACAACTTACATACACAAGCCGCCGGGGTGAAAGCTTCACCACCTGTTCAATCACCTTAGGATGCATGCCGCTTCGAGGTGGATCGGCAATAACGATATCCGGAGACGGATGGTCGTTCAACCAATCGTTATCCTTCATCAACCTGTCCTTTAAATCTCCCAACAGAAAATGGCAATTGGAGATGCCGTTGAACTCGGCATTTTTCGCGGCGTCTGTAGTGGCGCTTTCAACCGATTCTATCCCGATTACCAGTTCCGCCGAGCCGGAAACGAAAATTGCGATGGTGCCGGTTCCGCTGTAGAGATCGTAGATTACATCGGTTGGTTTGGAACCGGCAAATTCTTTCGCCACTCCGTATAATTTTTCGCCCTGGCAGGTGTTCGTCTGGAAAAAAGAGTTCGCCGAGATGTGAAACGTAAAATCCCCGATCTTATCGGTAATATATCCCGGTCCATGATAAATTTTCTGAGAATCCCCGAACGCCACCATCGATTTCCGGTCCGTGATGTTATTGACAATGGTTGTAATTTGAGGAAATTGTTTCAGGAGAAGCTTGGTGATGTTCTCCATCGCCTCCTCCCAATCGGTGGTGGTCACGAGATTTACCATCAGCTCGCCAGTCCGTTTGCTATCGCGAATAACCAGATGCCTCATGTACCCTTCGTGCGTTTTCGTAGAATACACAGAGAGCTTCCACACGCGCGCAATCTCGCGCACGGTGTTAAGTATTGCGCTGGAAATTTCGGATTGCAGCCAGCACTCGTCAAGATTTAAGACTTTCTCGTAGCGCTGGGGAACATGCAGACCGAGCGCGACGCCATCCTGATCGTCTATTGTCGTATTCAATTCTTCTTTCGTAAGCCACTGCCTCCGGGAAAAAGTAAATTCCATTTTATTGCGGTAGAAATACGGTTCATCGCATCCGATAACCGACTTCACGTCGACTTCGGAAAATCCGCCGATTCTTGTAAACGCGTCGATGACGTTTTGCCGTTTAAAATTAAGCTGGGCTTCGTAGGAAAGATCCTGCCACTTGCAGCCGCCGCATACGCCAAAATGCTTGCATTTGGCATTCACTCTTAGAGGAGAAGGCTTAACGACCTCCAGCGCCCTTGCCTCGCAATAATTCTTTTTGATTTTCCATAATCGCGCACGGACTGTATCGCCGGGGACGGCATGTTCGACAAAATAGACCATGCCTTCCTTCCGGGCGATAGTCTTCCCCTCGCCCGTGATGCTTTCGATCTGTAATTCTACTTCGTCGCCTTTGATCATTCTTTTATTCCAATATACGAAACATAGGGGTAATTATGCTCAGTTTAGCGCTACCCGTTGGGTAATTCATAATCATTATTGGAATTTATTGAATATTTGAGAGTTTTCTTTGAAATGATTCAAATCACTATCTCATTTGAATCCTTCTTAAAATTTCACTACTTTGGGTCATCTCTCAATAGCTATAATGGCAAATAAAATCGTATGGACAACTTTTGGAGTAACGCAAAGAAAAAAGACAAAGTCGGCGGGATAAAAGAACTTCTCCGGAACATACCGCTCTTTGAGCAGCTCACCGACCGTGAATTAACCGGCATTCAACGCATTCTGCATGAACGGAGATACAAAGCAGGTGAGGAAATATTCCGGCAGGGAGAACCGGGCATCGCGATGTATATTATAGAGACGGGCGGTGTTTTGATTAAAGTCGGCGGCACCGATAAAGTCCTCGCCGCCTTGCACGACGGTGAATTCTTCGGCGAGCTGGCGCTGCTGGATGATTCCCCGCGTTCCGCGAGCGCCGTCGCGAGCGCCGAAACCAAAATTTTCGCGTTCTCGCAACCCGATCTCTTCGGCGTAATGGAACGCAATCCGCAGCTCGGCTTAAAAATCATTCTCGCGCTGGCACGCATTATCGGCGAACGGCTGAAACGCATGAACAGCCAGCTTCAAACCGCAGAGAATCAGGTCGCGTAACATGACCGATCCTACGGGTCGATACTTCCGGATTATCCTCCTCCTTCTTGTATTGGGCGGGGCATTATACTTTCTCGTATCCATCGGGGATATTGTCCGGCTGCTGGTTATCGCTGCGCTCCTCGCCTATATCCTTGATCCCATCGCGACAGAATTGGAAGCGGCAGGATTGAACCGCTTGCTTGCCACCGGTATCGTGTTCATCGGGGTTGGACTCTCGATCTTCCTTGTGGGATTTTTTGTTGTTCCCGCTCTCGTCCGCGAGATTCAAAATTTACAGGCAAGCGCATCGGCAACGCAAACGAGCGCGCTTATTTCATCGATTGAAAACTATGTTAATGAGAAACTCAGCTTTTTCGGGATGCAGCAAATCAATCTGGATCAAAAGATACAGGAAGCAAAATTGGGGATCAGCGATCAGATTCTCGGTCAGCTTGTCACCAATGTGGTGCCGTTTGTAGCGCACGCCGTCATCATTCCGTTTGTGATATTTTTCTTGCTAAAAGACGGGCGCGAGATGAAGAAAGCGCTCCTATCCGTCATTCCGAACCGTTATTTCGAATTCTCGCTGAATCTTTTTTATAAAATGGATCAGCAATTAGGGTTTTACCTCCGCGGGCAATTCGTGGATGCGCTGATATTCGGCATCATATCGACCATGGCGATGTGGATGTTAGGCGTGAAATATTTTGTCTTCATCGGCATCTTTGCAGGTCTTGCCAATCTTATCCCGTATGTCGGACCGCTTGCCGGCGCAATCCTTGCCAGCTCCTTGACGATACTGACCACCGGCGATATATCACGCGTCATATCGGTCATCGTCGCGTTCGGAGCGGTGAAACTCATCGATGATGCGGTTATTCAACCTTTGGTGATTGCCAGAAGCGTCGACATGCACCCGCTCTTGGTGCTCTTTGTTGTGATAATTGGCGGACAGTTTTTCGGCGTGATGGGAATGATCCTCTCGGTGCCGTTTGCCGGGTTCGTCAGGGTGGCGATACAGGAGAGCAGGTTGATTATACGGAGGTATAAGTTTGGGTAACTTATCCCCTTTCCCCTTCTCTTATTAAGAGCAGGGGTCGATTGTTCCTCTCGTTTAGGTGATGGGATCGAAGTCCCTCTCTTTTTAAGAGAGGGATTTGGGGTGAGTTAATTAGATACTATACCGCTCAATAACTTCTTTTGGTATTTCCGTCGCTCTACCGGTTGAGAGATTGACCATGGAATATTCAAAGTAACCTTCAGAGACAAGCTTCTTCGATTCTTTTTTAACAATTTCAAACACGACCTTGACGCCGGTTTTTCTCACTTCGGCAATCGACGTGCGGATGAGAACTACATCGCCAAGAAGCAGCGGGCGTTTATACTCGATATGCGATGTTATCACCACCCACCCGTACCCCATTCTGATAAAATCATCCATCGGCATTTTATAGCAACGCTGCATCTGGTCGTACCTGGCGGCAAGGACATAATCCGCGTATTTCGATACGTGGACATGATTATTCATGTCGATATCGTCCGGCCGGACGGTGAGCTCGGTTTCGAAAATTGAATAGCTCATATCGAAGCATCAGAAAACATAATTGCAGGATGAAATAACATTTCAATTCGATTCATATTTCAGCAACTCCAAGCCAGGATGTTTTTCATATACCCGCGAAAGTTTCTGCTCGTTTTGACATATTTTATTTTTCAAATCTCCAACGTCTTTGTCAACTAATTTGTCAGTCTCAATCAAATACTTTTCAATCTCATCCGTCGTAAGTTCGATTTTGTCCAACGGCAATCCAATGAGTTTACTTTTGGTATCATTCAACTTCAAACGAAGTGCTGCTACCTCTTCCTGAATAGAGGCGACTTTATTATGTTGTAACTTGTACATCCTGATTTTTTCACCACGAAGGATCAAAATAATACAAAACGAAAAAAACAAAAACAAAAATAGGAAGGCGAGTACGGGGACCATTTGAATCTGTTCAGCCAGGAGCACTAAAAAGAGAATTGCTCCTAAAACCGATGTGATAATGACGAAAGAGTCTTTTCGATTCTTTTTATAAATTTCAAGTTTATCAAGTTCGTCTTGTATAGAAATATTTATCGTCTGGATTGCGTTATAAATGGCTTTTAAATTATTAATAGGTTCCTGATTAGCGAAACATATTTTATCCGATTTCCGTTTGGATATTTGAATTTGAATGTCGTTTATTTCCGTTTTTATTATTTCTAAATCATGCATCTCTTGTTTATCATTCTCATTCAATTCGGAAGTCGCCCAACTAATCTGAGTGTCGAGTCTTCGCAGCACTTCATACGCATATTCTTTATCACTTATCTCCTCAAATAAATCCGGCGTCAAGCTAACTTCGTTGATTTCCTTTTCAATCGCTTTCAATGTAAAGTATTTCAATAATCTATCTTGAAAATTAATAACTTCATTTATCCTTTTGTTGATCGAGAAGATTGTCTTTTTTATTTCCTTTTGTCGTTCCCGTTCAAGAATTAATCGTTGGTCACGTTTGTTCTGTATTTGCTGTTGAAGCAGAGTCTGGCGCTGAAGCTCAATTTGTTGTTTCTGAAGATCAATCTGGTTTTTTTGGATATCGACAGATTGTTGTATATATGAATTATGCAATTCTTGAAGTTCATTTAATTCCCGGGTAAGAGTATTCGTTTCATCTTGTAATGCAACAAATTTGGCTTGGTTCTCTTTTACCCTGGATATATCTTCACCAACCTTTGTTATTTTCGAAGAATTGCTTGCGTTTAATATTAAATTTGCAATATCAGCTGCCGAACTTTCAGGCCTTTCCATCGCTTATTTCCTTTAAGACTGGTTGGAAATATTTCAAAGCTTCGAGATATATCATCGCAGCATTCACAGAACCGTTTCGCCCACAATTCCAATCATCTCTCAAGTAAATAAATTCTACACCGGATAAATATAAAGGATTTTCGATCTTTTTGATTGCCTTATCTCGATCTTGTTTTGATAACGGTTTCTTGCTTTCATTCATGATTTCTCGGAACTTAATCAATACAACGCTCCAATCATGATCTTGACCTTTTTTGTACGTATATACGTAAAAGTCAAGAAGTTCTATTAAGAATAGGTAAATATCACCTTTCGCATCGGGTTTGTAATTGGATAGGAGTTGTAGAGAACCCGAGTTTTTTGCTACATTCTTGGAAATTATTTCACTCGCTTTGAAACTCCAATATTTTTCAGGTGAATTGTGGTCTTCCCAGATTTCTTTAAAACGCTTACCGAACACCACAGCATTAGAGTTTTGCGTGAGGATTGTCTTTTTCGGCTCTTTATTACATTTATACAAGTAGAACATGATAATTTGCCCTTTCAAATAAGAAATTTTAATATAATAATTTTCATTGTATTTTGTTTTTCATTTTCCCATATCCTTTCCCGAGAATGATCGTCGCACCTTATGTATCAGTTTCTACGGAAGTCTCATGCGCTCTGCTGCTTCGGATAGAGGATCATCCAGGACGTTCCGAACTTGTCCCTGAGCATCGCAAAGCGAACTGCAAAGAACGTCTCCTCCATCGGCATAAAGATCTGACCGCCTTCGGAAAGGAGCGTGTAGATGCGCTCCGCTTCGTCGATGCTGCCGACGGTGAGGGAAAGATATGCACTGCGTATGGGCTGGAAACGCTCCGGCGGTACGTCGGATCCCATCAGCTCGGTCCCACCGATGTTCATGCTGGCATACTGGACGGAGTTTGCGGAGCCGGGCGATACATTAGCCGGATTCATTTTTTCGTCGCGCTTCATCATCATCGTGATTTTACCGCCGAGGTGCTTTTCGTAGAAGCGAAATGCCTGCTCGCAGTTACCGCCATAGTTGAGATATGTGTTTAGTTTCATAGCTATCAAAAAATAATTTTACATTCTTTTTTGTTCTCGGTTTGAATTTCGTTTTCTCACATTTTCTTATGTGTTCCGATTCAGGAATATAATAAAATCCAGAAACAATGTCATTGTCGGTCGTCGGGATATTTGGAAAATGTGCCGTGAAAAGGCGTGGTGATTGCGGAGCGATTCTGGCGAATCGCTCTACAATATAAATTTTCCGTTAATAATTCAATTCGTTGAAGAACTTGACTCACATAATGTTGATGATGCTGTAGGGGCGTTTAATTAAACACCCCTACCATAGGCATAAAAAATCCCATCCCGAAATAAATCGAGATGGGATTATCAAAATAAATCTCCCGTTCAAAAAAACGAACGGGATGTCCCGCTTTCTGGGATTCCGCGTCCTTCCAAATAAATAAACGAAAGCGGGATTCACAAAGCGAAACGCAGTTTGACAATGAACTTAGCTGCACTGCGTTTGCTAAGTTCAGTCAAAATGGCAATGGCAACGACCTAAAAACAAAAACCCCTCTCAATGAAAGAGAGGGGTTTGTTGAGATAAAATAAAATCCTGGCAACGACCTACTCTGCCATACCGTTACCAGTATAGTACCATCGGCCCTGCGGGGCTTATCTGCTCTGTTCGGAATGGGAAGAGGAGTGACACCCGCGGTATAATCGCCAGAAAACTCTTTGGATGAGCAGGGGGCGTTCACGAGGAACGCCCCTACATGCTATCTCTAAAATCTGTTCTTTCTTCCATTCGCCGATCTGGTGATCGGCTACTACTTGGGCTTAACTGATGCGCACCAGCCAAAGGCGGGCGGCGTCGAGTGTATATCAATAAAAAATAATGGTTAAGCCTCACGACCGATTAGTAACACTTGACTCACGTATTACTACGTTTACATCTGTGTCCTATCAACCTGGTAATCTTCCAGGGGTCTTTAGGGGTTATTCACCCGGGACATCTAATCTTGGGGTGGGTTTCGCACTTAGATGCTTTCAGCGCTTATCCCAACCGGACGTGGCTACCCAGCGTTTGCCATTGGCATGACAGCTGGTACACCGTAGGTCCGTTCACTCTGGTCCTCTCGTACTAGGAGCGACTCCCCTCAAATGTCCTTCGCCCGCATAGGATAGGGACCGAACTGTCTCACGACGTTCTGAACCCAGCTCACGTACCGCTTTAATTGGCGAACAGCCAAACCCTTGGGACCTTCTCCAGCCCCAGGATGCGATGAGCCGACATCGAGGTGCCAAACCTCGCCGTCGATATGAACTCTTGGGCGAGATCAGCCTGTTATCCCTAGAGTAGCTTTTATCCTTTGAGCGATGGCATTTCCACACACAACCATCGGATCACTAAGTCCTGCTTTCGCACCTGCTCGACTTGTAGGTCTCGCAGTTAGGCACTCTTATGCCTTTACACTCGAAGCATGATTACCAACCATGCTGAGAGTACCATTGAGAGCCTCCGTTACAATTTAGGAGGCGACCGCCCCAGTCAAACTACCCGCCTGGCAATGTCCCTGTACCGGATTCACGGTACGAGGTTAGAATACAAACAGAACAAGGGTGGTATTTCACTGACGACTCCACGGCACCTAGCGGCACCGCTTCAAAGTCTCCCACCTATGCTACACATGCTTTGTCCGAATTCACTGCCAAGTTATAGTAAAGCTTCATAGGGTCTTTCCGTCTTGCTGCGGGTAGACGGCATCTTTACCGCCACTGTAAGTTCATCGGAATGTTCGTTAAGACAGTCCTCTACTCGTTATGCCATTCGTGCGGGTCGCAACTTACGCGACAAGGAATTTCGCTACCATAGGACAGTTATAGTTACTGCCGGCGTTCATCAGGGCTTGGCCGAACTGCTTGCGCAATCCGGTTTAACCTTCTGACACTGGCCAGGCATCAGCCC
>JBIOHP010000008.1:0-162493 GCA_044449065.1 Bacteroidota bacterium
GCTATTGCCGATACCTATACCGGAACGATCACGTGCACCGCTTCGGCTACAGGGTTATAAACTCTATTTTGTGAGTCTTGTAATCTAATAAAAACATAGAAGGGATATCTCTTTCTTCCACGGGTAATACCGTTGAATGAGGGGATATCCCTTTATTATCATCGGAGATTAATGTGAGCATGAAGACATCCAGGGCAGGATTCTTAGAGCGGTTTGTACGGAAATCATGTGGAGCATGCTTATTTCTATTTATTTTAGTAAACATTGCTCTTTCATCAGGAGTGAGGACGACTCCGCCAATCATCTTTTGCGATAATACCCAAAAATCCGTTCATGTCACAATCACCAACCCGGGAGATAACTCGCTGGAAGTGTGGTTTGATTTCAAATATGGCTATTCGACGATAAACGACAGCGGCAAGATTTTGGTTGTAACACCGGAGACATTGCAATCGGATGATCGTTCAGCCGCGACATGGATAAAAGCTTTTCCCCAGCGTTTTATTCTTGGACCTCAGGAAACCCAGGTAGTACGTATGGTAGTATCTCCGCCAACAGATATTGGTGATGGTGAGTATTGGTCGAGGGTGATCATATCATCGAAAGATCAACAACTACCGTTTGTAAAAGGGGCAACATCGCTTGGCGCCTCATTTATTGTTATTAGCGCAAATTCCGTTCCATTTCATTATCGTTTCCGTTCCAATGTTACAGGTTTGCAATTATCGCGATCCATTGAATTCCAGAACACCGGAAAAAACTTTGAAATATCCGTTCCGCTTCATCGAACCGGGAACGCATCATACTGGGGTACGCTTACATGCAAACTCATTAATTCCACCGGCAAGCAAATATTCACCCAGCAATATAATTTGGCTGTATACAAAGATTTTGTTTATCCGATAAAAATCGACAAATCAAATATTCCATCCGGCGATTATACACTGGAGCTTACTGCAAAAGCCGAACGATCAGACGTCCAACGATTATTTTTAACGCGCAGCGAGCCGGTTACCTGGATATTACCCGTAAAAATTCAATAGGACCCAAGATGGCGAGAGCGATCTCACTACTCTCTATCCTTATCATTATTTTAAGTATTCACAATCGCACATTCGGCGGAAGCGGCGGCGGAAGATCCCGCGTCGCAAAAGAGGAATTGATCCCCGCCGTGTTGACTGTTCGAGGAATTGGAACTGCCGATATCGAAATTTTGTATCGGAAAAATCATGCATTTTTACCGATGGTAGTAATCTTTAAATCGCTTCGGATGCGGGCTGATTATTCAACCGATGGAAGCATTCTATCGGGATTCGCTCCTAAACCGGGGAATTCATTCACGCTGAATACCGTCAGCGGGGTAGTAACTACGAAAGACACGAATGCCGTTTTGACCGGAGAGGAATACACATTTTCCGAGGAAGAAGTATTTTTGAGAGAGGACGTTTTTCAAGCGATTTTTAAAATTAATATTAAGTACGACCCGCGTCGTTTGCTTGTTACCGTGATACCCACTACCGATATGCCGGTCGTTGCCGCACATTCACGGGAGTTATTACGAAAAAGATATTTTGAACGAAGTAAACAAATAACGCCCGATTATTTTATATCACGGAATCCATCTCTCTTTGAGATGGGGAAATTAAACTGGACGTTATCGAACAGATCCGATACGAGATCGTTACCGCGCACAAATTATGATTTTCGAATAGGGGGAAAAATTCTTTTTGGGGACCTTGATTTCGATATCCGCGGTATTGTAAATAAACGGGTTAATCAGAATAATTTGCGCGGATTGCTTCGCTATCCTCTCGGCGATGATAACTTGTTGAGGGAACTGAGCTTTGGAGACCAGTTACCGGCTGTAAGCTCCTATCGGAACATTTTCGGCTTTGAGCTGACCAATCGTCCATCGGCTCGCAGAATTATTTTCGGTGAGCAAACCGACGATACCCGCTTACCGGGAAGTTCCGAAATTGAATTTTATGATCAGGGACTTCTTACCAAGTATATACCCCCGGCGTCCGATAGTCTCTACCATGTAACCTATCCTCTGCCGTACGGCGTTACGGATTACGAATATCGCATTTATAACACGTGGGGTGAACTCCTTTCAAATCATTTTAGGACTGTAATTCCTCAAAATGAACTACCGGAGAATGTATTCCAATACAGTCTGATTGGCGGGGTAATACGGGGATTTGATAAAAAGTATGGTAATGCATACGCAGCATACGGTATGACGCCCGTGTTAACATTTGGCGCAGGGTCGGAATTTTATCAACAGGGATTTGCCAAAAGAGTTGTGTTTCCTTATGCCACGGGTATAGCACGGTTGACCTCGTCTTTAGTGGCAGATATTGCTGTTTCCCCGCTGTCCATATCCCATGGGACGATAGACTTGCAGTTACCGGATCAACAACGATTTACATTATCACATTATGTGTATTATGACGATCCCACATTTAATCTGGGGGGAATAATAAGCTCGACGAACTTATCGGTGAATTATCCCTTTAATGCCGGGATGAACGCGTTTTCCATCGGCGGTTACGCGTCAAACTCCATCGCTATGCTATCGCATCAACATTCGTTCATTGCAGACGCCAGCGCTCATTTATCGAATGTTCAATTGTTTTACTCTTTCAGCTATGCTCAGAGTAATCCGGGGACTGGCGATTTTCAAACCATTCTCTCACAAAGCAGCGTTGGTGGATCTGTCTTGGCTCCCCTCGGTTTGATTTTCAGAGGTGATTTGTTCTATGATCATTTAGGTAACCAGATGCAGTCGGTAGATGTCGGCGTTACCAAAGCCCTGCGGAATAATTTATTTTTCCAGGCAACGTACAACCGCAATTTTCAACCCTCCTTCGGATTTATCTTATTTGAACTAAATTACAATCTCCCATTTTTACGATTATTTTCGAGTACTATCAGAACAGTCCATGATGGAGAAATTCTCGGGACAGTCTCAACGAATACCGCTCGGGGCGTCCTGTTATTTTCAACACAAACGGGGGATCTTCTGACCAACACGGTTCAACAGTCAAATCGAGGAGCGTTGCTCCTGAGAGCATTTGTCGACCGGAATGGGAATAATCAACGGGATCCCGGGGAAGAATATATTCCCGAAGCCAAAATCAATGCAAGTTCGCCTCATCTTTCTTCCACGTGGTATTCAACACCAAACGGTCAATATTTGACTAATATTGAACCATACCAGAAATACATTGCGTACATTGATCAGAGAAGCATCTTTGAAAATCCTCAGTATGTATCAAAATACAATGCTATTTCGATTGTCGGAGAACCTAACATTCTGAAGACGGTTAATTTTCCTGTCGTTATCGGGGGAAATATTCGCGGAATGGTTTCGCTTATGGTAAAAGGAAATCCAACGCCGGTTGAGGGAATCACCGTATCTCTTATTCCACAAGATACGACACAACACCGGGGATACCGAAAGGTAACAAAAACATTTTCAACGGGTGAATTTGAGTTTCTCGCCGTCCCTCCGGGCTCATACGAAATAATATTGGATCGGATCGATTTGAGCTCCATCGGGGTATGGAGCATTATTGCGCCGCGAGTAGTGACAGTTAATTACAAACCGGAAGGGGATCAAGTCGAGGGCGTTAATTTTGAAATTCAAAGAGAAAAATAAATCTTCCGATATGGTGATGTAAAGGAGTACGATAATTATGAGTTCAATATTGATGAAACGAATACCCATGATACATACGATGCTTAGAGCATTGTTATGTGCGATAGTTGTAATAATTATCCCAATAAAATCCTCAATCGTATATTGTCAGGACAAATCCCAACCCATCGTAATTACCGATCCGGATCCGTATATAAATGATTCTGTTTCGACCCTCGGTGATCAATTTCTGAATTTTGATCCGCAAGCAGTTCTCACAGATAGCGCAACTCCCGGCGATTGGCACGTGCAAAATCCGTTTCCCACGATGAACCACCTGTTCAGCGTCGATATAAATTCATCTGATAATATTGTAAGCGTTGGTTGGAACGGAACGATCCTTAACTCCACCGATAATGGAAATTCTTGGACAAGTCTGTACTGCGTCGAAGGCGATCGAGCGCCTTTATATCAAGTCGATATGGTCAACGATACCGGATATGTTGTTGGCGCCGGAGGAAAAGTTATTAAGACGACCGACAATGGCGGTACGTGGACTCAACTTAGCTTTCCACTTGCCGGATTAAATTTGTATAGCGTTAATTTTATCCATAGCGATACCGGCTGGGTAGCCGGTTCCAGCGGAGTTATCTATAGCACAACCGATGGCGGCGGAACCTGGAATTATCAAAATGCAGGCACGAGAAATATCCGATCAGTTCATTTTATCGACGCAAATACGGGTTGGGCAGCCACAGATTCCGGCAGAATTTATAATACCATCGACGGAGGAAATACGTGGGTACCCCAATTCAGTGATTCGACATTTTCATTTTCATCGATCTATTTCTCCGATGCTTTGCATGGCTGGGCTGTAGGCACGTGGGGAAAAATATACCGTACCATAAATGGCGGGGCGTTTTGGGCGCCTTATACCGCCGGTCCTCCACAACCGTTGAATAGCGTATTTTTTCTCCCTGATGGATTACATGGCTGGATAGTTGGCAACAAAGCCAGACATTCCACCCAAAATGGATTCATTCTAAGCAGTTCCGATGGAGGTATCCATTGGACTGCACCCCTCTATACAGCGAACGATTTAATGGGGATAAAATTTGTGAGTGCCGATACCGGCTGGGCTGTGGGTGTGTACGGAACCATACTCCTATCTCTTGATGGGGGAACAACCTGGCAAAGTATATCCCGCGGACGAAGTGATCTTCAATTGAGTTCAATTTCTTTGATAGATGGAGGTTTTGGAATTGCCGCCGGGAACAGGGGTACTTTTTTAGTAACCGCGGATACCGGAGGCACATGGACTCCCAACGCTACATTTAACGGAAAATCGCTTCAAACGATCTCCGTGTACGATGCGTCGCATATCTATGCCGGTTTTAAAGACGGGTCTATTTATGCTTCATCTGATAGCGGTAAAACCTGGTCGATTCAAACATCCAGCGATAAGAGAATAATTTCTTCAATCCAGTTTGTCTCCACTACGGTGGGCTACGCCGTTGGATCCCGCGGAAGAATTTCGAAGACGAGCGACGGAGGGGTGACTTGGGATACACTGAAGTATGACATGAGAAAAAATCTCATCGATGTTTTCTTTTATGATGGATTAAACGGCTGGATTGTTGGTTCCGGCGGATTAATAACATCAACGATTGATGGCGGAGTATCCTGGACGACCCAGGGTGGACCATTTTCAACTCCCGCCCTCAATTCGGTTTTCTTTGTATCGGCTCTGGAAGGATGGGCAGTGGGAAATAAAGGAGTAATAGTCCACACAACCGACGGTGGATTTTCATGGAATGTTCAAACATCCGGTGTTATCTACCGGCTTGCGAAAGTTGGATTTGCCGACGCCGCAAACGGCTGGGTGGTGGGGGAACGAGGTCTAATTCTTACCACAACAGACGGCGGGACAACCTGGCAGCGATTAAGAACGATTACTTCCAACAATCTCAACGGGTTGAGCGTTGTCGCGAATGATCTCGTGTGGGCGGCAGGAACCCAGGGAACAATTCTGAAATATGGGATGGGCAGTTTAACCAAGGCGCAACCCCGCACGCAAATATCTCCGAGACTGGAAGTGCGAAATTATCCAAATCCGTTTAATCCATCAACAAACATCAGTTTTACGATTCCACAGAAAACGAATATTTCGGTGACCGTGTATAATATCCTTGGGCAGCGAGTTGCGTTGTTAGCCGATAATGTGCCGTATAATCAAGGTCAATATTCGTTGAGGTTTGATTCTAATGGTTTGGCGAGTGGAATTTATTTATGCCGGGTTTCTTCGGTAGACGGAAAATATAACCGGATTACGAAAATGATATTGCTGAAATAATATTTTTAAAAATTAACCTAACTTTTTTTGTGAGTAATATCTCTCACATCCGGCGCGGAGTTATCTTTGCTCTACTTCCCGCCGTTTTATTTTTTGTACAACCGTCGGACGCTCAAGATTGGTCGTGGCAAAATCCATTCCCTCAAGGGAACACATTATATGGAGTGGCAACGCCATCGCCCGGTATTGCGGTGATGGTAGGGGGGCAAGGGGTGATCCTGACGACTAATGACGGGGGCGTCAGTTGGAATACGCAATATAATCCTCCATATTTTACGCAATCCCTTCGGTCGACCTACTTCATCAACCAGAATACGGGGTGGATCGCTGGCGATTCAGGGATCGTATTATCGACCAAGGATGGAGGAAGTACATGGAGAAAATTAGCATCCCTTTCACCGTATAAAAGTCTCTCGTCAGTTCGATTTACAGATATTTTTAACGGATGGGTAATCGGTGATTCTGGATTGATCTATGCAACTCATGATAGCGGAACATCGTGGGTGATCCTACCCTGTCCGGTGAAAAATAATTTAAAATCAATCTTCATGTTTGACTCCCAGCACGGTTGGATCGTTGGTCTCGGAGGAACAATCCTCAATACTTCAAATGGAGGGACAAGATGGGATTCGGTTTATATTGGACCCTCCGATTTTTTCTCCGTAAGTTTTATGAATAGCGATACCGGTTGGATCGGAAACTATCCGGGGAATGTGTTCCGCACAACCGATAAAGGGGTAACGTGGAATAGAACCAATCTTGGTTCTTCGATATATTCATTAAAGTTTATCGCTCCCAGATATGTCTATGGAGTCGGAGGGGGCGCTTTTACCTATAGCGCCGACGCCGGCAGAACATGGAATTCAAAAATTATAAATTCTCAGTCATTCTTTTATGACTTATCTTTTAGAAACACATCCTCGGGTTGGGTAGTTGGATTCAATGGCGAAATAGACCAAACGGTGGATAGCGGTAAGACATGGATTCGTGGTGTATCCGGACCCATGAATAATTTAAATGACATTGCAGTTATCGATTCTAATGTCATTATGACTGCAGGCGATATCGGCACTTTATTACGATCTGTGAATGGGGGCAACTCCTTTTCCAAGGTGTTTCCCGATAGTTTCAAAACGAATCTTTCCGGGGTCTGCTTTCCATCTTCAACCACAGGTTGGGTAGTTGGCGACAGCGGAAAAATATTAAAATCGCAGAATGGGGGATTAAACTGGATTTCCCAAATATCCGGAACCACACGGTCGTTAAATTCAGTATCTATGGCAGATAATATGGTGGGCTGGGCGGGTGGAAACCGTATCTTACTCCGAACTGTAGATGGCGGAGTTACTTGGGTGAAAAAAAATCTACCGGATACCTCCAATATTGTTAACACAATGCACTTTACCGATAGTCTCCGGGGTGTTATCCTAGCGACCGGACGATCTTACGTGGGGAATTCACGAATTTTATATACGTCCGATGGGGGGTTCACGTGGATAGGCGCGGATAATTTTAATACCAGTTCGATATACTCGATGTATTTTCTCGATCCCTTGTCGGGTTGGGCTGTGGGAAGCGGCAGCCGTCTGCTACAAACGCACGATGGAGGAGTGAACTGGTCGATAAATATTTTACCGATCAGCAGGTTATTCTACACCGTATTCTTCGCAGATGGAGACAACGGCTGGCTGGGAACCAATACCGGTATGGTAATACGAACAACTGACGGAGGATCATCCTGGTCTCAACTGAGAACAAATTCCAATAACGTTATTTCGAAAATTAGTTTTTATAATGATTCGGTCGGCTGGGTTATTGGTTCGCTGGGGATGATTATTAAAACGACGACCGGTGGAGGGACCGGCATTTTCCTCAACACACCGCATACAGTCCCCAAAATTGTCCCAAAGACGCTGCAAAGCTACCCCAATCCTTTCTTCCATGATTCAACATGGATACCGTTTCACCTGGCAACAAAAACAAATGTCATTATAAAAATTTATGATATGCAAGGAAGATTCGTTCGCGAATTGAATCAGGGTATGGTAGCTTCAGATCGTGCGCCGGATCAATATCATACGGCATTTTGGGATGGACGCGATCAATACAACACGTTGGTTTCCAGCGGGATTTATTTCTATCAGATTATTACCGACTACACCGTTATTACCGGTAAAATGGTTTTGATGAGATGTTTATCGTGTCCTTTTAATTATCAAACTCATTATTAGCATAAATGGTAAATTTAATCGACGATTCAAGTAATGCAAAAAAATAATTGTTATTCTATCTCTATCTTAATAATTTAACGAAAGGTATTATGAACGTTAAGGTTATTGTTGCAGCGGTTATCGGAATATTCTTCATTGTCTCGGCGGTTTTTCCCCAGGAGGCGGTCAATCTTTCATTGCGGAAAGAAGCCGAGCATTCTATCGATTGGGGTTTGAAGTGGTTTGAAAAAAATCAACAGACCGACGGTTCATGGGGACATTATCCGGCTATGACCGCTCTTGCCCTTTCATCCTTTCTCAATAGCCCGCAAGGATACAATGAACACAATACTATCGCTATAGGAAAAGGGATAGATTTCATTCTTGGTTGCCAACAACCTGATGGTGGACTCTATATCGATGATTTAGCAGGTTACAACACCGCTATCTGCCTGATGGCATTAGTTGCGACACATAATCCTAAGTATGACGATGCAATTCGGCGGGCGCGGGATTTCCTGCTATCACTTCAATTCGATGAAACCGACGGCGTGCCCAAGACGGACGTCAAATATGGAGGAGTTGGATATAAAGAAAAAGAACGACCCGACCTTTCAAATCTTCAGTGGGCAATCGAAGCGCTGAAAGAATCGGAGAATTATAAAAAAGTTGACGAGGCAACGGGGAAAAGCAAGGAGATTTCCGGGAAGTCGCAAAGCACGGCTGTCGTAGCGACCAAAGAACTCTTTTGGCAAAACGCGATCGTCTTTTTACAACGCTGCCAGAACCTCAAAGTTTACAACGATCAACCCTGGGCGTCAAATGACGGCGGATTTATCTATAGTCCAAGCGAAAGTAAAGCGGGCAGCTACACATCGTATGGGAGTATGACTTATGCCGGTATGAAAAGCTTTATTTACGCGGGTGTGGATAAAAATGATAAACGGGTACAAGCCGCCTACGAGTGGATTCGAAAAAGTTTCACTGTTGACAGCAATGTTGAGATGGGACAACAAGGGTTATATTATTATTACCAAACAATGGCAAAAGCCCTGCACGCTTATGGGGACAGCGTTATTATCGACGGAGCTGGTAACAAACATAATTGGCGGGAAGAAATGATTAAACGTATTGTTATTAATCAGGATGGCGATGGATTTTGGATGAATAAAAATAATCGATGGTGGGAAAATAAAAAGGAACTTGTTACGGCTTATTCAATTCTAGCCCTGGAGCATGCATTAAAATAACGAACTCCACGGTTCTTTGAAAGAATGTACGGCCATCACCATTCTGAAGTCGCTTTCTTTGAAATAAGGATCGCTTTTTCCGGCAGGGAATTACAAAAAATATTTTTAGGTTCAATGTACTCGATTTATTGCTAAATATGCCTAAAATCATCGTTTTAAGATAAAATAATTTTGATCTGGAAGTGGAAAACGGGAAAAAATTCTATTATATTTTTATGTGGTGAAGTTGGCAAGTGGATATGCCTAATATTACATCATTTCTAAAAATTTGGCGTGTGGATCAATTATTTACCACCATCGTAGATAATTCGTAATGAAACGGATTTTAATACTGAAAATGTGTTTATCAAGTTTGTTAATGAAAATGGGCAAATGGATTCTTCTTACCCAAGATTTTGATTTCCAAAAAGGAACGTCATGAATAAATTTATGGTGCTTGGTTTTCTGATGATTTTCACCTTCACGGAGTCAGTCAGGTCGGGGTGGCAATGCCGAACAACTTATAGTTTACCGGTGGCAATTGCGAGGGGTGATCAATGGAACGTTCATCTCGTCGAAGATGGAAATAACGGCGCATTTATGGTTTGGCAGGATCGCCGCAACGGAACGACCGATAAATTATACATTCAGCATATAGACACAAGGGGAAATCCTCTCTGGCAGCTCAATGGAATACAAGTGTGTCAGACGCCGGGTTTTCAATATTATCCCCAGTTGATTTCCGATGGATCTGGAGGTGTAATTATAACATGGGAAGATAACCGAACCGGCAGCGATTATGATATTTATGCTCAACGAATAACATCGGATGGCAATCTGTTATGGAATGCTAGCGGGGCGCCTGTATGCGTCTATACCGGTGATCAATATAACCCGCATATCGTGAGCGATGGCAAAGGGGGCGCGGTAATTGTGTGGCAGGATCATCGAGCCGCAGATTATGATGTTTATGCTCAGCGACTAAACTCGAGTGGACTCACATTGTGGCAAATAAACGGTTTGAGCGTTTGCTCGATGGTGGGAGATCAGTTAGATCCACAACTTACCCCCGATGGAACCGGCGGGGCAATATTTGCATGGACGGATACGAGACCAAGTGCGACTTCCCCGGATATTTACAGCCAACGGATCAAAGGCGACGGGAGTAGAGCATGGGTTTTAAACGGCGTACCGGTTTGTTTATTTGATAAAACTCAATGGAAAACTCAACTAATTTCTGACGGAACATCAGGCGCTATTTTTAGCTGGCAAGATGGCCGATCCGGTGTGGGAGATCAGATATTCTCTCAACACTTAGACTCAAGCGGGAGTTTGCTCTGGAACAATTTGGGTATTCAACTTTCCAATGCGGCAGGGATTCAATATAATCAGAGAATGATACCGGATGGTCAGGGTGGCGCAGTATTGGTTTGGCTTAGCAACACCAAAACAGGCATCAATTACAATTTATATGGACAACGATTAAATGGAAAGGGAGTTAATCAATGGTCGAATCCCGGAATACCTATCTGCGAAGCCGCCGGTAATCAATATAATCCACAATTGAGCAACAATGGGTCTCAATTGTTAGTAACATGGCAGGATAAGAGGAACGGTTCATATTTTCAGACCTATGCCCAGGAAGTAAACTTTGATGGCACGATAAGATGGATCAAGGATGGACAACTCGCATACCAATCAGTCGCCGATCAGGTAAATCCCGCCTGTGTTTCTGATGGAGATGGCGGTCTTATTGCAGCATGGTCTGATTTTGGAGATAGTACCGGCACAACAAATGTTTTCGCGCAACGCATCGGCATGAATGGGATGCTAGGAGGTGGATGTTTTCGTTCATTCACTCAATCGGGATTTAGTCAAACAGCAGTAAAATTGTATAATACACATAAAGTTGTAATAACTCTGCCGAACGCCGGCAATTTGAGAGATTCCTTATTCTTACGACATAAATTCCCCGCAGGAATAATTGCGGGTGTAGTCCGGAAGGACAGTATGCGTAAATACGGTTGGATATCGTTCAGCACCAGTAATTATATCAGGCAAGGATTGCCCCAAACGGGGGCGCCCCGTGCATTTGATGTGATTAATGGAAAAAATTTTGTTGGAGCCCTCAGTAACCCAACACTAACCCGATATAATAATCAAATCGTCGGAGAACTCCTTGCGTTAAACCTTAATGTTACAGCAAGCGATAACGATATGATGCCTCAAGGATTGGGCGATCTCATATTCAGAGATCCCGTTAGAGCGAATCCTCTTAATAACAAATCCGTTCGGCAGATAATAAGTTTTGTCGATTCGGGAATAACGATGTGGCAATACAAGACTATTATGGATTATAATCAAATCGCGGTTTCATTATCCAATATTAATGCTGCGTTCGATGGCGTAATCGACACTATCTCGACTGGTCCTCTCAAATTTGCAGGCGTAAATTCTTTATTTGGCACGGGATTTTTATCATTCCCTGTCGCATCCGCCCCTTCGTTTGTTCCGCAATTACCGTTAAACGTTAATCGGCAAAATAAATCTGAAAAAATAAAACTTGTTCAAAATTATCCCAATCCCTTTAATCCGACCACGATTATTAAATTTGAGTTACCGGATAAAGCATACGTGACATTAAAAGTATTCAATATCCTTGGGCAGGAAGTTAAAACGTTATATAATCATGAACTTCTGGATGCGGGATTCAATAATACCCAGCTTGATGGATCTCGGCTTTCGTCGGGGACCTATTTCTATTCCATCACGGTGGAACCGGAGAACGGGCGCGAAAATGCTTATTCCGTTGTGAGAAAAATGTTATTAATAAAGTGAGCCGTACAGGTGTTGCCACCGATTAAAAATTTTATTATATTAGACTTGTTAATATAGTCCAGATCATTGCTATTTAATTTTTTTGTGGTGTGGGTCTAGCCCCCCCTGTCGTAATCAAGTCGCCTCCCCTTGATTCGACCGCTAGACCTGCACCTTTTTTATAACGGTTTCTGTGATAAATTCATTTTCAATTTGGGAATTATGCTTCTTCACGTTTGGATCCTCAAGTAACTTTCTTCCGTTGCCTTTGTACACCTTTTTTAATATGTTGATATAATGAATTTACTTCACATACCACGGTAAAACAGGATGAAATTTTTTACTGAATATATTTGGTTTAACACAAAAAAGAAGAGAGAATACATAAATATCACCGGTTCGGTTGAAGAAATAGTTTCGAAGAGCGGAGTAAAAGATGGTATGGCTCTCGTTTCAGCGATGCATATTACCGCGGCAGTTTATGTTAACGACGCCGAAGACGGTTTAATTTCCGATATCGATGAATGGATAGAGGGTTTAGCGCCGTTCAAAGCCAATTATCGTCATCATCATACCGGGGAATCAAATGCTGATGCTCATTTAAAAAGTTTGCTCATCCATCATGAAGTAATCGTTCCTGTTACAAGCGGAAAATTGGACTTCGGGCCCTGGCAGCAAATTTATTATGCTGAATTCGACGGTAAACGGCGTAAACGGGTTATAATTAAAGTCATGGGAGAATGAACGTATGATACCCAGGAAATTCTTCATAGCGATGATAGCTTTCCAATGCCTTCGTGGTTTGATGTTTGGACAATCGCAGGCAGGAGGAAGAGGAGTGTTTCACATCGACGTAGATTATGCGAGGTTTTATTATGATGATTCCCTCGCATACGTTGAAATATATTACGCAATTCCTGAACATATTATTACCTACGGAGCAAATGGCGGCGTGTGGAACGGCTGCGTTTCCATGAAAATGGAAATCTGGAAAGATACAACACAACTCTCTGCGAAAGAATGGATGGTGCCCCACAGTATTGCCGATACGACTATTCTTTCCAAAGGGAAAGTATTGGTAGGTCTTGAGAAGATACTCCTGCCTGGTGGGGATTATCGGTTGGTTATAAATTCCGAAGATTCGATCACTACACAACGGAGAGAAAATCTTTCACTATCGTTGCCGGTCAACCTTATTCATTCGAAACAGGAAACATTGAGTGATCTTGAGCTCTCCACAAAGATAATTCCTTCAACTGAAAAGATGGGGAAATTTTATAAAAACACTCTCGAAGTGATTCCTTTCCCAAGCATGCTGTATGGTTCCGGAATAAATGCCCTTTACTACTACGTGGAGATGTATAATCTGAAAAAATCCGGGAACGAAGAAGGGTTAATTCTCCGGAAAACAGTTGTTGACGGCATGGGGAAAGAAGTTGGTCGCAGCGCCAAAAAAATAAAAAGAAAATTCGATTCTGCTGTCGATTACGACTCCATCGATGTGACCAATTTTAACGGAGGAACTTTCGTTCTCACTTTAAATCTGACGGATACCCTCGCTCATAGTTATGCCGCGGTGAGCAAGAAATTTTTTATCTACAATCCCGGGAAGATCGATACAACACTTAAGGAGGGGTATGCGGCGCAAGGTGAAGCTGCATCAAGCGAATATGCTCTTATGAACGAGCATGATGTGGATAGTGAATACACAGTGAGCCGTTATATTTGTTCTGATCGTGAACACAAAGAATATGAGAACTTGAAAGATCTCAATGCCAAGAGGAAATTCATGTTTGATTTTTGGCGCCGGCGAAATACCGACCCTACGAATCGTATTAATACATACAGAAATGAATATCTCCGACGGATAGAATTCGCTAATTTGCACTTCACCAGGCTATCAAGACCGGGATGGAAAACAGATCGCGGGAGAGTATATGTTATGTATGGGCCATCGAGCGAAGTTGAAGAATATTCTAACTCCTCCGATGCAAATCCATACGAGATATGGCACTACGACAATATTCAGAGCGGTATCATTTTCGTATTTGTGGATAGAAACAATCTTGGTCAATATATACTCGTTCACTCTACACATCGAGATGAGTTGCACAACGATAATTGGTTCGCTCAGTATGCTCAAAAGACTCAACAGTAAGTCGGAATGGCATTTCGATTAGAATATATTCTCTTCCAATTATTAAAATTCATAATTCAGCATTTATCGTTGAAATCAGCCCGTCGTCTGGGCATATTTATTGGAACCGTGGGGTATTTCTGTGTCCCCAAACGCAGAAATATCGCCCTGGATAATCTCCAGCACGCCTTTCCTGAAAAAACCATCATGGAACGCAAAACAATCGCGCATCATGCATTTCAAAGTTATGCAGTTGCGATGATAGAATTTCTCTGGTTTCCGAAAATATCACAAACACATCTGCGGGAAATTGTATCCATTAAAGGTTTGGATGTATATCGGGAATGTAACAAACGCAGAAAGGGAGTGGTTGTTCTCTCCGCACATTTTGGAAGTTGGGAATTGGATGCGCTTGCGCTCGGTTTAGCCGGGGGAGTTCAAGCTTCTATTGTTGTGCAAACGCAAAGCAATTCTTATATCGATAAGATAATCAATAACCATAGAACAATGTTTGGAAATAAAGTTGTTCCGATGGGTGTATCGGTTAGAGAAATTATTCGGGCTTTACAAAGAACCGAGGTTGTCGCCCTCGCTGCCGATCAAAGTGGACCGCAGGAAGGGCCGTTTGTTGAGTTCTTCGGCAGGATGACCGCAACCCACCAGGGTCCCGCGATCTTTGCTTTACGGATGGGTTGTCCGATTCTTATGTCCCTGGCAATTCGTAATCCCGATTATACATATACTATCAATGTCGAGGAAGTTCCCTCAACCGACCTGTGCGGAGATTCGGAAGCAAACGTGCTGGAGCTTACAAAAAGACATACCAGAGTTTTGGAAGGTTACATTCGTCAATACCCGGATCAATGGTTGTGGATGCATCGCAGATGGAAGCATTCTCTTGAAAGGAATGAAACCATCATCAAGGAGTTGGGATAACCCGGTGGATGATCCGCAAAAAGTTGTAGTAATTCAAACCGCATTCCTCGGCGATGTTATTCTTACGCTTCCGCTTGTTCAGGTATTTAAAAAAAAATTTCCGTTTGCCGAAATAGATATGCTGGTAATTCCCGGGACTGCTGAATGTCTGACTAATCACCCCGATATAACCCGCGTGATTACATATGACAAACGCAGGAACGAATCCGGTTTACCTGGGCTTAAAACAAAGATTCAGGAACTGAGATTAGGGCGGTATGATACGGTGTTCATTCCTCATCGATCTCTGAGGAGCGCCATTCTCGGTTATTTTGCAAACATACCCCGTCGAATTGGATTTGATACGAGCGCCGGAAAATTCCTGTTTACTTCCAAAATCAAATATCGAAAAAATCAACACGAATACCGTCGTAATCTTGATCTACTAAATGTGTTGGGGATAGATTGGGAGAGGGTTGAATTACCTAATCTCTATCCATCGAAGGAGGATGAGCGCATAGTAGAAAACCTTTTAGGGGAATGGACAAAAAACCGTGCAAATATTATTGCCATTGCCCCGGGAAGTATCTGGAATACAAAGCGCTGGTTGCCGGAACGGTTTGCCGCGGTAGCAAAAATGCTCATTGAGAAGGCCTACTTTATCGCGCTGGTTGGCGGCTCTGAAGACGTTACATTATGCGCGGAGATAAGCATGCAGGTGAATTCTCCGGCGTTGAAATCTTTTGCCGGAGCATTATCGATTTTGCAATCGGCTGAACTGATTCGCAGGTGTAGAGTTCTCCTTTCGAACGATAGCGCTCCTGCCCATCTTGCGGTTGCAGTTCGAACTCCGGTCGCCGCGATCTTTGGAGCAACCGTTCCGGAATTCGGTTTTTCACCGTATGGTAAGAAAGATACCGTTATCGAAGTGAAGGGTCTCCCTTGCAGGCCCTGTGGTATCCATGGAGGAAATAAATGCCCGCTGGATACGTTCGCTTGCATGAAGAATCTATCCGCTGTTGAAGTATTCGAAAAAGTTGTTGAGATATTACGCTGAATTCCGTGTTTGCATCAAAACAGGGAACCTCATCAAATTATTTTAATAACAACATTTTTTTCTGATCGCTGTACCTGCGGGCTTTCATAGAATAGATATATATACCGCTTGCTAATGCAGAAGCGTCAAATTGAACGGTGTATGAACCGGGTAATTTGACTTCATTGACAAGTGTTTTGAGTTCACGGCCGAGGATATCGTAAATTTTTAGAGTGACGGGTGTAAGTTCAGTCACTGCGAAGGTTATTTTTGTAACAGGATTAAATGGATTTGGATAGTTCTGCCCAAGAAAGTATGCACCCGGTAGGGCATAGTAATGGTTCGGCGCGGACATAATAATTTGGCTGCTCCGGAATATTCCGGCGTCACCGGTGCCGACATACAGATATCCGTCTCTATCAAATCCAATCGAAAACAGATTCTTCGTTGATAATCCGGCATTCAAACCATTCCATATCTGACCATTATCAGAATGATATACCCCTTTTGATGTCGCGGCAAATATCCCCCTATTTCCGTAGGTGGCAAACCCTTGGACGGTTCCTATCGAGTCTATCGATATAGAAGGAACCCAAGTTGCTCCGGTGTCATTTGAATAATATATAAATGAATTTGTGGCAACAAACATTTGATTGTTCACCTTTTGAAAAGCTACAGTTGTATCTATTATCGATGCGATCCGAAGCAATGTCCAATGAATGGCATTGTCGGTGCTCCGAAATAAACCCTGTGGAGTACAAGCATAAATAGCGCCGGAAGAATCGGAGCTTAATGACGTAATAGGCATTCCCGCTAAACCGGTAATTGACCAAGATATCCCATCGTCCGACGAACGCGCAATTCCCTGGCTGCCAATCATACCAAAAAAATAATTAGGACTTCCTGCCGTTACGGTAACGAGCTGGTTTGAAATCATGCCGGTGATTATTCGAGTCCAGTTCATGCCATTATCAGTGGATCGAAACATACCATCCGGTCCGCCGGTAACGATGGTGCCGGAAGATTGAATCGCCATGCAGGATAGTCTATAACCGCCTAAACTTGTTGCTTGCCAGCTTTCCCCATTATCAACCGAGGTAAAACAACCCCCGCTGAAATTAAAACCATTCCAAGTGCTGATGACCAATGAACCGTCGCTCCCGCTTGCAAAGGATGTGGCAAGCGTAACCGGAAAACCCACAGAAATCCAGTTGTTTTGCAGTGGCAGTTTCCGGTATAGTCCGCTGCCGTTGGTTCCGGTGAACATTGTATTATCGACGTTGATGCTGATAACGCTAACCGGTGCGCGTAAGGTATCGGTATTGACTGATATCCATTCAGTGCCGGAATTTGAGGAATAAAGCACAGTTCCGGAAAGGTCCAATGCGTAGAGACGTTGATATGGATCGATGTCGAAATTTATCCAGCTGCCATATTTTAAAACTTGTTTCCACGAATTCCCCTCGTCGGTAGAATAAAAAATTCCATTACTCTCCGTTCCAATAAAAATATTTTGATACAGATTAAGGATAATCGATAAAGGCCGGATAGAATTTATACCATTGTTGACTTGTTCCCACGTGTCGCCGTTATCGTATGATCGGAAGACGCCCGCGCGATAGGTAGTCGCATAGAATGTCTGGGCTCCAGCCGCCAGTGCAAGGATACGGGTATCGATAAGTCCGTTGTTGATCTGAATCCATGAATCACCGTCATCGGAGGAACGATAGACGCCGGCGTCTGTGCCGGCGAAAAGGTTGTTGGGAAAATTCGCTGCGATGGCTCTCACGGTCGAGCTTATGCCGTTGTTAATTCCCTTCCAATGCGCGCCTCCATCCGTGGATCGTTGAATACTAGAGGTTGTTGAGAGAATGACCGATCCTTTTTGCGATATGCCGAGGGTGATTATGGGATTATTGGAGAATCCCAAATAACTCCAATGATATCCACTGTCGATGGAGGAATAAAGACCGTTATCCTGAGTGCCGACGTATATTTTCGCCTGGTCGTCATGAGCAATAGCGCTGATCCGCCCTGCATAAGGGGTGGTCAATTGTTTCCAGAAATCTTGCGACGAAAGACGTTGACTCAGCAATAAAAGTAAGAGTATCAAGGTCGTTTTCATTTGATACAATCCCTATAATTATATTCTGATATAACGATAATCCTTGGTATAGTATGGTAAGGAAAATATTAGGGAAAACAAAAAGAAAATCTTGCGGGATTGCAGTTTAAAGAATTATCTATAATCTCCGGTTTTTTCATTTAAAAGTTTTAAATCTGTCATATTTGCAGTTATTAAGAATAACCGGAAGGACATTTGAAGCTTTGTGAGCGCTCAAGGGGGGAAAATATGGATGCGCTGATCCCCAAAGAGCCCCGGAATTTGGGAAAATGGAGGGATTTGCCGGTTAAGTTACAGGAGTGATAGATATATGAGGGGGATGGAGGACTTTTAAATAGAGATTTTAGTGTATGGCAAAAAATATCAGATAATATTCTCTAATATCTCTTGACAAACCCACGTTTTATGATTATAATAATTCACATAATATTAAGTATTTTCCTTGCTAAGACTACTCTACTGGAAATACTTTTCTGCTTATATAATTCTATAGGCAATGCAAGAGGTGAGGCAAATGTATTGATTTTATCTTCTTTGTGCCTTACGAAAACTACATAGCTATCCCCCAAAGGGTAGCTCCCAAAGCGAAATGAATATGTCGTTAAATATCGTCTGGACTAAATTGTCTTTTACTTAATTGGATATTAATATAGTTACTTGAAAGGAACATTTATGAGAAAGTTGGTTTTAGTTTTCGCCATTGGTATAACTCTTTGCCTGATCTCGCAAACTTCAGCTCAAATTCCACGCACACTTTCTTATCAGGGAGTTTTGACGGATAGTTCAGGAAATCCGAAACCGGATGGAGCATACTCTTTCATCTTTTGTATCTACGATAGTCCAGGCGGTGGAACCAATCTTTGGTGTGGTACTATTACGTCGCTCCCGGTTACGGGCGGACTCTTCTCGACAGTATTAGGGCCCTTCGATACAACGGTACACTTTGATAAGCCCTACTGGTTAGAAATCACCGCCGATGGAGAATTACTCACACCCCGCCTTCCGTTGGCAAGTGCGGCTTACAGCTTGAATACAATGAGCGGAGGATTTGCGAATTTCCAGGTGTATGACACTCCGGGTTCATACACTTTCATCGTTCCTGCAGGTGTAACAAAAATAATGGTGGAAGTGTGGGGAGCTGGGGGAGGGGGTATAAATGAACCCGGCGGTGGTGGTGGATATGCTAAAGACGTTATTGAAGTTGTACCGGGGAATTCATATAGCATAGAATGTGGGGAAGGAGGCAGGGGAGGATATAATAACCAAGGAGCTACGGACGGCGGAATTAGTCGTTTCGGTTTGAATGAAATTCCAGATCCTATCTTTGCTAATGGTGGTGGAAACGGAAATTCTGGGTATGGTGGCGCTGGCGGGACGGGACACGGGCGGATCAACTGCGATGGCTCAGACGGTTCTCCGTTCGGAGGCGGAAGTGCTTGTAACGGAGGAGGGGGCGGTGGGCCTGGCGGCAAATCCGGGAAATCACCGGGTGGAGGCGGAGGCGCCAACCCGGGTAACAATTATACTGGTGGGAACGGCGGTTCAGGTAGAGTGATAGTCTGGTGGTAAAAACAAATATGCGCAATCGAACACTGATTCGAATTTGGACATTTTGAAAAGTAATCAACATAGCTTTGAATAAGAAAACTCAAAAGAAAGTAAATCAACCATGGAGAATCATACGAAGAATACTGTTGTTATCGCTTTGGCATTTGTGTTAGCGGTAATTCCCATAATATCTCAAGCTCAAATTCCGCGCACACTTTCTTATCAGGGAGTTTTGACGGATAGTTCAGGAAATCCAAAACCGGATGGAGCATACTCTTTCACATTTTGTATCTACGATAGTCCAGGCGGTGGAACCAATCTTTGGTGCGGTACTATTACGTCGCTTCAGGTTACGGGTGGACTTTTCTCTACAGTATTAGGACCGTTCGATACGACGGTCCACTTCGACAAGCCCTACTGGTTAGAAATCACCGCCGATGGCGAATTGCTCACACCCCGCCTTCCATTGTCCAGCGCGGCATACAGCTTGAATCCGACAAGTGGAGGATTTACGAATTTTCAGGTGTTCGATACCCCCGGTTCATACACTTTCATCGTTCCTGCGGGTGTAACAAAAATAATGGCAGAAGTATGGGGAGCTGGGGGAGGTGGCGGTGGAGCAGATACTGGTGCTGTTCGAAACGGAGTAACTGGCGGCGGCGGCGGCGGATATGCTAAAGACATTTTTGAAGTTGTGCCGGGAAGTACATATTACATATCATGTGGACAAGGCGGTACGGGAGGATCCATTGCACAACCAGGCACAAAGGGCGGGAAAAGTTATTTTGGTTTGTCAGAAGATACAAATGTCATTTCTGCTGATGGAGGTCAGGGCGGAAATTCTGTGAATGGCGGTGCCAGCGGTGCCGGTGGGACGGGACACGGGCGAATCTACTGTAATGGCTCAGTCGGTTGGGTATTTACCGGCGGAAGTGCTTGTAACGGAGGAGCAGGCGGCATCCCCGGTACTGCCGGGAATTTACCGGGTGGAGGCGGAGGCCAAGGCCAAGGTAATCCTGTTGGTGGGAACGGTGCTGCCGGGAGGGTGATAGTCTGGTGGTAAAAACAAATATGCGCAAGCGAACGGTAATTCGAAAGGTGATTATATGAGAACGAAATCGGGTAGAACAATTCCAGGCAGATGGTGGATTTCAATTGTCATCATCTTGGTGACTTTTTCGTCCCATGGGCTATCTCAAGGCATTGCACCAGAGTGGTATAGCTTAAATGCGGGATATACAGTTTCCACATCTACAAATAATATCGTGCAGTCTATGGCTGGGCAAGTCGTGGTTGGTGTTGCGAAATTCGGGAATACGCGAGTTGAAAGCGGGTTTCTCGCGTATTACATTCCTCCTATCCACCTGATTAAACCCCTTGAGCATGAATTGGTTCTTGCTAATTCCTCATACCGGATTGATTGGCACGCGTCTCGCATTGATTCGGTCACTGTCGACTTGAGTCTCGATAGCGGGAAAACCTTTAAGCAAATAACCAAAATTTCTCCTGCGAATCAGGATAGTTTATTGTGGAACGTGCCCGATACACTTTCTAGTAAATGCGTGATGCGCGTCCGCGATGTTGCCGATACAACTATCTACGCGCTTAGCCCGTCTTTCAAGATTAAAGGGTACGTCCTTACTCGATTCAAACCCAATGGTGACTACGAACCATTCGATCTCGCGCTGCATGCTTGGCGCTTCCCTAATGATTCCGGATATATGTGGCCGAGAAAATGGTGGGGTCAGTTTAATTACTTCGGTACTGATCCATACACTAATAAACCGTACTCATCCGATTTTATTGTTGCTCCTGTTAGCGCAAAAGACAGCAATTTTATTGATTGGCCTCTCTTTGTAAAAACATTCACGAAATCTGTTTGCTATTACAATATCTCACGAGCTATCTATTCTCCTATCGCGCTGAACCTATGGAGTAAATTTAAGGATGCTAATTTCAACGGGTCATGTTTCGGTTTCTCGATAAGCAGCCTCCTCGCGTTTGACCGTCCGGTCGAATTTCGTAATGCTTTTCCGGAAGTTGGAAGCTTCCAAAATCTTCATGATCTTCAGATAAATGACGGTCCACGTGAGATAATCAATCAACTCTACGAGAATCAATTCGGGGATAAACATCAATCGTTTCAGGTTAAACAATATCTTAATAAAGATGTTCGCCAGACACTCAATGAACTGAAAACCTATTTCCTATCAGATACCATCGATCATCGCAGCCTTGCGCTTAGTAATGGAAAGGCCGGCAAGCACTCTATCGTTCCATACAAATTGCAAGGAATTCCTGGTGTTAGTGGATATTACAATCTTTACGTCTATGATAGTAATTATCCTTCCGGCATAACGGAAGAAGGCAATTCGACCTTAATCCTCATTGATTCCACGATAAACCAGTGGTTCTATGGTGCCCAAAAATGGCAACGTAGCGATGGAAAAGGGTTATATCTTAATGATCCTGCGAGCCAATATCTTTTGACTCCGGGATTTTGGAATGGGAATTCCCCTGAAATTCGTCCCTTAGCTGCCTCGTTGAGAGAAAAATCTGGTGCATCAACATACATCAGTGTCTACAATTCCATTTCTTCATCAATTAATATCACCGATTCGGGGGGACACAGCATCGGATTCCAGGATAGCATAGCGTATAATAATCTCGGCGACGGCATTCCGATTATTCCTGAAAACAGTATCTATCAACCTCCCATCGGTTACTTTATTCCCGACGGGCCATATTCAATTCAGATGACATCATTCAAGGATTCTCTTGTCGCATTGTCGACACTTACTCAATCGGGGATGTTTAACTTTTGGCGATCCGATGCCGGAAGCACTCAAACCGATCGATTTTCATATAATAATAGCATCGATTTCGGAAATCCGGATGCGCAAATCAAAAAAGTGAACCTTGAGGCAATAACAAGGCTAGAGAGCAGTGAGCGTGATTTCCAAATCCTGAATTGCCTTACAATGCAGAACGACAGTGTGAGGATTATGGTGCCGGACAGCACCGAAGTGAAGTTTGTAAATCTTGGACCATCAAAAATCTACGATCTTAAGGTAGTCCTGGCAGGAGCAACTACATCCGGACAATTTCTACATACTGGCATTACCGTACCGGCACATTCCACTCACTTCATTGTCCCCAACTGGCAAGATATACAGAACCAACCCGTGAAAATCTACGTCGATAGCGGCAATACCGGAACGATTCACGATTCGGTCATTATCACCAATCAGACAACGGGTGTTAAGGGACAGATCCCCCAAGGAATACCCGGTCAGTTTACGCTCAAGCAAAATTATCCGAATCCGTTTAATCCCACCACAACGATTCACTACGAACTGCCGAAAGAATCACATGTTACTTTGCGGGTATACAACATCCTTGGTCAGGAAGTTGCGACTCTCGTGAACGTAATGGAACAGGCAGGGTACAAATCTGTGTCCTTCGATGCAAGCAGACTGCCAAGTGGAGTATACTTCTACCGCCTGAATGCGGATTCGTTTACCGATATCAAGAAAATGCTGCTGGTGAAATAGTATCATATAATACTAGGTGTGATTCAGTTTACCACTAGGAGTCAAGTGGGATAAACTCTGGTAAACTGGTGATAGTGCTGAAGGAGGGAATTGTCACGAGGTGATCCCTTAGGGAAACCCTCCCAAGGGGTAAACCGGAGGTAGTGCTGAAGGAGGGAGTTGTCACGAGGTGATCCCTTAGGGAAACGCTCACAGGTCGTAAACCGGAAGTAGTGCTGAAGGAGGGAGTTGAACCCTCACCCGGGGTAAGCCGGACTGGATTTTGAGTCCAGCGCGTCTGCCAGTTCCGCCACTTCAGCATAATCTTGAAAGGAAACTGGACTAAAAATATACGAAAAGTGCGCATACGATGCAATGCAAAGTGATGATATTTTATCATCGTTCAACTTTCTTGAAAATGAGGAATTAATTAGAGCGAATCTTGGATATAAAGCCAAGAGTTCGTACATTTATACAAGAATTGGGTCAAGTCCCATGCAACATGAAGCCTCCGAACCCCGCCAGGTCCGGAAGGAAGCAACGGTAGGAAGTCAATCATGTGTGACATGGGGTAGCTTGACCCTTTTTTTGTGAGTGTTTCCTCTGGCGCAAAACCATTTGCTATTCGCCTCATTTTGAGTTACTATAACAGTAATGACGCATTCAGTTATGGCATTAAGATATCGAAAGGTTAAAAAAATGAAGATTTTGATGAGTATATTGTTTTGTATCGCCATCTGCGTATCCGGACCTGCCGCAGTTGCGCAGCAACAAAATCCAACGCCGAAACATTTAATGAGAGAAGATTCGGCGGCTGTAAACGCATTGGTGATGTATCCTGACACTATTCGCCTTCATATTTTTGAAGCGTGTGAATACCCTGCCGCTATCGTTAGCATAGCAAGCTTACAAAAAAAATCGAGCGACGATTTCGTTAACCTCATCAGCAGTTATTCTAAAAATGAACAGGAAGATTTTTGGAGCTTGAGCAGGTATCCCGTCTTGATCTCAAAGTTGGCACAGGGAGGGCAAAAATCGACCGACGAGATCAATACCATTTTGATCGAGTATCCCGCCGATATCCATGAAACCGCATTGAAGTATGGGACGGAATATTATGATCAGCTTCAAAAGATGGACGAGATGCAGTTGCAAACAAATGCTCAATTTGAACAAATTATTACTGATTATCCTCCTGTAACACAAGAAGCATTGAGGGACATCATTCAGTTTCCTGAAATAATAAGTCTTTTAAATGATCATCTTAGCCTTGCAGTACGGGTGGGGGATCATTTCAGACGCAATCCGCAGGGAGTAATACACAGAGCTGATTCGTTAAATCTCGCAGAGACCAGGCAGAATGCCGAAGACTCCGAAAAATGGAAACAACGTATAGAACAAAACCCTGATGAAGCGAATGATCTACAAAATGCCGCCAATGATTACGCTACTGAAAATGGTTACACACAAGCGGATTTAAACACTTCACCAAATCCGGATGAAGTATCAAATTACAGATGCAACCCTTATTCTTATTGGTTCGGCTACCCTACATGGTATCCATACAGTTATTGGTATCCTTATCCATTCTGGTTTGATTGCGGTTTCTATCATGATCGAGCCGGTAGAATAGCGTTTATAGGTTCTCCTTCGTCCTACTTTACAAACTGGTATTTCTACGCTCCTGAGCACTGGCATCGTTACCCTAACCTTGCCAACGCGTACGTAAATCATTATTATGGATCCCGGAGATCGGTTGGCAGCAACACTATTATTGTGCATGATTGGGTTCGTCAGAACAGAAATTATTTGCCCAAGGATTTTATAAACAATAACTCAAAAAGAATTGAGGTGATAAGACAGGTTGGGCAATTGAACATTGATGCACGGAAGCAAAAAGGGGATAGACCGGTTTCTCCAACGGTGCGCGATCAATATTTCCAAAATAATGTATCCCGGTATCCATCTCTTAATAATGATCAGAGAACAAAGGTGGTAGGGGAAGATAATCGACGGAACATCCCGGATATCATACAACCACCGGTAAAACAACCGCCTGTAAGAATTGCCAGGCTGGTGCAACAACCCGTTATGAATCCAGGACGAACGCCCGCGCCGCCTGCTTACAATTTTAACAGGATAAATAAAGCCGCGGAATATCACAGGACTGTTTGGGAGCAAACTCAACCGACCGTGCGACCTCAACCTCAGCCCGTTCCCCGTCCTCAAGTCCGGCAACCGGTGAGTCAGGAACCAATAAAACGGCAATCCCCGGGTAAAAGGAACTGAATACTTTGTCTTAAAAGATGCGAACTGTAAATTGAAAGAAAGTTCGTATCGTAGGTTTTTCCGGCGAGGTTGTTTTTCAGAGCTTATTGCGACGATTATGTAACCTGCGGGTTCCCACGTTTGATGCAAATTGGGAATTCTCGTTTGGAAATTATGGGATGATATGGAATTTCATTATCACCGAAATGGCATCCTTCGATTATACAGTTCGATTCCTTATATAAAAGATCATTTTAAAAAACAGGAATCAAAAATTGGAGGATTGACTAAAGGTTAGTGTTCAGGGAGACGCGCAAGACTCCTTCTTTTCATTAGCTGGCCGCCACGGTGCGTCGTGATTGTCATTTTTGCAATCCACCTGAAATTTCATTACCTTATTAGGAGTATTTAATATTTTGCTTCAAAATTTAACGTTTTAAATATAAATACAATGACAATTCAATTCGCAACAAGCTTTTGGTCAACGATTCTGGGTATTTTCGCATTACGAATGTATGCTCCCGTTTGGAGTTATCTGCCTGCTTCGTTCCGTAGCTTCGCCCCGGCACAGATCCGCGGGCTTTGTTGCCTAACATCAATCACTTATATGAATCCCCACCGTCAAAACCACTCTGGTATCTATGACCCGGGCGATTCATGGGAACGAAGTATTCTGCATGAAAAAAGAAATTATTATAAACGCTACAGACAAGGAAGTACGATTAGCCCTCACGGAGGATAATCAATTAGCCGAGCTCTACGTTGAGACCCCTGAACGTGAGCGAATGGTCGGTGATATCTATTTGGGGAAAGTTGCACGTGTAATGCCCGGTATCCGCGCCGCATTTATTGATATCGGTTTTAAACAAGACGCCTTCCTGCATTTTTCAGATATCGGAAGTTCATTAGAGGAATATTCATCGCTCTTGGGTGATGAAGATTCCGATGTCGATACTGATGACGATGATGACGATTCCTCAACCGGGGGTGAATCTCAATCAAATAACACTCCCGCTTCAACAAACAATCAACCTAAAGTAGCTGAACCCCGCAGGGATCAAAGATCGAACCGCTCCAACGGCGATCATCAACCTATTCCAAACCTTACTGCCGGTCAGGATATAATCATCCAGGTAACGAAGGAACCCGTAGGACGTAAGGGCGTCCGGGTAACCTCTGAAGTGTCCCTTCCCGGGCGTTTCCTGGTCCTGCTTCCGTTCGATGGAAAAATCGGCGTCTCAAAAAAAATGACAAGTTTTAAGGAAAAAAGACGATTGCGGAGAATCGTGAAGAGCATTCTTCCCGAAGGATTCGGAGTTATTGTTCGGACAGTTGCCGCAGAGAAGGATGAAGCTGTTCTTAAACAGGATTTGGAGAATCTCATAACTACCTGGCGGGAGATCGAAAAGAGCGTCAAAACAGAAAAAGCTCCGGCGTTGTTGTATAAAGATATGGCGACAACATCCAGCGTAATCCGCGATCTGTTTACCGAGGATGTGGAACGTGTCGTCCTGGATTCAAAGAAGCTCTTTCGGGAAATTCGCGGTTACGTGAAGGGGGTTTCTCCTCATTTACTCGATAAGATCGAATTATTTAAAGGCAGGGAACCTCTTTTCGATTCGTATGGTATTGAAAAAGAAATTGCCGCCTGTTTAAGCAAGAAAGTTTGGCTGAAGAGCGGGGGATATATCATTATTGAGCAAACCGAGGCAATGGTGGTAGTCGACGTCAACAGCGGTAGATATGCTGCCAAGCGTGAACAGGAGCAAAATTCCCTCCGAACAAATTTAGAAGCGGCGCGCGAGGTTACACGACAATTACGGTTGCGCGATATTGGCGGTATAATTGTCATTGATTTTATCGATCTGGAGGATGAGCGAAATAAGAAAAAAGTTTATGACGAGCTGCGAAAAGAATTTCGGAAAGACCGCGCGCGCGTGACGGTTCTTCCGATGACTGAATTCGGATTGGTGCAGATTACGCGTCAACGGAACAGGCAGAATATACTCCTCAGTTTCAGCGAGCCATGTCCGGTATGCGGCGGCGCCGGCATCGTACAATCAAAATCGGCAATTGTGAGTCAAATTGAGAGGTGGATTCGCAGGTTCAAATCTGAAACCCATGAACGCCGGCTCACATTGCGGGTTACACCCAGTCTGGCTACGTACCTTAAAGAGGGTACGATCAGCAGAATTACTAAAATGATGTTTAAATTTTTAACTCATATTAAGTTAGAGGAAGATACAAAGCTTTCGATGGGTGAATTCCATTTTATTTCACCAAAACAAGGTAAAGACATCACTGATAAATACAAAACATAACTTTAGGAAATACGATTTATGAAAATTTTTCTTGATACTGCAAATATTAAAGAGATTCGCGAAGGCGCCAGCATGGGTTTGGTTGACGGGGTCACTACAAACCCGAGTCTGGTCGCCAAAGAAGGTGGGAATTACAAAGAGCTTCTTCTTGAAATCTGTAAGCTCGTCGATGGCGATATCAGCGCAGAAGTTATCGCTACCGATTTTGACGGCATGATGAAGGAAGGGCGGGATTTGGCAAAACTTCACGAAAATATCGTCGTTAAAGTTCCTCTTACGCCTACAGGTTTAAAAGCCGTAAAAGCGCTCGCCGTTGAAAAAATTCGTACAAACGTTACGCTCTGTTTTTCCCCGACGCAAGCATTATTAGCTGCAAAAGCCGGCGCATATATCATTAGCCCGTTCGTCGGGCGGCTTGATGATATAAGTACGTCGGGCATGGAGCTCGTTAGCCAGATCATCACCATCTACAGGAATTATGGTTTCAACACACAAGTTCTTGTGGCGAGCATCCGCCATCCCTTACATGTGGTTGAAGCGGCGATGATGGGAGCTGAGATCAGCACGATGCCGTATTCAGTTTTCACACAACTTATTAAACATCCATTAACGGATATTGGTTTAGACAGATTTTTATCCGATTGGAAGAAAGTGCAGCAAAAATGAAACGGACAGCATTTTATGAATTACATAAAGCGTATGGCGGTAAACTAATTGAGTTTGGCGGTTTCGAGATGCCCGTGCAGTATTCCGGGATTATCGATGAACATAAATGCGTGCGAAATGCAGTCGGCGTATTCGACGTTTCTCACATGGGTGAATTCTTTGTCAAAGGCAAGGATGCTCTTGCCCTCATTCAAAAGGTAACGACCAATGATGCATCGAAACTTCCCGTTGGGAAAGCACAGTATTCCGCTATGTGTTATCCCGATGGGGGAATAGTGGATGATTTATTGGTCTATAATCTGGGTGATGGCTTCATGATCGTTGTAAATGCATCAAATATTGATAAAGATTTTGCATGGATTAAATCAAATGTTGGAACTTTCAACGTGGATTTAACCAATAAGAGCGATGAATACTCTCTCCTCGCAATTCAAGGTCCTAACTCTCTTAAGACTCTTCAAAAACTTACGAACGTTTCCCTCGATAAAATTCCTTATTATGGATTTCAAAAAGGGAAGTTGGCTGATATTGATATGATTATCTCCAGAACCGGCTACACCGGAGAATTGGGGTTTGAACTCTATTTTTCTGCCGATCCGGCATCTGGAAAAAAAGTTTGGGATGCAGTTTTTGCTTCAGGGAAAGAATTTGGCATTAAACCTATCGGATTGGGCGCACGCGATACGTTGCGGCTTGAGATGGGTTTTTGCCTCTACGGAAACGATATTGATAAATCGACCAATCCTCTTGAAGCAGGTCTGGGATGGATTACAAAATTAGATAAGGATAATTTCAACGCAAAGGATATTCTCCTCAAGACAAAAAAAGAGGGATTCAAACGTAAATTAGTAGGATTTGTGATCGGGGAAGAAAAAGCCATAGCGCGTCATGGCTTTGAAATATTTTCTAACGGAGATCGTATCGGCACCGTAACAAGCGGATCGATTTCGCCGGTGCTGGAAAAAGGGATCGGGATGGGATATGTGTTACCTTCCCATGCTGCTCCCGGCTCGCAGATTGAAATCCTTGTCCGAAATAAAAAAGTCTCCGCGCGTGTTGTAAAGATACCGTTTCTTGAAAAATAGGAATGCCTAACGCTAAGTCAATTCACATAGAACTGTATTTTACTGCGCTTCATCTCGACGACCGCTTCTACAAAGATAAGAATATCGTTCTTATTGACGTTTTACGCTCGAGTACAACAATTTCGATGGCGCTTCAGAACGGCGCCAAGGAAATAATACCTGTAAAAAATATTGAGACTGCGCTGAAAATATCCGGTGGCCTTGCAGGCGATGTCACCTTGCGCGGCGGAGAGCGTCAGGGCAAAATGATTGAAGGGTTCGATCTGGGGAATTCACCGATCGAGTATACCCGTGCGCGTGTAAACGCGAAATCCATTATTCTCTTTACCACCAACGGATCGCCGGCGATTGTTAGCGGCCGATTTACGAGAAATTTACTCATAGCCGGTTTTGTGAATATCGGAGCGGTCGTAAATGTTCTCAGAGAATTGAAATCGGATTTCATTATAATTTGCGCCGGCCAGGATGGAAAATTTTGTCTCGAAGACAGCGTATGCGGCGGCAGACTTATTAATGAATTCACCAAGGATAAAGAGATTGCAATAACCCTGAATGACAGCGCGGCTGCTGCGGTAGCGCTGGATAAATCATTCGGGAAGAACATTCATAAAATGCTGGAATTATGCGATCATGGTAAATATCTCGCCTCGATTGGTTATGCCGATGATCTAAAAATATGTGGTTCATTAAATAGCATTCCTGTTGTTCCATCGCTGTCGAATGGGACGCTCCGTCTGGCAAAACCGGAAACAAATCAAGCTTCACATCGAAGCGCGTAATAGGAAAAAATCGAATCGGAATGGCGGATAAATCAAAGAAAAATAACGGCACTTCGAATAGATCAGAGAAGAAGAAAGCGCTTAACCACAAACCCCAGATACTTTCGGTACTTCTCATTATTGCGGGAGTATTGATAGGCCTGGCAATATTTTTCTATTCTGCCGAGGATGAGGCGCTCACGGATCATGTTTCTGCGCTGGATGTTTTTCGTTTACCTTTTGATGATGCAGTAAAGTCGATTGCGGCAAATATACACAATCCGCTCGGTTTAGTAGGCGCGCTGATATCGGGCTTTTTCGTGAATGCAACGCTTGGTTATGCATCTTTTGTCTTTCCCCTTTTAATGGTATTATGGGGATGGGTATTATTACGTAAGAAGGATATCCAAAAACCTCTCACCTTCACGAACTATGCGATTATTTTCGGATTACTTTTTTCAGCGGCATTCGGCATTGCCAACCTTGCTTTCAATGCTGTTAATAAGGAATGGTTCGGTTTGATGGGTGTATTTTTAGCAGACGTCATGATCAAGCTTCTTGGAATCGTGGGGGCTTCCATCGTGGTGTTAACTTCTCTCTTTATTACCATCATTCTTGCCATCGATCTGGATATTCATAAATCATTGGAACGGGTTGCGGCACTATGGAATGATATCCATGATTGGTGGGCAAAACAGCGATCTGAACGCGCCGTTGCGAAGGAGGAGGAGGACAAACTCGCTCAGGATATTATGATAAACAGGTTTGATGATGAATCGGAGCCGGCTGTAGATCAGGTAGCAGAGCAAAGCGACGAATTATCGAAATTAGATAAAGTCAAAAATGGTTTTCAGGTATCAATCGATAGACAGGAAAATGACGAACTGCCGCCTTTGAGAGCATCCAAATTAGAAACGACCCATCCGGTAACAGAACGGCATAGGGTTCCGAAGGTGGAACTTGAGGATGAAGAAATTGAGAGCACACCCGCACCAAAAACCCCAAAGGCAATCGAAGAAAACGAAGATGAAGAATTAAACGATTATGTATTCCCTTCCGTTGAGTTGCTTGACTCGCCATTTCAAGCCGATAATGTGGATGAAATAGAATTAAAAGCGAATGCCGAACTTGTCAAAGCAAAATTAGCAAATTTCGGTATCGAGATTGAAAGCGTAAGTGTTTTCCCCGGTCCTGTAATCACCATGTATGAATTAGTGCCTGCATCAGGAGTGAAAATCAGCCGCATCGTTAATCTTGCCGATGATTTAGCATTAGCGCTTGCTGCAAAAGGTATCCGGATCATAGCGCCGATTCCCGGAAAAAGCGCTGTCGGAGTAGAAATTCCGAATAAAAACGCATCGATTGTACATATCCGAAGCGTTCTGAATTCCAATAAATTCAGGGAATCCAAAGCTACGCTCTCCATTGCAATCGGGAAAACAATTTCCGGAGATATTTTTGTGGATGACCTGGCAAAAATGCCGCATTTGTTAATTGCGGGTTCTACGGGTTCCGGAAAGAGCGTGGGAATTAATACAATTCTTGCAAGTCTGGTATTTCGGCTTCATCCATCCGATGTAAAATTTATCATTATCGATCCGAAAAAAATTGAACTGACTCACTACGGGAAATTAGTCCACCACTTTTTAGCGGTTTCTCCCGATATCGATGAAAATATCATCACCACTCCGGAAAATGCCGTCGCAATTTTAAAGAGCGTTGAACTTGAGATGGAAAAAAGGTACGATAGATTAGCTGCGGCTGGAGTAAGAAATATCGCCGACTATAATGAGAGGTTGAAAGCGGGAAGATTAAAAGATAACGAGAACGTGAAGCATAAAAAGATGCCATTTTTAGTGATAGTGATCGACGAGCTTGCCGATCTGATGATCACCGCTGCACGGGAAGTTGAAGAACCTATCGCGCGACTGGCGCAACTTGCCCGCGCCGTCGGTATCCATCTCATCTTAGCGACCCAACGTCCATCGGTTGATGTTATTACCGGAGTGATTAAGGCAAATTTCCCCGCGCGTCTCGCATATCAAGTTGCATCAAAAACCGATTCGCGCACAATTTTAGATATGAACGGCGCAGAGCAACTCCTCGGCGCGGGGGATATGTTATATCTTCCATCGGGCAGTCCAAAACCGGTTCGAATTCAAAATGCATTTATTTCGTCAGAAGAGGTTGAGAGACTGACAGATCACATCGATCGACAACCCGGTTATAGCAAGCCCTTCACGCTTCCATCGATCCTTGAACGCAGACCTGCCGGAATGAAGGGTACCTCAAATACTCGCGACGACTTATTCGAAGAAGCTGCCCGGCTCGTAGTACGACATCAACAAGGATCAGTTTCATTGATTCAACGCCGCTTGAAAGTTGGTTATTCACGCGCCGCGCGGATAATCGATGAATTAGAGTCCGCCGGCGTCGTCGGTCCGTTCGATGGCAGTAAAGCCCGATTGGTCCTTATTGACGCAGAAGATCAGCTTGAACGGATATTACAAACTCTCTGAGTGGATATGATTGTATGAACAGACCCTTAATAGCTACGGTTGGATCGCTGTTGTTTTTAATATCCCTTATTGCCTTTGGTGGAGAGGATACTAACAAAATCCTTGATAATCTGCAGAAAAAATATGAGAGTCTTCAAGATATAAGCATCAAATTCACACAGAAGATAGTTTTCGGGGTCACACAGAATGAAGAGACTTTTAAAGGAACTCTTCTTGTGAAGAAAGGAAACAAATACCGGATTGATCTCGAAAATCAGATAATCTCCACTGACGGGAATTCCGTTTGGTCGTACTCGGCCGCAAATAATCAAGTGTTAATTGATAAGTACCGGGAGGATCCGCGATCCATCTCGCCTGATAAAATTCTCGTAAATGTGCCCGACCGGTACACGACAACTTTTGTAACTAAAGAGAAAAACGGCGATTTGGAATTAACTGTTCTCAAACTTATCCCGAAAGATAAAACCTCGAATGTCCAGTGGATGAAAATATGGGTGGATACCGATGAATGGATTATGAAAAAAGTGCAATTGCAGGATATGAGCGACAATATAACCACCTATACGGTTGAAGATATTAAATATAATAGCGGCATTTCCGACGGCCGATTTCAGATCGAAACACCGAAGGGCGCTCAGGTAATTGACCTGCGTTGAAATTGATCATCCATTAGACAAAACCCAGGACATTATGAACTCATCCCTGAAAACGATACTGAAGTATCTGATCAGCGTTTTAATAATGGTGGTTTTTCTGTATTTCTCCTTTCGGGGCACAGATTTTCGGAATTTGTGGATAATTCTTTCTGGCGCTAATTATTGGTGGGTGGTGGCTCTCTTACCTGTGCTCATCATAAGCCATCTGTTGAGGGCTTGGCGATGGAAATATCTCATGGAACCGATCAAGCGAGACTTATCATTCAGAAATTTATGGTCTGCGCTTATTATCGGCTACATGCTTAATAATGTTCTACCAAAAGTCGGCGAAATTGTCCGTCCCTATGCGATAGGAAAATTGGAACATGTTTCTCGCAGCGCTGCATTTGGGACGGTCATCGTAGAACGTATTTTCGATATTATTTCCTTTATGATCTTCATTATTCTTATCCCGGCAGTGTACAATGGACCATTGACACAATCGTTCCCCTGGCTCGAAAATGTCGGTATCTGGATCACATTGTGCACCTTTCTCCTCTTTGGCATTTTAATCTTTTTAATGCTCCGGCGTGATGTGGTTATTAAATTATTGAGATATTTCACAAATCATCTCCATCCAGCGAGGGCAGAGCGCTTTGAGCGTATCACGCATTCGTTTCTGGATGGATTTCTGTTTTTAAAGGATACTCATAATTATTTTATGATCGGGGTATTAAGTATCCTTGTGTGGGCGCTTTATATTTTAATGATGTATCTTCCATTTTATGGCTTTGGGATGATTCAAAATTATTCGCTCGATTGGAGAGCCGCGTTTGTTGTACAGGGAATATCCAGCATTGGGATTATTATCCCCACGCCCGGGGCGACGGGCCCGTATCATTATTTTGTCATTCAAACACTAACGAAATTATACGGCGTAAATGACGACATTGCAAGGAGTTATGCTGCATCGACTCACGCGGTGGCGCTACTGGGCACAACATTAATCGGAGTCTATTATTTTTTTAAAGACAAAATTCATCTGAAAGATGTATCCAATCCGGCGGAAGCCGAAGTTAATAATGTTACTGAAGCCGCTTGAATTTTAATATTTTACATTAATAATAAATATCATAGCAACAAGATTCATAAAGGAGATCGTATGCGCATCAAATATCCATTGTTATTTATCTCACTCTTCATCATCGTTTCATCTATCGCATTTTCACAAACTACAAAACCAGTCAAGGAAAAAGTGATAAAAGAATCACAGACGACCCCCGGGGGCGTTGCGAAAAAAACTGCTGTCGTGGAAACATCCATGGGGACATTTGAATTCGAATTATACGGAAATGACGCCCCAAAAACGGTTGAGAATTTCACAAAACTTGCGGCAAAGAAATTTTTTGATGGAATGCGGGTTCATCGCGTAGCAAAAGGATTCGTAATTCAAACAGGGGATGAAAAATCTAAAGATACAGCCCAGGTTTCCCAATGGGGATTCGGCGGGGAGAGCATCTGGGGCAAACCATTCAATGATGAATTAAATGCTTCTACGCCAAGTTACAAAGCCGGATATGTGAAGGGTGTGGTTGCAATGGCGAATAGCGGACCTAATACCAACAAAAGTCAATTTTTTGTTTGTTTGAAAGACGTCGGTCTACCTCATAATTATACCATTTTTGGAAAAGTTACGAAAGGAATGACCGTTGTTGAAAAAATTGGAGATGTTGAGATCATTCCGGCAATGGGACCGTCCGACGGAAGACCTAAGGTCGATGTGTTAATAAAAAAAATCCGTATTAAATAAATCTTTCAAATTATTTCCGCTATAACCATTAGATATTAAGAGATCATCATAATGGCATCGACAAAAAAGCACGGAATTCCCTTCCAGGAATTTCAAGATGCGATAAAACGTAAAGATATTGCCCCCATCTATTTCTTTTTTGGGGAAGAGGAATATCTCCTGGAACGAGCTCTTGAGATGTTAAAACACGCTGTTCTGGACGACCTGAACAGCGGTTTTAACCTTGACGTTTTATATGGCGGCGATGTAGATGGAAATGATATTATTTCGTTTGCATCTATGTTTCCTATGATGGGAGAACGGAATATGGTTATTGTACGGGATTTTGATAAGCTTCCCGATAAAGATAAATTGCTTTCCTATCTCGATCATCCATCACCGACTACTATCCTCGTCATCATAGCCGCAGAACCAGATTTTCGATTGAAGATATATAAAGCCCTCGAAACAAAATCGGTAACTGTCGGATTCGAACAGTTGAAGGATTATCAGATACCCGGCTGGTTGAAAAACACTATCCAGGCGAGTGGAAAAACGATCAGCGAAGACGCGATTCAACTGTTGCACACTTGCAGCGACCGCTCGCTCCGGAAAATTCAAAATGAAATTGATAAGCTCTATACTTATATCGGTGATCGAAACAACATAACGGTAGAGGATGTAAATGCCGTAACCGGCGTGACGAGAGAATTTAATGTTTTTGAGTTGAACAAAACGCTCGGATCGAAAGACCTTGTCCACGCTTTAGACATAGTCAGCAGGATGTTAGAAACGGGTGAGAGCCCCAGCTACATCCTTGCATCGGTCACAAAATATTTTCAAAAATTGTGGGTAGTGCAGGAAATTCTTCAAAAAAAGAGATCTATTCAAGAAATTGCTAAATTTTTGAATATGAATCCGGCATATACAAAATATGCCGAAGAATATGCAAATGCAGCAGCCAAATATACAAATGATGAGTTTGAGGGAGTTTTTAGCTCGCTCGTTGAGGCAGACCGTAGATTGAAATTGAGCGACGCGGATATGAGTCTCATTATGACAGTTTTGGTTTACAAAATAATCAATAAACAAGAGTCTATGCATACTATGATGGTGGAACATCTTTAATCGAATAGTATTCACTTTTTGAGATTTCGGGATCAATTTAACGGAACTTTTCTTGTTTTTAACAGTTAAATAACTGCCGGATGGATGAACGGATAATATCATCCGAAACGAGCGATGAAGAATTAATTTCCTCGTTTCAAGCGGGTAATGAGCGAGCATTTGTCACTATTGTTTCGAGATTTAAAAATCCACTGATGAATTTTGTTTTTCGATACATTGGAGACCGGGATGATGCCGAAGATATAGTTCAGGAAACATTCATTCGACTCTATAAGAATAAACAAGCGTACCGCCCAATTGCAAAGTTTTCGACCTGGCTGTATACGATTTCCGGAAATCTTGCGCGAAGTTACTTACGCCGGAAGAAAATAGGCAGGATGATATCAATTTTTCAGCGGCAATCGGGGAGGGAGGATGCGGAATATGAAATCCCTGATAATCGCTATAGGGCTGACCGGGAGTTGGAAGAATCGAACAGAACGCAAATTGTCCAGGACGCCCTTCTTTCACTCGATCAGCATCAACGTGAGATTATCATCCTGAGCGATATCCAGGATTTATCTTATGAAGAAATATGCCAAATTACAGGTTTAAAGATGGGGACGGTGAAATCACGACTTAATCGCGCACGCAGTCATTTGAAGAAGTTACTTCAAGATGTCGCGGATGACCTCTAACGAAGAATATGTTTACCTGATAATGGAGTATGGAAGATAACTCAGTGCCGAACCAGCATTCCCACGAAAATTTTAGGAAATGGTTGAAGAGCTTACCCAAGGTTCAAGTCTCGAGTGAATTTGAGGATAATCTTCAGAGACGGATACGCACCGGAAAATCACAATCTGTTCCATACGGCTTATGGGAATCTCTTACTAAAGCGCCGGCATTGGTTTATTCAATTGCCGGGTTATGTGTTGTTGCAGGTTTATCGGCATACATAATTTATCGAACGAGAGTAAATGATCTGAAAACACCCACGCTGGTTCCGGATAACGCTCACCAGTATTTACGAAACTCAACAACGAGTTCGGAGAAAAAAGAAAGAGCGCCAACTCAATTGGAAAAATCTCAAAATAATACAGGAACTCTTAAAAACGACATAAAGAGCGATAACCAACCAAACAGTGTTAGTTCAAAAATCAACAACGCGGTAATTTCCAACGGACAAGCTCCCCAAGATAATGCCCCGTCAGGTCAAGGAAATATAAATCCTGTTGAATCTCAACCAAAACAAGCTATTCCCACAATCCAGATTAACAGTAAGGTGGAATTGCCAATGACGAGAGATTCAACAAGCGTGGTTAAACCTGCTTCTCCATTCAAGGTTAATCCCATGCTTGAACGGATGACATCATCGCGAGCTAAATTTGGTATTTCAAATCTTCATGATTCTATCGGACATGTAGATAGTTTACGCCTGGATTCTTTGCGAAGATCAAAGGATATTCAAGATTCCATCAAACATCATAAATATTAATTTTATCTAATTCTTTTGCCCTATTTAATATAAAAAGGCAAAATTCTTATATTTTCCTTTATTTTGGGCATATCTATTGACAACTTCCATAAATATTCGTATGATTTATATTAGGGGGAAAGCAGTTGGAAAATTGATTTTTCCAATTGCTTTAAAAGGTCAGAGTGAAATATCATTAAAAATTTAGTCAGTTATAAGGAAATTTTTGTGAAAAAAAGTATCTGCATTATCGCACTTTTCATCATTCAAACAAGCATTTTGGTTGCTCAGACCACACCATGGCAGTCAATCAATCCTTTACCTCAGGGTCAACCGTTAAATGGACTGTGGAATGTTGGCGCGGACACCATTGTGGCAGTTGGCAACTATGGAACCATCATTCGGACGAGTAACGCGGGTGTTACGTGGAATGTTCAACAAATGGTGAATGCCGATACAGATAATTTCAATGCCGTTCAATTTACTTCGCCGTTAATCGGTTATGTAGCAGGGGATGATGGAGTAGTATTAAAAACAACTGATGGCGGATTTACATGGGTTGATCAGGGTTTTCCACTCTCTATTTCCCTCTATGCATTATATTTTAGTTCTTCTTCAAATGGTTGGGTTACAGGCATGAATGGAACGATTTATAAAACAACGAACGGAGGAACAAGCTGGACCGCCCAAAATAGTTTGACAAACGAGACTATTTTTTCAATTCAATTTGTTGGTACTCAAACAGGTTTCGCGTTTGGAACGAAGGGCATTTTCCTCAAATCCACCGATGGCGGCTCTTCGTGGTATCCAACCACATTGGATTCAACGAAATCGATCTATTCCGCGTATTTTGTATCTCAAAAAGTGGGGTGGGCTGTTGGCTTGGCTGGTTACATTTTAAAAACAACAGATGGCGGGCAAACATGGGGAAATCAATTATCGCCAATATTGACGAGTTTTTTTAGTGTACAGTTTCGTGACTCTTTAAATGGGTTGATTGGTGGGAGTCTCGGATCTATTCTACAAACCAGCGATGGAGGTGTAACCTGGAATAGTGTTCTCCCCGATCTCTACGATGATATGTTTGCCATTCGTATTATTTCTCCATCGGTAGGATGGGCAGTGGGCGATGTGGGCAGAATCCTCTCTTCTACAAACGGTGGAATGACGTGGCAACTTAAATCATCCGGAGTAAAAGCCGATCTGTATTCAGCATATTTCCCTTCACTTAATATCGGGTATGCTGTTGGAGATACGGGAGTGGTCATTAAAACGACGGATGGAGGATTATCCTGGACGACTCAGAATAATTCAGTCTATTGGCCCTTCTATTCTGTGTATTTTCTCAATGATACAGTCGGGTGGGCTGTAGGCGATAGCGGCTATGTTATTCGAACTATCAACGGAGGTGCTACATGGACTCCGAAAACAACTGTAACTGATAATACGTTATATTCGGTGTATTTTATCAACGCGTCCGTAGGGTGGGCGGTTGGTGATGCAGGAACCATCTTGAAAAGTGTGAATGGTGGAGCAACCTGGACTTCTCAATCTGTTACCACCATTACGACGTTTACGAAAGTTCATTTTATTAATCCAAGCATCGGATTGGTCTCCGTTTCCGATGGTACATTTTGGAAAACAACAAACGGCGGAAGTTCGTGGATTCCAAAATCGACCGGAGTTACACAATATTTATATTCAATGGCATTCTTGCCTGATAATAGCATTATAGCGACAGGAGATTATGGCGAAATTATAAAATCTACTGATGTGGGCGAAACATGGAACGACTTATCGATCGCAGATCCTATCAGCATCTATGATGTCGCCTTTTTTAATTCACAATACGGCTGGGCTGTTAGCGATGCTGGAGAGATTATCAGCACAACAAATGGAGGTCAGGATTGGTACTACGATCTGAATCCTGCGCTAACATCCTTTTATTCTATCCAAACAATACCCTCCGGTTCCGGCGCCTACATCATCGCTTCGGCGTCAAGCAGTACCATTGTGAGTTCCTCTATTAATGCATTCCAGCGAAGAACCTGGACAGGATCCATAAACTCACAATGGACGAATCCGGGTAATTGGTCGCCGTTGGGGGCGCCCAATAAACTCGATAGTATCTTAATTCCCGTAACACCTACTCAACCTGTGGTCACCTCAATCCTTCAACAATTAAATATTGGCACGTTAGTAGTTTCCCCGGGTGCCAGCATTAACATTCATGGAGGAATAGCACAATTAGTTTGCAGCGGAGATATTTCCATTGGCGGTTCATTAATCACCGATACGACGGCGGGAACGCAGATTATCACTGGCGGAAGTTTGATAATCAATCCGGGAGGATCAGCATCGGCAGGTAAAAATCTATATATATGTAACGGTATTGGATATTTACGCGGGACATTTAATAATTTACTCGTAAATCCGGACGCAGAAATGAGTTCAATCGGTAATATCACCATAACGAAGTCACTTCGTATCGCTTCCATTATAAATTTGCGGCAAAATGATACTCTGGCGATTCGCAATCGTAGCGGCGAATCCTTTAGCGGTCAGGGGATGGTTACGCCGGGGACTATTCTACGATATATCTCGCCCGCATCATTGGACCAATACCGATTTGAAACTCCAGCAACATCAATCCAGTTCCTGGGGATTGGAGTATATCCTGATTCAGTATCGGTTACAACATATTTGAATGGCAAACCTAAACTATATCCGGATTCTCTCTTTTCTCCCATCTCGTACTCGATCACCTCATATGGAGGATCAAATCCGCCTGCAGGTCTGTGCCTTCGGTATGACGATAATATGTTCCCGTTAGGGAATGTTTCATTGTTTAGAGATTCCAGTGGGCTCCTGATTAACATGGGCGCTGATAACTATGCTGATGGAGTCGATCCCGGGATATGTCTTGATACTACATTTCTATATGCCCGATGGTATGTCGGAGATGGCGGGTTCACACCGCGTCTTCCGTATCAATTCAGAAACCGTTTAGTTATTAAGGATGCGGGGAATACAAAGGATACATTGCAATGGGGCGCACAACCCGGAGCAACAGCCGGTTTAGATACAATATTCGGTGAGAAGAACCTTCCGGCGAAACCGCCTCAATACACGTTCGATGCTCGTTGGATACTTTCACCATCTCTTTCGAGTTTAATTGATATAATGCCCATCCTCCAGGGTGGATTATCTACCAATATCTATCAATGCGATTTTCAACCCGGGCCCGGAGGATACCCAATGACACTCCAATGGGACAACTCAGAATTCCCCCTGGGAAATATTAAATTAATTGATTCTGCAACAAATGGCACAAAATTAACCGTATATATGAAATCGCAACAATCTACTATCATATACGATCCAACAATAACTTCCATCAAAATCGTGCAACAGGTGCCTGCCTTTTATATGTACGAAAAGAAATGGAATCTCATATCGATGCCTCAGGTGTCTACCATAAATCCCACGAAAGTATACAACTATCCGTTGGCGGTTTCCAGTGCATACGGATATAATTTCGGTTACTATGTGGCGGATACGATAAAAAATGGTCCCGGATACTGGTTGAAATTTGCCGATACGATCACGGTTCCCATTGAAGGTAATCCACTTGCCTCTATCACTATACCGGTCGATACGGGTTGGGTAATTATCGGGTCGATAGCGAAACCGGTCGCTCCCACAGACATTATTCAATCTCCATCGGGCACACTCGTCTCACCTCTTAGAATTTATAATTATAAGGCAGGGTACAATCTCACCGACTCCGTTAGACCTGGTTATGGATATTGGGTGAAAGTAGCTAAAGAAGGTTCGATTACTCTGGGAGGAACGGCAGCAAAACATGCAGCGATAATCAAGGACGCTGATAGTTTGATCAATTATAATACCGTGACAATCGGCGATGGATCGGGCGGTGAGCAGCAATTATTCTTTAGTGGATCGGTAAGTCAACATAATATACAAAAGGGAACATTTGAATTGCCCCCATCTCCGCCTCCCGGCGTCCTTGACGTCTCTTTTGGATCACGACAGATGGTCGAACTATTCGATTTTCACGATAATAGTTTTGCAGATTTCCCAATAATTGTCCGAAGTCAACACTACCCATTACATGTATCAATAAAATTAAAAGAGAATCAGATTCGCTCGGTAACAATAATCAATAGTGTAAATTGGAAGGTGTTAGGCGCGGTGACGCCGGATCAGAACAGCCCTGTTTATATTTCCGATCCGTCAATCTCTTCGGTTATTATGCGTGTGACATATGATGCGACTCCACTTCCTAAGGAGTTCGCGTTATTGCAGAATTTTCCAAATCCATTCAATCCCACAACGGTAATACGATTTCAATTACCGGTGCAAGCAAACGTTACGCTTGAGCTTTTTAATATTCTCGGCCAACGAGTGAAATTCTTGCTTAACCAGGAATCAGTTGCTGCAGGAACTCACGACATAAGTTTTGATGGGACGTCATTAGCCAGCGGTGTATACTTCTATCGCATAAGAGCGTTAGGAGCGGATAATACCTCGAACCTCTTCCACGATGTAAGGAAGATGTTGCTTATCAAATAATTCCGGATTAATGGGAAGGTGGCGTGAATATAATCAAAATTCAAGGGTTTTTAAATAGACCTTGCAAGATTATGAGATTTTGGTTATATTTAAATCCATACTTGTTTAAAATATCCTTTAAACAGGGGTATTTTCACTAATTCGGTTGCGATCACCCAAATATTTATAAAGAATGCACGAACTGAAATTGTTTTCCGGCAGGTCGAATAGAAAACTTGCCGAAAAAATTGCAAAATGTGTCGGGAGACCGTTAGGAAAGTGTGACATCCGGAATTTCAGTGACGGTGAAATTTGGGTAAAATATAATGAAAATATACGCGGATCGGATGTATTTATCATCCAATCAACAAATCCACCGTCTGATAATTTGCTGGAGTTGCTGATAATGATTGACGCAGCGATTCGCGCTTCTGCAAGAAAAGTGACGGCGGTGATTCCGTACTTTGGTTATGCGCGCCAGGATCGTAAGGATCAACCGAGGGTTTCCATAACGGCGAAATTGGTGGCAAACCTCTTAAGTGAAGCAGGCGCTGATCGTGTGATCACGATGGACCTTCACACACCGCAGATTCAGGGATTTCTGGATATCCCGGTGGATCATCTTTATTCATCTGCAGTATTTGTGCCATTTTTCAGCCGGAAAAAATTGAAAGATTTAACCGTGGTTTCTCCCGATGTCGGAGGAATTAAGATGGCTCGTGCGTATGCAAAACGACTGAGCGCTGATCTGATCTTGATTGATAAGCGAAGACCGGGTCCTAATCAAGCGGAGGTTATGAACATCATTGGAAATGTGGAAAATCGGAATATTTTGATCGTGGATGATCTGATTGATACCGGAGGAACGTTCTGTAATGCGGTTCAAGCGCTGAAAGAAGGAGGGGCGAAGGAGATTTTTGGCGCCTGTACGCATCCGTTATTATCGGGAAATTCAGTGGACCGGATTGAACAATCTGCTGTTTCAAAATTATTTGCAACTGATACGATCGGATTGAATACGAAAGCCGAAACATTAACAAAATTAGAATTGCTCTCCGTAGATCGCATATTCGCTGAAGCGATCAAGCGGGGATTTTCAAATAAATCTATTAGTTCACTTTTTGATATTGATAAAGGGTAAGAGAAGGAATTTTCGATGCGAGAGATTACATTACAAGCCGAGATACGAAAACAAACCGGAAAAGGATCCCGTGCATTACGCCGTCAGGGAAAAGTTCCCGGTATCTATTATATTTCCGGAGAAAATACAATACCCGTAACGGTTGAAGAGAAAAGTCTAAAACCTCTCATTTATACCTCCGAAACTCACGTGATCAATCTTACGCTCGAAAATGGAGAAGTAAAGAATTGTATCCTGAGAGATATTCAATTCGATCCCCTCACTGATCGTCCGATCCACATCGACTTGCAGGGTTTGCGGGAAGACAGGGAAATTACCGTTGAGGTGCCCGTGGTTATCACCGGCGCAATACCGGTTGGAGTGCGAGATGGAGGAATTCTTCAGGGCTTTATGCACCGGTTGAGGATATCATCTCTTCCGAAGAATATACCCGAGCACATCGAAATTAACGCCGAAATGCTCAAGGTGAATCAATTTATTCATGTGAGCGATCTGAAGATAGAAAGCGTAAAGGTTCTTGAAAATGCGACCAGCGCGATTGTTGGGGTTATTCCTCCGACAGTTGAAAAAGAGGTTGCTGCTACAACGGCAACCCCCGAAGCTCCGCTTGAACCAGAAGTGATTGGTAAAGGAAAGAAGGTCGATGAAGAAGGCGGCGCTGCTCCTCCAGCAGGTGCAGCCGCAGCGACTGCGGCGCCTCCTGAGGAAAAGAAGAAAAAATAATTTTAGAAATTTTCCCAATTTGTGTTTTTGATCGTTGGGCTTGGAAATCCCGGTTCAGAATATGCCGGGACAAGACATAATATTGGTTTTGAAGTTGTCAACGTGATTGCCATGAAAAATAATGTTGATTTTTCAGCAGGTCGCGGTGAATTTGTAAAGGCAGTTTTTCAGCGAGGTGATGAGGAAATATTATTGGTAAAACCATTGACGTATATGAATAATTCGGGGATGGCAGTGCTCGATGTGATAGATCGATACGAACTACCCCTCAATAATGTTCTGATTGTCCTCGACGATTTTCATCTGGAATTAGGTAAAATTCGAATTCGATTAACCGGTTCAGATGGAGGTCACAATGGATTAGCATCAATTCTCTATCAGGTACAGACTGATGAACTTCCCCGGTTACGATGCGGAATCAAAAATGATTTGATGCCTCTTGAGCAACAAAGCAAGATTAATTTTGTGCTCTCGACCTTTCCGAGGGAAGAAGAGGCGATTGTGCGAACAATGATTCAAACAGCCGCTGATGCGTGCTATGTAGCAGCAACGCAATCGGTCGAACGGGCAATGAATCTTTATAATAACATTAATAATTAAATAACCCTGTTTCGAAATTTGTTTTGGTTGAATCCGGAGCAATTATTTCGGAATCTTTTTATAAATGTCCAGAGGGATAAGTGAATGGAAAATCTAAAAAACAATTATGAGACAACCGTGATTATCAACGCGGCGCTTGAAGATAATCAGGTTGAATCGATTATAGCAAGAATCCAAGAAACAATTGCAAAAAATAACGGAGAAATCTCCGCGGTAAATAAGTGGGGGAGGAAACGTCTATCGTATCCCATCAAAAAGAAAAATAATGGATTTTTCGCCAATATTGAATTTAAATCTACCGGCGATATCGTCAGATTGTTGGAAAGTTCTTATACTCTTGAGGAGCAAATTCTCCGTTTTTTAACAATCAAATTGGATGAAAAAGCTCTTAAAGCGAAGGCAATGGGACCGGTTCCATTACCCGATATAGCTGCAGATGTTATACCCGAGATAAAAGTTCCATTGAAAGAACCACTTTTCGATGCTGATCCACCGGCATAGGATACCGATGCGCAAGTTCAGAATGTGATTTGTTGAAGACGACGCGAGAACACGATGGCTGATCTGAAAGTACCCGAACTTAATACTGTAATGATAGCCGGGAACCTGACGAAAGATCCGGTATTTCGTCATACCACAAATAAAACGCCTGTTGTGAATTTTTCTATAGCCGCCAACAGGAGATATCGCGATGCGAACAATCAATGGCAAGAAGAGGTTTGCTATGTGGGTGTGGTAGCGTGGAATAAATTAGCGGAAAGTTGTACAAACCGGTTGAAAAAAGGAAGCGCCGTGTTGATTGACGGTGAACTGCAAAGTCATAATTTTAAAACAGAAGATGGTTACAACAAGAGTGTGATTGAAATAAAAGCGCGGCGAATCCAATTCCTGAACCGGAAACCAACCGGCGGACCCGAGTTCAACGCGCCGGAAACTCAAACTACCCTGGATGAAGAACCGTTAATTATCGAAGATGATTCGTTTGATAAATTTCTCACGAATGAAGAACTCCAATTATTGAATGAGCGTCCCGACGCTCCCCATCAAGAAAAATAAGGACAACAATGGCAAAACAAGATCAACAACTAAAAAAACGTAGAACCTGTCGTTTTTGCGATAATAAAGAAATTTATATCGATTATAAAGATGAAAAACGGTTATCAAGGTTCGTCTCGGAACAAGGGAAAATAATTCCTAAGCGAATCACCGGCACTTGCGCGAAGCATCAACGGCAACTGGTTCAGGCGATCAAACGAGCGAGGCATCTTGCCCTCATTCCGTATGTATCCGACGCAATTCGTTAATTACCTCATCCCAAAGGAGATTTTATGAAGATAATATTAAGACAAGATTACGATACTTTAGGAAAAATGGGCGAGGTCGTTGACGTCAACAACGGCTACGCGAGAAATTATCTCATCCCGAAACGCATCGGTTATCAGGCAACCCCCGGTAATCTGCGGACTCTGGAAGAGGAGAAAAAAGCGCATCTTTCCCGCCAGCAAAAAGAACTGGCAACGGCAAAAAAACTGGCTGAAGAACTTGAGAAAGTCTCCATCACTCTGCCTATGAAAGTTGGCGAGGATGATAAGCTTTATGGCGCTGTCACCAACCAGATGGTAGCGGATGCACTGAAAGAAAAAGGATATACAATAGATAAACGATCTTTAGAGATTGAAGATTCAATTAAAGCGCTCGGTATCTACACGGTGAATGTCCATCTTCATGCCGGCGTCGATGGAAAATTGAAAATATGGGTTGTACGAGAATAAATGAATCCCCGGATTTATCCGGGATTCTTATTCTTCGTTAAATTCGCAACTAAATATTTGGTAATTATGTTGTTCTATTTGAGGATTCGATGATAGACAATCGAAAATTATAGGAAACGGATTGGAAAACGTTAATATAGTAACAGCTTTTATCTTCGGTGTAATTTCATTTATCTCACCCTGCGTCCTGCCGATTGTTCCCGGATATATTTCTTTCATATCAGGCGTATCGTTTGAAGAAATGAATGACGGCGTAAGCTGGAAAAATGCCCGGAAACGCGTTCTCGCCAATTCACTATTTTTTGTACTCGGTTTTTCCGTTGTTTTTATCATGATGGGCGCCTCCGCGAGCGCAATCGGTCAATTTCTCCGCGAGCAGTTACGGATTATCAGCAAGGTTGCCGGAGTTCTGATTTTCATATTCGGGCTACATATGGCTGGCATTTTCAAAATAGGTTTTTTGAATTACGAAAAACGATTTCATTCTTCCGCCAAACCTATCGGATTCCTAGGTTCCTTTCTTGTCGGATTAGCTTTTGCGTTTGGATGGACGCCCTGTATCGGACCTATTCTCGCAGGTATCCTAACCATCGCTGCTCAACAATCCACAGTTGGTAAAGGTATTATCCTCCTTGCCTTTTATTCCGCCGGCTTAGGTATTCCGTTTTTTCTTACCGGGATGAGTATTACAGCTTTTTATAAAGTGTTCAACAAATTCAAGATGCACCTCCATAAAGTTGAAATTGTTGGCGGTGTTCTTTTGATGGGGGTTGGCATCCTGATTTTTACAAATTATTTAACCATTATTTCCGGCTATCTATCGAAATGGTTCCCGTTTTTGAACAGCCTGGGATGACTTCTAAACAATTCAATATACTGTGACAATTATGGCAAAGACTTTAAAAAATTTAGACGATGTAACGATTCGATTCGCCGGTGATTCCGGCGATGGCATGCAATTAACCGGTATGCAATTTACAAGCACAACTGCCTTGTTGGGCAATGACTTGAGCACATTGCCCGATTATCCGGCAGAAATCCGAGCCCCTGCAGGTACCCTCTTCGGGGTGAGCGGTTTCCAGATACATTTCGGTTCTACAGAAATTAATACCCCGGGCGATATGTGCGATGTGCTTATCGCAATGAATCCCGCAGCGCTTAAAGTAAATCTGCGAAATTTAAAAAGCAGCGGAATCATTGTAGCGAATTCGGATGGCTTTGGCGATAAAAATTTAAAATTGGCAGGGTATGCAACCAACCCCCTTGAAGATGGATCTCTTTCCAAATATCGGCTGTATTCAGTTCCGATTACAAAATTAACTTCCACCGCGTTGGATGATCTCAATCTCGGGACCAAAATTGTTGATCGTTCAAAGAACTTTTTCGCGCTGGGTATAATGTACTGGATGTATACTCGACCGATGGAACCGACGATTCATTGGATTAAGGATAAATTCAAGAAGGATCCAACCCTGATTGAAGCGAATATGCGGGTGCTCAATGCTGGTTATGCGTTCGGTGAAACGACCGAAATGTTCGGTATACGATATGAAGTTAAGCCCGCGGCTTTAAGTCCCGGCACTTATCGAAGTATTACCGGTAATGAAGCTACGGCTTGGGGATTGATTGCCGCTTCCGTTAAATCAGGACTCGATCTCTTTCTTGGCAGCTATCCTATTACCCCAGCGAGCGATATTTTACACGAATTATCGAAGCATAAAAATTTCCGCGTGAAAACATTTCAGGCGGAAGATGAAATCGCGGGCGTCACGAGCGCAATCGGCGCATCGTATGGCGGTTCTCTTGCGTGTACCACGACAAGCGGACCCGGAATGGCGCTCAAAACAGAAGCTCTCGGTCTGGGCGTTATGCTGGAGCTTCCGCTGGTTGTTGTCAACGTTCAACGCGGCGGACCAAGCACAGGTTTACCGACAAAAACAGAACAAGCAGATCTCCTGCAGGCGGTGTATGGCAGAAACGGTGAAGCGCCCATACCGGTGATATCCGCCAACACGCCGGCTGATTGCTTTGATACCGTATTTGAGGCGGCACGCATAGCAATAAAATTTATGACGCCAGTTATTTGTTTAACTGACGGTTATTTGGCAAATGGAGCCGAACCCTGGTTATTACCCAATGTTGACGCCTTGCCTGATATATCACCATCGTTCACCACGAAAGCCGAGGGATTTCATCCATACTCCAGAGATGAAAAGACACTCGCGCGTCCGTGGGCAATTCCCGGTACACCCGGTTTAGAACATAGAATTGGCGGCTTAGAGAAGCTGCATATAACCGGAAATGTGAGTTATGACCCGGAAAATCATGAGTTCATGATTCGAATGAGACAGGCAAAAATTGATCGGGTAGCGGAATTTATCCCGCTTGCGCAAGTTGAGGGCGATCCTAAAGGCGATCTGCTCGTTATTGGTTGGGGCGGAACTTATGGCGCCATCCGTACGGCAGTCGAGAATAAACGGAAGGAAGGTAAGCGAGTTTCGCATCTGCATTTGAAATATATCCACCCGTTCCAGAAAAACGTCGGCGAAATACTCTATAATTTTAAGAATATTCTGATTCCGGAGTTAAATCTGGGACAACTTTCGAAGTTGATCCGCATGAAATACCTGGTACCGACAGAATCCCTGAATAAGATTCAGGGATTGCCGTTCAAAGCCATTGAGATCGAGAAAAAAATAGATGAGATGCTATAATCCATTGAAAAAGTATGATTTTGACACGATTAATTTTATAGGAAAAGATTATGAACTTAGTTGAAGAAATATTAAAAGATATCCCATCGGTTCCGGCGCAGAAATATTCATCGAAAGATTTTCAATCTGATCAAGATGTTCGCTGGTGTCCCGGTTGCGGAGATTATTCAATTCTTGCGCAAGTACAGCGTGTTATGCCTGAGTTAAATATTCCCAGACACAAGATAGTGTTTGTTTCGGGAATTGGATGCTCAAGTCGATTTCCTTACTACATGAATACGTATGGATTCCACAGCATTCATGGCAGAGCCGCCGCGATAGCATCGGGATTAAAAATCGCGCGCCCCGATCTCTCTGTATGGGTTGCAACTGGAGACGGAGATGGATTAAGCATAGGTGGAAATCATTTTATCCATATTTGTAGAAGGAATGTGGACGTCAAAATACTCCTTTTTAATAATCAAATTTACGGCTTGACAAAAGGACAATATTCTCCGACGTCTGAATTCGGAAAAATAACAAAATCAACTCCCTATGGCAACGTTGATCATCCTTTCAGCCCGTTGCTCGTTGCGCTCGGCGCCGAGGCCTCATTTGTTGCCCGGACTCTTGACCGGGATGCTAAGCATATGCAATCGGTTATTCGTAGAGCCGCAGATCACCACGGCACCGCGTTTACTGAAATCTATCAAAATTGCAATGTGTTCAACGATGGAGCATTCTATGCATTGACGGAAAAAGATACAAAAGATGATAACGTTCTTTTCCTTGAACACGGTAAGCCAATGATCTTTGGTAAAAACAAAGAAAAAGGATTGCGTCTGGATGGATTCACTCCTCAAGTTGTGTCGTTGACCGACGGAAAATATTCCTCAGATAATTTAATAGTCCATAACGAAAAAGATACCATGTTGTCATTCATCATCGCCAAGATGTCCAGTTTGCCCAATTTACCGCGCCCGGTCGGGGTGGTGTATGCGGTAGAGCGGCAACTCTATGCTACCGAAATGGAAAAACAAATTAACTCCGCGATCCAGAAAGAGGGCATTGGCGACCTTAAGAAACTGTTGTTACAGGGTGAAACCTGGACAATTCAATAAATTGAACATATAACCAAGCCCCCATGATTTTCATTTATGGGGGCTTTTTTTTTATATTAACTACTATGGAAATCTATTTAGACGAGCTTAAAACAGTCATTAACCGCAATACCTCATTCATTCTGACAACGCACGTGAATCCTGATGGTGACGGGATCGGTTCCGAGCTTGCCCTATGTCATTTTTTACGAAAACTTTCAAAACGTGCAGAAATAATCAATTATAGTGAAACTCCGTCGTATTTCAACTGGATGGACCCTTCGCATGATATCGCAGTTTTTAAGCGAGAGCTTCATGGACAAAAAATTCAGGATACGGAAGTTATCTTCATTCTTGATACCAACCAACCGGATAGACTGCGGACTATGCAGCCCGATGTTGAAAAAAGCAAAGCGATAAAAATTATTATCGATCACCATCTCGAGCCCCATTCCTTCGCTCAATATACTTATATCAATCCAGATGTAGCATCTACCGGCGAAATAATATACAAAGTATTAATGAAGCATGGAGAGAACGTAATCGATCAACAAATTGCACGATGGCTTTACGCCGCGATTATGACCGATACCGGATCGTTTCGTTATCCACGAACTGTTTCCGAAACGTATCGTATTGCCGCTAATCTCTTAGAACGCGGAGCAGATCCCACGGAAATATACGCGAATGTGTACGAGACTTTTTCGCTCGGGAGAATGCGATTGCTTGGCGAAGTTCTTGATTCGATGAAAACAGAGTACGATGGTAAACTCGCTTATATAGTAGCCCGGCAAGCATGGTTTAAAAAAACCGGAACTTCCGAAATCGATACAGATAATTTTACCATTTATCCTATGAGTATCAAGGGCGTGGTCGTTGGGATTCTCTTCAACGAATTACCTGATGGCGTGAAGCTCAGTTTTAGATCCAAAGGGAGGATTCCCATTAATGAATTAGCAAAGGAATTTGGCGGAAACGGACATTTAAACGCAGCCGGAGCGAGAGTAGCAAATGTCTCGTTGGACGGAATGATCCGGAAGGTCATTGGCAGCGCAGAAAAGTATCTAAATGGAAAGATGTAGGAAGTTTTTTTGAATTAATACTTATCTAATAATTAATTGTCAAACACAATATGAAATTATCATTCGAAAACAGAGCCCTCAAGTCTGTTAAGGCGGACGCCCTCGTTCTTTTTACCGGGGAAGGAAAAGATGTTTTTACTCCGGGCATCACCCGGGCAAAAAAATTAATCGGGAATAAATTAGATAACATTATTGAGTTGGAACAATTTAAAGGAAAGGAGGGAGAATTACTTTCGATCTATACCGACGGCAAGAACTCGACTCCGAGGATTATTCTTCTTGGTCTGGGCGAGGTTAAGAAACTCACTCTGGAACAGTACCGGCGGGCGGGAGCTGCTGTTATGAAAAAGGTTTCCGGGAAGAATGTTCAGCATCTCGTTTTTGATCTCGATGGCGCTCTTCTTAAGAATGGACCATCCGATCACGCGGAAATCGTGCGGGCAATCGCAGAAGGGGCGATACTCGCTCACTATAAGTTTGATAAATATTTTACGGAAAAGAAAGATCGGATAAAGAGTATTCAGCATCTCATGTTTGTCAGTGAATCCGACGAGCACACCAAACAAATCAAGAAAGCGCTGAATACCACAAAAATTATTTGTGAGGCGGTGTATTTAGCTCGGGATCTGGAAAACGCCCCGGGAAATGAAATCTATCCGGATACGCTTGCACTTGCCGCTCGTTCATCTGCCTCCAAATACGGATACCGTAGTGAAATATGGGAGAAGAAGAAAATCGAGAAAGAAGGTTTTGGAGGATTGCTTGGCGTGAATTCCGGCAGCACACATCCTCCGCGATTTATTATCCTCGAATATAACAAAGGGGCAACGAACCTGGATACCGTGGTTCTTGTGGGAAAGGGCGTTACCTTCGATTCCGGCGGCATCTCTATAAAGCCGGCATCCGGTATGAGCGAGATGAAGATGGATATGTCCGGAGGCGCTGCGGTTATTGGAACACTCGAAGCTGCTGCGCGTCTAAATCTTCCAATCCACATTATCGGTTTAATTCCAACGACAGAAAACCTCCTCAGCGGTTCAGCCATGCGTCCCGGAGATATTATCAAACATTATGGAGGGAAAACATCCGAAGTCGATAATACGGACGCCGAGGGGAGATTGATTTTGGCGGATGCTCTCGCATATGCGTCGACGTATAAGCCGAAAGCGGTAATCGATCTTGCTACGTTGACCGGAGCATGCGTTGTGGCGCTGGGTTCCCATGCTGCCGGGATGATGGGGAATGACAGCGTTTTAATGGCAGCATTAAAATTGGCGGGAGAAAAAACATATGAACGTGTATGGGAGCTGCCCCTTTTCGATGAATATGAAAAACAAATCAAGAGCGATATCGCCGATGTTAAAAATATCGGCGGTAGGTGGGGGGGAGCTATCACCGCAGGCATGTTTCTGAAAAAATTTATCGGCGATTATAAGTGGATTCATCTCGATATCGCCGGCACTGCCATTCTTGAGGAGGAGTTTCCCTATGCGCCGAAAGGCGGATCAGGGTATGGCATTCGGCTCTTGATCGAATTTTTTAATCATTGGCCCAAGAATGTTTAAGGCGCTGATCGTTTCGAACATTACTCAACTCTTTCTTAATCATCGGCGGAGGTATTGGTTTATTCCCGCGTTCTTGTGTTTGATTCTTACCGCGGGAGCATTCGCACAATTGCGCGGTAGAAATCCTGAACGAGAGACCGGCAGCATGGGAACCCAATTAATTTATTTTGAACCTGTGAATTTATTCGGTGATACCAACAATGTCAGCCGTCTGGATATTCTCTATCGTATCTCCTACGATTATTTTATCTTTGTGCGCGATACAACTGAAAATCCCAACTATCCATTTATCGGGCGCGGGGATTTAGTTGTCGATCTCCTCGATAGTACCGGAACGTCCGTTGCACGGAAAATTATTCACAAACAATTAGGGATTCAAGAGCAACGAACGATTAATTCGGAGAAGGCGTTCGTCCAGGGTATTATCTCATTTCAACTCAACCCGGGACTCTATTCGCTGGTGACCGAATTGACGGATAAAGAATCGAACAGGCGGTATTTTAACGATAAATTAAAAGTAAATGTTAAAAATTTCTCCCTCTCAAGATTATCCTTGTCGGATTTTATTTTGACCGATATCTTTGACATGAAAAATGACAGCGTCCAATTCTCGCCCTTAAATCTTAGTGGAGATGTTCCCTTCGGAAAAAATTTTAATGTTTATGTTGAATTGCCGCTGAATCAAACCACTGACTCGCTTAGCATAATTTCGCGATTGAAGCGGATATTGCCCGATGGATCGTATGAACAGTTCTTTATACAGGATACAATCGGGAAAGAAAATTTCTTTTCCTCGGCAAAACTTGAAATGACGGATGGCGAACACGAAGCGAGGTATCGGCTGGTGAAAACATCTCACAACGGTTATTTAGGGGTGCGCATAAAAGTCAAAGGCGATACTTTAGAGGAAGGCGAGTATGAATTGTCTGTAATTTGTAAAACTCCCACGTTCGCTGATTCGCTGATAAAAAGATTCCAAATCCGCTGGTTTGATTCACCGGCGTCTCTTCGCCAACCGGAAATCGTCTTGCGTGTGATGGAGTACGTTATGAATGACACGGAATATTCCCATTATAAAAGCGCGAATAAAACAGAAAAAATAAAATTATTCAAAGATTATTGGAAGCACCGTGATCCCATGCCGCAAACGGCATATAACGAAGCCCTCGCAGAATATTTCCGAAGAGTAGATTACACTATCACTGCTTTTTCCACCCTAAATAACAGAGATGGATATCGATGGGATCGCGGAAAAGCATACATAATTTACGGGTCACCCGGAAAAATAGAACGAAATTTAACTGGTAATTCAACGGCACAAGAAATATGGTATTACCCGGGACTTCACAAGAAACTTGTATTTGAAGACCATGCGCATAAAAGTGAATATCGTTTACTCACTATCGAAAGTTATTAATTGCCAACGCATGTGAAATATCTTACGCAAGTCGTATGAAGCCGATTATCGGAGTAACAATGGGAGATTTCAACGGAATTGGACCGGAGGTGACTCTGAAGGCATTATTATCACCGGAAGTTCAACGTTGTTGCAAGCCCGTTATCATTGGCTCCATCGATGTTTATGAATGGTATGCACGCCGTTTTCGGATGAAATTATTGTTTCGTGAGATTGATCAGATTCCCCGGATATTTCAGAGTGGTGTTACTCATGTATTTCCCATAGAGCAATATAGAATGCCAAGTATTCGACCCGGTATGGCATCGAGAGAATCAGGCGACTATGCAGTGGAGGCAATAAAAAAAACAACAGATTTTTGCCAACGAGGGATCCTGGACGCTATGGTAACAGCTCCGGTATCAAAAGCTGCAATCGATTCTGCGGGGTATCATTTCCCCGGTCAGACGGAAATGTTAACAAAATTTACCTCCAGCCGAAATGTTATGATGGTGCTTATTGCGGAGAATTCCCGTGTTGGACTTGCCACCGTTCATATTCCTGTTAAGGATGTGGCAAAAAGTATCAGCATTCAAAAAATTAGAGAAAAGATCTCAATTCTTCAATCATCGTTAAAGCGGGATTTCCGGATTATGAAACCCCGGATCGCAGTTCTTGGATTGAATCCCCACGGAGGAGAAAATGGTCTGTTGGGGAAGGAAGAAATGGGAAAAATAATTCCGGCGATCAAAAAATTTAACAAACAGAATTGTATTATCGATGGTCCATTTCCTGCCGATGGATTTTTTGGATCTCGCATGTTTATTAACTATGATGCTATTCTCGCAATGTATCATGACCAAGGACTTATACCCCTTAAGCTAATCGGGTTTGATAAGGGAGTTAATTATTCCGCGGGGTTAAAGATTATCCGGACGTCTCCCGATCACGGCACCGGCATTTCCATTGCCGGGAAAGGGATCGCCAATGCCGGCAGCATGATTGAAGCAATAAAGTTAGCGGCAAAAATTTTTAGAAACAGAACAATATCAAAAATATGATCCGATTGGATAAAGTTTCAGTTTCTTTTGATGGACAACCGGTGCTTGCTGAAGCAAATTTATATGTCAAACGCGGGGAATTCGTCTCTCTCATCGGAGAAACAGGTGTGGGCAAGACCACTCTCTTACGTCTCATTTATTTCGATCTGGCTCCGGATGCGGGATCAGTGATGGTCGGTCCGTATAATTCGACAAATATCCGGAGACGCGATATTCCAAAATTACGGAGAACTCTCGGAATTGTTTTTCAGGATTATAAACTGCTGGAAGACCGATCTGTATACGATAATGTTGCTTTTGCATTGGAAGTGACTGGAGCAACCCGGTCGGAATTGGGAAAACGCGTATTGAGGGTCCTTGCCGATGTTGGCTTAAGTCATAAACGAAGCAATATGCCTCATGAACTTTCTGGGGGGGAGCAGCAGCGCGTTGTAATCGCTCGGGCTTTGGTGAATGAACCGCTTGCCATTCTTGGAGATGAACCGACAGGGAATCTTGATCCGACGACGTCTCAGGATATTCTTCAGTTATTAAAGATGATCAACTCGAGGGGGACAGCAGTTCTGATGGCGTCGCATAATTATGAGCTGATCAAACGATCAGGAGGCCGAACGATTCAGCTTAAAAATGGAAAAGTAACCGATATGCAGATGTAGTGAGAGAAAATCCTTAGTTTTTCTTCAACACTGCTTCAATCCGTTTCACTTCAGGAGCATAGTTTAGAATAGTTCTTTCAATTCCGGCACGCAGAGTCATCCGTGAAATAGGGCAGTTCGCGCAAGCTCCTAAAAATGAAATTTCGACAACTCCGTCGTCACAAATCTGTGCCAATTCGATATCTCCGCCGTCGGCTTCCAAAAAAGGTCTGCACACCGAAAGCGCTTGCTGAATACGGTCGAGGAGACTTCGGTTATTTAGCATATCGATGATTATTTCAAAGTTTCTATTTTAACTCAAATCTATTTCAATTTTTGGCGCCTGCTGTCCTGCAAATTGATTAATGCTCATCTGAGCTGCCATATTTCTTGTGATCTGCCGGATGATGAGCGCTTGCGAGGATTTCGGTTCGGATACAACAATTGGTTTTCCAGTATCGCCTCCAATGCGAATCGGAGTATAGATTGGGATTTCGCCCAAAAAGGGAGTATGAAGCTCCACTGAAGCTTTTTGCCCTCCTCCGTTAGCAAAAATATTTTCCCGTTGTCCACAGTGGGCGCAAATAAAGTAACTCATATTTTCGATAATACCCAGCACCGAGACATTAACTTTTCCAAACATCGCGAAAGCTTTTCTGGCATCGGCGAGAGAGATATCCTGGGGTGTTGTTACGACCACAGCACCCGAAAGCGGTATGCTTTGCACAAGCGTCAGGTGGATATCGCCGGTACCCGGCGGAAGATCGAATAAAAGATAATCCAGTTCACCCCAGTCAACATCGGTCATAAATTGTTTTAATGCGCCGCTGACCATCGGTCCGCGCCATATTACTGCTTGCATCGGATCGACGAGGAAGCCGATGGACATGACCTTCACTCCATGCGCTTCGAGAGGCATTAATTTTTGGTTCTTCATCCCCGGTCTTTGATTAATACCCATCATCAACGGGATACTCGGTCCATAAATATCGGCGTCGAGCAGACCTACTTGTGCTCCATCTAACGCAAGTGATACCGCAAGATTGACGGCGACGGTGGATTTTCCGACTCCGCCTTTTCCACTCGCAACAGCAATGGTATTTTTCACATTCGGAAGCATATTAGTGGTTTCACGAGTGGGGTTTGTTCGCACATTCGACGTCATCGAAACAGTGATTTTTCCAACTCCTTCAATGGAATTACGGATTGCTTCTTCCGCGGCAGTTTTCAGCTCATCGCGAACCGGACAGGCAGGCGTTGTAAGCTCAATGGTAAAGCTGACGTCGTTACGATCTATATGAAGATTTTTTACAAAATTCAACGCGACGATGTCGCGGTGAAGGTCCGGGTCTTTAACTACACGGAGGGAATCTAAAATATTTGTTTCATTTATCGGTTTATTCATTGGTACTCAATTAACTATTCTAAAATTCAATTGTATATATTAATATAACAAAAGGTGATATTAAATGATCTTGATTTTTTTTCCAGTTTTATGAAATGCATCTAAAGCCCTGTCTAAATCTTCTTTTGTGTGTGCCGCGGAGATCTGCGCACGGAGCCGGGCTTCACCCTTCGGAACTACCGGATACCATAATCCCTTTATATAGACACCTTGCTTCAGGAGCGCTTCACTCATTTCCTGAGCTAACGCAGCTTCACCTAGCATAATCGGAACTATTGGGTGATCGCCTTTTAAGATTGTGAAACCCAGTTTAGAAATCTCACGCCTGAAATAACGGGTGTTTGCATAAAGATTTTTTATAATTGATTTATCTTTTGCGAGAAGATCAATCGCAGCTAACGCACTGACGACTGTGGAAGGCGGGATTGAATTTGAAAAAGTGTAGGGTCTTGCTTTTTGTCTTAAGTACGCTATTAAGTCTTTGTTACCGCTGAGATATCCACCCTCGGCGCCGCCCAGTGCTTTTCCGAGAGTCCCTGAAAGAACATCAATCTTACCCAATACTCCTTTTATCTCAGGCGAACCTCTCCCGGTTTTTCCACATACTCCGATCCCATGTGAGTCGTCGACGAATAGTATCGCATGATATTTACGAGAGAGAGAAACAATCTTATCCAATGGCGCTACATCGCCATCCATGCTGAATACGCCATCGGTGGAAATTATACGAAATCTGTAATCGATATTTTTATCTTCTCTCAGAAGTTGTTCGAGATGTTCCATATTTACATGATGGTAAATCTTTTTATTGGTGTATTCCGATCTGCACAACCGTTGCCCGTCAATAATGCTTGCATGATTCAATTGATCTGAATAAATAATATCTTTATGATCATCAACGCCGAGTCTCTCGTTCGTTAGTGATGCGAAAAAACCTCCATTTGCGGTAAAGCAGGATGAAAATAGAATGGTATCTTCGGCTCCGACAAACTTGGATAAGTTTTTCTCCAATTCAAGGTGAATATCCATTGTTCCGCAGAGAAATCGTACGGAAGCCATGCCATAACCATATTTTCTTATTCCCTCAATGGCTGCATTTTTAATCACCGGATGGTTGGAAAAACCGAGGTAATTATTTGAAGCAAGCATAATTACTGTCTTGCCGTTAACCTTTACCTTCCCGTCCTGGGGACTCTGAAGAGGGTTTTCCGATTTAAATGTATTCGATTTGATGAGATTATGAAGCTCTTTTGAAAAAAGTCCCATCGTCTTCATTTTACTGTGATCCTTTCTATAAACTCTGGTTATTATTCATCTTATCAATACTATCGGAAAATAAATTGATTTATCAAAACCCGGATTGGGAATTAATTTGCCGTAATTAATATCGGGGTAATGATGAATCTAAAAAATATCTACCGCAGAACTCATCATCGAAGATGGAGAGTATTATAGCGCTGTCCCGGGATTCCTTTAGAGGAAGCCGGGACAGCGTGTTGTATTCGGAAGATTATTTAAATTAAAGAATTATATACACTTACTGCTGCAGATCGTTATTGTCCATACATGGCGATAATATCGTCTTTTTTCTTTCCCAGGATTTTATATTTTTCGCCAACCTTTGTAAAAGCGGCAATCGCTTTATCAAGATGGTGAATCTCGTGATCCGCGGAGATCTGAGTCCGTATTCTTGCCTGACCTTGAGGAACAACCGGGAAAAAGAAACCGACAACGTATATCCCTTCTGCATACATATCGCGGGCAACATCCTGGGCTAATTTGGCATTATAGAGCATAACCGGCACAATGGGATGAATGCCTTCTTTGATGTCGAGTCCGGCTTTCGTGATTTTTTCACGGAAGTACATCGTATTTCGTTCGAGCTTATCGCGCCGATCCGTGGATTTTGAAATAAGCTCAAGTACTTTAATCGATGCTGCGATGACGGCAGGAGGGACGGCATTTGAAAAGAGATATGGACGCGCCCGCTGACGGCACAATTCCACGATTTCCTTTTTACCGCTTATACATCCGCCCGCTGCCCCGCCAAGTCCTTTACCAAGCGTTGTTGTTATTGCATCAATCCGGTTAAGAACGCCGCAATGTTCGTGCGTTCCTCTTCCGGTTTTACCTACAAAGCCGCTGGCATGAGAATCATCCACCATCACCATAGCGTCATACTTTTCCGCGAGCTGGCAGATTTCGCTGAGTTTTGCAATATCACCGTCCATCGAAAAAACGCCGTCGGTTATGATCATCCGGAAGCGGCAGGTTTGAGTTTCCTGTAATTTTTCTTCCAGGTGAGCCATGTTGGAATGCTTGTAATTGAATAGCTGTGCCTTGCTGAGCCGCATACCGTCAACGATGGAGGCATGTACAAGTCTATCCGAAATCATAGCGTCATCTTTATCCAGGAGGACTTCAAACAACGCCGCATTCGCTTCCATACAGGATGGGAATAAGATGGAATCCTCGGTGTATAAGAACTCGGAAAGCTTATGTTCAAGTTCACGATGAATATCCTGCGTACCGCAGATAAACCGGACTGACGACATTCCGAAACCTCGTTCATCGAGTCCCTTGTGCGCCGCTTTTACAACTTCGGGATGGCTGGAGAGACCCAGGTAATTATTTGCGCAGAGGTTAATCACTTCCTTTTGAGGCGATCCCAAAGGATATTCAACCTTAATTTGAGCGGCTTGCGGTGATTTGATGTACCGCTCTTCTTTGAACAATCCGTTTCCGCGGATGGATTTTAATTCATTATCGTAGAATGATTTTGCTTTTTCGCTATATGCCATATATCCTCCTTATTTTTTCGTTATTTCGTTGAGGAGCTTGATAATGTTGTTCACAGAATCAAACGCTTCAGGCGTAGCTTTTTCATCGGGTATTTTGACCTGGAATTTCTTTTCCAAAAACATTTTCAACGAAACCATTGAAAACGAATCCACTATACCGCCGGATATCAATTTCGTATTTTCAGTGATTTGCTGATTTGAATCCTCGTCTAAATATTCACGTTTCACGTAATCAATGATTAATTTTTTTACATCTTCAGACATCATGGTATCTCCTTCGGGTTTTATTTGTGTAATGATTGCATTTATTAAAATTCAAACACCGACAACATTCACCAATGCATACGAGTTCAGTTCATATTCCATAAATTTTACTTATTATTCATTCTCAAGCGTCGAGGTATCTCCTATTTCTTCACCCCATTCCTGGGCATGGAGTAACCTCCGCATAATCTTTCCACTGCGAGTCTTGGGTAAGGAATTTACGAATTCAATTTCCTGGGGCATCGCCAGCGGGGATAACTTTTTCCGGATAAAGTTCATAATATCCAGTTCGAGATCATCCGTGGGACTAAAACCGGGTTTGAGCGCGACGAATGCTTTCACGACTTCCATATTCACCGGATCAGGTTTGCCGATTGCCGCAGATTCTGCGACTGCTTTGTGTTCTAAAAGCGCCGACTCTATTTCAAATGGTCCTACGAGATGACCGCCAGTATTGATCACATCGTCATCGCGACCCACGAACCAAAAATAACCTTCGCTATCGATACTTGCCCTGTCGCCGCAGATATACCACCCGTTCTTAAATTTACCGTCGTAAGTAGTTTTATTGTTCCAGTATGTTCTCATCATTGAGGGCCACCCCGGTTTGAGAGCAATTAATCCGACTGTACCGGTAGTGGTGATAGGTTCAAATGTCTTTGGGTTAATGACTGCTGCCGAAATACCCGGAAACGGTTTCCCCATCGATCCCGGTTTAATTTTCATCCCGGGATAGTTGGAGATCATGATAGAGCCGGTTTCTGTTTGCCAGTATGTATCGAGGAAGGGTTTTCCAAACGCTTTCTCAGACCAAATGACCGCCTCAGCGTTTAGGGGCTCTCCTACGCTACACAAATGTCTCAAGCAGGTGAGGTCGTATTTTTTTACGACTTCCAATCCCTCTTTCATTAATAACCGGATTGCGGTAGGCGCAGAATACCAATTGGTGATCTTATATTTTTGGATAAATGCATACCATTTTTCGGTGCCAAATCCTGCATCCAGAACAACCTGCGTTACACCATTTGCCCAGGGCGCAATGATGCCATAGGAAGTGCCCGTAACCCAGCCAGGATCCGCATTACACCAATAGATATCATCGGGTTGTATATCCAGCACCCAATTCGCGGTGATAAATTGAGCTATAATTGAGGAATGGACGTGGAGCGCTCCCTTGGGTTTTCCGGTTGTTCCTGAAGTATAATGGAGAACGGACGGGGTTTCCCGATCAACCTTCGCGATTTCAAATTTATCCACCTTTGGAGATTTTTCCATCGAGAAATGAAGTTCATTATGCTCCGGTGGATTACTATCGGCGTCGACAATGATGATCTTCGTAAGTTCCGGAAGCTGGGATTTAATTCTCCTGACCTTCCCCACGTGTTTTTTGGTGGTGAGGATCGCTTTAGTTTTAGCGTCGTCGAGGCGTGTAAAAAGCGACTCTTCTCCGAAGGCAGAGAAGAGCGGCTGTGCAATACCGCCCATCTTCAAAATGCCGATGAATGATATATACAGTTCCGGTAGGCGATCCATAAAAATACAGATACGGTCGCCGGGTTGCAGTCCGTTATCCTGTAAATATTTTGCGAAGGTATTGCTGTAGATTCGCAGGTCGTTATAGGTAAACTTTTTAACTTCGCCGTTAAATCCTTCCCAGATTAATCCGAGCTTATTACCCAGCCCTTTTTCACAAATCCGGTCTGTGCAATAATATCCGATGTTGAAATTTCCATCTCTACCGTATTCTAATAGTTCTTCGGATTGTTTCCAAGTAAATGTCTTATATTTATTTTCGTATGAAATGATGTTGCTCATTTGATCCCCTTTAATTTATTATTCAAGAATGACAACTGCTACACTCAATAGCTTTGAATCGCCATGAGCGACGTGGATTGAAGAGATCGACATACTTTTCGCCAGCCGACCAATGACACCCCGAAGAGTAGGAGAAAATCCTTTTGATAATTCTATATCTTTCCAATAAGATCCCGAATGAAGACCGCAGCCCAACGCTTTTAATATCGCTTCCTTGATCGTAAATACCTTGGCTGCCATGACATCTTTTTTCAAGTTACCCCGGAGGTTCAGGCATTCCGTTTCAGAAAGAATTTGCTTGAGAAAATCATCAATATCTTTCCTTTCCCGGAATCTTGATATCTCGATCGAGTCGATGCCAACGCCTTTGATCATGGTTCGGTTCACCTAAATAGAAAATTACGAGCGGTTAGTTCATTGATTATTTAATCCTTGGAGAAAAAGTAGTACTCCAATATATCGAAATTCTGCCAGAGAAGAAAATCTCTTTAAGCGGAAGGCATTAACAACACTTTGAACGCATCGCCGTTCGCGATCGCCTGGAATCCCTTATCGAAATCCTTGAGAGGATATTGATGAGTGATAAATTTCGCTTTCATAAACCGATTCGAAAGGCCGCTTTTTAGCAGATCGATCATCATATCCCATGTCGACCAGACGCGCCTGCCGATAATTCCATGAATCGTTGTTCCGGGGAATATAACGTATTTTGAAAAATCTATGGGCATCGTCCCGCTTGTCAACCCGAGGAGCGATATCTCCCCTCCCATACGGATTATGGAAAAAGCATCCTCGTAGGCATGGTAGGAGCCGGACATTTCAAGGACAGCATCAACTCCGGCGCCGTGATTCTGAGATTTTGCCGTTTTATAAAACAGTTGCTTCTCCTCGGGGTTAGAAACATCGAAACATTCAGTAGCGCCGAGAGATTTGGCAACTTTAAATCGATGATTGACGAGTTTTTCATGAGTATTTTCCCCATGGGAAGCATCGGTGACAAGAATTATTTTTGCACGCGCTGCTTTGGCGATAGCCACACTCATAAGGCCTATGACGCCAATGCCAAGAACCGCGACAATTTTTCCTTTTATTGCGGAAAGTGATTGAACGGTATGTGTAGCATTGCCAATTGCATCCATAAATGCCACAATCTCTTCCGGTATTTCACCGTTTTTAAATATGATGACATTTTCAGCGGGGAGGACAACATATCCAGCGAATGCTCCGTCGCCGTGCAGACCGCGGATTACGGTATTTGTGCAGACGTGATATTGACCCAGCTTACATTGTGCGCACTTACCGCAGGTGATATGCATTTCCGCCGTCGATATAAAATTTTGATTCAGAAACTCAATTAACGTTTTATCTTTGGCGATCTGTGATGCGGACCGATTCTTGGTGAACTTCCGAAGAATTTTATACTCTTTCGATTTTTGGATGATCAGATTTGCCAGTCGAAGTTTCGCTTTCGGACCTGCGTCGGTAATTCTTCCGCAGAATTCATGGCCGATTGTCACATTTGGCGTTGTTAACGACGACATGCTTTGCTTCAGCGAATCCTTTGAATTATAGATACCGACATCGGTGCCGCAGATCCCGGCGGCGACAACTTTTATTTGAACATCGTTTGGTCTTTCAACTTGTGGAATGTGCTTCTCTACAATGAGCATGCCCTTGGGCCATGCGTTGTAAATTTCCGGTTTTGGTTTTACGATAGCTTCCATGATTTGACATCCTAATATTTAGTAAATCGTTTGCGTAGTTAAGTTTGAATTGAAATATTTTGATAAATAATATTAGTTACTATGATAACTCCCCTCGGAATTTTCATAAAAGGATCACGATCGGGAGAGTGTTGAATTCTGGTTCGGAAAATCGGTTTCGGGGCATCGATTATTTATATTTTGGCGTTTTGTGTTCCGAAGGATAATAACTTTTGATGGATAACCCTGGATACTACCCCGGTGATGATTTAGTTAACCGCACAGCAAATGATCCATCGAGCTGATGCCGGTGGGGAAATGTTGCAATGTATCCTTCCGGCGTGATGATCGATTTATTCACAAATTTAGAAGGATCATCGATCTTAAATTCCGGATGCCTTGTAAGGAAGGATTGAACCAGCAGTTCATTCTCTTCCGGTTCAATTGTGCATGTACTGTATACCAAGACACCCCCCGGTTCAACCAGGCGTGCGGCATTTTCCATCAACCGTTCCTGCTGCGATGCGAGCTGCGTGATATCTTCGAGTTGACGTTTCCATTTTATATCCGGTTTTTTTCTTAAGACTCCCAAACCTGAACAGGGCGCATCGACAATGACCTTTTTTGCGGGGGGAATATCTATATCGGTTGAATCACCCACGACATGCTGAACATTCGTAATGCCTAATCTCTCGCAACTGGTTCGTACCATGTTCAATTTATGTTCGTATTTATCGATTGCGAGAATTTCCCCCTCGTTCTTCATCATCTCGCCCAATAAGGTTGTTTTTCCGCCCGGAGCTGCGCAGAGATCGATGACGCGGTCACCGGGTTGGGGAGAGAGGAGCAAGACAGGCAATGCCGCGCTTTCATCCTGAATGGAGAAATATCCCATTCTGAAAGTTTCCATCTGTGTAATGCGAGATAAACTCTTCACCCGGATAAAATAATCGATATATGTTGATCCCTGGTAGGGGATGGTTTGCTCATCGAGCATCAGGAGAAATGCAGCCGGGTTTATCTTAATTTTATTGATGCGAAGCGAGAGAGATGGAATTTCATTGTTCGCCGCAAGCATTTTTTCCAACTCTGCCGGAGAAAATCGCGTTAACCATCGTTTTACCATCCAAACAGGGTGCGAGTAAAAGATCGTCAGGTGCTGTAGAACATCTTCTTCGATTGTAGGATAGCGGATATTATCCATGTTGCGAAGTATATTGCGAAGCACGGCATTAACAAGATCTGCCATCTTCCCGCCGCGAATGCGTTTGATGAACTCAACTGCTTCGTTCACAACGGCATATTGCGGGACCCGATCAAGAAAAAGGATTTGGTACAATGCGATTCGCAGCGCATTTTTAATATTTATTTCGGATTTTGAAAAATTACCATGGGTGAATCTGTTGAGAAGCCAATCGAGCCGTGCTTGCCAGCGTATTACGCCGTGGACAAGTTCAGCAAGAAGTCCCTTATCGGCATTGGAAATATCCGCCGCCTTGAGTTCAACATCGAGTAATTTATCAAGGTAAGAATCGGAACGTTCGATGCGATTCAAAATTTTTACCGCCGTCGCGCGAGCGCCCGAATATACGGTTTGGTTTGAGGTTTCCTGAACAGCATCGGTCATTACTGTTTCTCTTTCAACGCCAGGGTGTGTATATGACGAAAAAGCTTTTCATATGCTGGTGTAAATTCCACATCTCGCCGTTTCATTACCGTCCGGGCAGTTTCCATACATTTATTGAGGTCATACGGTTCGAACAGGTCCTGGCTTCCCCACGAAAACGATGGGATATATTTAGGGGGGAGTCCCGAACCATAAATATTGCAGCAGACGCCAATGTTCGTTCCTGTATCAAACATAACGTTGATCCCCGTTTTGCTGTGATCTCCCATAATTAATCCGACGAATTGCAATCCGGTATCGATTTCCTCCCCGTTCAATCTCATTTTAACTGTACTATAATTGTTTTTGAGATCGCTATTATTCGTATCGGCTCCGATATTGACCCAACTCCCGATATATGAATGACCGAGAAACCCATCATGCTGTTTGTTTGAGTAGGAATGAATTATAGAAGCATCCACCTCCCCGCCCACTTTACAAAATTCACCGATTGACGTACCATGATAAATCTTTGCGCCAATTTTGATTACAGAATTTCGACCTATATAAGCAGGACCCTCAATTACGGCGTTCGGCATAACAATTGCCTCATGGTCGATCATGATGGGACCTTTTTCTGCGTCCAATACAACTCCGGGTTTTACCTGGGCTTTTTTGCTGATATAAATATTTTTTTTGTTGATCAAGTGGACTCCGGGAAACACCTCTCCCTTAATCTTCTTTTTTCCGACCCGGCGCATCAATGCTTTAAAATCCCGTTCAATTTCTTCCGGGTTCCGCTGAATAAGATCCCAGGGGTAACGCACTATGTTACACGATATCTGTTGAGCTGGCAAGGTTTTGAAATATCCAAATACGCCTAACGTATCGACGGTACAACGGTTAATATTCTTCGCCTTGATAAAGGCGGCGATCACCCCATCATCCTGGTAGAAAGCAATTTCAGTGTTACGCTGCTTTAATTTTTTGCCGAGAGTTTCATCACCAATAACCCTCCCATTAATAAACCATGTATCTTCTTCCGGGAAGGCATTAACCGACTTTTTTGACATCGATTCCTGCATATATTCGGCAAGATATTGACGAGTATGAAAAGAAAAGTCGGCGCCGGGGAGGTATAAGCGCAGTTTTTCTTCAAGAGAAGTAATGCCACAACGAAGATTATAAACCGGACGGAAGTAATCCAGGGGAAGAAAATTGGAGAAGTGCGTATCTTCGAAGATACAAAATCGCATAAGCGTTAGTTATAAGAGAAAAAAACGGAATGTAGGTAATACATTCCGTTTTATAGTATCAGATAATTCCGATGTCTTATGATGTCACTGTTTCTGTATCAGCGGGCTTTTTTGCGTATTTCTTATTAAATCTCTCAACGCGGCCTGCGGAATCAAGCAGTTTCTGTTTTCCCGTATAAAATGGGTGACATCGTGAACAAATTTCCACCTTCAGATTACCGGCGGTTGAGCGTGTTTCAAAAGTATTGCCACAAATGCAAGTAACAAGTGATTTTTTATACGTTGGATGAATACCCGGTTTCATTTAAAAAACTCCATTTTTAGAAAAATTAATCAATTAATATAAGAAATTATCCTAAAAAGAGCAAGAAATTAAGTTGATTAACAATAAATTTGATCAAAATTGACAGATTTTAGTCGATAACTCCAATAAAATATCCCTCGGTCAATGCTTCGCGCATTTTTTCCGCTTCCTGAAGCGCCTCGACTTTTGTGGGATATTTCCCAAGCGAGACTCGATACCAGGTTCCTTTTGTCGTAAGACTCACCGGGTAACCGGCTTGTTTCCATCGAGAGAAAAGATTTTCAGCATTTTGCTTGTCTTTGAACGATCCAACGAATATAGTGTAATCTCCACCGGATGAAGATTTAATCTTGGGGCGTGGCACTATTTTTGCCGGTTGAGATTTTGAGCTTGCCGGCGACTGGGGCGGTGTATTAACCATCTCGCCCTGCTTGACTTCCTTTCCAGCAGTTGGGGGTTTTTGTTCTTTCACCGTTGATGTATCGGTCGGCGTTTCGCCCACCGGATTCTGCGGTTGTCCCTGAAGTGAATCAGGTTGAGGCATGTTCACGACCACCGGCGGTTTTTCAGATTGTTTAGGTTGCTTACTTTTATAAATCCAGTATCCGCCGATACTGACCAGGATAACTAATACAATCGGGAGAATAATTTTGATTGGGATATCCGGTCCGCTTTTTGGTGTATGAAGAATTGGTCCGGGGCGTTTCGGTTTATTATCCTCATTTTCCGGTCGATTTTCGATTTCATCATCGTCATCAAATGGCATCGTATGGCTCCATATTTTTAGTGGTTTTAAAAAAATCCGCCTAATTTATTTTAAAGCGGCTTGGATTACAAACCAATGCGTTTTATAAAAAAGTAATTTACAATAAGGAATTGTATATAGCAAATGAATGGACGGACAATCGCAAATATTTGGATTTTACTATTTTGACGATTGATCGTACTCATTACCGGATTAATACCATCTTCTTAATATCCGTATAACTTCCTGCAATTAAACGGTATGTGTAAATGCCGCTCGATAGGTTGGCTTGGTTAAACTTTACCGATTTATACCCGGGCTCTTGCAGTTCATCGACCAGGACCGTAATTTGCTGACCCAGGATATTGTATACTTTTAATGAAACCCATGCGGCATGCGGCAAAGAATATGTTATTGTCGTGGTTGGGTTAAACGGGTTTGGATAATTTTGTTCGAGTTGAAATTGGGTTGGATAATGGCTTAAAATTTCTTTCGCATCAGGAGGAGAAGGAGGTTGCTCTGAAATGGGATAAATTTTCACGCGATTTTTTGCCGGAAATACGGATGAAGATGACAGTATGAGCATCCCATCTTGATTAACTTTCACCCAATACCCCTGTCCGGGCCGGATTGAATCGGCGCTGTAATATCCCGCATTGGAATATCCGTAAAATTGTGAAACGACAAGTCCCGGGGGATCGCTGATGATATTCCATATCGAGATCGGAGAGGAGATTGAGCCGATGAGATTCCACTTCCATTGTACGCGTATCGTATCGAGTTCGCACCATGTCCCGGGTATCGAAACGTTTTCATTCTGATTAAATTTCAACCAGTAGCCCTTACCGGGAATGAGAGTGTCGTTTTGAAAATACCCGTTCATGCCTTCGTAACTGAACGCGGCTGTACTCGCGCCGGGGAATAAATGCGTTTTCATGTTATCCTTCACGTTCACGGGTAAAGAAACCATGTTCCACAATGATTTTACCGCAAGCGGATATGTACCGGAAGAGGAAGTATCCTTAAAGCCGACGATTGTGATATCATCGACATAAATACCGTCGCGGGTATTCGCATTATCGCTTATGAGATGATAGCGAAGATATATTTTTGAATCACGGTACATAGAGATATCAGCTTGCTGCCCAACCCAATCCAGTCCCGGGGTGTATCCATCATAACCCCATGTATTGACGCTTTGAACCCCGTTTCCCGAACCACTATGTGACAACGACATCTTCAGGGAAGTCCATGAATTTTGGTCATCTGAAGAAACTTCTACGAGTGCAAAATCCATGATGGGTTCAATCGCCCACTTAGTCCAGAACTTTAAAATGACCTGCGTATATCCCGTCAGGTCGATTGGATTGCGAAGTGTGAGGGAATTATCAGCGTTATTCGCATAATCACCGCTTGGCGAATCGGTAAACGCGTAAGGCGGGGAGTGTGAAATATCGGTCATGTCCCATGATTGACCTGGATCCCAATTTGAAAGACCATCATTACCCTTATCGTAGAAGAGAGTATCCGCTGTTCCAAGCGGGGAAAAAATGGTGTCGCGATGGATATAACCGGCGGCGTCAGTGATGGTAAATATAAATTGGTTGGCAATACTTGTGAGGGTATCTTTTCGGAAACCGCTCAAGTTAATCTGCGTTTCTGTTCTGCTGTTGATCAGATTGACGTTAGTATTATCGGTGATCCATGCAATGGCCGGATTTGTAGATATGACACCAACGCGCATGTTCGACGCGTTCCCCAATCCCTTATTCCGAAGAGTAAGTTTGAGCGAGAAATTTTCACCCGGTTCGATTCCTCCGCTATGGTTTTGATCGACGACGTCGAGCCGTGTGGCTACAGTGTATTGCCCCGCGACGTATGAATAATACATGTTTGGTTTTAGATTTTCGACAGCCAGCGGGAGAATAAGATCGGACGAGGGCCAAAATTCAGGACCCACCTCTGGTGTCATCGCGAACGTTTGAGGTTTTGATGGTTCCCCGTACATATAATCATCGGAATTTCCACGGGTGGTGTAATGAACGGTTTGCCAATCGATTCCGTTCACGTATCGATTATAGCCGGTGATGTCGAAGGCATATTCCCGTAATGCGGTAGAATCCGGCGATTCATATGGGAGGTAACCCCATGGATAGATAATGTCATTGCCGAATGTGTGGTAATTTAAGCACGTCTTAATATTGTGCACCGCGAGGAACGATGCTATTCCTTGCGTTTCAGGTTCTGAAAAGGGATTGAGACCCCGGTAAACATCGCTATTAGTATACGGATAGGGATCGGATCCACCGTAGGGCGAATCCCACATTGCTAAATTACCATAATTCCGGTTCAAATCGACTCCGTAATTGCCGTCGCCATTATTCCTCCTATTCTTACGCCACATGCCGCCCCCCTGTGGCGCTGTCGATTCATTATATACATATCCATCGGGATTGAAAACAGGCATGAACCAGATTTGCCGGGTATTAACAAGGTATGTCGCTTCCGGGTCGATCCCGTAATTATCTAATAACCACCACATGTAATATACCAATACCATCATGCCTTCCGGTTCCCGCGCATGATGAAGCCCCGTATAAAGTACCTCCGGTTTGGATGGATCATTGATACTCGGGTTACTTGAAATTTTCACGCTCCATAATACGCGACCCTCTCCGGTGACCGCAACACTCTCCCGTGCGCTGATAAGGTTTGGAAATTGGCGTTTCATGGAATCGAGCTGTTGAACGACCTCAGCATAGGTATAGAACCCCCCCATGCTGCCATATCCAAAGCCGAGCGCATTGAAAGGACCGCGATGGGGGTTTTTCTGGTACATCTTTACCATATCATCTACGACGATAGAATAACTGATGCTTTGATTGGAGAGCCGTTGGAGATTATCGGCATTGACAATAAATTCCATCGCTCCGCCGATTTTTCCAGAGGAACCTTCAAAATCGATCCCGGAATCCCAGATTTTTTTAAGCGCGCTATTATCAGGTACGATGACTTTTATCCGGGAATATTTGACCGGAGTACCGGCAAACGTTAAAGGAGTGAAGATGGCGATGAGTAAAAATAGGATAAAATATTTCATAGCAGTCGTCTTCATGTAATCGAATATCGGATATGTAAATATATCGATATTTCGATAGAGGGTCAAGATGCTTGCCTGAAAAAGAAAACCCTTGCGATATTATAGTGATGAATCGCAAGGGTTTGCCTAAAAACGGAATTGTGGGAGCGGTTATTTGATAATTATCATTTTTTTCACATCCGAAAATGTTCCGGCGTTGAGCCGGTAGATATAAATTCCGGACGATATGGTTGGCATATCAAATTTTACCGATTTATATCCGGCATCCTGTTTTCCATTTACAAGAGTGGCGATTTCCTGACCCAGCATATTATACACTTTCAATGTAACGAACACGTCGTTGGGCAAGGCATAATTGATCGTGGTGGTTGGATTGAAAGGGTTCGGATAATTTTGTTCGAGCCGGAATTCGAGCGGCAGTGCGTTTACTACTGATCCGCCGGCAGGGGGTGGGGGTGGGAATTCTCCGGTATTGACAATTTGCACCCGATTACGTCCTGCCATTGTCTTTGACGCTGAGAGGATTAATTCTCCTGCTTGATTCACCTTCACCCAATGTCCCTGCCCCGGATCAATAGTATCTGATTGAGTATATTTTCCGCCTGTGAATTGAAAGAAAGGCGAGACGATCATTCCGGGAGGATCGCTGCCGACATCACTCGTCGCGATGGGCATGGAGATTGATCCGATTAGATTCCAGCCGGGTTGCACATCAATTGTATCGGGATTATTTATCGTTCCCAAGATGGAGATATGTTCAGCACCTCCAAATTTGAGCCAATAGCCCGACCCCGGAACCAGAGAATTATCTTCAATATATCCACCGGGATTTTCATATCTATACGCCGAGGAGATTGCCGAGGGGAAGACATTTCCTTTGCTGCCGTCGGCGACAATGACGGGAAGGGAAATCAGATTCCATCGCTGATTAGCATTGAGCACGAATACTCCGGTAGAAGTTGTATCTCTATAACCGATCACCCGGATGTCATCGATGTAGATTCCATCACGTTCGTTCACTCCATCGCTGATAAGACGGAATCTGATCAAAATATTTGAGCCGCTATATGGCGAGAGGTCAATTTCCTGTTCGACCCAAGTCATGCCGGGATTGTATCCATCGTAACCCCAGCCGCCGGTTTGGACTCCGTTACCGGAAGGACCGTGTGATAGGGAGGACTTCAAACTCGTCCATGTACCTCCTGAGTTCGAAGACACTTCTACAGTGGCAAAATCAAATATCGGTTCAACAGCCCACTTAGTCCAAAATTTTAGTATTGTATAATTATAACCCGTCAGGTTTAAGGGATTCACCATCGTGAGCGAGTTATCGGCGAACGGCTGGTAATCTCCAAATGGACTATCGGTAAAGGCATAAGGAGGCGTATGCGCAGAATCAGTTAATCCCCAGCCGCTTACTCCAGTGCTCCAATTGGACATCCCGTTGTTAGCGCTGTCAGCAAAAAGGGTGAAAGCTGCACCAAGCGGCGACTTGATGGTATCGCGATGGAGATATCCGTTTTCATCTGTAATTGTGATGATGAAACTATTTGAATTTCCGCTAAACCCAACCCGCCGACCTGCAAAAGAAGCTTGACCTTCGCCCAGGGCAGGTATTATATTGATGGTATCGTTTGCTACGCTCCATTCAATTCCCGGATTTGTAGCCGATAAGTTCACAAATATATTTGGCGTATTTCCTAAGCCCTTATTTTTCAAAGTTACCGTTAAAGAAAATGTTTCACCGGATTCGATCCCTCCATCGTGATTCTGATCGACGACATCCATTCCTTTAGTCGTAGTATATTGACCTGCGACAAAAGAAATATATTTATTCGGTTCAAGGTTCACGGCGGCATACGGGAGAATAGAATCGGTGGGAGGCCAGAACGTGCCGAGTCCGATCTCGGGCGTCATAGCAAATGTTATCGGTTTTGAGTAATCGCCGTACATATAATCGTCCGACGTTCCTCGCGTAGTATAATGAACGGTTTGCCAATCAATGCCATTAATATACCTGTTATATCCGGTGATATCGAATGCAAATGCTCTGAACGTTAATGAATCATCCGATTCCCAGGGAAGATATCCCCACGGATATATAATATCGTTACCATACGTGTGATAGTTTAAGCATGTCTTAATGTTGTGTAAAGAGAGAAAACCTGAAATGGCTTGGGTTTCAGGTTCGGAAAACGGAGTTAATCCCCGGTACACATCGCTGTATGTATATGGGTAAGGATCCGATCCGCCGTACGATGAGTTCCACATTTCATAGGAACCATAATTTCTGTTTAAGTCGACTCCATAATATCCATTCGAGTTAAGCCGCCTGTTCTTCCGCCACATACCTCCGCCGCCGGGATAAGTTGTTTGATTATATACATACCCATCCGGGTTAACAACCGGCAGGAACCATATTTGACGGTTGTTTACAAGATAAGTCGCTTCGGGATCGGTTCCGTAATTCTCGAGCAGCCACCACATATAATAAATTGTCGCCATCATCCCTTCCGGCTCACGGGCGTGATGAACACCTGTATAAAGAACTTCAGGTTTGGTCGGATCATTAACGTCCGGATTTGAAGATATCTTCACCATCCATAAATCTCTGCCCTCTATCGACTTTCCGATGCTCTGTCGTGATGTTATGAGAGAGGGGAATTGATGCTTCATAGAATCGAGCTGCTGGACAACTTCCGCATAGGTGTAGTAACCACCCATACTGCCATAACCAAACCCAAGGGCATTCTGCGGACCCCTGCGTAATCCCTTCGCATATTCCCTGGCGAGATCATCGGTAACAATAGAGTAACTAATACCATTTTGAGAGAGGCGGGTGAGATCCTGTTTTCCGGCGACGAATTCCATGAAACCGCCTAATTTTCCCGTAGAACCTTCGTAATCGACCCCGGATTTCCAAACTTTATCCAGTGTATTCTGATCGGTAATAAAAATTTTAATGCGGGAATATTTGACAGGTGTTTCGGCTAATAAAAATGAGGTGAATAAAAAGAGGCAAATAGATAGCAATAGATTTTTCATACAAAATCCAATATGAGATGATAAAGGGACTGTTTGTTCAATATAAGAAAATTTTGCGGGAGTTTCAATGACAAGATTTTTATTTAAATTGATTTTAGAAATGTTTATTTGGATTGAATCACAACACTTCTGCTGCTCCATCCATTCTTTGGATTTATTACCTCAAGCATTTTGGAAAAACTATTCAACGCAGTCATTTCGTACGGTTAATGTTGAAGAGATGAAAATTGATGCCTAATTAGAATATTAGATGTGTCTAATTCTATGTTTAACGCTGGAAATCATTGTAATTCATGGATTCATTTATTATATTTACGGTGCTTTTAAGAGAATTTCATTAAACGTGTCCCAAGCTACCATAGATAACGAAAAGATGTCGGCAGCAGATCGCATCCATCACGATGTACTTTCTTTTCTGACTGCCGATAAAAATCCCATTGAAGGGGATCTGCGCTACCCTGATAGCGACCAACCGCTCCCGCTCATCGTCATCTGTCACAGTTTTATGGCATTCAAGGATTGGGGATTTTTTCCTTATATGGGCACCTATCTCGCGCGCGCTGGATTTGCCACATTCACATTTAATTTTTCTTATAACGGTTTAGAAAAATCGGGCGAACGAATTACAAATTTCGACAAGTTTGAACGGAACACTTTTACGCGCGAGCTTGATGATTGCCATACCATCATAACGGGATTCACAAAAGGTGGCGTTAAAAATGATGTCGTCGATCCGCGGAAAATCATTTTTTTGGGTCATTCACGCGGCGCCGGAATTGCAATCGTGGCGGCATCTCGGTACTACGAGATTAAAGCGCTTGTGTCTTTATCACCAATTGCAACTTTTGACCGTTGGACTGACCATCAGAAGAGAAATTGGCGCAAGTATGGTTATCTTCCATTAGCGAGCGACTCATCGGTCAGTCCGCTAAAACTTGGTATCGGTGTGTTGAAGGATTTGGAATGGAACGGGAAAGAGATCAATATCACCGATGCAGCTTCTAAACTTGCACTACCGTGGCTCATTATGCATGGTAAGATGGATATTACAGTATCACCCCGTGAAGCTGAACAACTCTATGCCTCAGCCGATAAAACGACGACAGAGTTAATATTGCTTGATAAAATCGGTCATCTCTATAATGCTTCGACGGAAGCGGAAGATCATTATACGGCTTTTTCAAATATTCTGGATTTAATTATATCGTGGTTGAATAAATATTATTAATTAGGATCATTATGAATCAATCAAAAAGTATAGTACTTACGCCAATCGGTCTAATCCAAAAAAGTTTAGTGACTCAAATTCTTTGGATTGCCGGTTTTACCGCTTTGACAGCTCTCGCTGCTCAAATTGAGATTCCTCATCAACCTGTTCCGTACACGTTACAGACGTTTACGGTGTTACTTGCAGGCGCTTTTCTGGGGAAAAGAAATGGCGCAATTAGCCAGGCGCTGTATTTATTTGCGGGGATTTCCGGTTTGCCTGTCTTCGCGCAATTTGGTTTTGGAATAGCAACGATACTGGGTCCAAGCGGTGGTTACTTGCTTGCATTTCCGGTAGCAGCATTTGTGATAGGATATATTCTGGAAAACCATAAAAATTTCCTTTGGACATTAGTTGCAATGACCGCAGGGTCATTTATCATCTTTAGTCTCGGAACTCTTCAATTATATTTTGTGTATTTCCATAACGTATGGGCGGCGATTACAAATGGGTTTCTGATTTTTTCATTCTGGGATATTATAAAATTAGTTAGCGCCGCCGGTATTTTTGCGCGTGTTGCAAAATAGAGACTGGAGTTATTTTTCAGGATTTAGCAAAAAAGCGACCCCCAAAAGTCGCTTTTTTGCTGCCATGCCCGCGCTTTATTCGGGAGCAGAAAATTATTAAACATCTATACCAGACAACCGTTGGAAGACTATAACCGACCAGATAAAGGTTGAACTCTTATAACGTTCGATGAAGCCATGCCGCTTAATATCAGCAACCATTTTGGTCCAATCATGTATATAAGGATAAAATTCACCGCGAAGAGCTTTGGCGATTAATTTGATGCCCGAGAAAATCATGTTGATATACCATGCTGGCCTGGGAAAGGAAAGTGCGTAGATATTTTTCGTTTTCTTGATTGATTTTTCTATGAGGGGATTGAGATTCTCATAACAACAGACCACTTTATCCATTACAAGTATGTCCGCTGGCGGGATTCCCGGCTCAAGGACTAGGTAATCTCCTACAAGATATTGAGACTTACCTTCAATGCCGAGTTCTTTCGAGAGTTGTTTGGCTGCATTGATCATTCCATCGGAAATATCGACGCCAAAGGCGCTTGACGCGCCATGTTTAATCAAAGTATGATGAAATCCGCCTACGCCGCATCCGATTTCCAGTATCGATTTTTCTATCACTGAAGATATTTCAATTCCCTCAAGGAGAAGTCTCTGCTCCTTGGATAACCCTTTAATGCGAAACCTTTTCATTGCGCTCGTCGCTTGTTTTGTAAAGAAAGAACCGGTGGCGCTGATTTTTTCCGGGGAAACGCTGCAACAAATCATCGGTTAGATGCGATTTTCGGTGAGTAGACGCATATCTAAAATTCGATCAACTAAAAATTTCTTTTCGAATTTTGACGTATGGCAGTAAGCGAAGAGGTGAACGTTTTCCTTCCGTGAACCTGCTTCCCGGACAATATCTTTCGGGGTTATGATGCTTTCGGTCATATCGGCTTGCGTGGGAGAGAGATAGCGGAGCCACATCTTACCGCCCGTAGAAATAGCTGCTTCGATGACCTTTAACCTGTGGTTGTTCAGGTGATTCAGAAGATCGCTCCGCTGCAGGTCGGATACCTGCCGTAAATCGTACGCTTTGAGAATTGATGTAAATGTGAGAAATAGTTTTGCCGTTATCATCACATCTTCCATCGCCCGGTGCTTCACGGGGAAAGCTATCCCAAGGGCAGAAGCGACGAATTCCTGAGAGTATTTTTCAAGTCCCGGGATCAATTGTCTTGCCAGCACGAGAACATCGAGGGTAGAATTTTTTACCGGTGAACACCCGGCGAGACTGAATTCATTTTTTATAAATCCCATATCGAATGGCGTGTTATATGCGCCGATCACGGAATCTTTCAGGAGGGATGAAATATCTTCGGCAATTTCTTGAAACATCGGTGCATCCCGCACCATTTCCGGAGAGATTCGGTTGACCTGGTATGCCCCCGCAGATATTGGTCTGCAGGGATTTATTAAAGTTCCAAACGATTTGATAACTGCGCCGCCCCTGATTTTCACTGCCGCAATTTCACATATCCTGTCGCCAGTGTTTGGCGAGAGTCCCGTTGTTTCGACGTCGAGAATAGTAAAATCTGTCTCATCAATATATTGTTTAGGGCGAGTTTTCACGGGTATGTAATTCGGAAATGAAATAGCTTATTCAATCAAATGTAAATATTGATCGACTTTTTTGAACAGATCGCTTGTCGCGACTATATCCCCATAACAATAACGGGCGATCTCACGAAATTTTTTTTCTTCAAAAAGTTCTTTTAAATCTAAACCGGTAATTCCGTCGCTCTTTGGACTTTTGATGCCGAATGCTTTTGTATAAAAATCCAGATTAAATTTTTTCATTGCGCCATAAAATGTTAGTTGTTCCAGAAGATCGCAATGCTTATTGGAACCATACCGGTATGGCATAATATTCCGGGTTGCCGGTACTCCGAGAATCATCGAACGAATCATAATGAACGGGCAATCGAAAGCTCTTCCGTTAAATGTAATAAACCGCTCATAGTGCTGAATGGTTTCCCAAAAATTGACTAGAATGCCTTTCTCATCCGTGGCAATGAACGTCGTGCGTCCATCATCGGACTTAAATTCTTCAGTCTTATCAGATTGAAAGAACACCTTGCCTATCCCGCTATCGGGATTCAGCATACCGATTGCTATTATCCGCGCGGTTAATGGATAAAGCGCGAGTTTCTGAAGCTCTGCTTCACGCTCTTCATCTGTTTTTGCAAATTTGAGGAGGTATTCCGTTTGAACGTCATCGAAATGATCCATTTCGAACGAGAGTGTTTCTATATCGAAGACGACGTTGGAATTTTTATTGCTCATCAGTTTCTTCTATTTTCTGGTTGGAAAAAAGTTCTCGCATCACTTTATTGATGATGAAGAAATCATATCCTCTCCGTAAGAGAAAGGACTTTATGCGAAGCTGGCGTTTCGTGTTATCAATAGATTTTCTTGAAGTTTTGTATCGTTTGAGAAGGGCGGAAGCGGCTGCAGAAGCATGTTGTTGTTCGGTCCCCGGTTCGATCATCTGGTCGAGGGTTTCGCGGATGATGTCGTTCGCGATTCCTTTTTTTCGAAGCTCACGCCGGAGGAGAATTGTTCCCGCTGCTTTCTTTAGTAGGAGATCATGAACGTAAGCTCTTGCAAATGCCTTATCATCGACGAGCTTGGATTTACGCAGGTTTTGGATAGTTTCGTCTACGATATCGGGAGTTATATCCTTATTTGTCAGACGCTCGCGGAGCTCTTTTTCGCTTCGTAGACGATAGCTTATCAACCGTAGAGCTTTTTCTTTGGCGAAGTTGATTTCTTCATCAAATTTGATTGTCCGGATCATTTTTCTGTCAATGGAGTCCCCTTTGTGTAATCCGAATTTTGAGAATACACTCTCATGGATTCCGAGAGTGAATTTCCCATCGATAAAGATGTTTACCCTGTGCTTGCTTCCTTTTTGCCTTTCAATGGCAGTGATGATCATGATGGTATGGGGATCGACTCATGATTTCACCGGTTTTTTCGCCTGCGGAGTTTCCTGTTTTGCCGGAGTTCCGTTTCCTCCCTTTCCTTCCGGCTCAGTATCGTTTGTATTCGATAACCCTAATTTTTGCCGCACAACCTGACGGATTTCGGCGTGCAATTTTTCGTTGTCCTGCAGGTATTTTTTTACAGCATCTCTGCCCTGCCCGATTCTTTCAGTCTTGTAGGAGAACCACGAACCGCTTTTTGCGATAATGTTTTGTTCAACTGCAACATCGATCAGATCGCCGATTTGAGAAATTCCTTCATTGTAAAGTATATCGAATTGGGTTTCGCGGAAGGGGGGAGCGACCTTATTCTTCACCACTTTGACTTTCACGCGATTGCCTAAAACAGTTTGACCATCTTTAATAGCTTCCACTCTTCGGACGTCCAGACGCAACGAGGCGTAAAATTTAAGCGCATTACCACCGGTCGTCGTTTCGGGATTACCGAACATAATACCGATCTTCTGTCGCAATTGGTTGGTGAACATAACCGAAGTTTTAGATTTACTGATTGCAGCCGTAAGTTTACGAAGCGCCTGTGACATTAAGCGTGCCTGAACGCCCATTGTGGGATCGCCCATCTCGCCTTCAATTTCCGCACGGGGAGTCAATGCTGCAACGGAATCTATGACGATAATATCGAGCGCGGTGCTCCGAACAAGGGTTTCAACAATTTCGAGAGCTTGTTCACCATACTCCGGCTGCGAGAGGAGGAGGTTGTTGACGTCGACGCCAAGTTTTTTAGCATAACCGATATCGAGTGCATGCTCCGTATCAATAAAAGCCGCGATGCCGCCTTTCTTTTGAGCTTCGGCGATGATATGGAGACAGATAGTCGTTTTACCGGATGATTCCGGTCCAAATATTTCAATCACGCGTCCGCGCGGGATGCCGCCAATTCCTATAGCGGCATCGAGTGATATAGAACCTGTGGATATAAAATCGACTTTTGCCAGGGGTCCTTCGCCTAATTTCATTACCGCGCCTTTGCCATGCTGTTTTTCAATTTGTTCAAGGGCGAGGCGGAGGGCTTGCTGACGGGCTTCTTTATTGTTGTCTTCGGTCATTTGAAAATTCCTTTATTTCTTTGAGGTTGGGTAACAAAGTTTTTTGGTACTATCTTGATTAGTATGAAGCCTATCCCAAATATGTCATTATGGGAAAAGCTAAATTTATCAGAGATTCAATCGTTTCATTAAATTTGACATAATATTTTTCACATCTTCGGTGCTGTAGGGCTTGGTAACGTAATCGTCGGCTCCGAGCTCTTTGGCAACTCTTTTTGCGTCATAATCATCGATGGACGACATGAAAATATATGGAATGTTTTTTAGCTTGGGTTCACTCCGGATTCGTTCAAAGAGATCGAAGCCGTTCATCACGGGCATCCGCACATCGCTGAGGATGAGATCGGGTTTCATTTTTTTCAATTTGGCGAGCGCGTCTTCGCCATTTTCCGAGCTAATAACCTTAAAATTTTGCTGTTCGAGCGCTTCCGAGAGCGCCGAAAGCCATGCTGGTTCATCATCGATCAAAAATATCGTCTTTGCCATCGTCATTCTATCTGTTTGATATAGTTTACTGTGCTGGTGATCCCAAGGAAAAATTTTTTAGAATAAAATATTCTGAACCCTCCGGACGGAGGACGCTTTTCATCAGGATTAGTTCATTCATAAGTATCGTGGATGGTTCAAAGGTAAGATTTTCCGCTATGGAAAGCAAATGTTTTAAACCATTTTCGCCCTTAATTCTCCCCAATGTGATATGAGGATGAAAGGGTTTGTTTTCCATCTCAAATCCCAATGGAACTAAACTTTTATCGAGTTGAGTTTTGATGTGAGAGGCGACATTATCATGAACGCTGCATCCGATCCAAACAACTCTTGGCTTTTGCCAATTCGGGAAAAAACCAACGCTGTCGAATACCAATGAAAATGGCGCCGAGGATGTACTGACCGATTGAATTATGGAGTTGATTTTCGGTAATTTACCTTCATCGGTATCACCGAGAAATTTTACGGTGACATGAAATTTATTTTCCGGTTCCCATTTTACGTCTGCGTCAGATTCTTTCAGGCGGCTTTGAATCGCCGAGAATCGTTTGCGTTCGATTTCCGGTGTTTCCAGCGCAACGAACGTTCGTAATAATTCCATATTATTCCAATTGCAATAATTTACGGCGAAGAAGATCGAGGGCTGCCTGAGACGCACGCTCCTTAACACGCAACCGGTTTTCACCAAAATTAAATTTCACAGCAAAAGATTCATGTTCATCCGAATAACCGATCCATACCGTTCCGACGGGTTTATCCGGCGTTCCTCCCGAAGGACCTGCAATTCCGGTTACTGATAATCCGATATCCACCCTGGCAATATCACGGATCCCCGACGCCATTGCCATTGCAACCTCGCGGCTTACCGCTCCGTACGCTTCGACAATATCGGGATGAATCTTAAGCAGATCCGTTTTCGATTGGTTGCTGTAGGTAATAACGCCGCGTTCAAAGTAATAGGAACTGCCGGCAACATTTGTCAGACGATTAGCCAGGTTGCCGCCTGTGCACGATTCAGCTACTGCTATGGTCAACCGTTGATCGGTCAGGATTTTGCCGAGGACTTCCTCCAATTCTTCGGTGTCTGTTCCGTAGATGAATTTTTCAACTTTAGATCGGATGCGTGCTTCAACTTCTTTTACTTTTTGTTCTGCGGCCTCGGGATCGGCGTCGATCACGGTGATCCTTAGTCGGACTCCAGAAGGAGCGGGAAGAAATGCTAATTTTGCGCCGAGCATTAATTCATCAATATCGCCCAGGCGGCGTGCGAGCAATGATTCGGGAATCCCGGTGGTTTTTAACGTCCGGTGGAGAATGATCTGGTGCGATAATTTTTGAAAGAACGGGATCACAAAATTCACCATCATCGCTTCCATCTCGTAGGGCACGCCGGGTAATACGATTAAATATTTATTTTCGTGGTCAAATAAATATCCGGGAGCTGTGCCATTGAGATTGGGGATAATTTTTGCTTTTCGGGGTACCATCGCCTGATCTTCCGTGAGTGCGTTCATCTGGATATTCCGGACTGTGAACAGCCGTTTAATATTTTCGACAGTAGCTTCATCACGAACAAGATCCGTGTTGAAAAATGCGCACACATTTTTTCTGGTTATATCATCGTGCGTGGGACCCAGACCGCCGGTTACGATAGTAAGATCAAAAGCGGCGAAACTCTCCTGGAACGATTTTAATATCTCGTCATCGACGTCCCCAACCGTTAGGGTGCGTATGACCTGAATCCCGATGCTGTTGAGCTTTTGCGCTATAAAGGGCGCATTGGTATTTAGTACCTGACCAATAAGAAGCTCGTCGCCAATCGTTATAATTTGAGATTTCATCGTGATTCCTCACCGTTTATACTAAAATATTCTCTTCATTTTAATGCAGGAAAAATGAAATGGATAATTTGTACTGAAATATTCGCATACATCCCCGCGAATACATCATCAAGCATGATACCCCAACCGCCAGAAATGTGTTCCACCTGACGCGCCGGAGGCGGTTTGATAATATCGTATATTCGGAAAAAAATAAAAGCGAACACGGCAATTATCCATCCTTTAGGAAGAAAGAGAAGCGAAATCCACATCCCGACAATCTCATCGATGACAACAATGGAAGGATCATCACCATGGATTTTTTCCATTTCACCGGATGTGAATACTCCGAGAGCGAACGTAATAATTGTCGCTATGGATAAGACAGCCAGTTGTTCCATACCCGGGATCGCATAGAGTAATAATCCCACCAAACTTCCTGCAGTTCCGGAGGCGACAGGCGAATATCCCGAGTAGAATCCTGTTGCAAAGAATTGTGAAATCATATATGACGACGTTCGAGGGATTTTGTTATCTTGCATCGATGTTTCCAGCATAAAGATCGCGAATGAATTTACGGTTATCGAAAAGATACATGACGCCTGTGCCAACTGCCGATATGACAACGACGAGCATCATTCCGAATAGCACGCGTGTTTCGGTAAGAGAATCGATTAACGCTCCCCAATTTTTTCTGATAATCGGGACCGTACCGCCGACATAGAAAATCAGGATGTAATAAATGATGATAAATTCTCCAAATGTTTTCGCCTGCGCGGTTTTGGAAGTGATAATCGGTTGATCCTTATACTCGGCATACATTCGCAAACCCGTGATAATAACATCCCGAACCACCACTACCCAGACCATCCATGCCTCGATAAGATTTAGGTAAACGAAACCGAATAAGGTCGCAATCGTTAGGATTTTATCGGCGAGGGGATCGAGAAACTTTCCGGTTCGTGTCATCACCCCGTATTTCCGAGCTATCCAGCCGTCATACCAATCGGTAAGGGCGGCGATAAAGAACACGAAAAGAGAGAGTTGCTTATCGAATGAAGAATTTGAAAAGAGGAGTAGTAAAAAAACGGGCGTGAGAATAATACGAAAAATCGTAAGTGAATTCGGTAAAGACATAACGTCTACATTCCAGTATTATTCCGTTGAATTTTATTAAATGAAACGAAAAAGCCCAACAATAGTGTTGGGCTAAGAGTAAAATCTTTAAGCGGATTTATGCCGCTTTGGTAACTTTTCCCTGTTTAATGCAAGTCGTGCAAACGCGCATTCGAACGGGACGACCGTTCACACTGGCGCGAACTTCCTGCAAGTTTGGTAACCAGCGTCTGCGCGTTCTGTTGTGCGCGTGGCTGATATTATTTCCGCTGACGGGCTTTTTCCCGCAAATTTCACAAATTTTAGCCATTATTTCCTCAGTTTCTCTGCTTGTATTAATTATGAACTATTAATATACAAAATGGGGGAGTATTCCGCAATAATATGAGTATAAATTTTACATATTTATTATTCAAAAATTTTGAGAATACAAACATTCAATGATTGTTTGTTTTCATGGCTTGTAACACATCTAATCATTCCCTCGGAGAGATGCGGATTTGAAATAACATTTCATCCAAAATTTCCTCCTAAGTAGTTGAAAATATTATTATCGATTATAGGAAGAGAAAGGCAAAATAATTCAAATTGAATAATTTCTCTGGATATTATGCTCTGAAATTCCTATCTTTGTATGCACTTTCAAGTGATAATGAAAGAAATTACGATCGTTCAAAAATTATTGTTAGAAATATTATTCTGGGGGTATTGCGCGGGCATATCGCTCCCGCTATTTCTAATGAAAGTGGGGGGCTCAAAAGTTGAACATGAAATTTCCCTCAGCCGGTTGGGTAAAAACCTGGGTCTCGGCTTTTCAACACTTGCCTCGCTTTCCGGCTGCATCCTCTCTTTAACCGTGTTGTTGACCGGTACGCAATATCATTTTGATTTCTTTCACTCGGCAATTTTTGGGGATTTTTCGATTCAGATAGATCACCTCGGGGCATTTTTTCTTCTCGTGATCTCCTTCCTTGGTGTGGCGACCTCCATTTATTCAATTGGATATGCGGAAGAATATATTGGCAAGCGAAATGTCTCGCTCATGGTGCTCCTTTACAATATTTTCCTCCTATCAATGGTTGCGGTTGTTCTTTCAGCTAATGCGATACTATTTCTGATGGTTTGGGAGGTTATGTCCGTATCAACTTTCTTCCTCATCGTGTACGAGCATGAAGAAGCCACCACCCGGAGAGCGGGAATACTTTATATTGTGATGACTCACATCGGGGCGGCATTTTTAATTTTTATGTTTATTACGCTTGCCGGTTATTCACATTCATATAATTTTGATTCATTCCGAAATGCAAACGCTCAAATTCCACCCGGAGTGAAAACATGTATATTTTTATGCGCTCTCATCGGATTTGGAATTAAAGCCGGGATCATGCCTCTCCATATTTGGTTACCAGAAGCGCATCCGGCAGCCCCGAGTAATATATCTGCGCTGATGTCCGGCGTCATGATTAAAACCGGTATTTATGGTATGATACGGGTGTTTTTTTATTTTCTCGATCCTGGTCCTGAGTGGTGGGGAATTTTGGTTCTCATTATCGCCGTGGGTTCTGCCGTACTGGGCGTCTTATTCGCGTTGATGGAACACGATCTTAAGCGCTTGCTTGCGTTTCATAGTATCGAGAATATCGGAATTATCCTCATGGGTCTCGGCGCCGCGCTCCTTTTTAATTCTTTCGGCAGCAAGGGTTTAGCGGCTGTGGCGTTAATCGCGGGATTATATCACACATTGAACCACGCCACATTTAAAGGTTTATTGTTTTTAGGAGCTGGGTCGGTCGCTCAAAGAACTCATACGAAGAACATTGAAGAACTGGGCGGCTTGATGAAGAAACTTCCCTGGACATCCCTGTTCTTTCTCATCGGAGCAGTAGCAATTTCTGCGTTGCCTCCGCTCAACGGGTTTGTGAGTGAATGGCTGACATTCCAAGCGCTTCTCCTGGGTTTTAATATTCCGGAGCTCGCAGTTAAACTCGCCGTGCCGATTACTGTTGCATTGCTTGCATTGACCGGAGCTTTGGCGGCGGCTTGTTTTGTAAAAGCATTCGGAATAACTTTTCTTGGGATGGCTCGGTCAAATCACGTTGCAGAAGCTCATGAATCGCCATTTTCAATGTTACTTGCGATGGGACTGCTGGCGATAGCGTGCTTCGTATTTGGTATCGCGCCCGGGATGATGATATCATTAATGACGCCGGTGACTTCATCGATTTTCGGAGAAAATATTACGGGCATCACTTTGTTGAATTCAGGCGCATTGACGATTCCCGAGAGAGCGGGAAGCGGAGTATCGCCATTGATTTTACTTGCGTTCTTCGGAGGACTGTTGCTGTTCCCAATTGTGGTGGGTTTTATTATGGGCGGCAGAATGCGAAAAAGGCAGGCAATGGTTTGGGCATGCGGTTTGGAAAAACTGAATTCACGAATGGAATATACAGCGACGGGATTCAGCAAGCCAATCAGAATGATTTTTTCGAATATCTTCCGGGCAACGCATGAAATCGAAATATCGGAGGAAACATCTGCGTTTTACAAACCGCAAATCCGCGTGGAGTTGAAAACCGAATCTATCTTCCATAAATATCTCTACGAACCGCTGCGGAGGATAACAATCGACCTGGCTAAATATGCCCGGCGTATCCAAACCGGTCATATTCAATCTTATCTGGCGTATATCTTCATTGTACTTATTATTCTCCTTCTCTTTGCGCGATGAGCGAGTTTGGATCTATAACGCTTGTTTCTGCTCTTCAGCTTTTCATGATGCTAGCAATTGCGCCGTTGGTCAACGGAATAATTAAAAAAGCCAAAGCATATCTCCAGAACCGGCGTGGCGCATCCATTCTACAACCTTATTTTGATATTGCAAAACTTCTGAAGAAGGAAGTCATCATCCCCGGTACTTCGTCATGGATATTTAGGGTAACTCCCTACATTGTGTTATCATCCACGCTTGTGATCGCTTTGCTGATACCGACGATATTTGCTCCTGTTCCTTTTCATTGGATAGGGGATATTATCACGGTAATATATTTGTTTGCCATCGGACGATTCTTCACAGCATTAAGTGGATTAGATACCGGAACGGCTTTTGGCGGACTCGGTTCAAGCCGTGAAATGTCCATTGCTTCAATCATTGAACCGGCGATGATGCTGGCAATATTTACGGTTGCAGTTACTGCCGGGTCAACCGATCTGAGCATTATTGTGAACCAGCTCTCGACCACACCTGCATCAATCATTCAGCCGTCGCATGTGCTTGCGTTTATCGGTCTCTTTATTGTGACTATTGCAGAAACCGGGCGAATCCCGGTCGATAATCCCGCCACACATCTTGAACTCACCATGATTCATGAAGCGATGATTCTTGAATATTCCGGACGTTACCTGGCATATATAGAATGGGCGTCACAGATTAAAATGTTGATTTTTTTATCACTCCTCGCGAATATGTTTTTTCCGCTCGGCATGGCGGTTCAGGCAGGCACGGGTGCTTTACTACTTGGATCGGCGGCTTTTCTGGTGAAGGTAAGTTTGCTTGCCATTGGTGTAGCCGTTGTGGAAACAACGAATGCTAAGTTGCGTTTATTCCGGGTTCCTGAGCTTCTGATGGTGGCGTTTGTTCTATCGCTGATTGCTCTCATCCTTTATTTTATTATCGGATTATAGGGAGAGAACTCATGCCCGCAACTCAGATGATAGGTCTTGCGATTGAAATTTTGGCGGCGGCTATTCTCATAACGGCGTTTTTAATCGTATCAAGCCGGAGCGTGCAGTTCTATGTACGATTGTTCGGATTACAATCATTTTTCCTCGGTTTAGTTGCTCTGCTTGTCGCCATTGGATATGGTGAAAGTCATATTCTCATTGCAGCCATCCTGACGGTGGCAGTGAAGGCGATAGCGATACCGTTTTCATTAAACAAAATTATCGATAAGATTAAAGTTCGGAAGGAAATCGACTTCACGATAAACATTACAATGTCGCTTCTTATCTGCGCGTTGCTTGTCATTCTTGCCGGTTCAGTCGCTAAGCCGATACTTGAGGCGCAGCGATCATACCTGCTCATGACGTCCAGGGTGTTGCCGGTATCTATCTCGATGATAATGATCGGGTTGTTTATCATGATTGCCCGCAAGCAAGCTGTTAGTCAGATCATTGGCTTGCTTACGATGGAAAATGGATTGTTCCTTTCGGGCCTCTCTATCACCTATGGAATGCCGCTCATTGTTGAAGTCGGAATTTTCTTCGATATCTTTGTGGCAGTGTTAATCCTTGGTATGTTCGTGTTCAGGATCAACCAAACATTTGATACGATAAATATCGATTCAATCCGGAGATTGCGGCATTGAGCACGTTCTATTTCTCAATATTGCTCGGACTGCCTCTGCTTAGTTCATTGTTCTGCGCTGTTGTGCATCGACGGCGATGGTTCGAAATAACTACGCTACTCAGTTCGGGTTTGGTGCTTCTTGTTACGCTAGACATGACAACATTGGTTATGCAAGGTGTAACTCTCAAAACTCCCAAAGAGTGGTTTTGTGTAGATGCCCTGTCCATGTATCTCATGGTTATTATTTCCGGGAGCACGGTCGTAGCCGCTTTATACTCTGTGGGTTACCTGCACAATCAGATCAGGCGAAGGAATGTTGACGCTCCCATGCTGCGCCTTTATTATGTGCTATTGAATGTTTTTCTCTTCACAATGCTTCTTGTGCTTATCTCAAACAATCTGGGGTTTTTATGGATTGGCACAGAATCAACGACCCTTGCCACCGCGTTTCTGGTTGCATTTTATGAACGCGAGGGCTCTATTGAAGCTGCTTGGAAATATGTTATTATTTGTTCTGTGGGGATAGCTCTTGCATTGTTCGGGATAATCCTTACCTATTTTTCCGCGTTGCATATTGTAACATCCGGCGCGAGCGCGATGAATTGGTCGACCTTAGTTCTCGTTGCCAGGCAGCTTGATCCCGACATTTTAAAACTTGCGTTTATTTTTATACTCGTCGGGTTTGGGACTAAAGCGGGACTTGCGCCAATGCATACCTGGAAACCGGATGCATACAGCGAAGCTCCCGCTCCTATCAGCGCTCTCATGGCTACCGGATTGGTGAACGTGGCAATCTATGCTTTGCTTCGGTTTTTCATAATTGTTAATAAAGCTGTAGATGGAAATTTTGCGTCGAATCTGTTTATAATATTTGGACTCGGGTCAATGATCATTGCGGTACCGTTCATCCTTATACAGAGGGATTTCAAACGATTGCTGGCATATTCCAGCGTTGAGCATGTGGGGATTATTGTTTTCGCGTTCGGGATAGGGACGCATCTGGGTTATTTTGGCGGACTTCTCCACATGCTGAATAATTCCCTGGCAAAGCTTATCCTGTTTTTAACAGCCGGCAATATCCGATTGGCATACAATTCAAAAATAATACGAAGGGTGACCGGAGCTATTAAAGTAATTCCCGTTACAGCGACGTTATTTATTCTTGGAGTTTTTGCAATTACCGGCTGGCCCCCCTTCGGCGTCTTCACCAGCGAAATGAGCATTGTAACGGCGGGTTTTTCATCCGGGATGGTTTTTCCGAGTATCCTATTTGTATGCATTGTCGCAACCATTTTTATCGGATTCATCTACTATGCAACGGGAATGGTATTCGGAGAACCAAATCAACCGATTAAAAACGGCGATACCGGTGTCACGGCATTAAGCGTTTTGGGCATTCTTGTCATCTTTTTATTGATAACAGGAACGATGATTCCGTCGTTTCTTGTTAATTTCATCCAGAACGCCGTAGCAATTATTCAACGATAGGACCGATGAAAATGGATGATGCGTCTATAAATAATTTCAAAAATCGGTGGGGGAACATTTTTAGCGAAATTAAATCACCGGTTTTTAACGAATTATATCTCACCCTCCAGCATAACAGTCTTTCAAAACTTCCAGAAATTTGCTCGGATTTAGTCGCATCGTTCGACGCTCATTTTGTAACCCTCGTAGCAAACGATGAACGAAAGTTATCCGGGAAATTTTTCATTTATTATATCTTTTCTCTCGACAAAGAAGACCTGTTTATTATTCTCAAAATACCGGTCGACGAATTACAACGGGAAGTTCCGTCAATCAGCAATGAACTTGATGCGGCTAATTGGTTTGAGAGAGAGATGAAAGATTTGTTCGGAATAGTGGCTTTTCCAAACATAGGAAAATTAGCTGTTCACCCCGATTGGCCCGAGGATATTTATCCAATGCTCAAGGATTTTGATGTGAAACAATCCGTCCCGCGCGTCCGGGGAAGATTCGATTTTAAACATGTGGAAGGGGAGGGAGTGTTCGAGATTCCGGTTGGTCCAGTTCATGCAGGAATTATCGAACCGGGGCATTTCAGATTCAGCGTTGCAGGCGAGCCGATTATAAATCTGGATGCGCAATTGTATTATGTGCACAAAGGAACGGAAAAAATAGCTGAGGGGATGCCGCCTCATCGGGTGGTTTTTCTTGCGGAGAGAATTTCGGGAGATTCTTCATTCAGCCACGCAATCGCATTTTGTCATGCGATCGAACGAATGCGCGGAATTGAAGTTCCCGAGCAGGCGGTAATAACACGAACCGTACTACTTGAACTTGAACGGTTATATAATCATATCGGCGACATTGGCGCGATTCTCCTTGACGTCGGGTTTGCAGTTGGCGCCGCCCGAGCATGGCAATTGAAAGAGAAATGCATGAATCTCAACGAAGTCCTCACGGGGAGCAGACTGTTGCGCGGAATGGCGTCAATCGGAGGTCTACGCCGACGCATAACTCAATCGCCAATGCGAGATGCCTCGTTGCAAAAAATGTTACTGGAGGGTCCGAATTTATTTGAGCAGATCGTTACTCTTGCCCTTTCGAGCTCAACGGTACTCGACCGGTTGGAAACAACCGGCATTTTATCAAACGAAGATGCTGTGCGACTTGGGATTGTCGGTATCGCTGCCATGGCGTCGGGGATTGACCGGGATTTTCGGAGAGACCATCCCCACTGCGCCTATCCTTCGGTTCAATTCAATATCCCCCATCGTGAGGAAGGCGACGTCTTATCCCGGATGGCAATACGGATTGACGAGGTGCGGGAATCTTTCCACATCATCGAACAACTCCGGCGGCAATTCAATGAGGGACCCATCATGGCATCACCAGCAACTACCGGAGAGAATCGAACCGCGTTAGGTTATGTGGAAGGATGGCGCGGGGAGATTGTCCATTGGGTAATGACAGATGCAACCGGAAACATTTATCGCTGGAAAATCACTGATCCATCCAGTCATAACTGGCGTGCGCTGCAATCTGCAGTTCTTAATAATATCGTTCCTGATTTTCCGGTTATTAATAAAAGTTTTAATTTATCCTATGCGGGAAACGATCGATGAGGGAAATTTTTGCCACCGCGCTATGACTTCTCCTGAACTATATTCGCAGCACGCATGCTCAAGATAATTAAACGATCTATTCAAACCGGGGTCGTCACCAACGCATATCCCGAAATCATTGCAGAACCGCCCGAAGGGCTTCGCGGGAAGCCGGAAATCGATTTTGCCAGATGCACCGCTTGTGAAAAATGTGCATCGGCTTGTCCGACCGATGCCATTTCGATTCAAATGTCGAACGCTGATGGTATTGAGAGTAGAGTTGAGAAAATTCTCACACTTAATTATGGTGATTGTATTTTCTGCGGTGAATGCGAGGTCGCATGTCCTGATACCATCTACCTTTCGAAAGAGTTTCAACTTGCGGCAAGATGCAAGGATGACCTGGTGAGCCGGGCTACATACCGGCAAAACACCTCCGGCGATTTCGAATTTGTTGAACTCACGAGCAAGCCATCTTCATCCCAACCCTCAATTAATGACATCGGGAGCAAACTTCAGCAGAAAATTCAGGAGATATTTGGTCGTTCGCTCCATATTCGTGAAGTTGACGCGGGATCGTGTAATGGCTGCGAGGTAGAGATCACCGCATTGAATAATTCAATTTACGATATCGAGCGTTTTGGTATACACTTTGTCGCATCACCACGTCATGCAGATATGCTTTTGGTGACTGGACCTGTTACGCGCAATATGGAAATTGCGCTCAAACAAACATTTGAAGCAACTCCGGGGCCAAAGCTTGTAGTTGCCGTCGGAGCATGCGCAATAGGAGGAGGAATTTTCGGCGCCAGTTATGCTTCTTGTGGTGGAGTGGATAACGTGATACCCGTCGATGTGTTTATCCCGGGCTGTCCCCCGCGACCGGAGGCGTTACTTCAGGGTATTTTGTTGGCTATTGACAAATGGCAGCGTAATGAAAATAAAAAAGGTGGGTAGGAAATTTCTCCAACCCACCTTAACGATGGTTAGATGACTAAACGCGATGGATTTAGAATCCTGTCGTTACAGGAGCTGATGCTTTTCCATTTCCGTCATACGTAACTGTCACCGAAGCTCCATTGACCTGTTTCGAGGTAGCTGTTAATACGAGCTGCGTAGCCGTTTGTGTCGAAACGGTATACGTTGCATTCGGATTACCGGTGCCCCATGCGCCATTCGTATTGATCGTATAGCCCGCGAAGGTGCCATTGCCACCGCCCATGCTGGTGGGGCGAATCTTGAACTGATACGCATCTGCGCCAAGTGTGGATAAATCTGTTATGATGGCATCTCTATTTGACGCAATACTCTGACCGCTGAACATTGAGATACCGACTGCAATAGCGACGCCAACTATGATGACGCCGAGGATGATGAGAAGAAGTTGCTGCTGACCCATACTATGATTCCTTTATATTGGTTAACTGAAAAATTAGTTTTGTTAAATTCTTTGTTATAGTATGTACCAAATACCATACCAAAGTTATGATAGTGAGGTTTTTACTGTTTTTTGGCTGAAAAAGCCAGAATCAACAACTATAGAAATAATCGGCGGTTATTATTACTGCTTGATATACATCTCTAACCGAATTTATTTAAAATAATTGGAGAATTTGCTTTATTTTATAGGAATATGTTTCAAATTGAGATTTTTAATCATTTTGGTACTAATTGAACCGCTTATAAATCCATTATATTGAAGGTTTTATTAAATTCCATTAAAATTTCACAATTTTATCTCGGTCTGTTTGATCTTTTCCTAATATTAGGATCAGGGCGACATACCAAATGTGAAAGGAAAAATCCCCTTCTTCAATTAAAATATGAATTAATAGGCCCATAGCTCATTTAGATACCTGCCCAATTCGCCAGTGTCGTTTTATGAGCAGGCAAATCATTGGATCGAACGGGCGGAGAGCATCAACTTTCTAAATATCCACCGGGTAGCACATTTAGATAAATTTCGTCGATTTTCCCACGGAATTTCCAACCTCCTGTTCCTGATGTGCAAGGTTAGTGCATGCCAACACTATTTAGCATTGCATCCATCAAATCTAAATTTAAAAAGTATATCAGGATAGTTCAGCTTGATGATCATATGCATTTTAGTACCTTGAGGAATATTAGTATATCATCGCTTATGAATGGAGGAGGATTAAAAATCATCATGCAAAAGCTTGCCGGCATTTTTCAGTAAGAACTGCTGAGATCTTCACCCACATCGAGGAGTATGGTCTCATGCGAGCTATGAATAATTTTCCGAATCTTGATTGATAACTTTCTACCCTACTGTTCGTACGTGCGTTAGCAAACGGCAAAAAATACCCAAGATAATTATGGATTCAGTAAAACGCATCAGCGTGTGCGGCAGGCGTGAACTATCCCTCTTAGGTACCAATTTGCATTGACTGTAATCCTGATTCTGATTCAGTAGAATTGTTTCTAATTCGTGAGGTCGGCGCCCAACAATTCAATTTGGACGCCACGGAATGTACTCTATTCTCCGTTTATCTATGATGACCCGCGCAATCAATACTGTGCTAACAATCTCATCGTTTAAAAGCTCATCTTTAAATTTATGGTGAAAAGTCCCATGGTTCCATTTTCCCAAATACTACAGGTCATGATTAACAATATCTTCATAATAATAATGTTAGTATGGCAATATCTCTTGGTTATTAAATATTCCTCCGTTGTTTGAGTAAATGCATTCCTACGTTCCTTATTTCTCAATTAATACTGACGGTGGTCAAATGGCACGTTGAAATGTCAGTCCCATATCATGAAGAGTCACTAAAAATTTTCTCATTAGTTTCTATCTGTGGATATCGAAATCAAAGAATTCGATCGATTCCCCATTGGCATACTCTTTGCTCTTCAATATGGTTGAATTCGAAAACCTATAAATTATGTGAATTTGATGTTTTATCGACATTGCTAAATCATTAATTTTACTGACCTTATAGAGAACAGTGTACTATCTCGCCAAAGACAAAGATTACCAATTGTAATCTTTTTACACAGTTACTTAAATATTGTGAAATTATTACACACTATGACAACTTTTATTTCACATAATCGCAATATCAAATATGACGGTATCGAAACATAATATTTGCATGCAATGAAAGATTCGTTTTTCAATTTTCCACAAATGAGTATTGATATGATTCATGGATATTTTAGAAACTCCGAAGAAAATAATTCAACCGCATTCCTTTTTTTATCACTGAGAAAGTTTACAAATCATGTAATCGCGTGGCTCGCTTTGAGTTTCGTATTCGCAATTCCAAGCTTGGCTCAAGTGCCGACTATCGTATCCTTTACTCCAACATCGGGAGTAGTGGGAACGAGCGTGACTATTACAGGCACAAATTTTAGCGCCACGCCGGCAAACGATATCGTATATTTCGGCGCCACTCGCGCTACGGTATCTACAGCCGACTCAACATCATTGACTGTGACGGTTCCATCAGGAGCCGCGTATGGTCCGATTACCGTAACGACCAACGGGCTCACTGCCGGTTCAGTATCACCCTTCATCCCAACATTTTCTAATGGAGATTATCTCGACGGCTTCTCGATAGAAGGAAAATTCGACCTCACAACAAGTTCCGGTCCTTCGGGTTTAGCTGAAGGAGATTTAGATGGTGACGGAAAGCCCGATCTCGTCGTTGCCAATTATTACAGCAACACTATTTCAATTTATCGAAATACAGGCACGAGCGGGAGCTTCACCTCCGGTTCCTTCGCTCTAAAATTCGATCTTCCCACCGATCCGAATCCCACCGGTGTTGCCATTGCCGATCTTGATGGCGATGGTAAACTCGATATCATCGTAGTGACATCTGGCTCAAATGAAGTCTCCGTTTATCATAACATTTCATCACCCGGTTCTCTCAACTCAGGATCGTTTGCGTCTTTCATAGATTTTTCAACCGGATCGCTTCCCAATTCTGTTGCAATAGGAGACATTGACGGAGATGGAAAACCCGACATCGTCGTGACGAATGGAAGCAGCAACACTGTTTCTGTGCTCCGGAATGAAAGCGCCATAGGCAGCATTACTTCCGCATCATTCGATCTCCCTATCACTTTTGCAACCGGAACCTCGCCGGTTGGTTTAGCTCTCGGCGATATCGATGGAGATGGCAAGGTAGATATAGTCACTGCAAATGGAGGGGGTAATTCAATTTCAATCTTCCGGAACATCGCTACTCCGGGACCCATAACATCCGGTTCCTTAGCGGGAAAAGTTGATTTTCCAACCGGTTCTTCGCCCTATGACGTTGTGATTGGAGATTTGGACGGCGACGGAAAACAGGATATTGTGGTAAGCAACAATAGCAGCAACACCATATCTATCTTTCGAAACACGAGTACGCCGGGAATTATTGCCTCCGGCTCGCTCGCTGGCAAAGTGGATTTCCCATCTGGAGCCAGTCCGCGCGCGCTCGCCATAGGTGATATGGACGGCGAGGGAAGACCCGACATAGTAGTCACAAACGATCTCAATTATACGATCTCTGTTTTTGATAATCACACCACGATGGGATCGATAACGACTGGTTCATTTGGCGCAAGACTTGATTTTACAACCGGTCCCCGGCCTTATAACGGGCTCGTGATCGGCGACATGGACGGCGATGGAAAACCGGATATCGCTGCCTCTGACTTAAACGGCAATACAATTTCTTTGTTCCATAATCGCGTTAGTCCACCTCCTCTCATGGCGATATCGCCGGATTCATTTGCGGTTACATTGCGTCAAAGCGACACAACATCTCGCGTGCTAACCATAGGAAATAATGGATCTGGAAATTTATATTGGAATGTCGGCATTGGCAATTTCTCTTCATCATCCTCATCGCAGGTTAAAGTTGTTGCTGAGCGGATGCGAAGCCAGGCAACTCAACCTGCTTCTTCTGCGGCAATCCTAAAGCCGGATGAATCCACCGCAAAGAGTAAACTTGCAGCAATGCAATCGATACCGGCGACATGGTCAAAAGATCAAACCGTTCAGGTTCTACAATCTGCAAATGAAACGGGTTCCTTACCGGATATCGCTATCGTTGCCGCGGATGATTCGTTCTCGACGGCGGACGTCGCAAGTAAACTTCTTGCAACGGGTCAATTTAATACTGTAACTGTAATTGATGGAAGGTCGGTCACACCAACCCTTTCGCAATTATTAACTTTTAAGACTGTGCTTGTTTGGAGCAACTATTGCTTTGCGAATAATGCAACGCTTGGTAATAATTTAGCGGACTATATTGACGCCGGGGGAGGCGTGGTAACGGCTATGATATCAAATTATCTTCCGGAATATTGCCAGGGAATCGGAGGCAGGTTCGATGTCGGCAATTACCGGGTGTTGACGACCGGGTATTATACATCAACCCCTGCTGAATCGATGGGAACAATCTATTACCCGGATAATTCGATTATGCAAGGTGTCGCTTCGTTTAAGGGCGGATCATCGAGTTACCGATCACAGTCGTCTATTGTTCCGGGCGCAATTCGCATCGCCGACTGGAGCGATGGCAGTCCTCTTGTCGCTGAACGGTATGTGAACGGGCACATTCGCGTTGATCTGGGATTTTACCCACCTTCCCAGACGTACGGTCTGATTTATGGCAATCAAGCACCGATGGGGCAAAGATTATGGCGAACGCATTGACGCGCGTAAGCGGAATGGTGTTTTTGAGGGCAACCCAATATTCGGGCATAACGCTCCCCGGTTCACCGCAAACGAACGCCATAAACGTAAGCGCGAAAAATTTAGTAGCCGGAAGTTATACGAACAATATCGTCGCCATTGGCAACGATACAATAAACAAGATCAAGATTGTTCCCGTTCAATTAACCGTGCTTAGCGCGCCGTTGTTCTCGGCCTCTCCAACTTCGCTGAACTGGGGTTGGCTTGGAGGGTTAACAAAAGAAGACAGCATAACTGTAACAAATACCGGGCAGGAAACATTATCCATTTCATCAGTGATAACGGATAACCCTGATCTCAGCGTCTTGCCTTCTTCCGGCGATATTTACCCAGGCGCGCAAAAGGTATTCTACGTTTCACTACGCGCATCCATACAGGGAGCAGGAACGGGCAATATTATTTTTACGCACAATGCCCCGTACTCGCCTGCCATGGTTCACATTTCCTATGGAATTTCGTACACCATTAATGCCAGCGCCGGGACGAACGGCAGCATCAATCCCTCCGGCGCCGTTAGTGCTGTGAATGGCGCTAATGTACATTTTAGCATAATTCCGGCTGCCGGGTATCATGTGGATAGTCTCCTTGTCGATGGAACTCCACAAAAAACCGACACCCAGTATACGTTTCAAAACGTGTTGGCAAGCCATTCCATTCGTGCCACATTTGCAATAAATACCTATACGATTTACGCGAGCGGATCAAGTTACGGTACGATCACGCCGGGGGGAAGTACGACTGTAAATTACGGCGGCAACCCGCATTTCAGCATGATACCCGATACCGGGTACGGCTCCCAGGTTGAAAGTCTCTATATTGATGGAATCTCCGTTTTACCCGATACCCAATACACGTTTACGAATGTAAGCGCTAGTCACACGATATATGTGCTCTTTGGAATTCCCAAAAACCTTCCGGTTATTGCGGTAAACGCGAATCTTCAGAATTTTGCGAATCAGGTTTCTGTCACCTCAATAACGAACGTGTTGCGCAAAATGGATCAATTCAAAACGCGGTATGTGCTGTCGCCTGATGGGTTAGATTCGCTAGCGAAGGCGAGAGATTGGTTCATAGCCAAACTACAATCGTATGGATATTCTGATATTGTTCAACAGGATTTCACCTATCAGGGAAATACCCTCGAGAATATTATTGTCACAAAGACCGGAACGCGCTATCCCGACACCATGATTGTTCTGGGCGCGCACTATGACAGCATGAATTGTCCGGGTACGGACGACGATGGCACAGGCGATGCGTTGGTTCTGGAAGCTGCAAGGATTTTAGCAAACAGGAACTGTGAATATACAATAAAATTAATCCTCTTCTCCGCCGAAGAAGAAGGGCTGGTTGGCAGTAACGCTTTCGTTCAAAGTATAGCACGACCTCAAAATTACAATATCCGACTCATGATTAATATTGATATGGTCGGCTATTCCGGAGGAAGAAGCGATGTGTGGTCGTTGAAGGATTATGCAGCAGCTCCTGCAAAAAATGCTCTTTCCGCTTTGTTCTGCGATACCCTGGCAGCCATGGCTGAAATGTACTCGCCAATGCCGACAAAAATAGGCATACAGAGCAACAGCGACTTTGCAGCATTTCAAGTTGTTGGAGTGCCTACAACAGGATTTTTCGAAACAATTCGGACACCCCATTATCATCTTCCGAGCGATTCGTTGATATATGTGGATACAAATTATGCGGCAAAAGTAATCAGAGGCGCGGTTGCTGGTCTCGCATACTTTGCGAGAAGTATTCCGATCATAACCGCATCGGCTGGAAACAATGGAATAATCACTCCTACTGGAATTATTAACGCTGATACCATTACCACACAGCATTTCAGTATTTCACCGAATCCGGGATATCATGTCGATAGTCTCATTATCGATGGGGCGCTTGTAACGTCAGATACACAATACACATTCGCTCATGTGAATATAGATCATTCCATACAGGTAACCTTTGCCGTGAATGCTGTCCCAACCACAAGAACGAGTGTTGCGACCGGAAACTGGAACTCGATAGCTACCTGGTCAGGCGGTGTAGTTCCCACATCGATAGATTCAGTTATCATCGGCGGGGGATATACTGTAACGCTCAACGTTAATAATGCAGCTTGCTCCGGAATGGAAATCGGCAGTCCTACAAGCGGCGGTGGAGCGGGCACATTGATCTTCAATAGCAGTTCCCAGCTTACGGTAACACGATTAGTTCACCTCGGCAACGCTTCATCACGGACCGGCAGCATTAACATGACGAATGGTGGAACCCTCATATGCAACGCGATCACTGTGACAAATTTGGGAACATGGACGCCGGGAACCGGAACAGTTCAACTTAATACAAACAATACGCTTCCTGCGGCGTTAACTACGTATAATAATTTAATCATCAATAGTCCCAGCACATCGACCCTTGGCGTTGCCACAACAATAACTGGAAATTTAGTGATCTCATCCGGGGCAACTCTATCTGTCGGCACATCAAATTTTGCGCTGAATGTTGCCGGCGATTGGTTAAACAATGGCACATTTACCGCTGGAACTGGTACGGTTACCATTAATGGAACCGCTCAGGATACCATCGGTGGATCGGCGTCAACTGCATTCAATACACTCACGATTAGTAATTCAATTGGTGTACGGCTTACATCAAATATAACCGAAGCCGGCAATTTATCTATTACGGCAGGGAATTTCGATTTACAAACTTTCACCGCAAACCGAACGGCAGGCGGTGGCACTCTCACTGTTGGCGCCGGTGCAACGCTGACCATTGGCGGGACAAACACCATGCCCGCAAATTTCACCACTCACACATTTAATGCAACTTCCACCATTAACTATGACGGTGTGTCCCAAACAATTTCGAGCGAAAATTATGCCGGAAACCTAACTTTATCAGGTTCGGGCACGAAAACACTCCAAACAGGCACAACGACGATTGGCGGCAATCTCACGCTGAGTGGAACCGACACGGCAACCACCGTTGCAAACCTATCAATCACAAGCGGTCTAACAGTTGGCAGCGGTGCACTATTCACAGTTGCAGGATTTAACATATCGGTTACTGGATCAACATCGGTAACCGGCACGCTAGCCTTTAGCAGCCCGACAGGGACTAAAACATTCACAGGAAATGTAACGATTAATAGCGGCGGAGCCTGGAGTGAAACTGCGTCTCCGGCATTTTCGTTCGCAGGAAATTTACAAAATAGCGGCATACTAACTTCAAATACCGGTGTACATACTTTTTCGGGTGCGACCAAGACATTTAGCGGCACAAATGCGATTTCAATTCCAAGCGCCACTATCACCGGCACGTACACCAATAACGGCGTCCTTACCGTGGGAACCGCCCTTGCCGGAGCCGGCGGTTTAACACAGGGGGCTGCAGTAACAGATACTCTCAATTTAGGCGGCACTTCCACAATCACTACCTTAACCGCGACAGGAGCCGGGAATACAGTAAATTACTATGGAGTTGCACAAACAGTGCACAGCAATAATTATTATAACCTGACGCTGAGCGGCAGCGGCGCGAAAACCTTACAGACCGGAACTACAACTATTGGAGGTAATTTAACTCTGAGTGGAACTGCCACCGCAACAACAGTGGTCGCTTTGGCTGTTACAGGCAACTTTTCGGTTGGCAGCGGCGCAACATTTACCGTGGCAGGATTTAATATATCTGTTTCCGGATCAACCTCGGTAGCCGGAACATTAACTCACAGCAATGCCACCGGCACAAAAACATACACCGGAAACGTCACGATCAACAGCGGCGCGATATGGAATGATAATGCCGCTGTGGTAGCTATTTCGTTCGGTGGAAATTTACAAAATGATGGGACAATGAATGCCGGCACAGGGGTTCACACATTTAGCGGATCTTCAAAGACAATCAGCGGGGCAAACCCCGTTTCGATTCCCAACGTGACCATCAGCGGAACTACCACCAATAACGGCGTTCTAACGATTTCAACAGCGTTGGCCGGAAGCAGCACGCTAATAAACGGCGCCGCAGGCATCCTCAATCTTGGTCAGGCGACAGCGCCTGCTCCAACAATTACTTCAACCGCGGCAGGCAACACAGTCAATTATAATGCCGCAGGCGCCCAGACACTAAAAGCCACGACGTACTCTAATTTAACGTTGAACGGAAGCGGCGCGAAAACCGTTACCGGATCAACTATCAATGGAACATTGTCACTCCAGGGCGCCGCAACAACGGCAGGAACAATTCCCGCGTATGGTAGCAATGCGACTATACAATATGCCGGGAGCGGATCACAAACCACTGGCATCGAAATGAGCTCGACAGTTGCGCCGAATGTAAATATTAATAACAGCAACAGCGTAATATTATTGGGAAGCAAAACCTTTAACGATACATTAACGTTTACATCCGGCAGGATATCGACAGGCGCGAACACATTGACTGCCGGGATAATCATCGGCGCGAATTCCAATGCCTACGTCTACGGAAACTTATTGAAGACATTTCCCACCGGCGGGCCTACGACTCGTACGTTTGAGGTTGGCGATGCAGCGAAATACGCCCCTGTCTCTATTACGATTAACAACGTTAGCATCGCCGGTTCATTAACGGCAAAAACAACTGGCGCCGAGCATCCGAATATCGGAACATCGGGACTGCTTTCCGCCAAAGACGTTAACAGATATTGGATATTAACAAATACCGGGATGTCGTTCGACAATTACAGCACAACACTCAACTGGAATGCAAGCGATATTGACCCAGGCGCCGACACTGCGACGTTTCAAGTCGCAAAATTTAATTCGCCCAATTGGACGTTGACAACCTCCTCGGGACAAACCGGAACCGGGATTACCACATCCGGATTGACTTCCTTTAGCGATTTCGCCGTAGGAAATCTCGCCTCTTTTACGATCACGGCTGACGCCGGAACAAATGGAACAATTTCTCCGACCGGGACAGTGGGGGTTGCAAATGGAGCAAACCAGCATTTCAGTATCACTCCCAATGCAGGTTACCATGTAGATTCGCTTGTTGTTGATGGCGTTCCGATAACTCCTGATACCCAATATACATTTAATAATGTCACATCAAACCATGCTATCCATGCGCACTTTGCAATCAATACTTTTATGATAACCGCTTCGGCGGGATTGAACGGCATTATTTCACCGAACGGGACGACGATTGTAAATTATAACGGCAGCCAACATTTTAGTATAATCCCTGGTACCGGGTACCATGTCGATAGCTTAATCATTGATGGAACTTCAGTAACTACCGATACACAATACACATTCAGCAGTGTTCAGACGAACCATACTATTCACGTTGCGTTTAGAATCAATAGCTATACTGTGACTGCATCGGTGGGAGCGAATGGAGGTATCACTCCATCGGGAATAATCAATGCCAATTACGGCTCGAATGTCCATTTTAGCATTTCGCCCAACACCGGATATCACGTTGATAGTCTCATCATTGATGGAATACCGGTAGCTGCCGATACGCAATATACCTTCAGCACTATTCAGACGAGCCATACTATTCACGTTGCATTTAGAATCAATAGCTATACAGTGACTGCATCGGCGGGAACGAATGGAGGCATCACTCCATCCGGAATAATCAATGCCAATTACGGCTCAAGTGTCCATTTTAGCATTTCGCCCAACACAGGATATCACGTCGATAGTCTCATCGTTAATGGAACGACAGTAGCCGCCGATACGCAATACACATTCAACAATGTTCAGACGAACCATACCATTCACGTTGCGTTTAGAATCAATAGCTATACAGTGTCTGCATCGGCGGGAACGAATGGAGGCATTACTCCAAACGGAATAATAAATGCCAACTACGGCTCGAATGTCCATTTTAGCATTGTCCCGAACACAGGATATCACGTCGATAGTTTGATCGTTGATGGAACGACATTAGCAGCCGATACGCAATACACATTCAGCAATGTTCAGACGAACCATACTATTCACGTTGCGTTTAGAATCAATAGCTATACAGTGACTGCATCCGCAGGAGCGAATGGGACCATCACTCCAACCGGAATAACCAATGCCAATTACGACTCAAGTGTCCATTTTAGCATTTCGCCCAACACAGGATATCACGTTGACAGTCTCATCGTTGATGGAACGACATTAGCAACCGATACGCAATACACATTCAACAATGTTCAGACGAACCATATCATTCACGTTGCGTTTAGAATCAATAGCTATACAGTGACAGCATCCGCTGGAGCGAATGGAACTCTCACTCCATCCGGAATAATCTATGCCAACTATGGCTCAAATGTTCATTTTAGCATTGCGCCAACTACGGGTTACCATATTGATAGTTTAATTGTCGACGGTTCTCCGGTAACCCCCGATACGCAATATACGTTTAGTAATGTGCAGGCGAATCATACCTTCCGAGCGACTTTTGCCGTCGATGTGTACACTATTACAGCGTCATGGTCGGGTCCAGGTTACATGACCCCAACGTATGTTTATTCTGATATTAATCCTTTTCAGGTAAGCGTGAATTATGGGGATAGCGCAACAGTTTATCTGTGGGTAGGAACCGATTCCAAGATCGACAGTATTTTCATTGATGGAGTGTCACAGCCGTTATCGAATATGGGGGTAACGCAAAAAACTCTAAACGTTTGGGGAGTTAACAGTTCTCAGCCGGTGCCCTATACCTTCCACACGGTAACGGCAAATCATTTTATTCGCGTGGTTTTTGATTGGTATAAATTTACTCTCAATGTGACAGCCGGACCTCACGGAACTATTTCTCCCAGCGGGACATTAACTTATCCGATGCATTCCATTGTGCATATCAGCATCGTCCCGGATACGGGATATCACGTGGATAGTTTAATCGTCGATGGGGCGCCAATTCCACCTGATACGCAATATAATGTGCCTTCTCAAGATTATTCTTATGGTTCGACGCATTCGATCCGCGCAACATTTGCTGTCACCACATTTACCATTATATCCTCGGCTGACCTTAACGGGACAATTTTGCCCACTCCTTCGGTGGTCGTCAATTTCGGCGCGAGTCAACATTTCAGCATTGTACCCCATACCGGATACCATGTCGACAGCTTACTTGTTGATGGAACGCCGATTGCCGCTGATACGCAATATACCTTCAGCCATGTGCAGGTGAACCATAGTATTCATGCTGCGTTTAGAATTAATAGCTACACAATTACTCCCTCCGTCGGAGCGAATGGAAATATTAATCCATCTGGATCATTCAATGCCAATTACGGCTCAAATGTCCATTTTAGCATTTCGCCGAATACAGGTTACCATGTCGATAGCTTAATCATTGATGGAACTCCGTTAGCAGCCGATACGCAATACACATTCAGCCATGTTCAGACGAACCATACTATTCACGTTGCGTTTAGAATCAATAGTTATACGGTGACTGCATCGGCGGGAGTGAATGGAACCATCACTCCGTCCGGAATAATCAATGCTAACTATGGCTCGGCTGTCCATTTTAGCATTTCGCCAAATACGGGCTACCATGTGGACAGCTTAATTGTTGATGGAAATCCGGTTGCCGCTGATACACAATACACATTCAGCAATGCTCAAACGAACCATACCATTCACGCAGCGTTTAGAATAAATAGCTATACAGTGACTGCATCCGCTGGAGCGAACGGAAGCATCACCCCAACCGGTATAATCAATGCCAACTATGGCTCAAATGTCCAATTCAGTATTTCGCCGAAAACAGGCTACCATGTCGATAGCTTAATCATTGATGGAACGCCGGTTGCCGCCGATACACAATACACAATCAGCAATGTTCAGACAAATCATACTATTCACGTTGCGTTTAGAATCAATAGTTATACAGTGACTTCATCCGCAGGATTGAATGGAACCATCACTCCATCCGGAATAATTAATGCTAATTATGGTTCAGCCGCCCATTTCAGTATAGCGCCAAATACCGGCTACCATGTCGATAGCTTAATCATTGATGGAACGCCGGTTGCAGCCGATACGCAATATACCTTCAACAATGTCCAGGCGAATCACAGCATCCGAGCGACTTTTGCCGTCAATGTGTACACCATTACTGCGTCATGGTCAGGTCCCGGTTATGTGACGCCAACGTATAATTATTCTGATATTAATCCTTTTCAGGTAAACGTGAATTACGGCGATAGCGCAACTGTCTACATGTGGATAGGAACAGATACCAAGATCGATAGTATTTTCATTGACGGAGTATCGCAACCGTTATCGAATCTGAAAGCGACACAAAAACCTCTAAACGTTAGGGAAGTTAAAAGTTCTCAGCCGGTACCATATACTTTCCATAATGTAACGACAAATCATTTTATTCGTGTGGTATTTGATTGGTATAAATTTACTCTCAATGTGACAGCCGGACCTCATGGAACTATTTATCCGAATGGAACATTAACCTATCCTATGCATTCTCTTGTGCATATCAGCATCGTGCCGGATACAGGATATCATGTGGATAGTTTAATCGTCGATGGAACATCGATTCCACCCGATACGCAATATGATGTGCCTTCTCAAGATTATTCTTATGGTTCGACGCATTCGATCCGCGCCACGTTTGCGATCAATGTCTTTATGATCACCTCATCGGCGGGAGCGCACGGAACGATATCTCCGATGCCCTCTGTCAATGTAAATTACGGCGCTGCTCAGGCATTCATAATGACCCCGGCGGTGAATTATCACATCGATAGCATAGTTGTCGATGGCGTATATCTCGGCAGCTCATCGCCTTATACAATTACAAACGTGACCGCCGCCCATACTATCCATGTAACATTCGCGATTAATATGTTTACCATAACTACGTTCGCAGGACCGCATGGATCAATATCTCCGTCAGGGTCTGTGACCGTAATTGTGGATTCCAATCAAACCTTTACAATCACACCCAATCCCGGTTTTGTAACAGATAGTATCATTGTAGACGGCCTCAGTCAAGTTGTAGCTACGGGCTTTACCTTTAATACTGTAACGACGAATCATACTATCCGGGCAGTGTTCATTTCGGGACCGGAAGAGGTCAGCATAATTCCATCCGGGCTCTGGAGCGATACCCTGACATGGTCGAAGAACGCTATTCCGTCAGTTTCCGATAGTGTTATTATTTCCTCGGGGACGACAATAACATTAGACATCAATGGAACTTGCGGAGCAATAAATGTTCAAGGAAATCTGTTCTATTCCAATAATTCCGGACGCACCTTAACCGTTTCAACTGCGGGATTACGATCCGGCAGCGTGATTATATCCGATTCGGTAGTCTTTGCTTCGCAGGCAAGCCAGAGAATATTTGTCGGAGGAGATTTTAACAATTCCGGAACCCTGGTGAACAACAGTACCGGCTCAACCGGATCCTTTATTATTTTCAACGGAACCGGATCGAAAAACCTTATATGCGGCGCTCAACTCCGCGGATTACAGATGAGCAACGCAGGATTAAATCTGACCTTAACGTCCCCGCTTACAATACAGATGGGGGTAACGCTTAGCAATGGAAAAATAATTCTCGGGAATAACAATCTTACGTTATTGCCCGCTGCCAATATCAGTGGAGGATCAGCCGCGAGTTATATCGTAACAAATGGCGCCGGGAAGCTGATCCAGTATGTTACCACGGCGCCTGATACGTTCCCTGTCGGCACGTTGACCGGGTTTAACAGGGTAACTCTCTCAACTCAAACTCGTGCCGACACATTCGGCATCAGGATTCTCTCATCCGTGAATCCTCCCAGCAGCAAAGACTCTGCGGCAATTCAACGAACTGTAGATATCAGCCGCTCAACAACTGATAGCGTCGGATCAATCACCATGACTTTCCAGTGGAATGGTTCTGAAGAAGGAACGGCATTCGTGAGAAATACAGCGGCATCGTGGCGGCATAATAGCACTGCATGGGTGGAGGACGGAACATATCTCACGCCTCCGTCAGGTTCCAATCCTTATGTGGGCACCATTACTAATATCTTGAATATGGGTCGGTATGTCATCGGTAATCCCGGCGAATTGCCGATCACCCTTTCTGAATTTAGGGGCGCCTCTGTGGATGCTCATTCAGTGTTGATCAGTTGGTCTACGGTGAGCGAGCAAAATACGTATGGATTTTACGTCCAGCGGCGAAGTGAATCTTCAATCGAATATGCCGATGCCAGTCCCCTCATCGCGGGAGCGGGAAGCTCGCTCGTAGAACATTTTTACTCCTGGACCGATACGAAGGCGAATAAAGGAACGTACTTTTATCGGTTGCGGACAGTAAACCTCAACGGTGATGTCGAATATTCGACGGAGATACGGGTTACTAATGTCCTCGGAGTTCAACAAAAGAACATGCTCCCCACAGTATTTAAATTGAATCAGAATTACCCCAATCCATTTAATCCATCAACGAATATTCAATATCAACTGCCGAAAGAGAGCAGGGTAAATCTAAGCGTATTTAATATACTCGGACAGAAAGTAACGACATTGGTTGACGGGGTTCAAAGCGAAGGGTATAAAGAGGTATCGTTTAATGCGAGTAATTTGCCCAGCGGTATTTACTTCTACCGAATGCAGGCAAATAATTTCACGGATGTGAAGAAATTCATAATTATGAAGTAATCTCCAGCGTTATTCCCCAGCCCGCTTTCCTATATCGAGGAGGGTCATTCTATCAGTATCATTTCGACCTAGTTCAGCGAAATTCAAGGTTGATATTCTTTTCAAATATTTGTAATTTACTTATGTTATGCTAAGAATTATGGGGTATTAGCATTTGGATTTCCTTTGCAGGAGCCCTGTAATACTAATTATAAAAAGCATTAAATTCTCGGGCCCGTAGCTCAATTGGATAGAGCATCAGCCTTCTAAGCTGAGGGTTACGCGTTCGATTCGCGTCGGGCCTACTAAATATGGTAGTTTTAAAAACCCCCTGCCCATGAATTAGTTTGATTTCTCTCCCGCTTTAACTTTGAGGATATGGATGTGAATGGAATTCTAATTCTTAATCAAAAAAATTATTAAGAACTTGCCCGGTCTAGGAAACTTATTCAACACAAATTGTTGTATTCCATCACCACAAAATATTACACGCCGTAGGGCACCCAAATATTTTTTACCTGCGTGGATTTCAGTAACAATTTTTGGGGATCGATTGTCCTCCAATCAAATACAGCACCGTCGGAGACCCAGGTTTGTTTCATATTACTTATGGAGGCGTCTTCAACAATCTTACTGCCTTCGGCGTCTCCGAAGAACCAGGTCGAATCGACGTCTTCATGATCCGCAAAGATTTTTGCGATAGTATTGGGATTTTGTGCCGTCAGCATATTGATAACTCCTGCGGGAAAATCGGAATGCTGGATCACCTGTACCAAGTCCATAGCTGTCAATGCGTGTTTACCGGAAACAGCTACAACAGTATTTGCCATAGCGATGGCAGGAGCAAGGATGGAGACCAATCCGAGCAGGGGCGAGTCATCGGGTGCGCGCATGCAGATCACGCCGACCGGCTCACGCAAACCAACCACCATTCTTCTTCCGAGAACGGGTTGAACAGTTCCACCGAACTTATCTGCATACGCTCCGAAATCGAAAATGCGGCTGATCGTCTGGTCAACTTCTGCAACCGCCTTTTCCATTCCGCACCCCGTTTGAGCTGCAATACCGCAAGCGAAACGTTCTTTTTCGATAGCGAGATTTTCAGCCCAGAAATACAATATCTGGGCGCGCAGATGCGCCGCCGATTGGAACCAAGAAGGAAACGCTGTCCGCGCCGCCTCAACGGCATTGCGGACGTCTTTTCTGTTCGCTTCGCCCACCACGGCAAGCAACTCACCGTTGGGTGATGTTATGGAATAGCTTCCCGCCTGATCCGGGCGCGCAAGTTTTCCTCCAATGAGAAACCGGAATGTTCTGTCAATTTTTTCTTCTCTGTTCGTTTCTCCGACGTTAGAGTGCCATGAACCGACATGGCGCATTTTCTCCTCTCGGTTTCCACTATTTGCAATAGGACTAACACCGACCGTTGATCGGTTATCGCGACCGTCTTCAATCAAAACATCGTACATGCCTTCGCGTCCACCCTCGCGTCCATAACCGCTCTCACGGTATCCGCCGAAACCGGCTGCAGCGTCAAAAAGGTTTGTGGAGTTGATCCAGATTGTTCCTGCCTTTACTTTACGGGCGACGTCCATCGCCGTGTCAATATCCTGCGACCATATCGAAGCCGCCAGTCCGTAGCGGGTGTTATTAGCTAATGCGACCGCTTCTGACGGTGTTCTAAAAGTCAATGTTACCAGCACCGGACCAAAGATTTCTTCCTGCGCGATGGTGTGTGATGGTTCAACTCCGGTAAACAGCGTCGGGGGAAGAAAATACCCGCCTTTGGGACAAACGACTCCTTCCGGTTGCCAGAAAATTGCGCCTTCCTTCTTTCCGACTTCAATCATCGCAGAAATTTTTTTAAGCTGTTCTCCGTTAGTGATTGCTCCCATATCCACCGCCTTATCCAGGGGATTACCGATACGCAGCTTCTTCATGCGGCGTTTCAGGCGTTTGATAAATTCATCATGGATATTTTCCTGAACAAGAAGGCGCGAGCCGGCGCAACAGACCTGTCCTTCATTGAACCATATCCCATTCACAACACCCTCAATTGCGGAATCCAAATCGGCATTATCGAAGACAATGAAAGGCGATTTGCCTCCTAATTCCATCGTGAGGTGTTTGCCTGTGCCCGCTGTTCCTTTTCTGATAATTCGACCGACTTCAGTAGAACCCGTGAATGTTACCTTCCACGGAATGGGATGCTCATATAACATTGTGCCGGTTTTTGAATCTCCTGTAATAATGTTTACCACACCCGGGGGAAGTTTGACTTCGTTTAGCATGATATCGGCAAGTAGGAGCGCTGTGAGTGGAGTTGATTTGGATGGCTTAAGAACCACCGTATTGCCTGCGGCAATTGCCGGAGCGATTTTCCACGCAAGCATAAGGAACGGGAAATTCCATGGGATAATTTGAGCAATAACTCCACCGGGGCGATACCCGGAAAACTCACGCGCCATTGTCTGCGCCCAGCCGGCGTGATAGTAAAAATGTCGGATCACGACAGGAACATCGATGTCCCTTGTTTCACGGATCGGTTTGCCGTTATCAAGAGATTCAAGAACAGCAAAGACGCGAGCATGTTTGGCGACAGCTCGCGCTATGGCGTACAGATACCGCGCGCGTTGATGGCCGGATAGAGCGCTCCATCCGGGAAATGCATCACTTGCCGCGCTCACAGCTGCTTCAACATCATCGGCAGTGCCAAGCGCAACCTCAGCGAGCACGTCGTCATTTTTCGCCGGATTGATTGTCTTAAAGTACCCGCCGTTTCTTGGAGGAAACCACGCGCCATTGATATAATGAGAAAATTTTGATTTGTGCGCTTTGAGCCATTCCCTTGCTTTCGCTTCCGATTCAGGGGCGGGTCCGTAATCCAATGTCTCGATGAGTGAGGTTAATTTTTTCGGGTCCATAATTTTTCTTTCTGTTAACTCTGTCTATGTTGATTCGTATTGCAATGAAGTTTTTATCGGATTAGTAGTTTGCATCATCCCATTGGATGATATTGTGCATTTGAGTATCGGCCGAAAACGAGATGCCTGAGTTGACGCTCGATGTCGGTCAGCAAGCCGCTTGCTCCGATTCTAAAAAGTTCCGGTTTGGTCCACTCCTGACCCAATTCTTCTAACATCAATGTTAACCAGAGCATCGAATCTTTTGCAGTGCGGATTCCGCCGGCGGGTTTGAAGCCGATTCGTTGATCATCCAAAATTCCCAAATCAATAAATCTCCTGATTTGACGAACCATTACCAAGCCGCTCGTTAGTGTCGCGTTTGTGGGCTCGAAACCGGTCGAAGTTTTGATAATATCCGATCCTGCCATTATTGCAACTGCCGAGGCCTGGGCAATATTGATTAAGGTTTCGAGATTGCCCACGCCGAGGATGGTTTTGAGTTTCGCTTTTTGATGGCATACTTCGCGGAAAGAAACAATTTCATCATACAGTGATTTCCATTTTCCGGTGAGCACTTTTTCCCGGCTGATGACGACGTCAATTTCCTTTGCGCCTGCCTTGATAGCCATGTCGATCTCGGCAAGTTTCACTTTCTTGAATGTTTGACCTGCGGGAAACCCTGTCGCCACCGAAGCCACTGGAATTTGATCTTTGAGAAGGGTAACCGCAGTTTTCACCTGAGCAGGATACACGCATACCGCGCCTACTTTCAACGATTGATTCCGGATATCCAATGCGGCGATAATTTCGTTCTCGAGAGGCGCTAACGCTTTTGCGCAAAGGCGCGATATTCTCCCGGGAGTATCATCACCTGCCAGAGTGGTCAAATCGATGCAACGAATTGCGGCGAGGTATGCAGCGACCTGCGCCTCAACTTTGAAGGTTCGGCGGGTTCCAAGCTCGACGGCTCTTGACTCAACCGCACTGCGGTTAATCCGGATGGATTGAATTAATCCGATATCGAATGGAATTGGAGAATTTGTTTGCACGCTGTTTTTACTGATTGGAAAAATCCTGGAACGAAAACCCGGCGGTGAAATCACTTTTATTTGTTTTGTACGTCTTGCCATAGTATCATGATTGTTATTTTTCTTTAAATCTATTTATATGCGGAAGAAATTAATACGGCTCTTCATCAATCAGCGGTTGCAATGTTTCACGGCTCGAGGATGTCCGCGAAAGCATGAAGAGGAGAAACGCAAATATAAGATACGCAGCGGTGAATTGAAAACAAATCTCTCTTGCATTCCCGGTCAATGTCCAGGGAAGATACATATTTCCGTCGGGCATGGCAGAATGAATGATACCGAACATTGTCAGACCGGCCAAAATAAGCATGTAATAAATCGATCGCAGAAATCGTCTATCGATCAGTTCGGCGAGGAAACCGCCCCACAACATCCCGGTGAGAATAAAACCATTCCCAAGCGCTAATGTTACCAGAGTCTCGGGAAGCGCTTTCCCGGGTAACGTCAACAGTTGATGAAAAATACCGGTGGGTACGATGTCAGGATTTCCTAACTTTATAGTTAAGAACCGCGCCATAGTGGGAAAGAATGCAAAAGCAACCGCCATCGAATGCCGCGCGGGACAGACGCGGAACGATTGAGAAATAATATCCAAGCCAACAAATAATAAAATTGGCGCCAGAGCCGCACGGGGGATTAATTCAATAAGAAATGAGACATACCCAAAAACTCCACCCAACCCGATAACGATTCCCGTGAGTAAGGTGTAACCTGCCCTGCAACCCATTCTTTTGTAAGCAGGATGCCCGATATAGGGGGTCGATTGTGCAACCCCGCCGCAAACTCCGGCAACAAGAGTTGCGAAAGCTTCAGTCAGTAAAATTGTCCGCGTGTTATATTCATCCCCGGCGACGCGCGCGCTCTCAGTCACATTTATTCCTCCAACAACGGTTAGAATTCCAAATGGTATTGCAAGGGGAAGGTATTTGAGCGCAGGCCAAATACCCTGAATAAAATCCAGCGTGGGAAGAGGCAATCCAAAATTAAAGTGCAGGGGAGGGAGGGGAGCAAATGTTCCGCCCGCCCATCCAATGGGACCGAGAATGTAATAAAGAATTGTTCCTGCCAGTACTGCCGCAAAAACACTTGGGATGTTTCGGGGCAGATTTATTCTCGCAACCAATGTATAAAGGATTAGGCCAAGAGACACCATGCCGATAATGGGTATTCCTAATATATCTACCAGAGGGTAGAATCCGATCAACGCTAAACCGATGCCTGCGAGAGAACCAAGCAATCCTGTCCGTGGAACAATCCGCTGTACCCACCCACCCATGAAAGATAATAAAATCTTAAAGACGCCAATCATCACCATCGTTGCCATACCGAGATACCATGTCATGAGGGCTGCCTCGTGTTCCGGTATCCCTTCAGCTTTTAAACCGAGGAATGCTGGGCCAAGAATAACCAGTGCAATTCCGATCGTAGATGGCGTATCAAGACCGAGGGGCATCGCGGTGATGGTAGATTTGCCCGATTTGCGAGCCAACCGGAATGCCATCCACGTATAGACGATATCTCCGAACAATACACCGAACGCCGTACCCGGCAACATTTTTGTATAAACGATATCGGCTGGAAATTTGAATGTGAAAATAAGAATTCCTGCAAGAAAGGACAAGACAGTGAGGTTATCAAATGCAAGTCCGAAGAAACCATTCAGATCTCCCACCACAAACCATCGATACCCTGATTTGGTTTCGGTTTGAAAATCGGTTTTCATATTAATTTTTTCCCGAACAAGTTGTCACCTGTCGTATATTACCGGTATCCTTTCTCATAGGGGATTCCACTGGAAGCCGGCGGCGTGGCACGACCAATAAATCCCGCAAGCACTAACATGGTTAAAACATAGGGGATTATTTGCACGAACTGTGTTGAAACTAATCCACCCTGCAACTGAATAGCTAAACTTTCTGCAAAGCCGAAAAATAGACATGCGAGCACTGCTGCAACCGGATTCCATTTCCCTATGATCATTGCCGCCAGCGCGATAAATCCCCTGCCTGCCGACATACCATCCGTAAAACTATGTTGATCTAACGCAAGCCACGCCCCGCCTAATCCAGCCAACACGCCGCTTATTAACAGACCTGAATACCTCATTAACTCTACACGAACACCGAGAGAATCGGCAGCGGCTGGATTTTCTCCAACTGCCCGAAGCCTCAAACCGAATCGTGTTTTGAATAGAACGAAATGCAGAATTGCAACAAGAAAACATAAAATAACTACAAACGGGTTTATTAGCGTCGGTATCGAACTCTGGCTACTTTGAACGAATCCCACGATACGCGGAGAATTACTTGAGCTGTTAAATATTAATTGACAGGAAAATTTTGTTATACCGACGGCAAACAAATTGATTGCGATACCGCTTACGATTTGATCAGCTTTAAAGGTGATCGATGCAATTCCATGAAGAGCTGCTACCATCATTCCGGCAACGACGCCGCATAATATACCGAAAAGGGGATCGTTAGTATAATATGTTCCAACCGTCGTTGCAAAAGCTCCGATGAGCATAATACCTTCGAGACCGATATTAACAATGCCCCCGCGTTCACTGAATGTTGCCCCCAGCGCCGGTAAAGCGTACGGGATGGTAATACGTAAAATTTGGCCTATAAAAACAAGAGAAAATATGGCGTTAAACATTCGCGTTCCCTGCTTTTTCATGTTTCCAGAATAGGACGATCCATCTATCGAAGACTTTCGTTAATATGATAACAAAGATTATGATGAGCGCTTGAAGAATGTTAACAATCTCCTTAGGGACAATTGTATTAACGGCAAGCCCTCCATAATCGAGAATTCCAAAGAGGAGAGATGAAAAAATGATTCCGATGGGGTGATTGTTTGCAAGAAGGGCCACGGCAATTCCGATGAAGCCGGTGTTTTCTGAAAATCCCAATTCAAAATAATGTTTGTATCCTAAAACAAAATTACTCCCAACAAGACCTGCAAATCCGCCCGATATTCCGAATGCCATTATCGTCCGGCGGGCAACATTAATTCCCCCATACCTCGCTGCATTAACGTTTGATCCCATCGTTCGTAATTCATATCCAAACCTGGTTTTCCAGAGGAGATAATACATAAAAATGCACGCGCCGATTGCGATAAAAAGACTAAAATTTACGGGCGATCCTCTAAAAAAATCGAGCATCGACCCTAATCGCGGCAACTCGGCACTCTGTGCAATGAACGGTGTATGTACGGTTCCCGGGACTGCGAGCAGATTACCTACTAAGTAACTGATCATTGCTGCCCCGATAAAATTCATCATGATGGTGTTGATGACTTCGTGGGCTCCAAATTTCGCTTTGAGGATGCCGGGAATTATTCCCCAGAAAGCTCCACCAAGTATTCCGCCGATAACGCAGAGAGGGAGCAGAATGAATGCCGGTAAGGAGGTAAACGTAAAACCGACCCATGCGGTCGTAAACGCCCCGATTAATAATTGTCCCTCAGCGCCGATATTGAATAATCCGGAACGAAAACAAATTGCCGCCGCCAGCCCCGTGAATATCATCGGGGTAGCTTTGAAAAGGATTTGACCGACGCCATAAGAATTCCCGAATGATTCAGCAAAAAATTTCCCAAATATCTCGATCGGGTCCTTACCTAAAAATATAATGAAAACTCCGCCTACGAGAAATGAAAGACCGATGGCTAGAGCCGAAGGAACAACTGTTAAGACTGTTTTTCGTAGAGCGCTCATGGTTAGTTAGCGCTAGTATGATTTTTAAGGAAAGCCCCCAGCATAAACTCGCCGATTTCGCGTTCAGTTGATTCGCGGGCATCGACAATTGAAACAATTTCACCGTTATATAATACGGCAATGCGATCGGAAAGCATGAGCAGCTCTGATAGATCGGAGGAGACGAGCAAGATCGCTTTACCATTGTTTCGTTCCTGCAGGAGAGCCCTATGAACAAATTCCGTAGCGCCCACATCGAGCCCCCGCGTTGGTTGACTTGCAATAATGACATGAGCATTCTTTGAAAGTTCACGCGCAATGACAAATTTTTGTTGGTTTCCGCCCGATAATTCCCTCGCCCGGTTTGTGGGGGAGGATGGGAAAATGTCATATTTTCGGATATTGAGTTTAGCGTCTTCGCGTATGCGTTGTAGATTCAATCCGAACAATGATGAATACAACACATCTCGTTGTCTGCCAAGGAGAAAATTTTCCTCAAGTGTAAAATCGAGGACTAATCCATGTTTCAACCTATCTTCGGGAACATGCGCGAGGGGGGACCTGTTCCGATTGTCACTCATGTTTGTCCCATCAACCATCATGGCGCCCGATTTTGGGTTTCGTAATCCGGTAAGCGCTTCGATTAATTCAGATTGCCCATTGCCTTCGACCGCAGCGATGCCAAGAATTTCGCCGGATTGTACTGTAAACGATACGTCGTTGAGCGCTGCAAGATTTTTATTATTTTGACAGGAGAGGTGCTCAACCTGAAGGCGCGGGCTTTTTTGAAATCCGGTGATTTTTTCCAAAGCGCTTCCAACCTCTTTGCCGACCATGATTCGCGCTAATTCGCTGCCGGTTATTGAAGAGGTTTCAAAATCTCCGATGATTTTTCCTTTACGCATGACCGTAATACGATCGCTAATCGCTAGCACTTCGGTCACCTTATGGCTGATAAAGATGATCGTTTTATTTTCTTCTTTTAATTTTTTAAGGATTTGGAAAAACTCTTCAACTTCCCGAGGAGTAAGAATTGCCGTCGGTTCGTCGAGGATGATAATATCAGCATTCCGATACAATAATTTTAGAATTTCTACGCGTTGTTGCGCGCCAACAGAAAGGGAACCAAGTGTTTCATTCGGATCGATATTAAAATGATATAAATTTGAAAGTTGTTGAATCGTTAGAACTGCGCGCGGAATATCGAGCGCTCCGATTGCTGACGCGGGTTCGTTTCCAAGAATAATATTTTCCGTAACTGAGAGAGGTGGGATAAGCATAAAGTGTTGATGAACCATCCCGACGCCGAGTTTTATCGCTTTTGCAGGAGTTTTTAAAATTTCTGTTTGCCCGTTGATGCGAATTTCGCCTCCATTCGGTTGATCGATGCCGAATAATAAGTTCATAAGAGTGGATTTCCCGGCGCCGTTTTCACCAACCAATGCGTGAATTTCGCCTCCACGCACACGGAACGTTACATCGTCGTTAGCGAGTGTGGCGCCGAAACGCCTGGTGATATTAAGCATCTCAACGGCAAACATCATAGCGGGATTGTTCTGCACTGAAGTCTAATTCTCTGGAATAGCTACAGCGCCGGAAATAATTTTCCCGCGTATTTCTTCTATGCGGGAATGAATCTCATCGGGGATGAGATTTTTATTATTATTGTCGTAGATATAATCAACGCCGTGAGATTTCAAACCGAAAACGGTCGCAACGCCGCCATGGAAAGTATTTTCTTGGATAGATTTTATCGTTTCGTAGATTGCATTATCTACAACTTTGATCATGCTGGTGAGGATATAACCCGGGGCTTCAGGAAATTGATCGGAGTCGACGCCAATGACTAAATTGTGTGTTTCACGAGCCGCTTCCATGATTCCCGAACCGGTGGGACCGGATGCGTGAAAGATAATATCGGCTCTCTGTGAATATTGTCCGAGCGCCAATTCTTTTCCCTTGCCGGGATTTTTGAACGCTTCGGCAGTGATACCGGCATAACCCACTATCACGTTACAACCGGGATTTGTATACTTAACACCTGCTGAATATCCGCGTTCGAATTTCTTTATAAGGGGGGATAGCATCCCTCCGATAAAACCAACCGTATTAGTTTTTGTCATCAGTCCAGCAAGAGCGCCGACCATGAAAGATCCTTCTTCTTCTTTAAACTTCAACGCCACAAGATTCATCGGTATTCCTTTTGACGAATCGACTATATAATCTATACAGGCAAATCGTTTTGAGGGAAATTCCCTGGCGATGGCGGTAATATCATCCGTAAAAATGAAACCGTTTCCAATAATCAGTGCGATATCCGGGCGACTGGCAAATTGACGAAGCGCTGTTTCCCGGTCTGCCCCGGGACCCGGTTCGATAAATTCAAAATCAACGCCTAATTCTTTTTTCGCGCGATCCAATCCTCTATATGCCCCATCATTAAACGATTTGTCGCCGCGGCCTCCGACATCCATAACCAGTCCAACTTTTTGGGGGCCGAGTGATGCGCTTGATTTTTTTTGATTGCTGCAGCTACTGAACGTAATTTGAGCGAAGATAAGAAACCAGACAATTCTACTTGTTCTCATGCCGGTCTATTGATTGATCAGGTGGTGGGACGAAGCATTTTCTGCATCGCGCTTCATAGTGATTTTGGGCTCCCGTAACAACACGTTCGTGTTCGCCGGTAATTCGCTGCGTTCTATCCGCCGGATTACCGCAAATCATGCAGATAGCCAATGTCTTAGTAATATATTCGGCAACGGCTAACAGGTGGGGAATTGGTTCAAAAGGTATCCCCCGGTAATCCTGATCAAGTCCCGCAACAATGACTCGTTTGCCCATGGATGCAAGGCGTTCACAAACGTCGATAAGATCGGTAGTGAAAAATTGGGCTTCATCGATACCGACCACCTGAGCGTCCGCTGCCGCCAGGAGGATTTCTTTAGGATTGTCGATAACTTTAGAAGGCAATAATTGTTCATTGTGCGACACGATATGATTCGCACTGTACCGAGTATCAATGCTCGGTTTGAAAATGACGACCGATTGTTTTGCAATTTGAGCCCGACGCAGCCGGCGGATTAGTTCATCGGTTTTACCGCTGAACATACAGCCCGTGATAACCTCTATCCAGCCGGTGTCTTTAGGCACGTCGCGCAGAGTTACTTCTTCCATGGTTGAATACCTTTCTCATCAATCAAAGCATGAATCCTCTCGGGAGCGATAGTCTGTTTAGCAGAGATTTGAATGGCATTTGCAATTCTCGCGGATCCGGCATTGATTTTTTCCTCAAAGTCAGAAAAACAAATGGCAATTATTTCGTTCTTTTCAACTGAATCGGAAATTTTTTTTCTAAAAAGTACGCCGGCTTTCGGATCAATTTTGTCATCCGTTGTCAATCTTCCAACGCCCAACATATTTGCAGCAAAACCGATTTCGAGGGCGTCCATGCTTTGAACCCATCCCGGTTCCGGAGAGCGAATTTCTTTAACGAAACGGCTCTTAGGATATGAAGTTGGATTATTGATAGCGGCTATATCTCCGCCCTGCGCCTCTACCATACCAAGGAATTTATTCCATGCGCTGCCGTCCTCTATCGCAGTCCGGCATATTTTGATTCCATCGTCTATGGTTTTCGCTTTGCCGCCCAGCATAACCATCGCTCCTCCAAGCGCGTATGTTACCTCCATCAGGTCGGGAACATCTTTTCCTTTAAGACAATCGACGCATTCGAGGATCTCGAGCCAATTTCCGACCGCATACCCCAGGGGTTGATCCATATCGGTGAGAAAGCAAAGAATTTTTTTTGAGAAATTCTTCCCGATCCCAATAAACATATCCGCGAGTTCTTCCGCCTCCCTCTGAGTCTGCATGACCGCTCCCTTGCCGATCTTAATATCAAGGATGAGCGCATCTATGCCTTCTGCCAGTTTCTTACTCATAATGCTGCTTGCAATGAGCGGGATGCTTTCGACCGTTGCCGTTACATCCCGCAGGGCATAAAGTTTTGTATCGACAGGGGCAATTTCATCCGTTTGCCCGATTATCACTCCGATATTGGAGAGATTTTTTTTAATATCATGAGCACTCAGTTCTATCCGGAAACCGGGAATCGCTTCAAGTTTATCTAACGTGCCGCCGGTATGGCCCAGCCCTCTGCCGGAAATCATTGGTACGGTGACGCCGCAAGCGGCAACCATCGGCGCGAGTATTATCGAGACCTTATCTCCGACGCCGCCCGTGGAATGTTTATCGACTTTAACCCCGGGAATATCGGATAAATCGAGCGTCAATCCCGATTGGAGCAGAAATTCTGTGAGATAAGATGTTTCTTCAAAATCCATTTTTTGGAAATGTATCGCCATGAGAAGCGCTGCCATCTGGTAATCGGTAACCGAGCCGGCGACATAACCGTGGATGATGAATCCGATTTCTTCTCTTGTGAATTTTCCGTTGTTTCTTTTTTTTCGTATAAGTTCCGGTATAATCATTGTAGATATTTTAATAGTAAATTATTTTTTTGGGGGATACGGGAAAAGAACATCAGTGCGAAATACGATCAATTCACCGTTCTGTTTTGATTGAACTCCTACGAGGCAATCAGGACCGCCAAACTCATTAATCCAATCCAGGCAGGAGCCGCATGGCGTCAACCGTGAACACTCGGCAACAACAACAATTGCCGCTATATTTTTTCCGCCTCCTGCAACCATGGAACCGATCGCGTTTGTTTCGGCATGAACGTCATGAGACCTCATCGAATGTTCAACATTGCAACCCGAAAATATTTTCCCATCGTTTGTTAGGAGCGCGCATCCGACCCGGGTATCCTCCAAAATTCTCGCGTTTTCCCGCACAGTCCAGGCAATTTTTGCGAGTTTGGACCATGTTTTGGCAGGTATTTTATTTTTTTTCACGACAAAAAATTTACTTTCTAAATTTTTCAAATGAGTAATAATGTTGATTATTTACAATTGATTGGAGTTTAAAGTAATTAATAATTTTATGAAATAAAACTGAATTATTCGATAAGTATCCCTCGAAACCGAGAATAGTAATTTCATATTATCAACTTTTCATCTCACGAATTCGATACCATTCAAGAGATCAAAATTTATAGAATAATTTATCAAAGGTCGTCGAGCAAAAAAAGCGTGAATAATTTTACTTGATTATGTTTTTCGTTGCAAAGCCAATTTCCATCAATTTGGCATGTATCAAACAGAGCATCCTGTTAAAATCTCCTCGCTCGTGGACGAAGTCGACTTCATCAGACGGAATGATAAGAAGAGGACCTAATCTATACCGTTTTATCCAATCGGAATAATGTTGATTTAATTGTTCAAGATATGAACTCGGGATTCCTTGTTCATATTCACGGCCTCTTTGAGATATCTGTTTCAGAAGAGTTTCGATTTTCGCGTCTAAATAAATCATTAAATCAGGCGGTTGGAGGTATTCCATCATCACGGAATACAGAGCGACATAATTTTCATAATCGCGTTTATCCATTTTTCCGATGAGATGAAGATTCTTCGCAAATATCTCGGCGTCTTCGTAAATCGAACGATCCTGAATTACACTGACATCGCCTTCAACGATTTTTTTGTGGTCGGTAAATCGTTTCGAAAGAAAATACACCTGAAGGTTAAACGACCATCGGTTCATATCAGCATAAAAATCTGTCATATATGGATTATCATCTATAAATTCAAACGACGAACTCCAACCATAATGACTACTCAGGAGGCGGGTCAACGACGACTTGCCGGATCCAATATTACCTGCAATTGCGACGAAGATTTTATTTTTCATAATCCAATAAAGATAGACGATTTTCATGAAAATCGCAAAGAAATTTAATGAAAAAATCAAAATATATTTTTAAGGGAGATTATAAAACCCGAAACGAGCGGTTCAAGGTTTTGATTACTAATAGATATTCCATAAATTCTTGTCGTAATATTTGCGAGGTTATAGCTAACTGATCGTGTTTTTAAATTATGGCTCTACCCATAACAATGCTATAACCAGAATAAGAAATTTGGATCAATTATCAGGATAACAACCCCGGAAAGAATTCAGATCTATGAGAATTTCGATGTGCGGCAGCTTTTCAACAGGGAAAACTACACTTGTCCGGTCTTTGGCGGACGCCTTAATACATAAATACACGAAGGATGTGTTCATCATTGAAGAGGTTGCCCGGAAAGTTATCGCAGAGGGTTTTCCTCTGGATCGCAATGCAAACTTGGAAGCATATTTCCATTATATTTATTATCAATTGCAGGCGGAGCGCCTCGCCGGGAAGCATCAATATGTGGTTTCCGACCGTTCGTTGCTCGATTCCCTCGCATACATTCATGTAAGCCGCGATCCGGGTATGTCAACATCGTTTGTGAACATGCTTACAGAGATTGTTTGGAAGGAAACAACGTTTTTTGATCTCTATTGCTATGTTCCTGTAGAGTTTTCTCCGATAGACGATGGCATTCGTTCTATAGATCACGAATATCAGCATCTTGTGGACAAGGAGATGGTCAAATTATTAGATTATTTTGGCGTTCGGACGCTGAAGGTGAGCGGAACCGTTGAGAGCCGGGTTAAATCCCTGATGGATTTGATACTGACGTAACATCAACCCCGGTCGTTTTCCTTTCACTTGCAACATATTAAATCTCTCTAAGAAAAACCACTACACATCCACTTTAATACTTCATCTATCTCTTATTTCAACATCAATTAAGCGGTATGTTGACGAAATTTGATTGGGATTATACAATTGTTAATCATTTCGTAACATAAAATTTCGAATTTGTTAATGTATATAAGTTACTTTGATAAAAGACTGGCTTTTCCTGTAATTCACATTCAGATTTATAATTTTGAACTGTTCCCTCGCAATTTTGGTAAAACCGCATCATTTAGTCGTCTTTTGAATATCAATCTCAATTTTCTATATCTATGACACAAATCCTTGATGATAAGCCCATTCATTCCAGGGCATTTCGCCTGCGACGTGCTTTGAACTGGTTTCCACTCGGTCTTACCTATGCCACTTACTATATGGGGAGGTATAATTTTAACGTTGTTAAGGGAGAGATGGGGTCGATGTTCCATCTCGATAAGGCGGAGATGGGAATTATTGCCACAGCCGGATTCTGGACGTACGCTTTGAGCGTAATTTTTAATGGTCCTCTTGCCGATAAAGTTGGCGGGCGAAAGGCGATTCTTATTGGCGCTGTCGGCGCATTAACCATGAATTTAATTATCGGTCTCCTGTTCCTGAATGGTTGGACTACTAAAATCATCGTCGGCATGTCACTATTATACTCAATGAATATGTATTTTCAGAGTTTCGGCGCGCTTTCCGTCGTTAAAGTAAACGCGGCATGGTTTCATGTGAAAGAGAGGGGTATTTTTGGCGGGATCTTCGGATCGATGATTTCGGTAGGTTATTTCCTGGCGTTAACCATTGGCGGATGGATCCTCGCAAATTTTTCATGGTATATGGTTTTTTTAATCCCATCGGTTGCGATGGGTGTAATGTTTATTGTAGATTATTTCCTCGTCCAGGATCGTCCCGGAAAAGCTGGCCATACCGATTTTGATACCGGAGACGCCTCGAGCGGCGACGAAACGCCTATAGATTTCGCATACCTGGTGAAGAAAGTCTTTTCCCATCCGGTTATTATTACAATCGCGATTGCGGAGTTTTGCACCGGATTCGTGCGCCAGGGATTGCTCCTCTATTTTACGGAATTTTTAAAGGAAGTGCATCACATCGAACCGGGTACTTGGCTTTTCAGTTTGGCAGGCACCGGTGTAACAATTGGTGGTATTCTGGGGGGACTACTTTGCGGTTTCCTCTCCGATAAGGTATTTCAGTCCCGAAGAGCGCCAGTCGCGTTTTTCTTTTATATTTTTCAAGTGTTTTCTCTCTTTGCCCTGGGATTTGCGCCAGGTCCCGGTTCCGCCGCTTTATTGGTTGGAGTTTGTTGCATGTTCATTTTTGGCGTTCATGGAATGCTTTCCGGTACTGCCTCGATGGATTTTGGCGGGAAGAAAGCAGCAGCCACCGCCGCAGGAATGCTTGATGGAATCCAGTACGTTGCAAGCGGGTTCACCGGTTTTGGTTTGGGTTGGATACTAAAAACTTATGGATGGGACGGCACTCCACTCACAAACGGGTACCAGCCGGCGAATGCCTGGGTTTGGGTTGTTTCGATAATTCCATTTTCTATTATCGGAGGGTATCTTATGACGAGAATCTGGAATGCGCATCCGAAGGGGAGCGGGGGACATTAGAAGAAGTTCTCGACAAAAAATGGTATGACAATAACTAAATTTGTATTCTTCGACTTCCTTAAGCGGGTCCTAATTCTGAATCTTATAGGTCTTTTATTTTTTCCGATCCTTTCGCTTAATGCCGGCTCTCCACTTGACAATGTAAAATACATAATCCCTAATGGGTGGGAGCTAAAAAGTCGTAAAGTTGATGATTCAAAAGCCGTGCTGGTTTATGATATCAGAACCGAAATAATATATGGCAAACAATGTCCTTGCTTCAGTCTTCTTCAAAGCTACTACCTACCAGACTCGATCACGCTTAGATATGCTGATGATATCGTATCACAACACATTCTCAAGATTTCCAAAGCTCATTATGTTCTGAGCGCACAAGATGGCGAATATTGGAAAACTTATCTATTTATTGGCGACGAAAGGAGCGTCCAGATCATTCTACTTTATAGGATTGGAATATTCAAAGGAACCTCGTTTGAGGTAATGATGGCATTTCCCAATAAGAAATCTGTCGATTCGACTCACAAAGATTTGAAGGTTCTTTCCTTAAATTCTGATTATGTTATAGACCAAAACATGCGGGGTATAGCTGTAGATTCACATTACGTTGGACACCTCCTTGATGATTTTAACAGTTTTTGTAATTCCATTGAGATTTACGATCAGAAACTATTTAAGGCGAAGTTTATTTTGTTAGATCCTCCGGATAGTGCGAATGTATTCCGCGACTCAACTATTGAACATTGAAATGAGTTAAGCATTATAAATCGCATTAATAGGTCATGGACAATTAGTCAAAACAAGAAGCCGAACAGATTGCTTATTCGGCTTTTCGATTTTCCCACCTTCTTCTACTCCCGTCGATCAAATAATTGACGGCTGAGTCTGCTTACATCTTCAGCCGTACCAACTTCGTCGTAGCCTTCTCAAGTTCCTTGCCAATGAGTATCGGATCAAGCGTTTTTTCTGGTTCATTCTCAAAAACGGCGTAGGGTATCTCAAATCCATTCACTTTAATAACCTTTGAATCTGCAGCAGCAATTTTTTCCCAATCATTCGTCTTGTAGTAGAAATCCATTTTCTCGTCGGGAAGTGAATGATAGAGGATTGAATCTTCCTGTCCTTTGCGAGCTCTCCGGTGGTTTTTCCTCACCGATTCTTCATACGAAACTTTGATATAAAGAAGCGCTGCCCGTTTGAGGATATCCTTGTGCAGGTAAGTAAGTGCCTCATGAATGCCGTTTTCCCCGCCGCGCGCGAATTCAATCAACATCGTCTTTGCATCGTGGTAGTTGGGGGATTGCGCTAATTTTTTCCGGTATTCAAGATTGATTCGCTCAATGTAAAGATTCCATATAAAGTTATTGGTGAAGAAGTAATCCGGAGTTGTCCATATTCTGGGTTTTCCGTGTAGGGAGAGCATGTCGTCGATTTCGAATGTTTCCCAGACATAGACGAAATCGTCTAATTCATCAAAATCGGCGATATGGAAACGGCGGAGACGCTCGTCGGGTTTTGAATTCTTAAGAAAATCGATGACTTCCGATTTTCCGGCGGCCGGCCTTCCGGTAATGATGAGGATGGGGAAATTATCCATCTTCTACTGATCCTTATTCAGGGTTTAGGATTTAAGGTAAATTGGTTTTATCCGTGACTGGGGACAAATGATTAGAAATCAGTTGCCGAAAACAGCATTTTACTGATGAAATGTAAGAATTCTCTTGGCTAGTTGCAATTAATAATGTTCAATTTACCCGGCGGAGTATGTGCATCGCGGAACATTTCCTCTATATCGACTCCATCATGGACGTTAAGCATTACATAACACGTGAAGTAACACTGATATTTTTTTAGATACTCCGTGATGATGTGCGGGATATGTGATTCGTCTTTCCGGAGAACGTGCCGAAGACTCCGGAAGAGATTATCAGTCTGGCTCGTATAGAACGTTTGGTGAACCCCGCTTGCTAATCGTACTGCCAGCATATATACTCCCGGGCATGACGGGACGTAAAGACTGAGATGCCGGTCGGTGAGCGGCAAGAATTCGTTATGTAGTACTTCAATCATGAATATCTCCTCAAATTATCCTTCAAAATAGCGATTGATTATTATGGAGAGATAACGTTAAGATTATGAAATGATTAAATGGTACTCAGTTCGGTAACTATCTGAAAAGATATATATCGAATAGAACAAAAAGAGCTTTCCTTGAATATTTTCATCGAGCGGGAAAGATATATCCAAAAGACAAGTTGGGTCGGTTACCGTAAACAGGAGATGGAAAATTTCTTAACTATTTGGTAATCATTTGTTAATATTAGATTCGTATATTGCTAAACGAAATTAACCGGGGTGACCGCAATATTACGACAATAGTGTTCGGTCACATCGCTCCACGCGATTATACGTCCTCAATGTACGAAAATACCATCTCAATGAAAACCTATTTAAAGAGTTTTTGGGGAATGGTTATGTTTTAGAGTTTTCACCCACTTGATTCACCGAGATTATCCATGCGCGATAGTTCGTGTGGAACCCTCAAGAGTCGATGTGTCATCGTAACTATCAAGAAGGTAATATGAAATTTGCGTTGTTATTGTTTTATTTATGGGTGCTACCTGCTTCACTTCTCTGCCAACCTCAACCCCAGATCGATTCACTGGTTATTCTCCACTGGAATGACTTTCATGCCCAAAATACTCCGTTCGATGTAACATCTCCTAGTGATAGATCGACAAAATATCGCGTTGGGGGCGAGCCGCTTTTTGCCGGTTACATCCGGGATATAAGAAAATCTTCTGTAAACGTGCTTGTTGTCAGCGGTGGAGACGAATTTCAAGGCACGCCGATATCGAATTTTACTTGTGGCAGGTCGCAGATTGAATTATTAAACCTCCTGCATCCCGATGCAATGGTGCTTGGAAACCATGAATTTGATTATGGAGCCGATAGTCTCCGCGCTAACCTTGCCCGCGCCACATTCCCAATCCTCTGTTCAAACGTCATCGATCTGGGAAAAAACTCGACATTTGGACTTCCCTTCGCGATAAAAAATTTCGGAAACCTAAAAATTGGCATCCTCGGAGCAACTTCGCCCGGTCTCGAGAGGTTGACTTTGAAGAAGAATTTAGAAGGATTGAGACTGCGGAATATCGATAGTTCTCTTTCCATTTCTCTCGCCGAACTGAGGAAACAAGAAGAGCCAAACTTGATTATTTTACTCAGCCATGAAGGTCTTAAAGACGATTCGGTGTTAGCGCTAAGTCACCCTGAAATAAATGTGATTATTTCCAGTCATGATCACAGGGCATTATTCATACCGATGAAAGTTGGAAAAAGCATAATTGTCGAAGCGGGTTCAAAAGGGCAATATCTGGGAGAGCTTACTTTAGCAATTGACGCCGTCGGCGATTCGATTGTCTCATATTCTGAAAAACTTATTGAGACCAAAGGAGAGGGCATTCAACCTGATTCAATTATCGCCGCGAAAGTGACTGGTTTTGAAGGTATAGTCAATCAGGGATTAAGCCAGGTCATTGGTGAATTGAAAACTCCATGGACAAGAGGGGAACGAGAATCTTACGAAAGTAATATCGGGGATTTTGAAAGTGATGCATTTCGTTCATTTTCCATGGTGAATGCAGATGTGGCATTTGTGAATAGCGCGGGGATTAGGAAAGATCTGGACGCCGGACCGATTAAAATCCGAGATATCTGGGAAATAAATCCATTCGGGAACACATTAATCAATTTCATTGTGCGTGGAGATACATTGCGGCACATGATCGAGTGGCAAGCGGGAAAACCCACTCTTCAAGTATCCGGCTTAAAATATTCATTCAAGAAGAAAGAGGGATATCATGCCGACCTTGTCTCTCTTACCGTAGGCGATAAACTTCTCGATGAAAAAAAATATTATACTATAACCACAAGCAACTATGTGGGTGAACATTTCAAGAGTTATTTCGGAATTGATCCGTCCGCAATCTCGATCACCGATACAGGAGTAATTGACCGGGATATTGTCATCGAAGCGGTTAAACAACAAAAAGTGATAACATCTTCTGTCGAAGACCGCATTCGTTCCGTGAATGAGGATGGCTCAGCAGGTAAAGGCAAGTGATATTATAAAAGTGAAACACGCCCGAGAATAAATGCAACCTTTTATCCCGCATAATAAAGGGAAAATGCTCCGCAAGTTCCTTTTTGCGTTTTTATTTGCATTTGTATGCCTGCTTTTTCCAACAGAAACATATCCTGGGGGTGGACCACGGAAAATATCCACTGAAATTGATACCAAATACACAACAGTTTCCAATGTTGGTCTGACGGTAACCAATTTTGGGGCTATCGGAGATCGGAATGTTTATTGGCCCTCCCAACCCTCTTGTGAATATCCGCGTGGTTCACGGATAGAGCACATTTACCAGGGAGGAATTTGGGTGGGGGCGCATCGCCGTAGAGATGATCAGTATTTAGTATCCACAGGGACAAACGATCGTGCCAGTAATTCTGCGGGGAATGCCGAAGGATATGAGTTCAACCCTGAGACACTGGGCACCATAAGTGAACTTTCTACGCTCGGAGCCGATCGTCCTTCAACAGCCGGCTACAGCGCCCTCGCGATCAGCCATCAGGATTTTGTTTGTGATTACTCAGACAGGTTTACGCATCTTCCATCAACCGGCGATTCAATCCAGAATCATACCCCGATGGGAATCAAGATTCACCAGGAATCGTATAACTGGAATTTCCCCTTTGTAAATTTCTTCGTCATCATGCGGTACGTTATTTATAACACCAGCGCTGATACGCTTGATTCGGTCTATGTCGGTCATTGGGATGATCCCGTCGTTCGCAACACAAATTATGTGAAACCCGGAACATTTGGATATTTCAACAGCACAGGGACCAATTATGATTCACTTCAGCGAATGGCGTACTCATTTGATTATAACGGCGCCCCCGGCGGACCCACAGCGGATAGTTATGTCGGCTTGAAATTACTCGGAACAACGCCTTTCCCAAACGGAGTTGATTCAATTGGCAATTTATACGCTCATACGTATTTCAATTTCTGGATCTATCGGTTGAGCAGCGGGGGAGACGCCGCCATATTTTCACCGAGCCTGGATTATGATGCATCGAACCCTTTCAATAGCCGTTATTCCCGTATGACGCGATCTATGCCTATTGATGAAATCAAAAAATACCTCCCACAGCCCATCAATTTGCTTTATCTCGTTTCAACGGGACCCTTCCGAACTTTGAACCCCGGCGATTCAATTGAAGTAGTATTTGCAGTGATCTGCGCCAAGAAAGCCGGGAAGCAGGCGGCAAGTCTTGATACAAAAGACCAGCGCGCCACCTTATATGCTGAAGCCGCGTGGCCGCAAAAATGTTATCAGGGCGATGACGTCAACGGCAATAACATACTCGACCCCGGGGAAAATATAGCTCGAAGAGATTCCGTATCTCCAACAGAGTATGGTCTGCGCTACGAACCTGATCCTAATGGTAAAATTACAAGGTATCTTCTGCCTGCTCCTCCCCGAAAACCATACGTGCGAGCAGTTATTGAAAATCAATCGCTCTCTGTTTATTGGGATAAGACTCAAGCGGAAGAATCGATTGATCCCATTTCGGGAAGAAAGGATTTTGAAGGTTATCGAATTTACCGTTCAAATGCAGGCGACGATTTTCTCCATAATGACGTATTCATCCTGAACGCTCCCCTCGTTGGTGAGTTTGACCGCGCCGATGATAATATCGGGTATAATACGGGATTTAGCCAGATACTGTTGCCGCAACCGAAGAAATTTCCAGGCGACACGGTAAGCTACTATTATCGTTTTCCTCCCCCCGGTCAGGATATTAAGATGTTGAATGGTTGGCAATATGTCTACGCGGTTTCGGCGTTTGATCAGGGAGATTCTGTGAATAATGTGCCGAGCCTGGAAAGCGCCCGGTCGGTTTTCTTGCTGGTGCCGGGCACACCACCAACGTCGTCGAAATCAACCCCGGTGTTGGTCTATCCGAATCCGTATTATGTGAATGCCGTATGGGACGGCAGCGCTGAACGGCTTCGAAAAATCTATTTCTGCAACCTGCCGGCTCATTGTGAAATAACCGTTTATACCCTTGCAGGAGATATCGTGACAATCCTTGAACATGACGCCGCTACCTATCAGGGGACAAATAACAACTGGTTCAACACGTTCGGCAGCAACGGCACTCCGACACAATTTTCCGGGGGCGAACACGCATGGGACCTGATAACACGGAATGACCAGGCGATCGCAACCGGATTATATCTATTCACTGTGAAAGATCAGGATACTAACATTATCAAGCGCGGTAAATTTCTTGTTGTTAAGTAATCTTATATCTATGAAACAATCTGTATTATTGTTGTTGTCAATAATAATTTTCATGAGCGGCTGCAAGAATAATCCATCTGATCAGGAGACGGCGAATAAATTGCCCAAGACCTTGCTCTGGCTTTACCCGGATTCAACGCTCGCTCCCGGACATAGTAAACAGCATATTTATTGGTCGGCGACGGATCCCGATGGCCTCATTAAAGGATACCTTTTCGCAAGCGGAAAGCTGGGCCTCAATCCGCGTCGTCTGGTGTTTTCTGATTCGATCGCTTGGCGTTGGATAACCACCCAGGATTCAGTTATAGCATTTCCATTGCGGACAAAACGCGATACTTTCCAGATCTGCGTTCGATCTGTTGATAATGCCTATCCAAGGGGAATCACCGATGGCGCGGTGATCAGGAACATTGCATCGGCAAATCCCTACTGGGATAAAAATAACAACGGGATTTACGATTCATCCGACGTGTATTTGCCTTCGTTCATTAATTCTATTGATCCGCAGGGTGGAATTCTTTCATTTCCCGTCGCAAATCAGCCGCCCAGCGTTGCATTTGCTCCGAATCCAAACAATCCCACTGTTAACATGCAGCAGCCCGATACAACATTTACAACCGCAAGTTTTGCCTGGTCTGCTACAGATCCGGACGGTGATGGAACCGTTGTACAATTTGAGATTGCGCTTAATGATACAAATGATATATCGCGGCTTCTCGTGATACCGGCCTCATCGATTGCTATTTCCCCCGCGGCGATGTCGCTGCCGGCTCTTCCCAATAACGACCCCTATTTTCTCGTTTCCCTGATGGTTCCGAGGCAGCGCAGCGATGGGTTGATTGGCGTCCAGGAGGTTACAACCGACGTTTGGAGCGGAATGTTCAGTACCGTGAGGAGAAATATTGGACAACTAGGTCACTTAAAACTGAATTCGCTCAATACGTTTTACGTCCGTGCCCGCGATATCGCAGATTCCGCGAGCAACTTCATCCGGATGCCCGGAGACACCTCTCATACGTGGTACGTCAAGAATCCCCGCGGGCATGTTTTGATAGTAGATGATTATTCCCTTTCGGATAAAGATTCCGCTTTGACGTTCTATCGATCACTCCTGCCCGCTGTGGGATACCCGGATTTTGAAATCATGAATATTGATCGTGGCGTAACGGTCGCTGATAAACTTAGTCAAACACTTGGAAAGATGGTCCCAAATCTTCTTGATCCCGCGATGAATGCCACACTTCAGCTTTTTGATGCAGTTGTGTGGTATTCCGATGTATATCCCAGCTTGGTGGCGGCACAATTCCCGCTCTATCAGTATATCAACGACCCTGTGCATCATGGAAAAGTGATTTTCTCAACAATGTTTCAGTATTCCATTGATCCGCGAGGGGCATTGACTGATTTTGCACCGTTGGACAGCATCAGCAATGTCGATTTAACAAATAGCCGCCTCTTGCCGACAGCAGGCGATACACATATCCCCAAAGGGTATGCTTTGATACCGAATGAGGCGGGATTGCCTCAGTTGGTATTTAATTCTCCGTCACGAGGTAATCTTTACTCTGTCTACTTACGGCAAATCTATAAACGAGCTGATGGAGAATACATATATAAAATTCAAGCAGATACGAGTCGTCCGAGCGGCTCTAACGGCCATATAGGGCCTCCGAGTTATTCCACGCCAATTACGATTAATGATCTAAGCGGTCTTTCAGTTGTGCCCGGGGGGAAAGCGTGGGCTTGCGGAGCAAATGGAATTATTGTGCATTCGGATGATGGCGGAACATCATGGCAAATGCAAACCAGCGGGACAACGAATACACTTAAATCAATCCAATTTATTGACCAAATGAATGGCTGGGCTGTCGGTTTGGGCGGTACCCTTCTTCATACAACTAATGGGGGAAATTCATGGGACCAACTCATCAATATTACATTCGAAGATCTTTATTGTATATACTTTCAATCTCCATCTCTGGGCTTTGCATGTGGAACAACAGGTGAGATGTTACGGACAATAAACGGAGGAGCCAGTTGGCGCACTATTTCCGATTCCACCAGCGTAACATTGTACGGCGTAAGTTTTTCAGACGCCCCCACCGGCGTTGCTGTTGGCGACGCCGGTACGATTCTCCATACAACGAATGGCGGAGTGAATTGGTCGCCGGCAAGCCAGAGGATGACGGCGGCGCCGCTCAATGGTTGTGCGTTTTCGAACGGCTTAAATTGCACCGCAGTCGGAATGGGCGGGATAATCCTAAACTCTTCCGACGGAGGAATAAATTGGCTCCCTGCAAGTCAGGCGCCGAGTCAAGATCTTTATTCTGTTTTGTACAGAGATCAAAATACCGGTTGGATATCCGGTATGAACGGATCGGTATATGAAACCGTTGATGGGGGAGTGACCTGGAATATCGATTCAACACGAGTTGAACAAAACATCAGTCCCGGGCAAACCGTAGGAGCCGCTCAAACCCTTTTGTCGATCCGATTCTTTGATGCGAGGAACGCGCTTGCGGTAGGCACAGGGGGAATTATTTTACAAACGAACACCGGCGGATCAACGTGGACACTCCAACCGAAAAATGATTTCGATGTCGCCATTATTGATGGACCCGGCTCGGATGGAAAAAACAGCATTGTTTTTTTTAGCGTGCCTCTTCATTTGCTGAACGGTAATCCTCAAACATTTCAGGTAATTACTCCTGCGATGAAACAGCTCTTCCAGTTCGTATTTCATGACAAGTTTGGTTTATGATCCTTGATAAAGAATTAGTGCAAAGCATTTGCGGGAAATTAGGGATCATCATTTTATTCCGGCTCATGCTGTGTGTGTTTGCGTTCACACTTGTGCGTGAGACGGCTCTCAGCCAGAAGAGCGAGAAAGGATCAATCCATGGTATTATCACTGATAAGGATAATCATGAACCGCTACCGGGTGCGAATGTTACGATCAAGGGCACATATTACGGGGCGGTAACTGATCCGGACGGCAAATTTGTAATAAACAATATCAACCCCGCTTCGTATACGCTTGAAGTTTCCATTTTGGGTTATAAGAAGGCGCAGTTCACCGATTACAAAGTTAAAGCTGGTGAATCTTTAACGCTCAACGTATCTTTAGAGCAATCCGTTTTGAGTCTTGGCAGGGAAGTTGTTGTCATTGGTCAAAAACCGATGTTTGATATCGAAGAGACTCAAAGTTTGCATACCCTTAACAGAGAAGCTGTGAAATATGTCGAAACACAAAGCGTACAGAACATCGTCGCGTTGCAAACGGGCGTTACACAGGCGGATAATGAAGTGCACATCCGGGGAGGAAGAACATACGAGAATGCATATCTGGTTGATGGAATTTCCGTTCAAGATCCTCTGGCTGGGACCGGATTTGGTTTGCAGGTTAGTCCATCGGCTATCGAAAACGTTGAAGTAATTACAGGCGGCTATAACGCTGAATATGGTGAAGCAACCTCCGGGATTATCAATATCATCACAAAAGAAGGAGAAGCAAAATATTCGGGGGGGATAACCTGGAAAAGAGATCATTTTGGCTTCAATAATAATTCTCGAGGAAATACGAACACCGATCTCTTCGATGCAAGCCTAAGCGGTAAGGAACCGATCACAATGATTTTTCTCCCAACGCTCGGAATTCAAATTCCGGGTGAGATGAATATTTTTGCTACGATGAATGCAAATTTATCCGATGACTTTATGCGTTGGGCTGAAAACGTTGTCAACGGAAAAGACGTCGGTTATGTTCTTAGTCCTCAACCCCATATAATTTCATCCCTTTTTTCGAACAGCTCATGGCTCACCCCGCGAAGAGATAATAACTGGTCGGCTCTTGGAAAGCTCACTTATAAACCTTCTCCCATAACGAAAATCTCTTATAGCTACTCAGCTTCCATCGGCATTAACCAGGACACGAAATCATTCCAAACAACCCTTGAACACGTAGATCCGGTGCCGGGATTTCAATATGAATTTATGAAAATTCCCGATAGCGCAAATACAATTACCGATTTTAATACACAACAATCGCTCGGTTTGGTTCAAACCTTGAGCAAACAGGCATTTTTTGAGCTGAAGTTTAGCCGTTATAGCGCCCATCTCCGGGGAGACGCCAATGGAAAATCGTATCAAGATTATAATGCGCCGAGAGATATTATCACTCTTCCGGTGCAGTATTATAATATAAACCGAGACACGATCGGAGTCATTCCCGGCGATGGATTTTATGAGTTAGGAAACCCAACGGTATGGCGTGATCATTCTCTCATCGAGTATGCAGTTAAGGGCGATCTCACCTATAATATTAATGAGAATCAGAAATTTAAAACAGGAATCGAAACCCGCTTTCAGGATATGCAAATGATTGATATTCTGGATCCGTGGTACAAACCATTCGGGCTCGATAATGATTTTTACAGAGTTCAGCCGGCGGTTGGAGCTTTATACGCTCAGGATGCCATTACCTCAAAAGGATTGATTCTCAATGTCGGTCTACGTCTTGATTATTGGTTTCCGGGACAATTTGTAGATGAGACACTTTCGAGACCATTGGACGAGATCAATGTATCCAGCGCGATAAGAGACAACTACTTTAAGGACACGTATAATTTTTTCGGGCACCGATTCAAAGCCAGAATTAGTCCGCGCCTTGGATTTTCTCACCCGGTATCAGATAACCAAACGATGTTTTTTTCTTACGGACACTTCTCAAAATTCCCCCGTCCGCAATTTGTTTATTCTAAATTGGTGCAGTCAAGCGCCCATTCAGCGTTTCAAACTGTGGGCAATCCGGATTTGAACCCTGAGACTAATGTGTCTTACGAGCTCGGATTGCGTAATCAAATAAGCGGCAACGATATTCTGACTGTAACGGCATATTATAAGGACGTTTTCGATTACATTAGCGCGCGAACGATCAAAGCCGCTGGCAGCCGGTCCGCAACCACTACAACGTACATTAATCTGGATTATAGCAGAGCCCGTGGTGTTGAAGTGGAATATGAAACACGTTTTGCCGATTGGCTTCATGCCACGCTTTCCGGCACTTATTCTATCACAACCGGAAAAAGCTCGACCGCCGATGAATTGTTATATAATCTTCAACAGGGCTTGGTTGAGAATATCAGGGACGAACCCGCGAGCTATGACCGCCCTCTACAGTCAAGCTTGAATTTCAATATTCACTCCGGAAAAGATGCCCCGCTCTTTGGTTTTGGGAAAGGAGTTCTTGAAAATTACAATCTTTTTTTCAGGATATTCTATGAATCGGGGAAACGGTATACCCCACTCATTCAGTACGCAACCGATCCGCTTAATGGCCGGCCAATGTATACTATAGATTATGAACATCCATATTCCGCCATAGCGGATCCCTGGTTTTATATCGATTGTAATTTCGAAAAATATTTCCCGACGTATTTTGGAGAGTTAACGTTATCGGTCGAAATTCAGAATCTCCTTGACCGAAAAAATTCTACAATTATCAATCCCGCGACCGGTAGGGCGTATGAGTTCGGGGATCCCACTCAGTATCCCACTTCTCCAACCATCAATGATCCGCTCTACCCGACTGTGACTCCGCCGTTATCTCCTTATCCTTACAATCCGGCGCGATATTTAAATCCACGCACGATTCGATTCGGTTTGGGTCTTTCCTTCTGATGTTAAACACATGATAAAACAACTAAAACATATTTGGACTGTCATGGTTGTTGTTATTTTTCTGGTTGTCCAGCCCGGATATTCGCAATTGCTGCCGAATCTCGGTGGTCAACGTGTAGGAATATCCGCTTATCAATTTTTAAAAATCAATGTGGGAGCAAGAGCTTCGGCGCTTGGCGAGTCGTTTGTCGCGCTTGCGAACGATGCGTCGTGCCTTTATTGGAATCCGGCCGGCATGACACAGTTTTCCCAAACTGAATTTATGGTTGCGCATACAATTTATGTCCTTGATATCAAGCATGAATATCTCGCTGGGGTGTACCACCCCGACGAGAATAACGCGGTGGGTCTTTCCGTTATCGCCCTGACGATGCCGGACATGGAGGTTACGACAGAAGCGCAGCCCTTTGGCACGGGGAGGTATTTCTCATACGGTGATTTCGCTTTAGGTTTATCGTACGGCAGACGAATGACCGATCAATTTAGTTTTGGAACAACCATACGACTCATCGATGAAACCCTCGGCGATGTGAAAATGAATGGCATCACGGTTGATTTCGGCACCTATTATTGGACAGGCATTGGTTCGACGCGTTTTGCGATCGTTATTGTAAACTTTGGTCCCGATGTGGCGCCTTCGGGAACCGCGAAAATGTACGATGGGACTGCGGTGACTTCGTTTCAATCTTTTGCGCCGCCGACGGAGTTTAAACTTGGGTTTGCATGGGATCCCTATATGAACGAACATCAGCGGACGACCCTTTCTCTTGCGCTGGTTCATCCGAATGATAATGTCGAGAATTTTAATTTCGGCGTTGAATACAAATGGCAGGAGTGGCTTTCGCTCCGGGGCACCATCCGGCGCGCAATTGGTGAGCAGCTTCTCGGCGCGGATCAAACAGGTTCCGGCGATTTCACCCTTGGGATGGGCGTAGGCGCCCCTGTTGAAGGTTCATGGTTGAATTTCGATTATGCATTTACTGATTTTAGTTTGTTAGGCAGCATTCATAGAGTTTCGGTGTTATTATCATGGTAATAAAAAATAGTATCTACCTGCTCGTTTTCTCCATTTTTTGTTCGTGGTTATTATTCGTTTCCGGATGCGATCACCGGATGGATATAACGCCATTTCTCGGACCCACCGACACGAAACAAGCCGATACATCCTATGCAGAAATGTATCCTCCCTGGACGGGCTTCACTTCACCATACCGGGTGATAATCGGCAATGATAATTTCATTTATGTGGCTGACTACGGCGCTAATAAAGTACTGATGCTCGATGAAGGAGGAAACATCCTCAAGTGGAGGACCATTCTTCACCCGATTTCTCTTGCACAAAACTCGAAACTCGATCTTTACGTGGGAGGAGAAACAATTGCTCCGAACGGCATTGATACGATTGGGGCAATTTTCAGAATTTACTTAGCGCGATTCGATACATCGTATATTGCCAGAATTGAGACCACGATAACTGCTTCACAGGAAACAGTTTATACAAGATTTCCGAGGGACACATCTTTATTTTTTAATAATGATTTAGGCATTGCACCTATGCGCACTGTTTGGCAAGAACCGGCACGTCCCACCAGACGATTCCCCGGCATCGGGATCATGGGGGGAAATAGTTACCTCGTTGCGCGAACGGGTAGTAATAATGCAAGCATTGTCGATCCCGACACTCGTGTGCTGCAGTTTACGAAAGGAGATACCCTGGCAAATCTGTTGCCCTGGTTGCAAACACGCCCCTCCGGAGGATCGGCGATCACCGATATCCTTGATTTAACGAATATATTTATTTTGCCATCGACACCCGTGCGTGATTTTATTGTGACTCAAAATGGACCCGGAATCGCATTTGGCGCAGTCTGGATGGTCTATGTGTTGAATACAAACATGGATGGCTGGCAGGCAAAATTTGACCCTGTTTATCCAGATCAGCGCGGGATCGATTTCATCCGTTCGTATCAGTACAAATCTGCCGTTGCGGTAACTTACGACAAGCGACGTAGTGAAGTATTCGTACTTGATTCAGAACTCGACAGTGTTATGAAATTTACATCAAAAGGAACCTTTAAAGCAGAATCATTTGGCAGTTTTCTAACTTCACAGCAGGGACTACCAGGATTGAATCATCCTATGGGAATCGCATTCTCCAGCGATTGCATTCTGTATATCGCGGATACAGGAAATCAACTCATCAGGAGATTCAGGTTATCAAACCAGACATTATGTCAGTAAAGTTGGTAAAAGGTGTTATCCACTTAACCATGAATGAATAAGAGAGTTTGAATATTTGAAGTTAAAAAGTTCTGAGTTATTGAGAAAAATTTTTCAGCCAATTGGAAGATGAATGACTATTATTTTTATCCTCTCTCATTTTCGCAACGAGCGATGAGTTGTGGGAAATTTATTTAAAGTTTAGTGATTGATAATCATTTCGTAACACAGATTTTCGATTTTGTTAATGTATAAAATGTAACTTGGTAACGGAATTTCTCTCCAAAGACTTCACAGTCACAATTGGAATCGCCATTTAATCTACAAATTCAAGTGAATACAATAATAGGAGCATTATTATGAAGCACATCATTACCATTTGTGTCTTTCTACTGCTATGCAGCGGTATCACGATCTCAGGCATTGCACGCAATGGGAAGTATCCCCTCGTAAAAAAATTCAATAAAGTTACAAAAACGTGGGATACATTTCCGCAAATTTCCATTCATGATATGCAGTTTGTGCCTATGGATTCGCTTTTAAAAGCCGATACTATTCAAACTGCCAACCAGGGCAGAAACTGGACGCTCCAAACCTCGCGTTTCATGGGCGATACAGTCGATGTTACCGGGCTTGTTGTTGTTCCAACCTCATATTTTCCACCCCATGCCGGCATTACGTTTACATCTGCGGGGTTTAATTTTCTCCTTCACGATACCAGCACAAATTCAAATGAGTGGACAGGGGTGTTTGCCCGCATTGATCCGCTCGATTCTGTCCTGGCGATGAGTGAAGGATTCACTGATATCCAGCGGGGCGATATCGTTGATATGGTTGTTCTCGTTAATGAATTCCCGACTGATTCTATAAACAGCACAACGGAACCGCAACCGCTTCCCGCTTATGGGTATTCCACGCTTTCCCGCGGTAATTCGATTCCTGCTCCCACTCTAATTAATGCGTCCGATCTTTATCAGGGCTCTTATCCGGGCGGAAAAATTCACTTCTCCACGGGTGAGAAATATGAAGGGGGATTAGTGCAATTGAGAAATATGTCGGTCACGGGCATTGTTAATTCATCGCGCGGGCAATTTCAGATGACCGATTCTTCCGGCAATTACGTTTTTGATTATGATCTATCACATTATTTTACAGTGGCACACCTAATTGGTTCCCAGACATGGAAAGGAGACACGGCATTCACGAATCACCAGCCCCAGGCCGGAATGACAATCACTATGATTCAAGGAACGATTTCAACATCTTCCGGCGGAAATACCAATATGGGATACCGTATCTGCCCATTATATCCAGGCGATGTTGTCTACGGTATTTCTAAGCCGGTCGTTACGAGCCATAAACGCGTCCCCGTAATTGTGGGACCAGTCGATACCGTTGCAGTTCAGGCAGTGGCGAAACAGATTGCCGGCGGGTTTCCCATTACAAATGTAAGTGTTGCGGTGAGCGCCAATTATGGACCCTGGCGATATGTTCCCATGAACAAGATTTCGGGTGACACGACATATCAGGCATTCATCTGGAACCCTGACGATGGAAATAATCCTTATCCAATAGGCACTAACATCCGTTATTTTGTCAAAGCAATTGATGATCATGGATATTCAACGCTGCTGGCAAATTCCAGTGGAAGAAACGGTTTTGATTCCTCCAAGGGGTTGTTCCAATACTCGGTAACAGGACAATATGTCACAATACATGATGTTCAATACACTCCCTACACCAACGGTTTGTCTCTCTATGGCGGCGCGCCGGTGACGGTGAGGGGAATTGTTACTGCAGATTCTACAAATATCGGCGTTACGTCGTATGCCGGAACCAACGGCGGAACAACCGCATGGTATATTGAAAATAATCCAGGCGGTAGATGGCAGGGCATCTGGGTGGTGAAAGATTCTGTTATACGTCCCCCGCTAGATACCTTACGGCTTGGCGACAGCGTCGCAGTAAGTGGAAATATTGTCAACCTCTTTGATGTTACAGCCATCTCGGATACTGCTTTCACGGTTATCTCACATCATAATCATGTTCCGGATCCCGTAACGGTCACCACTTCTGTATTTGCCAATCGCAACGTGGGCGACACTGTTGCCGGCGGATATCTCAGCGTCTTGATGCGCGTTGTCAATGCGCATCTTGCAAAAGCAGCCCCGGTTACTTCCGATTTAACAGAATACACAATTGACGATGGGACAGGGGAAATGGATGTACGAAGGGATGGTCTGAATAAATACTCAAACCAGCCGCAGGACACCAGCATCGGGAAAACTATATTATATCCCGGTGACCGCTTCGATACGCTCATCGGCATTGGTTATTACAGCTATAACGTCTATAAAATCGTACCGCGAAATAATTCTGATTTCGTTGTGTATGGGGATACAAATACATATAACGCAAAATGGAATATGATATCTGTTCCGCGGTACCAGGCGCCGGATTCACTCTATTACCGCGGTTATCTCTATCCGGAAGCTACCACAAGCGCCTACGCATATAGCAACGGGTATACTCCGGTCGATACTATCCGTCCGGGTGTTGGATATTGGCTAAAATATAATAATCCCGTTAAGTCGAACGTGTTCGGTCAACGGATTTCCAACGACACCATCTCTGTTGCGGCGGGATGGAACATGGTCGGCGCTCCCGGAACACCCTTGGCAACCTCATCGGTGAGAGCGTTGCCGAGCGGGAACCATATCGGCACCTTCTGGAAATATTACCGCGGCTATGTCGCAGCTCCAACGCTGGAACCGGGTCTCGGCTATTGGGTGAAATCCGATTCCACGGGCTCAATCATTCAAAAAACATCGACAATGTTGCCGTTGGCGTCGTCCGCGTCAAATCCATCAACATGGAATTCTGTAACGTTAAGCGATAGCAAGGGCAGCAGCCAAACCCTTTACTTTACCTACGATGAAAACGGCAAGACGATCAGGTTGCGCGATTATGAAATGCCCCCGCCGCCGTTCGCGAACGAATTGGATGTCCGTTATGCTTCCGGCAGAGGGCTCGAAACATACGGCAGCATTGATCCTCGTACGGTAAAGACATTTCCAATTCAACTCCGCAACGGAAGCGGCGCTATTACGCTCACGTGGAATATCATCGATAGAACGGGCAACACATTTTCGATATCCGATGAGCAAAATGGAAAAATACTTGCCAACACCGAGATGAAAGGGACCGGGACAGTTAAAAATATCAAGATAACAACGGGCAGACTGCTCCTCAAAGTCGGCGGCAACCCAACCATTCCGCTAACGTATTATCTTGCGCAGAACTATCCCAACCCGTTCAATCCATCAACAAAGTTTGAATTCGGTTTGCCGGTCGCGTCGCACATGGAAATTGTAGTGTATAACGTTCTGGGCCAAAAAGTGAATACGCTTGTGAATGAAGACCGGTCTGCCGGCCTACACACCATCGTGTGGAACGGCGTATCGCAGTTTGGCAATCAGGTATCGAGCGGCGTCTACTTTGTCCGCATGGTTGCGGGCAAGTTCTCTCAAGTTAGAAAAATCATGCTGATCAAATAAGTTTCTTAACACGGCAAAAGCGCCGGACTTCACCGTCCGGCGCCGCTGCCATTAGAAGCTGTATAAATAAATATTAATCCTTAATCACTAATCCACATTTAATCCACAAACATATAAGAGGAATTATGAAAAACTTATCTACGAGTTGGAAGTATACACTGCTTCTGATTCTAATCGTCCTCGCAGTAGGCAGCGCCTTTGCCGGCGTCAGAGATACAAGTATTGTTGCGAGTGGCCTATGGAACAGCCCCTCGACATGGAGTACCGGCCAGATTCCGGGCATTGCAGATACTGCAATAATTATGGACGGCACAACCGTCCTTATTGATTCCATCGCCGGCGGGCATAACAACAGAGTTGGTTGTCTCATCATCGGAGGCGGATCATCCGGCATTTTACAGTATAATGTCGGCGTAAATATGGAACGTCTTTATGTCGCAGGAGACCTTACTGTCAATAATGGCGGTAGTTTTCTTGCGAGATCGATCGACAGCACAAAAATCGATTCGTTAAATATCGGTGGAAATCTACTTGTCAACGGCACATTTGATCTGTGCACTCACGCTAGAACCTCATCAGCGGGTCAAGCCGCTGTTGTCAAATTTTCCAATGGCATCGGTGGTCCTCTCGATTCTGTAAACACTTTGCAGACAATCAGCGGATCCGGATTCGTGCGTGCGAAAGCATTTACTTTGGTAAAAGGAAATATCGGCAATAAAGTCGTTGTAACATGCAACGTCATGATCGGCTTTGGCAATAAAACACTAAATATCGGCAGCGGTTTAACCGGCGGCAATGCATATAATACCGGCACATGGGTACAAGACGCCGGAACCCTTACCAATTTCTATACATTTTCACCGGGAGGTTATTACGGAGTACGGTTTACAGGTACCAGCAATTTCATGGATTCGACCGGAAGCGTGTATTTTGTGGGTCCGACTGTTTTCAATACCACGGGGACGATCACAGCATCAGCAGGATCGTCAAATTCCTTCGGATTTGAAAACGGTTCATCTGCTGGACAGGCTTGCACTATTATGGCAGGCACATTCAACATATATACTCAATTCGTGTTGACCACCTATACGGTTGCTCCGGCTGGATATGGTAATGTCACCATGACCGGCGGTACGGTTAACATTTATGGTCAGGGTGGTCTGCTTGGCGATCTCGGCGCTGGAAAAGCCATGCTTGATATTGAAAAGGGCACAACGTTCAATTACAATGGCGGCACGATCACGCTTGTTAATCCGATGAAAGCACCGGTGTTTACTCTGACCGGCACCGATGGCGTAGCAGGTTGCGAAGTCTCGATCAGAGGCGCCTTCAATATGAATAATGGCACGACCCTCTATTTCGGCGATAACTCCGATACGAAAACCGGAACAATGGGATTCCAGATTTATGATTCACTTTACACTGTGGGGCAAGCATGCACATTCGGCAATATTGTTGTTCAGGGCGGAACTGGCGGCGGCACAAGCCCCGGACGCCGAGTAGTTCTTCTAACACCCGCAACGGTTACGGGTACGCTCACCATTGCGAACGGCGCGGCGCTCTACGACAGCAATTATACACTTACGGCAAATGGAAATATTGCCAATTCCGGAACGCATACAAGCGGCAGCGGAAAGTTATACCTTAACGGCGGCGGCGGAGCTCATCAACTTTCCGGGAACGGAACGTATGGCAAATTGGAACTTAACGATGCGGCAAACGCACAGTTATATGGCAGCCCTTCGGTAAGCGCTTTGACTCTTACATCGGGTACATTCACCGTTGGAGCTGATACATTAACGCTGCTTGGTAATATGACAGGTGCTGGAAACCTTATTTCCGATAATACGTCATCCTTCGGAATTGCGGGCAGCGCAACAGGCGTTATTTTGCCCTCCACAATCTCCGGCTTAAGCAGTTTTATACTGAATAATTCCAACGGTACGACGCTTCAGGGTCCTCTCACTGTCAATGGCACGCTGAATCTGACAAGCGGAGTTCTCAATATCGGCGCAAATACATTGACCCTGATGAACCCCGTAACAGTTGGAACCGGAACACTTGTCGGTGGCGGCAGCTCGGCAGTGACAATTGCCGGAACGGCGAGCGGAATCAATCTTCCCTCGAGTCTTTCCGCGCTCAATAACCTGACGATCAATAATGGAAACGGAACAGCGTTGCAGGGACCGTTATCGGTTGCCGGGGCAGTGACCCTTACGAGCGGTGCGCTCACAACCGGCGCGAATACTCTGACAGTTACCGGAAGCACTCCAATAGTAGTCACCGGCGGATCGCTCGGTACTCCGAGCATTGTCGCATACGCGCAATCAGCGCCGACAATAGTTGTTCCGACGGCGTACAATACGCTGAACCTAACCGGCGCCACAACATTTACGTTGGGCGGAAGTTTTAGCGCAACGAATGTTACCGTTTCATCCGGCGCTACCCTAACCCCGGCGAGCACAATAACCGGTACAGGCACGCTCGAAGTCGATGGTACATTGAATATTAAGGGTGCGACATTCGACGCTAATTATACAGGATTTTCAACATACACATTTGCCAGCGGCAGTACCGCAAACTATGATGGCAGCATCGCACAAACTGTAAAAGGTTTAACTTACGATAACCTGACGCTGAACAACACAAACGGCGTAACGGGAATTTCCGGCACAGCGATTGTCAATAATACATTAACCCTGACACTCGGCAATATGAACATAGGTTCAGGGGCTCTTGTTCTGAACAAACCACTTGCCGGTACGGGTCTTCTTGAAGCAGGCAGCACCTCGTCGCTTACGCTTCAAGGCACAGCATCGGCAGTGCCAAGCGATATTACAACCATCGATAATCTTACGCTCAATAATGCGAGCGGCGGATCAATTTCAGCCGATTTGACGGTTGATGGCGCATTAACTCTTACCGCCGGAGCATTAACAACCGGCGCAAATAAAGTTATTCTTGCCGGTAATCTCGTCGAAGCAGGCAACGGCAGTATCGTTCTCGGAACAGTTCAAGCAACACGGACTGTTTCCGGAGCGGAAACATTCGGCGGTATCGGCTATGACCTCGATCCGGCAACAGGATCAAGCCCCGGCGCTACCACGGTGACCCGTGTTACGGGCACATTCATGACCGGCGCAGGACATCACAGCGTACTGCGGTATTACGATGTTTCTCCCACGAACACAGGCGGGTTAAATTCCAATGTCGTGTTCCATTTCGATCCGACGGCGACCGAACTTAACGGCAGCAACGCCGCCAAGCTCGATCTTTTCCGTTCGCCGACCGGTTCGCTCCCGTGGTACGACCAGGGATTTACGAGCCGAACTGCGAATTCAGTCAGCTTGAACGGTGTAACACAATTCTCACGCTGGACAGCTTCTGATACAGCAAATACGCTGTCAGCAGCCGGATCACAAAGCTCTGATGTTGTGGCAATCCCGGCTTCAGAAAGCGGATCCATTTCATCGCTCGTGAATGATCCATCTCCGTTATCAACGTCTACCGGCGCTCAAGTATGGCGCATCCGTGTACGCGATGGCGGCGGAGTTGCCGATGCAGATGATTTCCCGACGATATTAACCGAGATTACGTTTACACAAGGCGCGGGCAATGACGTACCAAATTGGCTGAATGGAATTTTGGCAGCCGATTTATTTGATTCCAACGGGGTGCATCTTGCCAGCGGTGTGATCAGCGCAAATTCAATCGCATTTAGCTCCTTCGTTGATACTGCAAAAGATAACGATTCAACATGGCTCTCATTGCGTATTTCGTTGAAGAATCCTCTTGGAAGCGGCGTCGCTGGTGATCAGAAGTTTGTCCTTTCGGTTACGAGCGCAAACGTCCAGGCATCTGGAGTCAACTCTTCAGCATTTGGCGCTTTCCCAACTCAAACCTCAGACGCCAACTCGAATGAAATTCAGGTAATTGCAACGAAGCTTGCCGTGACTGCGCAGCCGAGCACAGCGGTAACCCGAACGAATTTCACCGTGGGTATTAGCGGCGTTGACGCTAATGGCAATATCGATCCCGCATATGCAGGAACCGATTCAGTGAGTATTGCAGCCGGAACCGGTACGCTTTATTCAATGTCAACATTGAAAAAAGCAGCCGTCAGCGGAACTGCAACATTCTCCGATCTCCGATATAGTGTTGCCGAAGCGGGCGTCACAATTCATGCGACAAATAACACGCTGCCGGCGGTAACATCTGGTCCGATCACTTTCACACCGCTTGTTGATTCGACGTCAACAGTCACTGCGGTAGTGTCATCTGAAGCGGCGACAATTTCATCATTAGCCAACGATTCCTCACATGCCGTCCAGGTATGGTCTGTGAATATTATCGATGGTGGAGCCGCTGCACCTGATTCCGACGATGTCCCGACGATCCTTAACGGGATAACGTTCACACCTGGCGCAGGCAATCAAGTTGCGGACTGGTCTACTGCGGTTAACACAGCCGATTTATTCGACGGTCTGACGTTTAAAGCTCACGGCGTTGTCTCAGCCGCAAGCATTGCATTCAGCGGCTTTACCGCAACCGCACCCGATAATGGAACGAAAGCGTTACAGTTACATATATCGCTCAAGAATCCATTACCGATCGGTTCCGATAATCAAAAGTTCGTGTTCGAAGTTCTTCCGGCAAATGTTTCTGCAGCAGGCAGCCAGACAAGTTCAACATTTGCGCCGGGCGCAGCAACGGCGATTTCCAACAGCGCCTCAAACGCGATTGCTGTTGTTGCAACCCAGTTGCGCTTCGTTAACGCAATTTCAAACACAAGCCGCAATACTAAATTCGCGGCAACTGCCAAAGGAACGGATGCTAACGGCAATACGGATCTGGATTTCAATCATGCAGTCACATTCACCATTGGATCAGGTACTCCCGGGGCCGTCCTCTCCAACCCAACAACAGCTTCGGCAGTTAGCGGTGTCGCCACGACGGACAGCTTAAAATTAAATTTAGGTGGAACGTATAAGTTGGCGGCTACCTATTCAACGTTTGGAACGGATACATCCAATTCGTTTATCGTTAATTCCCCTGCGACATTCAGAGTGAAGAACACCGGACTGACGGTCATGAAATGGGATTCCGCGGGAACATGGATTGTCGATAATGGCGGTTCAATACTCGGTATTCCACACAGCCAGGATAGCGTAATTCTTGATAATAAATATCATTCCGGAAATTACACAATCCAGGTTGGCGTTGCTGGCGTTCCGGATTCTGCAGCTCAGATTACGATCGGCTATACAGGCAATACAAATACGATCAAATTGCAGATTCCGACTACCGTTAATATGCAGCGCGTGTTCCTCTTCGGCGACAATACTGCCGGGAACTACGATCTTGTAATAGCCCAGGGCGGTGTGCTGGATAACGAGAACAGGTTTGCCGGATCTTATGATATGGATACTTACGCATACCACGGACCGGATTCCATCAAGGTAAAAAGCGGTGGATTATTCTACTGGGGTTCACCTGCATATGGAACCTGTATGTATAATCTCAGCAGATTGCTCGATGGCGATTATGGAACCGTAGAGTACGACGTCCCAAGCAATTTTAGCGACTTTAACTGGGGCAGTGGATATGTTTATCCCAATCTGGTATTCAGCAATACTCATAGTGCTCCCATCTACTATCCTTACGGTAGCGGCAAAGCGATAGTCAAAGGCAACTTAACCATAAATACCGGTGTTGTTGATTCGTTCACAGTTGGAGCGGGCAATGGCATCGCAGTCTATGGAAATATTATCAATAATGGCAACACATTATTCGATAATTCAACCGTAGTTATGATTGGCTCAACCCCTCAAACGATATCCGGCAGCATGCCGATACGATTTAGAGGCGGTTTAGCAATTGCAAATGCGGCAGGAGTTACTGCTTCGACGACCTTGAATATCGAGGGTGGTCTCGTTCAGACAACCGGAACTATCACTGCGATCAATGTACCGGCTGCAGGCGTACTCAACTTGGGTTCGACTGTCATGAACTTGGTTGGCGGCGCGTTGAGTGAAGGAAATAATCCCGTCATCGGTCAAATTACCGCAACCCGCACATTAAGCAGCGGGGTAAATGAATCGTTCGGCAGTCTTGGTTTCTCAATTCAGGCAGCCGGCACGGCTCCGGGAAGCACGACAGTTCTCCGAACATCGGGAACTGCATTGACCGGATTTGCCGGACATCAGTCCGTTAAAGAATACTTCGATGTGACTCCTTCGGTCAACACCGGAGCGAATGCTCAGGTTGTCTTCACGTATGCCAATTCAGAATTGAACGGTCTCGTGGCAACCGACCTTATGGTCAATAGAATTGCCGCGGGTGATACATCTGCACGGCTGGGAATCATCACCAGCGGTCAGCCGATTATTACCGTGAACAATTTGTACGGCTTGCAGGGGCGCTGGACAGCAGCTTCATCGAATGCCACGCTCTATCTACCGCACATCCTCGTGGTAAGGAAAGATGCGAGTACGGATGGAAACATCTCGAACCCGCTCTCCCATGCTCCGAAGAAATGGTGGTTGTCGTTATATAAAGATTCCGTAAACGTTGCCACGTTAGTTAATAGCCAAAATCCTCCGGGTGGAATATTATCATTGCCTTCTCTTGAAGCGGGTAAATATATTGCACAGGAGGCCGATAGCACATCTACCGGATGGCTCAGGCTTGGAACAATTCATCATGGCACGCCGACTCCCTCAACTGCGTTGTATGACACAGTAAATCTTGCCGGCGGCATTGCCGACAGTTCGATCTTCATCAACCAGAAGATATCCACCGTGACCATTACCAAATTGGTGAATACGACCGGTGATCTTCATTCCGGAACCCCGAAGAAATGGCATCTTGCCCTTTATAAAGGTTCCGTCAGTGTTGGAAATCGTATTGCCCAGGGCGATACAAGCGTCCTTTCTGCAACCAACTTGCAAGCAGGCACCTATATCGCAACGGAAGCAGATAGCAGCTCATGGGTTCGCGTAAATGGCAATCGGACGAATTCCGATACCTTAATAATATTGGCAAACCAGAGCGCTGTCGATACGTTCATTAACTTCCAACCGAATACCATCACGATAATGAAAGTAAAGGATGCAGACGGGTTATTCTCTACGTCAAACGATAGAGTAAAAAAATCGTGGCACCTTGAACTCCGCAAGGATTCATTGAACGGCGCAGTTGTTAACAGCGGCGACACGGATAGTCTGACGACCGGATACCTCGGCGACGGAACATATTATGCCGTTGAGGCCGATTCGGCTGGATGGACACATCTTGGTTACGTCCTGAATTCAACAAAAGTGCCGACTGCTTCGAACAACGCATCTGTTCCTGTGGCTGGCGGTCAAAACGTTACCATCACATTTGTGAATGCATCGCCGTCATACGTCGTGGTATATAGAACTGTTGATCCCAACTTAATGGTTGAGAAAGACATTCACAATAAAGTGGGTAAAGGTATCGTAGCGAAGGTTGATAAATATAACTGGACATCGATGCTTGCTTCTCCTGCCCAAAAAGCGAACGATTTACACATCGAGTTTGCCACGGCAGTAGATACAACACGTGCCCTATTAATTACGGGTCAATCGTCTTCGATAGTAACTAAAGCATGGGATTCCAAACTTAAGAAATTGGATCTCACGTTCGCTGATACGTTGCAATGGAACGATTCGATTTATTTCGACGGATTCAGCAAAGGAAAGCAGAAAATAACAAGTTATTACTGGACCTTGAACGGCACATCTCTGAGCGCTCACCCATTGAAAAATGCAATAGTGGCGAATCAAGGGAAATTACCGATGCCGAATAGAATCAATCTTCTCATGGAATCCTTCCCAACTTCAACCGGATTGCTCGTTGGAAGAGCCCATCCGGATAGCGTTAAGAAACCCACCGGGTATGGATGGATCTTAGCGAAAGGATACAAAGATGTTCTTGCATCACTGTTAGACGGAACAGGTTACCAAACTGGAAGCCCTCGCGGGTTCGACAAATATGATACCAGGAATACGCCCCAAATTCTGGGAGCACAGAAGAGTATTCCGCCAGCGAAGGAGAATAATATGATGATTGCCGATATGTTGGCGCTCAGGGTCAATATTTACGCCAGCGCACTCGGTATTACACCTGACGGATTCTATAATCTGATCTATAACGATACATCAACGACGAATCCGTTTAACGGCTTAACGGTTACCGAAATTGCCGATACGGCTGATGCGATCATGATGGGTTATTATGCAGGCACGACTCACACCTTCGCTGATACCTCGGTATTCGGAAAACTCCATCGAACGATTGCTGCGATTAATAACTCGTTTGAAGGATCGATTGATACAATTCCAAACGCTGGTTCGTATAAATTTAATGGAACGAAAAAATTAATCGATGTTCCGTTCCTTCATGCGAACCCGGGCGCCGCGCCAATGGTTATTGTTGCTTCAAATTTCGGCAAGGAAGACGTGTTGCCGCAACAATATAAATTGTATCAAAACTACCCGAATCCGTTCAATCCAACGACAAACATCCAGTTTGATTTACCACAGATGTCAACTGTGACATTGAAGGTCTATAACATTCTGGGTCAAGAAGTCGCTACGTTGCTCGATCATACCCAGTACGATGCAGGAGTACAGACGGTTCCATTCAACGCCTCGAATTATGCATCAGGCGTTTATTTCTATCGGTTGATCACCTCATCAACGACGAATGCGGATGGCGAAGTTGTCGGTTCGCAATTCGTAAAAGTGGGTAAAATGTTATTGATCAAGTAATAGTAAGAAAGATGATCGAACGTAAGAGAATTCGTTAGATCGGTCTCGATAAAGTAATAAACATAGGAGTCCTCCGGGACAAGCTGTTCCCGGAGGACTCCATTGTGTTTGAAAAACCAAGAACCTAAATCTCTTTCAGCTTCCACGCTAAATAGTTGTGTATGAAAACATCTCTTTATTTTTTTCTACTGTCGGCCTGGTTTACATTTCGTGAATGAGCGATTAGCACAGATACTAAGGAAGAGGGAATAGACTCAATACTCACCAATTTATGGAAAGGCAAATCTCGACTATGTTGATACGAAGAATTCAATTACTACTTCTCATCATAACCCTTGTTTGGGGCTCGATGGGGTCGCTCCTCTTTAGCCAAGCCAGTATCACAGCAATCAAGATTCCAAATTCGATAGCAGATGGCGGCGGTACCGGTACCACCGGTTATCCGTTTGCCGTGTATGTAAGAATATCCGGATGGACGGCAGACGCCAATGGAACAGCGTATCTTAAATTGTATAACAGCACCAATAATGAATATATGTGGAGTGCTACCGGTGTTTGGAGCAATACAACAACATATTCAACCTCGAACCAACCCGTTGTAAGTATCGATGCTGGAGGGAACTGGTCGGGATGGATTTATGCAAAACATAATACCAGCATTTCAGGAACTTTCAATTTGCGTGCAGCTAAAGTCGGCGGCACGAGCACAAACTTAACACAAACCGGTCTTGCATTTACAGCCCTCACCATGACCTCAGTAGGAAATGGCGGCTGGATTGTCCGCTCGTCATCGCCTGCGGTCAATAAGGGGATTGCCGCATATTCTGGCGGGGTTGTCGTCGGAACATACCGAACGGAAGACAATGGCATCACCGAAGGTTACTCGTATAGTTCAGGAGGGTTTAAGATTGCCGTCCCTACCGGATCGGTGGATTCTTTGGTATCTTATAACGATGATGCGAGTCGCGATCAGCTCTTCATCGGGCCATGGAGTATTACAGCCGGTCAGGAAACCGATGCAAGCACCAGCAGTCAACTCGGGAAGGGAAGCGCTTCGATTATACCGACCCTTGCCGCAGGCACAGTCAGCCAAACCGTAACGGTATCAGTTCATTGTGAAGCGCCCGATACTCTTAGGAATTCAAATGTTATAGTTCCATCCACATGGTCTTGGTCGCACACAACAGGGGATATTGTTCTCACCGGCGGTGGAAGCGCTCTTGCAGCAGTATCAGGCGATACAATAAAGATTTCAGCGATGACAGTTACCGGAGCCGACAGTATCCAAATTGCAATAAATAATATTACTCCTCCGGATTCAACTGATTATTTTTCATTTCCGATTCAAACTGGAACATCGCCGGATTCCATTTTTGCGATAGGATTAATTCCCAAAATACTTGTGCATGGATCTCCCCGCCCGGTTGCAGAAATCAAGATAAATGATGCTAACGGAGTGCCGCTTTTAATTAACAAGTATGTTACAACTCGTGGAATTGTAACTGTGGCTACTCAATTTGGTGGTCCGGGATATATACAAGACAATAGCGCAGGCATCGCTATTTATGATAGCGCAATCACAAACCATATAACTATTGGCGATGAAATTATTGTGCTGGGTGTTATTTCACCCTACAGCGGGTTGTGCGAGCTCGCAAACGGAGTTTTAATCCAAACGTTGAGCACAGGCAATCCCGTTAATCCTCTCGTGGTAACCGCTTCGCAGATAAAGAATGATGGCGCCGGAGGCGTTGAAAATTATGAGGGTTTGCTTGTGCGCGTTAACACTGCAGTGGTGACTGACACTTCTAACAACAGTATAGCTAATTGGACAGTAACGGGGTCAGGGACAAATTACCGACTTACAGATGCTTCCGGTTATGCCGATATTCGCGTAAGTAAAAATGTTGATTTTGCCAATCTGCCAGCGCCGCAGGGAAGCTTCGATGTAATAGGAGTTGTAAGCCAGTATAAGACTACCTCGCCTTATATCGGAGGGTATCAGTTGATGCCGCGTTTTAGCGCGGATATTCTTTCATCCGGACCGATTTTTGCAACCGCACCTGTGGAAAGTAACCTGACGCCGACTTCATTTACTGTAAAATGGACAACGGTGAATAACGGGACGACACGGCTGCGATATGGAACGACGACCACCTATGAAATGGGGATTTTGGCGCCCGATAATCTTCAAGGTCAATCCCACTCCGTCGATATTTTTGGATTACAACCGGCAACAATTTACCATGTACAGGCATTCTCTGTGGATAACAGCAGCGATACCAGCTCAGCGGGCGATCTTGTAGTAAGTACGACTTCCCCGGCGATGACGACGGGTCAAATTAATGTCTATTTTAATAAATCGGTCGATACCACTGTAGCATGCGGTGAAAAAGCTCTTGCCAATCAAGATTTGGTGTCACGCATTCTCAATCGGATCAATAACGCGCATTACTCAATTGACGCGGCTCTCTATAGTTTTAGCGGGTCGGCCCAGGGCGACATGATTGCAAATGCAATGGTTACAGCAAGAAATCGAGGAGTAAAAATTCGAGTGATATGCGAACATACCAATTACGGCGGAAGCGGATTCGCTATACTCAGAGCGAATGGGATTACTATGATTGATAATACGTTCGATCCGGTTTGGAACGGACAGGGATTGATGCATAACAAATTTTTTATTTTTGATTACCGCGGTGGAACTCCGGATAGCATATGGGTATGGGGAGGTTCATGGAATCCGACGAATTCAGGTACGTTAGCGGACAGACAGAATTCTATCGAAATTCAGGATGTGGCTCTTGCGGGAGCATATACGACGGAATTCAACGTAATGTGGGGGAGCAATACAGATAACCCAAATTCCGCTACTTCGCGATTCGGCGCGCGAAAGCCCGACGTGGTACCGCATAATTTTATTATCAATGGAATTCCATTCAGTGTTTACTTTAGTCCGTCCGATCACACAACCCTGCATATAAACAGTGTACTTGGGTTTGCTCAACATTCTATCAGCTCCTGTATATATACATTCACACGCTCGGACATCGCGAATGTTCACATCGCAAAGAAAACAGCGGGTGATAAGGTTCGCGTTGTGATGGATAATAATACCGATACGGGAAATCAATACGCGTATCTCCAATCAAATGGTATCGATGTTCACCTTAAAGGATTTTCAGGCGCTTTATTGCACCACAAGTATGCCGTTGTGGACGGTGATCAATTATCCGGAAATTCATATCTCATCACCGGTTCCCACAACTGGTCGAATGCCGCAGAAACATCAAACGACGAAAACGAATTGATAGCGAAGAACAGCCGCCTTGCAAATCTTTATCTGCAGGAATTTACCGCCCGATACTATGAAGCAGGCGGAACAGACTCGATACATGCCGCCAATGCTCCATTATTCTCTGCAAGCAAATCGGCAATCAATTTTGATAGCACAGCTTCAGGTGCAACGAAAAAAGATAGTTTCGTCGTCAGCAATTACGGCAATCAACCGCTGCACATATCGAGCATTGCGGTCACAAATCCTCGATTTACAATTGATTCCAGCAGTGCTACGATCGCCCCTTCGGCATCACAAAAGTTCGTAGTTACCTTCGCTCCGATAGCCGTTGGTCAACAGGCAGGTTATATCGTCCTTCAGCATGACGCTGCCGGCTCGCCGGATTCGATTTCAGTTCAAGGGAAGGGTGTTGGTTCTCCAATCTTTTCGAGCAATCACGCTGCAATCAATTTCGATACGGTCGCCATATTTCAGTCCAAGCCGGATAGCTTCACGGTCACCAATGCCGGAAATGTGACTCTAAAAGTGACCTCTGTGGTTTCATCAAACCCACTGTTTATTGTAGCTCCAGATTCTGCAACATTAGCGCCTGCAGACAGTCAGAAATTTATTGTGACTTTTACTCCGATTGTTCCGGGGCAACAAAATGGTTACATAGCGTTATCACACAACGGTTTAAGTCTCCATGACACTGTGAGAGTTGCGGGGGCGGGAAAATATCCGTCCACTACAACCGCACCAATTTCTATGTTGAACGGCTGGAACATGATATCGCTTCCGGTAAAAGTATCCGATGGTCGGCGGTCAGTTGTGTTTCCGAATTCTACTTCATCGGCGTTCGCCTATGAAGGAGGATATAAACAAAAAGATACACTGACTCTTGGAGAAGGTTATTGGATAAAATCTCCATCGGGAATCGATACCGTAACAGGAGCTACTGTCACAAGCGATTCAATTCCGGTAAAGCAACGATGGAATATGGTCGGTTCGATTACGCATCCGGTCCTCGCAAGTTCGGTCACAACCGCACCCGGAAGTTTTCAGTCGGCATTTTATGAGTACAATGGCGGTTACAATGCTGCCGATACCATTCAACCTGGAAAAGCATATTGGGTGAAAGTCAGTCTCGCAGGAAATCTTTATTTATCCTCATCATTCGCTGCTCCTAAGAAATCGTTTGGAGGGATTCCCGAAGGTTTGAACCATCTGGAAATCACAGATGCAGAAGGGCGTCGACAAACGCTCTACTTTGGTGAAAAACAAGCTGGTGATGTGTCCACTTCATTGTATGAATTGCCTCCCACCCCGCCCGCAGAGGCATTTGACGTACGGTTTGGTTCCGATAATCTTGTTGCATTTCATGAAAAAAAGGTGAGTCAAACTATTGATCTACCGATTCACGTACAGGCAGCAAAATTCCCTGTAACACTCCGATGGAAGGTAGCGGAAACAAAATTGTATACATATTCATTGACCGCTTCCGGGAACGCTCAGAAAATGCCGTTCCAGTTAAAAGGGCAGGGGCAAACGAGCATTGACACTAAATTATCGTCGCCGATGACATTGACTGTTACGCCGGTTAATCCGTTGCCGGAGAAATTCGCGCTGTTGCAAAATTATCCCAACCCGTTCAATCCGGTCTCAACCATTACCTACGAACTACCGGTCGATAGTCGAGTCGTGTTAAAGGTCTACGATGTGTTGGGCAGGGAAGTTGGGACATTGTTAAATAATAGCGATCAGGCAGCCGGAGTATACCAAGCTCTCTTTGATGGATCGAATTATACCAGCGGGTTATATTTTTATCGCCTCGAAGCGGCAAGCGTCAATAATCCCGCGACGACATTCTCCCAGATGAAGAAAATGCTGTTAGTAAAATAAGAATCGTATACTACGAGGTGTAAAGATTGGTTTCTATCAAAACCCGGATAACGTTGGCTGACCGTTAATTCGTTGGTCAGGTTATCCGGTTTTTGTTACGATCGGCGTAATTGTTTTAAGCTCATGGAGATGGTTCCTGTACCAGGAGATGCCCGAGAATTTGGCGTTGATCTGGGCGAGCGAAGGATTCTCCTCCATCAAATTGAGGATGTCGTGCATTTTAAAAATCGGCCGATCTTTACGCCAGAGGTAGCTATATATTGTGGAAATGAACCTGTAGTCTTCTTCGTAATCGATCGTCCACCGATGCGTGACCGAATAGTTTTGATTTGACAAACCGACGCTTCCCAAGTGAAATTTTTCAGGCCGTTCCCAGATATACGGAGTAGTATGCTCGCGCTCATATCCTTGCCGTGCATTCTGCCACGCTTCTTCCAACACCGACATCTTCATGATTTCAACGTCGTTACCATCCGGAAATGTCGGAGGATGGAGATTGCTGACATAATCGTACTTCGGATAATTCGCGTAATAATAAGCGAGTACCAGATCTACGACGTCGGGATCGATGAGCGGGCAATCGGAAGGAATTTTTACGACATTATGCGCTGCCCGATCAAATGCGCAACGATAATGGCGTTCAAGTAAATCTGTAGGATGACCGGAATAACAATCCACGCCAAGCGCCCGGCAAAGCTCCCGGATCGGTTCATCGGAGGGATCATGGGTTGTTGCCACTGCAAGGTCGAATTCCATCCGGGCAGCTCGAACCCGTTCGATGATTCGTTCAAGAAGGGGCCGTCCCGCAAGCGATAACATAACCTTACCCGGCAGCCGTGTGGATCCAATCCTCGCCTGTATAATCACAAGCGTTTTCATAGCTCAAGATAGATAATTTGTTTAATTTTATTGTAGAATAGAGGCATCGCTCATTATCCCTGAAACTGGAGAAGAAATTTGCACACCAAAGGTGTGCCGTTTTCAACGCGTGTGCGTTTGATATTTTGCCGGATCGATTGCAAAACCGATGTATCTGAGATCAGTCGATCTATAATTTGCGGCAACTGGTGAACGCGACGTTCATATATTCCAATGGCATGTTCCCGAAGAAAATCCACATTGCCCCGCTCTTGTTCCCATAAGTAACGGTTCACTACGGGGATTTTTCCGCAATGCAATATTTCCATAAACGTTGAAGCGCCGCACTTTGTGACGACAACATCAGATATGGCGATAAATTCGTGAACATTGTCGACATATCCGAATACTTTTAACGATGAATGCCCGGTGAACTGCTGTAATTGTATAACCCTTTTATAGAACTTTTCGTTTCTTCCGCAGATACACAAAATCTCAGCTTTGTGTGAAAGTTGCAGCAGCCGTTTGACGATTCGAAATCCATTTGGCATCCCATCGGCGCCGCCTAACAGGAGGATGATTTTCTTAGTAGGATCCAAAAGAAGGCGATGTTTGAGATGCGAGAGTTCCTCGTCGGTGCGCATTTCGGAATATTTCGGATGGAGTACATAGGGAAAAACACGAAGCTGTTCATCCGGAATACCAAGGTGCAGACAATGTTTTTTTAACTGCGTGCTGAACAGAATATAGTACAGATGTTTTCGCGCGAACCACATTGGGTGGGCAGTGTACGGATCGGTGACGACGACGACAGTGGGAATGGTTAACGCGTGGCGTTCAAGAATATCGGCTACGGGTTTAATCAGGAGAAAATGGAAGATGGCGATTTTTGCCGGTCGCTCCCGAAGAATGTACGATTCCAGCCGCTTCGAGATATAGTGCGATACCACCGCAGCGCTCAACCACCGCAACAATGCAATTTTATGAATCGCATAAACAATTGCGTAAACCCACGGTGCGGATGACTGCATCCATCGATACGAGTCCTCGACCATGAAGTGAAGGAATCTCGGCGCTCCGGTAAATCCATCGTGGAGGACCGTCTCAATAGTGTCAGGCGATTCTGCGCGCAGTGCTTCTTGCAATGATCGTGCGGGGGCAAGGTGTCCTCCGCCGGTATTCAGGTATAAGAAAAGATACGAACCGTTTCGTTTCATAATTTCGTTATCGCAATAAAGGAGAGCTTTCGGATTGAGGCAATGAGCCCCCGGAAAGGATATCCCGTATTTTATACAGACCAAGTTTTCGGGCTTTCAAAAAACCCGACCAAGCCGCCTCTGCAAGCCGACCATTTTCGAGCATATCGATAAGCCACTGGTGCGCAAATTCAGGTTTCTCCTGCTTGACGCCTGCCTGGATTTCCCTCAACCAGCGTCTATTGAATTTCTCCTGAGGCCCGATTGCCGGCGCCATGATAATCGGCAGTCCGAGGGCGCAGTAAAACGATAGTTCGCTCGGTTTCGTCCAGAGGATATCGGTGGAATGCAAGAGGAACGTGAATTCTTCATAATAATGATCGAAGTTCGGCGATGAGAACACGGCAATTTCTTCAGATGAGCACTGAAGCGAATCGCGTACCTCCAGAAAATATTTGCCAATCTCTTCATGAATTCCTGCAACGAGGTTGAGTTTCACTTTTCCTTGCTTAATAAAATCTTTTAAGCTCATAGCGATCTTAGCGCCAATCTCCCGTTGTGCGCCCGCGCCTCCGACAGCATATGTGATCGTTAAAGGCGATTTTGAATTACCTCGTTCCGATGAGTTCTCCCTACCGAGATAATGTTCAACGTTTTTCCCGTGGAGGGGAAAAAAGCGGTTGCATGGATCAAGGCGAATTAGACGGTGCATAAGATTTCGCTTTAATACCGGCAGGTTTGAGCCGCCGAGGAGTTCTTCGGGCAGAGGAAATCCTGTCAAGAAGACCTGTTCCCGCCGAACACCATATGCTTGCAACCGTTGTGCGGCTTTTCCACAAGGAGCAAAATACTGAATGCGGCTCTCCGATGGATCTTTCACTACCCAGATGCGATTGAGATCGGCGTCGCAGATAATACAGTAAACCGGTTCAATGGAACCCGCGAGGTCCGCCGCAATTGCGGGTGCGTAGAATGAAGTGACCATTGGGAGCGCCCGAGTCTGGATTTCATGCAGCGCACCCGAACAAAGACCCCTGCGAATGAACGCGCCTAATACTTCAACCGGCAACGTCCCGTGTGAAAGATCCCGAACCGGATAAAACGGAGGGATGGAAAGCATTCTTTCCAATATCCCGAATAAATATATTCCAATAATGGGAAAATTTCGAGCACGAGAAAGCCCGGCATATATGGCAACCAATCTTTCCCATAGTTTTCGTTCCAGAGGAGAGGCATTATCGTTCTCTCCAAGGATCAAAACCTGACGGTTGGCAAGAGATCGCAGGGGATAAGCCGCCCGCCTGTGTCCATATCCCATATCTGCGGCAACAAGCCAAATTGCGCCTTGCGAGTTTGCTTGTTCTAGAGTGCGCGAGGAATCCCGGAGATTATCGGACACCATTTCCACGGTAGTATTATTGTGCAAACTCTGGAAGTAATCCATATTGCTCTGTGAGAGGTGTTTTGGATTCCGTAATTGTCGCTTCTTCGAAACGGTGCAAGAGGATAGCCCCCTGGGAAATTGACAGGTAAGTCGAGGGATATTCTGTCCATGAGCCGCTATTTGCATATTGAACATCGCCCTCTACCAGTTCGGGATGGTGCGTGTGTCCGCAACAAACTTTTGAAATAAGAATCTGTTTTGCATAGTTTATCGCTCCAAGGCGGACTTTTTCAGTGCATCGTAGGAACACTTTACTGTTCGTTTTTGCGAACCGGGCGATGCGGTGTGATCGATCGATATACTGCAAAAAGCGGTAAACAAGGTCGGCAAGCCAAGTGATGCCGGGGTGTGTTTCGACAAAATCGTCGAATTGGTGACCATGGAGGATTAAAACTTTTTGTCCCCCGCTCTGCACGGTGTGCAAATCAACTACGGAGACGCCTAACAGATGTGAAATCATTTCGGCAGGTCCATCATGGTTACCGCAGACCCATGTTATGGGCACTTTATCGGATAGTTTTCGGAGGAGGGAAAGAACGTTCCAGTGGTGTTTTTTCAACCGGCGAAAATCCATCGAATCGAAGACATCGCCATTCAGAACCAATTCGCGTGGGCGAAGTGTTTGATGAACGATTTTTTGTAAAAATGCGGACAGTTGCAAAGCCCGGCAATTTGTGCTTCCCAGATGGAGATCGGATAAGATAATTGCGTCGATATTGAATGGAACACTTGATCCAGAATAGTTCACAAAATTCGGGGTATCTGTCTTTTGGAATTCCTGCATTCATTCTTTAAGTGTATGTTAACAGAAAGAGTATATTTGTCAGATTCATATAACATAATCTATTGAATAGTTATTATCGGAATATTAACGATGTGTTAACAAATCATTATCTTCTTTGAATTCAACAACCTATATAGATTTGATAAACTATTTTATCATGAATATCCCGTATCACCCAATGATTTGATATGTTGTTGATGAAATATATAATAATATATAATCGCCAAAATTAGCTTAAAAAGAGAGAAAGAAGATCATATGATCATATAATGGAATATCAGAATCCCTCTTTTATATCAGACTGTTGGAAGTTTTGCACCGATTAATGAATTAAGATGAATGGACTGTGTTTTCTACCGGATGAGCGTCGATCCTTGTTAAACATGTATAATCGATAAAAAGGGAGGTCGAGACATTATTCGAGACTTTATTAAAGAGTAGCAATCTTGGCGTTGGTATTTACCAAACCCGATTTAATGGGGTGAACTCGCCAACTGGGTGGTCCGTTTATTCCACCGGAACGGCAAGCATAGATGATCCTCGATGGATTTTATTACCGGAACAGAGGATGCATCTCCGTTTTGCAATGAACGAAATTATTTGAAGATTTTGTAATACGGAGGATATTAAGCGATTTTACACGGTATCATAGCGTCTTCGTTATATGAATAGACCGCGCATAACCGGTGATATCCGTCTGCGACGATTACTTTTCCATTGGCTGAATCTCTAATCAGAAGGAGAGGGGATAGTTGATTCCCCGATAGTATTTTCTGCCGGTCTTTTTCTACATGAGTATTACTGATTCCGAGCAAGGATAGACCGGACGCTCTGAATATATCTTTTGCTTTGAACTCTGAAATCGGTGCATTTTTCAATTTATTCACATAAGCGTTGGCCGTTTTTTCATCGTAAATGAGGCATAAGTACGAAAGAGCTGCCGGATAATTGTGATCTTTTGGTTCGTCCTGCCACTTGATTTGTGCCTTATCTGACATTTTTAACGTTTAGTTCCTTTCTTAATGAAAAGTTGCGGGTTTAGGATAAACAAAAATCAACATTGTACATTCCATTTCACTTTAGTCCCAATAGGCGCCGATGATGATGAGCGCTGCCGCGCTCGAAAATATTAATGGGCAGAGTTTGAATGCTATAAAAGAATTTCTGAATCCGGTGAACAATGAAACGACGGATAAAACATTTAGAACTGTAAACGAGGTCCAGTACACTCCTTGGGAAACCAAACTCCTTCGATCCATGTATGTCGCGACGGCAACAAGTACACCGATAAAGATAAGGGCAATTCCCTCGGTAATCCATTCCATTGTAATAATCCGCTTGTTATCCGGTGTTATATCGCCGAACGCAGATACAACATTTCGGGTGGGGAATAAGTGTGCGATTCCCCAACCGATTGGCATGAGTGAACCGACATAGATCACTATTGTACCATTCATGATTCTAAGGTTATGTTTTTGATACGATTTCTTCTAAAATAACTCATCACACAACCAAGTGTGTTTAGTTATTTTGATTTAAGGCAATTTTTTCACGCGGTTCAAGATACGTGAAATTCTGAATTTTATCAACTACAATTGCGAAATTCCCAGTGTAGCGAGGAATAACTTTTAGCGGTAAAGTTTAGGGTTGGAAAGTGTTTTGAGGCGGAAATTTTAGATTTAAAGAGGCGATGGTTTGTCGAACAGCGCCTTTTTTGCGTCCTCAAAGTTTTGATAGATAGGAATGAGGGTATTAATATGTGTTTGTTCGAGCACCCGTTCCACAAACGGTTGAGGATTGAGCAATACCATCTTCCCCCTACGAAGCTTTAAGGATCTTGCTGCACTGACCAGCGCGCCAATGCCGATGGAAGCCATGAAATCAACCTGCGATAGGTCCAACACAATTAACGCTTTTTCAACGGTGAATTCCAATGCTAATTTTAAATCAATCTTTTGAGTTCCTTCTATATCCATTCGCCCGAAAAGATCAATTTTCTTGATTCCTTCTTCCAACATTTGAACTGCCATTTCCATACGTAATCTTTCTTTCTCCTCAATATCTAAAATTATGTCTCTCAAGCCCCTCTAACTTGTCGCGGGTTTGATTGTGAATAACAACAAAATATAAAACCATAGCGTTATGTTTAACACCGTTGCAGGAGTGAGAGTTCCGGAGATCGTTGGAAGTATCATGTGATCTCCATTATAGAGATATAATCGTTCCAAGCATTTTTTAATTATCCGTCGAAACCATGGAATCTCCATCGGTGTAAGGCAGAGCCAATTTTATAATCATTTGGTAATCGAATCTCAATAATTCCATAATGTATGATGTGTATATTTCGACTCAATATCTAATTGAGTGATCGTAGCATTACGATGAAAATGTAAGGGCACAAAATGGAGATCAATCAGAGTGAGAGGGGCCTGTCGGGTATAGTTATCCTGAATAACTGCTGAATCTCTATCTGTTTTAGATCCTTTATAAAATCCTCGTCCCAGTTTCCGATCCATAATTTGCTCGGATTGTACTAACAGATACTTCTTAGACAAGTTTTCAAACTAATCAAAGAATAATTTATCGTCGATTTTAGGCGCCACTAAATTAAAACAACATTACAGCGAGGTTATTTATGAGAAGATTGTTTAGTGTTTTATTTGTCCTCGGCATGTGCATTTTCACTGTAAGCAGCATGTACGGTCAGGCATTCCATATCAAAGTTTACGCAACAGATGGA
>JBIOHP010000009.1:0-144141 GCA_044449065.1 Bacteroidota bacterium
GAGCCAGCATTTTAGCATAGCTCCCTCGACCGGGTACCATGTCGATAGTTTAGTGATTGACGGATCACCGATTACACCCGATACACAATATACATTTACCGGTGTAACGGCGAATCATACGATCTGGGCACATTTTGCGATCAATGTCTTTACGATCACAGCGTCAGCCGGATCAAACGGCACCATAACGCCAAGCGGCGCAGTGAGTGTTAATTACAATACGAGCCAGCATTTTAGCATCGCTCCAGCAACAGGGTATCATGTCGATAGTCTCATCATCGATGGCTCGCCGATCACCCCAGATACGCAGTACACGTTCACGGGTGTAACGGCGAATCATACGATCCGTGCTCATTTTGCAATCAATGTCTTTATCATCACAGCATCAACCGGATCAAATGGCACCATTACACCGAGCGGCGCAGTGAGCATAAATTACAATACGAGCCAGCATTTCAGTATTGCTCCTGCAACGGGCTATCATGTCGATAGTCTCATCATCGATGGCTCGCCCATCACGCCTGATACGCAGTACACGTTTACCGGCGTAACGGCGAATCATGCGATCCGGGCACATTTTGCGATCAATGTCTTTACCATTACAGCGTCAGCCGGATCAAACGGCACCATAACGCCAAGTGGCGCAGTGAGCGTCAATTATAATACGAGCCAGCATTTCAGTATTGCTCCTGCAACAGGGTATCATGTCGATAGTCTCATTATCGACGGATCTCCTATCACCTCTGATACGCAGTACACGTTCACGGGAGTAACAGCGAATCATACGATCCGTGTCCATTTTGCAATCAACCAGTTCATAATCACGGCGATAGCCGAAACGCATGGCATCATCACACCATCCGGTTCGGTGAAAGTGGATTCAGGAGCGAGTCAATCATTCACGATAATTGCTAATGCGGGCTATCATATTGACAGTGTGATTGTGGACGGAACGAATCAAGGCGCAATCAGCAGTTGGACATTTACGAGTGTAAAGGCGACGCATACTATCCACGCGTACTTCTCGATTAATCAGTTCACGATCACTGCAATAGCCGAAGCGCATGGCATCATCACACCATCCGGTTCGGTGAAAGTGGATTCAGGCGCCAGCCAGTCGTTTACGATAACCTCTAATTCTGGTTATCACATTGACAGTGTCATCGTGGATGGAAACAATAAAAAAGCTGTCAGCAGTTGGACGTTCACCAATGTAAAGGCGCCGCATACTATTCACGCGTACTTCTCAATTAACCAATTCACGATCACGGCAATAGCCGAAGCGCATGGCGTCATCACGCCATCCGGTTCGGTGAAAGTGGATTCTGGGGGGAGCCAGTCCTTTACTATAGCAGCAGATGCCCACTATCATATCGACAGCGTTGTGGTTGACCGGGTGAACGAGGGAGTGATCGGCAACTGGACGTTCACGAATGTTATAATGGTGCATACGGTACACGCCTATTTTTCTATTGACCAATTGAAGATCTGGGCGAGCGCAGGCCCTAACGGAGCGATTACGCCGTCCGATACAGTATCGGTTGATTACGGTTCGGATCAAACCTTCGTCTTCACGCCTCATTCCGGCTACAAAGTCGATAGCGTATTCATCGACGGAGTCGGTCAGGTCGGGTCATGGGGTTATACGTTCGATAGCGTAACAGTGAATCACACGATATCCGGGACCTTTGTGCTGCTGCCGTCGTCAACGAACACATTCCGCACGTTTGTATACGATTCCTTGATCGTAGAACGCGCGGTGAAGAAAGCGCCTGTAGCGGAATATTGGGAATTCAACATCAAGAATACGACGCCTTCGGGAATCAATGAGTTGAATATCACTTTCGCGCAGGATGTATCTGACATCCTTAGCTGCGGATCATTTACACCTATTCCATCTCTTATGTCGAAAAAAGTTTGGATATTCACGGGATTTATGGCGTCGGGCGATTCCGTACTTCTTAAGGGCAAAAGTCCGGTACCTTATAATCAGAAAATAGTAAAGTTATGGCTTGGACCGATCTCAGGCACAAATCCGGTGCAGTTGACGGCGACGAAAAATATCCCTTTATTGCCCATGCCGAACGCAGCGAACGTCCGGGATGAAGTCTATAACAGGATGTTGATCGCAACGAACGTCGGGGATGTAGTCTTTAGCGGATCGATGATTGCAACGGGCGGATTTGTGGTTGGAGACAAGAACTCCGATTCGAGCCGATACTATGGCTGGGTTCGGATGAAGACGAGCGTGGACATGTACAGATCGTTGAAGGGTACCGGCATCTGGCCGACCCATACTTCTATTAATATGGGATTCCGCTATTTTAATAGCGGAGCACCGTTTGTTGGGGAGCAGGGGATCCTTCCACCGAGCAAACAGAATAACAAGACGTTTGCAGATTTACTGACGTTAAAGTTCAACATATCAATGAGTATGCTGGGGATGACGCCGCGTGGTTTCGGCGAATTGCGATACGTGGACCCGGGTAGTCCTTTTGATACGATGCTGGTTCAGGATATAGCAAAGTATGGCGATTCGATAATGACGTATGCGATACGGTTCAATCTGCCTTTGATTAGGAAATTGGATTCGACGCTCATGCGCATCAACCGGGCGTTTTCAGCTCCATTTGACACACTAAGTTGGGGCGATACACTGAAATTGAAGGCAACGATTCGGGTGATCGACACGGGGATATTAACACCGTCAGGAGCGGCGCCTGTGATGAGCACGCAGACAATAACTGACGTCAAGAATATGAATGTGCCAAAGAAGATGGCATTATATCAGAACTATCCAAATCCGTTCAACCCCGTAACTACAATCCGGTTCGATTTGACGCAGCCGATGTTGGTGACGTTGAAGGTGTACAACATCCTGGGTCAGGATGTAGCGACGCTGCTGAATAATGAGCAATTGAACGCAGGTCAGAAGGAGGCGCAATTCGACGGCATGAAATATGCGTCGGGTGTGTACTTCTATCAATTGACGGCGATGCCGATTGGCCATGATAATGGCAATAGAACAATCGGTAATTTTATAAGCGTAAAGAAAATGCTGCTGGTTAAATAGTATCATATCATACTATAGACACATTCGCGTCTTACAGAGGGCTATGCCTTCTTCGGGAATTTTCCCATATTATTAAAGCCATTTGCCGAACTCAAGGGTATGGAGTGATGATCTCACCCGTTCACCAAAACGGTGATCCACGATGCACGTAGGAAAAAAGTATATTTCGGATCGATGGAGAACAATAAGAGCGAGGAAAAGGAAGATTAATTTGTGGAAAAATGCGAGTAATTCTATCCGTTCCGCCGTCCCTGAATCGGTGTACGTCTACGAAGAGCTTCTGGAAAACGCCAACTGATTTGATGTCAGTTGGAGTTTTCCATTAACAGAGGTCAATGCGTGATGACGTAAAGATAAGCGCCAGTTACCGGTCCTCGCGCTCGACGGCCGGATGGATCCGGTTTGGCGTCGGGAGGCGGAGGCCCATAGGTCGGTTGAAACAAATATGCCGCATGTTTAACCGGATCGACCGAGATTGTTTTCGCACCGGCTGCGGTCGTTACGGTTGCCACAACTGTGTAGGTATCGGGAGAATCTTCGTGGACTATCGTTACGCTGCTATCCCTGCCCGCCGGAATATAGATCAACTTCTCCGTTGGATCCCAACCCAACGCATCCACTCCATCGCCATTTTTGATCTTAGCCACGATCTTTCCGGTCACCGCATTCAGTACAGCCGATGTCTTCCCGCATCCTGTGAAAATTCGGTCAGTCGCACGATCGTATGCGATGCCCGTCGGTCCTTCACAAGAATCAAGCGGCCACGATGCCAACACCTTCATCTCTTTTGCGTCAAGCACCTGGATGGTGTTCTTTCGCTCGTTGTTGACGAAGAGCTTCCCTTTTCCATCACTTGCGGCGCCTTCCGGTGAGTTGTCCTCCAACTCAGCCTGACCTGTAATTTCCCCCTTGCTTGGGTCGATGGCGGTTGCGGTACCAGGCTTGCTGTGATTGGTTAAAATGACGCGATTAGTGAAATCGTCGAACATAATACCGTCCATACCACCCGCAGGAATTTTGATTTTCTTTATAACCGCAAGAGTCTGAAGATCGAACATGGTGACGCTGGAATCACCGCGGTTTGTGATGAATCCATGATTCGAGGCGGGGGCTAATGCGATTCCATGTGTATTGGGTGTTTCAGAAATATCGCCGATAACTGTTCCTTTGATTCCGTCGAGGATCATTACGTGGGATCCCCGCGAAACGAATACCCTGCCGGTTCCCGGTTCAGCAGTAAGATAATCGGTTCCTCCATCGCCGCCAATGCTGAATTTCTGAACCTTGAATGTTTGTGCATGTGCAACAATTGCGAGAATAGCCATTGCCACAACCGCAACAGCCAGATTAAAAATGCGTTTCATCGAAATCTCCTTTATTGTTTAGAAAATAATACAAACTTAACGATTTAATTTATAAACCGCAATGTCCTGTATGATTTGTAATGACCACCGAATAGTGGGAGTATGTCCAACTGCTTCCAGAGCTTCAAGCAACGAGCGATGAAAAGGTTCGAAATTTTTCAACGTTGTGGTTACACTTTGGTTACTCCGGACGTTCCGAATCAACTCCCTGGCCGATGTATCGACCTGAACAAAATGAAAAAAGCCGATTCCAGATTCGAATCAGCTTATTTTTTTAGTACCCGGAGCAGGACTTGAACCTGTACGACCTTGCGGCCACTAGACCCTGAATCTAGCGTGTCTACCAATTCCACCATCCGGGCATTAGATATGCGTGCTTTTCTCCAATCCTTCCCATATTCCCGAATTGTTTAAGTTTTCGGTGGAAGGATTGTTTATGAAACAAGAGGAGAACACATCGTAGTATATTAAAGTAATCAATATTCCGGTCATTTTCAACGAGCATTTATCACATTGTTCAGTTAAAAATTTTCTAATGAAGTGAATAAATTATCAATCACGATTGATTCTTGTGATTGTCATCACTCCCACGAAGTAATTTTAATCCCTTCCATAGAACTATCCCTCCGGTATCGTTGTTTTATTTTCAATAAGCCATTTATTCACCTAAATCTTTATCTATGATTCGTTATTGTCATGGGAGCGTTATGAAGTATTATCTTCCCGCGCTCATAATCGTTTGCGTTATGCAAGTTTTTGCAAATCATTCCTTACGGCTATCCCAACGCCATGATCACTCGGGGGCGTTTCGTTCGTTTGCCGCTGATACTTCACTGCATCATTATGAATATGTATTTCCGGATGGCTGGATCTACGTTTATGACATCGACAATGGGTTTCTCCCGGTAAAAAGTATTCCTATTCCGACATCGCAGGGTACGAGAGGCGTTGCGGTCAGCCCCGGCGACCGAATGTTGTACATCAGTTATGGCGGCGATGGCGGGACATACGGGAACGGATCGCTGCTGCAGTATGACCTTATCGGCGATTCCGTCAGATGGACAAAAAGCTACGCCCACGGGGTTGATAGCCACGCAATAACGCCGGATGGTAAAACCCTCTTCATGCCAAGCGGGGAATTATCCCCCAATGGCAACTGGTATGTTTTGAATGCCGCCGACGGCAGCGAGAAGGGAGTGATTACGACAAACGGCATAGGTCCCCACAACACGGCTGTGAGCTTGGATGGCGCAAATGTCTATATGGGGTGCAGGGATACGAGCGGCATTGGCAACGACTCGTTTTACGTAGCGAGCGCGGCAACGTATCAGGTCACGAAAAGTATTGGACGGACATTGAACGGAGTTCGCCCTCTTACTGTTAACGGCATGCAGACATTTGCTTTCATTAACGTTACCGGTCTCCTCGGTTTTCAAGTGTGTGATTTGGCGGCGAATACTATCGCCTATACTATTGATCTCACAACGTTGGGATTTTCCGATACAACATGCGGTCACCACTGCGCATCCGCTCCCAGCCACGGCATATCGCTCTCACCTGATGAGACAAGAGTTTTTGTCGTCGATTCACCGAACAGTTATGTCCATGTCTTCGATGTGAGCGGACTTTCGTACGGTACCCCGCCGGTGAAAATAGCGGATATTAAATTGAAGCATCCACTCGGTACGTATAAAAAGGGTTGCGCGTACGATTGCCAGAGAACAGGTTGGCTGCAGCATAGTCTTGATGGAAGATTTGTTTTTGTCGGAGACGCCGGCGATGTCATCGAAACCGCTACAGATTCAATTGTTGCGTTTTTACCCGCAATGAACGATTCGCGAGTAATGCTGGAAATCGACTGGCAGAAGGGTGGACCTTTCGCATCAAGTTCCCGAAACGGACTCGGTTACGTTACGAACAACTCTTGTCCTCTCGCGCCCATTCTTTTTTCTCCCGACAGCGCCGCCGTGATTCAATTATTGGCGGTATCATTGCATTGGAAATCAACGCTGAACGCCAACAAGTATCATGTTCAGGCAGCCCTTGATTCGAACTTCGCGTCGATAGTATTCGACGATTCAACCGTTACCGATACCTCGAGGCAGCTTACCGGCCTTTCGGACTCTACAAAATACTTTTGGCGTGTGGAAGCGAAGAATAATTACGGAACAAGCCCGACATCTGCAACGTGGAGTTTTACCACTAACGCAGGCGGCGCGTTGCCCATTCAAATGAGCTCGTTTACCGGTACCGTGGATTCATCGAACCACATCATTCTTAATTGGACGACCGTTTCCGAAGTCAATAGTTACGGCTTTGAAGTTCAGCGCAGCGCCGGTGGCAAGCAATTTCAAACATTGCCAAATAGTTTTATCTCCGGACACGGGACTTCCCTCGAATCGAATTTATATTCCTTTACGGATCAAACCGCAGGATCGGGGAAGTGGTATTACCGGCTCAAACAAATTAACCTTGACGGAACGTTCGGCTATGGCAGCGTCATCCAGGTAATTTTAGGAACGCTTGGAGTGAAAGAGATAACCGCCCCGCACGAATTTATGCTTCATCAGAATTATCCCAATCCGTTCAACCCTTCGACAGAAATTCAATTTGAGATTCCCGCACGATCGGTTGTACGGTTAATTATCTATAATGTCATCGGGCAGGTTGTTGCGACGCTTGTTGATGGCATTGAGGACGCCGGATATCGGATAAGTCGGTGGAATACCGGTACTATGCCAAGCGGGATATACTTCTATAAACTTGAGGCGGTTATCACTTCAGCCCCCGAAAAATCATTCGTGCAAGTCCGTAAGATGATATTGATAAAATAACGAGATGAATATTTCCCCTTTGAACTGTTCTTCCCTTGTCGCTGTTGTATTTGTGATAAGCTATTTTATTTCCGAACTTTTGTCTATGATATATCATTATACAAGGAGAATTGTTAAATTTTTTATTCCCGCACTTATGCTCTTTTATATCGTACAGGCTCAGGCGAGTCATCCTTCGCATATTTCCCCGCCTCATGATCACAACGCAACCATTCACTCTCTTGCTGTCGATACATCTCTGCACCATTATGAATATGTGTTTACGGATGGTTGGATGAACGTGTATAATATCGACAGCGGATTTGTCCCTGTTAAAAGTATTTCAGTTCCCACTTCGCAGGGTACCAGAGGTATCGCTGCAAGCCCCAAAGATGGCATGTTGTACATCAGTTATCGGGGGGATGGGGGGTATCGTGGCAACGGCTCATTGCTCCAATACAATCTTCTAAACGATAGCATTGTGTGGACACGGAATTATCTTCATGGCGTCGATAGCCATGAAATTTCAAGGGATGGAAAAACAATTTACATGCCCGATGGAGAGTTGACGCCGGATGGCACATGGTATCTCGTGAATACCGTCGATGGAAGTGAAAAGAGTGTCAGCATCAGTACATCCACGCTAGGTCCTCATAATACCATTGTTTCCCTTGATGGATCACGGGTTTACCTCGGTGATAGAGATCCCACTAATGTGGGAAATGATTATTTTTATGTTGTGAATATTGCAAATGACTCGATCATTCAAAAGGTCGGTCCTATGAAAAGGGGCATTCGTCCATTTACGGTGAATGCCAATGGAACAATTGCATACATCGCTGTTACCGGATTGCTGGGATTTCAGGTCGGCGATCTCACAACAGGAAAGGTGCTCTATACCATCGATCTTACGACGATGGGGTACGCTGTGAATCCCTATTTCACGGATGGTTTTCCGGGCGGGAATGTTCAGACCAGCCACGGTATTTCTCTTTCGCCGGATGAAAAAAAATTATACCTGATTGATTCGCCGAACAGCATTGTTCATGTTTTCGATGTGAGCGGCGTTGAAAATAATATTGCTCCGGTTAAGCTCACTGATGTGCATTTGCTACATCCTCTCCTGGGATCTGCAACCGGCTGCGCTTATGACTGTCTCCAAATCGGGTGGCTCCAGCACAGTCTGGACGGAAAATATGTTTTTGTCGGCGACTGCGGCGACGTAATCTCGACTTCGAACGATTCAATTGTTGCGTTTATACCTACATTGAGAAATTCCAGGAAAATGATGGAGATTGATTGGCAAGGGGGTCGTCCCATCATGTGCAGTACAAGACAAGGGTTGGGATACGCTGTAACTCCGGTAGCGCCGGAAATCCCATCGCTTTCAAGCGTGACGGCGCCGGGATCAACCAATATAATCCTGAGCTGGGATTGGGAGCAAACTGCAACATCATATCATGTGCAGGTATCCACCGATTCACTTTTTAGCGCCCTTATGGTTGACGATTCCAGCAATGTCGATACCTCCGCGCAGCTTCAGCCCTTAGCCGGCTCAACATCGTACTACTGGCATGTACAATCGGTGAATAAATACCGTTCAAGCCCATGGTCCGTTACCTGGAGTTTTACAACAAACCCGGGCGGCGGTTTACCGATCCAACTGAATATGTTCACAGGCATAACGGATTCATTGAACCGCATCATCCTGAATTGGACGACAGTATCCGAAGTCAACAATTACGGTTTCGAAGTTCAGCGCAGCGCCGATGGCAAACAATTTCAAACACTACCGAACAGTTTTATTCCCGGTCACGGAACTACCCTCGAATCGAATTCATATTCTTTTACAGATCAAACCGCAGGATCGGGGAAGTGGTACTACCGGCTTAAACAAATTGATCTGGACGGAACATTTAGTTATGGATTTGTGATTCAGGTAGTTGCGGGAGCGCTTAGCGTGAAAGATCTAACCGTTCCGCACCAATATGTTCTTCATCAAAATTATCCCAACCCGTTCAACCCCGCCACGAAAATTCAATTTGAACTACCCGCGCGATCTGTTGTTCGATTGGCCATCTATAATATCCTCGGACAGGTTGTTGCGACGCTTGTTGACGGCACGGAGGACGCTGGAGTTCAGGAAATTCAATGGAATGCCGGGAATACTTCAAGCGGCATTTATTTCTACAAACTTGAGGCAACGAGCGCTTCGGATCCCGTAAAGTCGTTCGTTCAGGTGCGGAAATTGATATTGCTGAAATAAGGGGAGATTATCGGAGTCCCTCTGGAGGATGCAGAAGCGTTAAACAATCCCGGGCATATTTCACTCATCAAAAATTCTACCCGTCGAAGGAGGTATTTATCCCTCATTAATTAAACCCTCCCTTCCCAAAAGTGTCAATATATGGTCAATCATGACTATGAAATTCCCCTTTTTGTTCAATTTGGACCCTGATTTATGGAATTAATTATTCCCACCTGCTGTTATTCACTTGTATCATTCACAACAATTTCATATTTTTAGACTTTCATGTTCCAAAAGTCGAAAAAACAAATACTACCGATCAGCCGTCAAAATGGCGCGAATACGCATGAGCTGATCCTGGACGCCGCGCACAGGCAATTTTCAAAATTAGGTTTTACGAAGGTAACCATGGAGGAAATTGCCGCCGACGCAGGTTTGGGGAAAGCTACGCTCTATTATTACTTTTCTGATAAGGATGAGTTATTTTATGCCGTGTTATTGAAAGAATTCAAGAATTTTGAGACTGTTCTCAGAGCGATAATTATGGAAAAAAATTCTACGGCCCTGAAACTACGTAAATATGTGGATGAGCGTTTCCTCTATTTTAACCGTATTTTTAACCTGAACGCCATTGAATATAAAAACTCAGGGAATATGAAGCCGGTGCTGACAAAAATGTTCGCCGAATTCCGTCAACGAGAATTGGTTCTGTTGAATCGAATTTTCCTTGAGGGCAAAAAATCCGGCGAATTTAAACTGGACTCGACTTTGAGAATATCGGAGACATTTTTACATCTCATGGCGGGGTTGCGGATTCGTTTCATCCGGCAATTATCATCCCCTGTGATCGATTCGAAGGAATTTGCTAAGCTTGGAAAAGAAATAACGTTAGTTACAGAAATATTTATTCGAGGAATAGGCATATGCCGTAAAACCTCGTCGTCAAAACATAACCACAAAAATGTTCACCCGGTAATATCACGATGAAAAAAAATACAAAATTTCTTATTCTCGGAATTGTTGTCATTCTTCTTGGTTTGGTTGGTTGGAAAATAATTTCCGGTCGAATAGTAACTGATCCCCGGAGAAATATCTCTCTCGTCAAGGTTGATGCTCCCGGGAAACAAACCGTCCACTACCAGCTTCAGTTTAACGGCGACGTTATTCCGGTTCAACAGGCGAATGTCTTTTCGCGCGTAACCGGCAATCTCGATCGGGTTTATGTGAATATCGGCGATTATGTAAGTGAGAACCAGATTCTTGCCTTGATCGATACGACTGAACTGGCGCTTCAGGTACAGCAAACCGGCGCGTCTTATGTGAATGCGAAATTAACCTATGAACGCAATGTCGAGCTGGAAAAAGAAAACCTGGTCGCGAAACAGGATGTCGATAACGCTGAGGCGGCAATGAAAGTTGCGAAAGCAAATTATGAAACAGCCGAAACTCACCTGGAATATGCTCACATCACCGCGCCATTCAGCGGGTTCATTACCAAACGGTATCTCGATCCCGGCGTAAATCTCGTTGCGAACAATTCAACCCTGTTCACGCTTATGAGTCTGGAAGAAATGAAGATTATAATAAATGTCCTTGAAAAAGACATACCGCAAATCGCCACTGGCAAAAGCGTGGATATTGAAGTTGATGCGTATCCGGGAAGGAAATTTGAAGGAAAAATTACCCGGATCAGCGAGGCGGTTGATCTTTCAACCCGCACAATGGCTGTGGAAGTCGATATCCAAAACCGGGAACATCTTCTGAAACCCGGTATGTTCGCGAGCGCAACAATTGTCATTTCCGACCATCCGAATGCGATAACCGTTCCGACCTATGCATTGCAGAAGGACGATAAAGGTTACTTTGTATACACCGTTGGGGATAGTTTAAAGGCGCACCGTATAACGGTCACAATCGGGATTGAGCAGAATAACAAAACAGAGATTCTAACCGGCTTGACCGGAAATGAACGTCTCATCACTACCGGCCAACAATTCGTCAGAGACGGCGGACAGGTTACCATTCAATAGCAAATTTGAAACACTATGTGGCTTACTAGACTCGCGCTTCGATATCCAATTTCAACTTTTCTCTTCGCGTTGACCATCCTCGTGCTGGGATTTGTGTCGTTTCAACAGCTCCCCGTCGATCTTCTTCCGAATATCTCTATCCCGGTCATCAGCACAATCACATTCTACTCCGGAGCCGGTCCGCTTGATATGGAACAGGCAGTAACGGTGTTTATTGAAAGAGGGGTAGCGTCCGTCAACGACGTGGATTATGTCCAATCGAGCACTAAAGAAGGAATTTCTTCCGTCAGGATTAATTTCAACTGGAATGCCAACCTTGACGTCGCGTTGGTGGATGTTATCCAGCGAGTGAATAGAATTCTGAACCAGTTGCCGACCGGCGTTTCGCAGCCGGTCGCGCTCCGTTTTGATATCACCAATTTACCGGTTTGTACGATTGCAGTATCCGGCGATATGGACGGGCGTGATCTATACGACCTCGCATTCAATACTATTGAGCCGCAAATTGAACATATTTCCGGCGTCGCTTCCGCGCAGGTCCTTGGTGGCCGCATCCGGGAAATTCATGTAACCCTGGATCGAAAACGTGTGGAAGCCCTGCAGTTGCCCGTTAATGATGTTATGACTGCGGTCGCCTCCGCAAATCTCATTATCCCTTCGGGCGATCTTAAAACCGGCAAATTTGATTACACATTGAAAACGGAAAGCCAGTTTAATGTCGTTAAACCTATCGAAGATATCATCGTCAAAATGGTCAACGGCGTACCGATTCATATCAGGGATGTCGGGAGCGTTGAGGATAGCTATCAAGAGGAAACAGAAGTTATACGGGTCAATTCCAGGCCCGGTTTAACGCTGCGGGTCCAGAAACTTGCCAGCGCAAATACTGTTGATGTAGTTCAGAATGTAATCAATGCCTTACCGCATCTCTCCGGTGTTCCCCAAAACGTCAAGATGACGTTGTCCTTCGATCAATCGCTCTATATTAAACAGACAATTTCGGGTTTGCAAAGAGAAGCGATGCTCGGGGCATTGTTTGCAATGCTTGTGATATTGTTCTTCCTTAGAAACATCCGCGGCACGATGATCATTATCGTCGCTATACCGTTATCGCTGCTGATCGCGTTCATCTGGTTCAGGTTTGGGAATATTACCCTGAATATCATGACGTTCGGAGGGCTTGCGCTCGCTGTGGGACGGCTGGTGGATGATTCCATCGTGGAATTGGAAGCCATCACAAGGCATTATAATAATCCGAAACCGGGTCAATCGAAATTATCCCAAACGCTGGAAGCGGCTAGCGAGGTGGCGGCTCCCATCTTTGTATCGACATTGACTACTGTAATAGTATTTCTTCCGATTGTATTTTTAACAGGCGTTGCGAAGTTATTATTTATCCCACTTACAATAACCATCGCGGTTTCTCTGTTCGGATCGTTCTTCGTCTCGCGTACTGTTACTCCATTGATGTGCAAGAACTTTTTAAAGGGCGAGGTGGAGCTTGACCGAAATTCTCCGAAGTTCTTCGACCGCCTCAAAGTGTTGTCGCACGATTTCATTGAATCCCTTGACGCGTGGTATGGAAAGAGATTGGAATGGACGCTGCGCCATCGTAAGATGATCATTATCGGCATCGGGGCAATATCGGTTTTTTCCCTTTTCCTATTAAAATTTATCGGAACAGAATTTTTCCCGGACCAGGATGAAGGGCAATTTGGCATTACGGTGAAATTACCTGTGGGAACGAGAACTGAAGAAACAACCAGGCTCGTTCAGCAAATGGAGACAATTATACAACAGAACGTTCCCGAGGTGCAGGCGGTTATTTCGGATGTCGGCGTGCCTCCGACTCGATCCGGGAACTTTTTTGTTCGTAATACCGGTAGTCATGCGGCGAATATTCAGGTTGCGCTCGTCCCTACAGATCAACGAACCCGGTCGTTGTTTCAAATAATCAAAGATATTCGTCCTAAGCTCTCCGGCATACCGGGCGTGTCGATTTTTATCGCGCCCAGTGGTATCCTCAGATTTCTCTTAAACTTTGGGTCAAACGCTCCTATCGACGTCGAAATTCGCGGATACGATCTTGATACCGGGACGAAGGTAGCGAAACAAATAGCCGGCATAGTCCGCGCTACGCCCGGAGCAACCGATGTTCAGATTACACGGGAAGATAACCTTCCGGAACTCCGGGTAAAAATCGACCGCGAAAAAGCCGGCATATTGGGAATAAACGTGTCACAGATTTCGAACACGATCAACACCTGTATCAACGGTTCAGTTGCTTCGTTGTACACCGATCCGGTGAACGGTAATCAATATAATATTCTTGTGCGTCTCAACGAAAGTTATCGATCGGATATTGAGGATTTGAGAAAAATTACCCTCGTGACAAAATCAGGTGATCAAATTCTTTTAGGCAATATTGCAACGATTATAAAAGATAATTCACCTGTTCAAATCGACCGGAAATTTCAACAGCGGCTTGTCGAAGTGACCGCAAATGTCGAGGGCAGGGACCTGGGAAGCGTGGCAAATGATATCCGTGCTCAAGTGGCGAAGATGAATCTCCCTCCCGGTTTTGAAGTAGTGCTAACCGGCGCAGTTGAGCAGCAGCAAAAGACATTCCTCGATCTCGGGCTTGCTTTTTGCCTTGCAATTCTGCTGGTCTATGTTGCCATGGCTTCTCAATTCCAATCGCTTATCGATCCATTCATTATTATGTTTACAGTCCCGCTGGGAATTATCGGGGTGTTCTGGGCGTTATTTCTTACAAATACCACCCTGTCGGTAACGTCGTTCCAGGGAATTATCGTAATGGTGGGTATTGTTGTGAGCAATGGTATCCTTCTCGTCGATTATACCAACCACCTGCGAATGAGAGGCGTTCCGCTTCATGAAGCGGTTGTTCGGGGCGGCACCACGCGGCTGAAACCGATTTTAATGACGTCGCTTGCAACGGTTCTCGGGTTAATCCCGATGGCGATTGGTATTGGCGGTGAATCTACGCAGGCGCCGCTGGCGATAGCAGTTATCGGCGGTCTGACGGTATCAACGACGCTCACATTATTCTTTGTTCCGGTTCTCTATACTGTATTCGAGGAACGTTTCAAACGTGAAATGGTTGAACATCAGGAGGAAAGTGCTTCATGAAATTAGTTAGATTTATCTCATTTATCATCATTCTTTATTCCGGAACGTTGGTGTTCGCACAGCAATCGAATACCAATCTGGAATCTCTGAGTATCCAACAAGCCGTTGCGCTCGCACTGGAAAATCACCCGGCGCTGCGCGCTGCTGAAGCGGGTGTTCGAAACGCTTCAGCCGGTTTAACCCAGGCGAAGTCGGCGTATTATCCGTCCATAACTTCCACCGGAAGCTATCAACGGACTGACGGGGCTTTTGTCTTCAATCCCGATATCGCGCCCCGAAATCAGACGTACGATACATATAGCGAAGCGCTATCAATCAATGAAACAATATTTGATTTCGGGAAAACCATCGGCAAGGTTTCCGCCAACAGCAATTTTACCGAAGCGTCGTTTGCAGATTATGACGCCGCCCGTCAGACCGTGGCGCTCAACGCCCATATAGCGTACCTTGCCGAGGTGCAGGCGATACAGGTGGAACGGGTTGATGTGGAGGCGGTTGCCAGCGCCGAAGGACATTTGAGACAGGCGAAGGCATTCTTTTCAGTGGGGACGCGGGCTAAATTCGACGTCACCAAAGCCGAAGTCGACCTCGCGAATGCAAACGTCGCATTGATAACGGCACGCAATAATGTGCGGCTTGCAAAACTACAACTGGAAAATGCGATGGGGGTGCATCCCAAAAGTGTCTATTCGCTTACCGATTCATTTGATGTCACTCCTATGGTTATGCCTTTCGATTCTATCCGGGCAATCACCATGACAACGCGCCCGGAATTGAAATCAGCGCGGGATCGGGTTGATGCTAATCAATCGTTGGTAACCGCCACACGCGGACAGCACCTTCCAACGGTTTCAGCGTTCGGGACATGGACATGGAGCAATTTTAATTTTCCGCTCTTCAACCGATGGGTTGGGGGATTTTCAGTTACCCTGCCGATATTTCAGGGTTTTTCAATCTCGGCGCAGGTTGATCAGGCGCAGGCAACCGCCGATGCGGCTCAAGCGAACCTCGATGTGCTGAACGACCAGGTTCAAACGGAGACCGAACAATATTATCTGGAAATGAAGGAAGCCAGCGAACGAATCGATGCAACATCGAAGCTCGTTGAACAGGCGGCAGAAAACTTAAACCTTGCAGAAAAACAATACTCGGCAGGCGTGAATTCTGTGATTGAAGTTACCGACGCGCAATTGAGTCTTTCCAACGCGCGGATTATCCATATCCAGGCGCTCTTTGATTATAACAGCTCGCTCATACACCTCAAACGCGCCATGGGAGTGTTGTTGAAATAACAAGCGGCGCCGCTTGGCGATATTTCTTTAAAGATATTTTCTTAGCAGTCCTCCATTATTCGGATCGGAAGGCAGAATTACCAAAGACACAAATGCAACGTCAAATTTTATTCTATCGTGACTCCTGTTGAAAAATTTTTTGCTGCTGTAAAAGAAGGAGACCTTAAGGAGCTAAAAGAATTACTCTCCCTTCAACCCGACCTGGCAACAATACGATCTGAAGGCGCGACGGCGCTTCATTTCGCCGTGATTCATAATCATAGAGATATCGTGGATTTATTACTTACCAATGGCGCAAACCCCGAAGCGGTGGATGATGAATTTGAAGCCACGCCTATAGGATGGGCTAATGAAGCCGGACATACCGAAATGGTCAATTACCTTTACGAACGGGGAACACACGTCGGCTTTTTTCAAGCGGCGGCGTTCGGTTTAACGGAAAGAATTCGTCAATTGATCGATGAGAATATCTCGGAAATTAACATCCTTCAGGGTTACGGAACACCTCTCCATGCTGCAGCGCTATGGGCGCATCCTCTCATTGTGCAGATCCTGCTTAATCACGATGCAGATCCTGCGATGCGAAACATGTACGGTATGACAGCGTTGGAAATTGCCCAACAGCAAGTCTCATCTAATGGCGACGCAACGCCCCTCGTCAACGCGGGGCGAAGGAAGGAAATCGTGGACGATTGTAAACTTATTGTTGAAATTCTTGACGATTGGCTGAAGAAAACATCAGAAGAATCTAAATGATATCAACACAAATATCACATCATAAGATCAATCCAATGATCGATAAAATAATCCGGCAAGTTTCCTCACTGCCTGTGCAGAAAACCGCTCCCATCCGAAAAATCCGGAAAGAATATTCAAAACAGATAAAAGATTTTTCATCGGAAGAGGTACTTCGGTTGGCACATCAATTGATCGCTCGTTCTCAATTTGTTTACCGGTGGATTGCGTATGAACTCATCGCTAACCATGATACAGCGCTGCATTCTCTCGGTGCAAAGGAAATTGAAAAACTCGGTCAAGGAATCGATAGCTGGTATTCGGTAGATACGTTTGCATGCATCCTTTCCGGTGTCGCATGGCGGGAAGAACAAATTCCGGATTCTCTTATCTATCGCTGGGCAAAATCAAAAGATCACTGGTGGCGTCGGGCGGCACTGGTGAGCACTGTGCCGCTTAATCTTCGCGCGAGAGGTGGGCAGGGCGACGTTAAACGCACCTTATCCATCTGCGAATTGCTTTTGGGGGATAGGGATGATATGGTTGTGAAGGGATTCTCCTGGGCGTTGCGCCAGCTCGTGATTTGGGATGCTCCGGCGGTGAAAAAATTTCTTTCAATGCATAAAAATAACCTTGCGCCGCGCGTTGTACGGGAAGTGAACAACAAACTTGCTACGGATTTAAAAAATCCCCGCCCCAAGAATGCGAAAAAGTGAGCAAGAATCGGAATGCATATCTCGTCGTTTCCTCTTATCTTGTTGTATACTTGATATCACATTATTTAAGGGTACAATGATGAACAATCAAATGATAGACGATTACAACAGGATTGAACGGGCAATAAATTATCTCGATCAAAATTATCACCATCAACCCGAATTAAAGGAAATTGCCGAGAAGATTTACCTCAGCGAATTTCATTTCCAGCGGCTTTTCAGCAGGTGGGTGGGGATAAGCCCCAAACGCTTTCTCCAATTTCTGACCAAGGAGCACGCAAAAACTCTTCTCGCGCAATCGAAAAGCGTGCTCGACACGGCGTACGACACCGGGTTATCGAGTCCGAGCCGGCTGCATGATCTGTTTATCCAGTGCGAGGCGCTGACTCCGGGCGAATTCAAAAATGGCGGCGCCGACATCGAAATTCTCTACGGGGTTCATCCAACCCGGTTCGGCAATTGTTTAATCGCCCAAACAGAAAAAGGAATATGTGGATTGCAGTTTTTAAAAGGAAATGATAAACGCGTCGCCATAAAACTTCTGCGCAAAAAATTTCCACGGGCAACATTTCGTGAAGACGTAAAAGAAACTTCCAAAATTGTAGTTCGTATTTTTTCAGATACGGGTAAGCGCAGCGCCACTCCAATGACCATTCTTTTGAAGGGAACAAACTTCCAGATAAAAGTATGGGAAGCATTATTAAGAATTCCACAGGGTTCGGTCGTTTCATACCAGGATATCGCTTCGCATCTCGGGGTACCAAATGCCGTACGCGCAGTGGCGAATGCAGTTGCCCATAACGCTATTCAGTATGTTATCCCTTGCCACCGGGTGATACGGAATATGGGAGCTTTCGGGGGATATCAGGGCGGCACGGCCAGAAAAATTGCAATACTCGGATGGGAATCAGCCCTTTCGGAACGGTTTGGCTCACAAAAAAATTGAATATAATCTAATCATTTAACAAATGAATGGAGGGCAATTCTCACCGAGGGGGTTTGATTGTTACTGACGATGTTGGTATATTTTTAAAACCACCGTGAAGAGAAATTACAATCAATCAACGTTGTCTTGACCAGCATTTCAGTTAAAAATTCGGAAATCATTAAGGATTTGATGCTGGGAATAATCGATTATGCCGGGTTATTTCCCCCGGCGAAGCTCGATATGCCTGAAGCGTTCTCCAATTATTTACAATACCGAAAAAGTGAATATGCCTGGGCGCTTGGAAGGTTCATTGTGCCGGTATCCCGTTTGAGCCAGTTTGAACAAGCCGCGTCTGATTTAATTGGTGAAGAAAATATAAATCCCATTCAATTAAGCACTCTGACGGACGATGAGCCGGTGAAGGCGCTTACGAGGATAAGCGATTTTAATAACGGATTTTTCTCTGCGGGAAGAAATGTAATAATCGACACGATCGAAATCAAAGCCCCTTCATCGGACGATATTTTAAAGTGGAACGATTTACTTCCCAGACATCTCAGGGCATATTATGAAATCCCGTTAAACAGCAGCATCGAAGAATCGATTGAGGCAATTTCCCTTTCCGGCGAATGCGCTAAAGTCCGCACGGGCGGCGTCACGCCTGAGGTTTTTCCCGCGGTTGGAGATCTGTTGCGATTCATTGAGACATGCTCGCGGATGAACGTGCCATTCAAAGCCACCGCGGGACTGCACCACCCGGTGCGCGGCGAGTATAATTTCACCTACGAAAAGAATAGTGCTCAGGGATTAATGTTTGGTTTTTTAAATCTATTTCTCACCGCCCTCTTTCTCCATGACGGTATGAGCGTTTCAGAAGCGTCGTATCTGCTTACTGAAGATTCTCCCAGTGCCTTTCGTTTCGATGATCAGGGTATAACCTGGCGTGGTTTCAGTCTGGACATTGAGCAAATACGATCGGGAAGGGAAAATTTCGCAATTTCTTTCGGATCGTGTTCATTCACAGAACCAATCAACGATTTGAAATCGTTTAACCTTTTATGATCTACAGCATCAATGAAACACACGATCCCGGACTTCAATCGTGGGTTGAATCTGCCAACCAACCCGGAGTGGAATTTCCTATTCAGAATTTGCCATTCGGGGTATTCAAACAAAAAGGCACGACTAATCTTCCGCAAATCGGAACGGCTATCGGGGATCAAATATTAGCCCTCGATAAATGCGCGGAAAAGGGTTGGTTCGATGATCTTGGATTAGCCGCCATTGAAAGCTGTGATCACCTGAACATGAATGGTCTGATGGCGTTGGATTATCACCAATGGTCTGCGTTGAGAAGCGAAATAAGTAAATTGCTCAGGATCAATTCTCCCGTATACGCGAAGCGCAAACTCGATTTGCAAAAATGCCTGGTGCCCATGACTGAGGCGGTCATGCTCGTACCGGCGGAAATTGGCGATTATACCGATTTTTATGCATCGATCTATCACGCAACGAATATCGGAAGCATGTTTCGCCCCGATAATCCTCTTCTGCCGAATTATAAATATGTTCCCATCGGATATCATGGCAGAGCTTCGTCCATTGTCGTCAGCGGCGTACCCGTGCGGCGTCCAAATGGCCAGATAAAAGATGATACCATGCCCGAACCTATATTTGGTCCCAGCAAGAACCTCGATTATGAATTGGAACTTGGCTGTTATATCGGAAAAGGTAATGCACAGGGATCCAATATACCCATTGCCGTTGCGGAGAATTATTTATTCGGAATATCGATTGTTAATGATTGGTCCGCGCGGGATATCCAGCGCTGGGAGTATCAACCGCTCGGTCCTTTTCTGGCGAAAAATTTTGCAACTACTATTTCACCCTGGATCATTACGATGGAAGCCCTGGCGCCTTTCCGAGTCCCTGCGTTCAATCGTCCACCCGGCGATCCTAAACCGCTTTCATATCTTAATTCAGCCGGCGACACGGAATCCGGCGGGATCAATGTTACACTGGATGTATTTCTCTCCTCCAAGAATATGCGCACACAAACTATCAGCCCCGTAAAGCTCAGCAGCGGCAAATATTCCGATATGTACTGGACGCTTGCCCAGATGGCGGCCCACCACGCGAGCAACGGATGTAATTTTAAACCGGGGGATCTGATCGCGAGCGGCACAATATCCGGTTCCACGAAACAATCGCGCGGGTGCCTGATGGAATTAACCTGGCGGGGCAGCGAACCGCTTACTCTGCCCACAAGCGAACAGCGTACATTCCTCGAAGATGGGGATGAAGTAATTATGAACGCTTATTGCGAGAGAGATGGTTTCCGTCGCATCGGTCTGGGTGAGTGCCGCGGTATAATTATTCCATAATATCAGACGGTCAATCTCTTTTAACAATTTTTCAATTAATTTTCTCTATCCTGATTTTCTTCAATGCGAAAATCCATGTTCATTCTCTTCCTTTCCATCTTCCTGCTCGCATATTCGATTATCAATTATTATATTTTTATCCGGGGATGGCAAGCGCTCGATTTGTATCCGGCAATCCGGATTGTATATGCGGTGTTATTTTTCGTTCTTTACGCATCCTTTATCAGCGGCAGATTTCTCGAGCGGATGAGCATTACCCACCTGAGCACTTCCATGGTCTGGATCGGATCATTCTGGCTTGCCGCGATGGTGTATTTCCTCTTCTTTGTGTTGATGATCGATCTTGTGAGATTCTTTTGGCATATCACGCACATCACGCCAACTTTTATTTACGCTCATTATGAGCTGATAAAATTGATATTGATATCGGCAGCAACGGCTACAATCGGGGTGGCAATGGTTGCAGGTCATTTGAATGCTATCTCTCCGCGTTTGAAGAATCTTGAGATAACCATACCGAAGGCAGGAGGGACGCTAAAAAACCTGAATATCGCCGTCGCGTCGGATATCCATCTCGGGACGATTGTTTCCCAGGGGCGGCTTGAGCATATCATCGATATCATCAACGGGCTTCAACCCGATCTCATTCTCCTCCCCGGCGATGTGATCGATGAGGACCTCGGTCCGGTGATCAAGATGAATCTTGGCGAGACATTGCGGAAATTCAAAGCGAAGTTTGGCGTGTTCGCAGTGACCGGCAATCACGAATACATCGGCGGCGTTGAACCCGCTTGCAAGTATTTAACTGAGCATGGAATTACTATGCTGAGAGATAAAGTCGTTTTAATTGAAAATTCCCTCTATCTTGCGGGCAGAGAAGATATCAGCATCCGGCAGTTTGCCCGGGGCAAACGGATGGAGCTGAAGGAGTTGGTCGCCGGAATAGATACGACGTTGCCGGTAATCCTGATGGATCACCAGCCATTCCACCTTGAAGACGCCATGAATAACAAGATTGATCTCCAGCTTTCGGGACACACCCATCATGGTCAGATGTGGCCCTTCAATTATATCACAGAAAAAGTATACGAATTAAGCTGGGGATTTTTAAGAAAAGGGAACACCCAGTATTATGTATCGTGCGGCGTCGGAACCTGGGGACCGCCGGTGCGGATCGGCAACACACCCGAGATACTAAACATCAGATTAAAGATTGGAAATTAAGAAAAACGGAAAGGATAGGGTTCTCATGCCGGCAACAATTGTAACACCGAAAATAAAAACAGTGCCAGTGCATAAATCACGATGGAATGATTTGGTGAATCTCTTCGGAGCGCGCGGGGCGTGCGGCGGCTGCTGGTGCATGTCGTGGCGTTTGAATCACGCCGAATTTGAAAAAAGAAAGGGGGCTTCCAATAAACGCGCGTTGAAAAGACTCGTCGACCGGAACGAACCGCTGGGCGTTATCGCTTACGCTGGGAGTGAACCCGTCGGTTGGTGCGCTGTTGCGCCGAGAGAAAAATTTATCCGGCTGGAAAACTCGCGTATCCTAAAGTCCATCGACGACAAACCGGTTTGGTCGATCACCTGTTTATTTATAGCCAAGGGATTCAGGAGGCAGGGCGTCTCGGTTGAATTGCTGAAAGGCGCTATCAAATTCTGCAAATCGAAGAAGGTGAAAATCATCGAAGGGTATCCCGAAGAGCCGTATGCCGATAAAATACCCGATGCATTTGCGTGGAAGGGAATTCCGGCTTCGTTCAAGAAAGCGGGATTTGTCGTTGCCGAACAACGAACGCCCAAGAGACCCATTATGAGATATTATGTTCGGTGAGATACTGATTCGGCGTTTTCTCCTTCCCACCGCGGACAAACCGTGTGAAAACTTCGATGCGTCGTCTAAACTAGATTCAAAGCTTCGCATTTTGCATCGATATGAGGAGATCGCGACGTCCGCCGAGGCGGACTCGCGATGACCTCTCCCATGGTCTGCGGACAGTGGGAAGTAGAATAAATACAGGATCATCGAATTTTCCTACCAATCAAATATTTTCCCTATATTACGGTTGTGTAAACATTAGATTTAACAAAACAATTAAGGAGACAGGATTGTGACAGATTTACGTTACCCCATTGGGCAGTATGACATGGACGTCAAGAGTTCACCCGCACAACGTCCGGAATTTATAAGGCAAATTGGAAAAGCTCCCGCGAAAATTAAGGAAGCCGTCGCCGGTCTAACCAACAAACAGCTTGATACCCCCTACCGTCCGGGCGGATGGACCGTTACCCAGGTTGTGCATCACCTTGCCGATAGTCACATCAATGCGTATGTGCGCACACGGCTGATAGTAACCGAAGATGAGCCGCTCGTCAAACCGTACAATGAAACATTATGGGCAGAACTGATCGATTCGAGGAAAGCTCCCATATCGCTGTCATTGCAACTATTGGAATCAATGCATAAACGATGGGTTATATTGCTCAATTCGCTTAAACCGAAAGATTTCAAGAAAATGTACCGTCATCCCGAATATGGATCCAGGAACCTCGATGTACTTATCGCCCTCTATGCGTGGCATGGCAGGCATCATACGGCTCATATAACCGCGTTGCGCGACCGTATGGGATGGAAGTAAACTGAGGAAAAGACTTTTGGCAATCAGAATTAGGTTGGTTATATTATAGAGAAGTCTTGTTATAATATAGCCGAAAATCCTTCTTTATCACTGGATTTCAGCCAATTAACGAAATCAGGCAGAACATGAGCGGTATGAAAACAGAAGCGTATCGGATCAACGGCGGCAAGCCCGTTATCGGCGAGATTAATTGTCTTGGCGCGAAAAATCTTTCAACCAAGGCAATGGTTGCAGCGATGATGGGAGATTCCCCTACGACCCTGTCGAATGTTCCTCCCATCGGCGATGTCGATATTACCGCCGAAATGCTAACTTCGATCGGGATGAAGATCGTTAAAGGTACGAAGGATTCTTTACGCCTCGACCCATCCTCGATGAATACTTCCGATGTTCCGATGCCGCAGACCGGCAGCAACCGCATTCCTATTTTACTCCTTGGTCCCTTGCTTCATCTGTACGGCAAGGCGTCGATACCGGTGCTGGGCGGATGCAAGATCGGCGCGCGCAATGTTGATTTTCATATCATGGCTGTACGGCAATTCGGCGGGATCGTCGATCAAACCGATAAAGGATATGTCGCCGGATTGAAAAAGAAACTCAAAGGCACCCAGATCACGCTTCCCTACCCAAGCGTTGGAGCGACGGAAACATGCCTCTTCCTCGGCGTGCTTGCCGAGGGAAGAACGGTGATATCCAACGCCGCGATTGAACCGGAAATTTTTCAGCTTATCACAATGCTCCGCTCAATGGGAGCGATAATCTTTACCAGTCCGGGCAGAGATATCATTATCGACGGCGTGAAGAAACTGCACGGCACCAATCTTCAGATTCTCGGCGACCGGATCGAGGCCGCATCGTGGGCGGCGCTTGCATGCGCTTCGAAAGGCGATATTACCGTGAATGGCATACGTCCCGATATCCTCGGAAATTTTTTATCGTATTTCCGTCAGGTTGGAGGGGGATTTGAGCTGACCGGCGAGAACAGCATTCATTTTTACCGGAGAGAAGAACTCAAGCCGACGGTAATCGAAACCGACGTCTATCCGGGATTCTCCACCGATTGGCAGCAGCCATTCGCTATCCTCCTTACTCAGGCGGCAGGCATTTCCGTTATTCATGAAACTGTTTATGAAAATCGTTTCGGGTATCTCAAAACATTAAATAAACTTGGCGCCCGAACACAACCGACGACGCATTGCCTGGGAAGCATTCAATGCCGGTATAAAGAAAGAGGTTATGAACATAGCGTTCTCATAACAGGTCCGTCTCCATTAGTCGCGACATCCGAACCGATTGAAATACCCGATCTCCGCGCCGGTCTTGCGTACATTATTGCCGCTGCGATTGCGAAGGGAACGTCCGTTATTACAGGCGTGCCGTATATCGAACGCGGGTACGGCGATATTGTGCCACGGCTTGCCGCGATGAATCTTGATATTAAAAAGGTCGAAATTTAATTACGCCCGGTTCCTGTTCTTTCCCGTTCCGGGGATTTGACGAGTTTTGCAGGAGACCCGCCGCGTTGTTGAGATAAAACATCTTGACAATCATTGTGCGCAATTTCTATCCATTCAGACTTGATGAAAATTCTTTGTGACTTTATTCTATGACTGAACAACAGAAAATATCCGACACTAAAAAAACTATCGATGACAAAGACCTTACCCAGTGGCAGAAACATCTCCAGGATGAAGTAGACGCCTCATTCTACTACCGGCTACTCTCTCAATTGGAAAAAACTCTCGAACGCAGAGAAATATTTGTTCAATTGGCGGCGGTCGAAGACCGGCATGCCGATATTTTTGAAAAAATGATCGTCGATCATACCGGCTCGTGCCGGAAACCCGCGCCATCGGTTAATGCTAAATTTTACGCCTGGATAGCGCGCAAGTTCGGGACGTCATATCTGATCTCCATGCTGCTCCGCGAGGAAGGCGTTGAGGTGAAAGGATATCTCACCCTGTTTAAAAATAATCCCGCCGGCTCTTTTAAAGACGCTACCTACACAATCGCGAAAGAAGAAATGGAACACGCGGAAACATTGCAGCGGCTCACGGGCGATGATTCGGAACCCTGGCACCAGACAAAATCGGGCGGGTTCTTGCGCAACGTGGTATACGGATTTAACGACGGACTTACGGCGAACTTTGGATTATTTGCGGGAGTGATCGGAGCCGCGGTACAGCCCCATATTGTTTTGCTCTCCGGCTTTGCGGGTATGTTATCCGATGCGCTTTCCATGGGCTCCTCCGGGTATCTTGCCGCGAAGAGTGAACTGGAAGTGTACGATCATGAAATTGCGATGGAGAAGGAAGAAATTCTTCTGATGCCTGAAGTGGAACAGCAGGAACTTCAGCTGATCTATGAGGCGAAAGGGATCGAGCGGGAACGCGCAAAGTTGATGGCGAAGGAAGTTATGTCCGATCCCGAACGCGCCCTGGGTGAAAAGGTGAGGGAAGAACTTGGTATCGGCACGGCTCATTCGACTCCGATGAAAGAAGGGCTTGTGACCGGCGCAGCAACTGCGGTGGGCGCATTTATTCCGCTTGCGCCGTTCCTGTTGTTCAGCGGAACCACCGGAATCTGGATTTCGTTTATTCTCTCGATGCTTTCGCATTTTGGGGTGGGCGCAGCGCGCAGCATCTTCACAGGTCGCGGTATTTTTCGCAGCGGTATTGATATGTTTCTGGTCGGGCTCGGTATCGCGGTGGTTGGGTATTACGCCGGTGAATTTCTGGTTATATTGCTTCACTAAATTACGTTTGAATGCGGTTCAATCCAACGGATTGGTCGCATAGAGTTTGTTCGTCACAAGGATTCCGGTTAGCATTTGATCCTCTATGATAGGGAATAGAATGAAGAACAACGGCATCTATCAGCGGGCAGCGGGGATTATCTGCCTGGCTCTCATGCTTTTTACGTCGGGCGGATTGATGCAAAACTACGGCGCACCGTACAAAATCCCATCTCACGTCTTACCAACCGATTCCCTCCCGGGGAAATATTCCCCCTGCGATTCGTTCTTGATTTGCCCCGGCGAAGATTTGCTGTACGAGGTCAGTTATGCCGGAATTAAATTAGGCAGGATACGGCTTACGACATTTCCTACCGATACGATAAACGGAGAAACGCGGTACCACGCCACAGGATTTGTCGATTCCTATGAGGGAATACCCTTTGTCGATATCCACGTGATCGATTCAACCGATATGAACACATCGTATTATTCGGAAGGGTTTCATGCGTTCGAGAACACGGATGACGGCTGGATTGAGGAATCATCCCATTATGATCTGGACAGGCATACCATTCTTATAGAAAAATTATTTCGGAAGGAACTTCATTCTCCTTCCCTTGCAGACCCGAAGTACGACACCGTGAAAAATGTGGACTTTGATATCCTGGACGGGTTATCGATGTTGTACTTTGCGCGGGCGCATGTACGAGGCGGCGGCAGGATGAATGTATCCACCGTGGTCTACGGGAAACAGGGGAAAACGGAATTGATTTTTACGGAGGAGCGAAAACTGGAGGAGATTGATGTTCTGAAACAAAAAAAAATCCGCGTAGTCGGGCTGAAGGGCACGGCGCATTTCCGGGGTTTGTACGGCATGACGGGGGATTTCCGCGGATGGTTTACGGACGACGTCGCGGCTGTTCCTGTGAAAGCCGAGCTGGGTCTCGTGATCGGTAATGTAAATATTGAACTCATCTGGTGGCGGCGGCACCATTGGCAGCTGCCGCTTATGCCGAAGAAATAATTGTTCGACCCCCTTGGGGTCGCGGGATGGTGATTCCGGATTCTTTCTATAAACGTTGGATGCCTTCGGCATCCTTTTTATTGTTTGTCCCTACGTGTTAAAATGGTTGAAGGTTACTAAAACTATTTTTTCTTCGATGAATAGACTCACCGAATATTTCTGTGCCTATCCCGAAGGGATAGAACGTTTATAGGATTTTGGAATAGTTATTTTTACGATGCCGAAGGTATCGAACTCAACGCGATGTATGCAACGTAATCATTACGTGCGGCATTGGTTCTGAGGCCATAGACAGCAATTAAGCCCGTCGAGTGATTCTATCTCTATGGGTTCGTTCACCCTCCATTTTCAAGCCAGCCCGACAACGTCATTCTGGCGGGGAGGGGGAGAAGGGGTGGTCTTAAAAGGTAGTTAGATTGTTCGACACCTCCGGCGTCGTGGGGGATGCTTACGAAATCTTGCTATAAACATTGGATGCCTTCTGCATCCATTTTTTATTGCCTACTCCAAAAAATTAGAACCGTTTAAGGTTTTGAAAATGATTTTTTGCTTTGATCCTTAAAAACATCGAAAGATTCTGTCACTATCCCGAAGGGATAGAATGTTTATAGGATTTTGGGATAGTTATTTCTCCGATGCCGAAGGCATCGAACTCTATACATGCTCTTCCACCCTGTGGTTCAATATTTTCACCAACCCAACCCAATCGGCTAAGATTAACCGGGCGCGGGTCAAGAAGGCCGGGAGCGCCATTTCAACAGTGCTGCTCAATCCTTCTACTATCAGGTAGGGATCGTCGATCTCCATAGCGAGGATACGGAATTCCCTCGGAAATGACATCTCCAGCCGCTCGGCAAGTGAAAAAATATCGGGTATAGAAATATAGTGCGGTGAAATTGCTGATCCGTTAGAGAAATCTTCCCGGGATAAATCGAGAACGGTTCCTGCCTGGTATTTTCCGGTCACAATCGCATCGAGCAATAGAACATATTCGTAACCTTCCATCGTTTCCAGGAGATTGAAACCCGATGTGGAGATTTCCGTAAAATCAATATCGCTTTCGATCTCAGTCTGTAAGATTCTCGCTGCCACCAGACCAACCGCATCATCACCAAGAATATCGTTGCCGAGTCCGAGAAGAAGGATTTTATGTGGAGAGTTTGGCATTATCACAATTCGATGTTTTCATTCAACAATTTAAGATGACCTCACCCCGACTATGTTCATCAGCAACCATCGATTCATAATTTCCCTCTCCCGCTGGGAGAGGGAGGAACGGCTTTTTTCTGTTATCCCAAAGCATGTCAGGCCTGTCCCGATGTTTTGAATCGGGAGTGAGGTCATAGTCTAAGTTTCCATACTGCAAAATCACCCTTAACAATTCCAATGTGGTTGTCGTCAATAATTTAAGATAACCTCACCCCGACGATGTTCCTCGGTAGCTTTCGTTGCATACTTACCCTCTCCCGGCGGGAGAGGGCGGAATTGTTTCTTTCCATCATCTCGATGCGTGTCAGGGTGAGGTCATCCGTAAACGTTTCCCACCTGCACCATTTTTGTTCATAACCTATCGTCTGATTTCTTTAACAAGATTGCCCTGCCGATCACGGATCCGGAGGACCAGCGGCATTTCGCCGGGAAGTGAGTGGGTAGCGCAGCCATTGCATGGATCGTATGCGCGAAAAGCCATTTCAATCATATTCAACAATCCGTCGTTCACTTTACCGCCGTGAATCAACCCTTTCGCGGCTTTCTCCACGCTCATCGCGATTCTGCCTGAATTGTTCTGCGTAGCCACGATAAGGTTCGCTTTCCTGATAATTCCATTTTCATCTGTTTCGTAATGATGGAATAACGTTCCGCGGGGCGCTTCCACCGCGCCGATACCAACAGTGGGGGTTTGGGTCGGTAGAGTGCGGATATCGGTGCCGTTAATTTCCGGATCGTTGAGTAACTCTACGATCCGTTCTGCCGCGTTAATCATTTCGATCACTCTTGCCCAGTGGTTGGCTAGAGTCTGATGAACCGGTTTTTCACCGAGGATTTTATAAAATTCTTCGTATCCTCGCTGCGCCTGCGGAGTGGACATTCCATCGGAAACATTAAGCCGGGCGAGAGGGGCCACGCAATAGATTCCGCTTTCCGCTCCCTCCATAAATCCGTGCCAGCCGACATTTTTGAGGTAACAGAATTTTACATAACTCCACGGTTCGGTGTGTTCTGCAATATGCTCCAGATAATCTTTCGCGGGAAATTTAGCGAATTGTTTTCCGTTTGGATCTACGACCCTTATTTTTCCGTCATAAAAACTTACACGATTCTGGTCATCGACCATCCCCATGTAATATGTCCGGTGGGTATACATATCCGAGGTTATCGTTTTAAGGTATTTATCGTTGCTTAAAACAATATCCTGAAATACCTGCTTAGTAAAAAGGGCGAATTGTAATCCATCTTTTCCAAGTTGTTTAAATTTCGGCAATTCATCAGTGGATAAGCCTTTAGCGACGCCCCCAGGCAGCCCGAAGACCGGATGGATCGCCTTTCCGCCGAGGTACGCGATAGCATCGCGCAATCTCCGGCGAATTGAAATAACTGTTTTACCGACTTCGAGCCCGACCTTATTGATCACGCCAATCACATTTCTCAATTCTTTCGGCGCGTCCGGTCCTACAATAAAATCTGGACCGCCGAGGATATACACATGCAGCGCGTGATCTTCCAAGGTGAACAAATTATAAATAAGCTCGCGTAATTTTTTTGCCGTAGGGGGAGGATCGACTTTGTAAAGATCGTCAAGCGCTTTCGTTGAAGCCATGTGATGAGCCGTGGGGCATACGCCGCAGATACGGCTGGTAATTTGGGGCATGTCTTCGGCGGGACGACCGTGGGTAAATACCTCAAATCCTCGCAATTCAGGAACCTGATAGTAAGCTTTTTCCACATTGCCGTATTCATTCAGGAAGATATCGATTTTGCCATGACCTTCAAGGCGCGTGATTGGATCGATGCTGATGCGTCTCGTTTTTGTCGGTTTCGGTTGTTCCTTGGTTATTTCACTCATATGATCTCTCTCTCAAATGGAAAATCAATTTGTTAGTTTTCGGCGCAGCAGGGAACCCGCAAGTCCGTACCGGTAGAATGTTCCCAGCGGATCGGGTATCGAAGCAAGTGTAGTATCGATTTCACTATCCGTCGTTGCATTAATGGAAGATGAAATTGCCGACAACATTTTCGCGCCCTGATCGATGACATGCGGGGTCGGACCGAAGCAGCCGCTGCAGGGCATATTGCCGGAAATACATCGCGCCTCGCATCCGCTCCGTGTTGCCGGTCCCATGCAGATGATCCCCTGGGCGAGCAAACATTTTTCCGGATCAATCTTAACGAGATGCGGGCGTTTAAATTCGGTGAAATGTAAATCTTCCGGCTTTGTGTCTTTTTTCGGGCACTCTTCACAAAGAGCCGTCGATGGAGCAAGAACGGCGCCTTTGGGCGGGAGATTACCGGTAAGCAATGCTGTTACCGCAGCGCTAAGAAGTTTTGGCGCCGGCGGACATCCCGGAATATAATAATCTACGTCAATCACCTGATCGAGCGTGCGGACAACGTTGTGCATTTCAGGGAGTGTAAGCGTGTGCCCGTTGATTTTCGTCTCAGGATTTGGATATGGTTTTGTTCCATGTGACATCGATGGGGCGTCTTCATAGACATACCGCAAAATTTCCTCTTTCTCAAATTCGTTCGCGAGGGCGGGTATCCCTCCGAGGTGCGCGCATGAACCAAATGCAATGATATATGCGCTTTTTTTCCTTAGAAGGTGCGCCATCTCTTCCTGCTCGGAATTTCGTATGGCTCCGTTGATAAATGTGACAGTTAATGCACCATCCGGCATTGTCTCCACGTCGCTCTTTTTAAAATCCATTGCCACAGGCCAAAACATGATATCAACCGCCTGAACTACGTCGAGGATATTTTCAGCAAGGTCAACGACAGATTCTTCACAGCCGCCGCAGGAAGCACACCAGTAAAATCCGACTTTTGGTTTATCAGGCATGATGCAGTTCCTCCTTTACGCCATCGCCGTCATCATCAAGCGATTCTAATTCTTCATCCCACTCTTTTATTTTTCCGGGAATATTGAGCGGACCAAGCTTCGTAACTCTTGCAACCATATCATTGACAACAGTTTTAACTTTATCCCCTTCGGAAGCTGAAATCCATTCCAGCCGGAAACGGTCTTTCTCTATTCCCATCTTGTCCAGGAGTCGGGTGAGGAGATGGAATCGACGAAGCATTTTGTAGTTGCCCTCGGAATAATGGCAGTCGCCCGGATGACAGCCGCCGACCAGCACGCCATCGGCTCCTTTCGCAAACGCATCAAGAATAAATTGCGGATCGACCCTGCCGGAACACATGAGCCGGATTATGCGAATGTTGGGAGCGTGCCGGAGCCGGGAAACCCCGGCGAGATCAGCCGCAGTATACGTGCACCAGTTACAAAAGAAGGCGACAATTTTCGGCTGCCACTCCGTTTCAGTTTGATTCATGGTTGTTGTTTGATTGTTCAACATACGTTTAACTCCGATCAATTCTGCAATTCATAATTTAAAATCCCGCTGATTTCGCTGAAGATCTGCTCATCTTCAAAAAGATTCTGCACAAGAGAACCCGATGGACACGCCGCGACACAGGTTCCGCATCCTTTGCATAACGCTTCGTTCACATACGCTTTCTTCAGCTCTTCGTTAAGCGTGATGGCTTTGTACGGACAGATTGTGAGGCACGACTTGCATCCGGAGCAATTCTCCTGAACGACAAACGCGGTGTTCGGTTCCAGCTCGATGTAGCCGGTATCGATGAGCGTCATTGCCTGAGCAGCCGCAGCTCCTGCCTGAGCCACCGTATCGGGAATATCCCTCGGACCCTGGCAACCGCCGGCGATATAAATTCCATCCGTAAAGGTATCGACAGGGGCGAGTTTGGGATGACGTTCCAGGAAAAATCCTTCGGTCGAACAGGAAATATTGAATGTCCTCCGCACATCCTGGGCGTCGTCGCGCGGTTCCACGCCCACCGCAAGGACAACCATATCGACGGGAATTCTGCGCACAACGCCGATCATGGTATCTTCCACGCGGATAATCAACCTGCCGAGCTCATCCCTGGTAGCAGCCCAATCGGTTACTTCGGCAACCCTGCCGCGGATGAAATGCACTCCTTCATTCAGAAGTTTATCAAAAAATTCTTCATACCCTTTGCCGGGTGTGCGCATATCGATGTAAAAATTGTACACCTCAGCGCCCGTGTGTTCCTTAATCAGGTGGGCAAGTTTTAATGAGTACATGCAGCATACGCGCGAACACCACTTATGTGTTTTCTCATCGCGTGAACCGACACAATGGATAATCCCGACTGTCTTTGGAGTACCGCCGCCACGGAGCACCACTTCGCCGTTGGTTGGTCCAGATGCATTGACCAGCCGCTCAACTTCAAGCGATGTGTAGACGTTCGGGTAGGCGCCGTAACCGTAGTAGGGAGTTTTTTTAGGATCAAATGTCTGGAATCCCGTTGTGATGATGGCTGTGCCGACCTCGATCTCTTTGATTTCTTCCTTTTGTTTGAGGTCGATAGCGTTGCGATCGCATTTCGCAATACAGGTTTTTTTACATCTTCCCGATTTGAAATCGATGCAGGTTTCCGGATCGATCAGGACTACCTGGGGAGTTGCCTGTGGGAATGGAATGTAGATCGGTTTCCGCTTGCTCAATCCAACGTTGAATTCATCGGGATATTTTCCGTCCTTGTAGACGCATGCTTCTATGCATTCCAGGCATCCGACGCAAAGATCTTCGATCACGTACCGGGGTTTCCGCTTCACGGTGATGTGATAATTCCCCACGTACCCGCTCACGTTCGTAACCTCTGAATAAGTCCAGAGCGTGATATTGGGGTGATTCTTGACCGCCGACATTTTCGGCGTAAGAATACATGCCGCGCAATCGAGCGTGGGAAAGGTCTTATCAAATTTTGCCATGTAGCCGCCGATTGTGGCGTCGCGTTCGACGAGATATACCTTTTTTCCCGCGTTGGCGAGAGTAAGAGCGGCGTGGATTCCCGCTATTCCTCCGCCAAGAACGAGCACATCGGGATGGACGGGGACTTTTTTCCGTTCGAGGGCTTTGTGGAATACCATTCGCAGCACTGCCGCGCGGGCGAGATCTTTGGCTTTTATCGTTGCCGCGTCGCGATCCTCATTCACCCAGGACACGTTCTCCCGTATGTTTACCATGTGGAAGAAATATGGATTGAGCTCGCCTTTTGCTACTGCCTGGCGGAAAGTGTTTTCATGAAGAAGTGGAGAACAGGATGCTACGACGATCCGGTTCAGGTTATGTTCCTTAATATCGGTTTGAATTAATTCCTGACCGGGATCGGAGCACATATATTTATATTCGTGGGAAACTACCACGTTCGGCAGTGTTGCCGCATATTCTGCAACGGCTTTAACATCGATGGTGCCGGCGATATTGTGCCCGCAATGACAAACATAAAATCCGATACGGATTTGTCCGTTTCCATTTTTCTTATGCATAAACGGGTTCCTCTCTTGTTAAACGTGTCGCGCAAGTTGGCGGGATCAGGTTCCGGTGAATTCCCAATTCCTGTTCCGGAATTCCGAACGCTAATCCGATCAACTGTGTAAAATAGATTACCGGGATATGAAAATCTCCGCCGAACATTTTTTTCATCTCTCTGCGGTAGCACTCGAGGTTGAATTGACAAAGCGGACAGGCGGTAATGATGATATCTGCTTTGCGCCGTTCGGCGTCTTCGAGAAGATGATAATTTAATTTTATACCGACGTCTTTGATGGTGCTGGTGAGGTTGCCGCCGCAGCACCTCGTTTTAAGGGGCCAATCAACAGGTGTGCCGCCGAGCGTTTCGACGATTTTATCCATTGTCACCGGCATCCGGGGATCGTCAAACTTCACAAAGGGCCTGACCACCTGGCATCCATAATATGAAGCGACTCTTAAACCCCTGAGAGGATTTTCAACTGCCGCCTTCATGCGGGTCAATCCGATCTCATTTACGAATACATCAAGCGGGTGGCGGACTATTGTTTTGTCCTCGTAATTCATCCCGGAAGCCCGCAAAGCTTCCTTCACTTTTTTGCCGATTTCCGGATGTGTTCGGATGGAATGCTGGGCTTTTGTCAGCACCATATAACATGCGCTGCAGGGGGCGAGCACATTAATCTCTGTTGCAGCGCTTTGTTCCTCGGCTAATGCCAAATTTCTTGCGGCAAGCGCAAATGCCTCGTGTTCATCGATAGCCATATAGCTTGTAGCGCCGCAGCAGTTCCAATCATTTATTTCCTCAAGGGGAAAATCGAGGCGTTTTAAAACAGCGAGGAGCGATTCTTCATAAGATTTACCGCTGGATTTAAGAGAACACCCGGGAAAGTATAAATATTTCACAGAACTATATCCTCCTTATTGGATTCAATCGTGTTGAGAATCTTGGTGAGTTGAGCTTTTTGCGTGATTTTATCCTGAAGCAGTGAGAGTCTTCCTTTTAGGAACATTTTTATCGCAAGAGGCACCTGGCTTATGGCAAGCAAAGGATTTGTAGCGAAAAAATATTTCATCATAAGATATATTTCATTGGTTCGTCCGTGTTTCCGGACTTGCTGAAAAAATACTCTCGCAAGAATAGGTATGTTGAAACGTTTAGGGTATATTCCGTGCATGATCGCTTCGCGCTTCAGGGTATACATCACTTCCGTAATTTTAATGCCCTTAGGACATTCTACAGAACAGGAATAACAGGACGCGCAAAGCCAGATTGTCCTGTTGGTAAGAACCTCGTCTTTAAATCCTGCCCTCACCATAGCGATGATCTTTCGCGGAGTAAAATCCATATAGGTGCTCAGGGGACAGGTAGCGCTGCAGGTTCCGCACTGGATACAGCCGAATAATTTTTCGCCATACGCCTTGCGTGATATTGTTTCGCCAAATGTTTTATCGAGTTCAGATTCGTATTTAATTTGCTGCATAGGTCATCTTGTGTACAGATAGAGAAATGTGGTAATGTTGTTTCGATGATAAAAAACACGCAGTTCATTCACGGTGTTTGAGAAAACGATAGAGTGTTTCATAAAATCAAAAGCCCATAGCTGCGTCGTCGTTGTCGTATTCCCGGCACAAATGGCACATGAGACACGATAGTAATCCGAGCAGTGATCAACCGGGTCGCGCTGCGATACAACATGCGACAACATTCATGCCACCGTACAACTCGAGGAAATGAGCCAGTACGCGAAATTATTCTAATTTTTATGTTGTGGATTTCTCATTTGTGCAAATGCGCACTATTCTCTTTCTCATGTGTAAAATATTTTTTAAATAAATATTATCCCGTAATTTTATAACGGTGAAAAGGTCAGCGATTTTACCTAATGAATTATAAAAATATTGTTATCTCCGGTGAATCAAAATAGTCATAATACAAAGAGCTTCGAACACATGAACAATGGTCGAGATAGTTGAAAAATAGTTCGCGCAAAATTATTGATTAGAATCTAAGAATAATTTATCATCTGAAATCTCATGAATTATCCTTCGGGTTGTCCTATAATGTGAATTGAGGAATTAGGAAATTTCATGTGATTGTATTACCTGCATAGAAATGGAAGTTCCCCATGTTTACTCCCTCCATAAGGACAACTCTTATTCTTACTTAAAATGACGCTATTTGTTCGAATTAATTTTGACTTATTTTGAGTTAAATTCTTGAAAATTATTGAATGAAATTTTCAATGAAAATCGTGATGGGAATTAAATGTGTATCATAATGAGAAATTTTAAAACTCTCTTTACAAGATAGTTACCTTAAAACGCGTAAAATCATGGTAATATTTATAGAATTCCCAAAATTCAGATTTTAATCGTTTGTCATCCTCTTTAGTAGAGCACATATTTCCATAGGGGGATAGGTAGAAAGAAATTAATATTCTATAGGGATAATCTTCCTGCCGTTGTCACTAAATCGGTTCGACTTTCATGAATTAAAATCATATTTTAAACTGTTTCTGTTCCTCATATCATCATGAACATGTTCTATAAAAGTTTGACTTAAATAACTAGATCAATAACTATCATGGAAAGGGCGATCGTATGTCAGTCGTAAAAGAATTTAAAGAATTTGCATTGAAGGGCAGCGTAGTCGACCTCGCGGTCGGTATCATTATCGGCGGAGCATTCGGCAAGATTGTCACCTCGCTGGTGAATGATGTCATCATGCCGCCGATTGGCGTGATTCTTGGCGGAGTGGACTTCAGCAGTCTCTCGTTTAGAATAAGAGAAGCGACAACTACCGCGCCGGCTGTAAATCTGCGGTATGGATTGTTCATTAATAATATCATTGATTTTTTCATCGTGGCATTTTCAATCTTCATGATGATCCGGGCAATGAACGCATTGCGAAAAAAACAGGACGCCCCTGCCGCAATTGCAGCGCCCACCGTGAAAGAATGCCCCGAATGTTCAATGAGCATCCCGATCAAAGCCAAACGGTGCGGACATTGCCAGACCACGCTCAGTTGAAAAGGGCTGGTCTCGTCGGTCATGGAATTGTCCGCCTAACTGTTTGATCGGTTGAGAAATATTGCAGGATTGCTTTACCAATAATAATTATTTTTATAATAACGAAAGGAATATTACCGTGAAAAAAATATTATTGATACTGTTAACATTGCTGCCCTTGAATCTCTTTGGGCAGGCGAAAGATAGTGTATGGAAACACAGCGTGGTCGCGGGGTTGAATCTTACGCAAGTCGGGTATACCGATTGGGCTCAGGGCGGTGAGAACGCTCTTGCATGGACGTTGGGATTGGACGGGCGATCGACCATCGACTGGACTACATGGAACTTCGATAATTCGTATAAGTTCGCATTCGGACAGACGCGGCTGGGGTCGCAGGGATTGAGAAAGACGGACGATAAAATAGATCTCGCATCGATATTGACCTATAAGATGGGAACATACATCAACCCTTATATCGGGGCAACGTTTAAATCCCAGTTTGCCACCGGTTACATCTATGATAATCTCGGTAAAGATAGCGCTGTTTCAAAGTTTTTCGATCCCGGATATTTTACTGAAAGTTTCGGCGCCGGGTACCAGCCGGTTCCGGAGGTCAAGACCCGGTTAGGTCTGGCGCTCCGTGAAATTTTCACAAACACCTACACCCAGTATACCGACGACCCGGCGACGCCTGAAATCGAAAAAACAAAGATCGACGGCGGTATCGAATTTGTCACTGACGTCAACTGGCAGGTGATGGAGAACCTCCTGTTCACCTCAAAGTTTGAGATGTTTGCCCCGATGAAGCAACTTGATGTCGTAGTGGTTCGCGGGGATAACACGCTTAACGCGAAGGTTAATAAGTATGTCATTGTTTCCTTCAATGTGCAATTGATCAACGAAAAGGCGATAACGCCGCGAACACAATTAAAAGAAGCGCTTTCCATGGGGCTGACGTATTCGATCTATTAATTGAATGGAAACCACTCGCAAAGCAGTATGAATTATACGCGGTCATGAAACAAATCTCCAATAGGAAATATCTGTTATGGATATTGCTGGCGACGCTTCTTATCCGGTTGCCGCATCTAACCTCTCCGATGATCGGCGTGCAATCGTGGCGGCAAGCGGATACTGCGGCGATGGCAAGAAATTTCTACGAGAACGGTTTTCATATTCTCCACCCTCAGATTGATTGGCGCGGCAACACATCCGGCGAAGTGGAAAGTGAATTTCCTCTCTTTCCGTTTATCGCTGCCCTTCTCTACAAGCTGTTTGGAGTGCATGATTTTTTTGGAAGATTGCTTTCAATTTGTTGCTCGGTTTTGACCGTTTATGTGCTGTATCTTTTCGTAAAAGATTGGTTCGATGAAAAAACGGCTCTCTGGTCGGGATTGCTCTATGGTATATTACCCCTCAATATATTTTTTGGCAGGGCATTCTTTCCCGAACCGATGATGATCCTTTCGGTTATAATCGGCGTGTATTATTTCCATTGCTGGATAACAAGCGGCGGCTGGATGGAATTTTTCCTTTCCGCAATTTCAATCATGACCGCTTGTCTGTTAAAAATACCGACACTTTATATCGGTTTGCCCCTGTTATATATGTGCTATCTCAAATACGGATCAAAATTTCTTCTGCAATGGCAATTATGGTTATTCTCCATCATAGTGATTCTCCCGGTGGGATTGTGGTATTATCACGCCCACCAGCTCTTTCTCCGGACTGGTTTGACGTTCGGCATCTGGGAATATGGCAGCGATAAATGGGGAAATTGGGCGCTGGTGGCAACATGGGATTTCTGGAATAGAATTCTTTTTCAATCTCTCGGCGAAAGGCATTTCGGATGGTTCGGATTATTTGCATTTATTTACGGATTGTTTTTCATGTGGCGATCCCGTGAACAAAAAATTCTTGACGCATGGTTTACGGCGCTCATCGTTTATATTCTCATTGTCGCACGTGGCAATTATGTCCATGAATATTACCAGCTGCCGATCATGCTCCCCGCAGCGATTATCATGGGCACGGTGTTCGCGCAGTATTTCGATTTTGAGAATATGCGCTCGTCAAGCTCGATATTGCTCGCGCTGTGTCTGGCGGGGATCATTCTCCTTGGCGGCTGGAGATATGTATCGTATCTGCAGGTGGAAAACGAATCGATCGACGAGCTGGTCCTTACCAGTAACGTAGACAATGTTGTGCCGGAATTCGCACTCATGATTTTTGTCGACCGGAACGATCCCACATCTTTTTACCTCTCGCATCGGAAGGGCTGGAATGCTTTTGCCGAGGATTTAACTCCTGCATTTATCGATGACCGGATAACAAAGGGTGCAGCATATCTTGCAGGTTATAAAAATGATTTTGGAGAAAGCGGAAAGGCGTCATTGAACGATCTTCTTGCAACCCACAGGGTTTTGTGGCAGAATGACGCGTCGTTCATTATTAAGTTATGAGTGATTGAATCCTCCTCGGTCAAAAAATTCCTTATATTATTGCAAATTAATTAAACAGGATACGGTTTTTTTACTCAATCCTTGTTATAAATCATAAAACATACTTTATGCGGAAAAATCTTCTTTCATTATCAATATTCCTTCTCTTACTCATCAACGTACAGGCAGCAGCACAGACAATTGTCATTTCGCCCACGATCGATAGTTTGCCCAAAGGATATCTCTGTCACCGAACAACCGGACGGATAACGATCGACGGCAAACTCAATGAAGATTCGTGGCGGAATGTTCCGTGGACGGACGATTTTGTGGATATCCAGGGGGGTAGTAAACCAAATCCGCGATTCCGGACGCGCGTAAAAATGCTCTGGGATGATTCATCCCTGTATATTGGCGCCGAATTTGAGGAACCGCATGTCTGGGCGAACCTGCGGCAGCGCGATACGGTTATTTTTTATGATAATGACTTTGAGGTTTTCATGGATCCGAACGGAGATAACATCGAGTACTACGAAATGGAGATGAACGCGCTTAACACCGTTTGGGATTTATTTCTTCCAATTCCCTATAAGGATGGCGGCTCGGCGGTCGATAGCTGGAATATTGCAGGATTACGAACGGCGGTTCATATCACCGGGACATTGAATAATCCGAACGATACCGACAAAGGATGGTCGGTTGAGATAGCTATGCCCTGGTCGTCGTTGAAGGAGTATTCTCATCGTCCCGCTCCTCCGGAGGAAGGCGATACATGGCGGATAAATTTTTCCCGCGTGGAGTGGCAAACAGAAATTTCCGGCGGCGCGTATCATAAAATTAAAGGAAAACCGGAAGATAACTGGGTCTGGTCTCCCCAGGGCGTCATCGATATGCATAGGCCCGAGATGTGGGGATATATTCAGTTTACCAAACTTAGATCGGGGGAAAGTCAATATCATCCCGATCCATTCGCAGTGGAACGGCGCACGCTGATGAAATTGTATTATGCTGAACGCGTGTACCATGAAAAGAATCATCGGTACACCCAGGATATAAACGAACTCTCATTCGGAAATGTCACCGGCAGTCTTCAGGAATTGAATCCGGTCATTCACTTAACTCCTGAGGGTTACCTGATCACTGTTAATCAGATTGGGAACTCACACACAATCGGGAAATGGCATATCAGGCAGGACTCAAAAATCTGGAACTCCGGAGAATGAAAAAGGAAAACCGTATATGAAAAAAGAAACTTGGGGCAGCACTGCCGATGGCACGCCGGTCGAACTTTATACGCTCGTTAATCCCGGTGGAATGAAGGCGCGGATAACCAATTACGGCGGGATTCTCGTTTTGCTTCGTATCCCGGGAAAAAACGGATCGTTTGACGACGTCGTTCTTGGGTTTGATTCGCTCGCAGAGTATCTTAGGAGAAATCCTCATCTCGGATGCGTTGTGGGAAGATACGCGAACCGTATAGCCGGTGGAAAATTTAGCTTGAACGGGAAGGAATATCATCTTGCGGTGAATGCAGGCCGCAATTCTCTGCACGGCGGATTGAAAGGATTCGATAAGGTTGTTTGGATTGGGACGATGCAGAAAGGAAAGCAGGATCAATCGGTTATTCTAACGTATTTGAGTAAAGACGGCGAGGAGGGTTATCCTGGAAATCTCAACGTTGAGGTTGTCTATACGCTCACGGATAATAATGAATTGAAAATTGAATATTCCGCAGTGACCGATAAACCCACAATACTTAATCTCACCCATCATTCGTATTTTAATTTAGCCGGAGCCGGAAAAGGCGATATTCTCAATCATGAAATGACAATCAATGCGGATAAATTTACTCCCATTGACAGCGAGATGATTCCAACCGGCGAATTGAAGGAAGTCGCCGGCACGCCGTTTGATTTTAGAAAGCCGGTCCAAATCGGCGCGCGAATCAACACTGATAACGAACAGTTACGATATGGCAAGGGATACGACCATAACTATGTGCTCGATAAAAAAGGAAATGAATTATCGTTTGCTGCGAGCGTTTATGAAAAATCCACAGGTCGTGTTATGGAAGTATTCACGACCGAACCGGGTGTGCAATTCTATACCGGTAATTTTCTGGATGGAAGTTATATCGGCAAGAGTGGAATTGCTTATAACCAGCGATACGGTTTTTGTCTTGAAACGCAGCATTTTCCTGATAGCCCGAATAAAACCCAATTTCCGCCTGTTATTTTGAATCCGGGGGTAAGTTTTACATCGACGACGATGTACAAATTTTCGATCAGATGATTTTTTATACAGAGTTATGAATCCGTTCTTTCTTACTATGGGACTCACGCAAAACATTCACGGTAAATTTACGTAAAATAAGGTAATTATTTGCGTGTGTCACTTTAGAGAGAATGAGATTCCCTGTTTCGTTCATGATGAATGCGCCAGACCGGAATCATTAATAAATACATCGTTAGAACCAACGCCAATAAATTAATAATTGAAGAATATCGATGAAAAATTTTAAATCGGTGTATCTCTATTTAGTCCTTCTCCTTGCTGCGGTTCCCATCGCCATCAAGTTGTTTCCGCTCGCATCGTTCAATGGCAGCATCCAGTTGCCGTATGACGTCAACGCGATCACAGCCATTGCTAAATCCACACTCGATAGTTTATCCATCGATGTTTCCAACCTGAGGGAAAATTCTCAATTTAAAACCGATAAGAAACTTCTCCGTCAGGTACAGCAGGAAAATGGCGTCGAACGGGCAAACGATCTTATCCGAAACGGTCTTCCCGTCTATTACTGGGAGCTATCCTGGAAAAAGAAACAACAAAATATATTCGGAGTGATGAAAACCGAGGAGGATAAAACAAAAGAATTGTCAAATTTATCTGCCTTCCTGCGCGGCGATATTAACATCCATTTTACCGAGGATGGAAAGCTGCTGTCGTTTGAACGCGAGATACCGGACACGCTGAAACTTCCCGTGGTCGATCATGTTGAAGCCCGAATGATTGCGGATGAATTCCTGAAACGATTTACTCCATACCGGTTGCCACAGAAATTATCACCGGTACCCGGGAGCGCCCGGAGCGATTCAAACGGTGTATCGGGCAAGTCTGCTGCGTCGATTATAATTTCCCCGGATGAGCGAAGGATAGAACAAAAACAACGCATCGATTACGAGTATAGTATTTTTACCGCATCGCGGGCGCTGAACGATTCAATGGAAATAAAAATTCGGGTAGCAGGAAATACAATATCAAAGTTCTCCATCGAGTATCATGTCCCCGACAAATATATCGAGTCAGACTCGGTTACCTATCACGAGCTTATTATCGCGCTGGTGTATATTGTTCTTGCTATCTTGCTTATCGTTGCCGCATTCAAACGCATACGAGCGTATGAAATCGGTTTTCGGGGCGCATGGATCGTAGGAATTGTTGTGACCATATCCTCTGCGATCGATGTACTTATTTCGACGCCCACCCTTCTCGGATTGGATCTCCTTGTCCCTCTTATTTTAGGACCCTTGTTTTATGGCGGAGTTATGGTGGTCCTCTGGGGAATCGTAGAATCGGTGGGAAGAGAGACCATGGGCGATAATTTCATTTCGCTCGATCTCATTCGGAATGGCCATTTCGCTCACTCCAGAATCGGTATGAATGTCATTCGTGGAATTTCCATCGGGATGTTGGGTATTGCGATCCGGTTATTGTTAACCTGGATATGTAATAAAGCCACACCACTGTGGAATCATATTTCAGACGACGCCGCGATTATGCCATTTCAAATGCAAAGCCCGGCGTTATTTTCTCTGAATCATATATTGTTCGAAACGCTGTTTGTCTTTGCGTTTTTTATTCTCTTCGTTGTTCCGTTGGTTCGAAGCCGGGTTAAATCGCCCGTCCTTGCCATCGCAATCGCAACTATTATAATCGAACTCTACAATGTGGAGGGCACACAGCCGCTCGCTATCGGCATCGCTATTTCAGCCATCGCCGCTGTTGCGCTTGTCTGGGTGGTATTTTATTTTGATGTTCTTGCCGGCTATGTAGGATTGTTTACCGCATACGCTTGCAGACAAGCATTGACATTGTATTATTCGGGGGATGGTTTTTATATAAATTCTGCATGGTGGATCGCCGGATTGTTTGGAGCGGCTCTCATTTTTGCCGTTGCCCTCCTGTTCCGGAAAAAAGAGATCACGGATTTTGACGAGATCGCCCCCGCGTTTGCAAAGCATATTTCCGAGCGGCAGCGGTTGCAGCAGGAATTGGAAATTGCCCGGAATGTCCAGATGAGTCTCTTGCCGAAATCGAGTCCTTTCTTTACGGGATTGGATATCGCCTGCCGCTGCGTGCCGGCGAAAGAAATTGGCGGCGATTACTACGATTTTATTCTTCTCGACGATGATAAACTTGGCATAGCGCTCGGCGATGTTTCGGGAAAAGGCACGCAGGCGGCGTTTTTCATGACGTTGACGAAGGGTTTCCTCCGCGCTTTGGTCAAAGTTTCACATTCACCGGCAGAGGTTCTCACTCAGGTAAACCGGTTGTTCTATGAAAATGTTGAACGGGGAGTCTTCATCAGCATGTTATACGCGGTGTTTCATAAGAAGGAAAAACTTCTGAAACTTGCCCGCGCGGGACAGAATCCCGTTATCCGGTACAACGCCAGGCTGAAACAAATCGATTATCTTAAGCAGAACGGTCTTGCCCTTGGTCTGGATCCCACGGAGAAATTTTCCGAGGTCATTCAGGAGGTCGGCATTACGTATGAACCCGGCGACGTGTTCGTGTTCTATACTGATGGATTTCCCGAAGCTATGAATAAAAAACTTGAAGAATACGGCGATGAGCGGTTTTCCGGATTAATCACGCGGAATGCGCATCTCTCAGCCGAAGAGATTATCGAAGTTATATTCAAAGAAATGAAACATTTTTCGGGCAGCGCTAACCAGCATGATGATATGACAATTGTTGTCGTGAAGGTGGTGTGATAAATCCATCCGCGAAGAGAGGACGTTCAGTCGTTCTTACTTCGCTTCAGCTTTCCCTCAATAACCGCGATGAGCAGATCGATATCGACCGGTTTGGTAAGATAGTCGTCCACTCCTAACTGCAACCCCGAGCGCACTACCAGATTATCTTTTAAGCTGCTGAGAAGGATAAAGGGAATCGATTTCAATTGCGGTGAGCGTTGGACCGTTTGAAAAAATTGAAATCCATCGGCGTCGCCGGGCAGGAATTTTATATCGCTGATAATCAGGTCGGGCCGCTCTGTTTCTAATTTTTCAAGCGCTTCTTCAACGCTGGCGCAGATAATGACCTTGAACCCTTCTCCTTCAAGAGCGTCCCCGATCGGGAATCGGATCGATTCGTCGTCGTCAGCAAGCAAAATCGTGCCGGGGAGATGATGCTTCCGTATCTTCGATAAGATTAACGCTTCCACCTGCACCGTTTCGTCCGGGAAAATATGAAATTTTTGTTTCAATTCTTCGAGTTTATCGGCGTCGTTGATGGATAACGTGCCGTCGATGAGACCTTTTTCGATAACCTGGACGTATTGCTCTATTCTGACGTCGGTATCGATCCGCATGTGATCTTCGTAGGATAAATCGAGAAGTTCTTTCAGGGCGAACAGATCGCGCGCGAGCTCAAGGGTTGGTTCGCCCTGGCTGTAAATTTTTTTCAAACGCGCCCGGTATAACGCGACGCGGTCTTCAAACGTTTTGGGAGCGGCGACTCCCAGCAGATCGATCTTCCGCGCATAATCGCGTTCCAATTTTTCCAGTCGCTCGATAATCTTTTTATCGCTTTCTTCCCGCAGCTCCATCTTTGTTTTGCGAATTTCCTCGTTCCATTGGCTCGCTAATCGTTCGCGCTCCTCGCGAAGCGCGTTGCGTTCGATCTCCAATTCCTGAATAAGCGAGGCGCGTTTTTGTTCGTAGAGATGCAGCTCGGCGAGGCGTTCTTCTTCAGAGCCGGGGGTAATGTTTGCCGATATGGTCTTCTTCGATTCTCCCGGGTTTTTCTGCAGCACGGCAATGCGCTCTTTGAATGCTTTCACGTACGGATTATCCGGGTCAAGAGTTTCGGCTGTTTCGAGAGATCGTAGGGCGTCGGAATATTTTTCCTGCCTGGTGTACTGATCCACTTCTCTCATTATTTTGTTGAATTGTTCCCGCCGTTCCGTTGAATCCGCAGGGAGATTTGACGTCGGTTGACCCATTATGGATAACAGATGTTCAAAAACGTTGAATATTCAATTGAGGGAACATAACCGGTTGATCGCATTTTCTTCACTCTTGAAATAACATTGTGAATATACGATTTTTTAATTAAAAACCACATTTTCATATAAAATGTAAAATAAATTTATGCTTTAGATAGAAGTGCCTATGCAGGATACCTATTTTATAATGGACAGTTTCTTTACATCGGAAAATTTTCCCGCAGTGATTCTATAAAAATACATCCCACTTGCCAAATTGCCAGCATCGAATTTCACACTTTTATAGCCTGCGGTTTGCGTCTCATTGACAAGAGTTCTCACTTCTTGTCCAAGAACATTGTAAACTTTCAGAGACACAAAGGTTTCATCAGGTAATGTATAATTGATCAAGGTCAATGGATTAAATGGATTAGGATAATTCTGCAAGAGGCGATAGCCTTCGAGAGCAAAAGTATTATTATTTTTTACACCAGTAGCGGGTGTAGAATGAAGTTTGAAAGAATAAGGAAACATCCAACTATATGATGTAGGTTGAGCTTCAATTTCCAAAAAGTATTTTCCACTGGTAAGAACCACTGTCGTATCGATCTGATCGAACGAGTTGTTGAATTTGATGCACTTGCGATTACCTAACGAATCAAAGATAGCAACGCTCAGTTTAGGAACAGAGATATTGCCTATTTTTATATTCAATAGATTGTCCGTGCTAAAGTTTATGACATAATCATCATAGTCATCTGTGAAAGAATTGGCGGCACTCTGGGTTGTTATTAGCCCATAATATAACGTATCCATACCAACTTGATAAGCTTGCTCAAAATATGTTGGTTCATCAAGTCCTTCTAGATTGGTTGCAATTTGTTTAGGAAGATTGGTATGAATTGCGTTGACCAAAAAGGTGTCGGCGTTAAGTGTATAGTAATTATTCAAATTTGCCCGTGATGCATCAACCACTCCATCTCCAGTTAAACCACCAGTTCCAATAACGCATGAATATGCGAGATCATTTGGAATGTTTTTCTGATTGAGACCGATAATGCTATCTGCAACAGATCCATTGCAATTTACATCATCGTTGTGGAAAGCCATTGAAAATAAATTATTCTCATTCCCACCGAAAAGATAAACTCCGGGATAACTGTTAGAATACGACCATCGTAAATCGCGGACTGCTTCAGAATATCCGTCTAAAATTCCAAATGTCCATTGATTGCTTCCGCCGTGAGGAGTCCCGATGGTGAGCAGCTTAGCCACATGATGTCTTCCATCAGATTGCCAATTGAAAAAATTCTGGAGATACTCACGAGAAGCGAGGCCACCCATGCTATGTCCTACAAGAATTACCTTATCTGCTCCGGTCTTGTCTAATACGTGCCCGATGGCAGATTGCATAGCTTTTCCTTGTTTGAAAACAGCGGATTGATTACTCTCAACAGTATTATTATAAATTGTTCCATCGGTATTCACATCGAAATTAATGGTATAATAATCTCCAACATTCAACGTAGATTGATCGGTAAAGTCATGAAGATCATTTGCTAGAATAGACGTAGATAAGTTACCATCGTAGTTCAAACAATAATCCATTCGTCCACCGAAAGACCATCCGAAAAGGTCAAGTTGAGATGTTAATGAATCCCAGGTCTGATCATTACTATTGAGACCGTGAATAAAAATGATTGGGTATGGAATATGTCGATCGAAAACCACCGTGGTTGTTATTGTCAGTTGGGTGTTTGGTAAATAGAAACCGTTGTTTTCATTTGATTCAACAACTTCATTGTACGGGTCTACATTCCAGCCGACATAGTAAGCTCCCGCAACCAACGCGGTAGGTATGGGAATGGTAATTTGTTTTGCCTCACTGATCGCTCCAGCGGCGAGTGGCTCAACTGTAACACACCCTATCCAATTCCCGTTTGTTATCGTTGTGGTCGTCGACAAATAAAATGCTAAATGACTCTTGATCGAATTTGCAATACCAATGTTTTGAACAGTAGCGGTGATCGTAAGAATGCCTCCCCGACTAACAGAATAGGGAGAAAATCCTCCCGATGAAACAACAAGATCTGGAAGTTGTGCAAATGAAAGACCAACAAAGGTTAGAGTAGCTGCGATAATGGAGAAAATATTTCTATTCATTTAGTTTCCTCGGTTTCCCTGGTGTCTTATTTAGGACTACCATTATGTGTTTTGTGCTGTATGACAGTTAGGATTAGTAAAGACGAAATGTTGTTTTGTTATTACACTTTTAACAGTCTAATGTACGGAATCTCTTTTTTCGATGCAATTAACTCTATTGGTGAATACATCCTGAATACCAATATATTATGATTATGATCGATATTATCATATTAAAATACGGTTCACCATTACTTAAAACTGATTCGGCGGTACGTTTGAAATACCGATTAATCTGCGTAAATTATCAACCTGATATCCTTAGTTTACACCTAATATTATTGCATAATTCGAGCTTTTACCTGTTTCAATAGACCTATTCTACCAGCTTCAAAGATAATCATGGACATTTGCCGATGAAAACATATCTTCGAAAATTCTCTTTGATGTTATTCGTCATTCTCAGCATGGTTTGTGCCGCATCAGCGCAGGACTATACCCATGAAGGAAAAGCCCGGCGGGACGTCCGCATGAAGTGGTGGCGCGAAGCGCGGTTCGGGCTGTTTATTCATTGGGGCTTATACTCAATTCCGGCTGGCGAATGGAAAGGAAAAACAGACTACGGCGAATGGATCCGCAATAACGCACAGATACCCGTGGAGGAGTACGACAAATTTAAAAGTGAGTTCAATCCGGTAAAATTCAACGCGGCGGAATGGGTTCACATGGCGAAAGAAGCCGGGATGAAATACATCACCATCACCACGAAACACCACGATGGGTTTTGTCTCTTCGATACAAAATATAATGATTTTAACGTGATGCAGACGCCTTTTAAACGGGACGTCATGAAAGAAATTTCCGACGCGTGCCATAAAGAAGGAATTAAAATATGCTGGTACCATTCCATTATGGATTGGCATCATCCGGATTACTTGCCGCGCCGCGAATGGGAGAAAGCGCGTTCCGCCGACAGCGCAAACTTCGACCGCTATGTTGAATATCTTAAACATCAATTGAAAGAATTGCTCACGAACTACGGTCCCATCGGCGTCTTGTGGTTTGACGGCGAATGGGAATCGACGTGGAATCCGAAATACGGCAAAGAAATTTATAATTATGTGAGAACGCTTCAGCCGGATATTATCATCAATAACAGGTTGGGAGCGGGAAGATCGGGAATGGAAGGATTTAATCAGGAGGGAGAGTTCGCCGGTGATTTTGGGACGCCGGAACAGGAAATTCCAGGAACAGGACTGCCCGATATTGATTGGGAAACCTGCATGACGATGAACGACCATTGGGGGTATAATAAAAATGATTTGAATTTTAAATCATCCGTAGAACTTCTCCACAATTTGGCGGATATTGCGTCGAAAGGCGGCAACTTTCTTCTCAATGTTGGTCCGACTTCGGAGGGTGTATTCCCGGAATCAAGTATCGCGCGGCTTCATGATATCGGCGCGTGGATGAAAGTGAATGGCGAGGCGATCTATGGAACCAAAGCGAGTCCGTTTAAGAAGTTGGCTTGGGGACGCTGCACACAAAAACCTGTCAAGGGCGGCACGCGGCTTTACCTGCATGTATTTGACTGGCCCCCCGATGGCAAATTAGTTGTTCCCGGCATATTCAACCAGCCGAAACGGGCGTACCTGCTTTCGGATAAACACAAAACATTGCTTGCCTCAGCCCGCAACGAAGATGCGTTAATCATTAATGTGCCTTCGCAATCGCCCGATCGGTATAACTGCGTTGTCGTGCTTGAAGTGGCGGGAAAACCGGATATAAGCAATCCGCCGGTCATTAAATCCGAGTACGATATTTTTACCGATAGTTTGAATGTGGCAATTAACTCCGATCGTAAGAATGTTGAAGTGAGAGTTACGCTCGATGGCACTGTCCCATCTATAAGTTCTGATCTTGTAAAAGGACCAATCAATTTAACGTCAACAACGACTGTGTCAGCACGGTGCTTCAGGGATGGAAAACCGGTCAGCGGCGCCGCGAAAAAAGTATTTACGAAGGTTAGCCCTAGTCCAGGTTTGAAAATTGACAGTTTATCCTCCGGTATTACCTATTCGTACTTTGAAGGAGATTGGGATAGTCTCCCTCAATTTGAAAAACTGACGCCGGTTAGCAAGGGCGCGCTGGAATCGTTCGATCTGTCGCCAAAAAAGCAGCCCGAATATTTTGGTTTCGTTTACGATGGATATATCAAGCTGCCGTCTGACGGAGTGTACGCCTTCTACTTGAATTCTGATGATGGGAGCCAGTTATTCATCGGTGATTCTCTTCTTATCAATAATGACGGATTGCATGGAATGCAGGAACTGAACGGCGTCATCGCTCTCGGAGCAGGGTATCATCCCATTAAAGTAACATTTTTTCAAAAGACCGGTGGAGTCGGCTTAACCGTTGGATACAAAGGTCCGAACATTGCAAAACGCGATATACCGAAAGATATTTTATTTTATAAAAAGTAAGAGTTGAAATCTATCTCGATGAAATTCTACATCTACGGAAAAAATATTTTGCGCTCAAAAATATTATGTACATTCATTTTATGCGCGAGAATATTCGGCTCTGTTCATGCGCAGCAGGATTTATCAAAGGAGAAAGAAACCGATCCTCTTGTCCTGAAAAAACTTGAGTGGTTCCACGATATGAAATTCGGTCTGTTGATGCATTGGGGTCCCTACAGCCAATGGGGTGTTGTTGAAAGCTGGAGTATCTGTCCGGAAGATGAGGGTTGGTGCCAGCGCAAAGGACCTTTCGGGGCGGATTATTTTGGGTACAAAAAAGCGTACGAGAATTTGAAAACGACATTCAATCCGGTAAAATTCGATCCGGAGAAATGGGCCGCCGCCGCGAAAGAAGCCGGAATGCGGTACGTTGTCTTTACCACCAAGCATCACGATGGATTCTGTATGTTCGATACGAAACAAACAGATTATAAAGTTACGGACGCCGGATGTCCCTTCTCCTCGAACCCGCAACGCAATGTCGCCGGAGAAATTTTCTCATCGTTCAGAAAGCAGGGTTTTGGAATCGGAGCGTATTTTTCAAAGCCCGACTGGCACTCACCTGATTACTGGTGGGACTACTTTCCGCCGACGGATCGAAACGTTAATTACGATATCAAAAAACATACGGAGAAATGGGATTCTTTTAAATCGTTTACATTCAAACAGATTAAAGAATTGATGAGCGAGTACGGCTCCATGGACATCCTCTGGCTTGACGGTGGGTGGGTGAATCCCGACAACAAAGGACAGGATATCGATATGCCAAAAATTGCTGCGATGGCGCGTTCGTATCAACCGGGATTGATAATCGTTGACCGGGCGGTTCCGGGGAAATATGAAAATTATCGCACGCCGGAGCAGGAAGTACCCGATACTCCGCCCGATTATACCTGGGAAACCTGCATGACGATGGCGACCTCCTGGAGTTACGTCCCCGACGATACATATAAACCTGCGTCGAAATTGATTCACCTGCTTGTCGATATTGTTGCCAAGGGCGGTAATTTTCTTTTGAATATCGGTCCAAGTCCCGAAGGCGAGCTGCCTCCGGCTTCTCTGGAGCGGCTAAAAGAAATCGGTTCATGGATGGCGGTAAACGGCGCGGCGATTTATTCAACGCGTCCCATCGCTCCGTATAAAGAGCATAATATTTGTTTTACACATGCTCAGGATGGAACCATCAACGCGATCTATCTCGCGAGCGAGGATGAACAACGCCCGCCGGGGGAAATTTCCATCTCCTCGTTCACTCCAAAAAATAATAGCGCAGTTACGATGCTTGGTGTTGCTCAACCATTGAGGTGGGAGAAGAGTCAGAACGCTTTTATGATTCATGTGCCCGATTCTCTCAGGAACAACCCTCCATGCAATTATGCGTGGACGTTTAATTTTACGAAAGAATAATATGACTGGAAAATTTGTTCTCGTAGTCGTCATTTTTATCCTCTGTTATTTAAATCAAGGATTGGCGTCAAACACACCGTCGCCAGAACCGATATCCGTGATTCCTAAGCCGGTGCGAGTGGAAGTCGGCACGGAATTTTTCACTATCACCTCAAAAACAAAAATAGTCTATTTCTTTTCCAATAAAGAAATGGAAACAACCGTCAAACAGTTTGCGGATCGCATCCACGCTTCGACGGGATATGCCTTGGCAGTAATGGACGGCTTCAATATGCCAAAGCGAAATTTTATTTTTTTTGACTATATCCGGGATGATAGTTTGGGCAGCGAGGGGTATCGTCTTGAAGTCGATAAAGACAAAATATCCGTCGGCGCGAACACCGATGCAGGGTTTTTCTACGCCGTTCAAACAATATTTCAATTGCTTCCACCGCAAATATTCAGTCAAACTGTAGTCCCGCGTGTACGATGGCGAATTCCCTCCGTTACTATAACAGATAAACCGCGATTTTCATGGCGGGGAATGCATCTTGACGTCAGCAGGCATTTCTTCCCGAAAGAGTTCATCAAAACGTACATCGATATGATTGCGATGCATAAGATGAATACGTTCCACTGGCACTTGACCGACGACAACGGTTGGCGCATAGAGATCAAGAAATATCCTAAACTCGCAGAAGTCGGCGCATGGCGGGTTGATCGTGAAGATAAAGATTGGAATGACAGGCCTCCCCAGAAACCCGGAGAGAAAGCGACGTATGGCGGATTTTATACGCAGGAAGAAATTAAAGAAATTGTAAAATACGCCGCCGACCGCCATGTGACTATTGTTCCGGAAATTGAAATGCCGGCGCATACACAGGAAGTTCTTGCCGCGTATCCGCAACTATCCTGCACCGGCGGTCCGTTCACCGTTCCTCCCGGCGGGGTTTGGCCCAACACGGAAATTTATTGCGCGGGCAATGACAGCATCTTCCTGTTTTTGCAAGATGTGCTGAGCGAGGTGATCGATCTGTTTCCGGGAAAATATATTCATGTCGGGGGAGATGAAGCGGATAAAACCGAATGGAAAAAATGTCCGAAATGCCAGGCACGGATTAAGCAGGAGGGCTTGAAGGATGAGAGCGAGCTTCAAAGTTATTTTATCAAGCGGATTGAGAAATTTTTAATTGCGAAACACCGGCAATTGATCGGCTGGGATGAAATTCTTGAAGGCGGTCTGGCTCCGGAAGCGACCGTGATGTCCTGGCGCGGCACGGAAGGCGGCATCGCTGCCGCGCGGGCGAATCACGACGTCGTAATGACTCCCGGATCGCACTGTTATTTTGATTATTACCAGGGTGCATGGGCTTCGGAGCCGCCGGCAATCGGCGGGTATACACCGCTCAGCAAAGTTTATCAGTTTGAGCCGGTTCCCGAAAGTCTAAATGCAGAACAATCGACACATATCCTCGGTGCGCAGGCAAATGTCTGGTCTGAGTTCATCCCCACACCCGAACATGCTCAATATATGACTATGCCGCGTATGGCGGCAATGGCGGAGGTGCTCTGGTCGCCCAAGGATTCCCGCAACTGGGATGATTTTGCGGGGCGGGTGGAGGCACAGATGAAGCGATATGAAGCTCTCAACTATAATTACGCGAAGAGCGCTTACCTTGTCGGTATCGGGACAACTCTTGATTCCGTTCGGAAAGCTATAAACATAACTCTTAAGACTGAATTGGATTCTCCGGAGATTCGGTACACGCTCGACGGACAGGATCCATCAGAAAATTCCCAACGGTATGAACAACCCATATTCATCGATAAGACGTCTGCGGTCAGGGCGGCTTCCTTCAGAAACGGCAAGCTCCTCTCGAAAATTACGGAGCAAAAAGTTTTCATTCATAAAGGATTGTTTAAACCCGTCAGGGTGAAATACCCCTATGAAAAATATACCGCCGGAGGCGATCTCGGTTTGACGAACGGCATCCGCGGCACGAAATCGTTCAACGACGGAAACTGGCAGGGATATCATCAGAACGATCTTGAAGCCGTGATCGACATGGGAGAGAGCACTTCGATTTCGAGGATAACTTCAGGATATTTGCAAAACACCGGCTCCTGGATTTTCTTCCCCACTTCGGTCGAATATTTAGTTTCCGGCGATGGAAATAATTTTACATCGGTGGCTAAATTCGATCAACCGGTCGCAGTGGGCAATCAGGATATAAGCATTAAGGATTTTTCGCAGGAAGTTAGAGATGTGAAAGCCCGGTACATTAAAGTCATTGCAAAAAATGTCGGTCTTTGTCCACCCTGGCATATCGGAAAGGGCGAACAGGCATGGTTGTTTACCGACGAAATAATTATTGAATAAAACATTTTCCCGGTCATCGATAATCAGTATAAATTTATTAATATTAACAATATGAAACGATTAATTTATCTTCTGTTCTTTTCTTTATTTATTCTTCCTCCGTTCCTCCGGTCGCAGGCAACCCATTCATTCGAAATCAAGGGTGGAAATTTTCTGCTGGATCATAAACCATTCGTGATCCATTCGGGTGAAATGCACTTCGCCCGAATCCCCAAAGAATACTGGCGGCACCGGTTGAAAATGGCAAAAGCGATGGGGCTGAACACGATAGCGACGTATGTTTTTTGGAATTATCATGAAACACAGCCGGGCGTTTGGGATTACCAATCTGAAAACAGGAACATTGCCGAATTCTTAAAGACTGCCCAGGAAGAAGGGTTATGGGTTATCCTGCGGCCCGGTCCGTATGCATGCGCGGAATGGGAGTTCGGAGGTTTGCCCTGGTTTTTGCAGAAGGAGCCCAATCTTGTTGTCCGTGCGAATAATTCCGAGTTCCTTTCCCATACGAAATCGTACTTCAATGCGCTTGCCGGGCAAGTGAAAGATTTACAGATCACGCGCGGCGGACCGGTCATCATGGCGCAGATTGAAAACGAATACGGTTCGTATGGAAATGAAATGGCTTATAAAATGGCGATAAAAAAACAAATGCAGGACGCCGGTTTCGATGTCCCGTTATACACCTCCGATGGCGATTGGTTATTCGATAAGGGAGCAATTCCCGGTGTCTTGCCAACCGCAAATGGCGAGGATAATGTTGATACGTTAAAAGCGAGGATCAGCCGGTATAATAACGGGACAGGTCCGTACATGGTTGCCGAATTTTATCCGGGCTGGCTCGATCATTGGGGAGAACCGTTTGAAAAAGTAACCAAGCTCGAGGTTGCAGATCAATTGTCGAAATATTTACGTTCCGGCGTTTCGTTTAACCTATATATGTTCCATGGCGGAACGAATTTTGGGTTTACCGCGGGAGCGAATAACGATAGAAATCATGATATTCAACCTTCAATTACATCCTATGATTACGATGCGCCCCTCACCGAAGCCGGATGGGCGTCGGCAAAATATATTCTTCTCCGCGATTCCCTGATTAAGTATTCCGATTATCCAGTTCCTGCTATCCCCGATTCGCTTCCCGTCATCGAGATACCACGGATACCGTTCTCGAAAACGGTGAATCTTTTCGATGTGGCGCAATCGATGCATCCTGTTCTTTCCGAGCTCCCATTGTCGTTCGAAGAGTTGAATCAGGGAAGCGGTTACGTTCTTTACTCGCGTATCTGTAATGAACCCTTGAATGGGAAATTAGAAATACCCGGATTGAGGGATTATGCGCTAATATATCAGAATCGCAAAAGAGTTGCCGAGTTGAATCGTTATTATAATCAATATAGCTCGCTCGTGGATTACGCAAAAGGAGACACACTGGATATCCTGGTGGAGAATATGGGAAGGATTAATTACGGATCGGAGATCCTTCACAATACCAAGGGTATTATCAGTCCTATAACGATCAACGGGAGGGAGCTGCGGGGAGATTGGAAAATGTATCCGTTTCCGTTCGATCACCGTCCGGATTTAAGTTCGTTTGAAAGTCGTAATGAACGATCCCAACCGACCATATTAGAAGGAGTTATTTCTTTGGATACGCTGGGAGATACATTCTTCGATATGTCCAAGTTCGGCAAGGGGATCGTTTTTGTCAACGGTCATAATATGGGGAGGTACTGGAGTCTTGGTCCCCAACAAACGTTGTTTGTGCCCGGCTGCTGGCTGCGGAAGAATAGCAACGATATCATGGTCTTTGAAATGGAAAATAATTATGAATACCGGTGGATTACGACTGTTAAAAATCCGATTCTTGAACAACTCAATACAAGAATCGTGAAGATCTCCGCCCGCTATGATAGAATTATGAACCGCTGCGGTGTTGATATGGCTTGCGACGACGGATTGCCGGCTGATATTTACTACACGAAGGACGGTTCCGATCCCAGTTTAAAGTCCCTGACCTATACAACGGGTTTCCGCGTCGAATCTCCCGTTTCATTGGCGGCAATCGCGTATCGTCACGGAGTCACATCGGGATTTATTTCCAGATTGTCCATCGAGCCGTCGCTCTCTTCGGGCAAAGAGATAAAAGTCGCGCAGCATTGGAGCAATAAATATTCCGGCGGCGGAGATTACGCGCTGGTTGACGGCATCCATGGAACTGATAATTATAAAGACGGCTACTGGCAGGGATATGAAGGAACCGATTTAAACGCAGTGATTGATCTGGGGACTGAAACCCCGGTTAAGAAAATTTCGGTCGGTTGTTTGCAGGATATCGGGTCATGGATTTTTCTTCCCGATAGCGTTGAATTTTTTATTTCCCAGGATGGAAAAAATTATTCCTCCGTGGAGCAGCTCACCCACCAAACCGTGAAGGAAGACTCCAAAAATATTCTCGCCAAGGAATTCAGCGTCGAAAAGAGCGGCATAAACGCGCGATTCATTAAAGTTGTCGCTAAAAATGTGGGGGTTTGTCCTCCGTGGCATTCAGGCGCGGGCGAGAAAGCCTGGCTTTTCGTCGATGAAATTACCGTAAAGTAAGTTCCATGGGTTTGGGTATCTTTAAATGGATTAAGAAAATATTCGGAGGTTCATTAGAACCCGAGGATAAAATTTCGATTCATCCCAAGACTCTTCCGAATGAATCTATTAATAAGATTTATACTTTACCTCAATCGAGTGAGATTCATGTTCCGGGTGTTTCAGAAGATGACATATATCGGGTTCGAAGCTTTACAGATCCAAGTAAATTCTATACAGTTGATCTTTTTAAAGAAACATGTACATGTCAAGATTTTGTTGATAGGAAGATTGTTGAACCCATCCATACTTGTGGTAGATGGTGCAAACATCTGCGGTGCGTCATGGCCAGATTGCCTGCAATTCAAGGAACAATACTTGAACCTGTTTTGAATGAAAAATATTTGAGTAAAAATATATTACGTCTTGATGTGCCTGAAGTTATTTTTGGTTTCAAGGATGGCAAGGAATGGATAACTGTTTATGGTTCTTCCGTTTCACCAGATACTGGTGAAATCAATTATGCAAGATTTGGCTACAATTTAAATGACCAGAGGTGGTCGTATAATAATTCACCTCAAGAACGAAGTAAAATCGAAAAGGCTATAAAGCGATTCTTTCCGGTCGGTAATAGGGTTGTTCTAAATGTGAATAATGATTATTTCCCCCCAAACGATATTCATAACTTGGATAATAACTACATCGAGTTGGAGGTCCTAATATCACCTAAACTGCGGAAAAAACCAAAGCCTGAATCGTTTGACTTGTCATATTTTATAAATTCAGAAACGCACAAGTTTATATTTCCTCAATATAAGCATGATAAAAAATTCAAAGTAAAAATAAAGGATAATACAAATTATGCTCGGTTATTTTCATGGAATGATAGGTGGAATGATTTTACCCTTTCAAATTTTGAGGATTGGTTTGATAAACCCAATGTTGAAGTTGATGAGTTCGATGAATATCTTAATGATCTTGCAATTTCAGAATGCGATATAACAAATAAATTTGGTGAAGAACTGAACGAAATCTGTCGTGAGATCAAAGAAGATAAATGTGCAAGAGCAGATACAGATTATCGAAAAAGAATGATGGAAACCGGATATTTTGATAAGTATGAATTTCCATCCACAACGGAGCGTGATAAATATATAGAAGAATGTCTATCAAAAATGAAAGTTGATGAGCTAAGAAAAACATGTACAATAATCGGTGTTAGAACAAAATATTCAGGGAAAAAAATATTAAAGGACGAAGCACTTCAAGCGGTAATTCAGAGCGGAAGAATCTCTGAACTTATAGACCATGTGCCTCAGCCATTCATTTTAGGTGAGAAATTTATTTGTTTGCTTGATTCAATTTATGATTCGTATATAAATGATATTAAGGATAATCTCAAAAGATTTCATCCATATTATTTACAAGAAATTTGGAATGTTGTGTTACGCGGGATAAATAATAATGCTCATCCTAAACTTGCCTTGAAAATCAAAGATATTATCGAATCTAAATATTGGGAATCATTATTAAGCGGAGATTGATAAATCTTAAATAACACGGGATAATCACAGCCAGATCAGTACAGTATGAGAATATTTTTCACATTTATGATTTTGCTTTTACCACCATGCCTGATTGCTCAGCAAATGAACAACGGTATTATAATTAATGTAAAAGATGGATACTCGTCCACTGTTTCTAACGAAGTGTATCTTAATGGTTATAGAAAGACCATCGACGGACAAATTCTTGATTACCATTCTTCGCATCCCGACGCCGGATCGGCTCTGCTCGTGAGAGCGCAAAAGGAAGCGCAATCGATTTCCTGGGAAACCGACACGCTGATTGCGCCCCCGGCTGGAGAGTATTATAGATTTGTCTGGCTCGCAGGATTAGAGAAAGGCGGCTGGGGCGAGCATACGCTTCCGCACCAATTTGAACTGTTCATCAACGGCGAACACTGGTTTACATTTTTCAACTCAAAGAATATATTAGCAGAACATTGGGCTCTTGTGGGAAAGAACGGCTCGGAGCTATCGTTCAAATCATTGATGGCGGATAGATTCAACGACCTATTCGGTTACATGTTTCTCTCTCTATCGAAGAAAGATTTTCAATCCGGAATGCCGCTTACCCTGAAGGTTGTCGGCGAAGACGCCGGCAGCATGGATTGGTATATGACATTTCAATACCGTTTCAATTTTGTTCCGCGCGTAAGAGTTGAGCCGGTTCTCCTGCGCGATTCCTCGGGCAACAAACAAATGCTCCGCGTGAGTCTGGATAATTTGCAGCAAGGGCGGACTATTGAGATGACGACTCCTTCGGGAGAACTCATCACGAAACCGCTGGCGCTGGGAGCCAATATTTTTACGCTTCCCATTCCAGTCGTTACCGCAGAAAGCGATCTTCCACTGGAATTTTCCATCAATGGCAAAACTGAGTACACTGCTACTGTGAAAATCGCGCCCGTTCAAAAGCGCGATGTTTATCTCCTCTGCTATTCCCACAATGATATTGGCTATACCGATGTTCAGCCGGTGGTGCGGCAAAAACAATGGGACAATATCGAGAGCGCGTTGAAGCTTATCGATCGCACGCGTGATTATCCCCCCGAAGCAAGATATAAATGGAATATAGAAATTCTCTGGCCCCTTGAAAGTTACATGAATGATGCAACCGAATCCAAACGTCAGGCGGCGCTCGACGCCATCCGGAACGGCGGCATCGGGCTCAACGCGCTGTATGTCAATCCGCTCACCGGTCTCGCAAATGCCGTTGAGATGAGCCATTACCTGGACTATGCCCGCGAATTCACGGCGAAGTATTCCATCCCCATCACCTCCGCTGTTGTTTCCGATATTCCGGGATTTACCTGGGGTATTGTTCCGGCGCTTGCCCAATCAGGCGTAATATATTTTTCCAGCGCGCCGAATCCGGGCGATCGGACCGGATATGTGTACGAGAATTGGGGAGATAAACCGTTTTACTGGACGTCGCAATCGGGCGGGGAAAAAGTGTTGATGTGGCTTGCCGGCGCCGGATACGCGAGCTTTCATGAGGGACAGCTCGCCAAGCTTGGGGATGAAAAAATTCTCAAACTTCTCCGTAAGTTAGATGAAACGGTTTACCCGTATGATATCTATCCGCTGCCGTACACGCTTGGCGATAATGGCGGAACAGATTCCACGCTGCCCGATTTTGTCAAGCGGTGGAATGAACGGTACGCCGCGCCGCGGCTCATCATTGCCACCCACACGGAGATGTTCGAGGCGTTTGAAAAACAATACGGCGCGTCGCTGCCCTCGTACAAAGGGGATTTCACTCCCTACTGGGAGGATGGAGCAATGTCGACGGCGTATGAAACGATCGAGAGCCGCCGCGCTGTTGACCGGCTTATCCAGGGAGAGGCGTTGTGGTCGATGAAAAATCCCGCCGGTTTTCCTGCGAGTAAGTATCAGCTTGCCTGGCGGAACGTTTCACTGTACGACGAGCATACGTGGGGAGCCAGCAACAGTATCTCCGAACCTGACAGTCCCAACGTCAAAGCTCAATGGAATATTAAAAAACAGTTTGCAGTTGATGCGGATAGTTTATCGCGGGCGCTGCTGCATGAAGTTTTAAATACGGCGACGGAGAAAACAGAACACGTAGATTCGTTCGACGTATGGAATACTAATTCGTGGGTGCGAACAGATCTGGTTTTCCTGACACCCGAACAAAGCAGCGCAGGCGACAGGGTTGTCGATGTGATGGGAAAAAGCAGACCCTCACAGCGTCTTTCAACAGGCTCGCTAGCGGTTCTCATACGAGATATTGGCCCGATGTCTACCCGGCGATTTTATCTGAAAAAAGGCAAAACGAATTCGGCAGGAAAGGTGAGAATTGGTGATAATTCGTTGGAAAATATGTACCTCTCGGTCGCCATTAATCCGCAGACAGGGACAATTTCGAGCATCCATTCAAAAATTACCGGTGATCAGTACGCCGATTCTCTCAATCGGAACGGGATTAATTCGTATTACTATGTGCCTGGCAAGAATGCCGATAGCGCATTATTCTTAAAAAATGTGAGAGTGAGGATAAAAGAAAAAGGAACTTTGGTGAGTTCATTCGTTGTCGAGGGCGACGCGCCGGGATGCAGGGGATATAAATCTGAAATCCGACTTACCGAAGGGATCAACCGGATTGATATTATCGACGAGATCGATAAATTACCCGTCCGTAATCTGGAAGCTGTCCATATCGCGTTCCCGTTTAATGTTCCGGACGGACAGATCCGCTATGACGTCGCTGGAGGAATTGTGGAGCCGGAAAAAGATCAGCTACCCGGTTCGTGCAAAAATTTCTTTTCCGTCCAAAGCTGGGTCGATGTATCGCGCGAAAAATCCGGCATTACGCTTGCTTCAATCGACGTGCCGCTGATAGAAATCGGTTCTATCACCGCCGAACAACCCTGGATGAAAGCGGCGCAATCTTCCTCAAAAATTTATTCGTATGTGATGAATAATTACTGGCACACAAACTATAAAGCGGATCAGGAGGGAAAGGTGGAGTTCCGGTATTCGCTGACGCCGCACCGTGCGTTCGACGGATTTGCTGCGGAACGTTTCGGCGTCGAAACGCGCCAGCCGCTGGTCGTTGCTCCCGCTGATGGCAACAAACCTGACCTCACCGGACAATTATATTGGTTTGAACCCGCGGTTGTTCTCTCACTTTCAACGAAACCGCTCCCCGACGGGGAAGGGTGGCTGCTCTATATATATAATCCAGCCCCAAGCAGTCAGGATTTAAAAATCCGCTGGAATAAGTCGATTCCCGTAGAATTTTCCGTCAGCGATCCATCCGGCAACCGGGGAATTCCCTTTAGCAAGGATATGCAAATTCCGGCGTATGGTACTCTGTACGTCCGCGTTGATAAAAAATAAGTATATTTCGTTCTCATTAATTCTCACATTTGGTTCGATCATGAATAACTTTCTAAAATTTCTATTCATCATCTCAACTTTTTCTGCAACAGCTTTCTCCGGCGATGGCGACGTCCGCCATGTGATTTCCCATAATAAAGTAAAGGTCATCACCGATCCATCAAAAGGATATAATACTTTCAAGAAATGGGCGGAGTTTCCCTCGGCAAAAACCGGGTACCGCAAAGCTGTTCTGTATGTAACATATCAATGTCCCGATAGTTTGCACTGCGGCGAGTGGGATTACATCGACAATGTTTATCTCCGGCGTGTGGACGGCGTTAACGGCGCATCCAAAGATATCGAACTCGCGCGGCTGATTTCTCCCTACGGCTGGCGGTTCGGATCGACATGGCATTTCACCTGGCATGTCGATATCACCGACTTTGCGCCATTGCTGCACGACTCGGTTGAAATTGAATTCAACCATTCCGGCTATGAAGGCAACACCGACCGCGGCTGGCTCATCACGCTCGATTTTGCAATGACCGAAGGCAAGCCCGCCATGGAATGGGCGGGCATGGATACGTTATGGCACGGATCGATCCCGTACGGCGATACGCTGAAAAGTTTCGATCAATATTTGCCCGCGAAAACCATCATCGGCAGATCTGGCGCGGATATTGCGAGGATGAGGATCGTGCAGACCGGACACGGCATGGACGACCTGGAAAATTGCGCCGAGTTTTGCAGCAAATACCGCCAGGTGTTTTTTGACGATTCGCTGATCGATAAGAGGCAAATCTGGCGACGGTGCGGAACCAATCCGCTCTATCCGCAGGGCGGGACATGGATTTACGACCGGGCGAACTGGTGCCCCGGTTCGATGGTGATTCCCGATGTGTATGATGTTGCAATCGCTCCGGGCTCAACCCACTCGGTACGCATGGCGATGGAACCGTACCTGAACCGCAAACATCCCACGGCGAATTATTATCTCTATTCGTACCTGATATATTACAAGCTTCCCCATGCGCAGAACGACGTCTCCCTGGAAGAAATAATCGCGCCGAGCACGATGGATGAGTATTCGCGTATGAACCCAATCTGCGATAATCCGAGGATTCTTGTAAAAAATTCCGGAAGGGCAGCGGATACTTCGATTATAATAAAATACGGACTTTCCGGGGAACATCCGGAAACGTATTTCTGGCAAGGGCGGCTGGAGTCGCAAAAAACGATTGAGATAACGCTGCCGGCTGTCCTGAGCGCGAAGGAAGGAAATCAGAAATTTTCCGTTGCGCTTGAATCTCCAAACGGAAAAGACGATGAATACCCCGAAGACAATGCCGGTTCCTCAATGGTGACGATCCCGCCGGTGTATGGAAATCATATCGTTGTTGCGATAAGAACGAATCACGATTCCACAAGCAACGGGTACCAGGTCGTAGATCAGAACGGCGCGATTGTGCGGGGACATAAAGTCGGGGCGTACAGGGCTAATACCATCTACCGCGATACGCTTGATCTCAGCGCCGGATGCTACCAGTTAGTGGTGAGCGATACGGTCGGCGACGGACTTGATTTCTGGGCGAACCCCGAAGGCGGATTCGGGTACGTGCGGCTTCTGGATTTGAAGGGCAGATTATTGAAATCGTTCGGCTCAGATTTCGGAAGCGAGATCAGCCATTATTTTACGGTGGCAGACGGCTATGAGCCGTCATCGCCGGACAGCGAACTTCCGATTGTGAACCTTTTTCCCATCCGCAATCCGGGGAAATTTTCTTTGGAGATGTTCTTCAACGATATTCAGGGAAATGTTGTCGTTCGGATCGACAGCGAGAATTCTTCCAAAAAGGTCTATGAACAATCATATCGTCAAGTAAAAGAAACAATCGTCCCAATCGACATCGCTACCGAACCGGACGGATTTTATATCATGAAAGTAACCGCCGGGGATAAAACAGTCACGAAAAAATTTAAAGTGAAGCATAAGGGGTGAATGATGCTCTATTTAAATCAAGTGATGCCCATTTGCCATAGTGTTTGTGTGAATTATCATTGCGAGTTCGCCTCCCTTCATCTTTTTAGCGGGAGGCGAACGTAGCAATCTCCTTACATCGATGCATTTTGTGAAAATTCGAAATACACTTGACCGACTACCTGAAGTTTTCACATAGACTCAAAAATAAATGCCCCGAAGGGGCGGGGGTTTCAATGGAAGCTGGGGTGAGTTTAACAAGATTTTCTATTTTAAAAAATTGATCATGCTATTTGCGCCATTCACTGTTTGTTAGTTTAGTGAAACCCCCTCAATCCCCCTTTGACAAGGGGGAATCTCAGTAAACAAAATATTCCGTATTTCAAATTATTATTTTAACCCATTGCATTATCAAGAAATTCACACGTTTTAAGAAAGATCACATATTAATGTATCCTTGATGTGGAATCCTCCGAAGAAATAATCCGGCGCATCAACGACGCGCTTGCGCGTGAAGAAATTCGCGCGGAGCATTTTGCCAACCGCGTGCGCGTGTTCCTGATCTCGATCCTGCTGATTGTGGCGCTGTTCAATGTGGGTTCGCTCGGCGCCGAAGCGAATATCATGAATCTTGGCGTAATTTTCACCGGGTATATGTACGGCTTTGCCGTGTTTCTCAGTGTTCGGAGGGGTGGATCCGTCGCGAGGTTGAAGTATATTACCTCGTTCCTCGATATTTTTCTTGTCATGCTGTTGTTGTTTCTCTATACGAGAATTGAAACCCCAACAGTCGCATTGAAGAATTATGTATTCCTCATCGTGTTTCCTCTCATTCTTCTGACGACATTCCGGTTCGATCGATGGCTAACGCTTGCCACCGGCTCGTGGGCGATCTTTCTCTATGTAGGTTTATTATTGTATTTATCTCTGACGAAGAGCGTCGTATTGCAGCATAACGGGTATATGAGCGAGTTATTCAGCGCGGATGTAACGTACATCGGTCAAATGACGAAAGTTTTTATTCTTATATGTTTTGTCGGTCTTGCAACATACCTTGCGGGATATTCGCGGGATGTTATCCAGAAAACAATTCAACGCGAAGTGACGCACAGAATTGAAAACGACGCCTTGGTCCGGGAATTGGAAGTCGCCTCAGATGTTCAGCAGCAGCTCCTGCCGCGGCTCTCTCCGGAGATCGCGGGGCTGCAGTATTACGGCACCGTTATTCAGGGCAAGTTTGTGGGGGGAGATTATTTCGATTTCCTGAAGGTCTCCGGTTCCAAGCTGCTGGCGGTGATTGCCGATGTTTCGGGTAAAGGCGTGCCCGCGGCGCTTATCATGGCTGAAGTGCGCGCTTCCACGCATCTCCTTGCCGGGATGAATCTTTCGCTGCCAGATTTTGTCCGCCGCCTCAACCGGTTAGTGCTGGAAAGCACCGCCCGGCGTGATTATGTGACGTATTTTATCGCGGAAATAAATCCGGCCGAGCATGTGATGAAATATATCAACGCCGGACATCCACCGCCCTGCATCGTATCGGGAAATTCATTGCAGACGCTTTCTACCAGGACGCTCGCATTAGGATTACGGGATGAACTGCCGCAATTAAAGGAAGAGTGTGCACCCTTCGCATCCGGCAGCATCTTCGTTGGTTACACCGACGGCATTCTTGAGCGGACCTCGCCGGATGGAATTGAGTACGGCGAAGAGAAATTAAAAACGTATCTCCGCGGCGCGCAAACAGCCGATGTCCGGAATTATGCCGGCGGAATATTAAACGATGTGCGGAATTTCGGCGGCGATAAACCCTTCGATGACGACGCAACGCTGGTGGTGGTAAGAGCGTTGGAAAGATACTTTAAACATTAGGGTTTTTGTGTAGTAGCCGACCCGCCCTGCCCGCTGGTCAGGCGGGCTGACCGTACGGGATGGTCACTGATCGGCGTTAAGGAGGATATTCCCCGCCACTGTAATTGATAATCTCTTAAAAATCCGTTATCTTGCGGGCAATAGATATGTGTATCTGTATGAAAAAAAGCATTTGTATCGGGCTGTTATTCTTTGGTTTGACGATTGTCGCAAGGAGTCAGGAGGAAATAAATGTCCAGTTACCGGACACTTCAATGAACAGTTCCCTAAATTTTAAATCTGAATCTCTATTTGTAAAGTTCTCATTTTCCCGTCTCCAATCATTGGAATTCCTCTATCAGCAACCGGTCATGCCGTCGCAGCCCACCTTCTGGACGCTGCCGGAAAAAATTGATCTTATCTCCCCCTGGAAATTGCAGCTTGCACACCAGGATGAATATAAGACGCTATACACAATTTTGGGGTCGATTCAAATGGGTGGGGTTGCGTATATCGCCTACCAGCATGTTAAAAAGTATGGGTGGAAGTAGAGATAGCGCATGCTAGCTTTCCCCCCTTATTTTATATCACCGGCACGGCGGTAGCCGTCATAATCCTGCTTCATCCCATTGGCAAATAACAGCGCTTGCCGCTCATTGGTAAAGTCGTTGGATGAGACACATTTTCTTACGCCGAGTACGGTCGAGTATTGGCAGACCAACCATCGTCCGGGAGTGGAATCGTTATGCGATATCTCGATAGAGCAATGGCGGTGATGTGAGAGAATGGTAATGTTGTTCATGTGTTCCTCCAATGAAATCGTGATTGAAAGATTGGTGACTTGTATCAACTAAATATACCTCTTTCCTGCGCCAATTCCGAGTGATTTACGATACTATCAAAGATAATGTTGTGCCATGGAAGGTGCGTGTGTCCGAAAATCGTTTTTTGTAGTAGCCGCCCCGCCCGCTGGTCAGGCGGGCTGACCGTACGGGCTGGTCACCAGATCGGCGGCTATTTCTAAACCGATTGGGCGTTCGCGCGGGTCGGTGACCCGCTACTACGAGTTCTCGGACAGTCGCAGGTAATGTGATCTTGCTTGTGTAGAAAATTCTTCAGCATTGCGGGATTTTTCACGCATATTCCCACAAAACGAACAAAAAGGAGCATTCGGGAAATTCAACTTAATTTGATTTCATCCCTTTCTTTGATACATTGAATCAGTATCTTATGAAGACACAGCTCTGGAGAACTATCAATGAATCATTTTACTATTGGGAATGATAATTTAAAGCTTGTCGAAAATGCCAAGTTCGAATGGAGATTAACAAGCCAAAATACAACCGACCAGGTCGTTACCTTCACGACCAAACACGCCGCTTTGCGATATCTCAAGCAAATACAAACACTTGCGCATCATGCGAAATTGCACATCTACGAGATTTGAGCTGATACGGGCTAATCAAATCAGGGGGCGGTATAAAAAGAGAAAATGAGTCATTCCGAACTTGGTTCGGAATCTAATTATCTTCAGACCCTGAAACAAGTTCAGGGTGACTCAGATTGTTTTTTAAACAACCTGTTAGAGTTGTTTGTAAACCTACTGAATTTTCATTCAACCTTTCTTCCATAGAAAAAGATTAATATATTACGTAATCTATTTATCTTAATATGAACTCTATATCTAATATCGGAATGTTCACCCTTAAGAACATCTTTCATTACGTTTTCGCTTTGTTACTCGCAATATTTGCTATACGCTGTGCGGGGAGTAAAGATATTTCTCTCCCCGGTAAAATGGAGGATGGGAAGGTACGCCTGCCGAATGGCTGGTTCCTCACACCCGCCGGGAAAGAAATTGAAGTGGGAGATACTCCGCTGAATTTTGATATCGATCCTTCAGGCGAGTATGCGATCGTAACAAACAACGGGGAAGGGGAGCAGTCAGTCTCGATTGTTACGCTGAACGGATGGAAAGTTACTCAAACAATCCCCGTGCGTAAAGCATGGTTGGGCATAAAATTTTTCGATGGCGGGAAAAAATTCGCCCTCTCCGGCGGTAACGATAACCGTATATTTATCTACGCTTTTGATCGGGGAACGGCACAGCTTACGGACAGCATCGTTATCGGAAAACCCTGGCCCGATGAAAAAATCTGGATCGGCGGCATCGATATCGATGATACCGGCAGCCGCATGTACGCAACCGGAAGGTTTGACAGCTCGTTAACCATGATCGATTTACCGGCGAAAAAAGTGAGTAAGAAAATTCACCTGCCGGGCATGCCGTATACTTGCATGGTCTCCCGGAAGCATCCCCAGGTATATATCTCTCTGTGGGGGAGTTCCTCCATATTGATCTATGATAGAGACCTCCTTACTGTGCTTGCAAAGATCGAAGTGGGTCATCACCCCAACGATATGGCGGAATCGCCCGATGGCAAGCGGCTCTTCGTCGCCAACGCGAATGAGAACACAGTCTCCGTCATCGATATCAATACCCGGAAAAAAACTGAGACGCTCTCCTCCGCGTTAACTCCCGATGCGCCTGCCGGTTCCACGCCCAACTCCGTGGCGCTTAGTCCCGATGGGAAAATTTTGTATATCGCAAATGCGGATAATAATTACCTCGCCCTTATGGATGTATCAGATCCAACAGCAGGAAAATCGATCGGTTTTATCCCGGTTGGATGGTATCCCTCATGCGTTCGGGTGCGTCCCGGAAGCGGCGAAATTATTGTTTCAAACGGAAAAGGAAATACCTCGCTTCCAAATCCGCTCGGTCCACAGCCCGGCAGGGATAACAGCCATGCGCAGTATATCGGATCGCTTTTTAAAGGCACGCTCGAAATTATTTCTCCGCCGAATCACACTGATTTAGTCCGCTACTCAACGCAGGTCTATATGAATACTCCATATTACCAGCGGAGGGACACATTGAGTACGTGGAAAGATGATTCATTAAAACTGACTCCCATAAAGCATGTCTTTTATGTTCTCAAAGAGAACAGGACTTATGATCAGATTCTTGGCGATATGAAAGAAGGCAACGGCGATTCATCGTTGACCCTGTTCGGTGAACACGTGACGCCGAATATCCACGCGCTTGCGCGGCAGTTTGTGCTGCTGGATAACTTTTATGTCGACGCAGAAGTGAGCGCCGATGGACATAACTGGTCTATGGCAGCGTATGCCACTGATTATGTCGAGAAGTCATGGCCCACGAATTACGGCGGGCGCGGCGGCGATTATGATTTTGAGGGGGGCAACCCCACTGCGGCTCCTTCGAGCGGGTATATCTGGGAAAATTGCAAAGCGCATAATGTAACGTACCGGATTTACGGCGAGTTCGTCAACACGCCCGATAAAATCGGCGATGAAATAAAACCGACGATGCCCTCCCAGGAAGGTCACATCTGTGCTCAGTATCGCGGATGGGATTTGAGCTACTCCGATCTTGACAGGGAAAAAGTATGGGAGAAGGAATTCAACGAGTATGAAATAAACGGCGACCTGCCTGCGTTCAATGTCGTCTATTTTCCGAACGACCATACCGCGGGCACAAGCAAAGGCACATTAACTCCGTCCGCCATGATTGCACAAAACGATCAGGCGCTCGGAATGTTTATCGACCGTCTCTCGCGCAGCAAGTACTGGAAGGAAACCGCCGTGTTTGTGATTGAGGACGACGCCCAGAACGGTCCCGATCATGTCGACGCGCACCGATCGGAGGCATTGGTAATCAGCCCGTATACCAAACATCATTTTGTCGATCACACGCTCTATTCCACAAGCAGCATGGTGCGGACAATGGAGATGATCTTCGGGTTGCCGCCGATGACGCAGTTTGACGCTTCCAGCACGCCGATGACAAATTCATTCGCCAGCGAGCCGGATTTATCTCTCTTCACCTATCTGCCTGCGGTGATAGATATAAATGAAAAAAATCTTGCCTCGGCATACGGAACCCGGGAAAGCGAAGGGATGGATTTTACCGAACCGGATGAGATTAACGAGCAGGCGCTGAACGAAATTCTCTGGAAATCAATCAAAGGCGCGGCTTCCGAAATGCCCCCTCCCGTGAGAGGAGCGTTTGTGAAAGATGCGCGAAATAAGGAGAAGTGACTTCCCAAAATTTTAAATCACGATATTATCAACTGCCATCGATTATTTTTCCTAATTCCGATATTGGGTGATACTGTGCCGCAATCTCATTGATGGATGATGCTATATCTGAAAATAAAAAGAACATTCCCATTGCGTTTTTTATTCTGTCCGGATTAAACCCAAACCTGGACTTTCCCGATCGAGATTAGAGTATGTTATCTTAATCACATAACATCAAATAATCTAATATTATTTTTTAAATTATTCTAATAATTCGCTTCATAACCCCAATAATATCAAGAATTCACCTCTTCAAAGCTGGAACATTTCCGGAATTCAGCATTTGCCTCTTGCATCTTAGGTTCGTTCTTTTTACATTCTATTGATTCCAAATCAGATATAATACTCCTATATACTTTCTGGAAAACTGATCAACAAACATTGTTTGTGTCCCGGTGTTGTTATAGGAAACGTTGAAGTCGTTGGATATACTAAAAGTCTTTGTATTATTCTTTGTTCGTAATTAATCGGAAGTAAAAATTATGAAAAAATATATTCGACCCTCGTCGCTTATTTCTGTCATGAGCATCATTGGTATGCTTGCCTCTCCGCTGCTTCTCTTCAGCCAATTAAAAACGATCAACGCCGATAATCTCATCCGGCAATCTGACGTGATCGTCCAGGGGAGCGTAAAAGGAAGAATGGCTGAATGGACTCCTAAACATGATAAGATTCAGACGCGTATCGTGATTGGAATAAATCAATTGATGAAGGGTACGGTTCAGGGGAATTCAATGACTGTCGTCGTTCCGGGTGGAGAGGTCGACGGCGTTGGAGAATGGTACAGCCATGTTCCGCGTTTTGATAATGATGAAGAGGTGGTCCTCTTCGCTAAACAAGATAAAGGGGGAGTCTACCGGGTTGCTGAAGGCGAAGCTGGCAAATTTACCGTTACCATAGATTCCCGGACACGATCAAAGGTAATCTCCAATATTGGAACACTTGATGCTTTTTCGAATAAAATAAAAAGCACGGTTAAACTACAACAAGCCGGCGATGGTAACCAGCAATAATGGGGATATAAATTTCATCTGCTAAAGATATTTCATTCGTCTCCAACTATAACTAGCACGAGACAAAAATTGCCAAAATGTTATTCACGATTTTATTCTAAGGATGGTTTTATGAAGAGGTTGTTCCTTCTTTTAACGATGTTTGTGGCGCCGATAAGTTTATTTGGCCAGGCAAGCCAGGTCATTCTACCCTACAGGTCGGGTGGGTATTTGTACCAATTTGTAAGTGCGAGCTCTCCCTTAATTTCGACCCTGAGTTTTAAGAATCCTACCGCTTCCGAAACGGGGTACTTAACCGGCAGGGCTGCCTTTGGAATCCTTAATACCCCGTCATCATCCCCTTGTCCTCTCAATGATACAGTTCACGTTAAAACGATTTGGCCTTCATCCAAAGATTTAGTTTTGAGGAAACATATTTTTCTTCCGAATGGCGCACGGAATGTAAAAGTGTCTATCGCTCTTGATAACGACGCGCAAGCATTTTTTAACGGGAAAGATATCTCCGGAGGCCTCAAACAACATAGGACTTGCGCTTCTGAAAATGGAGATGTAATCTTTTCAGTTCCTGATTCTTTAGTGAAGACGGGGGACAATCTCGTTGCTGTGTGGGGCGATCTCGAAAGTTCAAAGAGCTATTTAGATATGCAGGTAACAGGCAATATTTCGTATACCATTTTATCGAGCGCCGGTCTTAACGGTTCAATTGCTCCCAATGGATCAACATCAGTGCCTATTGGAACGAATGCAGCATACACTTTTACACCCTCAATCGGATATCACGTCGATAGCGTTATTGTTGACGGGATAAATAATCCATCGGCTCCCGGTTATACGTTTACCAATGTATTAGCGAACCATACCATCCGTGTCACGTTTGCAATCAATAAATATACGATCACGGCGTCATCCGGGTCAAATGGCTCAATTACCCCAAGCGGTTCGATCATAGTGAATTATGGATCGAACCAGGGATTTAATTTTACCCCTTCGATTGGATATCACGTTGATAGCGTGATTGTGGACGGAGTCCTTCAGGCGTCATTCCCGAGCGATACATTTTACAATGTAACAACGAACCATACTATCCGGGTAACGTTTGCTATCAATAAATATACTATCATGGCGTCATCTGGGACAAATGGCTCAATTACCCCAAGCGGTTCTGTCATAGTAAATTACGGTTCGAACCAGGCATTCAATTTTACCCCTTCGATTGGATATCACGTTGATAGCGTAATTGTGGATGGAGTCCTTCAGGCGTCATCCCCAAGCGATACGTTTTACAACGTAACTACGAATCACACTATTCGGATTACTTTTGCGATTAATCAATATACAATTCAATCATCATCAGGTGCCAATGGTTCAATAACACCAAACGGATCGATTATAGTAAACTATGGATCGAACCAGGGATTTAATTTTACCCCTTCGATTGGATATCACGTTGATAGCGTGATTGTGGACGGAGTCCTTCAGACGTCATCCCCGAGCGATACGTTTTACAGTGTAACTACGAATCACACTATTCGCGTAACATTTGCGATTAATCAATATACGATCACTGCATCGACAGGGGCAAATGGGTCGATAACACCCAGCGGGTCGGTTATCGTGAATTATGGATCGAACCAGGGATTTAATTTTACCACTTCGATTGGATATCACGTTGATAGCGTGATTGTCGATGGTGTGCTTCAGGCATCAACTCCGAACGATACGATTTACAATGTAACTACGAACCACACTATTCGGGTTACATTTGCCATCAATAAATATACAATCACCGCCTCATCGGGGTCGAATGGATCTATAAACCCAAGCGGGTCGGTTATAGTGAATTATGGATCAAACCAGGCATTTAATTTCACGCCTTCGATTGGATATCACGTTGATAGCGTGATTGTGGATGGAGTCCTTCAGGCATCATCCGCGAACGATACGATTTACAATGTAACTACGAACCATTCCATTCGGGTTACTTTTGCAATCAATAAATATACAATTACTGCATTGTCAGGAGCAAATGGTTCAATAACGCCAAGCGGGTCGGTTATAGTGAATTATGGATCAAACCAGGCATTCAATTTTACCCCATCAACCGGATATCACATTGACAGTGTAATTGTAGATGGAGTACTTCAGGCGTCATCCCCGACTGATACATTCATGAATGTAATTACGAATCATACTATTCGGGTAACATTTGCGATCAATAAATATACTATTAATGCTTCAGCGGGAGCGAACGGTTCGATCACCCCGAGTGGCGCCGTGATTGTGCCCTATGGCAGCAACGCGCCCTTTCTCATACAGGCAAATCCCACATATCACATCGACTCTCTCTTTATTGACAATAATCCCGGATTTTCGGTTGCGACATCGCCTTCAACACCGGCTCAATATCAGGACACTCTGCTAAATGTTACTGCGAACCATTCGATCTATTTGACCTTTGCGCGAAATCATTATTCTCTTTCGGTTTTGGTCGATACGTATCCATCAACCGGTAATACGGCAATTGGATCTGCGAATGTTAATCCGAATAAAATTCTCTACAATCCGGGAGACTCCGTGACGCTAACGGCTTTCGCTTCCCCGGGCTACCATTTTGTCCGATGGATTTTTCCCGACAGCTCACTACCGACTGATAATCCCAAAAGGATATCGATGGATGGAAACAAAGTCATCACGGCAATATTCGCAGTAAACATACGGCTGCAAATAGTAGTCAACACTCTCGCAGATACAGTCGATTCGACCGGGGTGAAAATTTCTTTGCGCCAGGCGATCATGATGGCGAATGCAAACCCCGGCAGCGACGGAATATCATTCGATATCGTAACCGGAAGCGCTCCCGGTTCCAAGATTATTTTGTTGCATCAGCCGCTTCCGCCGTTCACGGATGCTATCGATCTGGATTTTAGCAATTTGCTCGATAGCTTGGGTCATCCGCTCATTACGTTGACGCCTGGGTACGCTTCAACGGCTTACCCGCAAAGCGATGGAATTGATCTGGGGGGTGGGTTCTTGCGATGGGGTTATATTCCTCATGGAAGTATCATTCGGGGTCTCAGTATTACCGGGTTCCCCGGATCGGGCATTTGTATCAACAGCGACAGCAACCTGATACAACAAAACATCATCACAGGTAACGGCGGGCATGGAGTTTGCATTCACGATGGAAACGCTAATGCGATTGGCAATACATACGCGGCAGCGGGTGGTAACGGAGGGAATACTATTTATTCAAATGGTCTTGATGGCATTGCGGTGATCGACGTTAATCCCGCTGATTCCATTCCGCCGCCATCCGGAAATACAATTTTAGGAAATTCTATTTATTTTAACGGCGAACTGGGAATTGATCTGGGTGGCAATGGTCAGGTTACGCAGAATAAATATCCGCTGGGTCCCACGAATCCACTCATTCGTCCGACGGTTCCTGATGCCATTAATTATCACGTTAATTTTCCCGCTGTCGATATTGCAACCGTTGCCGGAACCGATTCATCTGTCGTTCAGGGATATCTCCTGAGCTGGAAGAGCACAACATTTCGCATCGAAGTGTTCGAGAATGATTCATCGAATATCTCCGGTTACGGTGAAGGAAAAAAACTGATCGGAGCGACCACGGTGACGACGAATGCCGACTCCGCGTATGCCTGGTTCTCCATCACATCGAAAACACCGCTGCAGTTTGGTCAATTTATATCAGCCACAGCGACCGATCAATATGGCAATACATCCGAATTTTCACAAAATTTCTCGGTTGGGATTGAAACGAGAATATTTTCTGCAAATCAGTATGTTATAAATAAAACGTTATCAGGAATTCCACTGCATTGGCCTGATGCGAAGGCAACATACAATTTTGCAAACAGCGTAAGTGTATCCGGACTCCAATCACAAATCGAAACATCATTTGTTGCCTGGAATGTCCAGGCGATAAAACCGGATTTAACTCCGATCCTTTCGTATTCTAAAGCCGCAAATCCGACCCAAACTGAACAATGGGGAGGGTATCCGGATGGCGTCAACAACGTTGTTATGATCGATAGTAATTGGGTGCAAACTACCGGTTCAACCGACGGGGTAATTGCCGTCACGAGAGTGCGATATAATGCGTTCACAGGCGAAATGACAGACGTTGACGTTGCATTCAACGCGCAAGATTTTATTTTCGGTAATGCCGATGATACGACTTCTCCGGCGAACGTCAAGGATATGCGGGATGTCGCCACTCATGAAGCCGGACATTTCGGCGGTTTGGGAGATATGTACGTTCCGGGGTATGTCGGTTGGGATATACGCATGGGTTCAAATAATGAGAATCTGACAATGTACGGCATCATCAAAAATAAGGAAACGTCAAAAAGGACTCTGGCATCGGGCGATATTGCCGGTATCAATTATATTTATTCGAATGTTTCTAAAAGTTCAATTGATCTGGTTTTATTGATTGACGGTTCGTCAGGTTTCGATCAAAGATATAATGGTGTTACGCCATCGAAGAATAGCGCCGCCGAGTTGGTGCAAAATCTGCGACCATCGGATAGAATCTCCGTGATCAAACTTCCGGATACTGTGATCGTGCCGCTAACATCCGTAGATTCTACCAATTTAAATACTGTTATTAATGCTATTAATGGTATATCGGTAGGTGGAACCTCCAGTATCGGTACCGGGTTGCAGAAGGCAATGACCGTACTCAATGTGAGCAATCCAAACCGGGACGCGATAATTTTATTCTCAGCAGGAGAGGAAATCGGCTCTCCGGGCGCACTGAGCGTAGCCCCCATCCTGATTGGAAGAGGCGTGCCCCTTTTTACCATGGGTTTTTCGGGCTCCCCCGGTCAAGCACTCGATAGTAAGCTTGCCGATACCACAGGAGGTATCTATTTTCTCACAGCAGATACGACAATTAGTCTTGCGGCTCATCAAATTTGGAATGCTCTCACGGGTACCCAGCTTGTTGCCGATACCGGAACATTCTCCGGAGCCGGACTTGCATGGCAGGGACAAAAAGGAATTGCCTGGCAGGGTGGCTTAGCATGGCAGGGACAAAAAGGAATTGCCTGGCAAGGCGGTATCGCGTGGCAAGGCGGCATTGCCTGGCAAGGAGCGATTGATCCGGGAACAACGACCATACAACCCGGATTAAATTGGCAGGGAAGCACTTTTATATTGTTACTGATCCCTCCGGGATATCCAATTCCCACAGGAGTTACCGATAGTTCATCCACTCCAAGTTATGTTATAACTCCGAATAATTTGCCCCATGGTGCTCAATATATTCAGGGAACGACATACGCATTTTACAAAATCCCCAATCCAGCCCCCGGGCCTTGGATACTTTTCCCGGTTGGAGCTAATTCAACTCCGGCGCCTCAGAATGCGGAACCTGTTTTTCTAAATATTACGACCCAATCAGACGTCGTTATGCACGTGAGTTTTGGAAAAGCTACCTATAATCCCGGTGATGTTATAAGCTTCCAGGCGACTCTTGCCGACGGCGGTCCATTAGCGGGAAGTGCGCATGTTTCTGGAGGTCAGCCGATTACGAATGCGCTCGTTACTGCAAACATCACAATTCCAGGCGATACAATTCCGCATCCTGTGACTTTGAATTCTGTGGGAGGTGGTATTTATAAAGGTTCATTTAACCAAACGATAGTAACGGGTTCTTACAATTTCCGATTTCAAGCTACCGGAACGACTCCTACACTTCCACAAGGATTTAATCGGAAGAGCACACAGGCGGTTTTTGTTACTCCTATTTATCAGAATGCGGTCGTGTTCGCCGGCGACAGCGCGATTTTCAAGGACACGGCGAAAATACTTTCAGGCAATATTTTTGTCAATCGAAAATCTAAGACAGGTGATCCGGGCGTCGAATTGTTGATAGGCGCCGGTGTCACTACGGCGTCGGGCTGCGATTTGAAAGCAGATCGCATTCAAATTCAAAGCGGATCGGTGATCGGAGGCAACGTTTATTATAACCAATTGACAAATAATGGATCAATTAATGGATCGATTAACACCCCGTTGACTCTTCCGATTGGTCAGTTTCCGCCTTTCGCAACAGCGGACACATCTGTAGAGCATGGAAAGTGTTACACAATAGTTTTTGGCCGTAAAGATACATTGCAACCGGGCGTATATGGTGATGTCCTCATTCTTCCGTTATCGAATCTTACGATGGTTCCCGGCATATATCAGTTGCGCTCGCTCACGCTTATGCTCGGAGCGAAACTGCAATTCAGCGGGAGCAGCCAGACACAGTTACGGATTCGCCACACTCTTTATCTCGGAGTAAACACATATCTTGGCCCAACAACCGGGAGTTTGCTTAATGCTTCAAATATTCTTCTGTATGTAGGCGGAACCGATCCGGAAGCAAGTTGTAGATTGGCTGTTTGTATAAATCAAAAATCCACCGTCAACGCAAATATTTACGCATCAAATGGAACAATTTTTATGGATAAGGGAACGATTGCAACCGGCGCTTTTTTTGGTAAAGTCGTCCGTATCGGCTATGGTGTTGTGCTAAACTTAGCTTCCGCGTTTAACGGTTCTATGCCAATATCGAAAACAGCAATTGGTCAAGTTCCGACTGAGGGAGACAAATCGACAAAGCTCCCTATAGCATTCCAGTTGATGCAGAATTATCCCAATCCATTTAATCCGACGACAGTGATTCGATATGCGTTGCCTGCACAATCGGGTGTTTCTCTTACGATTTACAATGTTCTTGGACAAGAAGTCACAAAACTTGTGGATGGTCTTGAGCCGCAGGGGTACCATGAAGTATCGTGGAACGGAAAAAATGGGACCGGGCTCAACGTAAGCAGCGGACTATATTTCTATAGGATTAAGGCAGGGAATTTTGTTGATATCAAAAAGATGATTTTGATGAAATAATTTTCTAAACTAATATTTCCATAAAGTATTCTATGGGCTATCGCGGATAAATCGTCCGTGATAGCCTTTTATATTCTCAAGGATGAAGGATCATTGTTGTAAATCCAAGGAAAACACCATATTACAGCATAATAAAACAATCTGGAGAGGAAGAATGAACCATCGCGAGAGAATTGTTAAACTATTTTTTACCTTCATAGTTCTTACCATTACGCTTCGTTTCTCAGTTTTTGCCCAAAAAGAACTCATGTTTGAACATTTAACTGTGAAGGAAGGACTTTCGCAGGGGAGTGTGTTGTGTGTGTTTCAGGATAGCTATGGTTTCATGTGGTTCGGCACGCAGGATGGGCTGAATAAGTTCGATGGATATGAGTTTCAAATCTTTAAACATAATCCCGCCGACTCTAACTCTATCAATGATAATTTTATCATTTACATAGCAGAGGATACGAATCATATTTTATGGCTCGGCACACTTAACAATCCAAAAATTTTAAGTAAGTTTGATAGGAGAACGGAAACATTTACGCAGGTTGCCCGTGATAGCGTCAAGCTGAAAGGAGCCAAGGTTAGCCAGGCAAATACCGAATATGTTGATCCATCGGGCGTACGCTGGTCGGGTTCGCCGGGACCGGGATTGAGTAGGTACGATCCACGAACCGGAAAAACAAAGATTTTCAAACACAATGCTGCCGATCCACGAAGTTTGTTGAACGACAAAGTATATTCGGTTGTTGGCGATCATACAGGAACGATCTGGGTCGGAACACGTGATGGGCTTGAGCGGTTTGATGAAAAATCTGAAACCTTCATTCACTATCGCCATGATGATAAAAATCCCGGGAGTTTAAGCGATAATTACGTATGGCCGATCATTGAAGACCGCGATGGCGTCCTTTGGGTCGGAACATATCATGGAGGTTTAAATCGATTCGACAGGGTGTCCGAGACATTTACCCATTATGTCCATGAAGCATCCAATCCGAGGAGTCTTGCCGGTGATTTGGTCTATTCTCTCTATCAAGACGCCTCCGGAATGATCTGGGTAGGAACCGGCGATAATGGCGTTGATCGGTTTCATCCCGAGTTATCCAACTTTTCACAATATTTGCACAACCCTTCCAACCCCAACAGTCTGGCAGATAATAATATATCATCAATCTATGTCGATAATTCAGGAATGGTCTGGATTGGGACGAGAAGCGGACTTAATCGTTGGGATAGAAATACCGGAAAATTTACTTTATACCAGCACGATCCGTCAAATCCACGGAGCATCAGCGGCAATAGTGTTCAGTCAATGCTCGAGACACGTTCTGGGAATTTCTGGATCGGTACATCGGGCGACGGTCTCGATCGGTTTGATAGAACCACAAGCACGTTTGTCCATTTCAAAAATAATCCGGTAAATCCGAATTCTTTAAGCGACAACAGAATATATGCGTTGCTTGAAGATCGAAAGGGGTATATCTGGGTAGGAACATACGGCGAAGGATTATGCCGCTTTGATCCGAACAATGAGACATTCAAAAGATATATCCATTCCGATTCGATCACAACGAGTATCGGAGGGCAAAGTGCGTGGTCGCTTCTTGAAGACAGGGATGGTGTTTTGTGGGTCGGTACATTTGGCGGGGGCTTGAACCGGTTCAATAGTGCAACCGAAACGTTTACACATTATACCCATAGCGACTCAAATGCAAACAGCTTAAGCGATAATTTCGTTGTCTCTCTTAATGAAGATCGTGAAGGAAATCTTTGGGTTGGTACGACTGGGGGATTAAATATCATGCAACGGGATAATGGTTCATTCCATCATTACCGCGAAAAAGACGGTCTGGCAAACGATGTTGTCTTCGGCATTCTTGAAGACGAGAGCGGAAATATGTGGATGAGTACAAATAAAGGCATTTCCCGGTTCGACATGAAACTGGGAACGTTTCGAACGTATACTTATGAGGATGGTCTTCAAGGCAATGAATTTAATCAGGGGGCATATGCTCAGGATAAGCGCACAGGGGAAATATTTTTTGGTGGAGCAAATGGGTTCAACGTATTTTCTCCGGCTAAGATCAACAATAATCCATACGTTCCTCCTGTCGTCTTCACATCCTTTCATCGATACAATACTGACGACGTGCAGGGGACGCCGATTCAAGAACCGGGAATTGACGCAAGACCGGAGATAACACTTACGTATAAGGACAACGTAGCAAATATCAGATTTGCCGCTCTTAATTTCTACAATACGTTTAAAAACCGTTATGCGTATAAGCTGGAAGGATTCAATGATAATTGGATCCAACTCGGCACGGACCGTATAGCGACATTCACAAATCTTGACGCCGGTAAATACATTCTTCACGTCAGGGGATCGAATAATGATGGGGTTTGGAATGATAATGGAGCCGTGCTTCGACTCATCGTCACACCGCCGTGGTGGAGGACAACCTGGGCGTACGGTATCTATGTTGTACTAGTGTTCGGATTTCTCAATTCGGTACGAAGATTTGAGATCAACCGCAGGGAACAGAAAGCCAAAGTTCGGGAATCGGAACTTCACGCAAAGGCAGCAGAAGCGGAGAAGAGGGCGCTTCAGGCAGAAAATGAACGGCAGACAAAAGAATTAGAAGACGCCCGAAAGCTACAGCTCTCGATGCTTCCAAAAGAAGTGCCGAACATTCCGGGTTACGAGATTTCGGTATTCATGAAAACCGCTACCGAGGTGGGAGGGGATTATTACGACTTCATCGTCACTCCGGAAGGAGTGTTAAATGTTGCGTTCGGGGATGCTACCGGTCATGGAATGCAGGCGGGTACAATCGTAACCCTCATGAAGGGCCTGTTCATATCCGACGCGTCAAAAATTGAAATTCAAAGTTTCTTTAACCATTGCAGCAAAGCTATTAAGGAAATTAAGCTTGGCAGGTTGTATATGGCGCTCACACTTGCAAGATTCAATGGAAAAAGCGTATCTTTATCGAGTGCGGGTATGCCCCCGGCATACCTCTACCGGAATAGTGATGGTTCGATTGAGGAAATATTGCTCAAAGCTGTGCCGCTCGGCTCGATGAAAAATTTTCCGTACTCTTTGTACGAAACATCGATGGAAAAGGGGGATACCCTGCTATTTTTAACTGATGGTCTGCCCGAACAGAAGAACGGCAATGGCGAGATGTTTGATTATTCGAAAATTATCGATTTATTTAAATCAGTTTCGGACTGTACGCCTGAGAAGATTATCACACACTTGGTGAAGGAAGGAGACGCCTGGATGAATGGTGTTGTCCAGGATGATGATATTACACTCTTAGTGATACGAAGAAAAGAATAGATTGATTTCAAAGCTATTGAGAACATTTTGTCCCGATTTATCATAACAGTCATTATGAAGGAGAACACGCGCGTATGAAAGATGTTGTTTCGTTAAAGATAGAACTACCCAAAATACCCGATATAGAGCTGGTCGCTGTTGAGGGGTTGGATAGATTGGCGCATTTTCTGGAAATATCCGAAGAAAAGATCGGTGAAGCGCGTCTCCTGGTAACTGAAGCTATCATCAACGGTCTGGAACACGGAGGAGAGGATAACCCGAAAGTAAATGTAGAATTTACGATGACAACGAAAGAACTTACTATCTTTGTCAGAGATTTTGGAAAGGGGTTCGAACCGACCTCGATTGAGGATCCGGATATTCGCAATAAAATTGGGTCAAAGAATAAGCGCGGCTGGGGATTAAAGGTTATGAAATCAATGTCAGATGATTTTAAAATAGAATCAAATAACGCTGGGACAAAAATAACCATCAAAAAGTTACTCGCCTAAAGGAGAAATTATGGATCAGCCTTTCACATTAACATCGGAAGTGCGGGGGACTGCGCTCGTCATCGCTACTTCAGGGTATGTGAACAATATCGGCGGTGAAGCAATTGCAAAGGAATTCGACCGTCATTTTGAAAAAAATATTATGCATATCGTTATCAATCTCGCTCAATCAAAAGTTGTTAATTCCATCGGGATGTCGTTCCTTCTTGAAATCATTGAGAAACTTCAGGAAGCTGATGGTAAAGTAATTTTCTCGAATCTTGATCCGGCCGTCGATAAAATGCTGACGATTATGGGTATCTTCAAATTTGCCGGAAAAGCGGCGAATGTCGATGAAGCAATAAATATGTTTGGTTAAAATTTCAATACTATGATAAAGAACAGGGGCACAGTTCTCGATAATTTATCGGATCACATTGAATCTCTCAGGAAGCAAATACGCCGATTACCGAAAAATGCGTCCGTAAAGGATATCGGCATTTTGTTTTCAAGCGTCCTCCGCGAGATCTATCCAAACGCGGTGGTCGAACTATCCTATCGCACCGGTGTTTCACCCGATTGGCAAAATATTGTGGAGAGTGAATCAGGTTGGCTGAAACAATTTATTTCTCTTCCGGGGAGTAAAAAACCAACACCCTGTGAAATTCATAAAACCGAACATGGTATCGCTATTATTCAAACGCTAACGGATGCTTCCTCAGTTGGATTAGCTGTGTCGGGGAAAGACTCAGGTGTGGAACTCTCGGATATTGATTTGCTAACGATGAAACTTTTTATACACCTTTTTGATAGCGCCTATCAGGATATGGTGTATCGGCGTAATGAGAAAGGATTAGTGTTTTCTCTTAATCATAGAATCCTTCAACTCAATAGTCTCATTGATACGGGTATCGAGATTGCAAGTCTTGACTCTGTTTCGTCTCCATATCGGTTAGCGCTTGAACGTGCGGCGTCGTTGACAAATGCATCTAAGGGGATCGTACGAGTCACCCGGGGCGGGGTGCTTGAGGGAGAATATACTTTTCCAGATGGCATTTCGATTGGAAAATCGTTGAACGAGAAAAGCGCCATTATCACAAAGTTTACATTTTTAAACGACGAGTATTCTTTTCAACTCGTCGAAAAAGAAAGCCGAACCGGTATCGTTCCGTTCGACGAAACGGATCAACTCTTGCTCGACGCCTTAGCGCGCCAGGTTCAAGCATCGCTGGAAAACCGATTTCTCCATCAGCAAGCTTTGGAAAAGCAACGCATTGAACAGGAAATGAAAGTGGCTGCCACTATCCAGCAGAAAATTATTCCTAAATCTCTTCCTGCTATCCCGGGTTATGGTCTCGCAGGCAAAAATATACCATCCAAATCCGTTGGGGGAGATTATTACGATTGTATCCTTCTACCCGATGGAAGATATGCCCTGGTTATCGCGGACGTTACGGGAAAAGGGGTTCCGGCTGCCCTCCTTGTCAGCAGTTTACATGCATATCTAACGGCATATTTCGAAACATCAAATTCGATATCCGAACTCGCAGGCAAATTGAACAAGGCGCTCTATAACGCAACAACTGATGACAAGTTTGTTACTGCAATTATCATCGTGCTCTCTCCCGAAACCGGAGAAATAGAATATTCAAATGCAGGACATAACGAGGCATTTATTCTAAGAAACGATAATTCCGTGTACGAGCTTAAGATTGGCGGGTTCCCGTTGGGAGCTCTCGATTTGGGACTCCAATATAAAAGCGAAAAGTTAACGATCGGAAAAGGCGAGAGTTTACTACTCTACACCGATGGAGTGACCGAAGCGTCGAACGAAGCTGAAGAATTTTATGAACATAAAGTCGACCTTCGTGATTTCCTCGTTCAGAATAAAACGCCCAATGCTGAAACGTTCATTACCAAGCTGATTGCTGACGTTAAAAAATTCACAGGTTCCGCCCCCCAAAATGACGATATAACCGCCTTGTATCTTTATCGCATACCGTAATTATTTTAAGCATGCTCAATCAGGTGCTGCTTATTCATAGCGTATGTGAAACAATGCAATGCATTAACATTATTGTGGGGTCAGAAAGATAGTACAAGTCAAAGAGGGCGCTCAAACAGCGCCCTCTTTAGCTGCCCGGCGAGGAGAATTTGTTGCAACAGTATGGAATCGGGTGAGATGACTTCCAAAGGTTCTAAAGATATAAAAAGGAAACCTGCGTGAGTAATACAAAACCCCGGCAATGAACCGGGGTTTTGTATTGTGCGCCAGAAGGGAGTCGAACCCCTAACCCTCAGCTCCGTAGGCTGATGCTCTATCCAGTTGAGCTACTGGCGCGCGTTTTTTAAAGCAATTTTTTACTGATTTTGCATCTATCTGTTAGCAGTTTGTTAGCAGACATCTTTTTGCTAATATCCTAAAATTCTTTGCACTTCGTATGTAAACTACAAAAATTTGATAAGAATGTCAACCTTTTTTAGGGGAAGGAATCGGTCATCCTAAGGGGGCAAAATAAATGTTGAGTCATGCCAAGTAATGACCCGAGCATATAGAAAGATACCGAAGTACCGGATCGTGCTCCTGCCACGTTTGCGCGGTGGATGAGGGGGAAGTTGAAAACCGAGGAAAGCTCAAGGAGTGTTTAGATTCACCTCTGAAGTTATTGATAGAATAAGTAAATCTTCTCGTCAACCATGTCTGAATTGCAATTATCTTGCTTCTTGCAGTTGACGCACTTGCTTCTTACGGGCGGGGTTCTTAAGTTTAGTCAATGTTTTCTTATTCACCTATGGATAATCGGGTTTTATCCCGATGCGCTGTCATAAAGTATGGACTTGCCGTTCTCGCTCTTGTTATCGTCTTACTCAGTAGTGCAAGCTCTCAGACGGCTCTTTTTTCTGAAGATGCGCGTTGGAAACAATTCACGACTGAATCGGGCCTCCCATCGAACGATATCGAGGAAGTAGCAGAGACGGCTGATTCCACCCTGTGGGTAGTCGCCGGCTCGCACCTCCTATGGTTTGATGGTTTCGAGTGGATATCTACAGACAGCCAACTCGGCATTCACGGGGATTACCGCGCCGGGATTTTTTGTGTTACCGGTGACAGTCTCATCGTTTTTGCCATCTCTCCCACAAAACCTGCTGATTACTATATCGGCTCTAAAGAGGGTTTTCATCTAATTCAATCTCCAGGTGTGTGCTCGGGCGTTGTCAAATTTGGACCAGATAGGTATTTGGTTCGCGCCGATACTTCCCTTTATCTCAGCAGAAAAAACTCGCCGGGAACATTCGAACCGTTCCAAGAGTTTGTGGGAACAACGGTATCCGATCTTCTGCAAACGAAGAACGGGCATGTGTTCGTCAGCGCTTCATCGGGTTTCTATCGATGGAGTGAAAGGAAATGGACAAAATTGATCCCCGCCGGAGTATTTCCAGTCAATATGACCACCGGAGGGTTAGCTGAGAACGACAATGGGACGGGGATTGCTCAATTTACGGTACCGTACGAGAAGGAGGGGATCTGGGACTGGACGTCTTCCGGTAAACCGCGACACAATACGAGTGAACGAGTCGACCAGAGTATCGCACTCGATATCGGTCCACACGATGAAGCCATTATTGTTTACCGTTCGGGGGACGTTCGGTGGAGAGAGCACGGCGTCTGGACGTCGGTTCCGGAACTGGAGTCGCGCGCCCGTGATATTACGTCTGTGAAATTTCGTTCAAATGGGGATCTGTTGATTGGAACAAGAAATGGATTGATGATTGTCAAGCGATCCTCATCGAACTGGAGATTTCTTACGCATACTCCTCCCGACCCGCGCAATAGCGTTAACGAGCTTCTGAAGGCGAGGGACGGAAGTTTATGGATCGGCTCTTCGGGAGGAATCGAGCATCGTGCAGCGGATGGATCGTACGCCTTTATCAATGAAATCGGCAGCCAGGTAGTGTACGCCATCACCGCCTTAGGGGAAGATTCCACAGGATCCATCTGGGCCGGGAGCGGGTCGGCGTTCACCGGCGCCTACCGGTTGGATCGTAATGGATGGAGCCATATTTCGATAGCCGACACAGGAGAGCAGGTCTACATCCACAAGATCCGAAAAGACCGGAACGGAGATCTTTGGTTCCTGGGGCTCAGGAAGTCTACAACGGACTCAAACGGTTCAGCTTTCCGACTTGAAGGCGATAGATTTATACGGTGGGGAGTGGATATGGCGGGCGGACGGGTGTATGACTTCTTAGAAAACCCGGACGGTTCCTACTGGTTTGCAACTTTTTCGGGAGTAAGCCGATGGAGCCCTCGCAACAAACTTCTCTCGTCCTTGCGGGGGAGAAAACCGGAAGAGAATCCGGACGGCGGTTCCTGGACACACTGGGATAAAGTACAGGGAATCGACATCGGCAGGGTGACATCGCTCGCGCTCGATAATGAAAACAACGTCTGGTTTGGGTCGAACTTTTCTCAGGCTCCCTGGGTTTATGGAATAGGCCGGATCGATAGGAACGATAGTTTGCATCTTTTTGGTCCGGGCGGCGGCTTCCCTGATGGAGCCATCTGGGATTTGAAATCGGATAGCGCCGGGCGGATCTGGATTGCTACAATCAACGGACTCAACTGCTACGATCATGGAATGTGGCTGACTTATGACGAGCGGAGCGGATTGTCGTTTCCCAACCTCTGGCCCGTCCTTCCTCTTGGGAGCACAATTTATGTAGGGACGAAGGGCAAAGGCGTCGGAATCATGGATCTCGAAAAGATGGCTTCCTTTCCGCCAAGAATCTTGATTGAACGGCCGTTCATCGATGAACGTTCGGCTCGGCTCGCTTGGAAAACGCTAACCTACTATAGCGAGGTAGAACCCCCGGAGGTAATGACTCGGTTCTGTATCGATGGCGCTGCGTGGTCGGATTGGTCGAAGCAGCACACCGTTGTGCTCGAAGGGCTGAATGCAGGGGAACATCGTTTGCAGGTGCAGGCAAAGAACCTGTATGGATGGTTTGAGCGCACTGGAACGACTGCGTCATTCACGGTTACCCCGGCCTGGTACAAGCGTACAGGCGCCGTTATCGCCTTCGGATTCATTGGATCAACCCTCGTATGGTTGGCGGCGCTCTTGTTGATTCGTAAGCGAAGGTACGATCTTGCGCTCAGGAGCAGTGAAGCCAGATTCCGGGCGGTCGCAACCACGACCGCATCCGCGATATTCGTCTGGCGGGAGAAACAATTCTTGTATATAAATCCTTCCGCGGTTGAGCTCACCGGCTATCCGCTCGCAGAATTATACAGGAAAACGTTAGAGGAGATCGTTCACACGGAGAGCCTTGAATCGGTTAGACAACTCACCGGTAAATGGATGAACCAAATGGAGGGAGCCAAACGGTTCGAATGCCGGATTATAACGAAAAATGGCGACCAAAAGTGGATTGATGTGACAGCAGGCCGGACGACATTTCAAGGTGGTGCGGCGACTATTGCATCGGCGTTCGATTGTACGGAAAAGAAGAAAGCAATGGAGGATCTTGCAGCGAGTGAGCGCCGGCTGCGTTCTATGGCGTCTGAATTGATTGAGACACAGACACGTGAACGCAAACGCCTCGCGGCATACTTGCATGATTCCATCGGCCAGGCCCTTTCGGTTGCGCGCATGAAAGTGGACGCCGTTACACATGCCGTGTCGATCGTGCGCGCCAAATCTGATCGAATAGATGGTTCCCTCGATATGCCTGAAGAAGCCCTTGTTCATCTCGATAGTCTCTCTAACCTCATCAGAACGTCAATCAATGAAACGCGGGCATTGACGTTCGAACTCAGCCCGCCCATCCTCTTCGACCTCGGTCTCGTGCCTGCCCTCGACTGGCTCATCGGAGAAATGGAACGGCAGCATGGACTCGCGGGGCGGTTGCGGAATTCTGCGGGGAAGTTTCTTCTCGCAGATGCAGCGCGCGATACTCTGTTTGAAGGAACACGAGAAATTCTTATGAATGTCATCAAGCATGCGCGCGCGCAGCATGTTGATGTGGACGTTGCGTTGGATAATTCGTCGGTTACGATTACCGTGCGCGACGACGGGATCGGATTCGATCTCGTAGCAATGAAACAGCAATTATTGGAGAAGAAAAGTTTCGGTCTCGACCATCTCACCCGGCGGTTGAATGATCTTGGCGGGAAAATCGAAATCGTTTCAGAATGCGGAAAAGGAACGTGCGTGCGGCTGGTTGCTCCGATCATAAGATCGCAAAATCTCGCTGAAGGGAATAGTGAATGAAAACACGCGTCCTGATCGCGGATGATCATGGAGTCGTTCGCGATGGCGTCCGGATTTTTCTGACGCATGAACTCAACATGGAAGTTGTCGGTGAAGCTTCAGACGGAAAACAGGCGGCGCAACTCGCCCGGGAGCTGGTTCCGGACCTCGTCATCATCGATATAAACATGCCGGGAATGAACGGCATCGAATCGGCGAGGCAGATTTGCGCAGAGAATGAGAACGTGAAACTGATCGCTCTTTCGATGCACAGCGATAAGCGGTACGTCACGGAAATGCTTAACCTTGGCGCTTCAGGGTACTTGCTCAAAGAATGCGCGTTCAAAGAACTCTCTGTGGCAATTCAAAAAGTGCTGAGCGGCAGAACGTATATTAGTCCCGAGATCGGCGGAGACGTTATTAAAGATTGTTTGGCGAAGCTTGGCATGACCGATCCCGAAGCGTTCTCGCCGTTAACGCCCCGAGAGCGCCAGGTGCTCAAGCTCATCGCAGACGGAAAACACAACAAAGAGATAGCCGACTATCTGAACATGAGCATCAAAACCGTGGACGGGCACCGCCAGCATATTATGGAAAAATTAAATCTCCACACGGTCTCCGAACTTACAAAATACGCCATCCGGGAGGGCATCACTAGCGTGGACCAGTAAGGAACCGCTCTTCCCGCATCCACTTTTTTCCAACCAAAGTTTAGTCGGAGATTCGCTCTTCATCATTTCGTTTTCCGTTCATTCTTCGGGATAGTACCTCCTTAATTTAATGCGGAAGAACTAAACCATCTGATAAAAGTTGGGGGTTCGCTCCAAACCGCTCACCCTGTGGGGTCACTATTTGCAGTTCACCTCCATTATCGCCCCTCCGTCCAATCAAGAATAGCTCAAAAAGGGCATTTTTCCCTCCAGAACAGGGTGAATACCCTATAGGTAAGCGCCTCCGGGAAACGTATCTTTGGGGTGCGATAAATCATGGAATGTCAGCAGCGTATTGTAAAACTTTCACATTCAAAGGAAATCCTATGAAAATATTTTTTCTACTTCTTGCGATTATCTGCTTTACAGCGATTGGGCATGCACAAACGCCTGCCTGGCTTTGGGCAAAGGGCGCCGGAGGAAGCGGCGGTGTTGATCTTGGCTTAAGCACTGCCGTAGACGGTGCAGGGAATAGTTATGTGACGGGATCTTTCATAAGTTCCACCATCACCTTTGGCGGCACGACTTTCACGAACACCGGTTATTCAAATATATTTGTCGTCAAGTACGATATAAAGGGCAATATTGTCTGGGCAACGAGTATAGGAGGAAGCGGCTCTATCGGCGGTTATAATGGCCAACTCATCGCTGTGGATGGAGCCGGGAATTGTTATGTAACAGGAACTTCCATCAGTCCGAGCATTACCTTTGGCGGTCCACCGCTGTTAGTAAGCGGCCACAATATATTTGTTGCCAAGTACGATGTAAACGGCAATTTTGTCTGGGCAAAGATTTCAGAAGAAATTAATTATGTTGGGTCTACCAGCATCGCCGTTGATGGAGCGGGGAATAGTTATGTAACAGGAGCTTTCGTATCCAGCATCACTTTTGGCAGCACGACGCTTACAGGCAACAATTTTGGCAATATATTTGTCGTTAAGTTCGATAGGGACGGCAATGTAGTCTTGGCAATGAGCTCAAGCTCTGGAGGAGGCAGTGGCGATCATGGTGGCGATTGTAGTCAAAGCATCGCCGTGGATGGAGCGGGAAATAGTTATGTAACAGGGTTTTTTGGCAGTCCAACCATGACGTTTGGCAGTACGACTCTGAATAACAGAGGGTCTTTAGATATTTTTACTGTCATGTACGATGCGAACGGGAATGCGCTCTGGGCAAAAAGCGCCGGAGGAAGCAGTGAAGATTGGGCTTACGGCATTGGCGTGGATTGGGCGGGTAATTGTTACGTAACTGGATATTTTGCTAGTTCCAGTATTATGTTTGACACTAAGAAGCTGAACAACACCACCGGCGAAAATATGTTTGTCGTCAAGTATGATGCGAGCGGCAATGTGCTCTGGGCAACCAGTGCAACAGGAAGCAGTCAAGTTCAGGGCCAAAGTATCGTTGTAGATGGAGCGGGAGATAGCTATGTAACCGGATGGTTCTACGGCTCCAGCGCCACCTTCGGCAGCAGGCCTCCTCTTACGAACAGCGGTGGAAATGATATATTTGTCGTCAAGTACGATGCAAGCGGCGATGCAATCTGGGCAACGAGCGCTGGAGGAACCGGTGAAGATGTTGGTTATGGAATCGGAGTGGATGGAACGGGGAATTGTTATGTAACGGGACTTTACCAAGTATCCTGCACCTTTGGCGGAACGACGTTAACAAACGGAAATAGCGGTTCAGTGTTTGTTGCTAAGCTCGGTATGGCTGTTGATAGTTCTTACTCTTGCCCCGGTAATCTGGTTGCGAACGGAGGTTTTTCAAGCGGACTTGTACCAGGCGCTATCAACGGTCCCGGTCATGTCGATTCATGGATCGGCGATGGGTATGAGTCGAACCCACCGATCATGCTGCAGGCGGGCGGATGCGAAACGGGAGATATGGGCTCTCTCGGTATGCTGGGCACAAGCGGCAGCGGTTTATTGGGCGCGGCACAGCAGACTCTTGCATCGGGTTTCGTTGCCGGCACGACATACTCTATCACAATGTGCGTTCGAAATCCACCGCCACCATCGAACGTTGGGAATATTGCCGCGTTGATGCCTTATGTGCGATTCAAATTTCGATCGTCTAACGGGCCCGTGCAGAATGCATCAGATGGTGAGTTGATTGGAGAGACAGATCCGGTCACCTCGGCAAACTGGGCTACAGTCACTCTCTCGAACTGGACATGCCTATCTTCCGGCTCAATCTTAACCATCAGCGCTTTTAATGATGGCGGTGGAGCTTTTCCAATCGATACATCCTACGGCGAAATAGACCGCGTGTGTATAACATCAGTCTCTTGCGCGGTGGATACCCTGCGTCTGAACACGGGGTTCAATCAGGCAGCATCGAGTATTGACCCTCCGGGATCGCTGGATTTAAACTGGAAAGTAGTTTGTGAGCCGGCGGGATTTGCCGCCGGGGCCCCGATGGGGAGACCGGCTGCTGTCGTTTTGACGCCGGATCCGTATTGGCACGCTCCGTTCGCGAACAGCCAGTGGCTCAGCGCACATCCATCGTCAGCCGATCAGATCAACGGTAATTATTGCTTTGTGGATTCTTTCTGCGTCGAAGATACGTCGAATGCTTCGTTGAACATGCAACTGTTTGTCGATGATAGCGCCAATGTATACCTGAACGGTTTTCTGATTGGTTCTACTCCACCGGAACCCCGCACATGCAATGGCAGTAACTGCAATTTTGAAACTGCGCATACATTTACAGCGACCTCCTCGCAATTTCTCCCCGGGATCAACGAGTTGCGGGTTGTGGTGGAGAACGTTTATGGCGTAGCGATGGGTTTCGATATCGCCGGCACGGTGGCGGCAGGGGGCGGGGCAAATATAACACAGAGCTGCTGCGACTCTAGCGGAGAAATCGGCGGATTTAAGTGGAATGACTTGAACGGCGACGGCTTGTACCAACCGAATGAGCCGCCGATGTCAAACTCGCCCGTCCAACTCTCGAACGGTACGACGACAACCACAGATCAGTATGGTTATTATTTCTTCAATAATGTTCTGCCGGGCACATACACGGTGAGAGATCTGCAACAACTGGGGTGGGTCCTGACGTATCCGGTTTCACCATCTACGTATCCTGTGGTGCTGGGAAGACGCCAGGTGATCGATAGTTTGAATTTCGGATATCAGCAACATCCTGAAACGCTCGCGCTAAGTGTGCGCGACCGATGGAACCTTGTTTCGGTGCCGTTGAGTGTAAATAATCCGGCTAAATCCGCGGTCTTCCCAAACGCCATTTCCGCGACATACGCATATCAGGGAAGTTACGTGCAGCAAAACACGCTGATAAACGGCAAAGGTTACTGGCTAAAGTTCAGTGGAGCCCAGAATGACTCAGTGACCGGTTATGTGATGACACACGACTCAATTGTTGTGCAAGCGGGCTGGAACCTCATCGGTTCAATCAGTTTGCCCATACCGGTTAACACAATTGGATCCCCGACTGATGGGCTTACGTTGTCTCAATTTTTCGGCTATGCCAATGGATATACAAAAGCCGATACCATCCAACCGGGAAAAGGATACTGGGTGAAGGCAAATATGAGCGGGACAATTGTTCTTTCCGCGCCATCATGGGCTACCGCAAAACAAAGAATAAGAATTGTTCCCTCGGATGAATTGCCTCCTCCGCCTCCGGTGACTGCGGATAACAACGAACCGGGGATTCCAAAAGTGTTTGCATTAAGTCAAAATTACCCCAACCCGTTCAACCCGACAACGGTAATTAATTATCAATTGCCCGATGAGTCGTATGTGCGCCTCGCTCTCTATAATGTCCTCGGGCAGGAGGTACGGCTGTTGGTGAACCAGCCGGAACAAGCGGGCTACAAATCAGTTCAGTTCGATGCGAACAGTTTTTCAAGCGGCATTTACTTCTACCGCCTCGACGCAACATCTGTGACCGATCCATCGAAACACTTCTCACAGACACGCAAGATGTTATTGATTAAGTAAGCAATGAATTATCATCTCAGAGGAACCTTGGATTGTAAGAGTACCGGTAGCGCGATAGCATTGAAGTCTTTGAACCAAACTCGTTCATGTGTCACTTTTTTTCAGGAATTAGTATGAATCAATTTAAGAATGTTTTGTCGATCATGTTCATCATGGTGAGTTTATTTTCAATTGCCGATGCCGATGCTCCCGGATGGGAGTGGGCGAAGGGCTGTGGTATATCGGATGTTGCGGGTGCGACCGGAATTGCCGTTGACGATCAGGGCAACACTTATGTCCTTGGAACGTTCCAAGGTTCTTCGATTACGTTTGGTAGTACTACCTTGATGAACACAGGAGATTGGAGTGATTTCATCGTCATATATGATCCTTCTGGAACAATTATTCGCACGAATCTCATCTCAGGAGCTGGAGGATCTGGACCAGGGGCGCCCATTGTGTCAGGGATTGGCGTCGATGCTGCCCACAACTATTATGTCACGGGTAATATTCAAACACCGAGCGTAACCTTCAATCCTTCACCGGGTGCGCCAGGATTGGCAATAACCCTACTAACCCCAAATGGGTACAATCACATATTTATTGTCAAGTTTAACGCGAATGGGAGCGTTGCCTGGGCTAACGGGGAGTCCGCCGCTGATGGTAATAGTGAAAGCGCGGGGATCGCCGTTGATGCAGCGGGAAATAGTTATATCACAGGTACATTTGATAATGACGCAATTTTCGGTGGTAAGCAACTATCAAGCAGCGGAAGCAACATCTTTGTAGCTTCCTTTAATAATTCTGGAGCCGTACAATTCGCCTCAGGAAACTGGTTCGATGGCGCTGGCAATGATCGCTCTACAAGTATTGCCACTGATGGATCGGGTAATTGTTATATCACGGGTGTGTTTAATAGTACGTACCTTACTTTTGGGACTAATCCTTATCTGTGGAATGGGGGAGGTTACAAAATTTTTATTGCTAAATACGATAATAGTGGTAATGCAGTATGGTCATTGGGAGAAGGAGGAACAGGTGGTGATTCCTATGCCAACGGCATCGCAGCAAACATCTCTGGTGTTTGCGTAACCGGCGAATTTAGTTGCTCACAAATCATATTTTATGGCACTAGTGGACCTCCCACGCCACCCTTAACACTCTCCGGAGGAGGAGGAAATGCGTTTGTTGTCAAATATGATCAGTACGGAAAAGCAATATGGTCACAAGGGATCACAGGTTCGACTAATGGTCAAGGTGTTGCAATTGACGGTAATGGTGACTGCTACACAATCGGAAATTTCCAGCATAATGACATCTCGATAGGTCCACAGACACTCACATGGGGAGGGGGAGATGATAATCTATTCACTGCCAAATATGATGGGGCAACTGGAACTCCCGACTGGGCAAAAGGAACCATTTTGGGCAGATTTAATGAAGGGGTTGGAATTGCCGTAACAAGTTTAGGTGAAGCATCTGTCACCGGAGTTTTTAATGGAACGGTATCTTTTGATGCAACTACTCTGAAGAATTCAGGCGGGGATGGGTGGGCGGGTTCTAAAGGAGTTTTTACAAGTAAGCTCGGCGCGGTCTCTGTCAGCGCCGTTCAATGTTCGATCTGTCTGGGCGGTTCAACCACACTCACCGCGACCGGCGCGACTAACTACATGTGGTCTCCGGCAGACGGGTTGAGCTCAACAACAGGATCAACAGTAATCGCGAGTCCTCCCTTAAATAGGATGTACACAGTAAGAGGATTTGATGGAATTTGGAGTGTTGGACAAGCGAATGTCACCGTTAATGTAACATTTCCTAAAACTCTTAATTTGGGATACATTGACAATATTACTTATCCTGGGTGCACAACAGTAGGAGTGAATACTGATGGAACTGAAACAGGTTGTACCGTTGGCGGGAATAATGCGCAATTTTGTATCCATACTACTCCCTTCTCCCAAATCATTATCACGTCTGTATTGCCGGCCTCCATTACGACCAAAACCAACCAGGTAATAACACTCACGCCGTATACCGCCGATTGGAGTCTACCCTGTGGCAGGCTGACAACATTTGATCCCTTTAATCCGACCGTGATTACGTTGGATGCGAGTGGAACCGTTATTATCCGCATTGGTGTTATCGGCAATTTTCCACCGGACCTATTTCCCGGGACTTACTCCGGAGTCGCTTTAGTCACATGGTCGTTAACGGGTCCCAATGCTCCGCCAAAAACAGTGGAAGGGGTAGCGGATTCAAACCAATTTATGATCAATGTCAGCGCTACAGTTCCTCCCGCTTCAAGCGTAACCAAAGGGTGGAACATGGTGTCAGTGCCGGTGACGGTTAGCGATTCTCATAAATCTATACTCTATCCAACCGCAAGTTCCGATGCTTACGAATTTCAGGGGTCGTATGTCATTGATTCTCTCCCCTCGAATGGGGTCGGTTACTGGCTTAAGTTTGGTACGGCTCAGGATATTGCAGTGGCGGGATCGTGGCTCACCGATGATACTGTGAGTGTTACTCCCGGATGGAATATGATCGGCTCAATCAGCGAGCCGCTCCCGACAAATCGGATTACATCTGTTCCCGGCGGGTTAACCACGTCGCAGTTCTTTGGGTACCACCGGCATTATGTAACCAGCGATACGATCTTTCCCGGTAATGGATACTGGGTTAAAGTTGACAGGGCGGGAAAATTAGTTCTTGATACTTCATCATCATCGGCGGTATCGGCAGTAATGAGCAAGAGTTATAATAGCAGAATCAAGATTATGCCATCGAGCGAAACGCCTCCTCCTCCTCCAGAGATACAAAGCGGAGATACTCCGGCACAACTCCCGGAAACGTATGTGCTTGGACAAAACTACCCCAATCCGTTCAATCCGACAACGGTGATTAATTATCAATTACCCGACGAGTCGTATGTGCGCCTCGCGCTCTATAATGTCCTCGGGCAGGAGGTACGGCTGTTGGTGAACCAGCCGGAACAAGCGGGCTACAAATCAATTCAGTTCGATGCAAACAATTTTTCCAGCGGCATCTACTTCTACCGCCTCGACGCAACATCTGTGAACGATCCATCGAAACACTTTTCACAGACACGCAAAATGTTATTGATTAAGTAAGCAGTGCATCATCATCGGGAATAAGGTTAGTGGGAAGATCAATGACGCCGCTCCGGAGTTGAATGCGCTGGAGCGGTGTCCCGATGAAGAAATGTACAACTTGCATGATTGAAATTATAAGGACTCCAAGATTGATCAAGTATAATTTTCACGAACGATACGTTTAGGAAATGAGCCGAATGCACGAAGAAATAGTTTCCCGATTACTCTATCCCGATCCGTTCAAACCGGTGGGACTTGAAGTGGATCTGCCGGACGCGGGCAGGGTAACGCTCAGAATCCTTCACGAAGATGGATCCGAGCCGAAAACGCTAATCGAGAATGCATTCTATGAAAAAGGAAAACACGTGCTGTCAATAGGACTTTTGGATATCGCGGGCGGAAGCCGTCTCTACCAATTGCTCATCGAGATGGATGGGATAACAACCGTTGAGACGAAAAAAATATGTTGATTACGTTATGAAAAACTCATTGCCATCTCTGTTTATCGCAGTTACATCATTATGGACTTCCAGTTGAGCTCGACGACGTCATACTCGACGTACCATGTAATAGCTAAAAATATGTCGATGGCTTATTTTATTACCGTTTATTGGTAAAAACGATCAAACGGAAATTGTCGATACCATGAAAATTATTAACCACGACTGAGCATTTATAAACGATCAAGTGAATATACAATCGCTGCCCCGGAGTTATCCGATCAGAGGCAGTATATCTTATTATTAACCACAGGATAAATCCACAAATGTTCATTTATTATTAGAGGAGTTTATATGAAACAATTCGCTTACTTGCTGATCGTTTGTGCTGCGATGCTTGGATGCATCACCTGCACTCTGGAAGGCAAAGAAAAATCAGCCACAGGGGAAAAATCGGGAGATAAATCACCGGTTGTTCAGGCGAATCATGGGAATCCTGCACGGCAAACCCAATCGATCACGCCTCCCTACACATTTTGTTTTGACACGGACCCGATCGCAGCCGGCTGGAGTTACGGCGGGGATTTTGAATGGTCTTCAACATTCACCAAACTCGGCGGACCGTACGGCGGAAGCGGCGCTTCTATGGTTACAAAAGCCGGACCTCCGGGAACTTCGTATACGAATAGCACAATCAGTTATGTTAAAAGCCCAATCTTCGATCTTTCCTCCCTATTAGGGTCTGGTGGGTACATTTCTTTTTATCAAAGTATTAGCACTGAACCGAACTGGGATAGAAGCTGGTTTGAATATTCCAGCGATGGCGGAACACATTGGCAAGTGGTCGGTAGATACAACGATACCCTCGGTTGCCGTTGGTATAACTCTCAAATTTACAATGCTCTTTCCGGTACCGATGGAAATACCTGCATGGATGTTGCAACGTGGAATGCTTTGCTGCCCGGCTACTCTTTACCGCAACCTGGGTGGAGCAGCAAGGGCGATTGCGGTGGGAACGACCTTCCAATCGGGCCATACGGATGGGTCTCTGTCTCTCTTCGCCTTCCTAACCCAATATTGGTGAATAATATCCAGTTCCGGTATATAACCTTCGCAGACGGGGGAGGGGTTGGCGATGGATGGGCGTTTGATTGCTTTACCGTCACCGGCACGCCACCAGGCTGCGCTTCCATCAATCCCGCTCCAACCTTAATCAGCTCTAATACGGCGGCGGTTTGCACCGGTCAGACGTACGACGTGATTCTCACGGGAACTAATTTCATTAATGGTTTAACCTCCGCAGATTTTGGAAACGGGATCAGCGTGATCCCGACAATTGATCCGTCCGGAAACTCCCTAACGGCGCATATCACCGTATCTCCGTCGGCAACTCCGGGAACACGCACCATCACCGTTACCAATATAGGACCCGGAGGAGGAATGGCTATTCTTACAAATGCCATTACGGTTTCAGCTCCCTCGGTAGTTGTTCGCTCGCCGAACGGCGGCGAGACATGGTGGGTCGGTTCAAGCCATCCCATCACATGGACGAGCGCTTGCGGACCGACAGATTTAAAAATTGAATATTCCACCGATGCCGGATCGCATTGGCTGCTTGTCGCCGACCATATCTCACCAAGCTTGGGAACATATAGCTGGACGATCCCGAACACACCTACCACGAACGCTCTTGTCCGTATTACGGATAATATAATTGGTACACTGACCGATGTGAGCAATGCGGTCTTCACGATCCGTATTGGAAAGATTACAGGTCTCAAATTTTACGACGCTAATAACAATCACCTGAGAGAATCCAATGAAGCCGGCATCAGCGGATGGAATATATATTTGAACGGGGACGCTACTTTGACCACCCAAACAGATGCGAACGGAAATTATTCGTTTACTGTTCCTCCCGGGCATTACACTATTACCGAAGAACACAGGACCGGTTGGCAGCAAACCGCTCCGCAATCGGGTAATTACATTATATATCTCCCACCGGGCCAGGATTTGGGACCCCTCATATTCGGCAACACGGGGACTGCATCGATCAGCGGATTGAAGTTTAACGATAAGACCGGCAATCATCAGTTTGATGGCTCCGATTATGGGATGGGGGGATGGAATATTAAACTCACGGGAAATAACGGCTTTACCACGCAATTTTTTCTCACCCTGAATGACGGTTCTTATTCATTCAAGAATTTACCTCCGGGGATATACACCGTGAGCGAACTCCAGCGCTGGCCCTGGACTCAAACATTTCCCCAATTTGGGACATATAACATCCAGATTTTGGGTGGTGAAAATCTAACAGGAGAAAATTTTGGGAATTATAATCCTCAGAATATTTACGATCTGGCGATTAATATTTTTGGCAATTATTGGCCAAAGAAGACGCCCTGTTGCGGTCAACAGTTTATATATGAGGCGGTGGTTCAAAACAATGGAACGGTTGCAATTCTCAATCCCGACATTTTTATTCAACTGGATCGAAACCTGACCTATCTAGGGGGAAGTGTGATTCCGAACAAAATAACTAATTCGATCAATGGAACCTTATTAGAATATCGGTTGCCCGTTCTCATTCCCGGAGTGCCACAGACGTATTTCATCGGCGTGAAACCAACATGTCAATTTTTCGGGCCGGTGCTGACTACATGCGCAGAAGTTGATCCGATTGCCGGCGATACCTACCCGCTCAATAATAAGGCAACAACGACCGTGGGGGTAACTTGCCAGACAGCAATCGCCGGGAAAATGCAAATACCAACTGGAAGCTGCGCGGCTGACGGCTATCTCACAAAATCCGATTCCATTACGTATATGATCCCGTTCACCAATTCCGGCAGCGATACCGTGAGAACAATTGTCCTGCGCGACACGCTCGATAGCAATATAGATACAACCAACATCAGGTTCGTAGCCGGGAGCCACCCTTGCGCATTCGAACAAAATGGCAGCATATTAGTATTCACATTCCAGGATATCAACCTTCCGCCAAATTCTGTGGATGAATACGGCAGCTCCGGGTTTGTAGTCTTCACGGCGCATCCCAAACCGGATGTTCTTAACGGGGCAATGATTACGAACACACCCTGGCTCTATTATGATCTGAACGATCCGATAACGGCAGGCATTCAAACAAATACAATAACCGGCGCTGCATTGCCTGTCGCAAATTTTACCGCGAGCGCCGATACAATTCCCACGGGCAGTCCACTCAACTTTACCTACACGGGAGGAACGAGCGCGGCAACTTACAACTGGGACTTTGGAGTCGACGCATCCCCAGCAACATCCACAGATCAGAATCCCTCCGGTGTCATGTATAGCTCCGCGGGATTAAAAGTTGCCACATTACTCGTATCGGCAAATGGCTGCGTATCCGATTATGCCGCTGGAATTATCGACGTTGCAATCGGATCGAATATCGCATTGGGATGGAATATAGTTTCGGTCCCTCTTCTGGTAAATGATAATCATGCAACCACTCTCTACCCGGGAACGAACGGTATTGCATATTCGTATCAGCCCGGAGCAGGTTACCAATCGAGCGACACGGTAGCGAACCGGCTGGGGTACTGGCTTAAATTCAGTTCAGCAGGCAATGTCTCCCAATTCGGAACTCCGATAGCATCGGATACCTTTACGGTTAAGGAAGGGTGGAATTTAATCGGATCGATTTCAAGCCCCATCAATTACTATAACTTAACATCCGATCCTCCGGGAATTATTGCAACGCGGTTATTCGGGTATAATAGAGGGTATACTCGAACCGATACAATCACGCCGGGCTTGGGCTACTGGCTGAAAACAAGCGACAGCGGAAAAATATTCGTGGGAACCGGCAGCGCTGCACCAAAAGGAAGGGAACAACTTGCTCCACTCTCCGCTTTGAATAATTGCGTCATTCAGGATGCCCGAGGATATACTCAGACGCTATATTTCGGCAATGTGAAAGAGCAGGATAAAGGCGATTATGATCTTCCGCCGGTTCCGCCCAAAGGTATCTTCGATATTCGGTTTGCGACCAACCGCACGCTTGAGCAATCCGATTCGAGTCATGTGAGGGAGATACCCATTCTGATATCCGGCGCAACATATCCGATAAAGGTTAGCTGGAATGTGTCCCCCGTTTACGGATCGGCTGCATCGTTAAAAATAGGACCGGAAGAAATCTCACTTGCAAAAAATGGCAACAGGATGATTTCGAACGATCAGTTATCCATCTCGTTAGAACTACTTTCATCGTCAACAAAAGCGCTGCCGACATATTTCGCGTTGAACCAAAATTATCCGAACCCGTTCAATCCGACGACGTCTATAAGGTATGCTTTGCCGGTTGACTCGCATGTCCGGCTAACTATTTATGACGTTCTGGGTCAAGTTGTATCAACATTAATTGATAAAACGGTGGAAGCCGGGTATCAGAGTGTGGAGTGGAATTCAACAGGCATTGCCAGCGGCGTTTATTTTTACCGTATCGAAGCGACAAGCATGACAGATCCGGCAAAAACGTTTATGCAGGTGAAGAAGATGGCATTGCTGAAATAAAAAAATACCTCCGGATTCAATTCTTCATCTTTTTAAATCAAAGGTGGGTAAAGTGGTTTATCTGGATTGAAAAAGGAGATAGAACGGGCGGAGAGCAATCTGTAAAGATTGCTCTCCCGTTTTGTCCGATACCGTCTGGGGTAGCGATGACCGGCTAATTATTACCAGTTGAACGCGGATGCTTTTACAGATGGAGAGAGAGTCATGCTTATTCGTTAAAGTAAAAATGAGGTAATACCATCGAAGGGTAGTTCACGCTACCCTTTTTTGTAATATGCGGCACGCTTCCATCATCATGAACAACGTTCTTAATTCAATTACGCGTTTAATCTGTATCTGGAACAAACTTCTATTCCATTTGGTCCATAACAGAAGATAATTCATGCCTGCCTCACACGCTGATGCTCTTAGGTGAATCCATCATAATCTTCGGTATTATTTAGCGTGTGCTAACGCACAAGCTAACAGGAAATGAGAAAGGTATCAATTAAGGTTGGGGAAATTATTAATCGCTCCCAGCAAGCTTTTGCACGAACACAGGTGATACTCCCTTATTCATAAGCCATGATATTCCGGTATGTCTCAAGCTATGAAAATGGATGCCATCATCGAGATGTGCACTCCGTACATATTTTTTAAATTTATGGCTGATCGTAGCTATTTTGAATGAAGTTAGCATGCTATTACGCTTTAAAATCTGATCAGACTGATACCATTTTTTTGGGAAAATAGACGTAAATGATGAGATTGTACAATGAACAAGATACTTAGAATGCTAATGTTCTCCTCCCGCGCGACCGAATGATTTGCCAGTCAAAATATTCCTACCGGCGGGTCGGCCGGGTATCCAGTTGAGCTACTGGCGCGTGAATTTTCACAACTTCCCTATTTTATAGGGCACATAAATGTTTGGATACTTTCAAGAATATTCATATCTCTTCACTTTCCGTATAATGTAGTTCCATAGGTGGTTGATTGACTATATCGAGATTACTTTATAGATTTATTATAACCAAACATGGTGAATTATGATAAAGAAAGTTTTTAAAGAAATCGAACGATTTGAGCCAGGCAAGCCGGTTCAAGTGCCTATTGCCAATGGCGAACGGACAAAAATAGTTATGCTCTGTTTATCGCCCGGCGCCTCCGAACCGCCCCATTCACATCCCGGCTATGAGCTATCTCTCATGCCGCTGAAAGGCAGGGGGAAACTCCCGCTTGGGTTGAAACAGGAAATATTGCTTCAACCCGGTGAAATATACCTGGTGGATGGAGGGATGTCGTTTAATCCCAAAAATCCGTTTGAGGAAGATTTCGAAATGCTGGTTCATCTTGTCAAAAAATAACCTGCCTCTGGCGTGAGGTTGCTCACGGAAATGATAACAGTTCAACCGTAATCCACGGAAATTATTTCTCCAAATCGGTAATCTTGTCCCCTCAAGGTTCTCACACGATGAAGCGGCATCACTGTATGGCGCAGAAAAGATGATTTCCACTAAAAGTAGTGGTCTGGCACATATTTTGTCTCATAATAACTACCTCAGATGATCGCTTGATGAGTCATCTATGATATAGTGGATAGAGAACATAAATAGGGATTAGTACAGTACGCACAGTATCATCTCATCGTTAGGAAAGGGAACAGCTATATAACATAAAACGCTAGCAACAATTAATAAGTCATCCTTACAATAATGATCAAAAATAATCCCGTCCTCTTGTGGCGAACGGGATTATTTTTTGTGCGCGGCACGCAAGCAGACATTCCGAATTGAAGTGCAATTCGATAGAAAATTTTCCTATATTATCCTACCCAAAAGTAATTCATGAAAACTATGTCAACAAGAAAAATCATCTCAGCGAGAGAATTTGGCGTTCCTTTTGAGGGCAAGCCGGGTAGATGGAATGCCATAACAGACGTGTGGGGCGTTCAGGTTGGATATTCAACCATCATATCAGGAAGCGGCAAATTGCGCAGGGGGAAGGGCCCCGTGCGGACAGGGGTAACCGCCATACTTCCACGGGGAAAAATATTTGATCCCGTGTTCGCTGCCAGAGATACCTTGAACGGGAACGGAGAGATGACCGGTTCGGCGTGGATTGAAGAATCAGGATTTCTCGAAAGTCCGATTTTGATTACGAATACCCACAGCGTGGGTGTTGTGAGAGACGCTGCCATTGTATGGATGATCGATCATAACTATTATAGACCGATATCTAAAGATATATTCTGGCTGCTTCCCGTCGTGACAGAAACCTATGATGGATACCTGAACGACATCAACGGTTTTCATGTAAAAAAAGAGCATGTGTTCTCCGCATTAAACAACGCGGCATGGGGTCCGATTGAGTTGGGGAATGTTGGAGGTGGAACAGGAATGATTTGTCATGGATTTAAGGGGGGAACAGGAACCTCTTCTCGAACATTATCAAATGCCGATGGCGGGTACACCCTTGGCGTATTGGTTCAGGCAAATCATGGGATGAGAAAAAACCTTACCATTGCCGGCGTACCGATATACGAAATGCTTCCACCCGCGCTCGCGAACAAAAACATATATAATTTGGAAAATGGAACAGGTTCAATCATTGTTGTTGTCGCGACGGATGCGCCGCTGCTTCCCCATCAATTGAAACGGCTTGTGAAGCGAGTTCCTATGGGAATCGGCAGAGTTGGCGGGGTGGGCGAGAATAGTTCCGGAGACCTCTTTATCGCTTTTTCAACTGCAAACCGGAACACATTTGGAAGAACCGGAGCTCAAAAACTTGCAATGCTTTCCAATGATTTGATGACTCCGCTATTTGAAGCGGTAATCCAAGCCACGGAAGAAGCCATTGTCAACGCCCTTTTCTTGGCTGAAACTATAGATGGAATTGATCGGAGGGTGGTAGAAAAACTTCCTATCAAAGAAACAATTTCGATCCTGCGTAAGTATAATAAAATTGTTGATTAAGCGCGCGATACAGGCGTAGATGTAAGCATCTTAAAATCTTCATGGTTGAATATGAAAACCATTTAGAGTAAATTATTGTTGTAGAGATAGACAGAATGGATCCCGTAGATTCGTGTAAATTCATTTTGGAGATCAATATGCGTAAGATTACAGATGATGCATTAAAGAGGGAGGGAGTTGTCACATCAAATATCGAATCTCTTATTTCATCGTTGGGAAATGAAAATGCAGAAATTCGTCGCGAAGCCCGTGATTTGTTAATTGCGATGGGCGAAGCAACTGTCCCGTATTTAATATCGGAATTATCTTCGCCGAAAGAACACACCCGATGGGAAGCCGCAAAAGCTCTTTCAGATATGAAACACCATGCAAGCGCAGAAGCGCTGGTCTCCGCTCTCGGTGATGCGAGCGGAGACGTCCGGTGGGTTGCCGGGGAAGGATTGATTGCAATCGGCGATAAATCTCTCGAACCATTGCTTCGTGAACTCGCGTTTCAGTACAACTCCGTTGAGTTCCGAACGAGCGCCACTCACGTATTACATGCGCTATCAACCCTCGAATATTATGCAACCCTGAGGCCCGTGCTGGCGGCACTGGAAAAAAACATTATGTCGTACAGTCTTCCGGTTGCAGCGTATGAGGCGTGGGAACGGCTGAGACAACACCGTATCGGTATTGATGCCTATTAATCTCTGTTAAATTCAAGAGATATGGTAATTGAATTACCATGAAATCGTTCCGGTTTTATGGAGGAGGAGATTTATGAAGTAGATCAATGACTTGTCTTTCACGTCACGCCTACCCAACAACTAAAGTAAATTTTTACTACATTGATTCACCTATGCCGGTAAGAATAAGTTCATTTAATCCAAAAGAACGTTTCAGCAATCGTGTTGAAGCATATCTCAAATATCGTCCGCATTATCCCGCTGAGCTCATACCCTATTTCAAAGAAAGTATAAATTTAAGTCCCGATGATGTGCTGGCGGACATCGGATCAGGGACGGGCTTTCTGGCTGAATTATTTCTGGAAGCCGGAAACGTCGTATACGGGGTGGAGCCGAATAAGGAAATGCGCGAGGCGGGTGAGAGGTATCTCCGGCGTTATCCGAAGTTCAGGAGTATTGCCGGAAGCGCCGAACAGACTTTCCTGAACGATCATTCTATAGATATCCTGACTGCCGCCCAGGCATTTCATTGGTTTGAAAGGGACAATTTCCGCCGGGAATGCAGCCGTATACTCCGTGGAAAATCGGTTGTGTGTCTCCTCTGGAATGAACGCAATTTGGATGCTACGCCGTTTCTTGAGGAATATGAAATGCTGCTCAAACGTTTTTCAACAGATTATGAACAGATTCGCCACGACAATGTTATTGAAGATGATATGCGTTCATTTTTTGGGACGGGGAATTTTACATCCGCAAAATTTCCGTACGATCAAAAATTGGATTTTGATGGGATCCGCGGACGGCTATTGTCATCTTCGTACGTTCCTTCCGAAGACGATCCTCGATCCGACGAAATGTTGAAATCGCTTGAGAGAATTTTTCAATCCCATCAGGCAGACAACCGCGTAGAATTGTTGTACGTGACGAAAGTATATTGGGGAACACTTTCCTAATCTATGCATTCCCGGCAATCGCGCTCATTTGATAAAAAATTTTTCGGCACGTGGAGATTGATTGCGTATGAAATACTCGATCCCGACGGTCATTCACGACACCCATTGGGAAAAGACGCAATCGGTATTCTTTCGTATGACGCGAAGGGCAATATGTCCGGCCAGCTCTCCAAAGCCAAACGTCGCCGGTACGCATCGGATGATCTTCGAAAGGGGACGCCGGAAGAGATGACGTCCGCCGTTAAAAGTTATGTCGCGTATTTTGGCGTTTACAAAATCGATCCGGTCGAGTGTTCCATTACACACTACGTGGAAGGGAGTCTTTTCCCTAACTGGTTGGATCAGCCGCAAAAGCGATTTTTCAAATTTGCAAACGGTCGGCTTATATTATCCGCAGAATTTAAAATAGGGGGAAAAACGCACACGGCAATCCTTACCTGGAAACGCGCAACATAATAAAAACCTACTTTCATTCACCTAACTCCATGAATCGAATTCCTCTTTTTCTAAAAGAACACGCAGTGATGGTGTTTTTGGTTGCATTGTTTTTTTCCGCCGGCGTCCTGCGCCTCAATGATATATCCTTATATACGCCGGATAGCACCCTGTACGTCATCTGGGGAAACTCTCTGGCGAACGGGCATGGCTTTGTCGATGATACTAAACCCGACCCGGATAGATATATTATCAACGCTCCATTTTATGCCGCTATCATTGCGCCGGTTGAAATTTTCTTTCCCTTTTCCCTCATCGCCGTTAAGATATATACGTTATTGTGGGGGTGCGGAGCGCTTGTTCTTTTTTATTTTTGGGTTCGGCGTCTGCTCGGGAAATATTCGGCGCTGGGAGCGTTAATTCTCCTGGCGTTCAATCCGATGACAATTGTCTTTTTCACCGAAGCTCTATCGGAAGCTCCGTTTCTGGCGATTATTATCTCCGTTCTTATTCTCATTGAGAAAATATCGGTTGCAGGCGATAAATCATTACATGATCAAGGCGTCTCCCGTACACAGCTCTTCATTTTTTTCCTTTTTCTCGGAGTTATCACGCTCGTGAGGGAAATCGGAGCCGCAGTTGTGGTGTCAGCGGTGATGTATTTATTTATTCGGCGAAAACCGAAATACGCGTTTATCGGTTTATTGCTCGGAGCCGGTTTTTTCGTCGCATGGTATATAAGAAATAATATCATCGTGGGAGTGCCGCCCGGCGGGAGGGGCGGAAATTTAAAACTGATTACCCAGCATTTCTTCACGGATTCATCCGCCGCGTTGACGCGGGAATTTATTCTCCGGATCATCGGAAATTTCAAAACATATTTTTTCCAGCTTGGAGGAACGGTATTTTATGCGTTGTATTCCAACAAGCAAATGAATCTCATCGTCAATCCATCGGGATGGCATAATGCAATGGTCAGTTTGTTTTCTTCAACGCAATATATCATCATCGGAATTGCTTCGCCGTTGATGATTGCCGGAATAATCCGCGATTTTCGCACAAACCGGTCTGCGCTTTTCCGAATTCTTGTGGTGCTGGGATTTCTCGCCGTGATCCTGATCTACCCGCTCTATGATATACGCTTTTTAACGCCGCTGTTGGTTTTTATGATCTATTATGCAGTAAGTGGATTCACATGGATTTTTTCAGTTACTGGCGGCTTTAAAAGATTTGAACCTACCGTCATTATTTTTGCCCTCATCCTTATGGCGCCTAATGCATCGGCGATTGGGGAAATACTCCGCACCAATATCCAGTTCCAACGTGATCCGGAGGGATTGGCAAAAAGCGCAGAATCCTTGCCGGTTGTTTATATCTGGCCCTGGTCGGTGATGGGAAAGTGGATTCGCGAACACACGGAAGAAGACGCCATCATCGCATCTCCGATTAAAGAACTTGCTCGCGCGGTTGGGAAGCGGAAAGTTCTTGAGCTTGAACCCAATATCGCAGAACCGGTTTTTGAAGCTTCCTTAAGGGAATTTCAGGCAAACTATATCCTCACCGCTGTGCGCTGGGGCAGGTTCAGCACGTATGAGTTCGCGATGGACGAATCCGATCGATATCGTTTCACGCCGTTATACACCGCCTCAGGTTTAACGCTCTACAAAATAACCTCGAGATTAATGAACAATCTTCCTCCGGGTCAGCCCTACAAGCTGCCGGTTGATACTCTCAGCACGACGGGACTTTTACGGATCGCCCGCCAGTGTTACCGGAACAATCAATATCTCCGGGCGGCCGATCTGCTGAAACGCGCCCATGACTTGGAACCCCAAATGGAAGAACCTTTGTACCAACTCGTTGTTACGTATCTGACCATGAAAGATTCTGCCAGCGCAAGTCTTTATTATCGAAAATTATTGTCGCTTCCTCAAACACTCTCCCACACGCTTCTTGCATCGCAGCTCTTTCATGCCGGAGAACTGGAGGCCGAGGCGCGTCACACAGCGTTTCCCCAGCGGGTATCGCTCCTGATTCTTGACGCATCACTGATATACTGGAATAACGGATATTATCATCACGCGACCGAAATGATGAATGCTTCGCTCGGAAAGGAATCTGATTTTTTTGCCGGCTTGCTGTGGGGATTTCATTATAATTTGCAGACGGGAGATACAGCGCGCGCGCGCGAACATTTAGCACGGATATGGAAAATCGATTCCACAAATGTGATAGCGAAAGCATTCCGGCAGGTGCTCTTGATCGGAGATTCGTTAAATATGACTTCAGATCCTCTTGAACAAAGCAGGTTGCATCTCGCAGTCGGCATGTTGTATCGTAAAATCGATTTGCCCATCGTCGATCTGGATGAGGCGGAACGGTCTCTCTATTATAATCCCAAGAATGTTCGGGCTTTCCTTTTTATGGGAAAAACATTGCAGGATATAGGCAGGTTGAACAGCGCGGCGATCATGTACAACGAAGCGTTGCGCCTTGAACCCGGCAATACGGAAATTACCTCGCGGATACAATCTCTGCAATCCGGAGCTTCCCCTCAGGGAGCCAACTAACCGGAACATGAGAATGATTAAAAGCCAAAATTTTTCAATAGTTCATTTGCTGTTGCTCCTGCTTTGCGCGGGATTTCTTATAGTCGGCGTGCTTGTGGTAAACGATCTTTCGATCTACACGCCGGATAGCGCGCGGTACCTCATCTGGGCAAATTCGCTGGCGTCATTTGACGGATATAAGGATGGAACGCTGCCCGAGCCGCAGCGGTATGTTATTCACGCGCCGTTATATTCAATCCTTCTTGCTCCGGTCGAACGTTTTTTTGCATACGATGTGCGGGCGGCGAAATACTTTACCCTTGCTCTGGGGTTAATCGTTTTAATTGCGCTGTACCGGTGGATTTCACTAAAATCCGGTCCGCTAATCGGTTTACTCGGAAGCTTTTTATTGGTATGCAATCCGCTTTTCCTCATCTATTCAACTGAAATTCTATCGGAGATACCGTTCGCGATCTCGCTGATTGCCTTTTTCATTTTATTTGAATCGTACGAACCCGATCTATCCATACAACCTGCGTGGCTCTTCGGGATTATTCTCGCCGTAACAACCGGCGTCTTATTGAGAGAGCTCGGCGTCGCGCTGCTCTTTTGCGCGGCGCTCATGGTATTTTCAAAGAAGAACTGGAAACCCTTTCTTGTTCTCATTCTCGTTCCCATCGTGGTCTACGGTATCTGGAATATCCGCAACGAATGGATCATAGGAGCGCAGGAAAATCCGGCGTCGACCAATACAAAATATTTTTTCGGACATTACTTCACACTTCCCGCCTCCTCCCTGATTGATGAATTCAGCGCGAGGATTATGACAAATCTCCGGATTTATGGAGCGCTTATACCGAAAATAATTTTTTGCACGCTCTATCCCGCGGTAGAATATAAGGTCATCAATGAAACTGTTCCGGTGATGAAGGCGATCATCCCCATCGTGAGTGTCGCAAAATATTTTTTGGGAATTATCACTGTCGCGAAAGCGGGTTGGGGCGTTTATATTGACAGCCGGAAGGGGACTCTGATCGATGTGAAGCTCGTCTTCGCTGCCTTGTATTTTGTCATTGTGCTGTTGTACCCGATCAATGACTTGCGCTTTTTATTTCCGCTCCTTATTCTCATGATCTACTATTTCTGTGTATCAATTCGGACACTTTTTACCGATGCGCGAATAACAGGATCAGTGAAGTATCTTATCATCGGCTGTGTGATTCTTTTCCTGACGCCGAATATTGTCTGGGAAGCTGAATTTGCTATTGAGAGCCACCGGTACAGTCATTTATCGCTTGCAGAGGCGGGCGATGCGAACTTCATGAGCGCTAATCCCTGGCATTTTCGCCAGACCATTCGATATACTGGAGAATGGATCGTCGCGCACACGCCGCCGGATGCGGTGATCCTTTCCCGGAGAAAAGAATACGTCTTCTGGATGGGGACAAGAAAAATTATGGCGTTCGACGGAACCATCCCTGTCGCCGCGTTCGACGCGTGCCTTCGCGATTATCACGTCCCCTATCTTATCGACGTTGTTCAATCGAACGGGATGCGCCAGTTTGAATTTCAGACGGAACAATCGACGCACTTCTCATTCCCGGTTGCTTGCAGATACGGCAACACCGTGATCTTGCAGGTGGCGCCGAAACAAACAATGGAACATCATATCGACAGCATGGATGTGTTTGCCGGAGCGCTGGCTTTGAACAACATAAATCAATACTCGCAATCCTCCCGGCAATTCGACCGGTTACTTGCCCGCGACACAACCGACGTCGCCGCGATGTTTTATAGCGGCGTCGCAAAAGAATTCGAGGGGAAGTACACCGAGGCGGAAGCATTGTTCAACCGTATTACCAAATATCCCCAAGCGGGGGCATTTTTATTGAATGCGCTTACCCATAAAACATCTCTCGCAGCGTTGCACTTGCTGCAATCGCCGCTCTCGGAGACGTTGAAATCAAAAGCGTCGACAAACATCGCTGTCCAATATTGGAATGAGGGGTTCCGCAATGAGGCGTGTAAAATGGTGGCAAAGGCGTACAAATCCGATTCCACAAATTTAGCGTCATCGTTGTACGGCATATATTTTTCATTGCAGGAGCGGGATACATCAGACGCAAGACATTATTTGAAAACGGCGAATACTCTCCAATCCGACAATCCTACAATTGTTGCGTGGAAAAACTACTTTTCCCTCATTGATTCTCTCAATAGTTTAAGTGACACTACCCATAGAATCGCAACGTCAATCGCGATAGCCCGCCAGATGATTGCGCTTGGAATTACCGAGAGCAGCATCGATCTTCTGCTGAAATGCCTTGAGGTCTCGCCAAAGAACATTGAAGCATTATTGATGTTATCGGACCTCTATATCTCGCGTGAACGCTACCTGCCGGCGTCGATTGTTCTTCGCCGCGTGTTGAATATCGAGCCGGCAAACAATATTGCGCTGACCAAATTAAACCAACTTCGTCGTTTGCTCGAATAAGTTGTTGTAGTAGGTGTGGAAAAATCCAGTCCGAGTCACCCTGAACTTGTTTCAGGGTCTAAATATAAATAGATTCCGATCCCGATTTCATCGGGACGGAATGACCCCGTGTAAGATGGTCTTATTTCAACATCCTCTTAAATTTCACCGTTTATAGAACTAGTTTATTATTATGGAAGCAGTCAAAAAAAGAAACGAAATATCTTCTGAATACAAGTGGAATCTGACAGATATTTATCCATCCCGCGAATCGTGGGACGCCGATTTTCAGAAACTCAAATCCATGCTGCCGGAACTGAGAGCATTTGACGGTAAACTCGATTCTGTTCAGAATATCGCGACGTGTTTCCGCTTAACCGATTCGGTTGCACAGTTTACTGAAAAATTGTACGTTTATTCTCATCTCAAACACCATGAGGATACCTCGGACGCCGCAAATCAAGGTCCCGTGTCTATAATAGAGCAGCTATCGGTGGAGGTGAGCGAGGCGGCCTCGTTCATCGAACCGGAGCTGCTGTCGCTGCCGGTCGAAACCCTCGCCAAATTTGCGGAGCATCCCGATTTGCGCTTCTACCGTTTTACTCTCGATAACATTATCCGGCAGAAACCCCATACTCTGCCCAAGGAGCAGCAAGCGTTGCTCGCAAAGGCGGGAATTATGGCAGAGGCGCCGAACACTATTTTCAGCATGTTAAGCGACGCCGACATGAAATTTCCCATTATCAAAGACGAGAAGGATAACGACATTGAGCTGACGCACGGACGGTATTACAAGTTCATGGAATCCCGCGACCGGCGCGTGCGCAAAGACGCCTTCGAAGCGATGTTTGGAACGTTCGGCAGACAGAAAAACACGATCGCAAGCATTCTCAATGCTCAGGTGCAGAAAAATATCTTCTATGCCCGCGCGCTGCATTATGATTCCGTTCTTTCGATGGCTTTGTTCGGCGATAATATCCCCGTCTCTGTTTACACAAATCTCATCAGCGCTGTGGAGAAGAATTTAGGAGCATTCCAAAAATATCTTACGATCAGGAAACGCGTGCTTGCGCTGGATGAGCTGCATATGTACGATCTGAGCGTTCCGCTGATAAAGAACTTCGAATGGAAGGTTACCTATAGCGAGGCAATAGCGATTATTAACGAGGCGATTGCGCCTCTCGGCGGCGAATACTCCGCGATTCTCAAAGACGCATGGAAGAAATACTGGATCGACGTGTACGAGAACGAGGGAAAACACAGCGGAGCGTATAGCTGGGGCGTGTATAAAATTCACCCGTATGTGTTATTGAACTACCAGGACACCGTGCACGATATGTTTACCATCGCGCACGAGATGGGGCACGCGCTGCATTCGTACCTCGCGCACCGGGAACAGGAATACCGCTACGCCCATTACACAATTTTTACTGCTGAAATTGCCTCGACCCTGAATGAGGCGCTTTTGCTTCAATACCTTTTGAAAACCACGACCGACCGGGAGAAGCGGGCGTATTTATTGACGCACTACGCGGATAATTTCCGCGGCACGCTGTTTGTGCAGACGCTTTTCGCGGAATTTGAAAAGATTGTTCATGAACAAGCGGAGCAGGGGATACCGCTCACCGTGAGCAAGTTTAACGAAATATTTTTTGACCTCCATAAAAAATATTATGGCAGCGTTGTAGTCCTTGATCCCGCTGTTGAAATGGGATGGATGCGGATTCCTCATTTTTATTCGAGTTTTTACGTTTATAAATACGCGACAGGTTTCTCGGCGGCGAACAGTTTTTGCCACAGGATTCTTCACGGAGGTCCCGCTGAAGTGGACGCGTATCTCGGATTATTGAAAAGCGGTGGGAAAGATTACTCGCTGAATTTGCTCAAAACCGCCGGCGTGGATATGTCAACCACAACCCCCATCTTCGAAGCGCTGAAAGTTTTTGCATCGACGGTAGAAGAATTGGATAAGATATTGTAAATATCGGGGGCGTCTCGTAGTAGCCGACCCACCTGACCGTACGGGCTGGTCACCTGATCGGCGCGTTATATGTCATTTTTCCGCCGGTCGGTGACCGGCTACTACATTAACAAACCATTTATCATACAGTGTTTAAATCTCGTTCAACCGGTTACTTTTTTGATTGTTCTCCGGTGAATATTTTGCACGCTTTCAACTATTTTGGGTAGATAAAAACGAGTTATATATTGAGAGTAATATAGCAACAATGTACAGCAAAGCGCCAGCTTTGCTGAATTACGCAATAAAGCTGGCGCTTTGTTGTACAAAGTTCATTGTAGTTGAGGGGAAAAACCAGTAGTATTGAGAGTAATGTAGCCCCAACGGGAATCGAACCCGTATTTAAGCCTTGAGAGGGCTCCGTCCTAACCGTTAGACGATGAGGCCATAACTGCAACAGTATAACAATGTAAAAATTTATGTCATCAATTTCAAACGGAAATGAATGCGTATGCCAAGACATTTTTATTGGGGTAAGATTTGGGGAGCAATCTCGGTTTCCCTCCTTGTTATATTATGGTCCATTTCGTAATTTAGAATGGTTTAGTTCCTGAGTTCTCAAAAAAGTAGAGTCAATTGTGCCAATTACTTGTCTATGAAAATATTAAACGCAGTTTATAAAATTAACCAATATCCTTATCTCTACGTTCAATGTGATCCTAAATTGGGAATTGAACTTAACACAATAATCGATGAATATAAAGTTGTGATTAAGAGTGAATCATTGAGTGAGTCGGGTTTTAAAAGAGATAGGGATGAGGCATTTACACACGTAGTTCATTCTCTTAAGTTGCAAGTTTCAAAAAAAGAGAACGAGTTACCGCCTAACCCTCACACTTCGGATGATACGTGGGATTATTCGCTTCAAAAAGATTATTTCCAAAAACGAATTCCCGGTTACAATAGTGCGGCAACCCTCGCCTTAAACCGTTTAATTGCCTATTTCAAATTCAAGCTACGAAATCCCAAATTATCATTTTATTCAGATCGCGATCCACAATTGTTAAATCCCGAATGGGTAGATGAAAATAATCAAAAAATCGGCAAAGGCTCATTAACCTTGGTGGTAGAAGCGGCACCCGGTTATGGTACATCGAATTTTGGTGTACAAGCTTTGAAAGCCGATGATGACAAAATTTATAAATTCATGAATAAGGATTATGATTCCCCCCTATGGGAACAGTTGTTGATGGAGGCCCAATTAGCTTTGTTCGATAATAACCTTAGAAGAGGAATATTCGAGATGACTTTGGCATGCGAAGTATTCGTTCGAGAATCATTTTTTGGTGATTCGGTTATTTCAAGACTGTTATTTGAATATCTCGAAGATAAAAGTGAGTTCAGAATTAAAATTATCGACTTGATCAACGAAGGAGCAAAAAAGATATATGGTGAAGGTTTTAATGAAAAGCACCAAAAGGAGTACGAACACATTAAACATATGTTTGAATGTCGTAACAAAATAGCTCACCGAGGAACCCCCACTTTTATGTCCAATAAGGGTGTCTGTGTTGTTACTTTGGATATCGCAGATGAATGGTGGGTGGCAGTTGGTAGACTTATTGAATGGGTTTCTTCAAATCTTAACATGTTAAAGAAACGGACACTTATCGAGTAAAATATTTTAATTGTGTGATCGTTCCCAGTTATTTTTGATTCAACAGAATAAACAAGGAACGCTATAAATCTCATGTAATGTGTCCACTACGGTTAAGTTTATGCTTTATGTTAGAGATGGGGGAAGTGGACTATGCCGCTTTCTCAAGATTCGTTCCATAGTTCATCTAATGAACATAGAAGTCATAATAATCTGCCAAAGCTGCTTGCCATTTCGTTAATCGATCCTGGAATCTAGCATACTCGCTGTCGTTAGCAATATAACAGCTTTCAACATGGTAAGCCTCACTTTGGCCGACAAGTTTGATAATGATATTTACGGGTTTATTATTCGGCCCAAGTAGATATTCTCCACCCATGGTAACCGATTGCCACAAGGAAGGGTTTAACGGTTTAGTCCAATTGGATTCATCTCCCTGTGGAACTGCAAATTCAGCAGTTTGAATAAGATCTACATAACATGCCAAAGCATTTTGATTTTCAATATACTGAGGGACATTCGATGTTGTAGCAGGGAATTCATCGAATATTATCCAATAGGGAAGAGATGGACATGTGAACCAAACATTTCTTGCATTTAGTCGATAATAATTATAAAAATGAGTGTCTTTTATCTCCTGAATGCTCGGATGATATGTATGATCGGTGGGCAAATCACTGAGGATTATCTGGAGGGCTGGTTTAATTCGTTTTAATATGTCCAATTCATCTGAATCCCAAGTCGATTCACCTTTCCATACAACTTGTTTCGATTTATCACGAATCTCCAAAGATATAGCATGAGTATAAGAAACAATTGTAACCATATTTTGTGTCGATACGGTTGATGACCTTGTGACCGCTGAGGCAAGAACTTGAGCAATGTTTACTCCGAGGCTCGATTGCGTAAAGGTTCCATACTTCGATGCACTTGAAGACGAAGTACTTATCATGGATGACGAATTCAATTTATTTTCACGTTGTGTTTTATAGATTAGAGACAGGGTATAATCAGGAATATCACCATTTGTGGTAAATCCCCTTCGGAGGAGTAAATTTTCAACGTGATTCTTTATTTGAGACCCGATTAATTCTTCACTGCCGAGTAACGGGGAAGTTATGCCTGTGACTTCGACCTTAATGGTAGATTTTATTGAAATGATATTGTCAGATTTCAGAGTCCGACTCCAAGGTCGATTAACGAATTCCTCGGGAACGCTAGCACAACCAGATAAAATGAGGGCAACGGAAAATGTGGTGATAATATTTGTGATTATGTTTTTCATGAAAATGTCCAGTTTTAATTTAAAGTTAAAGGATTGTATCGTTTGCATTAAAAAAATTGATATTTAATTGGATAGGACCGGACAATCATTCACATCAACACATCGATATCAGCCATAGAATCGCATCGACAGAGAAGTGATTCCCTCAAAGAAGGCTTAGATAAAGTGGGAAAAGCTCCAAAGTTGATAGTGCAAATTTAATAAAATATAAGGGAATTGTCAAATGGAATATTGTAGGGTGACGAGACTCGTCGCCCTACATTTCGGAGAAAAGAGGCGTGCGTCGCAGAAAATCCGCGATGTTCCTATTCTATAATGAAAATTTCAGTTATCGTTCAGATAAATTCCATCGCCGGCAGAGAGCGTGCCGGTATTCATCACGGAAGCATACACGCCGGCGCAGTTTTGGTGTGAACGGGCGATTGTCTTGAAAACGCGCGGTTCCTTGACTGCCGTTTCGGGATCGAGGTTTACCATGACGCAGCGAATATCTTTTATTGTCACCCGCAGCGAGGGGGCGTTGGCGTGATTGCCGAGGAGAACCGTTTTGCCGATCCATGCGTCTTCGAGAACGGGTGAATCACCGGTTGGTTCAATTAGAAGGTTTGGGCGAAACCGCCGCGCGTCTAAAGTTCCGCTGCCGGATTCCCTTTCGAGTATCGCGATAGTGGTCGTGCTGATGAGTGAGAGGGGACCATCGTCGAAAATGCCATTCGCCAGACGGGTCAAGATAACCTCCGACCCGAACGCCGCGGAGAGTTGCCGCCGCAGTGATCCATGCCCGACCTCTGTATCCGCGCCGTCCGGTGTGCGCACGCGGACAATTGGCGATGAAGGATCGCCGCTGTTGATATGGTACGCTTTGTAACGGATGAGATCGGGCATTTTGCTGGCGGTGAGCCACGGGAAGCCGCTCATAATCCCCGTGCGCATGAACGCGAAACGGCGGTCTCCTTCGATACCGTGCCAGCCGAGCTCAGCCGATGCAAGTTCTTCCCCCGCCATCGATTTGACTGGGTAACGGCAGATGGATTTGATGATACCGACCTGGCGCATGGATTTATGGATGATGAGAGTTACGTTTACTTAAGTTTGAGGAATCGTCCAAAAAGTTAGAACGAGTCATCCTGAACTTGTTTCAGGATCTAAAAGTTAGTGATAAAAGATGCTGATCCCGACGCTTCGGGACAGCATGACTCAGTTAAGGGAGATAAATTCTTTTTGGACGACTCCTCTGCAATCCTGATTCGATTACAACCGGAACGTTACACAGATGCCATCGAACTCTTGAGCGGTTGTGTATGTTTAAACCGTTCAATCTCACGAATACTCTTTTATAACTTAGTTAACTCTTTGCCTTCCGGCCTTTCTTCATAGCTTTCATCGCTTTTTGTTCTTTGATGGATGTAACGGCGAGCGTGCCATCACCGGGTGTGCCTTTTACTACGACGGAAATCTCCTTTGTTTTTGTAGTGCTTTCGATCAAGCTCTTTGCTTGTTTATCGCCTGCGTCGTCGAATTTATACCACTTGCCTTCTGAAAATAATCCGTAACCGCTCTCGGCGCACATTTCTTTCAGCGCGCATTCCTTTGTATGGTTCGCCGCCTTCTGCATCACGTCGGGTTTATCCGCCATATCTTTGGCGCACGATGCGTCAACGACATACCCTTTCATCGTTTTAACGGCTGCTTTTGAGGCAGCCATTTCTTTTTTCGGCTCCTCTTTTGTCTCCTGCGAAAATGCCGCGAAGCTGAAAACGAGGATCGCTATGAAACTTAATACAAATTTGTTGAACATGTGAACTCCTTAGATGTATTGAACATGTGTTAATGGTTTACTCGAAAATCACGCCCCTCCAATATCATACTAAAACCTCTGATTAAGCTCTAAAGTTCCTTGATTGATACGGATTAATGTGAGCCAGGTACAACAATGCGCCAGCTTTGTTGATTGTTTGGGGTTGTCTCAAACGGGAGGATTGGTCATCCTGAGCTTGTTTCGGGATCCAAAAAATGGTGAAAACAGATGCTGAACCAAGTTCAGCATGACTCAGCAGAGCGGCGCTCTGCTGTACAGGAAAAAACCAATCGTTCTTGCAACGAACCGGCTTTAGTTTGCATCTAATTTATAGAAAAACAACATTTAGGGCATGAAAGAAGAAGAAATCTGGGTAAAAACGGCAAAAGAAGGGGATGAGCGGGCTTTTCATCAGCTCTATAATATTCATGTGGAGCCGCTCTATCGATTCATGCACCGGTATTCGCAAGATACGTTCCAGGTGGAAGACTGGGTTCAACGCGCGTTCATTAAGGCATTTAAAAACATTTCCACCTATAATGCAACCGCGCGTTTTTCAACCTGGCTCTTTACCATAGCCCTGAACGAGATGAGGACAGATTTTCGCCGACCCAATCTTGTTGTACTCGATTCAGCCACGAGCGAGAATGGAAATATCCAGCAAGCGGATGAGAACTTTATCTGGGACGATATTATGAAAACCTGGCTAGATGATCTCGATGAATCGAAGCGCACCGTTTTTATTCTCTATGAGGTAGAAGGATATTCTCACGCAGAGATCGCATCGATGCTGAATATAGGAGAAAGCTCTTCACGGACGTTGCTGCACAGGGCAAAACATTATTTAAAATCACGATGGCAGGCAGAGGAGAAATCAGCATGATTACACCGGAGAAATTTTACGATAAAACAGATTTGCCCGATCGGGCTCGGAAAATTCGCATGTGGCAGAATATCCGGCAAGAAATTCACAAACCGAAATTTTTATCCCTGTATGTTGCCGATACGCGAAGCTTCATCTGGGGCATGGCAGCCGCAGTGCTCATTTATTTCGCTTCGGTAGGCGTCTATACCACGGTCAGGCAGAGCATACAAAATTCGCAGCCCCAGGTTGTCCGCCTCGACGCCGCGTACCAATCAGCGATTAAGGAATTTGAGAACGTTGTACCAATCGCCGGCGCCGGGGGCAGCGCCAACCCCGGGGAAGTGAATTATATTACTCTCCGGAAAGATCAATTATCGAAAATCGACGGTGCCATTACGGGATTGAAATCGGAAAGCATGGGCGCCGATCTATCGACCCTGAAACAACAAAAGCTGCGCGAATTATATACAATGAAATTGAAAGTTTTACAGGAAATGATTGAAAACGGAGAGGTAGAATTATGAAAATATTTATATTTGTTCTTTCAAGCGCGTTGTTCTTCAGTGCTGGATTAGCGGAGAAAAATAAAACGCTTGAGCTGCGTACCGCAACAACCGCGTCTCAAAAAATCGAAATCAGCGGGTTATCCGGTTCAAATATTAAATTCAATTCCTGGACGAATAATGAAGTGTACATCAAACTTTATGTTTCCATCTCCTCGTCCGATGATGATTATGAAGTGCATTATATCAATAATGTGAAGATTTCTCAGAAACAGATCGATGGAGTATTGCGTTTGGAGCTTGAAGAGGTGAAATCTTCGGAGGGATGGGGTTCTTCTTTCTGGAATATTTTTAAACGATTTTATGTCCGGAAAGACATCTCGGGAGATATTTATGTTCCCCAATCAAATGCGCTCAGCACCGATATGCGGTATGGTTCGCTTACGCTCGATAATATGAAAGGCGACATCGAGCTTCTCGGGACAAGCAACACTCTCAAGCTCACAAATTGCACTTCCATCAAAGAGATTGATAATAATTATGGGAAAACGTGGATCACGAATTCCGGAGGCGCGTTGAGATTAACGGGAACAAGCTCGACGGTGAATGTGAGGGATTTTACGGGCTCGCTCAACATCGACGCCGATTATTCAACCGTCACGGTTGAACAGGTCAGCAAATCGGTTACCGTTTCCGATAAAAGCGGCAAAATTTTTATCGATAAAATTCACGGCGACGCGACCCTTGACGCCGATTATTCATCTATCACTATCAATAACGTCGACGGCTTCGCAGATATCCGTTCGACAAGCGGTTCAATTGCTGCGCGGCAGGTGACCGGTATTCAAGTACGAGCGAATTATACAAACGTGGATATCGCAAATGTTCCGGGCATTTCCGGAAAACCCGTGTTGGTAAGAGGCCAATCGGGAAGGTTAACCATGACTGATGTTGTGAGCGATGTGCAAATTGAAAATCCATATTCTCCGATCACCCTCACGCGGATTAAAGGAAATATTGATATGATGACAACAAGTTCAACCGTTTCCGCGGATGATATCACCGGGGACTGGCATTGCCGCAGCCAGTACTCAACGATCGATGTTCGCGGGCTTACCGCGAAGAAAATTGAGATTACGAACAGCAGCAATTCTATCCGGCTCGGGTTGAATAGTGTTCCAGCATCAATCGACATTAAAAATCAATACGGCTCCGTCACCGTGAATATGCCGGCTGGATTTTCCGGCAATGTCGATATGAATGCCGAGTATGGCAATATCACTACCACTCTGCGGGTAAAAGTGAAAACGATGAGTTCCTCTGCCTACGCCGTTGGAAAAGTTGGCTCCGGAAACGGGATCATCAATATCGAAACGAAATCAGGAAATATCTCGATAGAAGAGCAGTAATATTATTCTCTAACCTTCGATTAAAGGATTGCCTAAAAAAACTAGTCATCCTGAACTTGTTTCAGGATCTATAATTTAGTGAAAATAGATGCTGATCCCGACGCTTCGGGACAGCATGACTCAGTAAAGGAAAATAGTTACTTTTTAGACAATCCTTTTTAAATTTGAAGCCTGTCTCAATTGTACTCCTGATGTTTTTGATTTCCCCTTTCCAATATATATATTGCTGATTGCTTTAAGAAGCGATGCTTCTTAACTATTTCCTCAACATCTTTCTGTAGAACACGGCATAATGGTACCTGAGAAAAAGAACCGAAATATTCTTGTATTTTCAATCGTTTTTTCCGTTCTCGTAGTGGCATCTAAAGTGATTGCAGGAATTTGGGAATCTCCGCTTGCCTGGGGAATAAATTTCGGGTCCTATCTGCCATCCCCCTATTTCATTATATACGGCTTCGGCTCACTGCTTATCATAGCGGCTATAAAAATTATTACTATCGATGGATTTATTTTACGGGGCGTCGACTGGATGGAGAAAAAACCTTACTTGCTTGTCGGTATTTTCATCGCAGTATTCATCGGTCTCGCATTCATCTTCCGCGTTCAAGCGCCGTTATTAGGGGATAGTTTTGTGTTGATGAATAATTATTCCAATACGTTCAAAGAGGGACATGATCTCTATATAGTGCGTGAACCCCTGGCGATAATTTATTTTTATCTCATCATGGGGGCGATGGGAACGTATGCCTACCCCGCATTAACCTGGGCATTTTTTTATGGCGAGTTGTTTCTTGGAACCATCTTTATCTTGTTGGTCTATGGCATTGTGAAGGAGATTGCTCTTCAGCCAAAAGAACGATTTCTCCTCTCTCTCTTTTTGCTCCTGCTGCCATCAACCGAACTTTTCTTCGGTTATGTGGAAGTCTATTCCGTAGTTTTATTTTCTTTGAGTGTATTCATCTACGCCGCGTTGCGATACATGAACGGGAAACTTCCATTTATGCCGGTTGTACTATCTTACTATTTACTCGTTTGCACCCACATGGTCGCAATAATCATCTTTCCGGCGATTATTTACCTTGGCTGGTTGGAGTATCAAAAGAGGGGGTGGAAATACATTTTCATCGGAACAGGAGTCGGTATTGCAGGATTAGCGGCGCTAATATTCGGAGCGAACGAAACATTCCGTCGTATTCTTCCCGAGAGTGATCAGCCACACTATCTGTCTTTGTTCCCCATCAATGATGATTATCATGCTTATACGTTGCTTTCTCCGTATCATTTTTCGGAGATAGGGAATTTGCTTTTGCTGGTTTGTCCGTTCGCAATCTTTTTTACGGTTGTCGGGTTGTTCGGCAAGAAAAATATTCTGATAGACACTCCGCAAAAGAAATTCTTTCTTTTATCGGCGGTGGGAGTGTTGGCATTTATCTTTATTGCAAAATTCGAGCTTGCAATGTCGAAGGATTGGGATGTCTCGACGCCCTGGTTGTTCCTGTTCCAGTGCTACGGCGCGATAGTATTTTTACAATCGGAGTATGGGGATAAGATGAAAGCGTTTGTTCTGATCCTTCTGGTTTCAATATTCCATAGCTTTCTCTGGTTCACGCTGAATTCGTCAGTTGAACCGAATATCAATCGCGTAGCGTCGCTGCGTGATGGTCGGGTGTTTTCCCGCGAGGCGAATTTTCTCACAACCTTGCACCTCGCAAGATATAAATATTTAAACGGGGATTTTCCGGGTTCAATGGCATACTGGGAACAATTTGTCGGGAAATTTCCTAATTATGTTAAAGGGTATACGCAATTAATCTCAGGGTATAATGAAAAAATGCCGGATTCTCCCGAGAAAGTAGAACAGGCGATTCAAAAACTGCTCGAGCTGGATCCCGGCAACGAAACGGTGAAAAAATCGTATCTTTCAATCTGTATGTTTGAAGCAAACAAAGCCCTACGGGAAAAACAACCGGAGAGGGCTGAACAGTATTACCGGAAAGTTCTTGGTCTTGATTCACTCAATCTTAACGCGTATAATAATCTTGGGGATATTTACGCTGCATCCGGTGATCTGGAAAAGGCATTGGATTATTATGAAAAAACAATTTTGATAAATCCGAAATTTGTATATGGATACGCCAATCTTGGAAAAATTTATTTGCATTTGGGCGATTATTATAAAGCTGCAAGTTATTTAAATCAAACAATTTTGTTGGACTCGACCTCTACCGATGCGTATCAAAATCTCGCAAGCGTTTATACGCACATCGGAAAGAGCGCGAAAGCTCATGAAATGTTAAAAATCGGAAAGGATATGGCGGCGCGGAGCAAGAGAGGAGAGCGCTGATACGTGAAAAAAGATAATTTAAAAAGTGTAACTCCCTCAAAAAATATCCTATGGGGCGCCGTTCTATTTTCCATTCTCTTAGTCGGGTCCAAAGTAATCGCCGGGATATGGGTGTCGCCCCTCGCGTGGGGAATCGATTTCGGTTCGTATCTGCCTTCTTATTTCCTTATCGCTTATTGTCTGTTCTCGATCATCGTGATATCTCTCATAAAATATGTGGATTTCGAGAAATTATTATCAGCGGCTTCCACTTGGATGGAGAAGAAGCCGCGCCAGTTCATAGGGTCTTCCATTCTATTATTTATTGCCGTTGCCTTTGTATTTCGTATACAAACTCCGCTGTTAGGCGATAGCTTTGTGCTGGTTAATAATTATACGAATACATTTAAAGGAGGACACCAGCTCTATATAGTGCGCGAACCCCTTGCGATAATTTATTATTATGTTATCATGGGAGCGTTGGGAACCTATACCTACCCGGCGCTCACGTGGGCATTTTTCTCCGGGGAGATGCTTCTAGGGAGTCTCTTTATCATGCTGGTTTACGGAATCGTCAAGGAGATAGCTCTTCAACCAAAAGAACGTTTTCTTCTCTATCTTTTTTTGCTCCTGTTGCCTTCCACAGAACTCTTCTTCGGTTATGTGGAAGTCTATGCCGTTGTATTATTTTCTTTGAGTCTTTTGATTTATGCCGCGCTGCGGTTCCTGAACGGGAAACTCCACTTTCTTCTCCTTGTCGCATCATACTATTTACTGGTATGTGTCCACATGGTTGCCATTATCATGTTTCCGGCAATCGTTTACCTGGGATGGTTGGAGTTTCAAAAAAATGGATGGAAAAACATCATCATCGGAGCAGGAATTGGTTTTGCGGGATTGCTGCTGCTAATATTCGGAGCGACCGAAACATTCCGGCGGGTGCTTCCCGAGAATGATCAGCCCCATTATTTGTCGCTGTTTCCGATTCATGATGATTATAACGCCTATACGTTGTTTTCTCCCTATCATTTTTCGGAGATAGGGAATTTACTCCTGCTGGTTTGTCCTTTTGCAATCTTTTTTACGGTTATTGCGCTCTTCGGGAAGAAGAAGAATCTGATAAATTCGGCGCAGAAGAAATTCTTTCTTCTATCGGCAGCGGGAGTGTTGGCATTTATCCTTATTGCAAAATTCGAGCTTGCGATGTCGAAGGATTGGGACGTCTCCACGCCCTGGTTGTTCCTCCTCCAATGCTACGGCGCGATAGTATTTTTACAATTGGAGTATGGGGATAAAATAAAAGCGTTTGTACTAATCCTCCTCGTATCCGTTTGCCACAGTCTGCTCTGGTATACTTTGAATTCAACCGTTGAGCCGAACATCAATCGCGTATCATCCCTTCGGGACAATCGAGTCTTTTCCAGGGAAGCTAATTTCCTCGCAACAATGCATCTTGCCCGGTATAATTATCTGAACGGAAACCGCAAGGCGACCACCGAATTGTGGGAGCAGTTCACAAAAGAATTTCCCGATTATTCTAAGGGTTATTATCACCTGATCACCGTGTATGCAGATAACAAGACCGAAGATCCTGCGAAGGTCGAACGGGCGCTTCAACAATGGGTAAAGATCGATCCCGCGAACAAAACGGCGCGGGACACGTATATCTCCCTCTGTTTTGGTAAAATCGATCAAACCCTTTCGCTTAAAGATACAGCGGGAGCAGAGAAATATTATAAAAAGATCCTTGAACTCGATTCAACGAACACGAAAGCTTACAACAACATGGCAAATCTTTACGGTTCAGCGGGGCGTCTCAGAGAAGCGATTCCACTCTATGAGACGGCGATTAAAATTGATAGCAACTATCTCAACGCGTATAATAACCTGGCGAAAACATATGTAAGAGCGGGGGATTACCGGCTCGCGATTTCTCTTCTTCAAAAAATTGTTTCAAAAGATTCTACCTACATCGAAGGATACAAAATTATGGCAAATTTGTACTATATGGTGGGTGATCGTGATAAATCTTTGGAGATGAGAAGACGTGGTTCTGCTATGGAACAACGAAATACCATTCAAAAACAATAAAGATAATTTTAACCCGGGAGATAGACCGACCGGTATCCTTTGATTAATAATTATGTCAAAACAATTGTGCCATTCTCATTAGGTTATAAAAATAAAGGCGGCATACCCCAAGTTAATCCTGATATTCATCATCTGAACCAGGGAGTTGTTATTATCTTTCAACCGTGAGAATTTACCTTCCAGAAATGATAATTATAATGTTCTACCCCTCAAAATTTCACTTATAATAGACCTTCCCTTTTGGCATAGCTTGTGGGTAATAAATAGCATTATAATAAAGGTTTACCCGGTATCATCTCAACTGTTTTTCCGGAAATCTGACGGTCGTTGAGTAGCTGATCGAGCAGCGGGAGCTTGCTGGACTCAGATGATATGGAGCCGGCAACAAATCAGAAAAATTCTAAACATCCATTTAAAGGAGATTATCCATGGCACTTCGATCATCAGCCACAGGGGCAATTATAAAAAATTATTCTATTGAAGAATTGGAAGAGGCAGCAAAACTCATGCGGGGTTACGATCTTGTCTCATTATGCGCCGCGGGTTCAGGGCATGCGGGCGGGACGTTATCGATCATGGATATTACTACAGCTCTTTATTTACATATAGCGGATCATGATCCAAAAAATACAACATGGGAAGATCGTGATCGGATTGTCTGGTCGACCGGGCACAAGGCGCCCAGCTTATACCTCGGTCTTGCTTTCGCGGGTTATTATCCGATCGATGACGTTGTTCTTCTGCGGAAATTATACTCCCCATTCCAGGGACATCCTCATTGGTTGAAACTGCCGGGAGTTGAAGTATCCACCGGCTCGCTTGGTCAAGGAATGAGTCTCGCTGTGGGGATGGCGCTTGCCGCAAAATTAAATAACAAACCGTACAAAACTTTCTGCATCATGGGTGATGGCGAACAGCAGGAGGGACAGATTTGGGAAGCTGCAATGGAAGCAGGTCATTACAATCTCGGAAATCTCATCGGCATCGTTGATTGCAACCGTTTGCAGATCGATGGAAAAGTTTCCGATGTTATGCAGGTGGAACCGCTCGAACAAAAATACCGGAGCTTCGGCTGGGAAGTTTTTACCTGCGACGGACACAATATGAGAGAAGTAGTCTTTACGCTGGCAAAAGCAAAAGCAGGAATGGCGCGGCCCATCGTCATACTTGCCAACACGGTGAAGGGAAAAGGCGTGAGTTTCATTGAGAATGTCGTGGGCTGGCATGGCAAATCTCCGAACCTCGAAGAATTAGAAAAAGGATTAAAGGAGCTTGGTCTCACCGATCGGATTCCGTACAAGAAACTTCTTGAGAAAGCGCGGGATTTTCAGGCAAATGCAGATAAAAAACTTGAGGCGAAAATGCCGAAATTCAGAAGCAATTATTGGTGGAACAGCGGACCGAAGATGAAAGTGACAATGGATCCGACTCGTAAGGGATTCGGCAATGCCCTTGCGGAACATGGCGGCGACGAACGAATCGTTTGTCTTGGTTTGGATATTTCCGGTTCTATCACCATCAGCGATTTTTATTCCGGTCATCCGGAGAGGAAAAACCGCTGGCTGAGTATGGGGATCGCCGAACAATCGGCTACATCGGTAGCCGCCGCGCTCGCGAAAGAAGGGAAGATACCGGTCTTCGGCACGTATGCCACCTTTGCCGCTGCCCGAAACCTTGATCAAATCAGGACCTCGATATGTTATGGCAATTTCAACGTAGTGATCGCTGGCGCGCACGGCGGGGTGTCCGTCGGTCCCGATGGCGCAACGCATCAGGCGCTCGAAGATTTATTTGCAATGTGCGGCTTGCCGAATATGTCGGTAGTTGTGCCTGCCGATTCGATTGAGACGAAAAAAGCCACGGAACACCTGTTGTTCAAACATGTGGGACCGAAGTACATCCGTTTTGCGCGGGAAGCTACGCCGGTTATTTCTAACGCGAAGACTCCGTTTGTGTTCGGCAAAGCAAACGTGATCCGTTTCAAGAAAGAAGCGGACAATTTTACCGAGGCGTTTGAAACAACTCTTGCATCCGAATATGAACGTGGAGATGAAGACCTGTCCATCATTGCGTGCGGACCGATGGTTCCCGAAGCTATGCGAGCGGCGTATATCCTTGAAACGGAATACGACTCAAAGGCGCGGGTAATCAATATGCATACCCTGAAACCCATCGACGCCGATGCGGTAATCAGGGCGGCGAAGGAAACCGGAGTTATCATCACTGCCGAGGAACACCAGATCGGCGCACTCGCATGGCAAGTAAGCGGTATCATCACTTCCTGTGAAGATCTGTATGGCGTCCCGGTCATCACCGGATTTATTGGCGTGAAAGATCGCTACGGCGAATCAGGCGCCCCCTGGGAGCTCATCAAGGAGTTTGAGGTGAGCGCGGAGCACATTGCTCAAAAAGCCGTTGACCTTCTCGTGTTGAAGAAAAAGAAAAATCAAAACAAAACATTAAAAACAGCAAAATAAGATAGATCACTCGTTATCATTAATGTTCCTGCGCTTCAATTCGTTTCCCGCGGATTGAAGTGTGGGAACATTTTTTTATGCTTAATTTTCAGGGCATTGTTCCGGCGTTTGTAATCAATTATTGTACCATCCCGAATTTTTTATTTGCCGCCGTCATCTTAAGGAAATAGCTTAGGCGCTGTTCAAAGATTTTCGGTCGATGGCGTGCTCCTTCTATCCATCCGATGCGGATACGCTTATATGAGAGTGGGAATTTCTGAAAATTTTTCCAGATGTTTTTATTTTCCTTCAAACGAGTTCGTAAATCAGCCGGGATCACAAATCGTTTATCTATCATCTCTCCGCTGCGCCGCGAATGATGGGTATGCTGAATCGCCCCAAATCCTGCCGGAGTCATTTTCTTTTGCCGGATCAGTCGCCGTACCCGCTCTGTATTCATTGGTGAAAGTTTGCTTCCCGGACGGCGGTGTGTGTACCGCTGGCAATATTTTTCGCCGTCGATGGGTTTGAGAATGCTGTCGATCCATCCGAAACACAGCGCTTCTTCTACCGCATCGTTGTAGGGAATCCGCTCCCTGGACGCATTCTTCTTGTAATAGATCAACCAGATTTCTTTTTTCGACGTATGATATTTCTTCAACCACGCCCGCCACTGTATTCTGTCGCGGGCGTAGAATGTTTCCGTAACTTCCATAATTATTTTTGTAATTGATAACCTGTTATAATACGAAGAGAAGTAAAAAGACGCAAGACAATAAATGATGGAACCTCCCGTGGATAGGAAGTAGTGTCTCTAAATTGAAGATTACCCCTGTAAGACCAAATCATCCGGAAGTTTGCCAAATCCCCTATTATTTCATACATTAAATATTCAGATAACTTACTCTTATATCTCAAATTTCAAAGGAAATCCATGAAACGACGGTCCAAGTTGCTCGCTATTCTTATATTGGTATTCTTATTTTCGATTCAGGGCTATAGTCAGGATAAGACTGCTCCCCATAATGGTCCTCCGCCTGAAAAAACCGTAGAACAGGTTAAAAAGAACATCAAAGTCCTTACCGGAATGCCTGCTTCGCAGTTTAATTCGGTAATGGATTATTTTACAGCGTCCCTCGGCGTGGGCTGCGACCATTGCCACGCTTCCGATGCTTCGGGACATATCCAGTTCGAGAGCGATGAAAAAGACGCCAAGAAAACCGCGCGTGAGATGATAACGATGGTGAAAGCATTGAACGAAGATCATTTCAACGGAAAACTTTCGGTTACATGCTATACCTGTCACCGCGGCTCAACCGAACCGATGAGAATGCCCCAGCTCCCGATTGCTGCGCGACCGAAAGAAGATGAACATGGACCGGAGCATGCAAAACTACCGAAAATCGAAGACCTGCTCTCCGCTTATGAAAACGCCCTGGGCGGCGCTGACGCTATTGCGAAAATTAAAACACGCGTCACCAAAGCCATACTTACAAGGGATGGAAATGAGCTGCCGCTGGAGATGACCCAGATGGCGCCCGACCGGTATGCCGGAACGATGACTGTTGAAGGAAGAGGCGATTTTACGAATGTGTATAACGGACATGATGTTTGGTCGGTCATGAAAGACGGCAGCCGCCCGCTGCCCGAAACCGAACGTATCCGGCTCAGCCGCGAAGCTCCCATGTTTCCCTTGCAGCATATGAGGGACCTCGGCGAGATGCTGCAGCTCCGCGGAACCGATACGGTAAACGGCAAATCAGCGTATGTGTTGTTCGCGCGTATTGGCGATAATATCATGGAACGGTATTACATCGATAGCGCAACATCGCTTCTCATCCGCCGCAACGTGTTGAATAAAACTATGCTCTCATGGATTCCCGATCAATGCGATTACGAAGATTACCGGACGGTTGACGGCGTGAAAATTCCTTTTGTGATGCGATATTCGTACGTCAATTCGCGCAACAACAGCATTCACCGGTTTACCGACGTGAAGCAGAATGTAGCAGTCGACGAGAAACTCTTCGCAATGCCGGAGATGAAGGCGCCGGATATGAGAGAAAGAAGATAAGATATTTATTCATCTATCGGGGTCGTCCCAAAAGAAATTACTACGCTTCGGTGAGTCATGCTGAACTCGGTTCAGCATCTGGTTTGACCCATTTTTAGATCCAGAAACAAGTTCGGGATGACGATTTTTTTTGGACGACTTCGGAGATGAAAGACGTCATCCATTTCAGTTTATCGGCGCTCCCGATGCATATTTGGTAATATTCTCTTCAAATTGCATCTCCCCTCAATTTTTGGTAAGTTTCTAACAGTCCTATGCAGAATATTTCCAAAATTCTGGTCGTTCGGTTCAGTTCTATGGGGGATATTGTGCTCGCGTCTCCGCTCCTGCGAATTTTGCGAAAATCTTTTCCATCCGCGCAAATCGATTTTCTCACAAAAGAAGAGTACGCCGACCTGGTCAGGTACAATCCGAATATTTCCTCTGTCATCACTCTTCAGTCGGCTTCGCGGAACGAGTTAAGAACGGTTCGGCGAAAGTTACGGCGGACGAGGTATTCCGTATTGCTCGATCTCCATAATAGTCTCCGCAGCAGGTATATCCGGAAATACGCGCATGTTGGCGCAAAGTATGTTGTTAACAAGAGAATCGTCCAGCGATTCTTCCTCGTGAATTTCCACTGGAATATGTACAACACCGTCGTCCCCGTTTTCGAACGATATCTTGAAACGGCAAAAAATCTCGGCGTATCGGATGACAACTCCGGTTTGGATTTTTTTATACCGGAAACTTATACCTCATCCGCGATGATATATTTAAGTGATTTTGTAATTGCCGATGAGCCATTAATCGCTCTTGCGCCCACTGCAAAACACGCAACGAAAATGTGGCTCCCGGAACGATTTATCGATTACGGCGTCGCAATCGCAGCCGAGTACAACGCGAGATTATTAGTTTTTGGCGGCGCTGACGAGATTGATTATTGCGAAGAGATCGTGAAGCGAATTAATTCCAGGTCAGGGAAGGGCTCTGCAAAAAATTGCGCCGGCAGACCATCGCTTCTGGAAACCGCGGCGCTCATTAAGCGATGCGATCTCCTGGTGTCAAACGATACCGGTCTCATGCATATCGGTTCAGCGTGCGGTAAAAAACTCATAGCAATATTTGGTTCAACGGTGAAGGAATTCGGTTTTTTCCCGGACGCCAAAAACAGCATCGTCCTGGAAAATATTTCCCTCGATTGCAGACCCTGCTCGCATATCGGATTAAATAAATGCCCCAAAGGGCATTTTCGCTGCATGACGGAAATATCTGTCGACGATCTTCTCCGCGCCACCCATACGTTATTACCCGTTCCTGCGCCTATGAATTTGAAGAAGGGGTTTTAAATCACCGTGCCCAAACCGGTTCAGGGTAACTTCTTTTCTCTGCAACTATACATCGTATCTTAAGATACTATTGTGCATGTTCTGGCGAATCATCTATAATATTCTCATCGTTCCGGCGGTAAAGATTTTGATCCCCGTCATCGGGCTCTTCGACCGGAAAATGCGGCGGGGGATTGAAGGAAGAAAAGACCTCTTCGAAAAATTTCAGCGGGAGATCTCGCGTCTCGATTCGCGGAAACGCGACAATGGAAACCCACCGCGCGTCTGGTTTCATTCCTCCTCCATGGGCGAGTTTGAACAGGCAAAGCCGATTATCGCGGAATTGCGGAAACGCTGGGCGAACATTGAAATTATCGTATCGTTTTTCTCTCCATCGGGTTACGATCATTCACGGTCGTACAGACATGCCGACATTATCACCTATATTCCGTTCGATACCCCGGCGGACGCAAAAAAATTCATTGAGATCATGAAACCCACCGTTGCCATCATGGTACGGTACGATGTTTGGCCCAATCATATCTGGACGCTTCATGAGATGCGGGTGCCGACCTTTATCGCCAACGCCACGTTGAGCGAAACAACCACGCGGGCGCTTCCCTTATTGAAACAATTCCATTACGGTCTCTATAACGCTATCGATTATATATTAACCGTATCGGAATCGGATGTGAAAATGTTCGAATCGTTCCGGCTCGATCATTCCATCGTAAAATCCATTGGGGATACGCGCTACGATCAGGTGCTCCAGCGGAGCGCGGACGCTAAATCGCGCCATATTCTTCCCGCAGCCGTTTATTCCGGCAAACAGGCGCTGGTCATCGGCAGCAGTTGGGAAGACGATGAAAACGTTCTCTTGCCCGTTGTCCAGCGGTTGATTGATGAACATCCCAACCTGGTGGTGATTCTTGCTCCTCACGAGCCGAACGAGGAAAACCTCGAACGCATTGAAAAAACCATGAACGGGCGCACCCCAACGCTCCGCTTTTCACTGATCGTCGATCATAAAGATGAACGGTTTATTCTGGTCGATAGCATCGGCATCCTGATGACGCTGTACCGGTATGCAGATATCGCCTTTGTGGGGGGGAGTTTTAAGCAGGGTGTCCATAATGTGCTAGAACCCGCCGTCTATGGCGTCCCGGTAATTGTGGGACCGAAGCACGAAAATTCACACGAAGCGGTCAAACTAAAGGAACTTGGGGCGCTCTTTGTCGGAACAAACGAACTCGATTTATACGGAACCATCCGTTCGCTTCTCGAGAACGATCTGAAACGCACCGATGCGGGAAAAAAAGCGCTCGATTATGTTTGCACCAATGCCGGCGCGACTGAACGTTTTCTTTCTTATCTTGAAAAGGTGCTGGAAACGAAGGAGTCTCATCATTCGAGTGTTTGACTCTAATTTTGATTTGTTTGAATAGATTCAAAAGTTTTTATTTATTAATTTCGTAATTCAATAACATCTTTATGAAAATTGCCTACTTCGATACCGTTGGCGGCGTGAGCGGCGATATGACGCTCGGCGCGTTCGTCAGCGCGGGAATTCCTATCGACGAACTCCGGCGTGAAATTCAAAAGCTTAATCTAATCGGCGTTGAGCTTGAAGCATCTCACATTGTGCGCAACGGCATCACAGCGGTAAAGGTTGACGTAGTGATTTCGGCGCCGGATACCAAGCAGCATCGGCATCTCCACCAGGTATTCGAGATTATCGATAAAAGCGCGCTCGCCTCATCGGTGAAAGAGAATGCAAAGAAAATATTCCGCACTGTGGGAGAAGCGGAAGCTAAAGTCCACAATACGCCCCTCGAAAAACTTCATTTTCATGAAGTGGGGATGCTCGATTCTATAGTTGATATCTGCGGCGCGGCGATATGTATCGACCTGCTCAAGATTGAACGGGTATATTCCTCGCCGGTCAAAGTGGGGCAGGGCGGGCTCATCACGGCGGAACATGGCAAGCTGCCTAATCCCGGTCCCGCAACCATGGAAATTTTGAAGGGATACCCTGTTATTCTTACCGATATCCCGTATGAGCTGACAACACCCACCGGCGCCGCAATCATCAAGACATTATCTTCCGGTGTATTATCGACCGAGCGATTTACTGTCGATAGCGTCGGATACGGCGCAGGAACCAGGGAGATGCCGGACGTGCCGAATCTTCTTCGGATCATGACGGGCACGCTTTCACCCTCGCTCGTTGAAGACGACGTCGTCTCGATTGAGACGAACATCGACGATATGAATCCCGAAATTTATCCCTTTGTCATCGAGCAGTTGCTTGCCGCAGGCGCGCACGATGCGTATATGATTCCCGTTGTGATGAAGAAGGGACGTCCCGGCATTCTTCTCTCCGTTCTCACAGAACGGAAGAAGATGGATAGTATCATGAATATTCTTTTCGCGCAAACGACGACCATCGGCGTGCGTATCCAGCCCGTTGAACGCAGGAAAGTGAAGCGGGAAATAGCTGAACTTCAAACCCGGTTTGGTTTGACGAAAGTGAAAAAAATCGAATTCGACGGCAGGGCGCGCTTTGTGCCGGAGTTTGAGGAATGCAAACGTATCGCGCTGGAAAATAAATTGCCGTTGATTGAGGTGTATAAAGAATTAGAAAGATGTATTTCCTAAACATGTTGACGCTAAATTCGCTAGTGAATTAATTCGCATTCTAAAGCAACAATGAATGATTACACCGAATACTTAAAATATGAATGGGTGATAGCGCGTAGGGCTTACGCGGCAATTTGCGACTATATCCTTTATTTTGCAATTTGTGCTTCTTATATTATAATTTTTGGTGAGCGCATTTCTGATGGACGATGGATGACGGGTAGAGAAACCGATATTGTGTTCATAATGCTCTGGCTTATATTATTTCCTGTAACGGAATCGTTCAAAGGTCGTACCATATTCAAAGCTATCTTCAAACTAAGAGTGATTTTCGAGGGGGAAAATTCCAGTGATCGCATCGTCTCAACATTGTTGAGACGAATTCTTGATCCAATTGATTTACTTTTTTCATTTGGGATTGTTGCGGTTATTGCTGTAAAGGTTTCAAAGAAACATAAACGACTGGGAGACTTTCTCGGCGGAACACATGTAATTTTAGAGAATTCGTCTGTGGGTCAATTACCAAATCCGATGTAAACAAATATTCACCACCCCTCGCTCCGCGTCTCCCCTCCTGAACTCAGGAGGGGAAGCCCGCAGGGAGGGGTGGTCGGATTTGCGAGTTGGTTCTTAGGGATGGAGAAACAGGGGACCGAAAGAAATAGATACAAAAATAATTTTCTTACGCGGCACAAGTTCTAATGCGACAGAATTAAAATGGAAATAATCAAAAAATATTTTTATTGATATGAGTGACAATTCAAAGACTTCACAGTCCAACAAAGGACGTACATACCGGAAATGGACCGAAGAGGAAATAGCGTTTCTCAAAAAACATTACGTGAAGAAAGGAAGAAAATTCATCGCCGAACATCTTCAGCGTACTACAACCTGTGTGGCGGGCTATGCACGCGTGCTTGGATTAAAGAGAGAGGAGCACCGTAACTGGAGTTCATTCGAGGACGATTATGTCCGGAGAAATTTCGGAAAAAAACTGGCGCGCTCAATCGCGCGTTCGCTCCATCGCTCTATCAATACGATACATTCCCGCGCAAGCATGCTCGGATTAACGAAGGAAAAAGACCCGGTATACACTCCGGAGGAACGGGCGTTTATTAAACAGCAGTATGAGAGCGGAGTTTCGGCGACGAAGATCGCGGAAAAGATGGGACGCACCGAATCTTCCATTCGCACGCGCATTAATCGCTGGGGATTGAAGAGCAGCCGCCCATGGTCTAAACGCGAAATAAAATTTCTGAAAAAACATTTTATTTCGATGAAATTAAAAGAAATTGCGCTGGCGCTGGGAAGAACGGAAAGTTCTGTATCACATTACGTTCATCGGCATGCACTTAGAAAGAAGCCCCTCAAACAACCTGCCCCTGAACCTTCCGGCGTCGATCAGACCTGACCTTTTTTACCAAATTCGAAAATATCTTTCTCTCGCAAGCTAAATGAATGATTAATGGGAGGGATAAAATCGGAAATGCCATTCGTTTTTTATTCGCTGCGCAATGTGCGCTTCATTGGATTGATCCCTGATTGTTTTTGATATTAGTAAAGAGTATTGTTACATTAATTGAGTTCTGAAACCTGCAAACCTGAAAGGAATGAAATAATGAAATCAAGAGTGAATTTATTCGTGATAATTGTTTTTACAACAGTTGCAATTGGAATGTGTCTTTTCTCCGGTTGCACATCATCGCGGCTTGCCAATGAGTGGAGGGACCCGGCATTCGGCAGCCAGCCGCTCACGCACATGCTGATTATCGTGCCGAAAAAGAACCCGATATACAAACGCCTTTGGGAAGACGCCTTTGTGGCGGGATTAGCGGCTCAGGGCGTCGATGCTACGCCGTCGTATTCAATATTTGGAGATTCTATACCCGATCCCAGCCAGATCAGTTCGGTGGTGCAAGACAAGCATTTTGACGGGGTTCTCATGGTGAAAAGATTGCAGACGCAATACTCAACAATTGATATGCCGGGCGCCGTTACAAAGCAAGCGGTGGATAGGTATAATAAATGGACAAATAGCTATGAAACGATCTATAAAGAAGTGCAGCAGCCGGGGTATACCGATACCTCGAAAATTGTGCGCCATGAAGTCGACGTCTATTCAACTGCGGGTGAAGGTGGACATATGATCTGGGCGGGTACCGGAGAAACCCTCGATCCGAGTTCGGGCGCCGCGGTCAAGGATGAAGTCACCAACCTCGTAATTCCGGAGCTTGCAAACCAGGGAATCATCCCGAAAAAATAATTTACCGATTTATCCTGCGTAGAAAAATTTCCATTTCCATTTACAGGAGTTTTGCGTTATGAATGAGCCGATACTGATTGTTGTTATCATTGTGGTGTTGTTTGTTCCAATAATCGGATTCCGATTCCGGTATATCAAACGGGCAATTGAAGCGGTGGAATCAATTGCAGAAAGTTTGAAAAAGATTGCGGAAAACCAGGGGAAACATTAATCCAATGCCCGCCGATAGACGGAGCTTAATCACTCCCTCAATGCATTGAATTTTTATTTAAGGTGGTTTGGTTCCTCACGGAACCTAACAAAAGCGAAGGTTGTTTTTGACAGAAACCATATAATTCACAAATTCAACGTTTTAATCGTGAAAGGATGCTGTTATGCCTAAGTACTTAATTGAACGCAATATTCCTGGCGCGAGCAAGCTCACCACTCAAGACCTTGAATGCATCTCAAAGAAATCGTGCGGCGTTCTTGATAACATGGGACCCAAAATTCAGTGGCTCCAGAGTTACGTCGCGGGGGATAAAATTTACTGCGTCTATACAGCTCCAAATGAGAAGATGGTTCGCGAACATGCCCAGCAGGGCGGGTTCCCCGCAAATGTCGTATCCGAAATCAAGAACATCATCGACCCAACGTGGGGTGGAGCTTAATGAAGCAACCCGGAAAGAGGATTGACAGATTCTCCTTTATATTGGGAAGGAAATTATTTTGCTGATATAAATTGTATCGGCGTAATCGTAAAAACGGAAGAGGATTGGAAAATAATGTTCCAATCCTCTTTCTTTTTTCGTTGCTGTCAATCCTGAGCGAAGACGAATAACGACATTTAACAATCATTTTTGATAATTCCATCTGGGTGAAAGTTCTCAATTTTATGTAGTTCAAGCCTGTCCATTCTCAAATTGTGGGTGAAATGGCTAATTTAATAACTTTTGACCCCAACGTTGTTGGCATATAAATTGAACTTAATATTTACCGATTCTCGTTGAGAACCCCCGGCTGCGTCAGCCAAAACCGATTTTCATAGGTGTTTGTTATGAAAATAGATTCTTTATTATCCTTCGTTGCTTCATCCCAACCGATGTATCCACCTGCTATGCAATTCCATCATCACATACAGGTGTACAGAAATTCAACGATTACAACGGCGGTTCCTTGGCGGGAAGAGTCATCAAGTTTTGTAAAGATTTCTTCCCCTTCTCTTCCGGTACAAAGATATTCATCATCTACCAACAAAAAAAGGAATCAATCTCATGAAAATTAAATTATTACATATTATTTCAATAAGTATTGTCTTGGTTTTCTTTAGTTCGATTGGCATTCATGCCCAATCGCTCCTTCCTTGCGATGCTTGCCATACACCCCAATTCAATCTACTGCAGACGAGCAAACATTCGATGACGCAGAATGATATTGCGTCTGAGCTCGCTGCTAACTGGGCCGGACAAACACCCGATTCGGTAATCAGCGGATCGTCTTCTGAAGACTGTGTAGCATGCCACTCTCCGCTCGCCGTCACAGCGAACGGAGGAATGACCGAAACACAGGTCATGGGTCATTTCTTCACCACGACCGGCGGCATGTACACAGATTCAACGAAGTCCGCGGATTCAGCCAATTGGCCCCATCTGTGGTGCACTACATGCCACGATGTTCCATCGCATCACCCATCGAAGTTGCCTTCGACGGCAATATTTAATTCTACCACTGCAGTATATGATTCGCTGCAGACTGCATCCATGCTGTGCGGGAAATGTCACGGTACGCTCAGGTTTAGTGAAACCGATCATCGGATTTATGACGCATGGAAAATGAGCAAACACGGTCAACACGGACAACAGAAGGTCGCGGGTGAATTAGCCGTGAACTGGGCGGGAAATACTCCCAATGACGTCATCAACGGTCCGGACGCCGAGGATTGCGTCGCCTGCCACGCGCCAACTGCCGTAAAATCGCATGGAGACACAACGGAAGTCATGGTGCTACAACATTTCTTCACAACAACCGGAGGGACGTTCACAGCCCAAACGGGAGTTGCCGATTCATCTCATTGGCCCGAAGTTGCATGCAACACCTGTCACGATCCGCATAAACCGGACACGCTTTCCTATTACAATTCCTCAACAAGATCATATATGAGGATGAGCAGCGCAAACCAGCAATGCGGGCAGTGTCATGGAAACTTGCGGTTTCCCGGAACCGATCACCTTTCCTATAATATAGAGTCGGGAACAGGCGGCATAGGCGTCCCGGATAAAATCACGATGGCTGGCGCCGAATGTATAAGTTGCCATATGCATAAGGGCGCGGCGGATGGAACGAACTCGCTCATGTATAAAGGACATCGCTGGTCGGTGTATATCGATGAACCCGATGGCAGCACGTCAAACTCATGTGTATCGTGCCACGCTGGAATGACCACGGATTCTGCAATGGCGGTGGTTGCAAACTGGCAGAGTGAATTTGCGACTCTCGACTCAATTGCTCAGGTAAAAGTTACCCTTGCTGATACATTTATGGTCGGTGTGAATGATAGCGTAAAGAGCGCGTACCTCGCCGAGGCGCACCACAACCTGAAATTTGCTGAATCGGACGAGAGCGGCGGATTCCATAACCATGCATATAGTATCTCCCTGCTTAACGATGCAATATCTAAATCAACGTCGGTGATTACTGGAATCAAGGAAAATTCTCCCGCCATACCGAAACGATTCATGCTGGCGCAGAGTTATCCTAATCCCTTCAACCCGACTGCGTCAATCGCATTCGAAGTGGCTGCGGAATCACGCATCCATATAACAATCTTTGACGAGCTGGGACGCGAAATCACCTCGCTATTGGATATGATAAAAAGCCCCGGTTCGTACGTAGTGCCGTTCGACGCCTCCGGACTTTCAAGCGGAGTGTATTTCTACCGGCTCGAAGCAACCGGTACGGCAGATCAACGGCTGCTCTTCAGCCAGGTGAAGAAGATGGTTTTGCTGAGATAAATCGTTTTCAGTTTAGATTGAGTAAGGGAAGAGGATCGGAATGGTTTATTTCGGTCCTCTTTTTATTACCAGCCAACGAACCCTCTCCCAAATTATTTTCGAGTTAGGGTAAGCTCCATCCTCGCCCTCTCCCTGCCCGTCCGGTCAGGCGGGCCGGCTCGGGAGATGGTTGACATGCAGTATTGGTAAATGGAAGTCGTATCGGGGTGAGGGTCAAACGGCCGGAGGGTGAGAGCACCACGCTTGCATCTTCCTACCGTATTCCTTATTATAATCGTGAATAAAAAGAACACACAACAGTGAGTTATTATTTCATTAAACTGTTTTTGGAGAGTATATAGAAATGCCCACCTGCGCTAAGTGTAATAATTGGGTATACTCCAATCAACTAAGCTGTCCTACTTGTGGTCATGTTTTTGGTTCTACAGCAAGCGATCAAGATAAAGGAACAGATAGTCAGATCGAAGGTGTTGTTTATCTCCTAAAAGCTGGAAAACATTATAAAATCGGTTAAACAGATTCTTTTGGAAGGAGATATAGAGAAATTAAGCTTCAATTACCTTTTGATACCGAGAATATACACCAAATCCGAACTAATAATATCAACAAACTCGAAGCTCATTGGCATCGATATTTTCGAGACAAAAGAAAAAATGGTGAATGGTTTGAATTATCGGAAGTTGAATTAATGGAATTTACGTCAGTAAATGAAGTGTTATATAAATGAATATAGTTCTATATTCAGTTCAAGTAATCATAGATTGGGTTTCAAAAAATCAATTCAGAGTTGGAAGGTCTGAGTACGAATAAAAATTATCTAATCACAGACGGTGATTGTCTAAGCTTTACTGATGAGAATCAATTCAACTATCTCATCTCAACTTTAGATATAACTGTTCCACCAAGAAATGAGGGTCGCAAGAGTTATCATCGAGAACGGAACTGTTTGATTAGTTATCTTATAACTGCAGTGAAATTTTCACAAGTTAATTTCCCGTTTTCAGTTTGCAAATCAGAGAGTCCCGATTTTATAATTCATATCGACGCGGGTAAGACAATCGGTATTGAACATCGTGAAATTACCACTGAACCTTATCAACAATATTTAACAGAATCATTAAGACAGCCATCGATTGAGCCTGTTTTTCTCGATAGGTTTAAACTTGGCGGCTCCCCAGAAAATGAGAATAATTCCGGTTGGGTTGGTAATGGCGTAGAACAAGAATGGGTAGAGCTTGCCCTTCGAGCAATATGTGATAAACAAGAATTGCTAAATAAGGATCATTATAAGCAACTCGATTCTTACGACCTGCTCCTCTATTCAAATACCTATTTATCGAATGTGAAAAGAGAAATTGTAATGCCAATTTTATCTGATGTTTACACTGCTAAGTGTCGGGGACGTTTCTTCAAACGTCTCTTCAATTCTGTAACTATTATTTATGGTGATGAGGTATGGTTCCGCGCATTGAAGTTCTTAAATGAATAATGCCTTGTTCGTCCTTACCTGAGATCAAGAGAGGTGAGTACAGCAGAAATTAACAGAAGTGAATTTCATTACAACAAACAATCCTCTTCCCCTCAATCCCCTCCAAAATCCCCACTTTTTCACATTCCTATTGCATCTTAAGGAAAAAATATCTATCTTATAATCCCTGCATTCTGGGCAGGGAATACCTCAAGTAATCGGTTGTACCTCTAAGTTTACCCCGGTTATTTCAAGAAAAAATGAAATAAAAAGCATTATTTTCTTGACTCTTTTTGAAATTGTTCTTATATTATAAACCCCACACGAATGGGGATTCCGGAGAGTTCCTCTCCGGGATTTTTTTCCAAAGTGTTCTTTGAAAATAGTTGTGCACAGCTCTAAGTTAATACAAGAGCTTCAACACATTCGGTTAGACATTCGAAAGAATGTTTTGTACAAACAGAATGAGAACAGAATCAAGTCTCGAAGTTGGAATTTTAAAAATTACAACGGAGAGTTTGATCCTGGCTCAGGACGAACGCTGGCGGCGTGCCTAACACATGCAAGTCTGGGAGAAAAAGGTAGCAATATCTTGAGTAAACCGGCGAACGGGTGAGTAACACGTAGGTAACCTACCTTGTAAACGGGAATAACCCCGGGAAACCGGGGCTAATGCTCGATGTTGTTTCGAAGCAGCATTGTTTTGAAATGAAAGGCCCCAAAAGGGCGTTACAAGATGGACCTGCGCCCCATTAGATAGTTGGCGGGGTAATGGCCCACCAAGTCGACGATGGGTAGCTGGTCTGAGAGGACGATCAGCCACACTGGAACTGAGACACGGTCCAGACTTCTACGGAAGGCAGCAGTGAGGAGTATTGCTCAATGGGCGAAAGCCTGAAGCAGCGACGCCGCGTGAGGGATGAAATCCGTTAGGATGTAAACCTCTTTTACAGGGGAAGAATGTTCCGGCTACGGCCGGAATTGACGGTACCCTGTGAATAAGCACCGGCAAACTACGTGCCAGCAGCCGCGGTAATACGTAGGGTGCGAGCGTTGTCCGGAATTACTGGGTGTAAAGGGTCCGTAGGCGGACATGTAAGTCGATGGTGAAATTTCCCGGCTCAACTGGGAACCTGCTGTCGATACTATTTGTCTTGAGTCCGAGAGAGGATAGTGGAATTCATGGTGTAGCGGTGAAATGCGTAGAGATCATGAAGAACACCGGTAGCGAAGGCGGCTATCTGGCTCGGTACTGACGCTCAGGGACGAAAGCGTGGGTAGCAAACAGGATTAGATACCCTGGTAGTCCACGCCTTAAACGATGGATGTTCGGTGTTGGGTCGAAAGACTCGGTGCCTGAGCTAACGCGTTAAACATCCCACCTGGGGAGTACGATCGCAAGGTTGAAACTCAAAGGAATTGACGGGGGCCCGCACAAGCAGTGGAGCATGTGGTTCAATTCGATGCAACGCGAAGAACCTTACCTGGGTTTGAAAGGCAAGTGACAGGCGATGAAAGTCGCTCTCGTAGCAATACGCACTTGTACAGGTGCTGCATGGCTGTCGTCAGCTCGTGCCGTGAGGTGTTAGGTTAAGTCCTGCAACGAGCGCAACCCCTGCACTTAGTTGCCATCAGGTAATGCTGGGCACTCTAGGTGGACTGCCTACGCAAGTAGTGAGGAAGGTGGGGATGACGTCAAGTCCTCATGGCCCTTACATCCAGGGCCACACACGTGCTACAATGCTCGCCACAAAGGGCTGCTAAGGCGCAAGCCGGAGCCAATCCCAAAAAAGCGAGCTCAGTTCGGATTGGGGTCTGCAACTCGACCCCATGAAGCTGGAATTGCTAGTAATCGTAGATCAGCACGCTACGGTGAATACGTTCCCGGGCCTTGTACACACCGCCCGTCAAGCCATGGAAACTGGGGGTACCCGAAGTCACTGTTCGAACCCGCAAGGGACGAAGGTGCCTAAGGTAAAACCAGCGACTGGGGCTAAGTCGTAACAAGGTAGCCGTACCGGAAGGTGCGGCTGGATCACCTCCTTTCTAAGGAGATTCCGTTGACGAAAGTCATCGGAACGCTTCGAGGAAGATTTCTTGCTCTCGTGTTAAATTATCTGTGCCAACTATTTTATTTTTTGTTCTTTTACATCACGTATGTAAATCCCACAAGGGCCTGTAGCTCAGGTGGTTAGAGCGCACGCCTGATAAGCGTGAGGTCAATGGTTCAACTCCACTCAGGCCCACTATTACGAAGTGCGCTTTCCATCGGTGATACAGGGCTGCAGTTCAGCCCGAAGAAAAAGCCGGGAAGTGTGTTTGAAAAGTTTTTCAATACCCAGCAATCGTTCTTTCACAATTGATTTTTTGGGGCTGTAGCTCAGCTGGGAGAGCGCCTGGTTTGCAACCAGGAGGCCGAGGGTTCGATCCCCTTCAGCTCCACAGTCGGATTTATGTAATGCGGTATTAAAGCGCATGGTGTGCATTCCGGAAATGCCGGGAATAAGGGTTCGATCCCCTTTCGCTTTGCAATGTTGTAAAAACATGATCCCGTTTTCGGAAATAAAGAAACGGGATGTTCTTTGAAAATTTGGATGAGTCAGTTTTCTTCAGTGCAAGTAGTTGTTCCGCTATAACGGAACGAACAAACGTATTGAAGCGAACTACTAAAATCTCTAATTAAATGTTCTTTCCTAAAAATATGTAATTGATGCATTTTACACCCGTGTCTGCCAAATGGCGGACAAGAGTTCCCGCTTCGGCGGGGAGTCAAAGGCGGGTGACGTCAATCTGTGTGTATCAATAATGATTTTTTGGTTAAGTTACAAAGGGCATACGGTGGATGCCTTGGCACCAAAAGGCGATGAAGGACGTGATAACCTGCGATAAGCGTCGGATAGATGGAAATAATCTGTGACCCGGCGATCTCCGAATGGGGCAACCCTCTCAGAGTTATGTCTGAGAATTCCCTGCTGAATTCATAGGCAGGGTAAAGCGAACTGGGGGAAGTGAAATATCTCAGTACCCCTAGGAATAAAAAGTAAATCAACGATTCCGTTAGTAGTGACGAGCGAAAGCGGAAGAGCCTAAACCGTCTGATATGTAAGGTTGCAACCGTTGTATCAGCGGTGTAGCGGGGCGTTTGCGGTTCGATTTGCAATTAGAACGGAGAGTTACAAATTATTGTGTTAGTTAAATCGCTTGGAACAGCGAACCATAGAAGGTGAAAGTCCTGTCAACGAAAGCATAATAACTCTCTCGCAAGCGTTCCCAAGTACCACGGAATAAGTGGAACTCTGTGGGAATCAGGAGGAACCATCCTCCAAGGCTAAATACTATTTGGTGACCGATAGTGAACAAGTACCGTGAGGGAAAGGTGAAAAGCACTCCTAACCGGAGGGTGAAATAGTACCTGAAACCGTATGCTTACAAGCGGTCGGAGTTCCGTAAGTTTGCTTGCAAACTTGCTGGAATGACGGCGTGCCTTTTGCTTAATGAGCCTACGAGTTACTCGTACGTTGCAAGGCTAATGGACTCAGTCCAGCAGCCGTAGCGAAAGCAAGTCTGAATAGGGCGATTCAGTAACGTGCGGTAGACGCGAAACCCATGTGATCTATCCTTGACCAGGATGAAGTGAGGGTAAAACCTCATGGAGGTCCGAACCAATGAGGGTTGAAAACTTCTTGGATGAGTTGAGGATAGGAGTGAAAAGCTAATCGAACTGGGTGATAGCTCGTACTCCCCGAAATAGCTTTAGGGCTAGCCTTGGGTAATAATCTGTCGGAGGTAGAGCACTGATTGGGCTAGGGTCGTCACAACGATACCAAACCCAGATAAACTCCGAATTCCGATATGATGTTTCCCGGGAGTCAGGCAACGACGGATAAGCGCCGATGCCGAGAGGAGAACAATCCAGATCACCAGCTAAGGTCCCCAAGTCAGGGTTAACAGACAAAGGATGTTGAGTTGCAGAGACAACTAGGAGGTTGGCTTAGAAGCAGCCATTCCTTGAAAGAGTGCGTAATAGCTCACTAGTCAAGCGACTCGGCGTCGATAATTCTCGGGACTAAACCCTGCACCGAAGCTGTGAACCATCTCGCAAGAGATGTGTGGTAGGGGAGCATTCTATTCCGCGACTGCAGTGGATGCAGTCCCGTCGCGAGACGGGAGAAGGCGCACAGCGATGTGTACTGGAGCGAATAGAAACGCAGATGTAGGCATGAGTAACGATAAGACAAGTGAGTATCTTGTCCACCGAAAATCTAAGGTTTCCTGAGCAACGTTCATCGTCTCAGGGTTAGTCGGACCCTAAGCCGAGGCCGAAAGGCGTAGGTGATGGAGAACAGGTTTAATATTCCTGTACCTGTTTGTAATCGTCTGACCGTAAGGGGTGACGCAGGAGTGAACGATCAGCCGTCTGTTGGATGTGGCGGTCTAAGGTGGTAGGGGTGGGGTGCAGGCAAATCCGTATCCCAGTTATCTCCGAGAGCCGAACGGGAGGGCGCAAGCCCACAAACTGATCTTAATCATACTGCCAAGAAAAACCTCGTACGGGAGATTGCAATCAGACCGTACCGTAATCCGACACAGGTAGATGGGTTGAATATACTAAGGTGCTCGAGTGAGCCATGGTCAAGGAACTCGGCAAACTAGCCGCGTAACTTCGGGATAAGCGGTGTCTCAAACTGTCAGAAGCTTCGCGCTTCAAAGCGGATTGAGATCGCAGTGAAATGGGCCAAGCGACTGTTTAACAAAAACACATCACTCTGCTAACACGTCAAGTGGACGTATAGGGTGTGACACCTGCCCGGTGCTGGAAGGTTAAGGAAGGGGGTCATCCCGAGCAATCGGGAAAAGCTTCCGACCGAAGCCCCAGTAAACGGCGGCCGTAACTATAACGGTCCTAAGGTAGCGAAATTCCTTGTCGGGTAAGTTCCGACCTGCACGAATGGTGTAACGA
>JBIOHP010000010.1:0-135302 GCA_044449065.1 Bacteroidota bacterium
AGGGAGTTCAGCGAGCTTGAAAATCAATTTGATATTTTACGAGGCGTAGCTATTAAAGGAAATCAAATCGTCATTGCGGGGGAACGAAATTACGATGGTCTACACAGATATGGAGTAGTCTACCGGGGAAGGAGGTTTTAATGAAATCACCGTCTGAAATAAAATAAATCCGTCCCGGCGTTTGAGCCGCCGGAACGGCAACGGCAAACAATATTTATTAGGCAACGAAAATTAAAAAAATTACTTATGACATTATTATCGAGAAATAACAAAATGACATTCTCCTGTGCAGCAGTGCTAATTGCGATGTTGCTGCTCTTGCCCTCCTGCCACCACAGCGATGAACCGCCGGTGCAGCCAAAAACAACCATGCAGCTCACAGCAACAGATACCGGAGTAGTTTATGCGCGTCTGCGCGTGCAGGTTACATACACAAATATTGCATATTCGCTCATGATAAAACGGGATAGCTCTTCCATATTCACTTCTCCGCAATCCTTAACCGATACCACAGTTGTTGATACCGCCCTGCTCCCCAAACATACCTACAATTATAAAGCGTATGCGTTAGCCAACGGCCGTGCAATTGATTCCAGCGGACAGCTCGCAATAACGACGATGGATACCACCAGCCACAATATAATCTGGCAAATGTACACCCTCGGCGATGGAAATTCGAGCATCCTAAAGGATGTATGCATTGTCAACGATACCTGCGTGTGGGCTGTGGGAGAAATTAGTTTGAGAGATTCCACAGGTCAATGGGATACCAAACCCTATGGGGCTGCATATTGGAACGGGTCAAAATGGTCTTTAATTAAAGTGCCCTATCATGATTATGGCACAACAATAACCTACCCAGGTCCCTTACGAGCCGTTTTTGCATTTAATTCTACATCTGTTTATGTGGCATCATACGCCAACTTACTAAAGTGGGATGGAAATTCCTGGCAAGAAAAAGCATTTGTGATGACAGGGATACCGTTTAATGGACAGATAAATAAGATCTGGGGAATTAATGAACATCAGATTTATATGGTTGGTAACAGCGGGGCGATATTTTATTACAATGGAGCAAGTGTAATACCGCTCCAAAGCGGCACAACTTTAGACATTCAAGATATTTGGGGCGCTCAGGATAAAAATGGCAACTGGGAAATCCTCGCCGCTGCAGGCAATTACTACATCAGCAACGAGCGAAAAATCCTGAGCATTAAAGGCACAACGGTTATTGCGTTATCCGATAGCGGAATAAATTGGGCGTTGAGTAGTGTGTGGTTCAAACCGGGGAAACAATATTGGATGGTCGGAACAGGTTTGTGGGAGAAAAATTATTCATTAAATTCATCCCTATGGAAAGGTGGACCAAACATCATCACAACATTTACAACAAATAGAATTCGAGCTACCGATATTAATGATATTTTTATTTGTGGATCTTTCGGCGATCTGGTTCATTTCAATGGAGTTTCGTGGCACAGTTACTATGAACAAACGCAACTCTATGATGGCGCATTCTATTCAATTGTCTTGAATGGGAATTTAATTATCGCCGTCGGAGAAGATAATCCATTGGCTGCAGTTGCAATTGGAAAATGGAATTGAAAGGAGGTGAGATAGACAAATAATTCTAAGCCGTTAAAATAGACCGTCCCGATGCTTACGACACCGGGACGGCAATTGCAAACAAAATTTATAAATAACGAAAACAAAAATATTGATTATGACATTAATAACGAGAAATAACAAAATGACTTTCTCCTATGCAGCGGTGCTAACCGCACTGTTGTTGCTCTTGCCTTCTTGCCACCACTCTGATGAGCCGCCGGTGCAGCCAAAGGCGACTGTGCAGATTACCGCTGTTGATACCGGCGTGGTTTATGCGCGGATACGGGTGCTGGTTACTAATACAAACACAGCGTACTCTCTTACGCTAAAACGGGATAGCGGCTCCATCTTTTCTTCTCCACAATCGTTGACGGATACCATTGTTCTTGATACCGCGTTGCTCCCCAAACACACCTACAATTATAAAGCGTATGCCATTGCCAACGGGCATGCAATTGATTCCAGCGGGCAGCTTACGGTAACGACGATGGATACCACAAGCCACAACATAACCTGGCAAATGTACACCCTTGGCGATGGAGCTTCAAGTCTCCTTTCTGATGTTGCTATCATCAATGATACATGCGTCTATGCTGTTGGAGAAATTAGGGTAAAGGATTCAACCGGTAATTGGATTAATCCGCCGTATAATATTGCGAGATGGGATGGCAAGAAATGGAACTTATCGACGTTAAAATTTAAATGCCGGTTGTTATATCCTAACTCTAATTGCAGCGACACAACCATGAGTTACGCTCCCGCCACCTCGATTTTCGCGACGGGATTAAACAATATTTGGATTACAGCTGGTACTGTTCATTATTTTGATGGAGTAAAATGGTATGAAGACGCCGGTAATGGCGCTGGAGGTGCATATAAAATATGGGGCAATAGTCCCACGAATATGTATTTTGTTGGTTATCAGGGATCGATCATTCACTTTGATGGTTACACTTATCAAAAGATCCAAAGCGGCACAACATTAGATATTCAGGATATTTGGGGCGCGCAGGATAATAATGGCAACTGGGAAATCCTTGCCGCCGCAGGCAATTTTTATGTAAGCCGAGAAACGAAAATTCTTAGCATTAGAGGCACTACAGTGACTGCATTATCGGATAGCGGAATAAACTGGGCTTTAAATAGCGTGTGGTTCAAACCGGGGAAACAATATTGGGCAGCAGGCGCCGGAATCTGGAATAAAAATTATTCCTTAGATTCTCCATTCTGGATAGGAGGAGCGAATATTATTACCAACTATACCACAAATAGAGTAAGGGGTAATAATATCAACGATATTTTTCTTTGTGGATCATTTGGAGATGTCGTTCATTTCAACGGGGTTTCGTGGAAGTCCTACGATTCACAAACATATTTGCCAAACGGTTACTATCATTCTATTGACGTGTCAAATAACATTATTATTGCGGTGGGAGATAATAATCCGTTGGCTGTAATCTCAATCGGGAGAAGAAATTGAAAGGAGGTGAATATGATTTGATATGACAACCGATAAATAGACCGTTCCGGCGATACCAGCGCCGGAACGGCAACGGCAAACAAATTGGCGCTGCTATTATCCGAAAATACGGGCAGGGCTTTGAAATACCTTTAATAAAGAGGTCTTTCAATCGCCCTGCCTGAACTACGGACTTCACCTTTCTGTTTGCTCTCTGGTAATCTAATCAAAACTCACAATTTTATCAACATTTTAAAGAAAGAGAGTTTTATATGAATACCAAGACGTTATTTATAACGATAATGCTCGTCTTTTCGTTTCTATCGATAAGCACGGCACAGATACTCGGGTTTTATGGACCCGACACAAGTCAATACCGCCGCTTATTCATTGATACCGATCCTCCAACAGGTAGTATGCGTCCAATCAATTCATCGTCTCCTCTCGGGTGGGGTGGCGAGGGACAATATAGATTTAGAGATGTGTATCAGTGGTCTCTACCGGATAGCGTATTTCCCGTTAACTCAATTATCGATACTGTTGAAATAATTGGCGCAGTCACGACTGTGCTTGGGGATTCCGTAGGATTTTATGATATCGGCGTGGATCTGATCAACCCTGATGGCAATACGGTATGGAACAATTTTAACAGTACGAGGTATTTAAGTACTCAAGCTATTATAAATTCTGCGTTCGATGCTGTTTTTACGGCAGGTTCGAGTTTTTGCGCAGCAGTTCAAAATGCGCTCTCGCAACAAAAGTTTATTATGGGCGTGAAGGGATGTGAATGGTGCTCTCCATCTCGAACCATTTATCATGGATCTGTAAAAATTCGAATCGTATTCACAAGACCAAGCGTTTCAACGATAGTAAATCAATTGTCAAGTACAAGTCAAAATGTCGATAGTATCGGACATTGGGAAAATGGTTCGTTCCACAGATATCCTGTCCCCCAACCTTTTACATTCGGAGTCGGGACAAACGAAGTTCTGCAATCTGCGCAGAAACTTATTAACGGCGAGAAATATAATAACTGGAATGGTATTGCCGATGTGACTAATCATCATGTGTTTTTAATTAATTCAAGTACTACGACTTTAAATGCTTATTTGCAACCTGCAACCTCTGGCATTGTCATCAAAAATGATCTTCTTGAAATGCCCGGAACAGGCGGCGGCACGGTTAATTTTCAAGACCCCTGGCTTGTGGATCAAACGGATTCAGCTTTCTACCAGGCGCCTTATGGTTTCAGGAACTTAGGGATGAACGCGCCGTTTAAGTCAGAAACTTCTCCCTTTACTATCACAACGGGCTCGAAGTATAAGGGTGTGTTTTTAAATCAATCATATTATTCTAATCAACAACACCCATATTATTCACTTCAAGCGTCATTAAACCAAACTGTTGGTGGTTATCCAGCCGCTTTTATCGGTTGGATATCAAGCGGCGCGAATATTACCAACCCGTATAATACCACAACTCCCGTCGTGTTTAACAACGCAAGCGATGTTGTTACAGCACTTTATAAGATGTCGTTAAAATCCATGACAGCTTATGCATTTGGCTCCAACAGCCAGTCCTCCAACTCCCAGCAAAAATTTGTGGATGACGGCAACGGGTCGCTAACTCTTGCCTACGAAAGCGCCGGTACGCCGTATTATACCTATTCACAGAATAGCGGATCGACATGGAATAACGAACAATTATTTGAGCCGGGCGTTATCTCGAACTTCAATACCATAATCCGCAGTCCCTCGCTGTTTATCGAACCCTACTCCGGTTATGCAGCCGCCGTGTGGGAGCGGGTGGATCAATCCGGCTCCACCTGGACGCACTCGCTTAAATATAATAGGTTGAATGTTCCCTTGAACCCGTTGGTGATATCGGGATTCAATACCTCCGCAGATCAACCGGCAACGCCGGCGGCGGTATCCAACACGCCTGATAATTTTATTTTCACGGCATGGAGAGACGCCGCAAGCATTAACTATGCCCTGGGAAGGTCGAGATATGGAGATTGGGATTATCTATCAGTCGGGAACGTCGCGAGTTCATCCACCGCCGTAAATCCCGCCGTGGCATGCAATACCGCCTCGCAAACCGTCGATACGGTATGCGCGGCATGGGAAGAGCCGGGCAGTGGCGGAGGCATCCTCTGGAAAAGAGGAACATTTAACCAAGGCACGACTACCATTAGCTGGAGCGGTCCATACTCAGTTTTTACTAATTCCGGATCCGCCGTCTATAGTAAACCTGCAATCCTCTACGCTCCCGGCACATCGTCGTATGCCGCTCTTTATGTCGCCTGCGAATATACTAACGGCACGCAGAGCGGTGTGAAAATTTACTCTCTTACACCAAGATCATTTTCGTACAACTGGACCCAGCAATTTTTAGTAAGCTGCCCCGGCGGGACCGCGTCAGGTATCTCCCTCCGCGCAGATGGCGCTGATTTAACTTTAACCTGGTATGTATCCGGCGTTGGGTTGGTTGGCGCGCGGTATATCAACGGTAGCTGGAGCGATCAGTATGTGATCAATTCCTACGCAGTGGGGCGCGGCGTATTATTAAACTCACCGAATCCCGGCAGCTCCAACCGCAAATATATGTCGATTTCCGGTCCCGCGGCGCCGTATACAATATCGCCAAACCCGATTGCGATGCCCGATCCGTCGGCGCCGGCTGCTCCGGCATTATCATCGCCGGCAAATAATGCAACACTCACAACAAACGGCGTTACGGTATCGTGGGTCTGCTCATACCCTGCCACCGGTTACAAGCTGCAATATGCCACCAATTCTTCGTTCACGGATTCCACCAACGTGAACACCGCGTCAAATAGCAGCAATTTAAGTCTTCTGGACGGTACATACTACTGGCGTGTACAACCATCGGGCGGAAACGGGATAGGTTCCTGGTCTGCGGCGTGGCAGTTCACCGTCAGTTTATCGCAAAATGTTGGCTTGTCGGTATTCCGTTCAAAGAATCCCGATCTTGGCGGGGTCTATCATCCCACGCTGCAATGGAGCGGCGGCACATCGCCCTTTACAATCTGGAAATCGGATGATACGCCCGACGCCCTCCATGCGATCGTTGGAAATTGGAGCAGCAATACATTTACCGATAACACTGTTCCAATGAGCAATTATGACAACACCGGTATCATGGAATATTATAAAGTCACCTGGAACGGCGGTAAATCGAATGTCGGAGGAATCCAATCAGGCGTGGTGGGTATGGATAAAGCTGTAATTGCAAAACCGAAATACACTTCGGTTGCTACGAACTATCCAAATCCGTTCAATCCCTCAACAACATTTGAGTACCAGCTATCGACCCCCGGCTACGTGAACATGACGCTGTTTAACTCTCTCGGTCAGGAAGTCAAGAAACTTGTTGACGAACAAAAGAATGAAGGATACTATAACGTCAGGTGGGACGCTAGCAGCCAATCAAGCGGCATTTATTTTGTCCGGGTGAGGATAACGGATAATTCCGGCAAAGCGATCTACCAGGATTTGAAGAAGGTGCTCTTAGTAAAGTGATGGAGGGTTGTTCATAAGAACATATTTTTTGGTTGAGTCATGCTGAACTTGGTTCAGCATCTGTTTTCACCAATTTATTAGATCCCGAAACAAGTTCGGGATGACTAATTATTCTATTGATCAATCTGAAGTAATATAATTAGTGATAATAAAACCCTGCACTCTCCACAGAAGGGGATTGCAGGGTTTTATATTCAAAACTGACTGCCTGAAAAACTCCCCTATTCTTGTAACTCCCCCTAAAAAGCGTTATATTAACAGGTTAACGATAGATGACTGTACGGGTGGATGGCGGAATTGGCATACGCGCTAGACTTAGGATCTAGTGGGATAACTCCCGTGGGGGTTCAAGTCCCCCTCTACCCACATTGCCCCCATAATGATCCATGTCAAAAACGCCGGAACGGACAACCCCGCCGGCTTACAGTCAGAACGATTTAAATTATATAGAAGAAAGGTATATATTTTTGGAATTTTCAGTAACCGACACCAATGATGTTGTAAAAGAAGTAACTGTCCGGGCTACCGCGCCGGAGCTGCAGCCCATGTTCGAAGAAGCGTACAAAACGAAGCAGGGCGAGATTGAAATTAAGGGTTTCCGCAAGGGACATGCCCCGCTTGGCATGGTGAAAAAGCTCTACGGCGAAAGCATCGAGTACGATTCCCTGAGCGAAATCGCAAACGATTACTTTAAGAAATTCATCGAAGAGCGCTCCATCAATCCCCTCGGCGAACCGACCCTGCTCGATATGAATTACAAACGCGGCGAGGAGCTTACCTTCAAAGTAAAATACGAAATTAAACCGGTGGTGACGCTGAAAGAATACAAGGGATTAAATCTCACCAAGGTTATTCACAAGGTAACCGACGAGGAGATAGAAGAAGAAATCCAGACGCTCAGGAAACGCAACAGCGCTCTCTCCCCCGCCGATAACGTGACGGATGATGCGTTCATCGTTACCGTGGACGTCCAGGAACTTGACGAGTCGGGAACGCCGATCATCGGCAAACGGAACCAGGGGATGAAAATCGACCTATCGGACGCGAATATCTTTCCTGAAGTAAAAAGCGCAATGCAGGGCGTTGCCGTTCACGACGTGAGGCGCACATCGTTTGAAACGCGCCATGATGATCATATCCACAAGCATAATCTTGAGCTGACGGTGAAATCGGTTGAGAAGAATGTTCTGCCCGAGCTGACAGATGAATTCGTGAAAAAAATTACCAAGGATAAAGTCGGCACGGTGGAGGAATTCCGGAAGAAGATGCGAACCGACCTGGAAGAGGACTGGGAAAATATGAGCGACCGCCGCCTGACGGACGAGCTGATGGACGAGATCATCCGCAGGCATGAGATTACGGTGCCCGAAGCCCTGATTAAAAATGTCACGACTTCCCAGATCGAGAGTCTTGCCAACCAGTATCCCAACAAGAAGCTCCCGCCGGAGTTCGACGAGGAAAAATACCGGACTGAATACCGTCCCGACGCCGTTTGGCAGGTGAAATGGTTCCTTATCCGGGAACAAATAATCAACGCGGAAAATATCACCGCGCAGGACGCCGATCTTGAGGAACGCGCCGCGCTTGATTCCATGAAAATGGGCATCGATAAAGAACGCCTCATCGCGTTCTATAAAACATCGGATCAGGTGAAAGATTCTATCGTTTCCTCCAAGTTGACGACATTTTTAAAATCGCAATCGATCATTACAGAAACAGAAGACATCGAGATCGAAGAACAAAAAGAAAAGTTGATTAAGTCATAGATAATCTTCAAAGCATTATTTTAAAATTTGAAAGGCGATCATAAATGAAATTAGATATTTATAACCAGTTGATACCGATGGTAGTGGAACAGACCAGCCGCGGCGAGCGCGCGTACGATATTTATTCACGGCTCTTGAAAGAGCGCATCATTTTCCTCGGCATGCCGATCGACGACAACGTTGCAAGTCTTATCGTAGCGCAGATGTTGTTTCTCGAATCGGAAGACCCCGATAAGGACATCAATCTCTATATCAATAGCCCGGGGGGAAGCATATATTCCGGTTTTGCGATCTACGATACGATGCAATATATCCGTCCCGACGTCGCTACGATCTGCGTCGGCATGGCAGCAAGCGCGGCGGCATTTCTCCTCGCCGGCGGCGCGAAGGGAAAACGCACCACCCTCCCCAACTCGCGCATCATGATCCACCAGCCGTGGGGCGGCGCGCAGGGCACCGCAAGCGATATCCATATTCAAGCGGAAGAAATCCTGAAAATGAAGAAACGCCTCAATGAAATTCTTGCCTCGCACACTGGGAAATCGTATGAGCAAATCGGCAAGGACACCGACCGCGATAACTATATGTCCCCGGAAGAGGCGAAAGAATACGGGTTGGTTGATAATATCCTCGTAAAAAAACAACGGGCAACTGAGAAGAAAAGTTAACGATGGCACAGAAAACAAAGCAGGAAGAACCGATACGCTGCTCGTTTTGCGGACGGCCCGCGAACGAGGTGCACAGCATTATTGCCGGACCAAACGCCTACATCTGCGATGGGTGCATTGCAAGTTCCGTGGATATTCTCCGAAACAACATGGCAGCCATCACGACCCAACGCAGCGCTTCGAAAGCGCAGCTCACTCCCGCGTTCATCAAAAAAGCTCTCGATGATTATGTGATCGGACAGGAACAGGCGAAGAAAACGCTCGCTGTCGCGGTGTACAACCATTATAAACGCATCGATCCGAAACATCGGCTCAATTCTCTGGATGACGTCGAGATTGAAAAAAGCAATATTCTCCTCATCGGTCCGACCGGAACCGGAAAAACGCTGCTGGCGCAAACCCTCGCAAAAATACTTGACGTGCCGTTTGCCATCGCCGACGCCACAACGCTTACGGAAGCCGGCTATGTCGGCGACGACGTTGAAACCGTTCTGGTGCATCTCCTCCAGAACTCCGATTATAACGTCGATAAAGCGGAACAGGGCATCGTCTATATCGATGAGATTGATAAAATTGCGCGGAAAAGCGAAAGCACATCCATCACGCGCGACGTTTCAGGCGAAGGAGTTCAGCAGGCGCTGCTGAAAATATTAGAAGGAACCATTGCCGGCGTCCCCCCGAAGGGCGGGAGAAAACATCCCGAACAAAGTCTCATCAACATCAACACAAAGAATATCCTTTTTATCTGCGGTGGCGCGTATGAAGGTCTCGATAAGATTATCGCGCGGCGCGTCAGCCAGAATCCGATTGGGTTCGGCGCGAACATCCGGGGAAAGAAAGATATGTCTGCGGATGAATATCTTCCACTGGTGGAACCGGACGACCTGTTGAAGTTCGGGTTAATCCCTGAATTTATCGGCAGATTGCCGGTGGTGGCTACGCTTCATTCCCTCGATGAACATGCGCTGCTCAATATACTCACAGTCCCGAAGAACGCCATCGTCAAGCAGTATAAAAAGCTGTTCCAGATGGAAGGAGTCGAGCTGGAGTTTGATGCGGATGCGCAGAAAGCGGTTGTCACCAAAGCGATCGAACGCGGCACAGGCGCGCGCGCGCTCCGTTCGATCATGGAGGAGACGATGCTCGATATCATGTACCATTTGCCCGGCAAACAAAACGTGGTGAAATGCACAATCACCAAAGAAGTGATCTTGAAAAAGAAAGATCCGATTTACACGCTCAAGGAGCGGCGCGCCTCAGCGTAAATCGTAATCGGTTCCAGATTTCGTCAGCTTGATATCCTGTAATTGCGGCGCTTTAATCCGTATCTCAAATTGATAATGCCGGTAGCTGCCGGTCGGCACCCACGAGAAATCCATAATCCAGCAATGCAGGTCCCGGTTGATTGAGATATTGGGAGCGGCAAATTGTTTGTTAGTCACATCATAACTTCCATTCACCGAAAATTTCCAGTTTTCCGTCAGGTTGAAACTCAAATCGCCGCGCAAATTTAACGCATGGGAAGGGCTCGGCTCTTCCACCGTTTGGGCATAATCCAACCCCATTGATAAATTCCAGGGGATGCTGAAATCCGGCTCCTCGTTCTCGTACAATCCGATAAAACCGGTTTTCATATTATGATGCGTCGATGTATCCGCACCTGAAGCTTGCGCCTTCTCGGTATTTTTTTGACCGGATAGCGTAGTCGATAAACTCAATCGGAAATTCTGCAATCGCGCCAGCCGTTTTTCATCGCTCAGGAGAAATGTATTCACCCTGCGGTATTGACCCGGGGCGTACTCAACGAGCTTATACAGATCGTAATTTGCCCCGCCGTCGATATTTAATAAATTGCCGATCCCCGTACGGAACCCAACCGGTATGGTTGAAAACCGCAAGCTGTCTGCGCTAAAATTATAGGATATCCCCGTGCTGAGGTTCAACAACTGGATTTTATCTCCCTCTTTCCCGGTGTCTTTCGGAGTGGTTTTCATCTCAAACACGTTGCCGAGACTGAAATTCATATTCATCTGCTTCGGCTGTATGTTGTCGCCGTATACTTGTTTCACATAATTGAAACTCAAGCTTGGGGTCACGGTGTGGCGCAGCGCTGCGACTCCTAACATCTCAGGTTGAATAATGCCATAGAGACGCGTCCCGATGGAAACTCCCGTATTCACGGTGCCGGATCGGACAGCGCTCCTCTGCTTATCGAACACTACATCCGTGCTGTCGGAATTATAGATGGGCACGTCGTTATTGGCAAACGAGCGTTGGTCGCTGTAGCTGAACGACGGGGTGACCGTAAAATTCCCAAGTTTTGGCGAGATGCTCACTGCGGCATTTCCCGCCAGCGATTGACCTCGATCTGTTTCAAATACCTGGAGGGATTGCGTAACAGGATTGACGGCAGATATTTTTACGCTGGATAATGTGCGGCTGATTGTCTGTTTATCGCTTTCTCCGGCAAGATTATAACTCAACCCGATATTTTCGTACCATTTCAAATCGGGAACGCCTTCATCGAACGAGTTATCTCCGCGGAATGGATAGCTTTGCCCGTGACTGAACGATATTGCCGGTAATTTCTGCTGGGAAGTTCCATCGCGCAAATTCTGCTGACGCGAGACGCTTATAGACATGCTGTTCAGTTCGTCCAATGATTTCGATAGAGTCGCATTCGATGATATCGATTGCTGGAGGGCTTGATTAATATCGATGGTATTCTGATAACTGTTATTGCTCGCAAACGTAAAATTGGCGTCCAAACGCGTCGTTGGATCGAATGTCTGATTATGCGTTATGTTGACGTTATACGCCGTCTGCCGCACCCGTCCCGGATCGGTATTCTCTCCCGTGCTTATGTTTCGGTATTCTGCTGTGAGAGATCCCATAAAATGATCGCGTAATCCATACCGGTAGAGAGAATTCAGGGTGTATCCCCCCTGGGTGTAGATATCTGATTTTAACGTCCCATCCATGTAATCGCTCATTGCCCAGAAATATCCCAGATGCCGCAGATACCTCCCGCGGTTATCCTCTCCATACGCGGGAATAATAATACCGGAGCGGCGGCCGCCTTTATTCGGAAAGACGGCAAACGGCAGCGCAAAAACAGGCACATCGGCAATATAAAAAAAGACCGGCTCGGCGACAACCTTATCTTTCATCATGACTTTCATTTTCGGACTCGCGAAAAAATAATCCGGGTCCTTTTTATCGCACGTCGTGTACCTGCCGTTTTGTATGAAGAGCACATCGGTATCGACTTTTTTGATATCGTCTCCGTGATAATATCCCTGATCAACCGCCGTTTCCCCGACGATGATTCTTCCCTTCTTTGTTTTAAAATTATAGGCAAGTTGCGTTCCATGATATTGTTCGCCGCCGTCTTTCATGATCGGCAATCCCCTAAACTTTTTCTTCAGCGAATCCGGCTTCACTCCCGTTGAATCTCTTGATGTATCGGGCACTCCCTCCGCATTCATTACCGAGGTGACCCAATTCACGTCGATATGATCCGCCGTGAGTTGCATATCCCGGTACTTGATATCCCCTTGTGAATACATCGACATCTTTCTGGTAGCGATGGAATAAATGACGCTGTCTCGTGCCGTATAAACGACGACAGTGTCAACTCCGGTCACTTTGGATGTATCTTTGATCAGGGATGAATCGCGCCTCGTGGTATCTTTTTGAACAGAGGTTTTAACCGTATCGGTCACGTGACGGAGTGGAATTAATTTACTTTTCACAGAATCCTGACAAATAGCAAGCGAACAAAATGTCAGAAGAAAAATGCTATAACGAAAAGCGAAACCCATGCGTGAATAGTAATATAGTGGCGCTACATTAATAAGCTTGCCGCGCCGATAATACCGGCTGCATTGCCAAGCTGCGCCCGTAACACACGGACATGGGGCCTGTGCGGTTTTAAAATTCGGGATTGAAGCGCACTTCGCATGGCGTCATAGACAAACTCCGGGGCGGCGGATATACCCCCGCCGATGACGGCGACATTGAGATCGATGATATTCATAGACGAGGCAAGCGCATAACCCAGCAATGTTCCTGCTTCTTCCAAAATTTGCTTTGCAGCTTTATCTCCACCGGTGGCTGCTTCAGCGATGACTGCGGGTTCAATTTTTTCCAGATCGCCACCCACCAGGTTGGTGATGGATGAATCGGGATACTTGACGAGTAATTCACGCGTGCGCCGGGATAGATACCGCTGACCGATATAACTTTCAATGCATCCGAAATTTCCACAATTACACGGTGGACCATCAAAGCGGATGGATGCATGACCGATTTCTCCTGCCCCGCCATTCGGTCCACGGTAAATTTTATGATCGTTGATGATTCCCCCGCCGACGCCGGTACCCCAGATCACGAATAAAAAATCCTTGCAATCTTTTCCGGCGCCATGCATTGCCTCGGCGAGCGCGGCAACGTTCGCGTCATTTTCAACGATCACGTTTATCGGAATTTTGTTCCTGACTTCCGTTGCAACTTTCACATCGCGCCAATCGGCGAAGTTCGGGGGATAGCTTACCGTATCGCTATCCAATCCTACAACTCCCGGGCATCCGATTCCGATACCACCGCAAAAGTTCCGATTCCTGTTTTTTAACAGTTCGTTCACCGTTATAACCAATTGACCAACGACTGCTTTTGGATTTTCACCGCTTCGGGCGACTGCTACAAGTTGTTCTAAAATTTTTCCGTCGCGGTTGACCACGCCTGCTTTGATCGTCGTGCCACCGATATCGACGCCGATCCAATATTTATCAGGATCGATCATCGTTGTTTCTTTTTCCATAACCGGTTCAACCGTTCGCGCAAGGTTTTTTCTGCGCCGATATCGCCCGGATGATAATAGATTTTATCTTTCAGATTATCGGGTAGATATTGCTGCTCGGTGAAATGTTCGTCGAAATCATGGCTGTATTTATATTCCTTGCCGTACGAAAGATTTTTCATCAATTGCGTGGGAGCGTTTCTCAGGTGAAGAGGCACAGCGCCATGAGGCGCTTTGGCGACATCCTCCATCGCCTCGCTAATTGCCATATAAGATGCGTTGCTCTTTGGAGCGGAAGCGAGATATGTTGCTGCTTGTGAAAGGATAATCCTCGCTTCCGGCATTCCGACGTAATCGACCGCGGTGAAACAACTTGTGGCAAGCACCAATGCCTGGGGGTCGGCGTTTCCAACATCTTCCGAGGCAAGCACAACCATGCGCCGCGCGATAAATTTCGGATCTTCCCCGCCTTCTAACATCCTTGCAAGCCAATAAACAGCGGCGTCGGGATCGCTGCCTCGCATACTCTTAATAAAAGCCGAAATGATATTATAATGTTCCTCTCCCCCGTCATCATATTTCATCAACCGCTTTTGAAACGTTTCTTCAAGAATATTCGCGGTGATAATTCGTTCATTATTCGCTCCGGGCTTAACCAATCGAACAGATATTTCCAACGAGTTCAGCATCACCCTTGCATCACCTCCTGCCAGAAGCATCAAGGTTTCTCGTTCAGGTTTATTGACGATAACGTTTTGTGTGTTCAGAATATGATCTTCCTGAAGCGCTTGATCGAGGATGCGATTGAGTTCAACAACCGATAATGCTTCAAGCACATACACCCGGCATCGCGAGAGGAGCGGTGAGATAACTTCAAAGGATGGATTTTCCGTCGTCGCTCCGATCAGGGTGATTACGCCGTCTTCCACGCTGTGCAACAAAGCGTCCTGCTGCGCTTTATTGAACCGGTGGATCTCGTCGATAAACAAAATTGTCCGGGCAATAGCCGCCTTGCGGGTCCGTTCAGCCGCGGTGATGATCTTCCGGACGTCCTGTACGCCCGATGATACGGCATTTAACTGGAAAAACTGCGCTTTGGTTTTTTGCGCGATGAGTCGGGCAAGCGTTGTTTTGCCGCAACCCGGGGGACCCCAGAATATCATCGAAGGTACTTCATCTTTTTCGATAAGAACCCTCAGAGGTTTTCCCTCGCCCAACAAATACTCCTGACCGATAAACTTGTTCAACGCCGCGGGACGCATGCGCTCTGCAAGCGGAGTCCCGGGATCAAAATTACCTGTCGGGGATTTATTTGGGGAAGTGGAATTAAAGAGGTCCATCTACTCCTATATCAGGTGTGTTTCATTATATTCCCGAATGCTACGGGGAAGTGCATTTCCGATCCAAAGAAACTTATCATACTTTGATACATGCGGGTGGCAAACTCTTTGGATAGGAAAAATCTCAGACGTAAATCCTTTTCCTGGATAATATTTATTACTTGTCTTTCTTCACTTTGTAAACGGTTTCGCCTTCGCGCACCATACCGTAATTTTCCCGAGCAACTTTCTCAATCATCTTCGGATCTTTGTCAATGGCTTTCGATACCTGCTGAAGCTGGAGCTGCTCTTTCTGGGCAAGCGCTATTTTTTCAATCATTTCATTCTTCACTTTTTGAAGATGAATGTGCTGCAAAATTCCTTTGGGATTGAACGTCACGAAACTAAGAATGGGTATTCCCGCGAGAACAATAATTCGAGCCCAGTTGCTTTTTGCTAACTTCCTCAACCATGCGGGTATGGGAGGTTTTTTTATGGTTTTTCGATAATACTGGGCTTCCATAGAAATAAATGTACAATATTTTATGCGAAAATCAAACGGTTATGGTTTTTAGTTAAAGGAATGTGAGAAGTTCTTTCAAATTTTATGATTTATCCTCTCAGAAAATGGCACAGGAGGTTAACGGCTATTAAAATCGCATATTCAATCTCTCCTGCACAAACTTAATCATCGCCATATTGCAGAAAATATTCATCGCCCAGACAATTGAAACTATAAACAGTGATTTAATGACTCCAAAACCGGTGATTTTGAATATTCCATAAATCAGAACTATTATATAGAGCAACTGAAAAATATTCAATGAATTTAAAAAAAGATGCATAATTCCGGTTACTTCCGGATATATCAGTGCGGCGCTTAGCGGGGTAGTCGCAAATTTCCCTAAAGTCGGGGTTGATAAAATTGCTACCATTGCCGAGATGAAATTTCCGAACACCAAAAACGATTCTGCGTGAACTTCCAGAGAGAATATTTGTTTTAACCGGGTCGATTGGCGGGGGCTAAACGCTATACATGTATAGTACAAAACAAGTGAAAGTGAAATCCAGCCGATAAAAAGTCGAACAGGAACAAAAGCACAGCGCATTATTTCCTCATCCCACAAAAACTGTTCTGCAACCAAACGCTCATGAGTGGTTGCGGATGGGGGAAGCAACGATGACGTCTGGTGAATGCGCGTGTAATAAGATAATGCAAAGATACCGATGCTCAAGATGGATAGAATAATGAACGTTCGCACCCAGGCGGGTTTTTCCCTGATAGATCGCGTTAATGTCTGAGCCAAATCCATGAGGTTATCTTTCAAAGAAACGAAAGATGTTTTTTTCTCACCTCTTCGGAAACGTAATCGACAAACAACTCCTCAAGCGATTGGTAAGTCTGGTTCGTGGTGGTATTTTTCATCCGCGTTCTGATTTCACCGGTGGGACATTGAAGTAAAATCTCGCCCTTGTGGATAATGGCAATTTCCTGACAAAGCTTTTCCACCGTATCCAGGACATGGGACGTGATGAAAATCGTAGCGCCGCGGTTTACCATGAACATCAAGGTTTCTTTTATTGAGCTTGCGGCGAGTGCGTCTATCCCTTCCAGCGGTTCATCCAGAACGATCAGTTGCGGATTATGGATGATGGCGCCTGCAAGCGAGATCTTCTTTTTCATGCCCGTTGAAAAATATTTAATGGGATCATCCTCCCTCCCTTTCAGATCAAAAAACTCCAGCAATTCTCCCGACCGGGTCCTGATTTCCTCCTCACCCAGATTGTACATCGCGCCAACAAAATTAAGGTATTGCGGGGCGGTCATCCAGTCAAAATACAACGGCTGATCGAGCACAAAACCGATATCCCGTTTATAAGTATAATCATGTTCTTCGAGCTCTTTTCCAAAGAGGCGAATCGATCCACTGTCTTTTTTCGATAAACCGGCAAGGATGCGGATGGAGGTTGTCTTCCCCGCGCCGTTGAGTCCGATAAATCCGTACATAACCCCTTTGGGGACAGTAAGTGTTAAACGGTTCAGCGCCCGCACACCTGAATCGAACGTTTTCACGACATCGCGGTATTCAAGAATATTCATGACCGATCGAGGATTGTGATGAGTTCAGTATTGAGCAGCCGCGCACTATCTGGCACTGACCGGTAATACCAGTAAAGCCCGTTGCCAACACCGTAGAGAAGATAGAGAATCAAGTAATCAAAATGCGACGCGAGAACAGCGTAAGGGATAGAAAACACCAACAGAATCCCGGTCATCCATAGCATCTCCATGAAATCAGTAAACTGCCAACCGCACATGCTCCGGGGATTGCTCAGGGAACGGGAGTTTCCATAACATAGTATGGGAAAAATTATTGTGAGACAATAAAGGATGCCGTTTCCGATTTCATTCATACCGATAATTGAAGGCGAGAAGAAAAAAAGCGTCGAGGAACAAACTATAAGAGAGAATGCAGTTAGGATAATAGTTGCTATGTTTTTCGCCAATATTATTTCCCGCCAATCAATCGGAAAGAGATTGAGAGTTTCCAACTCGGAAGACGAACGATAAAATAGATTATTGAACTGCGGCTCGAGAGCGCAAAATACCACGAGGATTATCGCTGAGAAAGGGGGCGCGACTTTATACGTCCAGCTCATGAGAAAAACACCCAATAGCAATAACGGAATTAAATGCAGCGCGCGCGGGTTATGAAATAACTCATTGACTTCCGATCTTAAAATAACCCTGAAAGGAGAATTATTTTTCCGCCATATGTGAATGTCTTTCTTCATGCTTTCATCAGTTTCAATCCGGTGAGGAATGATAAAATCATGATCCCCCCCATCACATTGGCATAGATCATCGCCTGTGATTCTTCCCCTGACTTGAGAGCGCTCAATGCGTTGACGACCCACTGGATCAACGGCAACCCGCCTAAAATTAAATCCTGGTGGAAAAGAATGGAACCCGCGATGAGGATAAAAGAAATAAAGAGAATGGTTACTCCCAACCCCGCAAAAGATATTTTGTTATGAAGAATTGCCAGAATTGCAATGATCAATTGGATATCGAGAATCATTAAGGAAAACAATACGACAGACCAACCGACCAGAAATCGCGTATTCCAGAAAAAGAGCGCCAGGAAAAAACAATTGGTGAAATAGAATCCAAGGAACAATGGTCGGCGCAGACTGCTCATTAACACAAAAATGAACCTGGACGGTGAGGATACAGGTAAGCTTGTGGTTTTAATTAATACTTCTTTCACCGATCCCATAAAATACGCCATGGTAAACAGGATAGAAACGACCGCTTCCACACCAATATAGAGTGTAAGATAATGCGTACCTGTATCATTTCGAATTAGTTGGTCCATGTAGGCGCAGAAAATGATATTTGCCAGACCAAAAATAAAAGGATGGGAACGAAGCTCCTGCTCTTCGCCTGTTCCTTCTTTCGATTCTACGCGGGTAAGGATCGATGCGGTCTCATAAGAATTTTGTAAATCACCGCTCACCGGTACGACCACCATTCTTTTTTCCACGGGTCTGCGGGCATGTTAAAATTATCCGGTAATGGATAAATTCCGACCCAAAACAGCCGGTACAACGACTGCATGGTATAACTAAGGTTTAGTTCGGTTTTGATATATCTAAAGATCGCGGACATTCCATCGTTGTTAATTTCATCAAACAGGATTCCGGTGAACATCCGTCGATGAATTTCGTTTCGTTTTTTTCTCTGAAGAATATATTTTGCCGGAGCAAGTTCTGCCGTCTGTCTATCAAGATAGCTCATAACTGTTCGATCAGTATCGGTTGATACATTCTGTTTTTGTTCCGGATCGATGAATGCCGCTTGTCCATTAGAATATAATGGTACCATAAAAAAGACGAAGCATAATTGTATTAACACCGTTCGCTTCACCGATAAAACCACCATTCTTTTTTCCATGGATCAGCCGGATAATCCAGGCGTTCAGGGAGATAGTAAGAGACGACCACACCACCCGATAAAACAATCCTCGCCGCAACAAAAAGTTTCGCACGTATCGCCGTAGATAAATTTAATTCCACTTTCACATAATTTAACAAGACGGTCAAACCATCCTCACTCGCTACACCAAATAGTATTTCTGTATAACCCTGCCGCTGAAATGAATTTCTCTCTTTTTGCTGTTTTATGTAGTCGACTTTTGCAATATCAGATACATGTTGTTGGATGTAAGAACCGAGTGTTAGCGTTGTATCGATATGCCTGGGGATGTGAGGAATTGGAATTCTGCCATTCTCATTGGAAAAAATAATTGTATCGGAATGCGATGAGCTATTAGGAAATGATTCCCTTCCCTGCTCATATGTATAGGCATCTGAATAAGCGCACATTATAACCAATAGCTGAACGACTATCGATTTAATTTTTATCCTTTGTACCATTCCGTTTTTGGAACATACATTGTTTTAAGGCCGGATTTTTGTTTATGGCGGTCGATGGCAAGCTGAATTAATCGATCCAGCAATTCAGAAAAAGGAATGCCGGAGGCATCCCACAGCTTGGGATACATGCTGATCGATGTGAATCCCGGGATCGTGTTGATCTCGTTGAGAATAATCCGGTTCGTTTTCCGTTTCACTAGAAAATCAACTCGTGCCATTCCCGAACAATCGATGGCTTTATATCCTTCAACCGCGTATTCTTGCAACCGCTTTACGACTTTTGGGGGAAGTTTTGCGGGAATATCCGGCACAGATTTTCCATCGACATATTTTGCGTCATAATCGTAAAATTCGTTCGAGGAAATAATTTCTCCTGGGATCGACGCGATCGGATCGTCGTTTCCGAGTACGCTTAATTCAATTTCGCGGGCGTTCTCAATACTTTTTTCGACAAGAATTTTCCGGTCATAGTCCATTGCAAGATCTATATACTGTATCAACTCTTTCCTGCCGTGCGCTTTGGATATGCCAACACTCGATCCTGAATTCGCGGGCTTAATAAAGCAGGGATAACCAAGTTTTTTTTCTATCTGAGTCACAATTTTCTTGGTGCTGCCGCTCGTGTACTTTGAATTAAGGAAAGAGACGTACGGGGCAACGGGGATACCTGCTTGTTCAAATAATTGTTTCGCAACAACCTTGTCCATCCCTACTGCAGAACCGAGCACGCCCGCACCAACGTATGGAATATTAGCCAGTTCGAGTAATCCCTGCAATGTGCCGTCTTCCCCAAACGTTCCATGAACAAGCGGGAAAATAACGTCGAGTTGTTTTTCCAATCCCTTTTCCTTGTTCGCTTCAATGGCGACTAAATTTTTATGCGTCGGATCGGGCAGGAGGATTCTTTCAGGCAGCTTATCTAATTTATCACCAGCTTTGAGCAGTTTGACGGCGTCCGGAGAGCTTAACCATCGGCCCTCAGGGGTAATTCCTATCGGGATTACCTCATACCGATTTTTATCAAGAGCATTTATTACCGAGGCGGCGGAGACAAGCGAAACTTCGTGTTCAGCCGATCGTCCCCCGAAGATTACTCCAATGCGAATTTTTCTTTTTGGGTCTTGTTTACTCTTATTAATCGACGCAGCCATAATAAAATATATTTATCGATTGATCAATAATTAAATTCTATTTATTCTTTGAGGAATAATGCTCTTTCAGTTTCCGTAATTTTTGCACTTCTTTCCGGGAAAGCGGTTTCTCACCGCCTAACATCCTGGCGATGTACGATATTTGAGCCGCGTGCTCAACCTTTTCCAATTTATAGTATGCATCCCATATATCTTTTCCGCAGGCAACGACGCCATGATTGGTTAAGAGCATTGCCTCTGCATGTTTTATATATGGCGCAAGCGATTGGGCAAGATCGTCTGTGCCGGGCGTGGCATACGGAGCGAGCGGGATTTCCTTCAAATTAATTATTACCTCAGGAAAAAGATTTTGGGGGAGCGGCATCCTCGCTGTCGCAAATCCGGTGGCATAGACAGGGTGAGCGTGAACGATGGCATTGATGTCTTTGCGCTTTTGATAGATAAAAAGATGCATTTTTAGTTCGGTGGAAGGCAAAAATCTGCCGTGAATGACTTTTCCTTTTCTATCGACTTCAATGATGTGCTGAGCGGTTACGGAACCTTTATTAACAGAAGTGCATGTTGTAAGAAAATTATCATTGTATCGAACGCTGATGTTGCCATCAGTCGCCGTCACAAATCCTTTATCATAAAGACGGTGGCAAACCTGCACCATATTTCCGATTACATCGGCTCGTTTGTCCATACGATTTCTTTTTACAACACGTCTAATAATTCATCGATGATATGGTATTTCTGGAACGGCGGCATAAGGTACGCGCCGGCGATCATCGATTTGGCTTCTTTGAGGAATTCCCTGGATAGCTGCACGCCGACTTTTCCCGCGCCTTGTCCGGCGGTGCGTAACTGTTCCCGGATACGTTCGGGTATGCGCATACCTGGAATTTCGTTATGCAAAAAATCGGCATGTTTGAAACTCCGCAGCGGGATGATCCCCAGCATAACGGGAATTTTAAGATATTCGATTCGCTTGATAAATGTTTCCAGGGTGTTCATTTCAAAGACCGGCTGGGTGAAGAGCATGTTCGCGCCCGCGTCAACTTTTCTCTCAAGTTTTTCCAGTTCCTGATCAAAATCATCCGCGCAGGGATTGAACGCGCATGTGATATAAAATGATGTAGGTGAACCGATGGGATTGCCCAAAATATCCGTCCCTTTATTCATCGAACTGATTGCGCGGATAAGACCGGAAGAATCGACGTCATACACCGATGTTGCATGGGGATAATCGCCGATGCCGGCAGGATCGCCGGTAATGCATAACACATTTCGAAGTCCAAGAGAATATGCGCCTAACAACTCCGATTGCAGCCCGATAAGGTTGCGATCACGCGTGGCAAGATGCATCATCACCTCAATGCCTACTCGTTGCTGAATTTGTGCGGCAATTGAAACCGGACTCATCCGCAGGCGCGCGCGGGCGCCGTCGGTAATATTCACCGCGTCAATCTTTCTTTCGTAGCAGAATTGTGCGCCCTCCAGAACGCTCGTTAAATCCAAACCGCGGGGAATATCTAATTCCACCGTCGTCATAAATTTTTTACCCACATTGCGGGAAAATTTCGACCAGCGTACCTGTTGGGTATAATACATTGGTTCGGGTTCGGAAGGAACTTCCGCGCGAGGTTTTATTTCTGTCTTAAGCGCGGGCTTGCCGACCTTCATACCTTTTACGGCATCGGCAATCGCCTTGATATGAGCAGGTGTTGATCCGCAGCAAGCGCCAATTAAGGTGACTCCGGATCCGACAAGCTCTTTGGCATAGGCTGCTAAATATTCCGGGGTGGTGTGGTAAATCGATCTGCCGTTCAATAATGTGGGAATCCCCGCAGCCGGTTGCGCCGAAAGGATAACTCCATCCTTATGGACATTGCGGATAATGCTGAACATCCGCTGGGGTCCGACTGTGCAATTCGCTCCCACCACGTCGGCTCCCAATTCTATCATATGCTCGATAACTTCGATGGGGAATGAACCGCTGAGAACCGATCCATCCTCCGCGAACGCTTTCTGTGCGACTATTGGCAAATCAGTCAGCTCTTTTGCGGCAAGCAATGCTTCATCCAATTCCTGCACGCTGACAAACGTTTCCAGCATGATCAGATCGACGCCTGCTTCGAGAAGATATTCGATCTGCTGCTTAAAAGCGTTCCGGGCGTCTATTTTTTTAGTCTTCCCTATCGGCTCAAGCAGCATGCCAATAGGACCAACGGCTCCCGCAACGTATACGTTATCACCTGCGGCTTGCCGGGCAATTTCCACGCCGCGTATATTAATCTCACGGACTTTGTCCTCAAGATGGAATTGGGTTAACCGTATCCGGTTGGCAGAAAAAGTGTTTGATTCAATTATTTCAGAACCCGCCGCAACATACTCGCGGTGCGCTTTCGCGACGATATCGGGATTTTTCAGGTTCTGGATTTCGTGGGGTAGCTCGTTAAATCCGTAGAGATCAAGCAATGTCCCCATCGCGCCATCGCAAACGATGGGTCCTTCTTTAATGCGTTCTCGAAATGGTTTTTTCATCAATGAGTAATATTATCAGAAACGAATCGTATCTTTATTATCTGATAATAATACGTAAATGGAGAGGTTTTTCCAAACTTTGAGCAGTTTAAACGTGAAACAGAAATTGCCTCGATGGATTAACTTTCGTATATTAACGGTGATGAAATTTGGGCGCTTAGCTCAGCTGGTTCAGAGCGTACGCCTCACACGCGTAAGGTCACTGGTTCGATCCCAGTAGCGCCCACCCACTTTTCGTAAGGTTTCAGAAGGCACGCCCTCCCATTCTTTCACCCGATACTACTAAATAAGATATCCGTCTTTTGTTTTCAATAAAACCCCTGACATTCAGTAGCGGGTTTGATTTATCAAATCTCATCTATGATCCGACCCTCAACCCTCACCCAATTTAAGATTATACTTTTAACATGTAGCATTTACACCTTCTCCCTGCCCGTCCGGTCAGGCGGGCCGGCGCGGGAGATGGATAGACTGGTCTCATGCCTATTAAGAATCCATCCGGGGTGAGGGTCCGATGACATCGCTGGCGCTCTGTGTCTTATCACTGTTAGATGCCGCAGCGTCGAATCATCAAGACAAGCCCTCCTCTATTCTCAAATATTACTACTCCATTAAGATTACCATTTTCTTCGTACAATTAAAAACCCCCAACTTTCAATTGCGAAAGCCGGGGGTTTAGTTTACTCTTTGTTAATTTTACTTGATCAGAACCATTTTTTTCACCTGCGTGAAGGATTTTGTGGGGTCATTCACTCCGGTCGCTTGTATGCGATAGAAGTAAACGCCGCTTGCGATATTATTTCCATCCCAGTTAACCGAACGGAAACCGGCGCTCTCTACCGAATTAACCAGCGTTCGCACAAGCTGACCAAGAGTGTTATAGATAGTCAGTGTAACGTGCGAAGCTACCGGCAAATCGTAGCTCAATACCGTCGTCGGGTTGAACGGGTTCGGATAATTCTGACGCAAGGCGAATTGCGTCGGCAGATCGTTCGCCTCAACTTTGAGAATGATCTGTCCGTCTTTCGGCACTATCACCCTCGCGGATGCGTTGCCGGAGATATCCGATGAAGTCAGCAATTTTCCAGACGCATCGGTTAAAGAATATTTCCATCCATTCTCTTTAATCGACCATTTAATGGTCACGCTTCCACGCTGTGAACGAACCTGGATGGGATATGACGCGCCGGTGTTTTGTGTCGCGGGAATAACTTCCACAAGCTGTCCCGGGATGAACCGTGCGTCGAAGATGCCGGGAGGCGGCGGAGGCGGCATTTCAAATAAGCGGGAATCAAATTTCTCCGTTGCGTTGCCGAAATACAGCGTCTGCGCGGTGCCGGAAATATCGGTCAACGTAAGAGAATTCATTTTACCGGTTATCGGATTAGCAGCAGCCGATCCTTTTGGCATTGCGGAACTCGAAGCCATCGTTAGGGTTCCGGCATGCGAGACCTTTATCCAGTATCCCATTCCCTGCTGAAGTGTGTCTGCCATATAATAGCCCGCAGTGTATCCGAAAAAGTATGACGCAACGATTCCCGGAGGATTCTGCGTTATGGAGGTGGTTGAAATCGGGATAGATAAAGCCCCAATCATATTCCAGCCGGAAGTTACATTTACCACCTGATTTGTCAGGGCAGCGCCGGGGACGTCGACTCCTTCCGCAGCTCCGAACTTCAGCCAATAACCTATACCCGGTTTCATTGTCGCCGAGGAGTTATAGCCGGTGGATGTAAATATAAACGCGCCGGATTTGGCGTCCGGGAATAAATTGGTTACAGTTGTGTCGCTCGGGGTCACCGGCAGAGAGAGCATGTTCCACAGAGGTGCAACTCCAACGGTTACGAACGCGCCGCCGGATCCGCCGGTCTGCACCAACTGGGCGTCAACGACGGTGGAGCCGGGCATATTATTATTATAATTGACTGAGAAGGGGATCGTTTCGGTGGAGTATCCGGGTTGCTGGATCGTAAGAATGTAGTTCCCCGGAGCGAGCCCGCTGATAGAGTACGCGCCGTTATCATCAGATATGCTGGCGTTCAGCACCTGGCCGTTTTGCGTATTCGTGACGGTTATGATCGCTCCATCGAGGGATACGACCCCCTGAACCGTCCTTCCCGCGGCGCCGGGGATGCTCACGCCTACGTGTCCGTTTACAGTATTCAATCCGCCTATCGTATCGGCAATCGCATAGATATTGATGCCGCCTGTCGTATCGCTGCTCACAGGTACGGGAGTAGCAAGGTAATGAAACGGCGTTCCCCCGGTGCTGTCATAGAAGGTTGGAATAAATTGGCCATGCGGCAGGGCGAGGATGACCCACGATCCGTCGATCAGGTGTGTAAGCGTATAATTTCCCGCCGAGTCGGTTGTAGTGGTTACCGCGACGCCGCTGTACTTGTTTCCATTCGTTAGCTTATGGAAACCTACCACAATAGAATGTACAGGGCTGGTGCTGTCAATCGAACTATAGATCGTGCCCGAAATTAAACCAACTGCGGGTGGATGAGGAACCAAACTGAAATTGAGTCCGGTCGTATCGCCCATTAAGTTGAGAACCTTCGCCGTAAGCGCCGATTTCCGCTTGTCCCAGAACTGGGTATAATAATCTAATTTGCTCGCCCCAAGAATATAATACGCCTGAGGAAGCATCGCGCTGTAATTGCCGCTGCTATCGGTATACACCGTTGCAACAATATCGCGATCCACGTCGTCGTGATCGAGAAGATTTTCCAGGGGACTGTTGTAGGTGAGGATAAAAATATTCACCCGTGCGTTTGGAACCGGCTGCGATGACGTATCGGTGACTGTCCCCGATATCCTGTATTTTTGCAGCGCTGTCGAATCCAATGCCGTCATCGTCATATTAACCGTTACCGTTGTGGAATCCGGAATGATGATGGGCGTTGCAGATGTGATAAAGCGGGCGTCGTTATACCAGCGCGATTGAAGGCCTGAAGCGCTATCGGGTCTCGCCCTCAAAAAATATGTCGATGGATTTATTGCAGGAAAACGATAATGTCCGGTCGAATCAGTCTTCGTATTCAAAACAAACGAGCCGTTCTGAATATCGAACAGACGCATCGTCACGTTCGCTAAGCCGACACTGCTTCCATTTTGGACCACTCCCTGCAAGGAGCCAGGAGGACCATCAAAAACGCCAACATAAAACATTTGGTTCGTTTGACCATGCGCGGTATCGCAAATACTCGCAACAATTTGGACCTGATACCAGCCGGGAGATACCGGCGTCCATCGCACTAACCCGGTTGAATCAATTTTCATCCCGCGAGGTCCTTCATCCAGAGAAAAACAAACTCGGTGCCCTACGGGACGCGTTACGACCATCGCCTGATAGGTGTATGGCTGACCTATGAGCGCGGTTTTAACCGGAGTGGAATTAAAATGGATGCCCGCCTGGATTCCCGGAAGAACAATCCCATTCGATGGACCGCTCACCATGATCGTTCCCTTAATCCTGAACACCGCCTTTGCATAGTAATAGGATTCGGTGTGAAGATCGATTGTGCTATCGATGAACCTCGGTTTGAAGCTTGTTCCCAGGAGTGCATAAGAATTTGTATCGCCCACCGACCGGAATATTCTATAACTAACAATTGTATCTTTGGAATCGGGCTGGTCCCACGTGATGACTGCGTTATAATCGGAATTAATGTATCCTGCCACAAATTCAGGGGGCGCAGGTCCGTTGGTTTTAACTGCAAACGTATCTGATGGCGGACTTTCTATCGAATCCTGATAAAAGGCAGTGACCACGTAATCGTAAACCCTATCAAGGGTGATCGATGTATCGAGAAAATTAGGAGTGAGCGTACTGCCTAAGATATGAAACGTCGTGTCTGATCCTAAATGCCTGTAGACGATATAATACGAACGGGCGATTGGATAATCCGGCGCGTCCCAGTTGAGGTGAACATATCCATTTCTATACCATCCGGTGAGCGACGTCGGCGGCTGCGGAGGTCCCGGATCGTTCGTCGTCATAACGGTGCCTGTGTCAGAAGGAACGCTTTCCGTGGTATCAGGGGCCGCATACACGGCAGTGACGTAATATTTGTATGTGCTGTTCAGCAAAACATTGGGATCCCAATAATGTGTGGAATCAGCGTTTATAACTGATGTCACATAGTGGAAGGTGGATCCGTTTCTGACCGTCTTATAAACCCTATACAGGACAAGCTGGTTATTGCTCAAGTTCGGTTTGTCCCATGTAAGATAGATTTTGCCGGGAATATATTGCCCCTGCAGATGAGATGGTGGAAGTGATTGCGCCTGCGCTCCGGTGAAACCCGCAACCAGGCATAAAGTTATAACTGCTGCTATATACCATTTTTTCATACAATGATTCCTCGTAATAATGGTGAATAATAATATTTATTGTGGCTGAATTTATTTCGAGGTCAAGAGCTCCACCCGACTCCCTGATGCGGGATGAGAAGTTGGGGATTATAATTCTTTAAACAAGACTTATGAGATTGCACCTACATTTTTAAATTAAACACTTGAAAAAGATTCATACTTATGCCCGATGAAATCCGGGCTGATCGCAATTCCAATTTGAACGATGCATTAATGTGAAACAGAATACGGGAATAAAATTCCTGAATGCGGGGGGTTATAGATTCAGGTAATTACTTAAAGATTATTTATCTCAACAATATATCTGCCATAATTGCATTAAATTTAAATAATAGAATTGCCATTTCGACAGATAACACAAAGACCTCTTCATTTCAAAACAGGGCTTACACGGTCGTTGCCCAACACCCGTCATTCGCTCCCCCATTAGCCCTAACGGAAATTAACGATACGCAGTTAACCCATGGTATCTAAGGTTCGTTGTGAAATATATTGAACTAACTGCCATTAACAAGTTCCCAAGGTCTCAAGTTCCCTGATTCTATTAATTTTAGATCGCGCTGAGCGAATGGGGATACTATTTTATAACGGCTTAAATCATGCAAATTTGCAGACATATCAAGTTATTCTTGCTGATATTTATAGACCAAAGATAGCTGCGAAAGGTTTAAATTCTCTTGGGCTTAGGAAAGTGGAATCCTCCCCACCCCATCGGTGATTCTGTGGTATAGGGACTTAACGACCTCCCTGATATGAAAATGACCAGCGAAAAACTATAAAGGCGAAGATAAATTAGCTCTCTTCGCCTTTACAAAATCATTGCTATAAAGTGAACCCCTTGCAATATCGCGGGGGAAAATGGAAAGAAGAAACTATTTAATCAAAAGCATTTTATGGATTTGTCTGAATGTTTTTACAGGATTTCCCTCGCTCGCAGCGTCGAGTGAATAAAAATATACACCGCTGGGTTTGTTCTCCGCGTGCCACTCAACATATTGATATCCTGCTCCGACGACGCCATCGACGAGTGTTTCGACTAATTGACCAAGAATATTATAGACTCTGAGCCGGACACTGCTACTAACCGGCAACGCGTAATGGATAGATGTGCTGGGGTTAAACGGATTTGGATAATTTTGATCAAGCCCGTATTCTTGCGGCAAACTCGGCGTGCTGTTGATACTTAATTGAATATCTGCCTTTTCATTGGTAATCTTTGTACTGCCGGTTTTGGTCATTGCGACCAATGCGCCATTCACCTTCAGACTGCTATGTAAATCGTTTACAAGTTCCCACGAGAGTGTAACCGGGTATTTTGCTGAAGAAAAAATAATTGGAATTGATTTTGAAACATTATCAGCTACCGTTTCTGCCATCCGGTCGGTGGAATACCGTACGTCAAAATTTCCCTCAGGTGGAACTGGAGGAAGTGCAAAATAGTCCGGTGGCTTTGAGATTTCCGACGTTTTGCCAAAATAGAGTGTCTCCGATATCCCGTCGGCGTCTGTAATGTATAGTTTATTCATCCGACTGAACGGGTCTTCTCTTACAAGCTTCGACGCAGCGGTAGCAGTTGTCGTTCCGCTGGTTAAATAAAGTTTACCGTCCGTACCAACCTTCACCCAGTAGCCCTTGCCTGCATTCAGCGTATCTTCCATTGTATAACCACCACTATATCCAAAGAAGCGGGAATTGATTGTCGTTCCCACCGGGACAATAGACGATGTTAACACCGGCGTTGAAATAGATCCGATGATATTCCACCCCGCCTTTACATTGATTGAATCATCCACAAGTCCATTGCCGGAGATTACAGCGGTTTGTATTGCTCCAAACTTTATCCAAAATCCCTCACCAGTGGTTAACGTGTCTTGAACTTGATACCCTCCCAGATATATATACGCGCTTGACACTGCCGTTGGATAGAGTACAGTTTTACGCAAATCACTCGCGTCCATTGGAATAGAAAGGAGATTCCATTTGTTCGTGATGTGCACGTTGAAAATTTTAAAGTGTGGAAGGATGGTATTGTCCGGTCCGATGATTTGACCTCCAACCGACTCTCCATTTACGGTTCCATTTGAGCCAAAGTAAACTGTATCGGAGCCCGTGTTAATATTTCCATTCAGAATAGTGAGGGAATCGTTAACCGTAATCGAGCTGGCGAGCGTCACTGTTCCTCCACCTGATATGGTAAGATTGTCGAATGTAGTTGGGCCAGTTACTGCTTGCGATCCTGATCCATATAATTCAATCGTGGTGCCGGAATCCGCGGTAAATGTACCGGCATTAGTGAAATTTCCATCCAATGATACTATCACGCCATTGGTCAAAGTTACCACCACACCCGAGTCAATGGATAAATCGGTAGTTGCTCCAGAGTCAACGGAAATTGCCGCATGTTTAAGCGATGTGGATAGAATCCTTGCAGATGCAGCCGAACCGGCTGGATTTTCGATGCTTTTCACACCGATAGATTTTAAAACTTTTTGTTGTGGATTATTTTCTCCATTTATTCGGGCGAAACTCCCCGTACACGTTGCGATGAGTATAATAATAAAAAATGCTGCAATCATAGAATAAGAAAATTTCATTGTATCATCCTTTCGATTTCTTTCCCTCTGCGTGATAATTCTGAACTCAATGACATGCTAATTCCTGCATAATGCTCAATGTCCTATTTCTACGGGACCATTCCCATTGTTCACGAACAATATATTCTTGGTGATTGTCATATTTTCCAGGTAAGTGTAACCTTTCACATACATGAGATTAGGATGCATAGCAGACGCAGCGGCGACCCCCTGTGAAACAGTCGGGAAGGGCGAGGAGACTGTTCCGTTCGGAAAAATAAACGGGGAATTGCCATCCACATAGATAATAGTCGTTGTGTAGATTTGAACCATATCATTGAACAAATTACCCCCATCAAACGTACCCCACCCTGTAACATTATCGTATCCCTTAACTGCAGCGTAAGTTCCGTTGTTTCCAGTAGTAATATCATGAAAATCGGAATTATAGTTTTGCGTATTTCCGATATAATAAAGCATAGGATTTGGAAAACCAATGGGACCTATATACGAAGCCCTATGCTGATTAACGAGCGCCGTATAAGCAGCCCAAAGGGGCCCTGCGCAGGATGTTCCATTCACTAACTCCCAACCAGGGTTCCCATTCTGGGCGTAATAAATCGAATAGGCCGTCGATGAATTTAAGCTTACATCCGGAACATTACGATTCGTAGCCGATCCACCTGATCCCGAAGATACATTTGCTGTCTGATAGTTGGGCAGCGACCAAGATGTGCTTATGCCGCCTCCGCTTCCGCTCCAGGCAATTTCTGAACTATAAAGACTATTCAACGGATTTATGATGAGCATGGTCCCGCCCACAGCAACTACATACGGTTGCGAGGCAGGATCGTTGACTCCAAAAGTATATGTGGGGTTTCCATTTGTATCATAGCCATTGAGTGCCTGATCACCAGTGTCTCCGGAACCTGCATAAATAGATTGACCCTGAGCCGCCATCTGCATATAAGCGGTATTCTCACCATTCCTTATACTCGTTGAAAAAGCACCTTCATACGCTCCCCAGGAGATGCTAATCTCTGTCGCTCTATTTTCGTTAGCAATACGATTCGCAATATCTGGGTAATTGGCCGTGCTGTTGGGGGCTTCATAAACGATGATCTTGGTGGCTCCGGGAGCAATAGCAGCCATGAGCTCTATATCAAGGGTAACTTCTTCCGGACCTGGCGGGTTTGGCACCTTTGTAGTAGGCGCTGTTGGATTACCGGAGAAGCCATCTACTAATACGTTTTCCAAAGGGACATGTGTCAGGTGAAAATAATCCTCGTAAAAAGTAACATCGGAGGTTGTATATCCGTCAAATTCCATTAACCCAAGCATTTGACCTGTTCCATTTTCTGTGATACCGTTGAGATTGTATGCTGTTTTTATATCACTCGGCGATAAGCCGCCTCCTGGACCTGTTCCCGATGTCCCTTTGGTACCGTTTGAAAGGGGCTGCATCTGTACAGCATCATCAAGACCAAGAATGCCGGATATTCGCCCTGCAATGGATTTTGGAACTGCAGGTTCCATGTCAGCGGCATGAAAGATGGACCCATCCTTACGTTGATATCGCATAAGATGAATTCCGAATGCCTGGTTGATAATACCGACAGAACCAGCAACATCGAGTACAGTACGATTCGGTGGCGTGTCCACGATGCGAAACCCCTGTTTTTTCATGAATGTCATCACAGAATCATAATCAGATTGAGTGGGTCCAAAACGTTCAGCAAACTCGCCAGTCTTGAGGAAATGATGAAATAGCTGATCACCCGGTGTATAGAGTCTCTTGAGAAAATCGTCGAGTTGGTTCCCGTCTCGCAACGGGAGGGTAATTGCCAACCGAATCTCTTGATTTTTATCGAGCACACCGATCTGCCGCCCGGAGGATATAGCAGATGAAAGATTGCCCTTCAGCCGGATTGTCGGCTCCTTTGTAAAAACGATATTAAAAACTCCGAGGAGCAATAAAATGGCAATGGCAACTTTGTAGTAGACGTTTAGTCTTCTGATCATAAACAATGCCTTTCCTGTTCAGAAATTTTCTGGATTATACATGTTATTTCGCTTATTGAAAAAGTGATAACATTTTTTTATTGGAGACTAACCAACACAAGGACCATTCCATTCCCTTCTTTCAATTCGCTCATAGCTTTTCCAATAACTGCTCCCTGCGCTCTTACGTGATCGGTAACCTTCATCGCATGCCCCGGAATATCCGAAGTGGTCAGCAAATCACCCGGAACGATTGGACCGTTGGAGTCATCGGCAAGAACATAAACGCGACCTGTTAGCGCAACATTTTTTCCACCCGCTAATGCCCCATCCTGCCGTAGTGCGATGCCCGGCGTGATGCCGTTCGCTCCGCTAACTATGCCCGCGACACGCTGATCATATGCTCGACTACTTAATTTTAAATTCCCCGGGTTCTGATCGTCGATGATGACAACATCTCCTTCGCATACCTCCGGTGAAGACATATGAAATGGTTCTGCAAGGTCGCAGCCGCCGCGAATTTCAAGCGTACAGACGCTTACTTTCCCATCGAAATACCCTGCCCAAAGCGTGCCGGTACCATATACTCCGGTACTCCCGGGACCCAGGCCGAATCCGGAAATACCTGAGCCATTCGCACCGTATCCACGGCCAATTACGCCCGGTTCATAACTCAACGAGTTCACACCTACAACGCCGCCGGGAGCGGATGTATCCGGACTAACTTTTGTCCCGAAGACAGTGCCATTAACATGAAGATCATAGACGGTCAAACCTTTTTGATGCAGACCCATCATGAGTTCATTATTTGGAAGAGCCGAAGAACTCCGACTGAACCAATGATATCCGGTGCTATCAAAACCATGAATAAACGTGCGTTTTTGTTCGAGCGATAAATACCCGCCAATTGATGTGCTGGTATTATCTATTACCAATCTCCAAGGGGCTAAGGCAGGATAAACCCTCGTACCATAAATGGTCACGATACCCGATGAACCCAATGCAGCGCTGCCCATCGTGAAACCACCTCCCAAATTCAGATCCTGGGTCAATGTGAGGCTGCCGGTCGCGTCAAGGGTCATAAGGGTATGTCCTCCCGTTCCAGGATCATCTGGCGTGGGGGAGAAGATTCCACCTGCATACCAGGCAAAACTGCCTGTAAGAGATGTTCTTTGGTACAATGTGTAATTTTGCACTCCTATTCCATAGGTTATGTCATACAAATTAATCATCTGGCGGGTATTGAATCCGAAATTTAAGGCATTCGTGACCGAGAGATTCCCATGGACGGTCATATCCCCTGTGAATGCTGTCGACCAGATACCGAAGACCGTTATTATTGTAACTGCTATGAAACGCTTCATAGTTTAACCTTTCGAAAATAATTGATGGCTTTAATTGAAAATCTATTTGACGAAACGAGGGGATCCTCTGCTGCCCGGATCTTGTTTTTCAGATAATATTGTCTGAGAATGCTTTGAGCAGTATACATAAAAATATTTCAGAAATCAATACCAGCAATCCATAAATTTAAATTAATTTTTTCTAACGATTTCCTGGCAAAGCAGATGAACACCGCCGTGAAGGGTTAAAGGATTGTGTTGAAGAAGAAAAAAAAATTCAAACCGTAATTTACTTTGCAATCCTTTGGGGAAAAGAAGAACAGCAAACGAGGATAAAAAAAACGATACGCCAACATTTTTATATCAGCGTATCGTTCTTTAATTTAAATTCAAACTTCTCTTGCGAGGTTATCTCCTATCGCATCAGCAACAATTTCTTCGTTTCGCTGTATAAACCCGATTGAATGCGATAAAAATATACTCCGCTCGGTAAACTTGATCCATCCCACTGGATGAAATGGTCTCCTGGAGTTTGAGCGCCATCGACAAGCGTTGCGATTTCCCTGCCCAATATATCATAGACCTTTAAGGATACCCTTCCTGCTGCGGGTAATTGATAGTTGATGAGCGTGGTTGGGTTGAAAGGATTCGGGTAATTCTGTTTGAGCTCAAAACCGATCGGGATGGATGGGTAGCTCCCTCCACGCACGGCAAGAGCGCCACCTGATGTTGTGCGGATAATCGCTCCATTATCCCCAACGACAGTACCGGTGTTTGTGCTTGAGAATGCAACTCCTCTAATTGTGCCTGCTTTGCCGCTTGGTTGCCTGGTCCAGGTTACCCCGCCATTAGTCGTTCGGAGAATCGCTCCCCCCTCGCCCACCACGGTTCCATGATTTGCGTCTGTCAACGAAACTCCATAGAGATTCTCCGTTGTACCGCTCGGTTGGCTAAACCATACTGTGCCTCCATTCGTGGTTCGGAGAATGGTTCCATTATTCCCCACCGCGGTTCCTGTATTGGCGTCAGAAAAAACGACATCGTGTAAGTTATTAAATGTTCCACTTATCTCCGGCATCCAAGTCGTTCCGCCAATTGTTGTCATAAGAATTTTTCCGCTATCCCCTACTGCAATTCCCGTAAACGAATCTATGAAATATACTCCGCTAAGATTTTTTGTCGTTGAGGAATTCTCCTGTGTCCAACTGGTTCCCCCGTCAATCGTTTTGACAATAGTGCCTGCGGAACCTACAGCATATCCGGTGAGATCATCTGTAAAATAAACTGCATCGGGGTCGTCGCCGGTGGGACGGTTCAGGATTATCCAGTTAGCGCCTCCGTCGGTGGTTTTAGTATACCTGCCGCCGTGCCCGTAACCAACAGCATACCCTAAGTTGGCATTCCGGAAAAAAAATCCCGAGATCGAATTACTGTCTGCGAATTGATTGGACCAGGTTGTCCCGCCATCGGAGGTATACAATATTGTGCCGTTGTCTCCTCCTACCCATAATCTGTTGCCATCGGGCAGAGCGAAAACACTGCGCAGGGTATTGTTTGTTACACTGCTTGATTGTAACGTCCAGTTTGCGCCGCCATTCGTTGTGTGCGCAATGCCTCCGTAATCGGCGCTAACCCAGCCATTGTTGGCGTCAAAAAAATATGTTGAAAATATAGCATATTGCGTTCCGGGCGATTGAGTTGTCCAAGTTGCGCCGCCATTCGTTGTATGCGAAATATTGTTGCCCCCTGAAACACTGGTTGATATCCAACCGTTATTTGCATCAAGGAAGAACAGCGATCGATTCTTGGAAGTTGAGGAAATGCCGGCAATTGTTACGGGAGTCCAGCTTGATCCTCCGTTTGTCGTGTGGAGAACTTTCGCCGAGTCGCCCACCACCCAACCGTTGTTTGCGTCCAAAAATTGTATCGCTTCAAAAATTCCGGGTGTGTTATCAGTAAACTGCGAGGTCCAGGTTACGCCCCCATTTGTAGTATGGATGATTACCGCAGGCGAAACTAATCCGTTATGATTAGACGAAAAGGAATCAATAACCGCCCAACCATTGTTTATATCCACAAATGATATGGAGCTAATAATGGCGTTTGCGCCCGTTGTATATTGCAACGACCAGGTGTTTCCTCCATCGGTGCTGTGAAGGATGGAACCCGAAAGGTTTTGGAACGAGCCATTGCCCGTTGTCACCCAGCCGTTGTTCGCGTCAATAAATTGTACTGCAAATCCGATAGCGCCTGAGCCAACCGGTTGCTGCGTCCACGACCCGCCGCTGTTTGTTGTTTTATAGAGCGCTGGGCCCAAGGGATTTATATTATCATCGCCGAAGGTACCTATCATCCAGCCGGTTGTTGCGTTAAGAAAACTTAAACTCAAGCCGCCCCCATTTATAGACGAAAGCAACGTACCCGGGCTTGGCGATTGAACGTTCCACGTCGCTCCGGCAGTTGTTGTATGGAGCAACTGAGCTCCCTCAGCAATCATCCAACCTTCTGTTGCGCTTACAAATTTTACGGTTCCTATTGCTCCGCCAACCGGCAAGGGATTTTGCCAGAACCATCCTTGCTGCCCGTGTAGCTTCAAGGCAGAAACAAATATCAATAGTAATAAACAAAGTACACTGTGTTTCATACAAATCCTTTCTTCTCGATATGTTATAGAGATACTAATACGTTGTGAAACAATAGTAACTGATCCCCTATCGCATCAGCAATAATTTCTTCGTTTCGCTATATAAACCCGATTGAATCCGATAAAAATATACTCCACTGGGTAAAGCCGAACCATCCCATTGCACGAAATGGTCCCCCGGTGTTTGCAAACCATCGACAAGCGTTGCAAGTTCCCTGCCTAATATATCGTAGACTTTCAATGTTACCTTTCCGGCTGCGGGTAATTGATAATTGATCACCGTCGTCGGGTTAAACGGATTTGGATAATTCTGATGCAAAACAAAATTTCCGGGTACGCCGGAATTGCGTTCGCTGACTCCCGTAGTTGTTATATTAACAAACACCCCGGTATCTCCCGGATGAGCCAGTGATCCAGAATTATTATAGCCGGGACCAAGATTGAATGCATCGATCATATAATTATAAATTTTGTTGGAAACGGGAATGCTAAAATTTCCCGTGGCAGAATCCGCATAAGCAACTGCTTGCGCCGTATCCGCGTTATGTGCTCCAACTTTGATCTGTAAATGCGGAGCGTGTCCGTCAATCATTAGATGTCCGCTAATATATGAGTTAGCGGAATACACCACGAGAATTTTATACACGCTATCGCCAACACCGATACTGCCAACATTTCTTTGAGCTTGAAGCGTTGTGGTAGTAATATTTCCACTGTTTGTTTGTACAGTTATATTAAGCAGAGGTAACATTCTTGCAGGCAGCCCCAACTGGAAAAAACCGCTGTTATCTGTTGACACACTGCCGTTAATACCACCGAGATTTGTAGTAAGGTGCACGCTAATTCCGCTTAGGGGATTTCCTAAATCATCCAGAACCTTTCCGGTAACTTTTGCCGCCGGCGCCTGAAGTGAGAAATTCACGACATAACTTGAACCCGATATAACAAAAGATGTATCAGGGCTTGGTAAGAGTGATGACGGGGCATTATTGTTAATACCGATTACCCAGGGATTTCCTGCCGTATCCGCGTTCATCTTTATCGTGTAATTTCCCGATGCATCCGTGAATGCATCCCAAAACTTATCAAATCTTGTTGTTTTATGGGTGGCTATCGCTTCAATGAGTATCCACTGTTGCCGATATCCCGCGGGAACGGTAACATGGCCGGAAATTTGATGGGCAACGTTGATAAGCTGGGTAACGGTGCCGGTGATGAGAGCGCTGCCGCCCGCATTCCATACTTTGAAAATATATTTCCCGGGAGCGACGCCAAGTTTTTGACCGAAACCGATATGACCGTTCACAAGACCATCCATATCCCATGGACCATTATTTCCGGAAGTATCGCCGTCCGTTTGGGAAAAACTGGCGTACATAATATCTGTACCGGGATCTATCACACCGTTGCCATTCACATCGTACCAAAATTCACCGTTTGCGCTGGTGCCGGTGGGGAGGTTATACGACCAGTAAAGGGAATCGCCACTTGCAAGAGTAAAATTCGCATTGAAGCCGTTCACGGTGAGACCAGTTATTTGCGCATTGGCTGGCGTGAAGGTAAATAAAACGCCGAGAATAATTATCAACGGTAATAAGATTTTCATTGTTGATCCTTTCTATGATGTGTGGAATATATTTTAAGTAGTAATGCAAATAATATTGAATTTGTATTGATTATTTTTCAGTGGAACAATAATGGGAATACATGATCGTTATGCCCGGGATTGACAATTTTATTAATTATTTATAGGCGGATGGAATATACCGATTATGGGAAAAGGAGTCAATGCTTTTGTCCAAAAAACCAATAATAAAACCTTCGAAACGTCAGATCAGTTAAAAGAGTCTTCTATCTGAGACCAATTTCGGCATTTTTGACTGCTGGGAGAGAATTGGAATAACTTGATTAAAAGTTGTTAATATTTAATTGGGACGAGATTTTCAGATTTTTCAATCACCCCCAACTAATTATAGACTGGATCATTCCGAACTTGGTTCGGAATCTATTTATATCCAGACCCTGATCCCGACAAATCGGGACAGGGCAACTCGAATGGGGTTTTCAACACCCCGCTGCTTATGAGCCTAAATCGAAATGATCAAAATAAAAAACGATACGCTAACATACCAGCGTACCGTTCTTTAAACTGAATTTAAACTACTCTACTGAGTTTACCCCCTATCGCATCAACAGTAATTTCTTCGTTTCGCTGTATAAACCCGATTGAATCCGATAAAAATATACTCCGCTAGGTAAAGCCGATCCATCCCATTGCACGAAATGGTCCCCCGGTGTTTGCAAACCATCGACAAGCGTAGCAATTTCTTTTCCCAAAACATCATAGATTTTCAATGTAACCCTTCCGGCTGCGGACAACTGGTAATGGATGACAGTGGTTGGGTTAAAGGGGTTCGGATAATTCTGATGTAACGCAAAGCTTCCGGGCGCGCCGGTATTACGTTCATTTACGCCCAGGGTTGTGTAATTGACAACCACACCGTTATCTCCGGGATGAGCGTTAACTCCATTATTATTATAACCGGGACCAAGGTTAATTGCAAAGATACTATAATTGTAGAATTTATTAGAAACAGGAATAGTAAAATTCCCTGTGGCGGAATCGCAATAAACATACGCCTGCGTTGTATCCAAAACGAATGCCATTACCTGGACCTGCATGTGGGGCGCGTGCCCATCGATGGTGAACTGCCCGGAAATGAATGAATTGGCGGAATATATCACAAGAATTTTGTATACACTATCGCCAATACCTATATTGCCAATATCCCGTGTCGCCTGTAAGGCAGTGGTAGTTACGCCTCCATTCGTGCTGGTTTGTACCGATACATTGGTTGCGGGCAACATGCTTGGCGGCAGTCCCAACTCGAAGAACCCGTTATTATCGGTATTCACACTGTTATTATTACTACCGTTAAAGGAAGTAAGATACACGCTAATGCCGCTCAAGGGAGTTCCCAATTCATCCAGAACCTTCCCGGTCACTTTTGCCGCCGGCGCCTGAAGAGAAAAATTAATGACGTAACTTGTCGTCGAAATATTAAAAATACTATCCGGGCTTGGCACAAGACCAGTTGGATAATTTTGATTAATTCCAATTCTCCATGGATTTCCCGCTGTGTCCGAATTCATCTTGATGAGATAATTCCCCGATGCATCGGTAAACCCGTCCCAGAATACTTTGTCTCCATTACTGTTGGATCGCACCTCAATCACTATCCATTGTTTCTGATAACCGTTTGGAACAGAAACATGTCCAGAGAATTGATAGACGGGATTAACAACCGGATTTACCGTGCCGGCAACCTGCTGGCTGACGCCGGAATTTGATACCTTGAAAATATATTTTCCAGCCGGAATACCAATTTTTTGACCGAACCAGATATGACCATTCACGAGTCCATCCATATCACCGGGCCCCTTGTCTCCACTCTGGCCATCAGTCTGTGTAAAGCTGGCAAAAATAAAATCGGTGCCGGGGTCGATCACGCCGTTGGCGTTTACATCATACCAAATTTCTAAATTGGCGGTGCCGCCGACCGGGAGATCATACGACCAATAGAAAGAGTCGCCGCTTGCGACGGTAAAATTTGCGCTCACACCGACTACCTTAAGATTTGATATTTGCGCATTGGCAGGTGTGAGAGTACTTATGACCGCAAGGATAATTATCAGTGGTAATAAAATTTTCATTGTTGATCCTTTCGATATTTTGTGGAATGAATTATCAGGAGTAAATCTGACTGTATCGAATCTGCTTGGATTATCTTCATCTGAAAAAACACCTATAGTATAAAGCAATTAGTCCCGAATTAAATTCATTGAATTGTAACTCCGGGTATTGATTTATTAACGTCGTTAATCAATTACTTTAAATATACCGATTATAGTGAATGAAATCAATGCCATGTGATGGGGAGCAACGAAAATTCAATTACTTTCGATTGTGCACAATCTGAGGTGGTTTTTCGGCAAAATTTTGGCGCCTGCTTATACTCCATCCGGTTCATCTTCGCTGAAGTATTCTTTGATCTTTACGGCTATCGTATTCCCTACTATTTCCTCCAATTGCTCGGCGGTGGCAAATTTTACGCCCTGCACCGAACCGAATACCTCAAGAAGTTCCTTCGCGCGTTTTTTCCCAATCCCCGCGATGAGATCAAGTTCGGTTTGTAGAGTTCTCTTCTTTCGCAATGATCTATGATACGTTATGGCAAAACGATGCGCTTCGTCCCTGATTTGTTGGAGAAGTTTTAGTCCTGAAGATGTTTTCGGAATGGTTTGGGGATCGCTTGCGCCGGGCCCGAAAACCTCCTCAAGCCGTTTTGCCAATCCGATAATCGGAATATCGGTGATGAATTGCGGCGCGGTAGGATCTTTTTGATTGTCTTTCTGTTCCAGCGAATCTGATTCGACATATTTTCCGGTTGCCGGATCAAGAGGAAGTCCGCGGTGCGTTTGATTGCTATCAACCGGGCTTACCGGTTCATGTAATCCCAATTTTATGAGTACTTCAACAGCGCTGGAAAGCTGTCCCTTCCCTCCGTCAACCATGATCAAATCGGGGAGGTCGCTCCGCTCGGCAAGGACGCGTGAATATCTCCGTTCAATCACTTCGCGCATGCTCGCAAAATCATCGGGTCCCTTCACATTTCGGATTTTAAATTTCCGGTATTCCGATTTTCTTGGTTTGGCGTCAACAAACACTACCATCGACGCCACGGAATCTGAACCTTGAATATTGGATATATCAAAACACTCGATCCGGCGCGGTTGTTTTTGCAGGCGGAGGTCTCGCTGCAACGCGATCACGGAATGCGGTATATAATCGGCTTGTTTCGCCTTCTTCAGGAGCCAGACGTCAAGGAGGAACTGAGCGTTATTTTTGCACATATTCATTAACTTCGCTTTTTCCCCTATCTTCGGAATCGTGAATGTAATTTCTTTCCCGCCCCTTGCCGCCAGCCATTCTTTAATTGTGCCGGCATTCTCTAATTCCGTTGGGAGAAATATTTCCGCGGGCAAATCCTCCGTGTCAAAATAATATCGTTCGAGCAGATGTTCGATTAATTCGGATTCCTGTTTTCCTTCGACATGCGTCATATAAAAATGCTGTTTACCGATGATCTTTCCGTCACGGATCTGAAATACAACTCCACAGGCGTCGTCGCCGTTCAACGCAAAGGCGCAAATATCCCGGTCGATCATCTCCCAATCGACGATTTTTTGTTTTTCGCTGTACAATTGTAGCTGCCGAATTTTATCGCGAAGCTGAGCCGCTTCTTCAAACCGAAGTTCTACCGAAGCTTTTTCCATTTTTTCTCCAAGCAGCTTTACGAGGGACGTCGTTTTCCCTTTGATGATTTGAGCGACTTCCGCGATCATCGCATTATATTGTTCGTAGGAAACCAATGCCTCGCACGGTCCATCGCATTTTTTAATGTGATAATCGAAACACAGCTTGTATTTCTTTTTCCTGATCGCTTCTTCATCGATGTGATAATTGCAGCTTCGTACCTTATAGATCTCGCGCACCATTTTCAAGGAAGCATGCATATTTTTCACGTCGGTATAGGGACCGAAATACCGGGAACCATCCCGGATGATCCGACGGGTTGCGAAAACTCTTGGGTAAGGTTCCTTGGTGATAACAATGTATGGATAGCTCTTATCGTCTTTCAGATCGATGTTATACCGGGGTTTATATTTTTTTATGAGGGTTGTTTCAAGAATAAGCGCGTCAACTTCGGTGAGGGTGACAATGAGCTCGACGTCCTTGATTTTTGAAACCATTCTTTCCCGGCGCGGATCGGGGCGATAGGATTTCTGGAAGTACTGCCGTACCCTGTTGCGGAGATTTATTGCCTTGCCTACATAGAGGATGGTATTATCCGCGCTTTTAAACTGATACACGCCTGGCTGGGTGGGAAGCGTTTCTAATTTCTCCGCCAGCGAAACATCGTCCTTTGAAAGAACGATAACATTTTCAAACCTCTGTTCTTCCATTATTCTTCTGGCGGCGCTTTAACCGTTGATGCTGATTAACGGCTCCCGGCTCATTTCTTCTCCTTCTGGCTGATTTCGATTAACACGCCATTTGTCGAGCTCGGATGAACGAACGCGATCAGGTAACCTCCTGCGCCGATCCTTGGTTTCTCATCGATAAGGCGGAATCCTTCCGATTTTAACCGGGCAAGCTCGGCGCGTATATCATCCACCTCCAGGGAAACATGATGAACTCCCTCTCCCCGTTTTTCAATAAATTTTGTTATGGGAGAATCCGGAGTAGTTGATTCCGTCAGCTCAATAGACATATCTCCGAGGTGAAAGAAGGCAACTTTTACCTTCTGGTCTTTAACCTCCTCAACCGAAGCAGTATCAATATTCAATAATTTGGAAAATGTTTTCCCTGAGGTTTCCAAATCTTTGACCGCTATTCCAAGATGGGCAATTTTTTTTATCATATACGATATTCCTTCTTGCTGTTTATGCCATGGTCGCCGAGAAGAACAATTTCAATCCCCGATGAAAATCCATAAGTATGCGTCGTCACGGAATCACATCTCCCGCCTGCTTCTCAAAAATCTTTTTTACATCTTTTCCATTCGTAAAAAGAATTCCCAGAAGCACAAGCGCGGCGCCCGAAAAAACACGCGATGAAAATTCTTCGCCGAGGAACAATGCCCCCAATATCACCGCGAAAATGGGAGTTATAAAAGATATCAAAGATAAATAAACGGCTTCCACTCTCTTTAACAACCAATAATACACAACGAACGCAATCACCGTTCCAAATGTCCCCAGATACACAATGGAACCGATCCCTGCCGCATCGAAGTGAATCGAGGAAATGTCTTCCATCGAAAACGCGATCGTATAGAGAACGATTATTCCTATCACCATACTGCAGAGATTTAATGTAAACGGACTGATATCTTTTCCATGCTTCTTCACCATAACCAGAGTGGTTCCCTGCATAATCGCGCTGAGGAGAATTCCTCCCATCGCTCTTAAATTGGAACTCCCTGAGATGAGATCAGTCCAAAAGATAACGACAATTCCGGCAAACCCCAGAAGTATTCCCGCCGCTTTATACACCGTCATTCGTTCCTGCGGAAGGAATAACTCCGATCCAATTGCCACAACAAAAGGATACGCGGCAAAGAGAATAGAGGTCAATCCGGTCGGGACAACCATTTCGGCCCAATAGATGAGCATGTATGGCGTACTGAATGAAAACACGCCTAACATAAGAAAAATCAGAAGGGATTTTTTATCAATTACTACTCTATCGCCGCGGAGGATCATAATAATAGAGAGAACGAGGGCTGCAAGTGTAAATCGAAACGCAATTCCAAACACCGGCGGAATGCTATTCAGACCAATCTTTATAGCGAACCAAGTCGTACTCCAGACTGCCACAACGACAACAAAGCCAATCGGCACCAATAATTTTTCCCTCTTCACGACCCGCTATTCATCGGTGAACGAATAATTTACAAGCCCGGATAACAATTTAGGATAAAAATAGGTCGACTTTTGAGGCATCATTTGTCCTGCTTCGGCAACAACTTGTAACTCCTCCACGTTCGTCGGGTTTAGCAGAAACGCGACTTGCGCCTTCTTCTGACTCACTGCGTCAATTGCTATGCCTGCGTCTATTTCGTACTGAATATGTGCCATCTGCCGCTGCATTTCGGGGGTGATTCCGAGAATTTTTTCGAGTATTTCCTTGTGCAGAATAGCGACGTCAAGGTTCGCAGTTTTATCATTGGATTCCACCGATGGCACGGCAGTATTATCGTTCCGATATACCAAAGAAAAATTATGCGGGGTCGCAAGAATCACACCGAATGCGCCTTTCCGCCGTGATTGAAGTTCTTCAAACAATTTTTCCCTCGTAACATCCGGCACGATCGTAAAATGTTTCGCAATATCATTCATCATCGAGGTCTCATTAAAACCCGCAAGACCGTGTATGATTCGATGAGTGGGAAGAATGGTTAAACCCGGCGCGTGAAGATTTGTAAAATACATCGGTATATAATTAAATGGCTCGCGACCGGTCGATGCCGGAGTTTTGGAGCGCGTGATATCTCTGTACGATCGAGCAGCTTCATAACGATGGTGTCCATCCGCAATAAGAATCTTTCGTCTCTTGATAAATTCAGAAATCGTCTGGATATTCGTCTTATCGCGCAGCGCCCACAATCGGAATTCAACATCTCCATAATGAATCTCCGCGAACGGGATAGAACGCCTGATACTATCGAGGAGAGAATCCACAACCCCGCGCGGGTCGGAATATAACCCAAAAATCTGACTGAACATCGAACAGGTAGATTCAAATAAACGAAGCCGGTCTTCGCGGGGTTTGGATAGCGTTTGTTCATGCGGCACAATCGATTCACTGTCCTTTTCTTCCATTTTACAGGCGGCGATAAATCCTTTCCTCTCTTTCAGATTCCCACCTGCTCCGCGATACCGCATTGAAAGGACATAGAACGCCGGCTGCGAGTCCATGATGAGCACTTTTTGTTGTTTCCATTCGGAAAGAAATTTCGCAGCCGATGAATACGTATCTTCGGATGAATTGAGAATGAGCCGGACAATGTTATAGGGATTTTTCTTATATAATTCCTCCTGCATATCCGGAGATATTACATCGTATGGAGGCGCAACAACATTTTCGAGATGCACTTTGATAGCATTATATAATATCCCGCGAAACGGTTTGATCTCAGGCATAGTGCAGGCGCATCCCGAGTACAAACATGGAATCTCCCACCCACGGTGAGCAGTCGATTTTTCTTTCGTTGTTCATTTCTCGCCGTATCCTAATCGTTTCAGCCATTCTTTTTTTTCGCGCCAGTTCGACCGCACTTTAACATGGAGTTCGAGAAATACAGGGCGTTCTAGAAATGATTCAATATCCTTTCTTGCAAGCTCTCCTATCTCTTTCAACGCTTGCCCCTTCTTACCGATAAGAATTCCTTTTTGAGAATCTCGCTCAAGGTAAATCTCAGCGCGGATGACGTCTTTTCTTCCTTTCTTCTCTTTAAATTCGATGATATCGACAGTTGTGGAGTACGGTATTTCCTCCCTGAATTTTTCAAATATTTTTTCGCGGATTATTTCAGCGACAAAAAACTTTTCCGGGAGCTCGCTCATGATATCCGCCGGATAAAACGGTGGATGGTGCGGCAGGAGGCGGGAAAGACCTTCCGTTAACTCCCTTAGTCCGGTACTGTTCTTTGCAGAAATCGGATAGATCTCATCGAATTGAAATTTTTGAGAATACGCGGCGGCGCTTTCAAACGCTTTTTCCCTTCCAAGGATATCTATTTTGTTGATGGCAAGAATGACCGGTTTTTTTACCGCTATGAGATGATTCAGGCCGATATCCTCTCCGCTTGTTATGCTCTTCGGGGTTGTGGTTCCGTCAACGATGAGCAACACCGCGTCAGCATCGTGTATCGCCGCCTCGGCAGATTTCATCATCGCTTCATGAAGAAGATATTTCGGTTTTAATAATCCGGGCGTATCCAGAAAGATAATCTGAAGATTATCCCGCGTGTAAATCCCCAAAATTTTATGTCGAGTTGTCTGCGGTTTATCAGAAACGATTGATAATTTCTGTCCGAGGAGGGCATTTAGGAGGGTAGATTTCCCGACATTCGGCGCGCCAATAATCGCAACATAACCCGCCCGAAAATCATCATTTTTATTATTATTATCTTCCAGGTCGATTACCAAAGCAGTGCTCTATTATGTTATGGACAAAGGATTTCATCAAAGATACTGTAAAGTATCTTGAAATATATTCACTTTTTGGCAATAATTCTAATTAAATCAGGATTTTACAGGTTGGTCGGCAAAAACTCTCACCGGCAGGACCATGGTATTTAATCCGGCAAATTGCAGGCGGCGCTGGAACTGATTGGCTGTCTCATTGTGAAGAATGCGCTGGTACCATCGTTCTTGCTGGAAAACGAGCTTACCGGCAAAAAATATCGATCGCGGAAATTCTTTTGAAACTTTGATGCAAACTTTTTCCACCTCCTCAAGCACGTCGGTGCCGACGCCCATCCGGTAATCGGCGGCAAATCCGAGATTGTTCGCCAGTTGAACATACTCCCGCAAATTCTCTTCTGTGAGTGAGAGGGCAACATTCACATCCTCCATTCCTTTCATCAATCCCGCATCCACGACATTGACAGAAACGAAGATGAAATTTCTAAAATGGTTTGGGAATAACCGTTGAATGGAAAAAAACGAATGGATACCAAGACCGCCGTAGTTATTTACCAATAAGACCGCTGTTTGTCCCTTCGGATCGACGGGAAGACGTGAGGATGCTTCCTTCTGAGGAATGTTCGACAAAATATCATCCAATCGACTCAGATGATGGCGTACCACCTGGTAGTGTTTCTTAATCCAGATACACAATCCGATCAGTACGGCGGTAACAACCAGCGTTATCCAACCACCCTCGCTGAATTTTTCGTACAGACTCACAACTAAAATGGAGAGGCAAAGCACAAGACCGATGAGATGAATAACAATATGTTTCGACCAATCGGGATATTTTACCCGGTTCTGAATCCAGTATCTCACCATACCCATTTCGGATAGGGAGAATGTTAAAAATACATTTATTGAGTACATAAGAACGAGCGTGCTTGTTTCTCCTTTGGTATAAAACAACGTAAGCAATGCAGCTCCTGCTATGAGCAACACGCCATTTTTCATCGTCAAACGATCCGAGAGAGAACTGAACCGGTGCGGCAGCCACGAGTCGCTTGCCATGTTCGACATGACGCGAGGTCCATCTATAAATCCCGCTTGCGCAGCTACAAATAATAAGGCGGCTTCCGAAACAAGCACGATGATAACGAAAATTCTTCCAATCGGGATACTACCCATGCTCCATCCTTCAACAAATCGTTCTACGAGCACTGCGTTCATCGTCTTTCCTTCCACCGGCACTACGTGGAACAGTAAATAACAAACCATTATGCCTCCCGCTGTGACAGCAAGAGAAACAGCCATATACAGCATGGTGCGCCGCGCCGTATGAACTTTCGGCTCGCGCATAATCTGGATGCCGTTGGATACTGCTTCAATACCGGTATACGTGCCCGCTCCCATCGAATACGCCCGGATAAATATCGCGAACATGGCAACAAAGCCGAGCGTGCCGGCATCGCGGGTGTACCCTTCGTGAATTTCCGAAACTACCTTCCCTGCCTCAAACGAATGGGTAATGATCCCTCCAAAAATCAAAATTACATGAGCGATGAGGAATACGATAAATATCGGCATAAGCGCAGTGACCGATTCTTTAACTCCCCGTAAATTCAGAATTGTGAGAAGTCCGATGGAGAACGTTACAATAATCAGTTTATATTGAGCATAATGAGGGGGAAGGAAACTGAAAACCTGATCGGCGCCGCTTGCGATGGAAACAGAGATGGTCAAGATATAATCGACTACAAGCGCGGAACCTGAGACAACTCCGTATTTGGGACCCAGTAATTTACTCGCAACAACATATCCCCCTCCACCGAAGGGAAAGTGCTCAATGATTCGAGAATACGCATAGGAGATGATGAAAACAGTAAACGCGGTGGCGAGCGCTAATCCGAGAGCAAGATACGTGTGTTCATGCAGCGCACGGAACGATTCATCCGGCCCATAAGAGGATGATGAAAGACCATCCGCTCCAAGTCCAACCCAGGCGAGGAACGCGATGAGGGAGATTCGGTGAAATAAGTTTGGATCTTTAATGTTGCGGGGAGCGCCGATAAGCACCCGCTTCAGAGCGGTTACTAGCTGTTCAACCGGGGTTTGTTCCGGTAGCAGCTCATCTTCGGGGGGTTGAGTTGCACCCGGATCATTTGCCATTAATTGCTATAAAAATATTATAAAATGCCATCTGTTCTAAATTAAAGCGGTATAAAAGTAACATATTCGGGGGACTAAAGCAAAAAGACTTTTGGGGTACGGCTTTCTCCAATCGGCTTTTGGGATTGTCGAAAAAGAAAGAATGAGTCATCCCGAACTTGTTTCGGGATCCAAAAATTGATAAACACAGATGTAGAAACGCGCTCCACATGACTCAGTAAAACGAAAAAAAATTCTTTTTAGACAAACCCAATGTTGACGTGAAATTTTAAGGATGAACGTTGCCGGGGTGAAGTCATTGTTAGATTTAAGACAACCCCTGAATGGTTTTTGAATTATATCATTACACCCCTATTTCAACCCCGGATGTTTCAAATGAAAATCTGTCGCATCCTGGTATTTTTTGGCAAAAGCGAGGAGTTCCCCTTCTCCAAAAAGTTTGCCCATAAAGGTGATGCTTGTCGGCAGACCTTCCTTTGTAAAACCGGTCGGCAGAACGACGCATGGATGGCCGGTGAGGTTTGTCAGCAATAAATTATCCCCCTGGAATGCAGGGGCAAGATAGATATCTATTTTTTTCATCAAGGTCTGCATGTCTTGTATGATCAGGTAACGAATTCTGCTCGCCTGTATATACTCAACGGCAGGGATAAACCGGGCAGTCCTGAAAATATTGGGCCACGCGTCCTTGCTCTGGAGCACCATAAGACTGTCTTTGCCGCTCCGCGTCAGGTCGTCAAACGCGGCTCCCGCTTCCGCCGTGAGGATAATGGCAAGGTCGTTGGTCGGGTATTTCGGCAGCTCTATAGGAAGAAGCTCAATCCCCATTATCTTCAGCACGGAAAACACAGCTTCGTTCATTTCTTTATTGTCTTTAACGCTGTCAAAATCGTTTTTCAGGTACCCTATCTTCAGTTCTTTCAGATCGATATTCGGGGTATAATTGAACGGCGCGTCGTAGGTTGCCGGGTCGGATGGATCTTTTCCGTAAATTGCGTTAAACACAATCGCGCAATCCTCAACATTGCGGCAGATGGGACCAAGCTTATCCATTGTCCATGATAGCGCCATCGCTCCTTTCCTGCTTACCCTCCCGAACGTCGGTCTCAAACCCGTCGTTCCGCAAACGGTGGAGGGAGAAACAATCGAGCCCCATGTTTCCGAGCCGATTCCGAACGCGTACAAACCAGCCGCCGTCCCTGAGGCGGTTCCCGCGGATGAACCGCTCGAACCTTTGGACGTATCCCACGGATTGCGTGTCATTCCGCCGAACCAGACGTCTCCGTTCGCAAGCTCCCCAAGAGTTGTTTTCGCGATGAGCACTGCCCCCGCTTCCCGTAGTTTTTTTATCACCGTCGCATCTTCAGCTATCATCTGATCTTTATACGGAACCGATCCCCATGTCGATTTATATCCTTTGACGGAAAGCAAATCCTTCGCCCCGTACGGAATGCCGTGCAGCAATCCGCGGTACTTTCCCTTTGCGATTTCTTCATCGGCTAATTTTGCCTCTTGCATCGCGAGGTCTTCGGTGATCGTGATGACAGCTTTCAGCATCGGATTATATTTCTTGATGCGATCGATATACATTTGCGTCAACTGCACCGAGGTGATTTTTCTCGTGCGGATCAATTCAGCTAACTGTCCTATAGAATAAAACGCAACATCTTCGATATTTTTTGGCAGAACGACATGCTTTACCGGGCTGGTTTTGAATTTTAAACGCTTAGTTTCAAACTTGAATCCCGCCGGAATGGGATTAAACAAAAACGCCGGGGGAATATCGTTACGGAGATTAACGTCGCGGATATGCTGATAATTTTTGAGTTGATCTCCCAACCCGTCTATCATCGAATCGCGTTTTACGTCTGTGAATTCCAGCCCGATAATCTTTTCAGCGCTTGCAATGATATCTCGTGTGATGGGATTGCCGCCGCCAGATTGAATGATCGTACCTAAGAAGAAACATGATACGCCGATGACAATGTAGACGAGAATATTAAAATGACGATTAAGCATAAGGACCTCTGTGAAAGTTTTTGATTCTGCTTCCCACCGTCCGCGGTGGGAATATATTATTTTCTGCCGGGGTGGTCAAACACAAATCCCACTTCGGGCTGGCGGAGATGAGAATATAGGGTCTGTTATTTTCAGTGATTTTATATGTTGACTGGGACATGTTGGGTAATTGATTATTCTTGACGCAGGAGCGTCAACCACTACTTCCCACCGCGGACAAACTGTGTGAAAACTCGGAGTCATCGTTTAAACAAGATTCAAAGTTTTGTAATTTGCATTGATATAAGGAGATTGCTACGTCCCGTCAAAAAGAATGACGGGACTCGCAATGACTTTTCACACAGTCTGCGGACGGTGGGAAGCAGACGATACCAACTCTTTTACCCCCCGTGGCAATTCTTATATTTCTTTCCGCTGCCGCAAGGACAAGGATCGTTTCGCCCGACTTTCTCGCCGACGCGGATCGGCTGCTGTTTTGTTCCTTTACGCTGCGGTTCGCTGCCTGCTTGTTTTTCCCCTCCGGCTTCCGCTTCTACAGGTTCAGGAACCGTAAGCCCCATTCCTTCCGCGGAACTATGCGTTAGCGTCATTTCCTGACGGCGCGGGGCTCTTGCCTGCCTGCGCATCGGCGCTTCCTGCTGCTCGTTGGGGAACAGTTTAAAGACTAAATTCAACGTTTCATTGTTAATTAAATCAATCAATTCCATAAACATATTGAACGCCTCGGTTTTATATTCCACGATCGGGTCTTTCTGTCCGTATGCGCGCAGATGAATGCCTTCTTTCAAATCATCCATCTCCCTTAAATGATCTTTCCACTTCTCATCGATCACCTGCAATGCTACCATCTTTTCAATTTGCGCTGTTGTCTCAGTTCCGATACGTTCTTCTTTTCGTTTATAAAATTCCGCTGCGGCTTTGAAGATCTCGTCTTTCAATCCGGTTTTCCCGAGTTTCTCCCAGCGTTCCGCCGTAATGGGATAATCGATCAATATATTTTTCCGGAGGTCTTCTTTTAATCCCTCAACCTCTCCCTGCTGGTAATGTTTATCAACGATCTTATCGGCAAAATCTTCCGTCATTTCAAAAATATCGTCGCGCAATCGCTCTCCAACGAGCGCATGGCGGCGGCGGGAATAGATCACCTCGCGCTGCTGGTTCATCACGTTGTCATATTCGAGCAGACGTTTGCGGATTGCGAAGTTGTTTTCCTCAACTTTTTTCTGCGCGCGCTCTACCGAGCGGGTAATCATGGAGTGCTGGATGACGTCGCCCTCTTTCAATCCGAGGCGGTCCATAATTCCTGCAATCCGGTCGCTGCCAAATAATCGCATCAGGTCGTCTTCCAGCGATAAATAAAAACGTGATGAGCCGGGATCGCCCTGGCGACCCGCCCTGCCCCGAAGCTGCCTATCGATGCGTCGGGCTTCATGCCGCGCCGTGCCGATGATATGGAGACCGCCCAGATCGGCAATCCCGGGTCCTAATTTAATATCCGTGCCTCTGCCTGCCATATTCGTTGCGATAGTGATCGAGCCCGGCAAACCGGCATGGGCAACAATCTCCGCCTCGCGCTGGTGCTGCTTGGCGTTGAGGACGTTATGCGGCACGCCCGCGCGCTTCAACATGCGGCTTAACGTTTCGGAAACTTCAACGCTTGTCGTTCCCACAAGAACAGGTCGGTTGATTTTCCGCATATCCTGAATTTCCTGGATCACGGCGTTATATTTCTCGCGGATTGTTCTATACACGACGTCGTCCTCATCATTGCGCACCATATCTTTATTGGTCGGCACAACCACAACGTCCAACTTGTAGATTTCAAAAAACTCCGCGGCTTCGGTTTCCGCTGTGCCGGTCATTCCGGCTAATTTTTTATAAAGACGAAAATAATTCTGCAGCGTGATTGTGGCAAGGGTCTGCATATCGCGTTCAACCTTTACGCCCTCCTTGGCTTCTATCGCCTGGTGCAATCCTTCCGAATACCGTCTTCCAGGCAGCAACCGTCCGGTAAATTCATCGACGATCTGCACTTTTCCATCATCGGTAACGACATATTCATCATCCTTCTCGTAAAGCGAGTACGCGCGCAAAAGTTGAGTGACCGTATGGATGCGGTCGCTTCTCTCTGAATAGAGGAGATTTAATTCGTCCTTCTTCGCCTGTTTCTGATCCGGACTAAGTTTATCGTCGTTCTCGATGACTGCAATTTCGGTGCCGACATCGGGCAGAATGAAAAATTCTTTATCCTGACCGGTGCTCATCATCAGATCCCTCCCCTTTTCCGTCAGGTTAATGGAATGATCTTTTTCATCGATCGCGTAATATAACTCATCATCGATTTCGTGCATCCTGCGCGATTGATCCCGGAGATATTCCATCTCGGTGCTCTGCATCAATTTTTTATAGCCGGTTTCGGAGAGAAGCTTCATCAACCGTTTATGTTTCGGCAACCCGCGGAATGCGCGGAGAATCTGCACGCCGGCTTCTTCATCTTTTTTGGCTTCGAGGAGTTGTTCTGCCTCTGCAATTATTTTAGTGACATAGGTCCGCTGGGCGTTCACGAGCTTTTCAACCCGCGGCTTCATTTCGGCAAATTTATGATCCTCGCTGCGCACCGGTCCGCTGATGATTAACGGCGTTCTCGCTTCGTCTATAAGAACCGAATCCACCTCGTCAACGATTGCGTAATAGTGCCCGCGCTGGACAAGGTCCTCCGGAACGATCACCATATTATCGCGTAAATAATCGAAGCCGAATTCATTGTTCGTGCCATAGGTGATATCGCAGGCATAATGATTGCGCCGTTGAGCAGGTTCCATCTGGGTCTGGATGCAGCCAACCGTTATCCCGAGAAATTCAAATATTTTTCCCATCCACTGGCTGTCGCGGTAGGCAAGGTAATCGTTAACCGTGACAAGGTGCACGCCCAGCCCGGGCAGCGCGTTTAGATACATCGGCATTGTCGCAACGAGAGTTTTTCCTTCACCGGTCGCCATCTCCGCAATTTTACCTTCATGGAGAACGATACCCCCCATAAGCTGCACATCGAAGGGAACCATATCCCAGTATATTTTATGACCCGATATTTCCCACGTTTGTCCCACGAGACGGCGGCACGTTTCTTTCACAACGGCGAACGCTTCCGGCAGCAATTCATCCAGGGTGGCTTTTATTGTTGCATAAAATTCTTTCTCAAGCTCATCTGCGTGTGTGTGCAAACTTTCCCGCTCTTCAAAACCGAGCGTATCAGATTTTAACTGCTCTTTTATAGATGCGATTTCTTCTTCAATTTCTTTTGTCGCTGCTTTGATTGTGGCGCGAAATTCAGCAGTCTTAGCCCGCATTTCATCGTCGCTGAGCTTGCTTAATCCTTCAAAATGTTCATTAATCGTTTGGACAAGCGGTTGAATTCTGGTTATATCTTTTTCCGACTTACTGGGGAAAAGTTTTGATAATATTTTTAGCATAAATCCTTATGAATGATAATTTACTCCTCAAATCGTACCAATTTAACCATTTTTTCGGTGGTAATCAATTGTTAATTTCTCAAACGGCTTGGATTTGTCCAAAAAGTTCGGATGAGTAGAGTCCGATCCCCTTGCCCGCTGGTCAGGCGGGCTGATCGGACAAATTTTTCTCCTATCTCATCGAATTTTACCGTGTCCATTCAGGGAATGGACTCTACGTCTTCCTTTTTGGACACCCCCCCCTGCAACTCGCATGGATATTAACAGTAGAGCATTTGGCGGGGGTTTTGATTTATCAAACTCCTGTAAATTTATCGATCTTACTTTTCACAACACCCGACTACCAGCCAATGCAACCATATTATGGAACAGTAGGTTTTGCTCGCTTGTTGAGACATTAAAATATCCATATATTTAACAGATCTAAAATAACGAAGCATTTTTTTCTACGAAAGGTTTTATATGGTAGATTTTAAAGGAATGAAAGATAATTTGAAAGAGCAGCTTACAGGCGCCTCGGAATACCTTAGCGATTTGAAGGATGAGAGCAAGGAAAAGATGGTCAATTATTTCAACAATTTGGGAGACCTAATCCCCGTGATCGCTGAAACAGGGTATCGGTTAAAAGGAATCGATATCGATGTGTCCATTCCGCCCGGTGTTAACATGCACTTTGAAAAATTTAAGAATATGTCTAAGGAAGCGATTGATGAAATTCTTGAAAAAAACAAAGATAAAGAAATGCTCAAAACAATCGTCAACTCGCTTGTTGCCGCCGATGAATTTCATAAGAAATTAAAAATGGGCGACCTTTTGTTCACCAGCATTTCCATCAATCTGGGATTACCTCCTAAAGTGACGATTAAATTTGTGAAGAAAGGGGGATAGTTATCCAGGGGGTGGCATCGTGTGTCGATCTCGCAAAGATTACTAATTTACGATTTGGACAAATGTACTTATCTGATCAACAACATTTTCCTTGTTTGTGAAAAGTATTTTGTTGGGTCACTCACACTCACCGCATCTAATCGATAGAAATAAATCCCGGATGACAATCCGCTTGCATCAAACTGCACCGATTTTTCTCCCGGCTGTTCTGTTCTGTTAACCAATGTTCGTAGCTCCTGCCCAAGGACATTATATAAAGAGAGAAGGACATACGAATCATTGGGCAATTGATAATTAATTACGGTTGCCGGGTTGAACGGGTTGGGGTAGTTTTGGGACAAAGAGTACGTTGACGGCATACTCATACGTTCTTGTACAATTCCTGTTGTGATGGTAGAGCGTGAAATATTCACATTATAACCGAAACCGAAAACGTAGTAATTGCCGCCATTGTCTTGTTGTTGAGTAAAGTAACCATCTCCAGGTGTCCACATAGAACCAGACCATTCATCGTGCCAAACCGAAGTTAGATTTGCGTTTGTATCATAGATGTAAGAGGTGCGATATTCATTCACCCATTTACCATACCAAAGTTCGGTTAAGTCTGAAAGTACATTATCTTGTGTATCATAAGTATAAGTGTCGCGGCCATAATTTACCCATTGATTGGTCGACCAAAGTGCGAACGATTCAGAGAGCATATTACCCTTTGCATCATAAGTGTATGTCCAACGATCTAAACTCCCCCAAAGTCCGTTATGCAACTCTTCATAAAATTCGTAAATCATGTTACCGTCTGTATCATAAGCGTCAGTCCAGCGATATGAAGTCACCCATTGACCGTTGAACCACTCCCCGCCTAATACTGTATCCCTCATCCCATTTGCATCATATGTGTAAACGTAACGACTATTAGGTATCCATTGATCATTATTCCCTTCTTCTAACAACATGGAAAGCATTTTCTCGTTTGCGTCATATGTGAAGCTGTAACGAGATGAATACACCAATTGACCATTATTCCATTGTTCCTCCAATCTGGAAAGAATACTCCCTTGTATATCATAAGAATAGATAAAGCGATAAGAAATCACCCATTGTTCGTTCGACCAGCTTTCCTGTAATTGAGAAATCATTCGCTCGTGGGCATCATAACTATAGGTGTTCCGAGCAGTTTCCACACATGTACTCCCAATCACTTTCTGAATTAGCTCGGTAGACATCTTCGCCATCGCATTGAACGAAAATACATGACGGGAGGTGTCTTGAGTGCTGATAACAACCGCCGTATCAATAACAGAAATTTGCATTGTGGGAAACAGCATACCGTTAACCGGAATAGATTTATTTTTATGGCGATTTGGTATGGAGAAGGGATTCGAAGGATCCAGAACATTCTTGCTATCCATCTCTGGATCAAAATCGAGTTGCAATCGGTGACGCACTATAAATGTCCGTAGATCTCTTTCTTGAGCACTCTTCTTCTGTGTTTGTTGGCTTATGGCATTGGCAGGAAATAACAATGCAATCATTAATCCAAAAGCAAATATATTACTGACAATTTTCATAGTTCATCCTTTTTATAATTTTACTTGATCAGCAACATCTTTCGTGTCTGGCTAAAATGCTTTGTCGGATCACTAACGCTCGTAGCATCTATTCGATAGAAATAAATCCCAGAAGGCAACCCGCTCGCATCAACCTGCACTGATTTCTCGCCCGGCTGCTCTGTTCTATTCACCAATGTGCGTACCTCCTGCCCGAGGACGTTAAATAATGAGAGACGGACATACGACTCGTTTGGTAATTGATAATTTATTATCGTTGACGGGTTGAAGGGGTTGGGATAGTTTTGGGATAATGAGTAAGTAAACGGGACTGTCTTTAATTGCGCTGTAACCCCTGTTACGATGGTTCTACGGATGAAGTCGATCTTGTAAGCATAGTAGTAAAAATAATTCCCTGCACCATCTTCAATATAAAAATCATCACAGCACGGTGCCCATCGGGTGCCAGTCCAAACCTGATGCAATAATGAAGTTATATTCCCGTTTATATCATAGACATTGAGAGCCCGATTGGAATTCATCCATTGATTATTCAACCAAAGGTCGTCCAATTCGGAAAGGAGATTCCCGTTCGCATTATATGTGTAAGTATCGCATTCATAATTCGTCCATTGACCGTCCGACGCAAATTCATACAAAAAGGTAAGCTTCTTCCCATCTCCATTATAGCTATACGTCGAGCGGGTAGCATTCACCCACTCACCATTCACCCATCGCTGCTCCAATTCAGAAATCATATTTCCGTTGCCGTCATTGATGTAAATAGATTGGAAAGAATTCACCCATCCACTATTCCACAATTCATTCAATTTTGAAAGCATCTTCCTATTCGCGTCATACGTGTATGTAACGCGACGACGATATACCCATTGACCGGGCAACCATTGTTCGTATAGATTGGATAGCAGATTTCCGTTTACATCATACGTGTAGATGTAATGATCATTATACTCCCATTGATCGTTCAACCAATCTTGTTCCATTCGGGAAAGCATATTCCCTCCGGCGTCATAAGTCCACGTAAGTCGAAGATCATTCTCCCAAACTCCATACCAATAGTATTCGTACAAATCGGAAAGCTGATTCCCCCTTGAATCATAGGTGTAGGTGTAACGATAATAATATCCCGAATCAGCCGGTCCCCGTTGTAACAACTCCGTAAGCAAATTCCCATTTACATCAAACGTATAGGTGAATTTAAAGTATGTTTCCCATTGATTGTTTCTCCACAACTCGAACAACCAGGTAAGCGGATTCCCGTTTGCATCATAAGGTGAAGTTGAGCGATCATAATTCTCCCATTGACCGTTATTCCAATATTGCACTGACCACCCAAGCGTATTTCCACGAGTGTCATACGACTGCGTAGCGCGGGAAAAATTCACCCATGCAGTGTCTTTCCGTTTCTGGGCTATATCAAGGATCATCTTCCCAATTCCGTTATACGTATACACATCCCTGGTCGTATCGTAATAATCAATAAAAATTGCAGTATCAACAACAGATATTTGTCCGGCACGAGAAAATATTTTATCTCCACGAAGAAATTTATTTTGATGCCTATTCGGTTTCTGTCTGTCATCGGAAAAAGATCGCCCGAGTATCTTTAACAGTAGACTATCAATCGTTTGATCCTTAATGGCAGGAAACTCATGCCGGTGGGTGAGCGCTGATTGGAATTCACGAATATTTTCCGCGGTAATCTTCTTGCCGCCCGCGGTAAAAGAGGATTGAGCATAACCGTGAGCATTGTTCTTCTGTATCTGTTGTGGTATCGTATTGGAAGGGAGTACCAATAATAGCATCATTCCTATACCGATTAACTTTGCAATCGTCTTCATTATGCACCTTTATAATTATTGTCTGAGCTTGGCGAATCTGCGCCAGTAACGAAAATCATAAGGTCCGGAAGTTGTTCACATCAATACATTTGCATCGCGCATCTAAACGTATCGACGGTGATATCTTCCCTTGTCGGTAGAAGTCAGGTCGGGGAAGGCATCAGGGTTGACAAAGGAAATTTAGCTAAATTTCTATGAACTGTCAATAGGAGGGATCGGAAATCATTCCGTTATTGATATTTCCCCCATTTTATTCTATTTTTAATCCAATTGCTAACGCATTGTTGTATCCAACAGTTGAATAAAAATATTAATCAATTCCCATGAAATTCCGTTTATTTGTCATTATTTCGCTGCTCCTGATGGTCCTTGCAGCAGGCTCCAACGCGCGGGAAAGAAAACTACGCAGGGTCGTATTCGAGAATGTTAAAGAATTGCAAAAAAAGATCGATGATATCCTTAACGCGAAAGAGCTTGCCTCAAGTCTGACCGGCATAAAAATTATTTCCGTGGATGACGGCAAAATATTGTATGAAAAAAACTCCGCAAAATTACTGCACCCCGCCTCCAACACGAAGCTCATTACCACCGCAGCCGCGCTTGCGAAACTCCCCCGCTACAAATTCCAGACAAAATTATATTGCGACGGCAAAGCGAAGAACGGTGTAATAAACGGAAATTTGTACCTGAAAGGCGGCAGCGACCCCCTTCTCGTTTCAAGCGATCTTGATTCGCTTGCGGACATAGCTCAGAAACATGGCATCGTTTCCATCACCGGAAATCTTGTCGGCGATATTTCTTTTTTCGATACCGTTGCCTGGGGCAGGGGTTGGATGTGGGACGATGAACCATCCACCGATGAGCCGTTTATCACTCCCTTATCGCTCGATAGCAATTGCGTCAGCGTGAGCGTTGCGCCGTCCTCCGCCGATGGTATGAAAGCCATCATTCATCTTGAACCGGACATAGATATTTTCACAATTGCCAATTCCTGCCTCACTCAACATGATACAGTTAACAATCCTGTTAGAGTGACGCGTCGGAGAGGAACTGACAATATTCTCATACAGGGCGCAATCTTCCCGGGAGCGCCCGGGCAAACGTTTACCTTCAGCGCATGGCAACCGGAACTGGTTACCTTGCAGGTATTCCGGAAAAAACTGCAAGCGCGTGGAATCACTATAAAGGGAGAATGCGTGCTCGATACAGTTCACGGTAAAACGCTTCTCGGTGAAATTGATCACCCGATAGATTCGGCGCTTGTGAAGGTGAACAAGGAGAGTTATAATCTGGGAGCTGAAAATTTATTAAAAACACTCGCCTCGGAAATTTATCACGCTCCCGGTACATGGGAGAACGGGATATTGGTCGTCAAAGATTATCTGTTTCAAATCGGCGTCGATACTTCCAATATGATTCTGATGGATGGATCAGGGGTATCGTTCTACAATCTTTTCACCCCGTCGGATATGGTTCGGCTGTTACGGGCGCAATACCGGAGCAAAACGAATTTCGGGAGGTTCTACGCAACCCTGCCGGTTGCGGGAATCGACGGCACGTTACGAAACAGGATGAAAGGAACCCGCGCGGAGGGAAATGTCCACGCAAAAACCGGCACGCTCACTGGCGCAAGCGCGCTTTCCGGATATGTAACCACAGTCGATAACAAACTTCTGGCGTTCAGCATCATGAGCAACCATTTCCCAGGAGAAGGCAAAGTGTTGCGGGACGCGCAAAATAAAATTTTGGAACTATTGGCGGATTATAAGGCGGGAAAGTAAATTTCTTAACCCAACCCCGCGCTCTTTCCCCCGTCTGAGCGGCTTAGCGGGGCGGGCATTTTTAAGGGAAGAAGTTGGGGATGGGTTACGGAGGTGCAGGGCTCTTCAGATAAATTGGAACTGCATATTTGACAAGAAATTCAATTTAGTAGGTATAATATTTGTCCAATGGTTGGGGTTCACCTTAAAACCCCCCAACCCCCTTTAACAAGGGGGCTTTCTAAGAACTGAACTATCATTTTATTTTGTAATATTCCCCCTTGTCAAAGGGGGATCGCCGGAGGCGAGGGGGTTTCTGTTCGAGCACCAAGTGACAATCTCCCTGAAACGCCAAAAAGTCCGCCTGCTGACCCAGGACGGACTTTTTGCTCACCATACCCGCTAAACCGCGGGCATATTTTAACTACTACATCGCTATTTCAAATTTCTTTCCAAAACGAACATCTAATATGCTGCGCTGATATAAATATTGCCGCCCGATGTCCGCGCCCTGATCATGTTTCCGCCGCCGTTGATCGTCCCGTGCATATCGCCATCCTTGATCTTGCCGGAAAATTGCAGCGAACAATCAACGTCCCCGCCCGTTGCCGAAGCGTCAACATCCGCAGAGATGGAGTTCGGCATGCGTACCCGCACATTGCCGCCGGAAGTTTCCAGCGTTACTCCTTTGTTGGATGACGCGCTCACTTCAATATTTCCGCCCGAGGTTGACGCCCGTAACTTCGCATCGACATTCTTCAGGTCGATATTCCCGCCGGATGTTTCGGTAACCAGATCGCCGGCAATGTCGCTGCCATCGATGTTTCCTCCCGATGTGACAAAGTTAAGATCGCCCTCTGCATTTTTTATGAGGACGTCTCCACCAGACGTCTCAAGTTTCACGCGCCCTTTAATATCCATCACATCGAGATCGCCTCCCGAGGTTGTCCCGTTGATTGTGCCTTCAACAGTTCTCAGAACGAGATTGCCGCCTGCCGTCTGCAAGTCCAGATTGAATTTTTTTGGCACCGATATTTCAAATTTTACATCCAGCGATCCGTCTTCCCAGAACCTGAAATGTCTTCTGTCTGCCCTGCCTTCAATTCTTACCGTGTTGCCGTCCTGGGTAATATTCACATGATACTGATCGACCCGGTCTCTATCCCCTCTCATCAAAACATGGACAGAAACTTCATTCGAGTCCGTTCCAGTGATGCGCACTTCACCCTCATCGGCGTCAATCCGAAGATCTCCGTCGGGCTGTACGTTGAATTTCTTTTCGATATCCTGGTCGCTGATCCCCATATATATGCCGTGTTCAGAACTACGCGATTCTCCGCGGCGAATGGAGAGCGTTACCATCGTCGTCCCGAATATCAGCGCAAGGATGATGAGTATCGATAATTTTGCTGTCAGACTCAATGAACGATTCATAGGATCTTCCTATATCAAGAGAGGATAAAGTTAATACAATTCATTAGACGTAAATTTGGGAAAAAGGTTGCGTAACGACGTTGCATTTCAGTCAGGATTTGATTAAGTTTTTTGGCACTATTACGAAAAATAATGAAGTTATTTTCTCTATTATTAATGATTACCGGAATACTTAGCGGATGTTCTAAGGAACCCCCAAAAAATCAAGCGGATACACCGGCAGTTCAGCCGAAGGTTGAAGCTGTTGTGCCTGTTTTCAGCGGCAAATCGGCGATGAGCTTCCTTACAGCACAGACTGATTTTGGACCGCGCAATCCGGGCTCGCCGGGCCATCAGCAATGCCTTACGTACCTTCAGTTTGAAATGCAGAAATATACCAGTGCAGTCAACACGCAGCCCTTCACGATGGCTGGATATAACGGTGAAATATTAAACCTGACGAATATTATTTCCTCGTTCAATCTTCAAGCGACTAAACGCGTATTGTTCATTGCGCATTGGGATACCCGCCCCCGCGCCGATAATGAAAAGGATCCGAAGAAAAGAAATACTCCCATTCTCGGCGCAAATGACGCAGCAAGCGGCGTAGCAGTTTTTCTGGAGATGGCTCGCCAGTTTAAAACCAATCCGCCTCCCATCGGAGTCGATATCCTGTTTGTCGACGGCGAGGATTACGGGAAAGAGGGCGATACGGAAAAATATCTTCTGGGAGCGAAATACTTTGCCGACCATATGCCGCAGGGTTTTAATCCGATGTTCGGGATATTGCTGGATATGATCGGCGATAAAGAATTGGAGTTGAAAAAAGAGCAATACTCTCTGAAATACGCGCCGGATATTGTCGACCTCGTTTGGTCAACTGCAAATGCTCTCAACCTGCCACAATTTTCCGATGAACCCCAGCAATGGGTAATGGATGATCATCTTCCATTCAACGAAAAGGGAATCAAAACGATCGATCTTATCGATTTTGCATACCCGGATACGAGCAACCGCTACTGGCATACGCTGGAGGATACGCCTGATAAGTGCAGTGTTGAGAGCCTGGAAGCGGTTGGAACAGTGCTGATGCATGTCATTTATAAACAGACTCCATGAACGGATGATTCAGATTTCCACCGTTGATCCCGTTTCGAATTCATGAAAACTTATCTTGAAGTATCCATCTCCGCGTCCGAAAATCAACGCGAGATGCTCCTACCGACGCTGATCGAGCTGGGCTTTCAGGGATTTGAAGAAACCGATACGCATTTGGTTTCTTACCTTGATAAAACTCGGTGGAACGATGGACAAATTGCGAAGATGAGGAATGACCTAAAAAGTCTGCTGAGGGAGATATCCGTTAATGCGGATATTCAAATGAGGGAAATCCGGGAAGAAAATTGGAATGCCCTATGGGAAAAAACAATCCAGCCGATTGAAGTTGGCAATAATCTCATCATAAAACCCTCGTGGAGCGATTATCATAATATTGCCGGAAAAATTATAGTGCAAATCGATCCGAAAATGTCGTTCGGCACAGGGTATCATGAAACTACCCGACTTACTCTCCGCCTTCTGGAAAAATATCTCCAACCCGGAAACACCTTGCTGGACGTCGGCACCGGCACGGGTATCCTGGCTATTGCTGCCGTGAAGTTAGGCGCGGCGAGCGCGTGGGGGATCGATCTTGACGAATGGTCGATTGAAAATGCTCAGGAAAATATTGCATCGAACGGAGTTTCAGATAAGATTGCCATCAGCAATACGCCCATTGATCAGATCAACAGAAATTTTCACCTTATCGCAGCCAACCTTACCCTGAATACCAATTCGGAATTGCTTCCCTCACTCTATAATCATCTGAGAGATCCGGGAATTATTTTACTTTCAGGATTGCTAACGGCAGACGCCCACGTGATGCGATCCCGGCTGCAAGATAACCAATTCAGTATTCAGGAAGAACTATTTGAAAACGAATGGATAGCAATCGCTGCAAAGAAATAATCCGCTAATGAAAATCGCCAGCATAGATATCGGAACCAACACAACTCTCCTTCTTATTGCGGAGATCGATAAGCAGGGTATTGTTCGTCCTCTTCACGAAGAGCAACGCATGCCGAGAATGGGTAAAGGAGTGGATGCGAACCGGCTGATCGAACGATCAGCGTTCGATCGAGTGGCGTCCGTAATTCACGAGTACAATTCTATCATTGAAAATTATCATGTCGATACCGTTGTCGCCGGTGGAACAAGCGCGTTGCGCGATGCATTGAATAAAAAAGAATTCGTCATTTCCCTCAAAGAAAAGACCGGGATCCAGGTAGAGGTATTATCAGGGACGGATGAAGCGCTCTGGTCGTTTCAGGGGGCATTAAATGGCATTGGCGTTGCGCATCATTCGGCTGCTGTCCTGGATATCGGAGGCGGCAGTACGGAAATATCCGTCGGCGTCCTGCCGCTCGGCGCACGGGAAGATGTTCAGGTGCAGCGAAACAGTTTCCAATTGGGCAGCGTGCGTGTGACAGAGCGTTTCTTCAAGGCATTGCCTCCTACCGAAACTCATTTGCACGATGCGCGGGAATACATCGCTTCTCAACTTATTTCGTTCCGTGATTGGAATATTTCGAACCGTTCCCTCATTGGAGTAGCGGGAACCGTCACAACGCTCGCCTGTTTGGAACAACGCCTGCCGGAATTTGACCGTGTAAAAGTCAGTGGCTATAAACTTTCAATGGAAGCGATCAGGTCGTGGCAGGATAATCTTTCAAAACTCACTCCATCACAAATCCGTAAGCTTTCAAACGTGACCGAGGGGCGTCAGGATTTACTCACCGCCGGGGTCCTCATACTGCACGAATTCATGAAATACTTCAAATTTCAAGAAATAACAGTGAGCGAACGGGGCTTGCGATATGGTCTGGTTATGAGGGAATGGAAGAAAACCGTGAAGATCGGAAAATAAACCAAGGCAGCATCCTTACCCAATGATAACACTATTCATACACCATTGCTCCAAGAAATTCGCCCGCTAAAATCCGCTCTCGTTGCTTGATTTTCTAACCATAAGTTCTTACTTTATTAATTCTGGTACAATAAAATATGAACCGCTGGGACGGTTCAAAATATGATATATACTAACGGGGATTTAGACCCCAAAATGATTAAGAAATGACACTCTAACGCAAAGTCGATGCGTACAAAAAAGACTCTAATTCAACCTGGCAATAATATCACTTTTCACAATTTGATCAATTTTATTGGAGACTACCATGGCAGACGAGAATAATGACGGATTAGTAAAGGGCTTGCTCATCGGATTTATTGCAGGCAGCGCGATTGGGGCAATCGTGGCGCTTCTCTACGCCCCGAAAAGCGGCAAAGAAATGCGCGCCGATATTAAAGTGAAAGCGAATGATCTTAAGGATGAAGTTGCCGAAAAATTAAAGGCAGCCCGGTCCAAAGCCGTTGATATTATCAACGAGGGAAGACGCCGTTCGGAACAGATAATCACCGAAGCGAAAGAACGGGCGGGACATATCCTCACCGACGCGGATAAGATGCTCAATGACGCTCGGGAACGAGCCGGTGAGGAACAGGGCAAAATTAAGACGGCTTTTCGGGCAGGTGTGGACGCCTATAAATCCGAAAAAGATAATTCTTAATCCCGGGGACCCCCATGGAAGATATCTTACTCATCATGAAAATCGTAACACTTGCATGCGTCTCCGCATTGAGCATTTATCTCATTGTTGTTATTTCGAGAGTGCAGCAAATATTCACCAATATCGAACGGGATATCCGGGAGATGTCTGAAAAAATATCGCCCGTTTTCACAAACCTGGAAGCGATTACCGCCAAATTCCGCAACATCACCGACGGGATGAGCGATGATTTTGAGATGGTACGCTTCTCACTCCGCTCGCTCCGGGACGCCATCGAAAGCATTGTTGATTTTGAACAAAGAGTACAACAAAAAATTGAAGAACCCGTACTGCAAACGGTTACCACATTCACAGCGTTTCTGAAAGGAATTAGAACTTTTTTACAGGTGATGCGCTCATAATATAATATTTCAACCCTTCCTACTGTCATCGACAATTACGTCAGAGAGGGAGTTAAGATTGATTCCATTTTTGCGAAAACGAAAACATCTGCCGCGCGCAGGATTTGGAATAAAGGGGCTGGCTGTTATAGTTAGGAACCTCATCTTTTTCACATTGCAAAATGTCTTGTATCCCATCATCAACCGAGTTATATTTTTTTTCTGAAAAAGGAGATTTAGAATTATGAAAGATTATGGAGTTGACGCCATCAGGAATGTAGCCCTTGTGGGGCACGGCGGAGCCGGTAAAACCATCTTTACTGAATCAATGCTTTTTTCCGCCGGAGCTACGACGCGTATCGGCAAGATCGAAGACGGCAATACCACGTCCGATTATCATGCCGATGAGATCGAGCGGCGCATCAGCATCAACACCTCAATGGTAATTTGCGAGTGGAAAGGATTGAAGCTCAATATCCTCGACACGCCGGGATACACAGATTTTACCGGCGAGGTAAATGCGGCATTACGCGTTTCGGATACCGCTCTGGTATTTTTAAAAGCCGTTGAAGGCGTGGAAGTCGGAACTGAACTCGTTTGGTCTTATACGAAACGGTATCATAATAGCGCAATATTCATTGTCAACAAACTCGATAATGAAAATGCGGATTATGAAAAGGTCGTTGTCTCTGCAATTGAACGGTTCTCCCATGATGTTGTCCTTTTGCAATTCCCCGTCAACGAGGGACTTACCTTCGATTCCATCATTGACGTCTTAAAAATGAAAATGCTAAAATTTGATCGCGATGGCAAAGGAAAATATACCGAGCATGATATACCCGCTGAACACAAAACAAAAGCAGCCGAGTTGCATGATGCGCTGGTTGAAAAAATAGCCGAGACCGATGAAAAACTCTTGAATGAATTTTTTGAAAAAGGCGGATTGACTGAAGATCAAATAAAATATGGACTGAAAATCGGCGTCCGGACACGGAAACTCTTCCCTCTCTTTTGCGCATCTGCTTCCCACAATATCGGCGTCACAACGATCATGGATTTTGTCGCAGATTATTCTCCAAACCCCGCCGAAGGTCCAAAAGTAATGGGCGTTCTGGCAGGGACAACGAACGGCAACGGCAATGAAGTGGAAATCAAATGCGATCCGAATGGTCCGCCTGTGCTCTTCACGTTTAAAACCGTATCCGAACCGCACGTCGGCGATCTGTCGTTCTTTCGCGTCTATTCCGGTTCGATAAGCCATGGTTTGGATCTGAACAATAATGCAAATAACAAGGTCGAGCGCCTGGCGCAGTTATTCATCATGTGCGGAAGAGAACGTAAAGAAGTCGGCAAACTTGTTGCCGGCGATCTCGGCGCCGTTGTGAAATTAAAAGATACGCACACCAATAATACCCTGAGCAGCAAAACGCTCTCCGTTAATCTCCCGCCGATTGTATTCCCGGAACCGGTAATTACAATGGCTCTCGTCGCCAAAACAAAAGGTGATGAAGATAAGATAGCAGCCGGATTGCACCACCTGCACGAAGAAGATCCCACATTCGTGATTAAAGTGGATCCCGAACTTCACCAAACCGTCTTGAGCGGCCAGGGGGAGCTTCACCTTACCATCATCACGAAACGATTAAAGGCGAAATACGGCGTCGATGTGGATATGGTGGAGCCGAAAATTCCATACCGCGAAACAATCAAGGGCAGAGCCAATGAAGTTGAATATAAACACAAAAAACAATCAGGCGGCCGCGGGCAATACGGTCATGTGTTAATCAAAATAGAACCTCTCGCAAGAGGCGCCGGATTCGAGTTTGAAGATGCAATCGTCGGCGGCGTGGTGCCTGGCAGATTTATTCCTGCCGTTGAAAAAGGCATTATCGAGTCAATGGAAGGCGGCGTTATCGCCGGCTGCAAAGTGGTTGATCTGAAGGTTACGCTTTTTTACGGTTCATATCACGACGTCGATTCCGACGAACATTCATTCAAAATCGCCGGAAGAATGGCGTTCAAGAAAGGATTCAAAGAAGCCAAACCGATCCTCCTCGAACCGATCTATGAAATCGAAGTCACGGTTCCCGAAGATTACATGGGCGACGTCATGGGCGATGTTTCGAGCAGGCGCGGGAAAATCCTCGGAATGGATTCCGATGGCGCGCATCAGGTCATCCGCGCGCTTGTTCCTCTCAAAGAATTGTACCGGTATTCAACAACGCTTCGCTCAATGACACAGGGCAGGGGCATCCACAAACAAAAATTCGATCATTATGAGGAAGTGCCGCGCGAGATTGCCGAAAAGATCGTGGCTGAATACGCGAAGGAAAAGGTTGAGGAAGAAGCGTAAACACTACTCGCCGATCACATGGATAAACTTTTTTCGCCCTGGCGTTCAAAGTACATAGAAACGTTCTCCAAACCGAACAATGAAGGGGTCGCGTGCGTATTTTGCGAGGCGATCCGGGGGGATGATGAAGAACATCTCATAATCTTCAGAGGAAAATCCTCGTTCGTTCTCATGAATCTATTCCCGTATAATAGCGGGCACATCATGATCGTTCCGTACCGCCATATTCAGGAACTTAACGATCTTTCTACCGAAGAATCTCTTGAAGTAATTCAACTTCTTCAGAAAATGATTACCGCCCTCCGAACCGCTTCTCATCCCGAAGGATTTAATATCGGAGCAAATCTGGGAAGGTCTGCAGGAGCTGGAATTGACCGGCATTTGCATTTTCACCTTGTGCCCCGCTGGAATGGCGACACCAACTTTATGCCGGTTCTTGCCGATACCAAGATGATTTCAGAAGACATGAAAGATACATGGAAAAAACTTCGTAATGCTATGAAATTACTGTGAGGATCAATCTCCGGGCAACTCATTATTTGTAACAATTCCCAGAATCCTACCAATTTCTGTATGTATATGTTTTTACTGATATTTATACATCTGAAATCCCCAGAAACTGAACAAATTAAACCTTTGTGTTCAAAAAAAGTCTAACTAATAATCAATGACGACCGTCTCTGACGTTGAGTTAATTGATCAATTCCGTAACGGAAAAACGGAAGCTTTTAACCTTTTAGTTGCCCGATACCGTGAAAAGGTTTATTGGGTGGCGCGCCGGATGATGAGTAATCATGAGGACGCAGATGATATCGTTCAGGAAGTTTTTATCCGCGTGTACGGACATCTTAGCAACTTTAGAGCGGAATCCGGGTTTTATACATGGCTCTACCGGATAACCGTAAACGTATCGCTTAACGCCCTCAGGAAAAAACGAATAAAGAATTTTATCAAATTAGATGAAATAGTCGATACCCTGATTCCGGATGAAGGATATGCCGATGAACAGGTATTGAAACAGGAGTACGAAACAATTCTTGAAAAGGCAATTGAAACTTTGCCACCGAAACAGAAAATGGTCTTTATATTAAAATATTACGATGAAATGCCGTTCGAAGAAATGGCAAAGATGCTAAAAAAATCCGTGGGTGGATTGAAAGCGAATTATTTTCATGCATTGCAAAAAATCCAAAAATATGTCAGAAGCGAATCGAACAAATGAACTGTAAAGATATCCAAATCCGGATGCCTGAATTGCTTGATGGCACGATTGACGGGGAAGGCAAGAATTTCCTGCAGGATCACCTTGGGCAATGTCCTTCATGCAAAAAAGATTTTGAGGAACTTACACTCCTTTATACCATGATGAAATCGGATAAACCATGGGCGCCACCCGCTGCCTATTGGAACGGACTGATTCCGCGAATTCAGGAGAGTATCAATAATTCAACCCGTCCTCCCCTGGTTGCGCCTGCCTGGATTCAGCGTTTTACCGTATCCGCAGCAGCGATCGCAATGATTATCGTTGTGTTCAATATGATCCCGGGAAATATAGATGAAAAAGAAATCGATTATCATTCCATTGTTGCCCAGGGTCCGGCGGATGAGGTTCAAAATTTTATCGATGGGCAGGAAATAGAAGGACTCGCCGACCAGTACGCCGGTATCCAAAATACTTCTGTTCTTGGCTCCGATGATAAAGCAAATTTACGCGAAGTGATCGGCGAAGATCAATCCTCAATCGATGACGACAACGCGATTGAATCTCTCAGCTCGCTCAATGATAAAGCAGTAAACGATATTGTTACAAAAATTAACTCCAAAGCGATATTCAATTAGGTACCCATAAGGAAAGTTATATGAAAATTTATATTACAATATGTATTATGTTCCTCCTCATGTTTGGCGTGAACAACGCATCCGCCCAGCGGCGTGGACGTCCCGATAATCCCGGTCCTGGTCCCGGTCAAAATCATCCCCCCGGACCATTTAACGAATATAGAAAACTCAGGATGATCGAATCCCTGAAGCTGAACGAAGAAGACGCTGCCCGGTTCGTCACGAAGGAATCCGCGCATGAGGAAACCAACCGGAAATTGATGACCCAGCGAAACGACCTCCTGGACGATATCCGTAAAGGTCTTAAAGAGAATAAAGAACCAAAGGAATTTCAAAAATCCGTCGATCAGGTGCTCGATCTCGATCAACAGATTTTCAAGGAACGCCAGCGGTATCAGGAGGAAATACAAAAGTTTTTGAGTCCGGAAAAATTTGCCAGATTCCTCGTGTTCGAACGTGAATTCGGAAGAGGCGTGCGCGATGTTATTAAAGACATTGTCCACGAACACTGGCGCGAACGTGGAGAGTAATTTACCGATATACAACCCCTGAAGTAATAATAAAGTAAATTATTCTGCTGACCTTCAGGACCAGTCTCCGCTGGCTCCTGAAGGTCTTTTTTTACCAGCGATCTCCTGTTGATTGTCTCTCCTTTACGAACTTCCTTGCATCTCAAAGTTGTACAATTTCCCTTTCCACCGTATATTGAATCATGAAAAAAGTTTATTTAGACCATACGGCAACCACTCCGCTCGATCCCCGCGTATTTGAAGCGATGAAGCCGTACATGTTGGAAAAATTCGGGAATGCTTCCTCTATCCATAGTTTCGGCAGGGAAAGTCGCGCAGCTTTGGATGAAAGCCGCGATGTACTTGCAAAAATGCTTGGCGCACAACCGGGCGAGGTATTCTTCATGAGCGGCGGAACGGAAGCGGATAATACTGCCATTAAAGGAACTGCCTGGGCTGTGCGTAAGACGGGGAAAAACCATGTCATCACCGATACATCGGAACATTACGCAATCCTGGAACCCTGCGCGTTCCTCGAAGAAAACGATTTTACGGTAACGTACCTTGATGTCGATAACAAAGCCATGGTACAGCCGGATGATGTTAAAAAAGCCATCAAACCTGATACGGGATTAATTTCGATCATGCATGGGAATAATGAGGTCGGTACGATCAACCCCATAAAAGAAATCGCAGCTATCGCGAAAGAACATGGGATTCCTCTTCACACCGATGCGGTGCAGACATTCGGTAAAATTCCGGTCAACGTTGACGATCTTGGAGTTGATCTTTTAACAATATCATCCCACAAAATTTACGGACCCAAAGGGATCGGCGCATTATATATACGGCGCGGGACAAACGTTGACCGTCTTATGCATGGCGGCGGGCAGGAACGGGGCAGGCGCGCAGGGACCGAAAATGTTTCCCTTGCTGTCGGTTTCGGCAAAGCGGCGGAATTGATGAGTCAATCACGAGAATCAGAATTTCTCCGGCTCAAAACTTTAAAAGCGCTTCTCGTCAAATTACTGAGCAGTAAATTTCCATTCATAATCTTTAACGGCCATCCAACCGACTCGCTGCCGCACATCCTCAACGTTTCGTTCGATAGCGCCGTCATAGAAATCAATGGCGAATCCCTCCTGTTCAATCTTGATCTTGCAGGCATTGCGGTTACAAGCGGATCAGCGTGTACCTCTGGCAGCATTGGTCCCTCCCATGTATTGCTCGCGATGGGAGTACCGGATGCAACTGCGAAAGCGAGTATCCGCTTTTCAATGGGCAAGTCAACGACGGAGGACGATTTGGCGTATACGGTTGAAAAACTGGTAGAAATTGTGAGGAGAATCGGACGGAGGAAATCCAACCAAACGAAATGAATAAGAAATTATATTGAAAAACCTATCCCCATTAAAATAATGTCCTATGGCGGCGGGATAAAATCATCCGTCACCATAGGAAATATTCTCAAGTAATTATGCTACCTGTTCCGTTTCTTATGTCTGTTCTTTCGTAATCGTTTTTTCCGTTTGTGGGTCGACATTTTTTTCCGCAGACGTTTTTTGCCGCTCGGCATGCTACCGCTCCTTTATTGTGATGAATTGTTTTTCATTGTGTGTTGTTGAATCAACATTAATGCTCTCTTCCCCGTTTCCGTGGTCGAATCGAGGGCAACTGTTTTCTTAAACCACTCGTTTGCAGTCATCAGATCCCCGCGCATAAGATTCACCACGCCGAGGTTGAAATGGGCGAGTTGATGTTTCTTGTTGATCTTCAGAGCGTCCATAAATTTATTTTGAGCAAGCTCCAGGTCTTCGAAACGCCGGGTGGTGTCATCGGTCGCCATCTGGTAATAAGTTACCCCCAGATCAACCACGGCATTCGCATCGCCCGGTTTCATCTCAAGATACCGTTTATAGGCGTCAACTGCTTTATCCAAAAATTTAGCGTCTTGGAGATGGTTCGCCAGTTGCAATAGCGCCTCGGCGTCGTTGGGATTTGCCTGCACGGCTTTCTCAAGTGTCTCAAGTTCATTCATCAATGCCTGATTTTGATGTGCGTCGTTGGGAAGAGTTTTTTGCACCGGATTGACTGTCTCATTGCCGTTTCGCAGTAATCTGAAGCCAATGATAATGGCAATTAATATAACCGCCACGCCAACCGTGACTTTCCAACTTTGCAAAGCTTTCAGCGGAGTCGGTTTATACGGCGCAGCTTCCGGACGCACACTTTTTTTGACTGGCTGCGTTTTAGCTGCACCGGGTAGCGCTGCTCCACAGCTTGAACAGTTTGATGTTCCGGCAGGATTCTGCGTTCCGCAACGAGGGCATTGAACAGGATTTGCGTTTACTGTTTGAGGTTTCTTTTCAGTAATGGGTGTTTCCGGCGGTTTGGAAGGCGGAATGGAGCCCCATTCAATCGTTGCGCCGCAGGAGGAGCAAAATTTATCGCCTTGACGAATCTCCTGTGAACACTTACTGCAGAGAATCTTTGGATTCATGGATCAGGTTGTACCGTTACTTAATTGTCGGCAAGGTCTTCTTGAGGTTTTCGTTCACCGAACCCTTTAATTCCTTTGATACTTTGAACACCGGAACGAAATGTTCATCGACTTTCACCTGTTCACCGGTCCGGGGATTGCGCGCCATTCTTCCCTTCCGTTTCTTTGTCCTAAAACTTCCAAAACCGCGAATCTCGATATTCTTGCCTTCTTTCAACGCTTCGATAACAGTTTGAATAAATCCGTCAACAACCGCTTCGGTTTCAACCTTTGTTAAGCCGGTTCCCGCGGCGATATGATCAACGATATCAGCTTTAGTCAATTCTCTTCTCCTGGATTGTTCGACATAAAATGAATGATACAAAAATCTGCGTTACTTGTTTGATGCTCTCCTGATATTATCACCGTTATCATCTTGAGTAACCTTAAAACCCCGTAGCAATTTTGTATTGCAAAATCGGCCGGTTTAATAATTCTTCCTTCAAATTTTCAAGACCCGACATTCTGGTTTCGCCCAGAAGTAAATCAAGCAATCCATGAAGCGGTCTTCCCTCACGGACTATTGCGGGCGTTCCCTTTATCCCCGCCATTCTCGCCGTGATCGCGATTGCATCCTCGTAAGTACCGAGCGTATCAACTAAATGCATTTTATACGCCGTTGTGCCCGTGAACACTCTCCCATCCGCATAGGAAACGATTGAATCATGATCGAGCTTTCGTTCTTTTTCGACTATTGAAATAAATTGTCTGTGGACCTCATCCATCAAATTCTGGAAATATTTTTTATCGTCAGCCGTCATAGCGCGGAAGGGATTGCCGGCGTCTTTCAATTTGCCGCTTTTGATTGTATTCGCTTCAACACCGATCTTATTCAGTAAGGGATCAATCCGCAAAAATTCTGAAATGACGCCAATGCTGCCCGTGAGCGTGCCCGGATTAGCAACAATCTTATCGGCGCCAACAGCTACATAATATCCGCCGCTTGCGGCAACCGATCCCATAGAAGCGACTATTGGTTTCCCGCTCGCTTTGGTTTTTCTGACTTCATCGTACATTTCATGGCTGGCTACCACACCACCCCCCGGTGAATCGATTCGGAGCAGGATTCCCTTTACGCTGCTGTCCTCACGATATTTTTTCAATTGACGTACAACTTGTTCCGAGGAAACAATGACTCCGTTAAGTTCCACCACGGCAATTTTATCTCCGAAACCGACTGTAACATCCTCATATTCCGGACGTGGTGAGAATGTAAAGAAAACAACCGTTATTATTAATCCACCGACGAGAACGACAATCCCGGCGATGATTAATAACCATTTTGTGGAACTATTCAATATTTACCATGCGATTAGTTGTAACGTATTGATTTATATATATATTATAGTAAATGTTCAAGGGAAAGTCAAACCGCATTTATTTAAGCTATTCCGACATTTGAAAAATGGTATTTAAAGCGGGATATGGGAGTTTTTTAATGTAAGAAATGAAATAAGTTGGGAATAATTAACTATTCATAATAGTTTAGTGTGTGCCCTCTAATATCATGGCGACAGGATCTTACGACGGTAGTGCGTAAGGAAAGCAACGCAGGGGTAAGAGCCATGCACTGCCTTTAGAACCTTCATCTCAACTGAGGAAAAGGGAAGCGACAAAATGGCAAATAAGGAAGGATAACAGTAAGAGGGAAAAAACAGAAATCAATTCTCGAGTTTAATTTTCAATAACTCCAAAAACATATTAGGTTCATAATTACTTTCGGTGAACATCAATAACGTTCCCTCGGGATATTTCATTGCATCGCTTAACATCTCTTGTACGGACTTGGGAAACGAACCACGCCTGATCAATTGCAATGATTTATCATTAAAAACAATCTTAACGGTAAAGTCATTTTCTAAGGGGAAAAGATAAAATAACCGTTTCTTTTTTTTATCGCAGGTAATATACCAACCAGACGTTTTCGAGTATTTCCAATTCAAAGAAATACCCTCATACTCAGATTGCATTGACTTGAGGGTCTCATCCAATGGGCGATACGTCTTGCCAATTTTTAGCTTAAGGTCAGATTCTTCGGGATGCTTCTTTTCATTATAAAATTTGTCAGCGGGCATGAATAGTTTAATTTTAACTAAAATGAATTACAGAATTGAAATAGTAAAGAACCCGGGTACCCTCCGCTGCATTCATACGAACTGTTCAGTCCGCTTCCGTTTATTCCGTTATTATCTTATGATTGGAGTGCAAACTCTGCTGCCGCTTTAGCATGGAGCGTTGTGGTATCAAATAACGGCAGATCGCAATCTGATTGTTTTATGAGCAATGGAATCTCCGTGCATCCCAGAATGATTCCCTGCGCGCCTTTTCCTCGTAATTTCTCGATGATGGTGAGATATTTCTTCTTTGTTTCCGGTTTGAATTTATTTTTCGCTAATTCATCAAAAATATTGGCATGAATAAATTCACGCTCACCATCGTCGGGAAGAAGCGTGGTGATTCCGTTTTTAGTTAATCGGTCTTTAAAGAATGGTTGCTCCATGGTGGTACGAGTACCGAGCAATCCGACCTTCGTGAATTTCCGTTTCGTAACTTCGTTTGCGGTTGCATCCGCAATGTGGATCAAAGGAATGCCAATCTGTTTTTGAATACCATCCGCTACAAGATGCGGTGTGTTCGCGCAAAGAACGAGGCAATCAGCGCCGCCTTTTTCGAGCATCTTCGCAACACCGATTAAAAAACCAACTCGGTTGCCCCAATCTTTTGGATCCGCCGGAGGTCTGAACTCCTCCAAATCCAGTGAATACATCAGGATTTTGGCTGAGCTTAACCCTCCCAATCGTTCATTAACAATCTGGTTAATCGTTCTGTAATAATCGATGGTTGATAACCACGTCGTGCCGCCGATAAGTCCGAGTGTTTTCATATTAAGTTATTTAAAATAATTCCGGGTTTAACATTTTTGATGGGTGAAATAAATCGTTACCTAACTTCAATCCTTGCTTTCAATCCACCGCTCCGCGTCTATGGCAGCCATACATCCTGAACCCGCAGCGGTGATCGCCTGACGGTACACTGCATCTGTTACATCTCCTGCTGCAAAAATGCCGTGGATGTTTGTTGCTGTTGAACCGGGTTTGGTTTTAATGTATCCCTTTTCGTCAACGTCGATCTTTCCCATAAACACTGCCGTATTCGGCTCATGACCGATAGCGATGAAAAGCCCGTCGGCTTTCAGTTCGGTGAGCGCTTTGGTTTTCAGATTACGAATCTTTACGCCGGTCATGATTTTTTTGTTGTTTTCTTCCTTACCCAGAACTTCTTCAACCGCAGAATCCCAGATGAACGATATTTTCGGATTCTTCATGGCTCTATCCTGCATGATTTTTGAAGCCCTCAACTGGTCGCGCCGGTGAATCACGGTCAGTTTTGATGCAAATCGCGTGAGGTAGTTCGCTTCTTCCATAGCGGTATCTCCCCCGCCAACAACCAAAACTTCCTGATTCTTAAAGAAAAATCCGTCACACGTCGCGCATGCGGATACTCCGTAACCCATGAATTTTTTCTCGGAGGGAATGTTCAGCAATTTAGCTGAAGCTCCGGTGGATATAATAATTGCATCCGATGTATAAACCGTATCATTCGATACAACCTTGAAGGGATGCTTCGTGAAATCGACGTCGGTGACATCCTGGAACAACGTTTCCGCGCCAAATCTCTGCGCCTGTTTTCGAAAGAGATCCATTAATTCGGGACCGAGAATTCCTTCCGGAAATCCCGGATAGTTTTCCACCTCGGTGGTGATCGTCAATTGTCCGCCCGGTTGATTGCCCTCTAACACGAGCACTTTCAGATTAGCGCGTCCGTTATAAATTGCCGCGGTTAATCCCGCCGGTCCTGATCCAATAATAATTACCTGATAATGTTTTGGTGCGTTTTGCATTTTGTTTTCCTGTATGGAGTTTGGTTATTAATTTAAATAATTCTTTTACCGGGCGTCGTTCTGTAATAATATCTTCGCATTGCGCGTCAGCCCTGAAACTTTTGTCCGTTTAATAGGGCTTTTTGTAAATCTCCTGCTGAATTCTTCTTGTGTTATGGCAGCTATATCCGCCAGCTCGGGTGCAATATTCCCCTCGCGTGGATTGAATTCTTCAATATCGGTTTGCGTAGCATCTTTATGATTCCACGGACAAACATCCTGACAAATATCGCAGCCGTATAGCCAATGTTCAAATTTACCGCTAAGGTCCGGCGCAATCGATCCCTCATGCTCTATCGTAAGATACGAAATACACTTATTCGAATCGACGACGTACGGTTCAACAATCGCTTTCGTTGGGCATGCTTCGATGCACAACGTACACGAGCCGCAATGATCCGTTGCCGGCGTGTCATACTCCAATTCCGCATCCAGAATGATCTCGCCGAGAAAAATCCATGAACCATATTCCCGCGATATCACATTTGTGTGCTTCCCTATCCAACCGATGCCTGCGCGCTGTGCCCAGACTTTATCCATCACTGGACCGGTATCGACATAAACTTTGCCCTTCGCTCCGGGTATTTCCTCATGGATAAACTCGAGCAGGTTTTTTAACCGTTCCTCGAGGATAGCATGATAATCATCGCCCCATGCATACCGTGAAATTTTGCCGAATCCTTCCGCCTGGACATGCGCAACATCGGAATAGTAATTCATCGCGACAGAAACTACTGATTTTGCGTCCGGCACCACGAAAGAAGGATCAATTCGCTTCTCAATGCTCTTCTCCATCCATCTCATCGTCCCCTGATAACCACGCTCGAGCCATTCCTGCAGATGTTCCGCTTCTTCGTTGAGCTTCTCCGATTTTGCTATACCGACCTGCTGAAATCCCAACGATTTTGCTTTCTCTTTAATGCGATCGGTGAGATTCATCATCGTCCCGCCTTATGCCTCGATATCGACGAGGATATCGGAACCCTTAACCTGCACCTGATATGTTGTTGCTTTACCCTGCCCCGTTGTCGATAGTCCGGTGGCCAGATCGAACGTCCATCCGTGCATAGGACAGGTAACAGTGCCATTGAAAATTTCACCTTCGTGAAGCAAAGAAAAATGCTGGTGAGGGCAATTATTTTTTAAGGCATAAATCTTTCCACCCACTTTAAAAACGGCAATTTCCACGCCATCAATTGTCCTCGTTGTGGCGGAATTTTCCTTTATATCGCCGTATTTCAGAATTTTAGTGTACATGCGTATCCACAGTGACAACAATATTCGGTTCCATTATCTTCCCGTTTTTCCACTCCATCCGGACTGTCTGAAAAATCCCATTCGTCCTTATAACTAAATTCAAACTGTTGCAATATGCATCGATATAAGGAGATCGCGACGTCCGCCTGTGGCGGACTCGCGATGACTCTTCAAACAATCTGCATCTTTTCGGCAAAAGGGTCAGGGACGACTATTACAGCTTCACCTCGCCCCCGTACATATACCCCTTCTCATGAGATGCGGCTTTTCCGGCAACGGTTCGCGGATCGTGCTCAAAAAATAAAATCCAGCTCTCATTGACCGCGCGGCGGAGAATCCTTTTCTTATCCTCAAGCGTAATCAGCGGACGGCAATCGTATGCCATGATGTATGGCAGGGGTATATGGCTGGTTGTCGGAAACAGATCGCAGCAATACAGCATGGTGGTGATGCCATCGGATATCAAAGGTAATTGCTGCGAGGACGTATGCCCGTTTGTGACAACCACGCTGATGTTATCGAAAATTTCTTTCTCACCGTCAATAAAATGCAAGATACCTTCCTTCATCAACGGCATAAAGTCGTCAACCATGAAGCTCCCCCGGTCTTTCTCGGTCGGCGCAAGGGCATTCTCCCAATGCGCCTTTTGAACGTAATACTTTGCGCGGGGGAATGTCGGTGCTAATTTGCCGTTTTCACGAAAGGTCGATCCGCCGGCATGATCAAAATGAAGATGCGTAAGGATAACATCCGTGATATCATCCGGGGTCAGGCTGTATTCTTTGAGCGAACGCTTCAATTCATATTGAGAATTATCGAGCCGATAAATATCAATTTGTTTCTCGGTGAATTTTGATCCGTTGCCGTTATCGATGAGTATTTTCTTCCCGTTTCCGATGAGCAAAAGCGCTCGCGCGGCGAGTTCTATGCGGTTTCGGTCATCGGGGGGATTTTGTTTTTGCCATAAGGGTCTCGGAATGATGCCAAACATGGCGCCGCCATCGAGCCAGAAACGTCCGGTCTCGATAGGGTAAAGTTCATACTTGCCTATCTTCATAATAACGCTGGTTAATCGTGATGGATACCCTAAAAATAACATGAGGTCGAAGGATATACTTCATCCGCTCGACCTCAATGTGTAAATTCGCGATGGATCTAAACCAGATCCGTGTGATAAAGAACTTACGCCACCCTGAAATGAGAAGTGGCTTCGGAAAGCTCGGCGAACTCTCGTTCGGGATGAAGTTGTTTCGCGCGGGCAGATAATTCCTCTTCCGTTTCCACATGGTTGGGATCGGGCACGCAGCAATCGACCGGGCAAACAGCCGCGCATTGCTCTTTCTCAAAATGTCCGACACACTCAGTGCATTTTTCTGGGACAATGTAATAAAAATCGTTTGAGATTGCGGCATTTTTTGCCCCGTTTAATTCCCATTGCACACCGCCGGCATAAATTGCAGTGTTCGGGCACTCCGGCTCGCACGCGCCGCAGTTAATACATTCTTCAGTGATCATCGTAGACACAGGTTTTTCCTTCTATAATTTGAAATTCCGTTAGATAATAAATTTTGGAATATTTGTTTCTTGGATCGTTTTTCTATTTCGCTACAGTTTCCGGAAGTGATATGATACAATCATAACTCATAATGAGAATTTGATTTAACACAAGTAGATGAATACAACTTCTCAAAACAGTTAATCTCTCACACGGGGTTGTTCAACTGAAATTCAATAAAACCGGTGAAATTTACTCGGGATCACCTATTGAATTGATGAATGCCCTTCCCAAACTGCCATTTATTTATAGATTTATGATACGAAAAAAAGGTCAAAAATTCAACTTGCGGGTTGTTGAAAATGCTTTGAAATGAAGGGGGTTTTCTAAACTTGTTTGGAAATCTGTTTCTAATTAGATCCTGATCCCCATAATTCAAAACAAGGAGACTCGGATTGGATTCTTCAACAACCTGCTAAATATTAAAGTAACGCGCCTCCGGGTGGTGAACGATTATCGCATCCGTGCTTTGTTCCGGGACAAGCTGATAGCCCTCCGTCAGCTCAATGCCAATTTTCTCGGGATTGAGAATTTTGAATAATTTCACATGATCTTCTAAACTCGGACACGCCGGATACCCGAAGCTGTAGCGCGATCCGCGATAGTGCTGGCTGAAAAATTTCTTAATATCCGGTTGGCTTGTTCCGGGTATCACCGCGTCATCGTTAGAGATTCCAAGTTCCTCGCGTATTTTCTTATGCCAGAATTCCGCAAGTGCTTCCGCGGTTTCAACTCCCAAACCGTGAAAATACAAATATTCCTTATAATTATTTGATTCAAATAATTTTTTAGCGTGGTCCGATGCTTCTCTTCCCATGGTGATGATATCGAAAGCTACGATATCGACTTGTCTCGATTGTTTTGATACGAAATAATCCGAGAGGCAAAGATTTCGATCTTTGCGCTGGCGGGGAAAAGTAAATCTTAACCACTCGGTCAAACAATCCGGCGAGCGCGAACCACCCCCGGTTAGTTCCTGAGGATGTATCTCCCAGATTGATTCAAGATTGCGGCTATCTTTCGGTTTATAAATAATTAAATCATCGCCGTCTGAGTTGCAGGGGTAATAACCGTATGCAACCTTTGGCTGTAAAAGATGTTTGTCTCTAGCCAATTTCTTCAACCGTTCGAAATCGGGATATACTTTCTGTTTTAGAAAATCCGAATACTCTTTTTGTTCCATCTTCCCTTTTCGGATCTGCCATTGCCCCCGGAATAATGCAGTCTCATTGATATAGGGAATTATCTCCTCAAGTGAAACTTCTTCAATTACCTTCGTTCCATAGAACGGGGGCACCGGAATATCCGCCGCCGGCTTGAGCGCAGAACCGAGCGATGGTTTTGATTCACTCATCGCCACTTTTGCTTCGAAACCTGACAGCTCTTCCTGGTCTGTTTTCGGCTGCTTGCTCATCCATTCACGAATTTGCGCCAGATGATGCCGTTCATGATCGTAGGTGTTGGACGCGATCAAATAGAGAATCGTCCCATCGCTGATAACTTCCTGTAAATCGGAATCCTTCAATTTTCCAATCGCATTACTGAAAGCCATTCTGTTTTGCTGCCATTCCTTCATCAATTGAACGCGCGTCATTGATTTACGTTTTGCGACGAACCGGTCGTTCACTATTGCTAACTCTTTCACATCTCTATAAAAACGAATTTTATCTTTTTCCCCCTTAAAATACATCTCGAATCGCTCAACCGTATGCGCTTCCCACCCTGAAAGATGGGCAACGATGTCATGAACAGACCACTCCTTCGAAGCGCCCGGAGAGGAAAATTGTTCATCGGATATTTTAGCAAGATAATTGAGAATATCACGGTATTGTCTTTGCATTTCTCCGATTGCATCTTTAATGGTTGTAAACTTTTTCGTCTTGCTGTCGCTTTTCTTGGCAACAACCTCTTCCATAAAGTGCAATCCATCGAAAGCGTCATTGGCATACGAGACAGTCCCTTTATATACTGCTTGCAGATCGTCTTCTACATACCGCCTGGTGAGCGCTGCGCCGCCTAACACAACGGGTATGGTAATACCCTGCTGTACCATTTCCTGTAAATTTTCTTTCATAATCAGCGTTGATTTCACGAGAAGCCCGCTCATCCCGATAGCGTCAGCTTTGTATTCCACTGCAGCATGAAGCATTTTGTCGAGCGGACACTTGATGCCGAGATTATGGACTTTATAACCATTATTCGTTAGAATGATATCGACAAGGTTTTTACCGATATCATGGACATCGCCTTTCACGGTAGCGATTACCATGGTACCCTTGGCGGTTACATCGGCTTTATCCATAAATGGCTCCAGATAGGCAACCGCGGTTTTCATCACCTCTGCCGATTGGAGCACGAACGGCAATTGCATCTGGCCGCTGCCGAAAAGTTCTCCTACAACTTTCATTCCATCAAGGAGGATTGAATTAATAATCTCCAGCGGTTTATATTTCTTCAGCCCTTCATTGAGATCGCCGCTTAAACCGACTTTATCCCCGTCGATAATGCGATTTTTTAACCGGTCTTCAACGACTTCGCTCTTCACCTTTTTTGCAACTTTCGCTTCGCCCTTGCGGGATGCGGCATAGGCAAGAAGCGCCTGAAGGGGATCAATATCCATTGTGCGTTCATCGAATATCAGCTTCCGGCAAAGTTCACGCTCTTCTTCCGGAATTTTAAACAACGGCATGATTTTCGAAGCATGAACAATCGCCATATCCAGGCCATTGGAAACAGCATAATGAAGAAACACACTGTTGAGAGCATGGCGGATTTGTGGAGATAATCCGAATGATATATTACTCACTCCGAGCAATGTATGAACGTTAGGAAATTCTTTTTTGATCAGCTTTATCGCATCGATTGTTTCTATTCCAGCGCGGCGAAATTCTTCATCGCCCGAACCGAGCGTGAATGTAAGCGTATCGAAAATGAGGTCCGATTCCCGCATGCCGTATTTATCGATTGCCAGGTCGTGGATCCGTTTAGCGATTTTGAATTTCGATTCAGCCGTTTTCGCCATCCCCTGCTCGTCTATTGTAAGGGCGATTACGGCTGCGCCATATTTCTTGCAAAGAGGAAGAATTTTATGCATCCGTTCTTCCCCGTCCTCAAGATTGATGGAATTTACTACCGCTCTCCCGCCGATGCGCTGAAGCGCTTCCTCAATAACCGGCGCTTCAGTCGAATCTATCACCAGGGGGAGTGTAATCTGCGTGTTAAATCTCGTAATAATCTCACGCATATCGTTTGATTCATTCCTGCCGACGTATGCGGCGCAGACGTCAAGAAAATGCGCCCCTTCCTTCGTCTGCTCCTTCCCCATCGCCACCATGCCTTCCCATTCTTCACGTGCCAACAATTCCTTGAACTGCTTGCTTCCGTTGGCATTGGTTCGTTCCCCCACCATAATCGGAGCCGGATCGATATGGAACGGCATCGCCTGATAAATGCTTGAGCTGCCGTGAGTAAATTCCCACTTCCGTTCGATGGGAGTAAGGTTGCCGGCAACATCGACCAGCTTTTTTAGATGTTCTTTTGTTGTGCCGCAGCATCCGCCTACAACACTCACCCCAAGGTCCTTGACAAAATGCGTCATCGAATGGACATACTCTTCGGGAGTGAGTTTATAATGCGCATGACCTCCAACATTTTCGGGAATACCGGCATTCGGCATCACGAATACGGGCCGTGGGCTGTTCGCGCAGAGGTATCGAACATTTTCAGCCATCTCCTTAGGACCCGTGGCGCAATTCATACCAATGATGGAAACATCGTACGGTTCAAGCGAAGTCAACGCTGCAGATATTTCCGTTCCAAGCAGCATCGTGCCCATCGATTCGATGGTGACCGACGCAATGATGGGGATTTTCACCCTTGCATCCGAGAAATAGGAGAATATTCCAGAAAGCGCCGCTTTGGTTTGAAGTATATCCTGGCAGGTTTCAACGGCTAAAATATCCGCGCCGCCTTCTGTGAGACCTTTCGCCTGAACATAATACGCCGCCTCCATATCTTTGAACGAAATATGCCCGAGTGATGGAAGTTTTGTCGTTGGACCCATCGAACCAACCACGAATCGGGGATGCGCCGGCGTGGAAAAATCGCTCGCAATGGATTTTGCAAGTTTTGCCGCTTCGAAATTCAACTTATACGATTGGTCGCCGATGCCATATTCCGAAAGAACGATAGCTGTTGAACCGAAACTATCGGTTTCAATTGCATCGCAGCCCGCGCTCAGGAAATCTTCATGCACTTTACGGATTGCCGAGGGCTTGGAGAGAAGGAGATATTCATTGCAGCCGTTAAATTGCTCGCCGCCGAAATCATCGGCTGTGAGATTCTGGGTCTGGATATTCGTCCCCATCGCCCCGTCAAGGACAATGATTTTTTCTTTTAATATGTCGAGAATTGTTTTAGGCATTGGTTTACAAGTACTCTATGAACCCCTCTCTATCCATAATGAATTGATTCCGCGCGCTATTTTGATCATTATTTGGAGGGTGTTTATACCTCTGATAACAACTGCGGCGATTCTCTCCGTTCCTGAGAATCGCCGCTGTGAAAAATATAGATAAAAGGATATTGAAATTCAATTATACGATATGACGCCGGTAATAAGCGATGAAACAAATGAAATCGAATAAAGCGCAAAGCCGTTCGATCGTGTCGAAAGCGTCAGCTTATACTCATTATATTCCTTGTTATTGATAATCTTATACAACCGCGCCTCGTTAACAAGGAAATAACTTCTCCCATCATCATCAATAAGAATGTCCTCTCCTTTCGATTCCGCGTTCAGATACTTGCCATTCTGTTTGATAAATACCTGAAATTGCATCTCGCCTTCCGGACTCACAACAGCGCATACTTCTTTGGCATTATAGAGAAGGGATAGATGTCCTTCCCCGCCGTCGCTTTCATTAAGCTGCAGGTGATCGCGGGTTATCAGCCAATCACCGGCGAGGTAAACTCTTCCTTCAAGATAAAAACCGGGGTCTTCAAAATGACCGGTTGATTCGGGGACGTATCCCTCGATATTACCAATCCTTCCGCCATGATACCCTCCCAATATTTCTGGCGTCGCTTTATAAGTGATTGCTCCCGGTCTATCCATATCGCGAAGGGGTTCCATGACTATCGGGAAATCAGCCCGGTAACCGGAATCTGAAAGCTGCGATTGAATACTGTGTTCAAAATTTAAATATGAACCCTCGCCATCCTGTGTTACAGAAATATAACCATGTTTATCGATCAGGACCTGCGTGGGCAAAACTCTGGCGCCAAAGGCACCCCAGATCATCCGCTCGTTATCCATCACCACGGGATATTTAATACCGAGCCGTTCAATGGCTTTTCTGACATGAACGGGATCTTTGCCGAAGGAGAAAGCGGGAGAATGCACTCCAATAATATACAGTCCCTTATCTTCGTACCGTTTATACCACTCCTTGATATAGGATATCATATGCAACGAAGCGAGAGATGTATAATCCCAAAAATGGATCAGCACGGTATAACCGCGCAGAGCGTTGAGAGGTATGGGTTCTGAGTTGAACCAATAATCTCCGTAGATCTCAGGAGTTCGGTGCTGCTGTTGTGGATAAAATTGCATTTTCCGCTTTAAATTATCAATAGGAATCTGAATTTCTAACTATAATATAGACAAAATGGGGGGGTATTGCAATAAGTGTATTGATGAGGAATGAATGACTAATAAGGGTTAATCGATAATTGCTCAGAGGATGATAAGATTGACAATTTCCTGTCGTCTGAATTGAATTAAATATTCCTAATTCAGACGTTACCCTTTCCCTCTCGCTCCTTCCACCACAACCACGAACTCGCCTTTCAGGTTTTTCTTTTCTGCAAGCGTATGAAGTTCCTTCGCGCCGCCGCGATAGATTTTTTCTTCCAGCATGGTGAGGTTAAACGCGACGCACACTCTACGGTCGTTGCCCATCGCCTCGGCGATATCGCGAAGAAGCGGCACCAGACGGTATGGCGTATCCATAAAAACCATTGTCCGGCGCTCGTTGCGCAGGTGCTGCAACTCAACCATCCGGCGGTTGCTTTTCGGGGATAAAAATCCATAAAATAAAAATTGGTCTATCGGAAAACCGCACACGGTCAACGCCGGCAAAAGCGACGACGCTCCGGGAATGGGTACCAGCGTTATCCCCGCATCAATGGCTTTGCGGACAAGAATTTGCCCCGGATCCGAAAACACCGGCGTACCGGCGTCGGATATCAGCGCGACATTCTTTCCGGCGTTCAGGTGTTCAATGATATGGAATGACGCGGCAGCTTCGTTATGCTCGTTCAAGCTCTCGATCAGCTTTTCGGGAATCCCGTAATGGTTCAATAAGCGCTGCCCCTCTTTGCGTTCTTCGTAGACGACGACGTCTGCTTCTTTCAGAATCTTGACGGCGCGGATGGTCATATCGTCATAATTGCCGATTGGAGTTGCGACTAAATAGAGTATGCCGGACATGGTTATCTCGTTAGCGTTATTTGGTTCCTGTATGACCAAACCCGCCGGCTCCCCGGAGCGTTTCATTGATATCGGAAACTTCCACCCAGGCTGCCTTCGTTACCGGCATGATCACAAGCTGCGCGATCCGTTCTCCGCGTTTCACGGTAAACTCTTTTTTCCCATAATTCGTGAGAATAATGCCGACCTCGCCACGGTAATCGGAATCGATCGTTCCGGGGGCGTTGAGAATCCCGATCCCGTGCTTCAACGCCAAACCGCTTCGGGGCCTGACCTGGGCTTCATAACCCGCAGGGATTTCTATCTTAAAACCGGATGGGATGAGCGTTGTCTCTCCGGGCTGCATCACGACATCTTTCATTACCGCGGCATAGATATCCATGCCCGAGGAACCCTCAGTGGCGTATTTCGGCAAAGGAACGTCATTGACGTCGTTATTAATCCGGGAGATGCGTATCGTAATTTCGTGCATTGGTATCTTTATGTTCCTTGATAAATAGAATTGTTGAAACCGGAGGCCATTTCAGTTTCGCTCATTCCTGTCCAACACGGGAGCGATGACCGGCATGCGATGTAGCTGCAGTATCAATCATCATTTCGATGAACTGCCGGAAGAGGTAATCGCTGTCATGCGGTCCGGGAGACGCTTCGGGATGGTGCTGTACCGAAAAGATCGGCATGGTGCGATGCCGGAATCCCTCATTCGTCCCGTCGTTGAGATTAATATGTGTGATTTCAATCTCCGAGTGCCTCAAGGAATCAGGATCGATAGCGAAGCCATGATTCTGCGACGTGATCTCAATTTCATTCGTGCGAAGGTTCTTCACCGGATGATTCGCCCCGCGATGACCGAATTTCAATTTAAACGTCTTTCCCCCAAGCGCCAGTCCCAGGAGCTGATGCCCGAGGCAGATTCCGAATATCGGTTTCTTGCCGATCAGTTGTTTGATCGATTCGATGGCATAATGGACGGCAGCGGGATCGCCGGGACCATTGGAGAGAAAAATCCCGTCAGGGTTTAACCGCAGTGTCTCCGACGGCGGAAAATTAGACGGCACAACCGTTATCGCGCAGCCATACGACGTCAACCGCCGTAGAATATTCTGTTTTACGCCGTAATCGTATACAATAACTTTAAACCGACTTCCATTTGATAAATTTTTCGGGAGATTTGTTTGAAGCGCAAATGAAGTTGTATCAACATCATCCCACCCATAGGGTTTTGCGCAAGTTACCTGCTTCGTTAAATCCAATCCTGCCATCGAAGGAGATTTAAGAACTTTCTCTATAAGAATATCATCGGCAAAATTGCCCGGAGAAATAATTGCGCGCATCGCTCCCGCATTCCGTATGAGCTTCGTCAGCATGCGGGTATCCACCCCTTCAACCGCGGGAATATTATGTGCTTTCAGCCATGATCCCAAACTCTGTTTTGCCCGGTGATTGCTGTAATAATCGAAATATTCCTTCACCACAAAACCGGCAGCGCGCGGGAATGCGCTTTCCATGTCGTCGGGATTGATCCCGTAATTGCCAATCTGGGGATGGGTCATTACCACAATTTGACCGGCGTATGACGGGTCTGTTAATATTTCCTGATAACCGGTGATGCTGGTGTTGAAGACAATTTCACCGGTGATTTCGCGTTCGGCTCCGAACGACGCACCGGTCAGGATGAGACCATTTTCAAGCGCGAGTTTAACATTCATCGGAAATAATCTAATCTTTTTCAGTGATTTTTACAAGGAATTTCTCAAAAAAAACCCTGTAATTCCGTTTGACCGGTATAACAGGGTTTGCCTTCAGTAATCATACTACGTAGTGTTCATTTTTAGCCGCGCACCGCGGACTAAAAACAGAATGGATCAGTTATTAGCTTTCGTTGATGATAGTTCAGCCGTTGTCATATCATAACCTCGTTGCACAGCATTCAGGACGCACGCCTTACGATTATCGAACCCGTCGGCAGAAACTGCAACAACTTTTTCGCCTTGAAACTTCCGCCATTGCCACCGCTGAAAGTTATCTTTATAAAATTCCCAACGTTTTGATACAGAAATCATCGTTTACCTCATGTTTATGACTGAATTTATTCACGTTTAATAATTCGAAATGCTTTATTTTTTGTTCAACTCTTGATGCTTAGCGGTAGAAAACACCGGCTTCCTTCACCTCGATAGATTTTCCTTTTAACTTTTTTCTATTCAATGCGGAAATAGCAGCTTTTGCTTCCAGATGAAGGGGCATCCCGACCATACCGAAGATCAGTGGATCATCCGCGACGTCTTCCCGATTGATTTTAACATAGGAAACTTGTCCATAAACGAGGAAGACTTTCCGAAGATCTTCTTCGGTGACTTCGAGTGACAGGTTTCCAGCATAAATTCTCATATTGTTTCTTCTTAATTGATTGTAGATAATTGTGTATAATTGTAAATTCTGACTTGGAAGGTGAGATTTGTAGGTAAATTCTCATCTTGACAGGCGGAACATCGCACTAATTAAGATACGGGTAATTTCGGTGATATCCTAATGATCGTTTTCTTCGGCCCTGTAGAGCCGTTCAACAAAGTAACAACTCGGAATAGCGCGCTGCGTTAATTGAGTTGTAAATGATCTAAAGGTGCAGCCGCAGCGTTAAACCTGCTGGAAACCCGGACTATTTTTTTGCTCCTTCTTGTCCCTCTTGGCGGCTTTTTTTTCTTTCATGGTTTTTGTCGGTTCCTTCTTGGCTTGTTTCTTGCTGTTCTGGCCCTTGCTCATGTTGTTTCTCCTTATGATTTGGTTTAAGGTTGATTAATAATCAACGATGCATATAGTGTCCTCTTCCGGCTATTTTATTCCCCGTTTTTTCTTCTCGATCATCACTTGCGCATCAATCGGCGATCCGCAGATACCACAAATATTGCGGCGTGTGGTTTCATTGAAGTCGGGCTCGACCATCTGTTTACAGTTCGGACATCGGATAACGAACGGTTTTTCATCCTTTTGCTTTGGCATAATCACTTATTATTTGTTGAAGAGAATTAATACATCATCATCTCATACTGAAGACGCATCATAGTCTTTGACGTAATGGATAAATAACTCGTAAAATTAATGTAACGAGAATGTAATCGATAACCAAACGTCTTTTTTTTGAATTTCAGGAACCACTCCCCGACATCATCTTATCAGACACTACACACTAAACGCACAATCACAAAAATCTTGATCGGTACTCATCAGAGATTCCCATCATGATATTTTGTTCATCTTTTTCCTACTCTCATTGTAGGAAGATTCTGACAAAAAATAATTTTCAATCAATATTCAGTGATTACTATCACCCGCGTTGTAAATTTTCCTTGCATCTTCAATCAGACCCTCCTATCTTGTTACTGACAATACATTTATGTTCAAGAAGAGGTTACCATGATTAAAAACGTTACAAATATTCCGGCTCTGTCCGGGTTGATTTCAATCGTCACGATGGTTTTTATAATACATGCGGGCGCGTTCGCTTCCAGCGGAGGGTTCACAAACCGCACTAATAAAAATGGGAACACAAGCGGTTGCGGAGGTTGTCACGGGGGTTCGGCTACTGCCAGTGTGCTCGTCTCAATCAACGGACCAGCATCAGTGAATGTGAATCAGGTCGTCGCGGAAACATTATCCATCAGCGGGGGACCCGCAATCGGCGCCGGATGCGATATTGCGTCAACGCTTGGCCAGCTTGCGCCGGTTTCATCTTACTTATATCTTGCCGGATCGGATTTGACACAAAGTTACAATACGGCAATGTCGGGCGGTAAAGTGATGTTTATCTTCAATTATACAGCCCCTGCAAATGCCCAATCTGACACCATATTTGCAGTCGGTTTAAGCACGAATAGCAATGGCAGCACAAGCGGAGATTCCTGGAATTGGGCGCCGAAGAAAGTGATAACGGTAACCTCCGGCAGTCCGGTTGATACTACCGCGCCAACTATTTCGATCACCAGTCCTTTGAATGGTGTTACAGTTGCCGGAACGTTGAACATCACTGCGACCGCAAGCGATAATGTCGGCGTAGTTGGAGTCCAGTTCCAGTTGAACGGCGTGAATGCGGGCAGCGAAGATCTGACGGCTCCTTACAGTTATTCATGGAATACAAAACTTTATGCGAACGGTTCCTATAGCGTTTCCGCAATTGCGCGAGACGCCGCAGGAAATAAAGCAACCTCTTCTATTACAGTTAACGTCTCGAATGTTGTAGGAGACACAACAGCTCCTGTAGTTGCAATGATACTTCCGCTCAATGGCGATACGCTTGCCAATACGATTACCCTGACAGCTACTGCATCCGATAATATTGGCGTTGTAGGTGTTCAGTTTCAGGTGAACGGCATTAACAGCGGAATCGAACTTACATCTCCGCCCTATACATATCCATGGAACACAACGCTTGTCGGCAATGGATCGTATGCGGTATCGGTAATCGCGAGAGACGCGGCGGGTAATATGTCTACCTCATCAGTGACAATAACAGTTCATAATGCTATTGCACCCCAATCAGCCGGATTCCAGGTCGTTGCCGCCGATAATTTTAACCGTCCGGATCAGGCGTCATTATCCGGAGGGAAATGGAGTCCGATCCTTAATCAAACGGGAAGCGGAACAATGAAATTAATCAGTAATGCAATTGAGGCGTACAACGCAAGTGGAGTAGGGAACGGCGGCGGCGTTGTATGGGATTCGTTGGTGTCTAAAGGTTCTGGGATAACACTTTCAGTCGTGAGCAAGGCGAATAATAATTCTTACACATCGATGTTTATGTATGCGCGTATGAATACCAAAGATCTCACCACTGGAAACGGTTACCGATTCCGTTATGTGGATAATCCCGGCGGCAACGCGCTCCTTGCCATTCAAATTGTTAAGAATGGAACGTTAGGGACTGATCTTGTCAGCACAACCCATGCCGTCAACGGCGGCGATACATTAAAATTTATTGTCGAAAACGATGCGAATAGCACCCTCGTAGGTTATGTGAACGGTACGCAAGTTTTATCCGTAGTGGATACTACCTATAATCCTTCAACATGGTACTTCTGGGTAAGAGGAATGGTGCTCCCCACGCTTCCAACATTTAATAACTTTACTCTCATTAGTAAAGTGCCCGCAGCGGCAGCCACGACTCAAATCTCCTCATTCACCGCAACGGTATCAAGCTCGACAAGCGTAGACCTAAACTGGACGACGCTTAACGAGACGAATAATTCCGGATTCTACATCGAGCGGCGGTCGCAGCCTGGAAGCGGATTTCAAGTTGTGAGCAATCTCATCCCCGGCGCAGGAACAGGCAGTTCAAATCAATATACATGGAAAGATGGCACTATCACGGCGGGGACATATTATTACAGGTTAAAACAAGTTTCGTCGGATGGATCTTATTACTACTCAGGGGAAATTATTACAACCGTTAATGGAGTGACAGGTGTGAACGAAGAACACTCGCCTCGCGCCTTCCAGCTTGCTCAAAATTATCCGAACCCATTTAATCCATCAACGGTTATCAAATATCAATTACCGGCACAAGCGAGAGTTATTTTGATGGTGTATAATATGCTGGGAGAAGAAGTTGCCGTGCTTGCTAACGAGATGCAAACGCCGGGCGCCAAAGAGGTGAGTTGGAATTCAGGTTCGATGCCGAGCGGAATGTACTTTTACCGGCTCACGGCGGGAAATTTTACTCAAACGAAAAAGATGTTGTTGGTAAAATAAATCGAAGGTAATTTATACTATCAAGCCGATCTTCTGTGATCGGCTTTTTTATTCATGTTGTTGATAACAACCTATGCAAAGTAAGACGCATGAGAATATCTGAACATTCACACTGCGGACGTCGATTTTTATCTTCAAAGGCGGTTACTATCCTTGTGTTTATTTATATCAATTCCTATATTAAAAATAAAAATTTATTGAACGGGAATAACCAATGAATTTTGCACCCTCCACCTCAGCATCAGAGCGTCGCGCTCAAGTCGGGGCAATGCTCCGCGTAGCGGATCGATACATTCGCGATGGGAAAATAAATGAAGCGAGGGAAGAACTGGTAAAGATTCGCGAACTAGAACCTCAAAATGCCTACGCAATGGCTTTTAAAGAAAGGATTGCGGCTTTAGAGAGAGAAAAACTCAAACCAAAAACGGTTTCCAGCCAAAATAAATCTTCCGAAGCCGATAACGATCATTCGCACCCCGATTCAACCTGGGGAGCAGAACAACCCGCAACAGTCCTCGTTACCCGCAAAGAGATGGTGGCAAAACTGGAGGATGAATATAAACAAAAATTTGCCCTTGAAATAAAAAACGCCGAACAACGCGTAGCCGACTCTGTTCGCGCCGGAGAAGAAAAACTCACGGCAGAACGAGCCGAATTATTAGCACAACTGGAATTAGAGCGCACACAATTTAAAGAACAAATGCAGGCGTCCTTCAAGGATAAGCTTGGACAGGAACTCAAGAATACAGAAATTCGGCTGCGAAAAGAGTATGAGGAACAAAAGAAATTAACCGAAGAAGAAATCCGCGCAAAAATAGAAGCAACCTTTAAACTCCGTCTGACTGAGATCGATATTGCCGCTGAAGAAGAGCGCGCCGAGCTTGGCAAAAAGGAAGAGCAAGCGCTCGCTCAGATGAAAACTGATATGGAGGAAGAATTTTCCCGCCGGCTGACCATAGAATTGGATAAGGTGAAACAATCCACCCAAATGAATTCGGAAAAAACGGTGCGCGAGCAGGTTCAAAAAGAATACGAAGCGCGGTTAGCTCAGGAACGCGGTGCGATCGAGGTAAAATACCAATCGCTCCAGGGTCAGATGGAAACCTTGTTCAAAGCCAAACAACAAATTGTCATGGAAGAGAGCCAACGCCAGCTTGAACAAAAAATTGCCGAAGTGCGGAAGGCAGAAGAACAAAAATTCGTGCAAGAAAAGGAAAATTACCACCATACACTTGAGATGGAGCACGAACAAAAACTCCAGGCGATGCTTGCCTCCGAAAGAAACAAATTAGAAGAGACGTCGAAGAAGGCAGTGGATTCCGCACACGCAGAATTTGAAAAGGAACGCGCCAGATTGATAGAGGATGAACAACGTAAACTGGAGGACCTCAGGGCAAAGCTGAAACACCAAATGGAATCTGAACTCGGTGAAAATCTTGAGCGCGCGACGGAACAAATTAGCAGGAATTTCGATCAAAAAATGAGCATGCTCGGCATTGAAGTCCCAAAGACAAAAGAACAGAAAATCCAGATTTACCGGAACCGTGTGCGCGACGCTTGGGCAAACGGTCCCCTCACAATGGAAAAAGCGCAATACCTTATGAATCTCCAGGATATCCTGCAGATTGGTTTTGATGATCACACGGAATGTGAAACCGAAGTACGATTACAACTGTATGCCGACACCGTTCAACAGGATATTATGAGTGGAAAAATCAAACCTAATGATCTTAAAGCGCTCGAGGATTTAAAATTACGATTCGATATCACCGGCGACGAAGAGGCGAATGTCGAACCGTTGATCCTTTCGGCATTCCGGCGTGTCGCTGTGAAAGCGGTCATCCTCGTAGCGGACGACGATGGAGCGCTCGTCGATATCATCAAGCAGCGGCTTCAGGAACTAAGCTATAGCGCCATCGGTGTTGCAACGCTCGCTGAAGCGATGAGCATTGTCGAGACTACACCGGTTGATCTTATTCTTTCCGATATCCAGTTCAAAGGAGAAAAGGGAGACGGATTTACCTTCTTCAAATTTGTGCAGCAGAAACCCCATCTCAGAAAAATACCCTTCATCCTCATGAGCTCGCTTGATGAAGGGTTGTTTATTCGCACCGGCGTGCAGCTCGGCGTGGATGATTATCTCACTAAGCCCCTCGACCTCGATCTCCTCGTTGCTGTAATTGAGGGAAAGCTTAAAAAATACCGCACCTTGAATAACTGAGAAGCCCCTGAGTACTAAATAAAAAATGCCGTTCCGGTTTAAATCAGAACGGCAATTTTATTTTAAGAAACAGAATTATATTTTATTACATTATCCCCCCCTACAAACGAGATCACGACTTATGCCTGCCTTAAAAAAGGGGAAATACATTTACTCGAAACGTCATGAAGTTAAAATGGTTTCGGTGTCTCTGTAAAATATTACACAGTTGGTTTCAACACCATCGCAGGTACATATTTTCGGGCAAGTTCGTAAATCCCAAACAACCCGCCCACATAAACCAAATCACCTGCGAGGGTATTGCGGAAAAACGGTATCGCGGCAACATAACAACTGATCAGACCCGCAAAATCGTGAGTATACGTTACCTGTGAAGAAACCCATACGCCAAAATTTGTTACAACGAAAAAAAGAAGGGAGCCCGCCATAGAGGCTCCGATGATCGGGATAATTTCTTTGTGGCTGCGGAGCCACAAGCCAATGAACCCGATCGCGATAAAACTGCCGTACACCCACATCCAGCGGGAATAAAAACCGATAAAATAGTCGCTGATGAGCATCGCAACAATCGGCACGATGAAGGTATGTTTTTTATCAAGATACACGCCACCAAAAAGGGCTAACGCCGTTATCGGCGCAACGTTAGCTGGATGCGGCAGCAATCGTGAAAGCGCCGCAAAGAGTATCAGGAAAAAAGTGAAAAATAAACGAGCCATAGAATCTCCTATATGAATATTTGATTTAAGATATTAAAAAAATTTCAACCGATATCAGATGCGAACCGACGCCTGGTTATGGGGATAACGCTTGGCAAACGAGAAGCGTGTATTCATGCTTTGAACAAACTTTTTCAGGGGTTTTAAGGTATAATATAACCATAAATAATACTCAATAATTTCTTGACGTGCAACCTTTATTGCCAGCGAAATGCAAAAACCGAGGGACCTCGTTGCGCAGAAAATACCTCCTTTATCGTGCCATCCGGATTGATAATCGATATCACTCCATCTCCGGTAAAATTTTTCGCATCTGCGATAAATAATTCGTTCGTATATCGGTTAACGGATAACCCGTAAAATACACCCTGACAATAATTTAAAAATACCAATCCGGCAGCAAGATTAATCTTATGAATCGGTCCTCCGGTGTAAGTATTGGGCACAGTACCGATAACGAAAACATTTCCGGATGTATCGGCAGTAATGCTTCCGCTATTGAAAAATAAATTTGTAGAAAATTGTATCTTCGAAGTTTTCGCCAACGTTACAGGATCGATTGCATAAACGCTCCCATTCACCGTAAAATTACCGGCGCATGCGATGACGATATGTCCATCGGAAGAAACTGTCGCGCTCGTGGGTCCCATGGAAAGCACAAGTGTTGTATCTACGGAGAGGGTGTTCAGATTAATAACACTGAGAGTTGAATCCGCTCCAAATCCCGAATTACATACGAATAACTTATCATTTCGGATTGCGAGTCCTTCGGGATTCGACCCTACCTGTATCTCTTTGACGGTGGATAAGGATGTATCGTTCAAAACTGTAATGGTATTGCCGGTGAAATTAGTGAAGAACAGCCGGTGGCGTACCGCATCGTACATGAGATCGTGAGGCGAACCGCTCTGAAAACTCGCAGTGTTCACCAGTTTGTAATCAGGAATGTGTAAAATAGTGATAGCTTTAGAATTACTCATCAAAATGAACAACCGGTCGCCCGCGAGCACCATATCGTCGCCGGTATCTCCCAGGTGTTGGCCATTGTTCGCATTCTCGAAGATGTCTTTGTATACCGTTTTTGTGTTATAATCATATAAGGTTAAACGTGCGCTAACCGAATCAGCGTAATGTCCGAACATCCCTTCATTCAAGACATATACTGTGCGGGTAATTCCGCCCGGCACTGTATTTTGCGTGTAAGATGTTATGGGATCTTTTTTACAGCCCAAAAGGGACCATAACGCCAGCGTGATTAATAATAATCTTTTCATCATAACTCCGTCTACTAATTAATTTGTTTCAATAATCCAGCTCAACCGTGAAGGAGTAATACCGCATCGGCATTGGGTATCCAAGGATGACCTGGTAATCCTTGTTAAAAATATTCCTTATTTCGAATTTCATTCTCGTCCCAACAGTACTAATATCCAACCGGCTGTTGAATTCGAGCGAGCTCTCATAAAAAGATGGCAGAAAGCTTGCATTATCTTCGCTTGTATACCTGAAACCCGTATAACCAGTCCGGAATTTCGCTCCCAGGGTGCGGATCAGGATGGCGTCGAAATGTTTCGTGACTCCAAAAGAAATATTCGCCATCTCTTCAGGAACATAGAGGAGCTGTTTGAATACCGTGGGATCGCCGGGATAATCTTCGGATATTTTCCTTGCGATCGTGGATGTATAATTCAAATCAAGAGAGAATATATCGCCGGGGCTATGCCATGCATAGTTAATTTCCCATCCGAATGATTGTACATGACGAAGGTTTTTTGGCGTAACATTTGCACCCCCTGCAGATACCCATGTGATCCGGTTATCCATATCGGTCATAAAATATGTCGCTTTCAACTCATGCCGACCGTCAAGATTGAACGAGACATCGGTACCGGCGTCGAAACTTGTTGAATGTTCCGGCTGAAGATCAGGATTCCCGATGCCTCCCCCCGTCGTATAATACAGTTCATTAAATGTCGGCATACGAAAATTTCTGCTCATGCTTGCCCGAATTGCCGATTGAAAATTATTGATGAATCCGATGTCGGTCGTCTTAAATTTCATCAGCCCTCCCAATTGAGGACTAAAAACGGGGGATGATTTTTCAATCATATCCATCCTTAGGGCGGGGAAAAAAGAAATACCGGATAAAACGGAATTATCAAAACTAAATGTCGATACGCCGGTCATAAATGCGCCAAGTTCCGATCGGGAAACCCCGGTATTAATTGAATTCCCCTCGGCTGATGTTTCGGATGCGTCGGCGCCCGCAACGATCTGAAATTTTCCCTCATCGTACGAACTTGAAAATTTTCCTGTGACCCGCGCGTCGTTATTTTTGAAGTAATCATCCAAGAGATTGCCCCCGATGAAAAAATCTGGATCGCGGTAACGCTCGTACGCGTAATGATCCTGAACGGTAACGCTCAATGCATCCCCTGCGCTAAGAGCAAGGGAATAAGCTGCCTGAACTACTCCATCACGATCGGCTAACCTTTGATGCGAAATCGCATCCGGGCTTGATATCGAATTGGGTGATCCCCGCTCGGTATTATAATAAGTGGAAAATATTGATAATGAGGACAGGGAATTTATTAGCAGGGATGAATTGAAGTTGCCGAATTGAGCTACAAGGTCGGAATTCTGACGAATTACGGTTGAGGTGATGTTTCCGTTATGAAATAGAAAGGGATAATTTTCTTCCGATTTTTCCACTCCAAATCCTCCCCCGATCCGGAAATTCTCACTCACCGGCGTCTCGGCATTAAGATGAGATCGCGTCCTTCCGAAAGAACCGATTGTGGATGTTAATCCAATTTTCGTGTTGTCATTGAAATTCGGTTGCGAAAGAATATTAACTGTCCCCCCCACTGCATCCGGTCCATACTCTGCCGATTGCCCCCCATGCGTCACAATGACACGGTTGCCCGCATCTAACGGGATTATTCCCAGATCGACAAGACCATTTTCGAAGGAGCTAATCCGCATCCCATTCAATAAGATCAAGGTATGTTCCGAGCCCAAACCGCGCTGCGAAATTGTTTTGATGCCGCTTAATCCGCTGTAATCTTTGATAAAAATACCGTCAGTCGAAGAGAGCGCGTTATCCAGTGTTGGAGTTTTCGGCGCAATAGAATCGTCCAGGGAGATAGTAGACACTGAAAAAGGCGAACGGAACATCATTGGTACCGGTTGGTTCGCTCTGACTGTTATTATTGGTAACGGGTAGACCTTGCCCGAATCAGCTTGCGAGTTCGATTGACAATTGACTATGAGGGGTGCCAATAACACTGCTATCAATATTACCGAGGAAATACGTATCAATGATATTCTTGTTGATAAAAAAAAAGCTCAATACCGGGAAGGAATATTGAGCTAAAGTAAATACTTAAAACAGAATTCCGGCCTTCCCGCGAAGGTGAATGCATAACATTGGCGCCGGTCGGTCTCCTGGCTTTCCCGGTCCCGATCGTCTTCCCGTTCCGCCTCTGGCGGAACAGTGACTATTATGATCGGAGATACAATGTCAGAACTATCTGGCATCGGGATTACAGTTGCGGGGCAGCTTCCGAATTTCTCAATGCTATGAGATCACGAAATTCCCTAGAGGGTCAACAACCCTCAACCGGCATACACTATGTAAAAGAACGAACTACAAAATAATATAGATGAAAATATAATAGGAGTCAATAATAATATTTAGATGCAACCCTTTATCGGGTTGATGTAGTAGCCGATCACTGATCGGCGTACGTAACATTGGTATAACACATCGCCGGTCAGTGATCGGCTACTACATATCAATACCCCATCTGTTTGAACAACTCCATAGTTCAAACGAACGTAAGTTAAAACGGCAGGTCATCTTTTTCCGGCGTCGTTATATCGGGACCCGGCGCGGCGGCAGTTTCGGATGCGGCGGTATACGTGCCTTCCGAAGCTCCCTTGCTATCGAGCATGATAAGATCATCTGCCACGATTTCGGTAGTATACCGCTTAACTCCAGTGTTCTTATCATCCCACGACCGAGTTTGGAGCTTGCCCTCCAAATACACCTTGCTTCCCTTTTTCAGGTATTGGCCGCAAATCTCAGCCAGTTTCCTCCATGCCACAATGTTGTGCCATTCTGTGCGTTCCTGAAAATTCCCGCCGTCGTCTTTCCACCGTTCGCCGGTCGCAATAGAAAACTTTGCCACAGCTATACCGCTTGCAGTATAGCTTAGTTCAGGATCTTTACCCAGGTTGCCGATGAGTGTTACTTTATTCAAACTTTTTCCAGCCATTTCATTTCCCTTTCTAATGTTTAGATGAAAATACGTTTTTCTTTTACCATATACAAAAAATTCACGTCAATCTAAATTGATCAGTTTAAAACACTCTACCATGTACTCGCTCAAATACCGGCTGTAAACCGACTCAACTCACTCATCCGGTTATCGTATCCAGGCAGTATCGAACGGCTGAATGATAATGCCCGTGCGCGTCAGGAAATATATTTTATCGCTTGTAACTGCGACATCGATCGCAGTTGTGGCGGCTTCCATAGCCATGCTTGTATCGCAATTGGCGGTAATCCCCCGTACACCGAGACTATCCAGAATGAAGAGGGAAGATTGATACACCGTATACGTTCGGAATTTGTAATTATCCGGGAACGGAACTTTATTGATAAAATTTCCATAGATATCATAGATCATGATGTTATCGCCATCCCGGACATAAACAATATCGTCCGGAGTAACACGGACGCGGCCCGGCGCCGATAATCTTCCTTTACCGCCGTCTACGCCTCCAAACGTCAGATCGATGGTATTTAATGCACCCATCTTTACAATTCTCGTATTTTCGCCATCCACGATGTACAATGATCCGAAACGATCAGTCGCTGCGCTTTTCGGATAGCCGAAGCGGTTTGTTAGGTCGTCTCCCTCATGGAGTTGAAGGAACGATAGAAAATTCAGATTGCCATCGAGATAAACGATGCGATGGTTGCCATAATCTGCCACATAAGTCCTGATGTCGTTGGGCGAATAAATATCTGCGGGAAGATCGAAGGCGGTTTCTGCCCATCCGAATCCGCCGACGCGGGATACTATTTTCCCCTCCGGTGAAAGCTTGATGACTTCATCCGTTCCTTTATCAAGCACATAAATTAATCCGGAAGGAGTCACCGAGGAAGATATCGCTTCTCTGAATATATTATCGATACGGAGCCAGCTCTCATTATTCTGGCAATAGGCATGATACCCGGCTCCCAAAACCAGAGTCGTAATGAACGCCATGAGCGTTCTTCGAACATTGTTAATATTAAATCCTTTTCAAATTAAAATTGTCATTGATCCGGCAATACCCCTAAACCTTAAGTATTATTCAGCGATGCCGCTCTAATACTTCGCGACGTTTAATTTTAATATACAAAACTTTGATAATAAATTGACGCAGCGGCAGGCGGAAAATTATTGGTTTTTGTAGAATACCATTCAGGATTCGGGATATCATGGAGATTTGATAGCTCTTTGTGCTTCTTGCCCAAAATAACACAACCGCCGTCCGCTATCCTGGACGGCGGTTATGAAGACGGCAACCCTTCAAAAAACTATCGAATCAGAATCCCACTTTCAGCGTGATGACGTTATTGGATTCCATGAAGCGGAGATGCCGGAACGCGTAATCGAACGTGAGATCGGCTCCCCCGGCGTCATAGTGAACGCCCGCTCCCAGCGAATAATCATAAAGGAACGAGTTTGTATTTGTTGGGTCGTTCGGGGCTTGCGGGGCTGTGAGATAGCTCGCTCTCAGGAAGAGATTATCATTATAGCTGTATTCCCCTCCTACCCCATACACGTCGTCGGAAGAATTGTTATTTTGGAAATTGCCGCCGAACATGATGGAATTCTGCTCATCAAGCTTTTTGTGATAACTTAATCCTATCTCCATCATTGAAGGAAGCGTAAAGCTTGCCGCTTGCACAGTATAATATTGGTTCCCGCGCTGGCTTTGCTGTGCATCCGCTATCCGCAGCAAATCGGAACCGCTAAACGTCATTTGCGGTCCAACGTTCTTTACAGCGATGCCGAGATTGAGTTCGGGGATACCGATGCCAAAATATTGTATCCCGAAGTTAAACCCGAATCCCGTTGCGGATGTATTGACAATCCTCTCGGATATCAACGTCGATGTCACTCCCACGGAAATTCTGTCAGTGAGGAGCTTCGAGTAGGATGCTCCAAAATTGATGAATGTTGGCGAGTAGGTCGATCCGGTTCCATCTGGATAATCCTCCGTGGTTACCGGGATATCGCCGAAACTGAGCGATTTGAGCGAAATGCCGAACCAGCCGATATCGCCTCCGGCATCGAAACCAATCGCGCCATAATTCACCTTAATATCCGCGAAGTATGACATAAAAGAGAACATCGCTTCAGTGCTGCGCCCTGCGCGCGATAGACCGGCGGGATTCCAATACAGCGCATCCACACCAACGGCGGACATCAGGCTCGATTCGCCGAGCGCGACGCCGCGTGCGCCCACCGGGATAAGCAGTTCCGACGCCCCGGAACTTCCGGTCCTGGTTGGATTGCCGGCAAAAGCCGTTGCTAATACGATCAGCCCCTGAAGCATCATGAGGATCGATTTACGTATAATCTTTTTCATGGAATTGCTCCTTTCCTGTTTTGTCGAGAATGTGATCTTCATGGCTCAGTACCTATCAAGATATTGCGTTTCCGGAATAATCGCGAGCTTCAATTCTTTTGTCGTTCCGAGATCGGGTAGATCGATAAAGATTACATAAATTCCCGCTGCTGCCGGGATGCTGTTTTCATTCATCAAATCCCACTGAGCAAACTGACCCGGATCGTTCTTTTTAATTGTCCGTACCAATATCCCTGCCAGATTATAAATCCTGATTGTGGCAAGCGTGGGCAGATGATTGAACCTCACGAAACGATGATATTTATCAGTCTCTGCCTTGTTGAAACCAAAGTAGGGATTCGGATACACATTTATTTTATTCACCTCGGCGAGCGCCAATGATTTATTTCCCGAAACCGCTGCGAGCGAACCCGTTCTGGCAATAAAGAGTTCATTGGGTTTGAGCGGTTTATTCGTTATCAGGCGTATAACTGTCCCCGGAGGTACAGGAAATTTAGCCGTTGAGGATGTATCCACTGTATTGATGAACAGAAGCCGCCTAATTGCAAAACCAACGTCAGTACCAGTTGCTGGGTTCGGGAGAGGTTCGGAATAGTATCCAAGCGTTGCTGGATTCTGGACATAGATCCCCTCGAATACCGCGCCGGACGTAAATGGAGCGCTGATATCTCCCGCACCTTGGTTTGGCTCGATACTGTATTTTCCGTCCCCGTCAACATCGCGAACATCAGGAATTAACTGTTTGTTGACTGTGATATCCCAAAACTGCATCGGGAGACGATTTGGCGCGAGGGGCGAGCCGGGAGAAACGCTGAGACTTGGATCGGCATAATATTGGCTGCCTGTTGCCGGATCCATAAAGCGAATTTCATAATCGTCGGAACCTTCATCGCTGCCGCCCATCCTTCCGAACGCCGTCGCCCTGCTTGTGGAATTAATAATATCCATTGCCCATTCCCCCAATGGATCAATGGTGCGCATTATATTCGAAGGATTGGAAGAATAATCATTCAAACTATCCTTGATAAGCAGCGCCTGTTTGAATCCACCGGCAACACCCGGATCGAGCACACCGAACTGAATCCCGTCTACAATCGGATTTGATCCGACGTCGTCATAGACAGAGTCATTCGCTACCAGAAATCCTCTTGCAGGTTTGGATGAATCGACAAGATTCCATACCTTCGTGCCCCAGGGCATTGTGCTGATCGTTACTTTATAAATATCTCCCGTGATTTTAGTCGGATCGATGATGTGGGTAATCAAGGATCCGTCGCTTGTCCCGATATGTGTGGTATCGGTGACGGAATTCCCCGATGAAGTATTCACAGCATTCCCGGGATTAAGAGTACGAACAGTATCGATAATTACCTGAACCTGGCTTTCTAGGAAATTACCGACTAAACCGGGCGTCGTATTTAACGCATACGCGGTGACGGCAAAGTAATAGATCTCACCGTTCACTAATTGCGATCCGTAAGTGCCGAACGCGTCGGTTTTGATGTCCAAATATCGTTGTACGCCAAAATCCCCGCCAAACTGAACAGGTTCCGTAATGGCGGCGCATAATGTCGGATCGAAGACTACATCCGACCATTTCGTTATCAGATCCTTTTTATCCCACACCTGGATACGTTTGGCGTTTGCTGAACTGAGATCCTGGCTGTTCGTCCGCAGTTGATACACATTGTATCCCTGGAAAACATAGCCGGAAGCACTAAATCCTTCTATTTTTGCATTGCTCAGAGAATCCTGCCAGTTCAATACTATTTCGTTGTTCATATTCGTTGCAGTGACTTTGGGTTCTGGCGGGATAGGCGGCTTTATGAACGCCTGCTGATAGAACGTTTTCAGCAGCCCGGCATAATATTTAAGTTTATCGACGCTTGAGACCCTATCACCGCATAACGCCGCGGAGTTCGCAACATAAATTTGCTGGGTATCGCCCGGAGCGAATGTAAACGGACCCACGATCATGCACATACGCCTATCGCCGGGGGGCGCGAGTGAGCCGTCCAACCATCCTGATCCGGTGACCGGATCTCCATAAAGTAAAAACTTGGAGTGTAAACCCGTGATCGGATCGATGTACGGAGCGCCGCTAGGCCCGACAAGTCCATTCATGAGATTATACCACTGGCGCGTGCCATCGGCTGTAAAGGGAGGGTCGGAATAGGTCGCATTTCCATTTACGAAGAAATTGAAAGACGACATTCTCAACGGCTTCGCTCCGTGCTTGAACTTGAAATCGTATAACGCCGAATCCGATGCGCTTCCCGCAACAACCGGTCCTTGCAATAGGAGATATCCACCGGAGGGAACAAGCCTGCCGAACTCCGGATCAATCGGTTCACCGTTATAAACGAATCCAAGATCTCTCGTTGTATCGCATCCGACGAAATCATCATTATATCCTTTCGATCCGCCCAGATCGGGATCCGACCACTGGGAAATGAATATGCTATCGATAGGAACGCCGCTCTTATTAATCAACTTCGTCATCGTAAAGATCGTATAACCGAGATATTCGGTTCCGGGACCGGCTTTGTAAGCCCAGACTGTCCGCTGTTGTTCTATGCCGATAGGATCGGATCCGTACAATCCTTTTGTCCGGGTGAGATCAAGATCGTTTGCCACATACCACATCGTCTGGTCGGCTCCGCCAACGCCCGGAATATCCACATTCGGATCATACACACCGTCTCCGTTCACATCGGTAAAGGGAGCACCATCGGCAGCGGGCCATTCATTCCAGTCCTTAACATACTGGTTGTAAATGTCCTGCGCCGATACCGATTCATACCTGCTGATATCCTGCACTTCTGTGGCATTGAGCATATCCTGCACTGCGCTCAGCGGAGTCGAGGGCGTTATATCCGGTCTGATCCGATAAATCCGGTATTTTGCAAGATCCGGATGGTCTGCGACGGGAGCCGCGCTTCCGTGACCGGGCCAGGTAAGAATTTTACCCGCCTGTAAGCCGTGGTTGTACGTTGAGCCGCCGACTTTAAGAACTCCATTCTGATAGCCGCCCCATACGATACCCTCTTCAAAAATAATATCCTGCCCGGTGACTTTATTGAATTCAAATCCTTCATTATCTGTGCTGAAAGGATTTAATGAACCATCACCATTGTTCCCATAGTAATTGAATATCGAATTGATATCCATCGGATGATACGTGTCGTTAGTCATTACCTTCGCTGGCGTTCGGTTTCCCGATCCTGCGGGACGCCCTGCCTGAACGGATGAAATGAATAACAGCAGAAAAATGACCGTACAGGAAAATGATCGATAAAAATTAAATATTTTCATAGGTAGTGTCTCCTTAGGGTTAATAGTCTAACCGAAAACCGAACCGGATTTCGCGAGGGATTCCGTAATTGCTGACTCCCTGGCTCGCATTAGGTCCGTTGAAAAGAGCATTGTAGAATGCAGCATATTGTGGTCCGTTGGTCTGCACAGCGGCAATGCCGGTTGGAGTGCTCAGCCAGCCGTCGTTTCCCGGATCGCCCGTACGAGGGTAGACGTTCACAGCATTGTCTGTTCCGAGTAAGTTTTGTACATAGATGTAAAAATTCACATCGACGCTGCCAAACGAGACTGTCTTATCGATCCTGCCGTCGAGCTGGAAAAACCATGGTGTTGTCGATGCTCCGATTTCTTCTATCGGTGTGCGGCCACGGGGATCGGTGACACCCGGATCGATAATCTGGAGCAGCGTGAAGGGATGTCCGCTATTGAACTGAGCAAGGAGATTAATTCCTGATCTTTCAAAAACGGGTCCGCCATCGCCCATGCCAAACCGATAATCGAGAAGAATATTCCCGCGATGCGTTTCGTTAAAATCCGCAGGGAAAATGTAATGGGGAATAAAGGGACCGCCGGTCGATGCAACCACAGCGCCGGCAAGCGAGGATGGGTTTGAACCCGTCGTCGCTGCATTCTGAAACGTATAGTTCACCTGGGCTTGAACACGATGCGTCCGACGCAGGGTGAATGCAATCTCCACACCTTCAGTCGTCGAAAAATCGCCGTTGATAAATGCGGGATATGACTTCTGATTAGCGCCGGCGCCCGGCAAGATCTGCGTATACTGAACCTGATCCGCTATATCCTTGTAGAACGCAGTGATATCGAACGATGCAAGGTCCGACGCCTGCTGCTGAAATCCCATTTCATATCCCGTTGTCCGCTCGGGTCGTAATCCAAATCCCGAAGGGTTCAAAACAAAATTTCCCCCGGCAATATAATGGTATGTGGAACCCATGCCAAGATACGCGTCACGCAAGCGCGACTGCTGGATGAATTTTCCATATTGCGCATGAAAAATCGTGCGGTCGGTTACAGGAAAAGAGAACCCAAGTCGGGGACTGATCTGATCAGTCTGGGGAGTTTGTAATAGGCTTGAGGTTGCGATGATCCCAAGCGAATCGATGGATGTAAGATGCGTGGGATCGACGAAGCTATAACCATCGGATTTGATATGATCATATCTCAATCCGGCTTTGATGACAAGGTCGCTCAACTGAATTTCGTCTTCGAGGTACGCCGCAGAGTTGATCGGGTGCCGCGGTCCGAAATCGGTAATGTTTCCGTTGAGGATAACATCATTGTCGATCTGGTTCCCAAACACATCGTACCCATAATTATCCAGACCCGGGTTAAGCTTCCTGAGGAGCACCGTTTTTTGCGCTAAGGTGTAGAGGGGGTTTTGTATTATCTCCGCCCTTCCCCACGTAGCGCTTGTGCCAGTAGAGATTGTTCCTCCGGCATTGAACCGTCTCATGGTATACCTCATATACTCGCCGCCGAATTTGATTTCGTGATTTCCGAGTACGGTAGTATAGTCGGCTCTGCCGCCAATTCCGTTCTGATTGATATTATCGTATCCCGCGATAGGCGTACCCGGTTGGTTAATCGAAACGCCTGGTCCGTTTGGGATATTGCCGCCGCCAAAAACTGAATAGGCAGTCAACGGGGTTGATTGTTTCAAAAACGTATAGCCAAGGCGAGCATTGGCAGTCGAGTCACCATACAAATCGAATGCGTTTCCCAGCAATGGATCTTGAGTAATGTTTGAATTGTAGACATAGTTTAAGCTGACGACCAGGTAGCTTTTCGGATCCACAGTATATGTCCCCTTGATGTTTCCGGAACCGTCCTTGAATAAATGTTCCGGAGTCCGGGCTGCATTGAGATAATCCGTGAGCTCGATTGGATCGAATGCATCTTGAGATCTGAACGATCCCGCGAGACGGATTTGATATGGATATTGATCGAACAGCATTGTCCCGGAATATGCGTATTGATTCGAGGAACCCGCAAGACGATCTCCCGCCGGATAACTTATATTAAGGGTATCCGCCGCGCTTGTTTTGGGATGCAAGTACGATGGAGCGCTTGATGTAATCAGGGCATTGGGACCGGTAAAATTCAAACCCGCCCAAACACGGGGAGTTGGAGTACCGGTAATAGGATCGATTTCCGCGTTCCGGTAAAACGTATTCTGGACACTGCCAAAGAATCGAACCGCTTTGCCAGAGACAGGTCCGTTCAATGTAAGGGTGTAATCGGAATATCCATATGAATATGTTCCGAGTGTTTGATTTCCCTGGCTTGCCATCTGGTCGGTTTCGCTAAGCAGGCTGACACGCCACGCATCCGCATTGCCGGTGCGCAGCTCGCTTGTGACAATGCCCGCGTTTGCGCCGCCAAATTGAGCGCTGTACCCGCCGGCCTGCACCTGTATCTGCTGCACTGCCTCCGCCGCAAATGTTACGCCCCTTCCTCCGAAGAGCTTATTCCCAATATCCATTCCTTCAAGTTGGTAACCGGTTTCATCTAATCTTCCACCCCGGATATAGACGTTATTCCCCAATTGCACAACACCGGGTTGCAATTGCACCGCTGCATCAATACCGCGGCTCGGGAGCTTTGCGAAGAATTCGTTATCAATAATGCGCACAGCGTTTGTAGCGCTCTTATTCACCAGTGGACGTTCCGCGACAATTTCAACTGTTGGTACCTGAACACCCACTGCCGGAAGTTCAAAATTTTGTTCGGTGGTCAAATCGTTATAAACCCGGATATTGGATATTGTTATCGCTTGATATCCGATATAACTTACTTTCAGGGTGTAGGTATTGGCGGAAACGTTGAGGATGAGATATTTCCCATCCACATCCGAAACCGCGCCCTCCGTCGTGCCTTCTATTACTACACTTGCCCCGACTAAAGGTTCTTTCGATGCTTTATCGACTACCTTTCCCTTGATCTTTCCCGCTCCTGCGAATACTAATTGAGGAAGGAGAATGATTACGATGATACATACTATGCGTTTGATCATAAATCACTCCTTTAAGAAATTAATACTTTGAGTACAATCGGCTATGGTCATGCCTGATGAAATGAGACAACTTAAAAATTTTATATTATATAAGGGTTTGGCGCTTCCACCGAACATGCATATCTCCATGCATTATGATCGTGAATCATACACATTCTACAGAATTAAACTGCGGTGAATCTGATGATACTCTCACTATGAGATGCATGCGGGATATAGGGGCTGTAGGGGAATAATAATAATGCGAAGGTACGACTATTGGATGTTGTTCCCTTTGTCGCCTCTTTGAAATACTAATTAAGACTATGTTCACCATACAAAACAATAATCAAGTTGTTTCTTTAAGGCAGTGCACAATTAATTTTGCACTAATTTTGAACACAGGCTTTATTGGTATCGGACGAAACTACTTTGATGTCCGGCTTAAATAAAGCTTAAATCTGTATTTTAACGCAAGCCCAGAAGTACCTGCATTAAAGTACTTTTCCTTACGAGAATATAATTAATCCCAGTTCGGTTGTCAAGGAAAATCTATAAAAATATTAGAAAAATTAAATAAATGCCTTTTTAACGTCAATTAAGCCGTTTATTTTGGATATTTGATTCAACGCTTCGTTTGGTATTTCGCTGTCAACGCTGATAATTGTCAACGCCTCTTTACCAACCCCATACCTGCCCAACGCCATACCCGCAATATTGACATTATATTTTGCTAATATCGAACTCACTGCCGCGACGATGCCTGGTTTATCGTCATTCGAGTAGAGCAGGAGATGACCTTCGGGATTAATCTCAAAATGAAAATCATTAATTTTCACAATACGGATATTTTTATTTCCAAAAACAGCTCCGGAAATACTCCGTTCTTCTTCCCTGGTTTTATATCCCGCCGTTAGATAGTTTGCGTACAACGAATGTTCGCCCCCTTGCTGAACTTCAAGTCGGATACCCCTTTCTTTTGCAATGAACGGCGCGTTGAGGTAATTTAATGAAACATCGAGATGAAAACTCAAAAACCCTTTCAAGAATGCCGCGCACAATGCTTCAATTGAATCAGTTAGCAATTTCCCTTCCACCTCCAAACTTAATGCGCCATGTTTTTCGCTCATTATTTGAACGAGTAGAATTCCTAATTTTTCCGCCAGGAGTAAATACGGCGCCAATTCCGGTCGCATCGCGGAGCTGATCACATCGGCGTTCACGCTGCCGGCAATTCCTCTTTCTTTTAGCGCGTCGCAAATTTGATGAGCGATTTGTATTGCAACTTTCTCCTGCGCTTCTTCGGTAGAAGCGCCCAGATGCGGCGTCGCAATTACATCGGGATGCTGCAGAAGAGGGATTTTTCCCGGCGGCTCCTGGGAGAATACATCAAGCGCCGCTCCTCCCACCTGACCCGCTGTGAGAGCGGCGAGCAACGCCTCTTCATTGACGATCCCTCCCCTCGCGCAGTTGATAATTCGAACGCCCCGCTTGCATTGAGCAAGAGTTTCATCGTTCAATATATTTTTTGTTTCATTTGATAGAGGCGTGTGGATCGAGATGAAATCGGAACATTTTAAGAGGTATTGAAAATCAACAAGCTCAATTCCTAATTCACGAGCGGCAGAGGAGGAGAGAATCGGATCGTACGCAATCACCTTCATCCCGAATGCCGCGCATCGAATAGCCACCTCTTTACCGACTTTTCCCAGACCAAGAACTCCCAGGGTCTTCCCCATCAGCTCGACCCCGATAAATTTTTTTCGTTCCCATTCACCGCGTTTTACACTTTGATCCGCCTGCGGAATCTTGCGAGCTAACGATAACATTATCGATATGGTATGTTCGGCAGTAGATACAGTATTTCCTCCCGGCGTGTTCATAACAATAATTCCCTTGCGGGTGGCGGCGTCGACGTCGATATTATCCACTCCCGCGCCGGCGCGACCGATAATCTTTAAATGAACGCCGGCATTGATTATTTCGGATGTGACTTTCGTTGAACTTCTCACAACCAACGCCTCATAATTTCCAATAACCGCTTTCAGCCCCGCTGAATCCAAGCCCGTATTGATATCCACCTCAAAGCCCTCTTCACGGAAAATATCGGCACACTGAGAATCAATCGAGTCGGAAATTAATATTCGCGCCATACCGATCACGCTATCAGCCGATCAGCGAAAATTTTCATACGTTTCCTGTACTGCTTTTACGCCGGCTCCGGTTGAAAATTTCCAGCCGCATTCTTTCAGCGTATACTCTAGCGCCCCAATCACCCCAAGCGCGTCGATTTGATCATAATAACCGAGATGCGAAATTCGAAAAATTTTCCCCGCGTAGTCATCCTGCCCTCCAGCGATGGTGATACCGTAGGTTTGTTTTAAGATTTTATTGAATGATTTCCATGCCACTCCTGTGGGGAGCCAGGCGGGAGTAACCGCGAAGGAAGGTGAATCGGAAAAGAGTTTCAATCCCAATGCCTGCACGCCGTTCCGAATGGATGTGGCGAGTAATTTGTGCCGCTGCCATATTCGTTGCATAGTTTCGTTACGAATCATTTCCAGCGCCGTATCAAGACCAACTATTAATGAAATTGCAGGTGTCCACGGGGTCGTATTCTCCTCAAATGATTTCAATGCTTTCCGTAGATCAAAGTAAAATTTCGGAAGGGAGGAATTTTTCATTGCATCGATTGCACGGTTACTTAATACGACAAACGCTAAACCGGGAGGAATCATGAGCCCTTTTTGCGAGCCGGTGACGCAGGCGTCTATTCCCCATTCATCAAACCGAAATTCATGAGCGCCGATAGAAGTAATTCCATCGACACAGACAAGAGCGGAAGAGTGTTCGTGTATAACTTTAGCGAGAGATTTGACGTCGGTCGCCGTGCCGGTGGATGTTTCACTATGCGTTAGATAAACGGCTTTCGCATTCGGCGCCTGTTTCAACGCAGCGGTGATCTGCTCAGGAGTGGGAGCTTTTCCCCAATCATTCTTGATCTCGATGGCGTTCAAACCAAAAGCTTTTGGCATCTTCACCCAGCGCTCGCCGAATTTTCCACCATTCACAGAGATAATAGTATCTCCGGGCGAGAATAAACTCACAAACGTTGCCTCCACCCCTCCTGTTCCGGAACACGTAAGCGTCAATACCGGTTGTGTTGTCTGAAAAAGGTATTGCAAGTTTTTATTTACCCGTTCGAACATCACGCTGAATTCGGGATTGCGATGATGAATCATCGGTTCAGCCATTTTGAGCATTACTGTTTCTGGAACAGGTGTCGGTCCGGGCGTAAAAAGACGTTTTTTGAACATGAATGTGTTTGCGTGATGTTACTCTATTAAATTATGTTATCATAGTAAGCAAAATGAATGAAAATTCCCATTTCATTCCTCATCAACTTATTTTGATGATGAATAATTCGAACGTAGGATTGGCAAGAACTTCCCCTTACCGCAACGTGCGGATGAGACGCTTGTTATAACGAAGGAAAAAGTCTTTTATTGAGTCCCCGAATTCGCCGTGGTATCTGCCGGCGCCGCCGCTGGTTTTTCATATACGATCTTCCCGCCAACGATTGTCATATCCACGTCCGTTTTCAAAATCTCTTCGGGAGGAATTTGCATAATGTCTTTGGAAAGCACAGTTAAATCAGCCCATTGCCCAGGGCGAATTTGGCCCTTCGTATTTTCTTCAAACGAACCATATGCAGCCCATGTAGTAAAAGCCCGCGCGGCTTGAAGCCGGGTCATCCGTTCTTCCCATCTCCAGCCATCCTGCGGGTAGCCGGTGCGGTCTCGCCGCGTAATTGCAGCGTAAAATCCCCAGAGTGGGTTAGGACTTTCCACGGGAAAATCTGAACCGGCGATAATATCCGCTCCTGTTTTGAGCACCGATTGCCAGGCGTACGCGCCTTTAATGCGTTCGGAACCGAGCCGGAGCTCCGCCCAATACATATCGGATGTGCCATGGGTTGGCTGCATGCTCGGGAGCACTCCTATTTGTTTGAAGCGGGGAATATCTGATTGCTCGAGTATCTGCGCGTGCTCAATCCTCCATCGCGGTGAAATAGATTTATTTGGAACTGAATTCAAAACTTTCTCGTACTCGTTCAACACGATATGATTTGCCCTATCGCCAATCGCATGAACGCAAACCTGAAAACCATGTTGCAGCGCTTGCTGACAGATCGAATCTAATTCTGATTCATGGGTGAGCGTCAATCCACGGTTGCCGGGATCATCCGAATACGAATCGAGCAGCGCAGCGCCGCGCGAACCGAGAGCGCCATCCATATACAGTTTGATCGCGCGGACGGTGAGCATTCCGTTTCCGTACCCAACTTCCTTGCCGTGCTCAAGGTAATATTGCCATGCGTTTGTGCCGGGACGAGTTTCATCAAGCGAGGTGGTCGCATCGCCAATCGCCGCATAAATTCTGATCGGGCATTCACCTTCATCGATTAACTTTTTATAGATTTCGATTGTCTGGAGATCAACACCCATATCATGCACTTCGGTCAAACCCAATTTTGCGCATTCGTGAGTGGCAAGCTTCAATCGCTCGGCAATTTCATCAGCAGTAAGCTCGGGGATAATTTTATCGATAAGATTCATTGCATTATCGACCAAGACGCCGGTTGGCACCCCCTTTACATCGCGGTAAATTTTTCCGCCATCGGGATCGGGAGTGGCGGCGGTTACTCCGGCAATTTGCAGCACTTTTGAGTTAACCCACATCGCATGTCCATCAACGCGGCGTAGGACGACGGGATTATTTGGCGAAACTTTATCTAATATTTCATGATCGGGAAATTCTTCCTTCTGCCATCTATTTTGATCCCACCCCCTGCCATAAATCCACTGCTCCGTATGCACAGCATGCACTTTCCCTGCGACTAAATCGGCAATTTGCTGCGCGGAGGTTGTTCCGACAAGGTCGAGATTTTGTAAATATCCCCCCTCGCCTAACACGTGCCCGTGCCCATCGATAAACCCCGGAAACACCGTTTTCCCTTGCAAATCGACCACTTTTACATTTTTATATTCCTGGAGCATGGAAGCAGTTGTGCCGACTTCTATAATCCTGTTACCGTGGATTGCTACCGCTTCGGCAACATGATCTTCCGTATCGAGCAGGTAAAATCTTCCGTTAATCAATATCATATTTGCCTCACGATTGGTTGTATAGATGAAATAAAAAAAGGTCGCCAGCGCGGCAACAATAAAAATAACAATCGGTAATTTTCGTGGCATTGTTAGTCCTTAAGATGAAGATCTGAGTTTATGCAGGTACAGCGATAATGATGTGCGGGAAATATAAAAATTATTCGGGATAAATCCTAAAGGAAGGGTGTTGATGTAAATCTGACATCCGGGTATGTTACAGGTATCTAAATGATTATAGAGAATAATTTGGAAAATGTAAATGGTGGGGGTTTGAGGATGCAAACACCTACAAAATTCCACGCGATTAATGATGATATGTATCGTAGGGGTGCGGGCGAAGCAATTTAACTACCATATGGGAAACGTCAAACACCAGCTGGGTAAAATAATTATTTATAGAATTTGGTAAAAAGGACATCTGCTTTAAAATTCATAAAAAGTCAGCACTATTAGCGTTTATAATAATATTTTTGAGAAATAAACACTTGATATTTATCATTTTAAGATGGTAATCCATGCATAATTTTAAAATTACTTGCTCTATTATTATTTTAGTTATATTACCTGTAGCATATTATAGTATCATCTTATCTTTTGGAGTTATTTTATACCGTAATTTTTAGCAAATCTCGATGTAAACTGTAATAGGTCGTTATTACAGGAAAACGAAGTAACGGATGGAAACTAAAAATATAGTTAAGATTTCAACTTTAGAGATTTTCTTACACTTTACCTTTACAGGAGTTTATTAGTAAACCTGCATGCGCTATAGTTGTGCGCGGCAGGTTTTTTTATTGCCTTAGATAATCTAAAATCATTTACCTTTAAAAATCTGATTTTATGAAATTCTATATCAATATTTTTTTAAATTTTAATCAGTTGTCTCAACAGTGCGGACTGAAAACTCGGACCGCAGATTATTTATTAACGAGATCATAGAAAGATCGATTATGACAACAAATCCACGATATAAAAAGATAGCTTATGCCATAACCATATTGGCATGCCTTCCCTTTGTGCTCAGCGGGAGCTGCCGCGATAAGGGCGTAGAGCCAATCCAGATTCCGGTAAAAGAAAATATCCATTTGTCGCTAGTTGATGCAAGTACGACAGAGGTTACTTTACATATACAAGCGGATTCGATGCAATACCCTTGGATGTTATTTCTTAAGCGCACTGGTGATCGCTGGGGATGGCATTCGGATTGGATATACAGTCCGTCCATTGATACGGTGGTAACAGTAGATGACAATGATCCCGCGCATGATTACTATTTCAGGGCATATTCTTATACAGGCCTCGATTGGATTGATTCCAGCGCATGGATAAAGGTAACGACGATGGATACCACAAGCCACAATTTCACCTGGCAGCGGTTCACGGTTGGTGGTATCGGCTCGTCATTTTATGATGTGGCGATCATTAATGATACATGCATCATTGCCGTAGGTGAAATTTACGTGCAAGATTCATCCGGCGCTTTTCCAACACTGTACAATGTTGCGAGATGGAATGGGACACATTGGAGTTTATCGATGGTAGGTTCTACCAAATTGCAAAGTATATTTGTATTTTCAGAAAATGATATTTGGGTGGGTAGTTCTTCCCCCTATCATTGGGATGGAACATCCTGGCATGGATATCAATTTTCCAATCCTCTATTCAATGGCTATTTAACTAAAATGTGGGGAACAGATTCATCCAATATTTATATTGTTGGAACGAACGGCTCTATTGCGTGGTATAATGGCTCTCTCTGGCAAAAGATCGAAAGCGGGACGACGTTCGATCTTAAGGATATCTGGGGAGCAAAGAACCCAAAGACCGGCGAAACGGAAATCATTACCGTCGGGATTCAACCCGGTATTTCGGGCCAATGCACAATATGGCACATCGCGAGTTCAACGGTAACGGCAATATCCGACAGCGGAATATTTTATCCATTCACAAGCGTATGGTTCGTGCCGGAATTAAAGTATTATGTCAGCGGAGTTTATATATTCGCAAAAAGAAATCTCGCGGATAACAATAGGTGGTCCAGTGACAACGGCTCATTCGCATCGTCCGAGTACAAACCGTCCATACGTGGCAACGGATTAAACGATATTGTCGTCGCGTGCGACGCAGGAGAAGTTATCCACTTTAACGGGTATTCATGGAGAAACTACCTCACGGAAACCTCGTTAGCAAGTGGAACATATTCTAGAATCGACATCCGGGGCAATACGGTCGCTGCGGTAGGATTTAATAATAATTGCGGGGCAATCATTATAGGCAAACGATGAGTAAAACAAGAGAAAGGAGGTGCAAACGGCGCCGGTAAACAAGAAAAAAACCGGGAGATGATGCGCTAACATCATCCCCCGTAGATGCTGAGATAATACTTCCAATTGTAGGGGGTCTAAAAAGTAACAATTGTGTTTCGCAAGGTGGCGTTGAACGAGATTTATCTCGTTTAACAATTATAAATAGACACGAATGATATGAACGAGATGAATCTCGTTCAACATGTTACTTTTTAGACCCCCTACAGCGTTACCCCAGCATCTCCAAAATACTAACAAATCAACTCACTATCAAAAACAATTTTGGAGATACAACAATGAAAACGAACAGAACGCTCAATATCAGAAGCGGTTTTCTATCACCATTATGGTTGATACATAAAGCCTTCCTGGTTCTGGCGGCTATGGTTATCACTTGTTTTGCCGCATATTCTGCTGAATCGACACAACCGATGCAAGTACAAATAAGCACAGTAAAATCTTCCTACTATAACGGGAACGGAACAACATATTCAACGCCGTACACAACGCGAGTATCCAATTCCGGCGTTCCCTGGATACATCTTCATTTTAACAATGTGAATCTTGGCACGAGCAGTTATATTGAACTGCACGGCAAAAGTGCCAAATCTCTGATTCTGGATGGAATATCACTTTCAAAGCAAAATAATTTTAGCGGATTCTTCAACGGCGATTATATCGATGTAACGATCTATGTGGCGCCGAACGACACAAATATTCATCTTGAGGTAGACAAAGTATTTTCGGGTCAATCCCCTTCTGGATCTGACGATGAAAGATGTGATCCCAGTAAAGATTTTCGGGTGCCTACTACCACTCCCGCCCCCGGTGTGTGCAGACTCACATGGTTTTATTTAAATGGAGTAGCGATCGGGAACGGTACAGCATTCTACACGAATTACGGTTTACTGGTAACCGCTGGACATAATATATATTATGCGCAGCAAAAGAACGCTGATTATATGTCAGTACAATTCAATGTACCCCTTTCAGATAAAGATGGAATAGCTCAACACCCTGATGATCCTAACGATGAATATTTCGTTCAACTGAAAAATTTTCCTGCCGGAAATTGGGAGTTCAATGGTCTGGGTGCTGATTGGGCAATCTTCTCCGTAATTATGAAGCCAAATCAACCCCCGATTGGGAATCATGGATCTATTGTTATTTCTGAATCCATAAATCCACCGGAACCTGTTACTGCTATCGGCTATGGGTTCGACAATAGATATTATCCTATGTATGCATCACGCACACAACAAAAATCTACAGGTTCATTAACGCTGATTAATAGGACTTCGGGCTCAATCTGGTTTAATGCCTACGTTGCGAGTGGATGCTCTGGAGGTCCGATTCTCAATTCGGATAACCAAGCTATAGGCATTATTACAGATGAGTGTGAAGTGGGAACAGATTACATCGGAACATCTTTTCTCTACCAACGGTTGAACGATATTTTCTTCTCTTCAACGAACGAGGTAACAGTGGATCAATCAGTATATGCACAAGATCGTTCAAACATTTTGCAAAGAGGTGTCCAACAAGGTAACACATTCGTTACCGTTCATGTCGGTAAAATTACAAAATGGAATGGAACGGGATGGGATCAACCAGTTTCTGCCGACCCCCCACCCAGCTGGCAATATGACCAATCTACTACATCGGTAATATTTCAAGCGGATCCAAATGCAATTCCCGTAAATACTCCTTATTATAAATTCAATATCTGGTCAGATGATGCGGGCTATCAAAATACGCTTATCGGGGGATTCAACCCTCGTTTGGGAATAAAATATTCAAGATTTATTCCCGTTGCAACGAACGTCACATTAAAAGCCCAGCTTCAGACAACAACGGATACGTACGATGGAGGGTATATAGAACTTAAGGACCCGTGGCTTAATGATTTGAAGGATGCAACAAACACTAAAGTAAACAACCGCGGGATGGATGCTGTCTTCAATCCCATATCTTATAACCCTATCGACATAGATCATGCGGCTGATGAAAACGGGAATTTATACAAAGGCGTGTTCGTGCATCAGGGTAATAAGGATAACCTCCTTCCACCTTATTACACTATCCGTGCTCCGCTAACCCAATACGTTCATGATGGCATTAAACAATTTGATAGATGGGATGTTACGGGAGCAGATATCATCGATATCGGTGTTAATACCCCCGGCTTTGACACGAAAGCCGTTGTGTTTAATACAGAAGGAGCTACCGTTACGGCTGTGTATAAATCAATTACCAGCGTTCCCACAACGGTATCGAACAGGTGGAACATGCTCAGCGTCCCTGTGAAAGAAGTGAATTTTTCCCGAAACGCCGTGTTTGCGAATGCCCTTCCAGGCGATGCAAACCTTGTAACGTGGAGCGGTCAAATTTATGTGTCACCTCAAACATTAGATAACCGCGTTGGGTACTGGGTAAATTATCCCTCCACGCCTTCAAGCCAGAATGTCACCTATTCCGGCATCGCGCAAGATTCCTTCCATATTGCCGTGAAAACCGGCTGGAATATGATCGGTTCGTTATATCAGGATATTAACCGATCCAAGATTTCTGCGTCGGGCACTGCTTTTTCGTCCAATTTTTTTGGATTTAATGCAGGATATGTTATGACAGACGTCATTCAAGCCGGAAAGGGATACTGGATTAAAGTGAATCAGGACGGTCAGTTATTTATGGATAAAAACTCTACCGGCAGCGGGGGCACCCTCGCCTGCACACCGCAGCCCTCCAATCCGATGGGCGCTCCGCCTGTCCCTGCGCCTTTCTCGCCCAGCAATGGTTCCAGCGGCGTATCAACAATTCCCACCTTAACCTGGACCGCATCAACCGGCGCAACGTCGTATCACTTGCAGGTTGCAACTGATTTATGCTTCACTTCGATATTCTATGATTCTCCCGGTCTCACCACCACATCGGAACAGATTGATCCGTGCTCATACAGCACCACGTATTACTGGCGGGTAAATGCGACCAATGGCGTAACGAGCATCTGGTCTGATATCTATTCCTTCACTGTGCAAAGCAATGGCGGCGGCGGCTGCCTTGCATCTTCCATGGTATCTCTTGATCAATTCATTGTCACAGACGCCGCTGGTAATAGTCAACAAATGTATGCCGTCAACGGCGGTCGAACCTTAAATTTAGGATTTACGGATTTCGATATGCCTCCGGTTACCCCCAGGGGAATCTTTCACGCGCGATTTAAATCCGGAAAGTTCATTGAAAAAATTATGCCGAATCGTGGTCAATCAAGAATTCCAATTTCTATAAAGGACGTCAAATATCCTGTAACGATTCATTGGAAGCTCCAAGGCGAAAACGCTGCTTCGTATTGGCTTAATGAGCCCGGAAGCGGAAAGAATCAAATTCCAATGACAGGGTCAGGAAGCATGGCATTGAGCAATACCGGGAGTGATGGGATAGTAATCATTGCCTCGGCTATAAACCCCTGTCTGCCAGCTAAAACAATTTCAAAATTTATCGATGACGGAGTAACCAGCGCAACGCCTGCAACGTATCTCCTGCATCAAAACATGCCTAACCCGTTCAATCCAACGACGATGATTAATTACGAGCTGCCTGAAGCGGGTCATGTTACGTTGAAAGTCTATAACATGCTTGGTCAGGAAGTCGCAACGCTAGTGGATGAAGTGCAGGACGCCGGCTACCGCACGGCAAGATTTGACGGGAATAACGTATCGAGCGGAGTATATTTTTATAGATTAGTCGCGGGGGGCTTCAGCGATTTTAAAAAGATGATATTAGTGAAATAACCCCATCCAAATTCACCATAACCAAAAGAGCCGACTCAATATAAAAAGAGTCGGCTCTCTTGTTTTTCCCCCACTTATTGGTTCTTCTCTATATACTTTATCCACTACCTATCCACACCCTCTCGTAAAATTAGTCCCTTTTACCATACATAATTGTGGATAACGTTGTTGATAAAAAGTGAATAAATTCTTTAAAAAACGGCGAAAATCCAGTTGCATCCTACATCCCAATTGAGTAGTTTATAGCGTTTATCATCTCGTGAATACTGAACCGTATGTATGATGAAAATTTTATATCACGAAAGGATTTATAGAGTTGCCGTATCCGGAATTTGAATATTTTGTAGAGATCACCAAACGCCTGCGGAAAGAATGCCCATGGGACCGCGAGCAGACGCATGCCTCCATCCGCATGGGTCTTATCGAAGAAGCGTACGAGGTCGTTGAATCGATCGATAATAACGATATGCCCGAACTGAAAAAAGAGCTTGGCGATCTCCTGCTCCAGGTGGTCTTCCACTCCAATATCGCCGAAGAAACGAATGCGTTCACGCTGCAACAGGTTATCGAAGCGATCACGGAAAAACTTATCGCCCGGCACCCCCATGTATTCGGCAATACGGAAGTCACCGGCTCCGAACATGTAAAAGAGAACTGGGAAAAATTGAAAATGAAAGAGGGCCGTGAATCGGTTATGGACGGCGTTCCGAAAGAACTCCCCGCCCTTCTGCGCGCGTACCGCCTGCAGGAAAAAGCGTCGAAGGTCGGTTTTGACTGGCAAAAACGGGAAGATGTCTGGAATAAAGTGACCGAGGAAATTGCCGAGCTTCATCATGCAATCGCTTCGGAAAACATTCCGGAAATGGAAGCGGAGTTGGGCGATCTCTTGTTCAGCATCGTGAATTACTCCCGGTTTATCCGCGTCAATCCCGAAGTCGCGCTGCGCCGTTCAGTTGAAAAATTTATTGAACGGTTCACCTTCATCGAACGAAAACTGAAAGAGCGCGGCAAGAACATCCAAACTTCCTCGTTTGAAGAAATGGACAAGCTATGGGACGAGGCAAAAAAGGATAAATTGTAAACGGACTATTACTCTATCCATATGGCTCATTCTTTTGAACCTCCACCGATGAAGCGATACATCCGATAAATACTTTAACTGCATGAAATTACAAGAAATTATAACGATATTTGGTATTAAATAAATAATTTTGTACCATTAGACGATTTATAGTAAGGGGTAATTTTTAAGAATATGAGTAATAGGGGCTGACAGTACATTTTGAATTGTAAATTTTTGAAAGGACAACTACATTGAACGAACAAGGTACCCCCCTTAAGATACTCTTTGCGGAAGACGAAGATAACCTCCGGGTTATCATCACGGAAATTCTCTCGGCGTACGGCGGCTTCGATGTAACCGCCTGCCCAAACGGAAAAGACGCCATAGCGCTCCTCAAGAATGATAAGTTCGATATTGTGATCCTTGATTACAAAATGCCCGGCGCATCGGGCTTGAACGTGCTGCAGTGGATGCATGAACAAAAGATGGACACCCCCTCGCTGGTCATGACCGGCGCGGGCACGGAAACCGTTGCCGTGGAAGCGATGAAGTTGGGCGCGTACGATTACGTAAGAAAAGAACACGTGGAAATGGATCACCTTCCTATCCTCATCCGCGGGATTTACGAACGGTATCTGTTCAAAAAAGAAAAAGCGCTGCGGACCCGGGTTGCCGAGAACAACCTTGAAGAAATAATGCGCTTCAACGATACCATCGAACCGATATCCTCCATTCTGAAAAAAGCTCTGATGAAAATGGAAGGCGATATTATAAAGTATGAAGGGGAATTAACTCCCGAGCTCAGCGCAGAAAGCCGGGAACGGCTTATGAGCGCCCTCTCATCGATCAAACAGGATCAAAGCGTGATTTCGTTCGCGATAAGTTCGCTGCTCAATTTTACAAAATCACTTTGTGAAAATATTGCCGGCGACACGCTGCCCAACGTCCAGTTTGACCAACCGGTACAGGATAAAGTTAAGAAGAAATAACAATTTAGTTGCGCGGGATATGTTGCCATCGATTGGCGCGTTTCCGATCATTCGGGCTAATGCAAAGTCGTTGCATTGGTTTCTTTCCAAAAGTATTTTCATTTCCATCCCCCGTATTGTACGTTCAGAATAAAAGGCGTATTTTGTATTCATGGGCGTAAAAAATAAATTGGCAAAACTCTTCCGCGATCCCATCGGCGTATTGCGGCGAAGAATTCAAGGTCTGACCGAACTCAAGCGTTTCAAAAAAGGGACGGATTATAAGGCGGGAGATTACTGGAAACACCGCCATACTACCTATGGATTTGATTTGCGGGGAGTCGGGGATAAATCAAAATCACATGATGAAAATATGCAACTCCTCGCGGAAGGATCGAAAGTATTCCTCGCGGTTTGCAGGGAAGCCGGAGTTGATTTTAAACGTTCGCGCACACTCGATATCGGCTGCGGAACGGGATATTTTGCCAAAATTCTGCTGGAGGAAGGCGTTTCCGATTACCTCGGCGTCGATATTGCCGATACATTATTCGACGGATTACGCAAGCAATTGCCGGGTTTCCGGTTCCTACAAGTTGATGTTTCCACCCAGCAACTTGATGGAACGTTCGATCTCATCTTTGCCATGGATGTGCTCCAGCATATTACGGATGAATATAAATTCTCTTATGCGATTGAGAATATTAAAGCGCATTTATCGGAGGAAGGTGTAGTCGTTATATCTATTAATTTAGGCGAGAATGAACGGTCTTCATTCTATATGGTCAAGCGTCCCTTCCGGACATTCCAAAAAATGTTCCCTGAATATACGATCAGCGAGCCAAAGCCCTACGCTGAGAGCCACGTGTTTAGTTTGAGGCGGGCTAAATAGTAATATTCACGCGGTTGGAATGAGTCATTCCGTCCCGATGAATTCGGGATCGAAATCTGTGTGGGTTCAGAGGGGTCGTCCGAAAAGAACTTCCTCCCCTCAGGTGGAGTCATGCTGAACTTGGTTCAGCATCTGTTTCCGATAATTTTTGGATCCTGAAACAAGTTCAGGATGACAAACTCTTTCTTTTTGGACGACGCCTGACCCGGATTGGGGTTATACAACACTATGCTGGTAATTTCTCATTTGTCGTTCTTTTTCGGCGCGGCGTGATATTTATCATACGCGTCGATAATATCTTTCACCAACTTATGCCGTACAACGTCGCTCTTATTGAAATACACAAATTGTATGCCCTGAATTTTTTGCAATATCTCCTGTATCTGCACAAGCCCGGAAATTGTTTTTACCGGCAGATCGATCTGGGTGATATCGCCGGTGATGATCGCTTTCGAGTTTGCGCCAAGCCGCGTGAGAAACATCTTCATCTGCATCGCCGACGCGTTCTGCGCTTCATCAAGGATGACGAACGCATTATTGAGCGTCCTGCCGCGCATATAGGCGAGCGGCACGACTTCAATGACGTTGCGCTCAACATAGGTTTTTAATTTATCGGGCGGTATCATATCATCTAACGCGTCATAGAGCGGTCGCAGGTACGGATCGACTTTTTGCTGCAAATCACCGGGGAGAAATCCGAGTGATTCCCCCGCTTCGACCGCGGGTCTGGCAAGGACAATTTTCATTACATCGCGATTCTTCAATGCGGCGACCGCCATCGCAACAGCGAGATATGTTTTCCCCGTTCCCGCCGGTCCGATAGCGAAGACAATATCGTTCTTTTTAATCATGCGGATATATTCCCGCTGACCGCCTGTCTTTGCTTTAATAATCCCGTTGCGGGTGAACAGCACCGAAGTTTCAACGTCCTCCTGCGTTGCCTCCGATGCATACGATTTGGGCAGCGCTCCCTCTCCGTTCACTCGAATCAGATCGATCACGGTTTCGACGTCGTTGATGGATAGTTCGTCGTTCTTGGTAAGGATATAAATAAATTCTTTAAAGATTTTTTCAAGCTGTTCTACCTCCTGCAGATCACCCTTAAATGTCATTGAATCCCCGCGGACGGTGATGGATGCATCGAAGTGATCTTCCACGGTACGCAGATTGGCGTCGTTCAATCCAAGCAATTTTACCATATCGACGCCTTCTGCCTTCAATTTACGTTCGGTCAAGTTTGAGTTTTTCTCCTTTCAATGTGCGGGGTTGTAATGTTGGTAAGCTGATGGTCTGTATAAAGAGTCTGTCTGAAAACCCTGTTTTGTAGTAGCCGACCCGCCTGACTGTACGGGCTGGTCACCGGATCGGCGGCTACTTTGAATCTGATTGGGCATTCGCGAAGTTCTGGCGACCCGCTACTACAAGTTCTCGGACAGAGTCTAAAAACAGAACCCCCCTTCGCATCCCGGGTTATCGGGAAGTACGCAAGGGGGGTACTGTTGAAACTAAACGCTGCCAAAGAAGTTCGCGTTTCCGCTAACACTCCATAGTTACTTTGTGCCTGCTGCGGGAGCCGCGGCTGCTTTCTTATTGTAATATTTCCGCGCGGCGGATTTTTCGTCTTTGGATAATTCCTTGCCTTCGGGTATTTTCAAAACCCATTTCGGCTTGATAATATCGGGGTCTTTGATCAGGTCGCGGTTGCCCTGCCAGATCTTGGGCCACATCCATGCGTTGGCATAAATATCGGGTTTCTTGGCAATGTTCCAGAGGCAATCATGGTTTCTCGCCCATGTTCCTACTGTATAAGAATGTTCTTTATTGCCGAGACCCTTGAGGAGCGTCGCAAGTTTATCTTGTAACGAGTCGATGCGGGATTTGAACCGCGAAAGCAACGCAATTTTGCTTTTCGACATTTCACCAAGCTTATCCTGCATCTTGGTCATCTCATCTTTGTATTGCATCAGTTGATCATCGGACATGCCCTGGAGTTCCGCCACGCGTTTTTCCATCTGCGCAAGATCGCTCTGGAATTGTTCCCACTGATCGCGTGTAACGCCAAGAAGCGCAAACAATGCGTCCTCGCACGCTTTTACATCGGCGTCTTTCGAGGTCAATTGCGCTTTCATATCTTCAAGGTTTTTTGACGCTGCAGATAGTTGACCGGTTAAATCGGTTTGTCTATCGGTTGCGGATTTCATTGCCGCTTCCCAATCGCTTTTGCTGAGGTTTTGCGCCGTTGCCGGCATAACTGATAACAAAACCAATCCTAACATTGCGATAAGGATGAAGCCGACGATATTTTTGGTCTTCATAATAATCTCCTTCAAGTAAGTAGTTTGGTTGTTGTTATTTACCTAATGCTTTTTTTGCCTCGTCCTGATCCGCCTGGCATTGTTTCAATTTGTCATCGCGATCGGCGAGTTGTTTTTTCAAATCTGCTATATCTTGATTCTTGCCAGCAAGCTGCTTTTCCATGTCGGCATTTTGCTGCTGCAGCGTTTTAAGTCTGGTCATCTCTTCGTCGGTTGCGTTATTGCTGCACCCGTTAATAAACATCATACCACCGAAGAGTACAGCTACAAGGAACATTCCTTTTTTACCCATAACACTCTCCTTCAGTTCAGAATAGTTTCACATATCTCGATCCCTATAGCATCGAGAACATACTTATAATAAGAAATAACCGAAAGTTTGTCAAGTTTTGACTTTGGTTCTTGCGTATGTAAAAATTTCAACAAACCTCATTTTTGTGGAAAACAAACGAATTTCGACAACAGATTATTTTTTTTATTATTTTATGTCACCCTAAAAATTGTTTCCGATTGATCTTATAGCAGCGTGCCTTAACTAAATTCTATTAAAATAGGATTAATTCATTGATTTTTATGAAAAACAAAGATCAAATCACATCCATCAAAAACCTGTGATATTCATCACATTAAATTTTTAGTAGAAACGCAGGATTTATTAATTTTTATGATTTCATCAATTTTTTACCACCCCACATCAAGTTCATTTTCTATTCAACATCGTCCGAGGGGGGAACGTGTATGAGACGTTCTTGCATCTAACATCATACAGGCGCACAGCAGAAACGAAAATATGGCGACCGCTATCTCAAAACCCCCTCGCCTTCGGTGATCCCCCTTTCCTGCCCTACGGTCAGGCGGGGACGATGGGGAATCTTACACACGGAAATATTGCCGTTCGATTTCGAGAGTGCCCCTTCATCTACTTTCATCCCGACCAATCGGCAGCTGCGATTTGACAATGCGTTCACGTAACCCATCCCCGACCCCTTCCCCCGTCCGAACGGCGCAGCCGGGCGGGCTTTTTAAGGGAAGGGGCATGGGGTTGGGTTAATTATCAAATCTCATGTAACAGCATCAACCATTGGCTTCCCACCGCGGATGATGCGAAGCAAGAAACAATTTTGGCATGATTATCCATTCGCGTTGTACGTCTTCATTTTTTGCTTAACTTCATCTATGAATTTTTCTGGAGAATCGGGAGATAACATGTATCTTGGGATCCACCCTTCTTTAAGGGTAATTACCACAAACGATTTGGCAAAGATTCTATTCAATGGTCTCTTATAAGGTGGAGGATAAACTATTGACATCCAAAACGGAATCTTTTCCATGCTCTCTATATTAGTATAATCAATATGCCTACGGATTTGTAAGTTGAAATATCTAATATAGACTGCTGTTTCACCAATCTCATAACGAAGAATGAATCGCAAAATGAATTGCCAATAAATTAATACTGCAATTACGAAAATAATTATCATTAGCGGCATATTATTCACCTATATTATAATTCGCATTGATATTATCAATTGTTACCGACGCAACAGCATCAACCATCGGCATCCCACTGCGGATGGCGGGAAGCAGAATGATGTAAGTGTATGATTTATTTCCCGATGTCCAAAATATTATAGACGTAATGGAGATATATCATGGAAATGATCAATGTAAGTATTGTTACAAGAGAATATATCCACGTTATTTTTTTCCCGAATCTTTTTTGTTCTTCAGTTTGACTTTCCATTACTTTCTGAAACCGTATGAATCTCCCATTTGCAACCAGAAAATAATAATTAATTGCATTAATGGTAATTCCAAGACTAATTGCTATGATGATACCAACATCACGGTCAAAATATTTAGCTCCAATAAATGGATTTATAAACATAAACAAACTACTTAAGTTTATGATAATTAATCCGGAAATACCGGCTGCACCACCTGATGGGCTTCCAACACCTCCACTCAGATACACTTGCGACTTATAAACATAGTAGAATATTATTTGATACCAATTAGGAGATTTGTTTAACATTAGTCTATACCATTATACGCATTTTACTATTATTTTCTGTATTATAAAAACATTTGTCACAACACCATCGCTTACCAAAATACTAATAATAAATCGCACTGGCAAGATCATTAGCACCATCGCAAAACTGTATTTACAGCGTTCTAACCTACCCCTTGGTAAGTACGATTGTATGACGATAGAAACCAGTCTCAGAAATCACAAAAGGCAAATCCGGATATCATTACTCTCCCCTTCCCTTGTTGATAACCTGTTAAAAACTCCACATTTAGCCCTGAAATTACGTGTATTAACCCATCCCCCCTGTTGAAAACTTCTGCACCGTAATGAAATTTATGGAGATACGGGAGATAAGCTAACCTTTTTCTTAAGGTATCGCTTGCATCTTATTGAAAAATTTGTTAACCTGCATCGTCAGCATCAGTGACTCTGTTTCGTCACATCCCTAAAAATTGAAACAACTCCAAGGAATACCATGGAAACTTCTGCGCAATACGAACACATTCTGGAAGGAATCACCGGCGGATTTTTCGCTCTTGACAAGGATTATAACTTTACCTATTGGAATCGCGCCGCCGAAGAGGGCACGGGATTAAAACGCGATGATGTGCTGGGTAAAAATGTCTTCGATATCTTCCCCAATGCCCGGAACGCCGAACAGGGCGAACGGTACCGCCTTGCCATGGAAACACACACCCTCCAGATTTTTGAAAGCTCCTACAAAGACGACCGGTTTGAAAAGTGGTACGACATCCGCGTCTATCCCGCCGAAGACGGCATTTCGGTGTTCTTCCAGGATATCAGCGACGTCAAGCGCCGCCAGAAGCAAAAAGAAATACTGATGGAAATTTCCCGCGCGATCAACAACGCCCAGTATCTCGACGAGCTGTGCCTCACCGCCGGCGAGCGCATCGCGCAGTTCATGGACGTCCCATCCAAGTTTGTCTGCATTTACCGCTACGACCCGCGGTCCAATATGCTCCATCTCATGGCTCCCTCTCTCGCGGACGTCAGGGTCAATCCCATGGTGGAACACCAGATCGTCAACCCCGAGGTTAATACGATCACCGTGCAAACAGCGCTGACAAAAGAGACAATCGTGACCGATGAACTTTCACGGAGCGGCATCGCGGCGCATTTTCTCAGCGAGGTCAACGATCTTAAGTTCAAGTCGTTATTGTCCGTTCCCCTCCTTGTCCAGAACGATCTGCAGGGGGTCCTGGAAGTCTTCACGAAAAAAGAATCCGGCTACGTTCAGGATGAAGAAGACCTCCTCTCCATCATCACCAACGAATTAGCCATCGGGATGAGCAGAAAACGGCTCATGTACGAAATTACGATCAAGAACATCGAGCTGGAAAATGAAAAGAAGAAAACCGACGATGCCAATGAAACCCTGAAGCGTTTTCTCGCGACGTTTAGCCATGAGCTTCGCGCTCCGTTGAACTCCATTGTGGGTTTCTCCGAAATTCTTGCCGCCGATTTCGAAAAACTGCCCGAAGAAAAAGTTCTCGATTTCATGAAAGCCATCAACGTGAGCGGCAGGCATCTCCAGTCCCTCATTAACGACATCCTCGACCTATCGAAAATTGAAGCGGGACGAATGGAGCTGCACCTCGAGGCGTACCCGATTGCGTATTTTACCGATACCGTGCAGCGCGTGCTGCAGAACGAAATCCAGAAAAAGCAGCTTAACCTGACGATGGAGATCAGTCCCGACGTTGAATCGCTTGTCGTCGATCAGACCCGCTTCCGCCAGATTCTCGTCAATCTCCTCTCCAATGCAGTGAAATACAGCCGCGCCGGCGGCAACATTTTTATGAATATACGCCGGATCGATAACGAGATCGAAGGAGAAATCCGCGATGAGGGCGTCGGCATCAGGCAGGAAGACCTCGTGAAACTCTTCCGCCCGTTCCAGCAGGGGAAAAATTCTGAAATGGTAAGCGAGGGCACCGGGTTGGGTTTGGTTATCACGAAGAAATTAATTGAACTCCACGGCGGCAGGATTTCCGTGGAAAGCGAGTTCGGAAAAGGGACGGCGTTCCGCTTCCGCATACCTATGGTACTACCCGGCGACGTTCTGGAATCTCCCGCAGAATTGCTCCGCATTGTCGAAGGACAAAATCTTACGGCGGCGCCTGAGGAAAAACCGCTCGTGTTGATTATCGAGGATAATCCTTTTGCAGCTCAATTATTGCAAACATACCTGCAGGAAGCAGGATACAGAACGGAAGTCGCAACTAATGGCCTCGAAGGGCTCGAAAAAGCCAAACAGTTTATACCGAGCATTATTACCCTGGATGTTTTTATGCCGTTGAAAGACGGTTGGCAGGTGTTAAAAGAGCTGAAGCTACATCCCGTTTGCCGCCACATCCCCATTATCATCATATCGATTTCAGACGAGAAAAAACTTGGTTTCGGCATGGGCGCTGTTGATTACTTTGTGAAGCCGGTCAACCGCGAAGATCTTCTCAATGCCCTGAGCCGCCTGCCGATCCGCGCCAGCGGATTGCGGCGACATCCCAAGGTGCTGGTGATCGACGACGATAAAACGGCGATCGATCTCATCGAAGTTATCCTCGAAGCCGAAGGTTACGACGTTATCAAAACCATGAACGGGAAAGAAGGAGTCCGCGCCGCTGCGCTGGAAAGCCCCGATCTCATCATTCTCGATCTGATTATGCCCGATGTCTCCGGGTTTAACGTCGCATACCAGCTAAAACAACAGCAGGAAACAAAAGATACCCCCGTGATTGTTTTAACGTCCATGGAAGTTGACGATGAAACACGGGAAAAAATGCACGGCTTTATCTCCGGCATCATGAGCAAGGGCAGGTTTACGAAGAAAGACCTCCTGCGGGAGATCAATATGGTCCAGAAGATAAGATAATCAGCGGTGACCGGTTCTTCCAAAACCGGAAAAATGATTTCTTCAAAAGCCGTTTCCTGAGTATCCTTCATGGATATCATTAAAAAAATCCTGCCGATAATCTCCACCGGGCTAGTGATCGGCGTTATCACCGTCATTCTCTGCTTCTCCTTCGCGTCGCTGATTTTCGGAGAACAGCTTCCGATGTTCGTTTCCAGCGGGGCGGGACTCATGCTCGCGACCGCCATCGTTATCGGATTGATTGGCTCGCTCACCAGTTCGTTCCCCTCAGCAATTTATATTCCGCAAGACCGCATCGTTCCCCTCTTCGCAATTATGGCGTCCGCGATCATAACTGCGCTCCCCGTCGCTTCCCCTGAAGAAAAATTTTACACCGTTCTCACGGCAATCTTCATCGCGACATGCTTAACAGGGATCACATTTCTTCTCATCGGTGCCTATAATTTGAGCGGTATCATGCGGTACATTCCGTATCCGGTCATGGGCGGATTTCTGGCGGGCAGCGGGTGGCTGCTGCTAAAGGGTTCGCTGCCTCTCCTCACAGGGCTGCCGATGGATAAATGGAATTTCTTCATTTTGCTTGAGGAGACTTCACTCCTCCGGTGGCTGCCGGGTCTGCTTGGAGCATTATTGCTCTATGTAATAATGCGCCGGTCCCGCAATCCCATCTTGATGCCCGTTATCATCGTTGGAACATTGGCTCTCTTTTATCTGGGAATATGGTTCAAAGGATATTCGGTTGATCATGCCATGAAATCGGGTTGGCTCATCGGCTACTTCCCCGTTCAATCGATGGTAAAGTGGGAGGTTGGCAATGCGTTTGCCAATTCCGTATGGCATGTCATCGGCTTACAGGCGGCGCATATGTTTACGATTATCACCGTTAGTGTGGCGTCGCTCCTGTTGAGCGTAAGCGTGCTGGAACTTGAAGGCAAAGACGATCTGAATTACAACCGCGAGTTGCGTTGGGTGGGTATAGCGAATATATTGTCGGGTATGGCGGGAGGCGTCATCGGTTTTCATTCGCTCAGTCTCACCGAATTGAATCTGCAAATGGGTATCCGCAGCCGGATGACGGGCATTATCGCGGCTTGTGTTTCTTTGGCGGTTCTCATCACCGGCGCTTCGTACCTCGCATATATTCCCTACTGTATTTTGGGAAGTCTCCTTTTTTACCTCGGCTTGACCTTTCTCATTGAGTGGCTTTACGACGCCTGGTTTCGCATCCCGCTATCCGATTACCTTGTCATTCTCCTGATCCTCGTAACGATTGGCATCTTCGGGTACATTCTCGGCGTCGCTGTGGGAATACTGACCGCGATGGTGCTCTTTGCAATTCAGTACAGCCGCATCAATGTCGTCCGGGCGTCATTCACCGGAACCCAGTTGCAAAGCAATGTTGACCGAACATTCGAAGCACAGCACATTTTAGCCGATGAAGGAAAAAAAATCAGCATTCTGAAATTGCAGGGATATCTCTTCTTCGGAACTGCAAACGATATCCTTGAATCATTGAAACAAGTCCTGCAATCGCACGCAGACTATCATACAAAATACGTGGTGCTCGATTTCGGGAAAGTTGACGGGCTCGATTCATCCGCTATTGTTGCGTTTACGAAAATGCGAAATCTATCCGAACGGTATCAATTCCATCTGATGTTGGCGGGGATGAACAGCCAGATAGAAAAACAGCTTCGCCACGACAGGATCATTTCCGAGGCAATGGACTCCCCATCGGTTTTTTCAGACATGGACCATGCGCTTGAATGGTGCGAAGACGCCCTTCTGGAAACAGCCAGCAGCAGCCAGCAATTCAGTTCGACGATCAAGGATCAAATAAGAGAAATATTCCGTGGAGCGATTGAAGCGGAAGCGTTGCTCCCCTTCCTCGAACGAAAAGAAATCCCGAAAGGCGAGTATATCATCCGCCAGGGACTCTATACCCAGGACATATTCATTTTAGAATCGGGCACCATCACTGTTGAATTGGAAATCGAAAAAGAAAAATCGATAAGGATACGAAGAATGGGACCGGGGGCGATTGTCGGCGAGATGGCGCTCTATATTAAGGGGAAACGGACGGCTTCGGTGATCGCCGCAGAACCGTGCGTAATTTATTTGTTAACGGAAGAATCTCTGAGAAAGATGACCCAAAATAATCCACCGCTGACGCTTATTTTCCACGAGCAGTTAGCAACCATCCTCGCCGAACGGCTCGCCAGCGCAAACCTTACGTTAAGGTCAATGACGGAATAAGAATGCCCTTGACTCGGGCGTCATCGCGAGTTCCGCAGCAGCGGAACGTCGCGATCTCCTCACATCGATGTAAAATGCGAAACTTTTAATCTCGCCAGAATATCAACTTTGAGATCGTATGCACTCTCAAATCTTTGAGAGTTGCAAGGGATAATTGATGGGTAAGAAATTAAAACTAAATAGCGTCGGTATTTACGCCGCAGGATTTTTCGATATCAACACGCTCTCTAAACAATAAACGGTTTTCTTCGTATCTTCACACACAGTGCCATCCTGGCATTGCCAGCAAAGCTTATCGAGATCAGGCCGGTCTACTTCCAGCGTGCCCCGCGCTTCGTTGATTGTATAGAGAAGCCGGAGATATTTGCTTTCAACAATCGGTGGCATTTCGAACTTTCCCTCTAATTCGAACCATTCATAGACGCCAAATGTGCCTTTTTTTGCAACGCATTGCTTGCATGCGACGACGAGATTATCCGGAATATTCGGACCGCCGCGGGAGGGGTGGATAAGCTGATCGACAGTAAGGTTTTCGGCGCTTCCGCAATACAAACACTGATGGGGTTTTAATACCTTCAGAATAAATGTTCTGATGGCGTCATCCCATACAACATCGCCGGATTTTAATTTTTTATAATACTGGGTTGCCGTTGCATCTCTTTTCCCATTTTTATTAGCGGGACCGGCAGTGAGGAGCGCAAATTGCCAATAAAGTAAGTCGCGAATAGTTTTAAGTGAATTTGGTGCCATAAGTTGAGTAAGTATTAAAAAGAGTTATAAGTTTAATTCCATTTCTGTGATAATTTCACAAGTGATTGCTTTCTATATTATATAGAGTGAGTCGTTTTCCCATCGTTTTTTGATTTAACAAGCTACAAAAAGATTCCTCTATAATCAACTTGAATTTCTCTTGAAGATATAACAACGTAGGGAGCGATTATGTTCCGGAATGAGCGATTGAGCACTGATTACACAATGATTTGAAGGATTACCTCGGCTCCGCCTGAATTGTGACTCTATGTAATTCAGGAAATTGAGCGTAGAGATTTGTTTCCACGCGCGTAACAATTTGATGCACTCTCCCCAGCGTGAACGATTTATCAATGCCGCATATAATAGAGACGTTATAATTCGAATCCCATTTCAGGAGAGTTAACGTAGGACAATCTATAACGTCCGTGTCCGCCAGTATTTTCTGCCGGATGGCTTCGCGCATCGCGCGTTCAAGATCGGTTGCGTTCATTAATTCTGTTTCCTGGGAGTGAATTTCCTCAAGGTGAATTGTTATCTCTCTGATTGAAGGGATGGTATTCCGAATATCCTTTTCTATCTCCAGCGTGATCTCATGAGCTTTTTGAAACATGACGCTTTGAGGAAATTCGATATCAAAATCGAGATAATACTCGCCGTGGGTGTTATGGACTTCGAGGTTATGAGGAGTCCGCAACCCTTTTTTGAGGACAAGCATCCTCACTTTTTCCGCGATAGATTCATCGCCTGTTTCAACCGGAGCGGCGTGAACAACCACGTCGATATTGGGATGCGTGAGACCGATTTTCTCACGGACTACGTTGACCACATCATGCATATTTTCGAACGGCATGGTCCTCCTTATTCCCACCGCAGTTTCCACAAACACTTTTGAACCCGATGAACGCAAGCGCACATTCCGCACCTCCTCCACGCCTTCGACGTGTTTGATGCTCTCTATAATTTTTTGATACAACCCGGGAGGGACGCGGTCCACAAGAACGTCGATCGTTCTTCTTCCCATCCGGTAACTTACGAATAAAATTAGAATCGCAACCATCACCGCCGCAATCGCGTCGACCACCGGGTAACCCTGCGAAACGCAGAAGAGACCGAGAATGACCACAAGCGAAGTCCATACATCGCTCGAAAAATGAAGCGCGTCCGCCTCTAACGCCTGGCTGTGATGTTTCTTCGCCACCCTGGATAAAACTCTCGACCGGCTCAGGTCGATGATGATCGCCAGAATCATGATACCGTAGCTGTAATAACTCACCTCGATGTGACTCTCGTGAGTGATAAGGCGTTTCACCGCTTCCATGATAATCCAGACGCAAGTGAGAACAAGCAGAATCGTTTCAATCAGGGCAGAAACATTCTCAATCTTGCCATGACCGTATTGATGATCCAGATCGGGAGGTCTATCGGCAAGGGTTACTGCGAAATAGGTGATAAGCGCCGCGATTAAATCCAATCCGGAGTGAGCGGCTTCCGAGAGGATACCGAGACTATTCGTCTTCAATCCGACGGTTAATTTCACGCCGGTCAAAAATATCGCAGCGGCGACAGAGCTTAGCGCAACAACCTGTTTTTCTCTAATTGCGGAAGAAGTATTCATTCCAGTATGGCGTTCGATGATGTGTGATGCATTCTGAAATATACGGAGATGATTGGGAGAATAAAAACCCTACCCCTTCATCACTGCCAGCGGGGTGAGCTTTGCGACTTTCCGTGCAATTCCTGCTCCCTGAACAACATCCACTACCATACCGACGTCTTTATACGCGTCGGGCTTCTCCTCCACAAGACCTGAACGGGTTTCACCGCGCACTAAAATTCCTTTTCCCTTCATCTCACGGAGAAGTTCTTCAGCAGTTGATTCTTTCTTTGCCTGGGTGCGGCTTTTTGCCCTTCCAGCGCCGTGACAGGATGAACCGAACGTTTCTTCCATAGCTTTCTCGGTGCCCACCAGGATATACGAATTTGTGCCCATGCTGCCGGGGATTAAAACGGGCTGCCCAACATCGCGCAGACCCGTGGGAAGAATGGGATGCCCTTTCGGAAATGCGCGCGTTGCTCCCTTCCGGTGCACCAGCACTGTTTTGCGACTGCCTTCAATTGTATGCTCTTCGTATTTTGCCATGTTATGGCAGACGTCGTACACAAGTTTCAGGTTGCCGTCGCCAACTATCCGCTGAAACGCCTCGCGCGTCCAATGCGTGATCATCTGCCGGTTGACGAATGCGAAATTTGCCGCTGCAGCCATAGCGCCTAAATATTCTCTCCCCTCTCTCGATTGAATTGGCACGCACGCCAACTGCCGATCAACGACGGAGATGCCGTATTTCTTCATCCCCCCTTGCATCGCGTCGAGATAATCGGTGCAAACTTGATGACCGAGTCCGCGGGAGCCGCTATGAATCAGCACCACGATCTGATCTTTCCGTATTCCGAACACGCGCGCTGTTTCCTCTTCATAGATTTCTTCAACAACCTGCACCTCAAGAAAATGATTTCCGGAACCGAGCGTCCCGATCTGAGGATGACCCCGTTCCTTCGCCCGTTTACTTACATACGAGGAATTAGCGTTCGCCATTTTCCCCAACTCCTCAATGCGTTCCAGGTCTTCTTCGGTGCCGTACCCGTGTTCAACCGCCCACTCTGCCCCGCGTTCAAGCACATTATCTAAATCTTTCCCTGAAAGCTCCAGCAGCCCCTTTTTTCCGGTGCCGCAGGGGATATCGCGAAACAATTGATTGAGGAGATCGGATAGTTTCGTGATCACATCCTTTTTTTCGAATCGTGAAGCAAGCAGCCGTACGCCGCAATTGATATCAAAACCCACTCCGCCCGCAGAAACTATTCCGTCGTTCAGATCAGCCGCCGCAACGCCGCCGATGCAAAAGCCGTATCCCTGGTGGGCATCAGGCATGGCGAGCGATTTTCCAACCAACCCGGGTAGTGTTGCAACATTCGCGACCTGGTCGGAGGTTTTATCTTTCTCAATTTGCCGGATCAGCTCGTCGTTTGCATAGACCATCCCATCAATCCGCATTCCTGACTTGAAGGATTTGGGAAGAAGATAACGGTATGCATCAATCTTTTTAAACATAGGGCAATATTTTTGATTTTAAATTTAACTAATGTCTCGTTCCCACGGTTTCAGAGTGAAAAGTCGAATTTGTCATTCAGGCAAGAGTCGGGGTTTCGCAATTTACAATGATATGAGGAGATTGCTACGTCCGCCTCCCGTTAAATAGATGACGGGAGGCGGACTCGCAAGGACTATTCACACGCCCTGTCTCCGTGGGTATGACGTTCATGGCGCTCTGCGCCTTATCACTATTAGAAGCGGAATATAAAATTTGTAAAAACGTTCCACAAAAGATTATGAATTTCGATTACGTTCCCCCTCCATTTTCAGAGTCTGTGTGAAAATTCTTGATGCAAGAGATTAAACTATAAATAATATATCGTGTCAAACCAGTGTTTTCATTATTATAAGCACAATTACGAATGTTCCTATGAGTTTTATTCAGCCCTCTGATCGGCAACAACTTACA
>JBIOHP010000011.1:0-114810 GCA_044449065.1 Bacteroidota bacterium
AAACAATTGCTCGAAGTGTTTGGTGGGGGTTCAAACGAAACAAAATCAAAACTGGTCATCCTTCGCGATCAGTCAATTCCACTAAAATAAATCTTTACAATGAATATTTATTCACGAAACCTACATTTTTCAACAACCTGCTAGTGGTAGGCACGATGGAATGTCACAAAGATTGCAATCACTGCATTTTGTAAAATCGGTATTCAGTCCCCACGGATGTTCCAGTCCCAACCAGTGTCCAACTTCATGCGCAAGAATATGGGGGTCGCCAGCTTGAACAGCTTTATAATCGATTACAATTCCATCAAGCCCATTTGATGGATCACCAGGCTCGTAATTACCACATGGGTATGCAGTACCTTAAAGATCATAGGTTCCAATTCGGCAAATCCAGATATTCATGTATTTATGATTATCCACGGCGTCGTAGCCACCAGTGGAGGCATGCATAACATCCGAATACCAGTAATTATCATTGAACTGCCAAGTCGATGTTGATGTATCAGAGATTCTATTCAGATGAAAATATAAATTAGGAGTACCAGCCCATGCTGGAGATCCGGTTGGAGGAGTGCCAAAATCATAATTCAATGCATTGATTTGGTTCTGAATTTGTGTATCTGTTACATACGTTTCATTACCATACGCATCATTATAATAATGTACTCGATGAACGACAACTTCTATAGTAGGAAGTAGATTAACGCCAGCTATATCACATTCAGGGGTAGTCATGTTAGCAATAATAGCTGCTGCAACGGTATCACCTTGGGTTACACGGTATCTGAGATCATCAATTGTTCCACAGATAAGTTGAGTTTGCGAGTCCGTATAGGAATGCAGTCCCAATATGAGAATACCGACGGCAAGAACAAAATAATGACATTTCATTGTAATTCCTTTCTAATTGTTGATTAGAGTGATTTATTCTGAATGATTTTGTATCTTAGTGAAGGCATAGAAAAGGCATATTCCATCTTTTGTAGGGTGTGACATCTCTTGAGGGTATATATAATCTAATAACATGCGACGGTCGATTAAACCTCAAGAATATGTTACACACCCTCATTGGATTGGCGAAGTAAATTTGCCTCTATTGCCGTATATACCGTTCCGGCGGTTACGACGCCGGGACGGATTTATTTTATTGTTACGAAGAGTCTATCCTCCTTTCCTTTATTTGCCATGAAGAATATATGTCATTCTTCCATCGTTACTGACCATGAATGTCTCAATGTTATTTGTCCATGATCCCCAAAATATTTTTTGGGGATCCTCGATCTCTTTCAATTCTTTCCAATCCGTACCGTTCCAGTGAAAAAGATAGCCCCCGTCTCCCACGGCAAAAATATTCTCATTGCTTGATCCCTGAGCGCGAAGAGGCAAATCGTTCCGCAATAATTGTTTCCAGGTTGAACCATCGCGCATATAGACGCCGTACGTAGAAGAGTAAAGCTTATCAGTGCACCATAAGTTCAAGCCGAATTTCCACTCCATATGATCAGGCGTAATCATAAATGAATCTGCAGGTATCCAAGTAGCGCCATTGTAATGGTAAAGGAAGAATTGGATTGTATCTTCGGGGGGTACAACATCGATGATTTTCTGGCTAGTTGCATATATGTCGGATGGACCAAAACCATAAATGCTTTTTATTATGTTTGTGGTATCGAACGGATATTGAGCCCATCGCCCACCTCTATAATGAAATAAGGTACCATTATAACCGCCTGCCCAAATATCATTGGAATTAGATCCCCAAATCGTATTTAAAATTCCCCCATTGGTAATATCAGCTTTCTTCCATGAAGTTCCGTCGAAGTGTATGATTAAGCTCGAATCGAAGAAGTTTGGAGGAGGTGTTTGATTTGGAAATACATTATATCCCACGGCGTAAATATCTCGGGAGTTTAATCCATAAATTGCCATTAGATCGAATATTCCCGTTATATAACCACCATCGGATTGTGCAAGATGGATTGGGCTCCATTTCACCCCATCGAAATGATACATTTGACCTCTGTTTGTTGAGTTATGACCAACCACGTAAATATCATTAGTTGAACTGGCCCAGATATCTACCATGTCAGTTTGAAAACTGCCAGGATAAGATAACGTGTCAACTGTCCATGTATAATTTCTTTTGCCGGGCGTCGGTGGTTGCGGCGGCTCATTGGAGTGGTGGCAGGATAGTATCAGAAACCCAAATGCAATTGAGAGAAAAAGGATAGTAAGTAAAAAATGTATTTTACTATTCATGAGGTGACCTCGGATTCAATAAATAATGGGCGGGTAATGATTTGGAAGATCCAATTAGACGAGGGAATAGAATTACGTCTCCATTAAAAAGCCCAGGAATACCATATCTCACAGCAACGCCAATTATGCCATGAATACTCCAAAATTGATATAATCACCTGAAAAATCTGTTTTAACCACTCTTTTGCAATCCTCATTTGGTTAGTGTAACCATCGTAAGAGCATGAGCTTAAAACATCAAATCTAAGCAAGATATATACGATATTTTAAACAATAAATTTAAAAAAGTCAAGGGGAGTACCTAAAAGATGAATTCTCATGGGGATGCTATTTTACGATGGGAATTTTTGCCGGGTTCAACGTTGTACTTTGTCTGGACCCATCAGCGGCAGAATTATGATAATCCCGGCGATAATACGTTCGGCAGGGATTTTTCCACGCTGCTCAATACCCACGGAGATAATGTATTTATTATCAAAATGTCCTATTGGTGGAATCCATAACAGGTTTAAATTTTCACTGTAATGGATGGGATTTACATTGCGAATCTTTTACCTTTCGTACATCCCGATTAAACGCACCTCGCCCAGAATTTTTCCCACCAATGCTTTTCTGAATTCTTTGAATGGAGTAGATTGCTTCAAACCTAATTTTTCAACATTCAAAGCATACAGGGTGATAAGATACGGATGAGAGCCCGAGCCGGGGGGAGGTTGAGGTCCTCCGTATCCCAATTTACCGAATGAATTATCAAGTTCTTTCGATCCTTCCGGTATATTTTTTCCGGATGCGCCTTCGGGCAATGCGGTGACTGTTTTTGGTAAATCGATCACCATCCAGTGGATCCAGTTTGAAGCGATCGGATGAACATCGATAATGGATATTGCGAACGACTTTGTTCCGGCAGGGACTCCGTACCATTTTAACGGCGGGGAAATATTTTTACCGCCGGAAACTCCGATGTTTGCATACTTTGTGGGAATGGAGGTTCCATCGCTAAAGGCGCTCGATGTGAGCGTCAATTGGCTCTTCTCTGGAGCATTCAGTAGCGCCAGAACACAGGAAATTCCCATGATGATGATTTCATGCATGGTAACTCCTTTTTTATGTAATGTTATTAAGTGTTTTTCGAATTGTAGCTTGCAACCGCCCGGTCAACGGTTTCGTACGTATCAAACACTTTCACTAATTTCGTGATGACGAAGAGATTCTCAACGCGTTCTCCCAACCGTGCGAGCCGGAGATCTCCCCCCGCGTTTCGCATGGTCGTGAGTGTGGCAATGAGCGTCCCCAGTCCGGTACTATTGATATAATCAATTCCGCTTAAATCCATGACCGCGCGTTTCATATTATCAGCCACAAGGCTGTGTATTTTGTCTTTAAGCTTTCCGGTATCTGCCTCGCTTACAAGATCGCCATGCAACGTCAGTACGGCGATGTTATCGGTGATTTTTTCCTTAATGGTCATGCAAGTTTTCCCTGATGTTGAATAGAGTTAGCAAAATTGATTATCTATGCATGAATCTTACAAAACTCTTCATTAAAAATCAACTTTTTTGAAGGATCTTTAATACTTCTATATATTTATATGGCGATCCTGTATTAAATAGCAAAACGCTATCATTGTGGCTGAGAAAACCCGATTTTTTGAGTTTTTCAGCGCCCGCTGCTGTCGCTGCGCCTTCGGGACAAAGTAGCAATCCTTCTATGTTGCCAACTCTCTTCATAGAGTGAAGTATTTCTTCATCGCTGACCGCAATGGCTGTGCCATGGCTTTCATATAATATGTCGAGAATGAGGTCGTCGGCAAAAGCTTTGGGTACGCGTAATCCCGAAGCAGTGGTTTGTGCGTTGTTCCAAAATTCTGAAATCGATTTTTTCTCGTTAAATGCTTTAACAATCGGAGCGCATCCTGCCGCCTGTACAGAAACCATCTTCGGTTTTTTGGATAATATCCAGCCCATTTCTTCCATCTCACGGAATGCTTTCCACATTCCGATTAAGCCGGTTCCGCCTCCGGTAGGATAGATGATAACATCCGGCACTTCCCATTTGAATTGCTCCGCCAGTTCATATCCCATTGTTTTCTTTCCTTCCAGCCGGTACGGTTCCTTCATGGTCGACATATCGAACCAGTTTGTTCCCGAGCGCATCTCCTGCATTTTTTTTCCGGCGTCGCTTATCACTCCATCAACAAGCGTTACCGATGCTCCGTAGATAGAGCATTCGGCGATATTTGCCGCGGGAGTATCTCTTGGGACAAATATGTGGGCTTGCATTTTCGCTTTTGCGGCATAGGCGGCAAGAGCTCCTCCGGCATTTCCCGCCGACGGCATCGATGCTGCCGTGATGCCCAATTCTTTCGCTTTCGATACGGCGAGGCATAAACCACGGGCTTTAAACGATCCGGTCGGATTATTTGCTTCTTCTTTGATAAACAAATGTTTGATTCCTAACTCATTCGCAAGAAATGGGGTCTCATAAATTGGCGTCCATCCTTCACCGAGCGATACGATATTCGCATCATCGAGGATCGGCAGAAGTTCACGGTATCTCCACAAGGTGTGGGGGCGATGCGCCAATTCTGTTGGCGATAACATTTTCTTCGCTCGTACGAGATCATACTCTGCTATCAGTACTCTTCCGCACTTTGGACAAATTGTATGAATTTCCTTGTTGGAATATTCCTGGTTGCATTTGCTGCAGCGTATATGCGTGAAAAATGATTTAGTCACTTTAATTCCTCAGATTGGTAGTATAGTTCAACAGTGAATTATTCAATATAATTCTACACGCTAAGAAAAGCAACGAGATATCATTCCAAGTCCAATATGGATGGGGGTAGCATTTTCCCCGTATCTCCGGATATTAAATTCTCTTAATATTTTATCGGGAGAAAGAAAAATGAAACTATTTGCGATATCCATTCGTTTTTATTTTGCGTATGCATCCAATTGATTGATGGATTAGTGGATTAAGATTAGTTAGACCGTTCCATGCAGAGAATGTGGAACGGTCTTTTTATTTCTTCGAATTCTGGTTGTATTTATAAGATTTGACCGTTTTACGCGACTTCATACCCTCAATTTCGTTGCTTCTCTCCCTAAATTCTTGTATATTTAAAATCTAACTTTATTTTTCTAGCTATTTCACAAGGAAATGAGATAAAATGCCTTTAATGACAAAAATACGAGAAAGCTTATCCACGGTTTTCGCTGTATTTGCCGGAGTTTTTGTCGTGTACATCGTACTCGATTGGGGAATGGATATCACGGGACGTAAAAGCAGAGCCGCCGGAGCCGGAGGCACGGTTCAGGAAATTGGCACAATCGATGGCGAAAATATCAGTTTTAAGGATTTTTCTGATTTAGTCCGTCAGGCATCGGACAACCAGAAGAAACAGTCCGGCACTGAACCCGATGAAAACCAACTGCGAGCAATTCGCGACCAGGTGTGGAATCAACTCGTGGATGATAAAATTTATGCCAAAGAGGCGGCGCGGCTTGGCATTAAAGTAACAGATCAAGAAATAATCGATTGGGTCAAAGGCGATAACCCGCCCGATTTCCTTCGACAGCAGTACACCGATTCTACCGGCTCGTTCAATCGTCAACGGTACGAAGCTGATATTAGCAATCCGAAGAATCGTACCATCATGATAACGATTGAGGATTATTTGCGGAAACAGCGGACCCGGGAGAAACTTCAAAGTCTTGTCTTATCTACGATCAGGGTATCGGATGGAGAGGTTCTCCAGAAATTTAAAGATCAAAATATTCGGTACGACGGCGATTATGTCTACCTCGATGCGAACACCATGGTAAAGGATGATGAAATAAAAATTACCGATGACGATCTTCGGAAGTACTATAACGATCATACCGCTGAATACAAGATTGATCCCACGCGCAAACTGAAATACGTGATGTTCAACGAGGCGGCGTCCAGGAACGACACGGATGACACGAAAAATGAATTGAACGATATCTTGAAACGGGCAAACGCGGGCTCAGATTTTAAAGAGCTTGCAAAAACATATTCAGAAGTTCCGCCTTCAGACGCCTTTATAAATCATGGGGAATTGACGGGTGACAAAGGGACGGCGGTTTTCGACGGAAAAGCCGGAAATCTCATCGGACCGATCAATGATCCGGATGGTTATCACCTCATCAAGATCGATTCATTCAAAACCGGCAAGGATGATTTCGTCAGGGCAAGCCATATTCTCATTTCCATCGAAAATAATGACAGCGTTAAAGCCCTTAAGGAAGCGAACGACATAGTAAAACAATTAAAAAGCGGCGCTGATTTTGCTGCACTCGCGGCTCAGAAATCTAAAGACCCCGGATCGGCTGCAAAGGGCGGAGATCTCGGTTGGTTCGGAAAAGGCAGAATGGTCAAGCCCTTTGAAGATGCTGCGTTCAAATCAAAAATCGGTCAGGTCGCAGGTCCCGTTAAATCGCAATTTGGTTATCACATTCTCAAAGTTACGGGCAGGGATAATCGCCTGGTGCGGATTATCGATTTAAAAATGTCGGTTCATCCAAGCGCTCAAACCAAAGATGCGTTAGCTCAGCAAGCCCAGGATTTTGCCTATCTTGCCAAACAAAACGATTTTACCAAGACAGCGGAGGAGTACAAATATAGCGTTCTGGAAACTCCGGCATTTCAAAAGAATGCTTTCATCAGCGGCATTGGCATGAACTCAACGCTGAATAAATTTGCCTTTAGTGAAAAGGTCGGAAAAGTCGGCGACGCAGTACCTCTTCAAAGCGGTTATGTGGTCGCAGTGGTGTCGGATGTCAATGATACTCGCCTAAAACCGTTTGATGAGGTGAAATCAACCATCAGCGACGCCCTGAAACTTGAGAAAAAGATCGAGAAACTCAAACCGGTCGTAGAGCAGTTGCGGCAATCATTATCTCCATCCGATTCTCTGGGGAAACTCACTCTGCAAAAACCGAATATCACGGTGCAGCGGCTGGCGTCGTTTACCGCGAGTAGTTTCTTGCCTGCGGCGGGTAAAGATTTGGGATTTTTTGGAGGAATTGAACAGTTGAAACCTGGAGAATTATCGCCGCCGATTAAAGGTTCCCGTGGTTATTTCATAGCTAAATTACAAAATAAGTCCACATTTGATTCAACGGCATTCAATGCCCAAAAAGATGTTCTTCGCAGCCAGTTAATGTCTGAACGGAAAAACAGAATCCTTGCCGCATGGAGCGAATCGTTAAAAAAAGCCGCCGATATTGTGGATAACAGAGACCAGTATTTCAGGTAGGAACTTATTTGTTTCATCTGCTGTATTGCATATTGGGCAGATGATTGATTGTTGGAAATTATTTTTGATTTAAGCGGAGGATGTGCCGCTTGAATCGCCGGGTAAATCCTCTATAGATATCTACGTAAGTTCACACAATGAATTTGCAATTTGTTATAGTTGATCCAAGAGGGAATGAATGCGGCGGCTTGGCATTCTTATAGTTCTCGCCTCAGCGCTTTCTACCTTTCGCGTTCTATCGCAAGAACGCCTCTACTCAATCTCATTCTACGGTTCGTATACCACTTCGTCGAAACTTTACTATTCCCCTGATGATCCGAATGATATTGTACGAGCGCAGAATATTCCCATAGATCAAATTTTTGGAATCGGGTTCGATGTGCGCCGGTCCTTTGGGGAATCGGGAGTACAAATTGGTCTGAGTGTTGAACGGCTCTATAAGACTCAAATTGAATACCTGCCGGTCGATCCTTCGGGTTATACTCCCATCACCGATGGCTACTTAGTGTTTCCAGTGGAGTTTACGGGCTATTTTACCATTCCGTTTAGTAATGAAACCGTTCAAATGTATATGGGAGGTGGCGGTGGCGCCTATTTCGGTGAACGGCAATATGTAGAGGGAGGAACTTCTGCCCGAGTGATTGATAAAACGACAAATTTTGGAATTCATGTGCTTACCGGGTTGCAATTCAATTTTCAATCCTCCCTGGCAGTTCGATGCGAAGTGAAATTTCGGGACGTGCAATTTAAATCGACAAACGCTTTCACCACCCCCATTACGTATGATAATGGGAATTTCATTCCGCTCAGCACGCAACCATTTGATTCACGAATCAGCATCGATGGTATAGTGATGATGATCGGTCTGGCATATAGGTTCTAATCGTTCCGGTTTTTTCTATACTATCCTTCTCGTATTCCTTATCTGTTTTCAGGACAAATAAAACCTCATGCACAAGCATAAACATCGGTTAATTTATCTCACGGGTTTTATGGCAAGCGGCAAGAGCACAATTGGGCCGATTTTAGCGAATTGCCTCGGGTTTAATCATATCGATCTCGACGCCGAATTAGTAAAGATCTCCGGTAAAACCATTCGGGCTTATTTTATCGAAAATGGCGAAACTGCTTTTCGGGAACTCGAATTTAAGAAACTTAAAGAAATTAGCGCATGGGATGGTTATGTTGTGTCCCTCGGAGGCGGAACAATACTATGGGGAGAGAATATTCAATTAATTAAATCGACCGGTTTTCTTATTTATTTGAAATCAAATCCGCAGCAGTTATTCAGGCGCTTGAGGCATAAAAATGATCGTCCGACTTTGCAAACGGCATCCGGAGAAAGTTTATCCGATGAAGAATTATTATCCAGGATAGAGACCTTGCTAGATAAACGCGAATCGTGCTATGCACAAGCAGATCTCGTGGTTCCAACCGACCTTAAACCGGTGGGACGAACGGTGGATCAGATTGTGAAGATGTTGAAAAATGTCTTGTGACACTAAACAGATCTGGTGAAAAGTCATCGCGGAACTTTGTGCCACCGGTAAACATCGTGGATACCCTTTAAGAGAACTTCGGTGTTACTCATCGCCGTCGGTTTCGTCACCCTGAGCGAAGTCCCGACCTCTTCTTCGACTTCACTTCATTCCGCTCAGAATGACCGTCGGGACGAAGTCGAAGGGAATACATTAAAAGTTCAAATCTAAAGTTCGTTAGCATGCGCCTCACCGCATTGTTCCGGGATTCCCAGCGATGATCTCCTTATATCGATGCAAAATTAAATATTTTGAATCTCGTTACGATTAAACGGAGTTCTCGCACAATCTGTAGGGCATGGATAAAAAAAAGGCAGGAAGTTGAATTCTTCCTGCCTTTTTTTTAATAATTGGAGGGTTGTCCGTTTTATCGCAGCAGCATCATTTTCTTTGTGAATAAAAATATTCCCCCGTCATTTCCAACCGCCTGGATCGTGTAGACATAAAGACCGCTGGATACGGATATTCCATTATCATTCGTGCCATCCCAGTGGACTGAATAGGAACCTGCCGCCTGTGAACCTGCTGCCAATACCCGAACCATATTACCGAGGATGTTATACACCGCAATCTTGACGCCGGACGCCCGTGGGAGATCATATTCGATTGTTGTCGTCGGATTAAAAGGATTCGGATAATTTTGTTTTAAGGTGAATGATTCTGGAATGCCCTTAGTCCTTGATGTTATCACTCCAACATGGGTAGCGTATAAATTTATTGTTCTCGGATCGGGAGGACTTGGAAGCACTGTGCCGACATATAATGCCGTATCACCGCTGGTGTTCGCAATGAGGGAATCTTTCCCGAGTATTATGCGAAAAACGACAGCATCGCTATCATGGAAACCGTCCCAACTGAAAGCGTTTACGCCGTATGTTCCGCTGACGGGGTCATAATTGGCATTACGTATTAATTGCATTTGGGAATTCAAGAGCTGGATGATCGGAATTCCATCCAGGGTGGACGGAATCTGACCATCAATTCGTACCGTACCGGTGAAAATTGCCTGAGTATTTATATTCTGCGCGTTCCCATTCGAGTTCAGTGAGAGCAACAAAATAAGAAATAACCCTGCAACATAACAAAGTCGTATCAAATACATTTCATATCCTTTCGTCAATCTCAACGTGCCTGCCGTACATAATTTGATATCGAAAAGGGCATTCCTGGTTGATCCCGGAGGAATGCCCTTTCGTATGAATTTGGTCTATTTGAGGAATATCATCTTTCGGACGTCGACAAATGATGATGTACCTGCACTCGCCGTCAAACGGTATGTATAAATTCCGCTGGAAACGGTCATGCCATCGTTATTATGTCCATCCCAAATTGATTGATAATAACCTGCTTCATGATTTGTTTGTTCGAGAGTTCGAACTTCCTGACCCAGCATATTATAGATCTTCAGAGTTACGTTCGCCGCTTTCGGCAACTCATAACGAATCGTCGTTACAGGGTTGAAAGGATTCGGATAATTCTGATGTAATGCGAATGATGTCGGAACAGCTTTTTCGTATGTCGTAGTGGTAATCTGCTGCGGTCCATCGATCACCGTCACATCTCCGAACTCTGTCCATTTTACCCGTTGTTCGATGAGCTGGTTATTAAAGAATAATTTAACCATCTCTCCCGGTTTCGCGCCTTCATCCTGCGGAGTGCTGGGATTATCGGCATAGATTGCAATAGAGAAAATGCCGTCGGCGACAAATTTTGCCGTGCCGCATACCGTTCCGTTATTATCCACCGCTTTAACGTCGGTCCCTTTCGGTATCAGTCTGCCGTTCGACATAACTTTCTTTCCGTAAGCAAACATCGCCATCGGGAGCGGAGATGCTCCGGCGTTCAACGCATACTTCGGTTTTCCGCTCAACGCAGTCGTTTGTTTCATTGATGGATGAGCCGTCTTTGTCGGGAGCACGGAAGTTCCGGGATACATGAATGTTTGACTTTCATCAACATTTGCAAAATATCCTTTGCCGGGCATCATAATATTAAAAGGACCATCGGGATATGAATTGAAGAATTCCACACCGCCGCCCATGTTCGACCAATCGAGAGCGTTCACTAAACTGCCTTGCGCAATACCGCTTAATGCATGACCGGTAGAATCTGCTATTTGTGGAATATATGAGATGAAGTTATATCCCGAATCGAGTGGGATCGAAACATTGACGCAGATAGGCAGTCCGGTGAATATCAGAGAATCCGGATCGGCATTATCCCACAACCTGACGAAATATCCTTTCCTGAAATCAGTCCATAGGAAGGGATTGAAATCGCCTAATGGTGGAATGAAGTAATCGAACCGCGCATTGCCGGTTCCATCATTGATATAATCGAGGATTACTTTAACTTTACCCTCGGCAAGAAGATTGCTGAAGATCGATTTGACGCTATTATCAACCGGGAAGACATTCCATGAAACGGCATTGTATCCGGCAATCACCGGAACTTTCAATGAGTTCGGATGAACGGCGTCGATATCATACGGCGTGTATCCCTGAGGAGGTGGGAAAGCCGGATGGAAGATTGCAAACCGCTGCGGAATGCAATAGCGTTCCCAGTATTCTGAGCAGTTAGAGATAACATGGAAGTAAATTGTATCTCCGTCTGCAATGCCCGCCTGGCCGTCCAGAATGGATATCGCATAATTGACGCCGTTCTTAACGCTTTCGGGCGCCACCATTACAATGTATGAGGTAATAAGAACGCCGTTTGCGCGGTATGCAGCGACAACTGATCCAGCGGGAACTGCCATTCCGTCGAGCGAGGCAAGACCGGAGAAGATTTGCTGAGCAAGACCTGTGCCCGGCAATTCACCCTGACCATTCAGCGAGATGGCTTGACTGCCGTCGTTTGTATAAATGGTGACAGTCCCATTGATGGGTCCGGGCGTCGATGGCTTGAACATAATCGGTAAGTCAATCGGAGTGCCTGGCGAAACGATCATTGATGGACCATAGATGACCGAATAATCGGCGCCGTTGAATACTACGCTGTCAATGGTAAGATTCCCTGTTCCGGAATTTGCAACATGAATCTTCAATGTTAAAGAATCTCCTAACTTGAGGGTCCCGAAGTTCAGGCATAAAGGAGAAATATCTTTGTGGGGATTTTGTACGCCCACCTGTACGGAGATAGAATCAAGATTGTTTGCTTTGTTCCATTCCGGAACGACATCGAGGGGATCCAGCCAGACGTAGAAATGCCTCATCCCGGGTGGAATCAAGCTGGAGAGCGTTACCGTTGTGGAGGAAGTATCTTCCGCTCCGACCGGTAGATTCACGAAAAGATCTCCGCCGAGTCTGTTACCCACGGTAAGCGGATTGTCGTCATAAAAACGCACGAGCACTCTATTTGCGTCGGTATTGGAAGCCGGATCATTCTTGAATTTTGCCCAAAGTTTAACCGATCCTCCGACGTCAATCGAAGAAGGAGTGACCTTCATGTCTTCAACGAATAAATCCATCCTCGATGCAACGATGTTAATATATGCAACGTTGCTGCTGGAATCTCCGTTAGAATCATACACGCGTAATCCAACGGTGCCCTGGTGAATGTCGCTAAATACGACTGTTACGGTGTCGGAGAATGAATCCCCGAAAATACCGTCGCCGTTGAGGTCCCAGTTATAACCCGTAATTGTCGTTCCAGGGGCGTCAGGACTATACGATGCGCGTCCATCAAGGAGTATGGGTTCGTTAACTTTTGCCGCGTAACTTGGTCCGCGTCCCGGCGGGATGGCCACCGCTACCGGTGGATGATGTCCCGCGCGAATAATTACATTCATGGTATTCGTGCTGTACATTGGCGGAGTACTGTTGTCTTTTACACGAAGCGTTATCGTGTAGGTTGTTTCCTTTGCGTAGCCCGGATCGGTCGGGATTGGTCCGGAGGCGTCGGGATGATTCCAGTCAATTCCATCTGCAGCATTGAAGTCCCAGAGCCATTCGATGATTGATTTCGTCGGATCCTGATGGAACGATCCGGATCCATCTACGGTAAATGCCGTGTTTGGCGGTTTGGGATCTATCGGCGCTATAACTGCCACAGGTGGAGCTACTATTACTCCCTGTGTGAGAATCAATATCGCGAAGGCGCTATTCAACGGTCGTGATGCTGCCCATCCTAATAATGAACCATCATTGCTCCACGATCCATCCGATTGTTGTCCCCATGTCGGATTGTGGAGAAGCCAATCGGCATATTCGTTATACCAATTATGCGCTCCGACGTTAACGACCGGATTGCGGTGATTAATAATGCGGAGTCCTTTCGCAACTGCGTACATTGAGTAGAGGTTGCCGCCAAAATGATCGGCATAACCGTTATTATCTACCGTACTGCTCCAATTTGCATCGAGGAAATTAATAGCATTTGTTATTTCGACAGAATCGGTTGTGTATCCCAGCAACGCGTAGCTGCCAATACCCGCCCCGGTTTTTGTAATGTTATTCCACTGGCTGCGCGACATATAAGCGAAACCGCCGGTTCCATCCTGACTATACTGGAGCCAATAGAGGAGTTCGGTTTTTACCCATGGTAGAATCGGCATGCCCCAGCTATTTTGTGCCGCTTCCATAACCAATCCGGGCCATTGCGTGGCAGAATTATCTGCTGTACCATAGTCTGGAGTATTAATGTAGTATTGCCAGCCGCCTCTATAGGTTCCATTTACTGAATCGGTTTGGCTATAGGCAATCTGATCGAGAAGGTTGATCATGAGGTCGTACAGCGTTTTACCGGCGTAGGGACCTGAGCGTATCGTATCCATTTGCGCTGCAACGCTGGATTTTGCAGCTCCGAGAACCGCTAAACAGGCGACGCCGTTTGCGTAATTTTCACCGGTATTAAAATATGCTCCCAGGCCATCGCCGTTACTATCCGGATTGCCCGCATATTGAACAGAGATGGCGTCGTTCACAACTAATCCAAATAGATATTCCAGACCCATCTGCACATATTCCGCATAGATATCGGTATAAATATCATTTGTCGGGAGGTGCCCATTTTCTTCGAAGGCGAGGCATGCGCCGCCGGTGGCTGCCGTATTTGCATAGCCGTCATACCAATGGCCGTCGGGATACTGGTTCTGGTAATTATAGAGCAATCCCTTCTCTATAGCCATGTTGATTTCTCTCTGCATCGTTGAAACAGCGAATACCTGAACGACGGCTGATTTCTGGTCAACAACGGTGTTTGCATCTTGAACTTTTAGTGTAACCGTTTTGGGTCCGCTCGTTGCATACGTGTGAGGTCCGCCGATAAATTGGCTGTTGGTTACCGTTCCTGAATCGATGACGCCGTCTCCATAATCAAGCCAGTATTGAAGCGGATAAAGTCCGCCATGGACATTTCCCCATACAGCAAGGGCCTGACCCGCGATCGCGTTTCCGTAGGTGCTGCTGACGCTGTAGCTTGGCATAATATTCACGCGGAGATTATTCGCCAGAGTATGATTTTTTCCCTTCGCGTTCACAATTCTTGAACGTCCCATCGGGGGAAGCTGCTTTTGTGTTATCCGGTTTGTAGAGATTTGTTCGAATAACTTTTTCCAAGCTTGCTGCGGGGTGACGGTTTCGGGTGGATTGGTGGGAGCAGGTGGTTTATACCCCTTCATCATCTGCTGCGCCTTCGTCAACGGATCTAATTTCTGCTGTGCGTGGGAGATCGTTGTCATTAAAACGATCATTGCAATAAGAAATAGAGATGCCTGTAGAAATTTGTTCATAGTAGCTCCTCTTTAAGTAATGTTATTTATATGATGGTACTTTTAATTTTTTTTAATGAACAATAATGTATCGTAAAAACTCAACAAAACTATGTGAAAAAACGATAAAAAATGCTACGAAATGTACTCCAAATTTAGAAAAAGGTTATTTAATAGTCAATACCCAAGGTCACATTTTTTTTTATCAATTTTGGCAATTTTCAAAATGGTAATGAACGAAAATTTAATGTGATTGGTCGAATTACGCCTCCTTTCAGTAAAAATTTCAACAAGCCCAAACTTTGATCGGTACGGATCAATCTCTGTGCACTAAAGCTATTGTTTTTATTGAAGTTAACTACGAGTTTTTCGGTCCTTGAACGCGCAATTTTTTGATTAAAGATCAGGTAAATTATGAATTCTGTTCTAAATTGTCCCTAATAATGGGGTAAACATTAGAAATGGCTATCAAGAGTATTCTCGTTGGATATCAAAAGTTTAAGGAAAATTCTCGTTTATAAAGCTTTATTCGGTTTGGGCTGGTAAGAACTGTAGATTAGACGCTAATGGATTGACTTTATTGTCACTTTCACCGGTGTGCCTTTGGGAGGCACGAGCGATTCGTTAACCCTGTAGGTTTCGTCGTCGCGGCCCGTGGAGAGGGGATTATCAAGAATCGAATTCGGATCGTGATATGTGGTGACCAACGATTTTTCTACGTCTGCCATATATTTACCGTCGATCATTCTTGATCCGGAGAATATCCAAGGCGTATGTTCCATCGATCGTTTGTTGGGAATATCCCATGCAAAATCTTCCGCCCGTACGGTTGTATCCTGGCCGTTTTTATTCCATGTCATAAATACATCGACAGAGTCTCCCCTTGGCGTCAATGTATCTCCCTGGACGGACAAGCCGCCGATATAGTTCAACCCGAGCAAAATCAAAGCGACCTGCAAATGATAGGGAACCACATCGACGACCACAACAGATTCGTGCGTCTTCCCGCCGGTTGCGCATGCGACTAATTCAATCATTCCTTTTTGCATGTTGATTTTGCCCGGCATGGTCAACACGCGGTTTTTACTGTCGATCCTGATTGTGCCGAGCTGGAAAAGGTCGTCGCCGATTTTCTTTATTGGATTCTCAGAAGAATCGGGTTGCGCGGCGGATTGCGCGCGCACGACTCCCTGCCCAACAAACCGGCAGATGGATATGCTCAGAATGATAGTAAATATTTTAAGGGTAATCACGGTAACTGTATTGCGATATCGGTGAAATTCGATCATTAAATTAATACCAATCTATAAAATTGTGACGCAATGAATCGATAAAGATAAGAATAATTTCTTCGGAATAAAAATATATTAATCATCGAATATTGATTAACGGGGAAATGCCCGGAGAGTAAAATTACTTGAACACAGATTACTCCTTCCATAATTTTTTGACATTCCTGGAGTATTTGATTTACCGGTCAGGAGATACTTCCGGAATTTTTGCCCACACTCCACCGTTAATGTTTATTTTCTGCCGGCGTCTTGTATTCAATACCCCATTGTTTCACATACTCTTCCAATGGACCAAGCCCCATTTCGGCTCTTCGTTTATTGACGTTTGGTTCGTCTTCTATGGGATAAATCTCATATTTTCCGTTATTCATTTGAAGCTGGGAACCATAGAGTTGCTTTTCGCCTTTTCTCATTTTCACGCGGTCAACCAATAAAGCGAACGAGGATTTGCTTAATTCTCCTTTATCGGCGGCGCCACGCAATAGTGGCAAATATTCTTCCTGCGTTTTCAGGTCGGCATGCTGGATCACGAGCCAGGCAGTGGAGCTTTGATCTCCAACTAACGATTCTCCGGGATATCCATGCTCTTTAATGATTTCTTTGATTCTTATGAGGTTTATTGAATCACGTTCGTTTTGTTCGGACCAAAGCGCTTTCATCTCTTTCGAGTCCCAGCCAAATTGTTTCTGAACTGAGTCCATGAGCATTCTGTTTTTTTGATCGGATACATAGATAGCCGCAAGTTCGCTTATGAGGGGTTTATTTAAATGAGATTCATATTCATCTGCCTTCTTTTGAGCTTTGTCGATTAATTCTTCCCATTCCTTTGTGTCATGCAGAGAATCCAGGTCGGTATCTTTTTTCAGGTGATCGATGTACCGCCATCCAAGGTCGATCGACCGGTTAAGATATTCCACCGCTTTATTTTTGTTCCCGGCTAAAGTCCATGAGCATGCAGAATTATAATAGTCATTCATTGTTCCTTTTTGAATTGAAAATGCGCTGTCGTAATATTCTCCGGAATTTTTATACTCTTTAGCGTCGTAGCATTTGTTTGCGAGGACGACTAATTCCTGGTAATTTTGTTGCTGGCAAATAAGCGCAGAAGAGAGCGCGGTTGATAAAACTGCTAAAATAATTAAACGTTTCACGAGTTTGAATCCTTTTCTGGTTGGGCAACTGTTCTACTCATTTCTCCAACCCCATTTTCTTCAGCAGAGCGGCGTAGCGGGGATCGGAGCGGAGATTATCCCATATATGGCTGACCTTAAGGTATCCAAGCTGTGGGTTTTGTTCAAGATATCCCTTCTCCAGCCATTCGAATGCCTTATTCTTATCACCCAATCCTGTATAGACACTTGCTATGTCGCCGGATAAAGGACGGCCTTGTTTTGATAATTCAAGCAATTGGTTTAAAATTTTGATTGCCTCGTCCTTCTCTCCTGCCTTCGCATAGACATAACCCAGGTCCCCGGCGCCATATGGATTATCCTTCCCAACGATCTGCCTGACTTTTTGCATTTCTCTGATCGCATCATCAAATTTGCCCTGTTCCGCATACACCTCGGCAAAATTTTGATGTGTTACTGGAAAGTTCGGATCAAGCTCAAGCGATTTGTTTAATAGTTCCACCGCCTGATCAAAGCGCCTCATCATATACAGAATATCCGGCAGGTTTGCGCTAATAATTGGTGAAAGAGGATCAAGTTCTTGCGCACGTTTGCCTTCGGCTAGGGCTTCCTTCAATTTGCCTTCCCGTTCCAGACAATCGCTGTACCAATGATGCGCTGTAGGATACTTCGGGTCAAGTTCTATCGCCCGTTTCAATTCTTTTTCTGCGCCTTCCCAGTCCCATTGAAAATCATTTTTAATCATTCCAAGCGCGGCATGTGGTTCGGCAAGCGTCGGATCAAGTTCAAGGGCTTTGTTAGCCGCCGCCTCGACTTTTGGAATAAAATCTTTTGCCGACAAACTTGAATATTCCGGAAGGATTGCATAGGCGGAAGCTAAACCGGCATATCCAAGCGCATAACCCGGATCCTTTTCAATCGCCTGATTGAAATATTCAACAGCTTTTTGGAGATCGTCCGCAGTGCGTTTGTTCCAATGAAACCTTCCTTTGAGATAGAGTTGATATGCTTCTGTGTTTTCCGTGGCGCGTTTTGTAAGTTTCTTCTCGTCTTCGTTTGCTAATTTTAAGCTTAGTTGTCTGGATATTTCTTTTGAAATTTCTTCCTGCACGGTAAGAATATCCGAAAGCTTTCTGTTGTATTGCTCGCCCCAAATGTGACTATTATGCTCGACATCCATAAGCTCAGTGCTTATCAGGAGATTGTCGCCATGCTGAGTTACTCTCCCGGTAAGGACTGCCTTTACTCCCAACTCTTTGCCTGCTTTATTGGGGTCAATTTCTTTGCCTTTGTAGTGGAAGACAGAACTTCTCGACATAACGGTAAGATTGGATAACTGTGATAGCGTGTTCATAATGCTTTCCGTGATCCCATCGCTTAAATATTCTGTGTTCGGGTCGGCGCCGACATTCTCGAACGGCAATACGGCGATAGAATCGATCGATTGATGCTTGCCGAAGAACGAGACATACCCAAAGTACCCGGCGACAAGGAGAACTAGAATTATCCCCGATCCGATGATTTGCCGGGTTCGCTTTGATGAGCGGCTTGCGGTTGTGTTTCCCGATAAACCTTGATTAATCGGAGGTGTTTCCGGAATCAATCTTTCCGATGAACGGGTGTGTGTCTCTCCGGGTGTGGGTCTGGTAACCTTCGCTGATTGTTTTTGTACTCTCCGTAATTCGCTTACCATGTCGTCAACGTGCTGGTAACGGTCTTCGGGATCTTTTTCCAGAGCGCGGTGAATGATGCGGTCAAGATCCGCTGAAATATCCTGGCGGTGCTTTTGCACGGGCTCCGGCTCTTCATTTAAAATCGAATACATCATCGCTGCTTCGTGTTCGCCGCGGAAGGGAAGTTTTCCGGTCAGCATCTCAAACAACACAACGCCAAACGAAAAAATATCGGAACGCGCATCCGCTTCTCCGCCGTGAATTTGCTCGGGCGCCATGTAGGCAAGCGTGCCGACAGTGCTGGATGTTTTTGTGAGCTTCAATGAACCTTTCAGCTTGGCAAGGCCGAAATCCATCACTTTAATCTGATTCTTCGAATTCACCATGATGTTTTCCGCTTTGATATCGCGGTGAACAATTCCTTTGCTATGCGCTTCCTGAAGCGCGTCCCCGATTTGAATAGAGTAATTGATCGCGTCGGCTTGTTTCTGGATAGGCAATTTATGACGGAGGGTTACTCCGTCTACAAATTCCATTTCGATGAACTGCTGACCCTCATGTTCGTCAATCCGGTAGATGGTGCAAACATGAGGGTGGTTAAGCGTTGCGGCGGATTGGGCTTCCTGCAAAAACCGGGCGCGTTCTTCTTCCGTGCCGGTGAGCCGCGGAGGGAGAAATTTCAACGCAACGATTCTTTTAAGCTTCGTGTCTTCGGCTTTATACACGACGCCCATGCCGCCTTCACCAAGTTTCTCAAGGATTTTGTAGTGTGATATAATTTTTCCTATCATCGGGGGCTCCCGTGCTTGCTCCGCTCGAGGAGATCCTCAATATCACGACCGCTTGCAAATACAACTCGCAGGTGATATTGGGACATGCCCCCTTCACCGACTTGCCCGCCATTTTTATGGCGGGACTTATCAGGTATCCGATAGTGGGAAATAGTCTGGTAAATCACGTATGTATTATTCCTTTAATCTATTCCAAATATTCTTCATCGTCACGGAGATTGCTACTGCCGGGATCGCTCATAAATCCCTCAGAAATTTCGTAATCAGTAGTACTAGCATCCATAAATTCTTTTATATCCGTACCAAAAGTCAAGAAATGACCGCCGTGATGAAATAAGAGTGCGCCATATGAGTCTCCAATTTTAAGCGCGAGAACAATCTCTAGAAGGATCCATGTTGCTCATGACATGCATATCCAGTTGGACGATTCGCAAAGTACCGAAAAATCAACAATTTAGCAAGTACATTGGCAAATTTAATCGTTCCTACCTGCAATTTCTTAGATATGTACCTCTGCGATTGAAATATATTAAAAAAGCCCCGTCATTTGAAATGGCGGGGCTTTCTGATGAAATATAAACCTGATACTATTTCATCAGCACCATCTTCTTCACTTGCATGAACGTCTTACTCAGATCACCAATACTCGTCGCTTCAATCCTGTAGAAATAAACTCCCGATGCAACATTTGTCGCGTTCCATTCTGCAGATCGATAACCGGCGCTTACTACGCCATTGGTAAGTGTTGTAACAATTTGTCCGAGTACATTGTAAACCTTCAACGTGACTTTACTGTCGGTCGGTAATGCGTACCTCAGCGTTGTCGTTGGGTTGAACGGGTTGGGGTAATTCTGAAATAAAACAAATGCTTCCGGAATATTTTTACTTGTTATTTCTTTAACCGAAGTAACAACACCCCCTTCTTTATAAACCGATAATCCTGCGCTAGTTCCCATCCACTTATTCCCTGAGCCATCAATGGCTATTTGATTCACCTTATTGCTAGGTAAACTAGAATTTGAAGTTGTAAAAACAACCCATGATGTGCCGTCAAATTTAGCAAGACCGCCCAAAGTTCCAATCCACTTATTCCCTGAACCGTCTACAGTTATGTATTGCGCCCAGTTATTAGGCAAGCCCGAATTTGAAGTATTGTAAACTGTCCATGTTGTATCGTTATATCTAGCAAGTCCGCCACCCGTCCCTATCCACAGGTTCCCTGAACCGTCTACCACTATTTGAATGATCCTGTTATCAGGCAAGCCCGAATTTGAAGTATTGTAAACAGTCCATATTGTGTCGTTATATCTAGCAAGTCCACCACCATCAGTCCCAACCCACTTATTTCCTGATCCGTCTACAGCCACTCCCCAAACAGTATTATTGCGCAAACCAGAATTTGTAGTATTATAAACCGTCCATGTTATGCCGTTAAATTTAACAAGTCCCCCGCCTATAGTTCCAATCCACATATTCCCTGAACCATCTACTATTGCTAGGCCAGCATTATTAATTGGCAAGCCCGAATTTGAAGTATTGTAAACCGTCCACGTTGTACCATCGAATTTAACAAGTCCACTTGTAGTCCCAATCCACTTATTCCCTGATCTATCCAGCGATATGGAATAGACAGAATCAGAAGGCAATCCTGAATTTAAAGTATTATAAACTGTCCAGGTCGTACCATCGAATTTAGCAAGGCCTCCCCCCATTGTTCCAATCCATTTATTCCTTGAACTGTCTATAGTTACTCCCCAGACATGATTATTTGGCAGACCTGAATTTGATATTGTATATTGTAGCCAATCAGGGGCTTGTACAAGAGTAGAAATATTCAGCTTTGTTACAAAACCATCACATTGACCACCAAAAGTAGTCTGGTAAGCGCCGCTCGTTGTGGGATAATTTGAGGATGTCGTAACTCCAGCAATATAGACATTATCGCTCGTATCTAATGCAATTGAGGATCCAACAGTGCTATCGCCACCAATATAGTTAGAATAAGCCAAACCGTTTCCGCTTGAATTGAGCTTTGTTACAAAGGCATCTCCACTACCAAAAGTAGTCTGATGAAGGTGTGTTAAATAATTTGATGATGTAGTAGTTCCCGTTATATACGCATTTCCGCTCGTATCTATGGCAATTGAATTTCCAAATTCACTACTATCGCCACCAATATAAGTAGAATAAACCAAATTACTGCCGTTTGAATTAAGCTTTGTTATAAAAGCATTTCCATTGCTGCTTCCCAAAGTAGTTTGATAAGCGCCGTTTGTTATTGGAAAATTTGTTGAAACCGTATATCCGGTTATATACGCATTTCCATTTGCATCGAGAGCTATTGAATTTCCTTCATCCCCTACATCACCAATATTACTATTGCCACTACCCCCAATAAATGTGGAATAAACCAAAGCCGAACCGGTCGAGTTCAGTTTTGTTACAAAAGCAACTCCGGTGTGGTCACCTTCGTAGTATACGGTACCAGGATAAGAAGCTTGAAAAGCACCGCTTGTCGTTGGATAATTGGATGACCAAGTCTCTCCGGTTATGTAAGCATCCCCGCTTGCGTCTATGGCAATTGAATTTTCCTGTACATCAGGTTCTCCAATAAAAGTAGAATAAACCAAAGCGCTACCTGTTGGGTTTAGCTTTGTTATAAAACCATCCTGTCCACCACCAATATTGGTAGTCTGATAAGCGCCACTTGTTGTGGGATAATTTAAAGACTGAGTCAATCCGGTTATATACGCATTTCCACTTGTATCTATGGCAATTGACAAACCCACAGTAGTATCACCACCAACATAAGTAGAATAAACCAAAGCGCTGCCGGTTGAGTTTAGTTTTGTTACAAAGCCCCCACCCCCACTAGTCTGATAAGCGCCGCTTGTTGTGGGATAATTCGAAGATAGGGTTCCTCCAGTTATATAGGCATTTCCGATTGCATCTATGGCTATTGACGTTGCTAAATGACCTATACCCCAACGATTATAACTACTACTTCCCCCAAGATAAGTGGAATAAACCAAAGCGCTGCCGGTTGAGTTTAGTTTTGTTACAAAGGCATCCATACCACTAAGAAAAGTAGTCTGGTAAGCGCCGCTCGTTGTGGGATAATTTGAGGATGTAGTTATTCCCGTTATATATGCGTTTCCGCTCACATCGATGGCAATTGCATTCCCCCAATCACCACGGTCACCTTCAAAATTAACGCTTTCCCCAATAAAAGTCGAATAAACCAACGGATCAATTATTAGTTCTTTCTTTGCATCATATTCGCCGGCTTTGAATCCAATCGATCCATTTTCTCTTTGTTCAAATTTACACTCCACTTCTTTCTGCGTCTCACCCTCCATCTGGTATGCGTATATCTTTCCGTTGGTTACTTCACCTAAGCTGGTCTTTAGTATTAATTCTCCATTTGAGTTTATGCTTATTCCTTCCTGTCCGTCAAACCGTAACTTTATCTGCGATAAATCCGCCCCAAGCTTTGCTTTGTAATCATACCGCAGCAATCCGTTATCGTAATAATATTTTACGTCTATGTTCTTATAAACGCCCTGCAATTCTACATTATCATACAGGGGCACATTGCTCGCCCATTTGCTTTGATCGTTTCCGATAAAATAATTGTAATATCCTTCACGCTGGTTATTGCCTGCATAAATAACATCTTTTTCGACATTTACCAATTGCATTTTCACTACATGACCTTGTATGGTGGTATTTTTATTTTCATCAATCATCTTTTGCAGACGATTCATTTTTTTAGTTTTCGTTTCTACAGGTTTTTTCGTTATTCTGTAATAATCATATACCACACCTGAGTTCGTAATCCACACATTCATGCCGCCAATGCGGGCAAGGTATTTCACTTCCGAGTTCCACTGCCCTTTATTCTGAATAAAGAAACTTTTACCGGCGTTGTTGAGCGCTTGCTGTGTTTTGTTTAATTGCTGGGCATTGGCTGCTGCGCAAAGCAGTACGAGTAGAAACAATAACTTTTTATACATTAAATCTCCAATGATTTAGATTCAAAATGAAATAAAATCAAACAGCGGGACAGTTTATTTTCAATGCCCTCTTTTTACAAAAATTCTACTTTAGATTATCGCGGCGAATGATACTATTTAATCAACACCATTTTTTTCATTTCGTTGATATTACTCCCTGCAATCAACCGGTAATAATAAATTCCCGATGCGATATTTGTTGCATTGAAGGTTGCTATATAAGAGCCCGGGGTAAATTCGCGATTAACGATGGTTGCGACTTCCTGACCAAGGGAATTGTAAACAGTCAGGCGCACATTCGCGCGGTTTGCAATTGAGAAAGGTATTGTCGTTGCCGGGTTGAAGGGATTCGGGTAATTTTGCCCAAGTGAATATGACTGCGGTATTGCATGTGAAACTTCAACCACTCCTAACGGACCGTTAGATTGATACATCCCCCTGCCATGCGTGCCTGCAAGAACGACATGATCGAATTTTCGCAAGCTCAAATCGAAAACCGGCACGTTTGGCATGCCGCCCGGCGCCGATGTGGTTAACCAATTGGTTCCGCCGTTTAGTGTTTCAAAGACGCCAAGATCCGTCGCTGCGAGAATATGATTTGAGTTATCAGGATCGAGGAGAAGTTTGTTTACAGGAATATCAGGCAAGTCTCCGCTGATATTACTCCACGAGCCGCCCGTATTAGTCGACATGAAAACATGTCCCGCGAAACCGGGTGTATTACCGTTGTATCCCTGAAAACCGGCAAATATATTGTTTGCGTTATCAACTGCTAAGGTAGAAACGACGCGGTTGGGAAGCGGAGATTTTGTTACGTTGGTATAATTTCCGAATAGATTGGTTGTAACGATAACTCTTGGAGTTGCCCCAGGTGGTTGTGAGCCCGAAGTGCCAACACAAACAAAGCTGGAATTCTTTGGAGCGATAGCGATTGCAGATATTACTGATGCGAACGAACCCACCTGACCGCTTCCATCACCATCGCCGGTAATGTCACCGGTTAGCGGAGCCCATGAAGCAGCGCCATTGATTGTCCTATATATCTTGAAAGTTCCGGCAACTAATACGCTGGAATTAGAAGGATCCATAACATACGGTGCGATGAACGCGCATCGGTCCGATGTCCCATAAATCGGATTGGATTGCATGGGAATGTTGGTAACGACTTGATTCCAGGTATTGGGATCGCCGGAACTTGAGCTTTTAAATATACTCAGATACGTATATTCTGTATAGTACGTCGTTGGTATATTAAAATCTATTGCAGTATATCCTCCATCACCGCCGAATATCGGGATCCCTTTAGTATTGGTGTTCGTTTTCAGCGTTCCGTTATCCTGGGTTCCTCCGATACGGATATCATTCAGAGGGTGAATGCTGCAGCCATAAAATTGGGTTGTTACATAATTTGTGTTTTGCGCCGTGAATGCTCCGCCGCTATTCGTTGATCTGAAAACACCGCCGTCATTTCCAAAGAAGATGGTTGAGGGGTTGTCGGGAGTGATTACGATAGCATGTTGATCGACGTGGACGTCGAGGGGGTTTGATGAACCGCGAGTAATCTGACCCCATGTTGCTCCTCCATTTACGGATTTATACAGATCGATCCCTCCGGTGTAAACGATATTCGGATCTGTGGGATCGACTGTGATGACGTTGCCATACCAGCCCTGGGTTCCCATGTGATGCGGATTTGCGACCGCAGACCAGTGCGCGCCGCCATCGGTTGTTTTTTCAATGCCGTAGGTGTTGCTCGTCGCAGAATCGCTAAGACAAGCGTATAAAACCTGTGAATTACTGGTTCCGATCCCGAGACTTATTCTTCCGTATCCCGCCGCTGGAAATCCCGTGGCAGATTTAGTCCATGTATTTCCGCCATCGATGGTTTTATAGATGCCGTCGTGCGTTATTGGAAGCAAATCAAATCCGAAGGCAGCGTATAATGTGCCGGGGCTATTGGGATCTTCGATGAGATCCATGCAAAAGCTGGATCGTGAACCCACATTAAGCAGGTTCCAGCTCACGCCGCTATCGATTGAACGAAATACGCCGCCGACCAGAGCGGCATACAGAGTGTGCGGTTGATCGGGGCGGACAATTATTTTATTAATGTAATACTTATAATAGGGGGCGGGTGAAAATGAGTTATATAATGTCCAGGTGGCTCCCGCATCGGTTGATTTCAGGATGCCTGTACCAATCAAGGCGTCGATGTTGAAATATCCTTCGCCGGTGCCGGCATAAATAATATTTGAATTAATTGGATCGACCGCCAAACACGACACTATGAGATCCTGTGTAAAATCTGAGATCGGGGTCCATGTGTTGGCTGCGTCTGTTGATTTCCAGATACCTCCGCTCACGCCAGCAGCGTATATGAGACTGTCATTGACAGGATCGATAACAATAGCGCGCGTTCTGCCGCCAACATTATTGGGACCCGCAGCCCGCCATGACACGCTTGAAACTGATGGGGATTTTGCGAGGTTATTTTTTTGAATATGCCGAAACGCTTTTTCGCGCCAGCCCTCGGGCAGAGTTGTCGCGGGGTATGCCCGCACACGCTGATACCATCTCACAGCGTCAAGGATGCCCCTCGCTTCTAATTTGCTGTTATCGCGAACGGATTCAGATCCAATAATCGTTCGTATTGATTGCCGCAACTGTATTGTCAGAAGGAATGAAAGAATAAAAGCGGCAGCGCCGACCACTATTGTAATTGTTTTAATCATAAAATCCTTTATTAAAATAAGATGATTCCACACGTCATGATACGTTGAGCATTGACTATTAAAACAGGCGACAATTTAAATAAGCGGGAAATCACCCTGTTCTCCCCCCTCATCTAATTGTGATGTGCCGCGAAGTCATTCCGAGAAAATTCAGACGATGACGTAATTAACGGCTTCATTTGGATACAGTATCCATGTAGTAAATATGAGAACAATTCGACTGAAAATCAAGAGGTTATACCGGCACTTGTAAGGGTCAAAACACCCCCATAGCCATCCGATATCGTAATACGTGTATAATTACTGCCTCAAAAATTTTTTAGGTACGCAGAGAATTTCAGTGCAGGAAAGTGAGGAATTACGGTATCGTAATTGACAATATATTTGTACTGTGCACATTAGTATCACTTGCATTTTTCTGAAAAATTTTAGATATTTTCACGCCTTAATTTGGAGCATGTTAATATTTTTTAATCTTTTTCTCTAAATACATCACGTAGTAACGATGTCAATTTCAGTTAGCAATCTGTCAAAATTATACGGCGATTCTAAAGCCGTCGATAATATCTCGTTTGAAGTGCATTCCGGCGAAATTCTTGGATTTTTGGGTCCAAATGGCGCCGGAAAAACAACCACCATGCGGATTATCACCTGTTTTCTTGCCCCAAACTCCGGTTCGGTGAAGGTGGAAGGGCGAGACATACGCTCGGAATCCTTCGAAGTCCGGAAGCTTGTCGGATACCTGCCTGAACAAAATCCCCTCTACCAGGATATGAATGTATTGGAATATCTCCAGTACAGCGCGCAATTGCAGGGTGTTCCGCGAGGCGACGTCTCGCGCCGGATGAAAGAGATGGTGGATGTCTGCGCCTTGGGTGAGATGAAACACAAGGATATCGGACAGCTTTCGAAGGGTTATCGTCAGCGTGTCGGTTTGGCAGCCGCGATGATTCACGATCCACGGGTTCTCATCATGGATGAACCCACCAGCGGTCTCGATCCCAATCAGATTGTAGAGATTCGAAGTCTCATCCGGAATATCGGCAAAGAAAAAACGGTAGTTTTATCCACGCATATCCTTTCTGAAGTTCAGGCGACCTGCAACAGGGTAGTGATTATCAACAAGGGAAAAATCGTTGCAGATTCCTCTATAGAAGATCTCCAGACAAGTATGAGCGGCGGCGAAAAAGTGATTCTCGAATTTGAGATGGCTGACTCGCAAACATTCGATATGGTTTCCCTGCAGATGAAAATCATCCCGGCTATCGGCAGGGTGTCTCTGCTCGGCGAGCGCAATGGATGGAAACGCGTAGGCATTGAATCGCTCGGCGGCAAAGACATCCGTAAGGATCTTTTCGGTCTTTGCGTCGAAAAAGGGTGGACCATCCTCGAGCTCCACCGCGAACAAACAAGTCTTGAAGATGTTTTCCGTCAACTAACTTCTGATCCGGTAAAATGAACCTCACTAATATTAAAACAATTTTCCAGAAAGAGCTCCGGTCGTTTTTCAATTCACCGGTAGCGTATATTGTAATCGTAGTATTTCTGGCAATTCTCGGCTGGTATTTTTCCAACTACCTCTTCCTGATGAACCTTTCATCATTGAGGATTATCTTTGAGATAACACCGTATCTATTATTAGTATTTGCTCCCGCTATTACGATGCGCCTCATCTCCGAAGAAAAAAAATCGGGCACATTGGAGCTGCTTATGACCAAACCGGTCCGTGAATATGAGATTGTTATCGGGAAATTTTTAGCCGCCTGGGTTTTATATCTTATCGCTCTGCTGCCCACGATGAGTTATTATATCACAATCGCGTCGCTCGGATCTATCGATTTGGGCTCTGTCGTCGGCGGCTATATAGGATTGATTCTGGTCGGAGCAGTATTCATCTCAATCAGCGTCTTTGCGTCCTCAATAACCGAAAATCAGGTCGTTGCGTTTATCGTGAGTTTTTTGATTGTGTTCATCTTTTTCATGTTCGATAAGCTTGTTCCGTATGCTCCCCATTCCGTCGCGAGTATTTTGGAATACCTCAGCATCGACTTTCATTTTTCTAATATTGCCCGCGGGGTGATCGATTCGAGGGATGTGCTCTATTATTTCTCGACTGTCGGTTTCACGTTGTTTCTTGGCACCGTCGCGTTACAAAAACGACGCTGGTAATCATCTGAATTTGGAGTAGTAACTACCTATGCAACGTCAAATGTTAATTCGTGTTGTTCTTGTTCTGGGCATTCTCATTCTCCTGAATCTTGTCTGCGTGAAATTATTCACCCGGCTCGATCTCACCGCGAATAAGATTTACACGCTCTCGCCCGCCAGTAAAAACCTGGTGAAATCGCTGGACGATAAATTTATCATCAAGGCATATTTTACATCCGATCTGCCTGCGCCCTACAACAACAATCGCCGGTACTTGCAGGATCAACTCGATGAATACCGCGCTTACGCAGGCGGAAATTTTCAGTATGAATTTATCGATCCGGGCAAAACGCCGGAGCTTGAGCAGGAAGCGCAGCGATACGGCATTCCTCCCGTGCAGGTGCAGGTTGTGAAAGAAGATAAAATGCAGATTGAAAAAGCATACATGGGCTTGGTTTTTCTCTACCTGGATAAACAGGAACAACTGCCCGTGCTTCAGAACCTGGAAAATCTTGAATATGAAATAAGCTCAACGATCAAAAAGATGACGTCCAAGTCGCTGAAGAAAGTCGGGTTCCTTTCCGGTCATGACGAAGCAAAGCTTGATGCGTTAAAAAGTTTAAAGGAAAATCTCGATAAACAATACGAGGTAACAACCGTAGACATCACGGGCGGAAAAGCAATTCCGTCCGATATTGCTGTCCTCGTTCTCGACGCTCCCACGAAGCCGTTCAAGCAGTGGGAAAAATATCTCATCGATCAGTATATCATGACGGGCGGGCGGGTCGCATTTTTCCTGAATAAAATCGATATCAATCTTCAAAGCCAGCAGGGCGGAAGACCGTTGAATCTTGATCTCGATGATCTGACAGAATCGTACGGGGTGAGAATAAATACCGATCTTGTGAGGGATGCGCGCTGCGCAACCGTGAGCGTTCGACAACAGGCGGGTTTCTTTGTCATTCAAAACCAACTGCCGTTCTATTATCTCCCGATGGCGAGCGATTTCAATAAAACCAGTCCGATTGTAAAAGATCTCGGCTCCGTCATATTCTATTTTGTCAGTTCGCTCGATACAACACCCGCGAAGGGCAAGGGTTACAAACTCAACGTTCTTGTTAAATCCTCTAAAAAAAGCGGACGGTTGGAGAATGTCTTTATCATGAATCCCGGAGCCCCAGCCACGGAGGATATGTTCAAGGAGTCAAATATACCCCTCGTGGTGAGCGTGGAAGGAAATTTTGCCAGCGCATTTCAGAATAAACAGTTTACACCCGATTCAGGCGTCAATATCGATCTCTCGAAAAAACTCAGCCGCGGAACAAATTCTAAAATTGTTGTAGTCGGCGACGGCGATTTTCTTCAGGATCAATTCTCCGGCGGAAATAAAGATAATATCAACTTAGCCAGCAACCTCATCGATTATCTTGCCGACGATATAGGTTTGGCGACAATACGTTCGCGCGATACATCCCCCAAGCCGCTCGATGAAGTATCCGAAGGGACCAGATCGATGGTAAAAGGTCTTAACCTGTTCCTGCCGCCGCTGAGCATTATTTTGTTCGGAATATTCCGGTGGCGATGGCGCGCTGGGATGCGCAAACGTCTTGAAAGCAGAGCATTATAATTTTTAGGGATATTGAATTTCCATGAATCGCACTACTATTTTTCTTACTATTTTATTCCTGATATTAGGGCTTGTTGCCTATTTCTATATCTTAGCGCCATCCGGTAAAGAGCGCGAGACAAGTTACAAAACATCGGATATTAAAATATCCTTTGATTCCGCGTCGGTGGCAAAATTCACCATCCTGCGCACGGGGAAAAATATTACCCTCGAAAATCAGGGAGGAAAATGGATGGTCACCACCCCCGGAACGTATAAAGCGAACGCTTCCGTTGTGGCAACCATGGTCGGCGGAATTTCACATTTAAAACTTGGAAGTTTAGTTTCTACAAATCCCGCGAAGCAGTCTGTCTACCAGGTTGATTCATCCGGATCGAAATTCACGGTGACCGACAGGATGAATAAAAGCGTCACAATGATTATCGGTAAACCTGGACCCTCATACTCCGACTTCTATGTCCGCATGGATGGCTCAAATGACGTCTACCTTGGCGAGGGAATCACAACCTATACGCTCAATCAGGAACTTAAAGAGTGGAGAGATAAATCGATTTTTTCCATATCGCAGGATTCAATTAAATTTGTGGAGGTTGATTTTCGTTCGAAGCCGTTCACCCTAAAAAAAGAAAATTCGACATGGAAGTTGAACGATGATTCTATCGCTACGTCTGAAGTTACTCCGTTTTTAAGCACACTCTCTAATTTGAACGCCGATGATTTTGTCGATACCATTCCGAAATTGGAAATACAACCATTTTCAATCAGGATTCTGGGATCGGCTCCCTCTGATTTAAAATTTTACCCTCAAGCTCCCGATTCTGCGAAATACGTCGTTCAATCTTCGAATAATCCCCAGATATTTACCATGACAAAGTGGATGGTGCAGCAGTTGGCAAAACCATTCGAGACCCGCTCAACCCCCCCGCCTAAAACGGCGAAGAAAAAGAAGTAAATCTATAGAAATAGGATCACCCCCCAGGTTTTATTATAGAACAATGGGGTTTTAAAGAGAAAAGTTAGGGCGGTTCCCATTGGGATTTGATTCATTTTCCCTAAAAATTTGTTAATCTGACGAAAATTTCATATCTTTTTCTCTATTCTTGTACAGAATACGCGAAGTAGGTCTTTGGTGTCGATCATTTTCGAGTATTTTCAAACCCATAATTCCACGAACATTAAAACTGAATGAAAGCGGGTATCATAGCGGCGGGAGAGGGAAGCCGCCTCAGAGCAGAAGGCATCCGTGTGCCGAAACCTCTCGTGGTTGTCGATGGGTTGACCTTAATTGAGCGGTTATTAAACTCATTCATCCGCTGCGGAATAGAGGAAGTTGCTTGTATCATTAATGCAAATTCCCTGGAGGTGAAGAAGTTCGTTGAAGCGAAAAATTTCAAAATTCCCATTCGGTTTCATATTGAAACAACTCCAAGTTCGATGCATAGTTTTTTCGCCCTTGAGCCGTATTTTCACAATGAACGGTTTCTTCTCACAACGGTAGACTCTATATTCGATGACGCAGATCTGATTAAATATCTCCGCTTTGCGGAGGAACATCCGGAGAAGGATGGGATATTAGCCGTTACAAACTTTATAGACGATGAAACACCGCTTTATGTTCAATTGGATAGCGCTAACAAGATTCTTCGGTTCGGGAGCGAGGATACAAAGGAACTACCGGAGTGGGTCACGGGGGGATTATATATCTTATCCACAAAAGTTTATGACGAAAAACCCAAAACGCTCTCAATTGGAATGGAACGATTTAGAAATTTTTTAAGGTACTTATTGGAACATAGTTACAGTTTAACGGCTTTTCCATTCTCGAAGATCATCGATGTCGATCACATTAATGATGTACGAACAGCCGAACAACTTTTACGGGCGCGCGTTTAATGGCGGAGAAGAAGAAAGAAAATGCAATTGTTCGCCTCTTTAAAGAATCAATATATGTTCTTGGAGAACAATTCAAGTTCATCGTTGAGACAATGAGGGCATTGCCAAGCGCGTACAGATACCGCCGCGATCTCATGGAACAGATGTATTTGATCGGAGCGCAATCGGTGATCATCACCAGTCTTGCGGGTCTGTTTATGGGCATTATTTTCGCAATCGAGACCGGGCACCGGCTGGAAACATTCGGCGCGAAATTGCTCGTCGGTAGAACAACGTCATTAGCGCTCATTCGCGAGCTTGGTCCGGTTGTTTCCGGATTGATGCTTGCCGCACGAAGCGGCGCAAAAAATGCTTCAGAATTGGGATCGATGTCGGTGAGCGGTCAGATAGACGCGCTTAGGGCGTTCGGAACAAATCCGATCGAGAAGTTAGCAGTTCCGAGACTGCTTGCTGCCATGATCATGTTCCTTCCCCTCACAATTTTAGCAGACTTCGTCGGATTGTATGGCGGAATGGTTGTGTCGGATCAATGGCTGCATATTAATCAAACATTCTTCTGGCATTCCGCAATCAGCGGATTGAAATTAAAAGATTTATTTATCGGTTTTATTAAGCCGGTTGTTTTTGGTTTCTTTATCTCGGTCATCAGTTGTTATTATGGACTTGCAACCACGGGTGGAACAGTCGGTGTCGGCAGGGCAGCCGTAAATTCTGTGGTTGTCGCTTCCACGATGGTGTTGTTTAATGACTTTATTCTCACCAAAGTTGTCTGGGCTATCCTGTAAATGATTCGGCTTGAGAAAGTTACCATTGAATTTGAAGGGCGGAAGATCCTCGATAATGTCGACTTCAGCGTCAAGGAAGGGGAAACAAAGGTATTAATTGGACCGAGCGGCGCGGGGAAAAGTTCTATCCTGCGCGTGATCCTGGGTCTCTGGAAACCGGACAGCGGCAGGGTGTGGATCGGAGGAACAGAAATTACCGACCTGAGCGAACGGGAAATGATCCCCGTTCGCAGGACTGCGGCAATGGTATTTCAGGGAAATGCCTTGTTCGATTCTCTCTCGGTTGAAGACAACGTGGGATTCTTTTTACAGGAAAACAATCCCCGCATCCAGCACCTTGAGCTTCGTGAAAGGGTGAACGACTGTCTTGAATTTGTCAATATGCCGGATACCAATACTTTACTCCCTGAAGAATTAAGCGGTGGAATGAAAAAACGCGTGGCAATTGCCCGCGCCATTGCGTTCAAGCCCCAGATAATTTTATACGATGAGCCAACCACGGGTCTCGATCCCGTTAACGCGAAGCTCATCAATGAGTTGATATTACGGTTAAAAGCGCAGAGGAAAGCTACCTCCGTTGTTGTAACGCACATATTGCGCGATGCGTTCGCAGTCGGCGATACTATGGCAATGATAAAAGATGGACGAATTGTATTCGACGGTCTGCCGCGGGATCTGGTGGCAAGCGCCGACGAGTTTGTGCAAAATTTTATTTCCGAGATTCGTGAAGAATCCGGTTTGTTCTTGAATGGAGAATTCATTTTAAAATGACGTCAAATCAAATTTCGTGGGGAAACCTTAAAGTCGGGATTGTCGTTCTCGTCGGGATTATCCTTTTTATATTCTTCATCAGTATTGTTGGAACGGACGCCAATCTCTTTACTCCCACATACCAGTTGAAGCTTTTTATGCCGAACGTTCAGGGGTTGGTCGGCGGCGCAATGGTATCTCTTGGCGGGCTAAAAATCGGGTTCGTGAAAGATATGCAGTTCGTCACCAAAGACACGGTAAACGGAGTTGATATTTCACTGGAAATTCAGGCAAAGTATCAGGGATCCATCACTACCAGTACATTCGCTCAGATTAAAACCATAGGTTTGCTGGGTGATAAATATATTGATCTCAGTATTGGAACGAAGGGTGAAACTCCGCTTGCGGATCAAGCATATGTTCCGTTGAAGGAATCGTTTGACCTCGAAGCGGCTGGTCCGCAATTCAAGAGCGCGTTGAATGATTTTACGGAATTGATGGGTAGCATGAAAAAAATAGCGCACCATATTGAGAACGGCGAGGGTTCGGTCGGAAGGATCATCGTTAAACCCGACATGGCAAACGAGATGGAACATTTTCTCCAATCGCTCAATGGCGCGATGGGCGCCATGGAACGAAAACAAGGTACGCTTGGCACATTGATCTATGATCCCGCAATTGGAAAAAATATCGCCGAGCTGTCTTCAAACCTTAAAACGGTGACCGGGCAGATTCGCGAAGGAAAAGGAACCGCGGGAAAGCTCATTATGGATGAGAGTCTCTACAACAATTTAACATCCTTTACACACAGGACCGATTCCATTCTTGCGAAAGCTGAAAACGATTCAAGCAATGTTTCCAAACTCATCAGCGATCCCAATTTTTACAATAATTTTGTTTCGGTGCTTCATGATTTTAATTCGCTGCTCTTGGATATCAAGGGACATCCCGAACGGTATATACATTTCTCGGTTTTTTGAACGGTGAAACAAAAAAAGTTTGAAATATTTTTTTTCCTCGTTGGTCTGGGAATATTTTCCTACCTCGTGTATAAATTCGGAGTTGGGCAAATTATACAAAATATTTATAAAGCAGGGTGGAGTCTGTTGGCGGCAATCTGCGTTTGGTTTTTTATTTATCTCCTGAACACCATTTCCTGGAAGCTTGCTTTGGGTAAGAACGGGAAATCTCTTTCGTTTCCATACCTCTTTTTAATTACCGTATCCGGCTTTGTTATTAACTACATCACTCCGTTTCTGGCAATTGGGGGCGAACCGTATAAAATTAAAAAGCTTGCTCAAACCATTGGCGCTCGTCAATCGCTTTCAGCGGTTGTCCTGTATCGGATGATGCATCTCCTTGGCCATATGTTGCTTTTATTGACCGGGATTGTGTTAGCATTGGCATTTATTCCTTTATCGACATATATCGCGGGCATATTACTTTTCGCCGCAGTGTTGATCTCGATTATCATCGTTCTTACGCTGATTGGTCACCGAGGGGGAATTTTTAAGAGATTACAGAGATTTGTGGATACATTCCCGGTTTTTGGAACGTTGTCGAATTGGCTTCATGGTCACGAAGAGCAACTTGTAGAGATGGACTATATCTTAACGCTCACCTTTCAAACTCAGCGAAATCAATTTTATCTCGCTCTTTTCGCAGAGTATCTGAGTCGTGCGCTGATGGGATTCGAAGTCTATCTGATTGTGAACGGCGTCGGCATGCATATTTCTTTGGTGTCGGCGTTGTTTGTGTATATCGTGTATTCAATAGCGATCAATGTTTTATTTTTTGTTCCCTTTAATCTCGGCGCGCGCGAAGGCGGAATTTATATGGGACTCGAAACGCTTGCGTTGCCCCCGTTATTTGCAGTCTATTTTGGAATTGTAATGCGCGTCCGTGAGTTCTTCTGGATATTGCTCGGATTGTTATTTATCCTCTTAACGCATGAGAAAAAAGATCCATCACATGCTATCACCTGACCTCGATCGATGACTCTCTTCCCTCACTTATTATTAACCACCGTGGGTATCCAGGTGCTTGGTCTCGAAGGCAAGGATATTGTCCTCGCGTATACCTTCGGGTATGGAATCGATCTGGTCGATCATCCGATAAAATTCCCGTTATATTATAAAAAGAACGGGACGAAGAATGAGAAACATTACCATTGGCGGACTCCCCTTCAGGAACCGATTGCGCTGTTGTGGATCATCCCGTTATCAATTTATCTTGGTACGTATGTGCCGGCGTTATTTTTCATCTCTCACTTTTTCCTCGATTACTGCGTGAGCTATGAGAAACGACCATTTTTTCCTTTCAGCAGTTATACGACGGAGGGCCTCTTTACGCGGTATTCGGATACTGTTAAGGAAGTCTGGACGTGCGGGATTTGTTTAGTTTTTATAATCGCTCTTGGGTATCATCAAATCCTGGGCTATACCAGTAAGTTGTTTGGGGGATAATGAGAAAATTAGCTGATAACATATTGAAGGGATTAATAATCGTTCTCCATGAACAGTTGGGTCTTACACCGAATGCGATCTCAACGGTCGGATTTATTATCGGCATTATCGCCGCGATTATTGTCTGCACCGGGCACATCGGGATAGGTTTGGCTGTTCTCGCTCTTTCGCAAATCGTAGACGGGTTGGATGGAGGCGTAGCGCGTCGGTATAATCTTCAGTCGGAGAAGGGCGAACAGCTCGATATGTTCTATGATAGGATAAATGAACTTGCGATATTCCTTGCACTCGCATATATTGGAACAGTGAGTTTTCTTATAGCAATTCTCGCATTCATTGCAATTTTATTAGTAACGATGATTGAACCGCTTTCGGGATTCGATCCCGGCTTCAAGCGTTTCATGCTGTACTTTGGATATTTCCTTATAAAAATATTTCAAATACAAGGATTGCAGTTGGCTTTAAACGTTGTCTTTTTTGCAAATCTTATTGTCTTTGCGGTTGGAACAATTATTGTTGATTATCGGCTGCAACGGGAAATAGATACACAGGCGATTTTACGGCGTGATGCGGAGCGATTGCTCGGTTTACCGCAATCACCGGACGACCCGCCATCTTTTTTATCGAAATTATTTTCATGAAACTAAACTTTGCCGGCATCCGGCGCAAAACTGAGTTTTCACCCAATCACGTCGTCAACGATCTGCTTATCATTAATCAGACCGCTGATGAGTTGCGCGCGCTTGGGGCCGTCGTTACCATGTATGACGAGGGGATAATCTCCTCAGATTCTATTAAGGAGAAGCTTGTATTCTCGATGGTGCAAGGTCCGATCGGGTCAAGAACACTGCAAAAAATTGAAAAACGAGGTGTTTTCATAATCAATTCTGCGCAGGCAGTCATCAATTGTTATCGTCACAATATGGTGAAATTGCTTCCTGAAGCCGGGATCCTGTTTCCGAAAAGCGTTACCGTGCCCACCGATTTAGATACTAATTGGCGGTCGGCTGGATTTAAGTCTTCAAAAATTTGGATAAAACGCGGCGATGTCCACGCTGTGCATAAAGAAGATGTCGCCATCACAACAACGGACGACGAAGTGAGGAATCTCCTGCGTGAGTTTCATCAACGCGATATCCGTGAAGCGATCTTGCAGGAACATTTGGAGGGAGATACGGTAAAGTTTTATGCGCTGCGCGATAATGATTTGTTTCATTGGTACTACCTCAATGGAGTCTATCACACTCCGTTTAATGAAAAGAAACTGCATGAAATCGCGAATGCATCCGCCGAAGCTTTAGAATTATTTGTTTACGGCGGAGACGCAATCATCGGTAAAGACGGCAGCATAACGATTATCGATATCAACGATTGGCCCAGCTTCGCCCCGATCCGCGAAAACGCGAGCAGAGAAATTGCAAAACTTATTTACTCAAAAGCGAATGAATATCAATCTAATTAATACTATGACTAAGAAAGCAAACATACTAACGACCATTCCAGGACCAAAATCTAAAGAAATATTCAATTTTGAAACAAACTATATCTCTCCCGGCATTCAAACCATTGCTACGCTGTCACAGATTGTGATGGAAAAGGGTGAGGGGTGTATAATGCAGGATGTTGATGGTAACCGTTATATCGATTTTTTTGCCGGGGTTGCCGTGGCAAGTCTCGGATATAACCATCCCAAATATGTCAAAGCGATGCAGGATCAGGTTGCGAAGATACATGTTGGGAGTTTTACATCAAAAGTACGCGCTGATCTTTCCAAGCTCTTATCCGATCACGGCGTCGGTAATGTGAAACGGACTCAATATTATAGCGGCGGAGCCGAAGCGGTGGAAGCCGCTCTGCGCCTCGCAAAATCCTACACGAAGAAAAAAGAAGTACTCGGTTTTTGGGGAGGATTTCATGGTAAAACGCTTGGAGTGGTCGGATTGATCGGTGATAATTTCAAACATCAATTAGGACCATTACCCTTCGGTATCTATAATACACCGTATGCCGATTGCCGCAGGTGTCCGCTCGGATTCCCGGATCGGCCGGATGAATGCGCCTGGGCTTGCATCGATTTTCTCAAAAAGAAAATAAAAGTTGAAACTACCAACGATATCGCCGCAATAATTGTAGAGCCGATTCAGGGCACGAACGGGAATGTCGTTCCGCAACCGGGCTTCTTAAAAGAATTAAGAAAAGTGTGCGATGAAATTGGCGCTTTGTTGATTGTGGATGAGATGATCACGGGATTTGGACGTACAGGAAAGCTGTTCGGCTGTCAACACGAAAACATAATTCCCGATATTATGACGATCGGTAAAAGTTTTGGCGGCGGCTACCCCATGACCGGACTCATGTCCCGCGATGAGGTGATCTTCTCGAAACCGTTTGCAAATCCAAGCGGCAGTTCCTCCAGCTATGGCGGAAATCCGCTTGCCTCAGCAGCGGCTTACGTGACTGTTAAGACCATTATTGAAGACGGGTTGATCGAGAATTCCGCAAAAGTCGGCGCATTTATGTTGAACAAATTAGAGACATTTAAAAATCGATTTCCCTTCGTCGGCGATGTGAGAGGAAAAGGACTGCTTATCGGTGTTGAACTTGTGAAAGATAAAAAAACAAAAGAGAAACTCGATAAAGAAACATGCAAGCTGATTTTTCACGAATGTTTGAAACGCGGATTGATCGTAATGGGATATAATCCCGATATTCGCATCAATCCGCCGCTTATTATCGATGAAGCAACCGCAGATGAAGGTATTGAAATCATGGCTGATGTTTTTACGCATGTCGCAGATCGAATCAACGCTTAAACCGCGCGATGTCGAGGAAACCCTCGATATTTATTTCTATAGGCCCCTCGGGTATTTTGTTGCACGGGCGGGTAAAACGCTTCGACTTTCACCGAATGCGGTCACCATTATCAGCATCTTCATTGGTGTCGCGGCGGGGCATCTGTTTTATTATCGCGATATCGTCATAAATCTGTGGGGCATTGTTCTGTGGGTGATTGCCGATATCCTTGACAGCGCAGATGGTCAGCTCGCCAGGATGACGAATACAAAGTCCAGATTCGGCAGAGTCCTGGATGGCTTTGCGACTAATATTATTTTTCTAAGCATGTATACCCATCTGTTCCTCCGCATGCTCGGAATGGGTTACTCGCCGTGGTGGGGGGTTCTGGTTCTCGCAGGCGGAGTAAGCCATTCTCTTCAAAGCTCCATGGCGGATTATTATCGCAACGCGTATTTGAAATTTGTCATTGACCCCGAAAAGTCCGAACTTCACCGTGCTTCGGATTTGCGGGCGGATTATGAAGCCGCGGGTTCTCACGCGCATCCGTTCAAGAAATTTCTTGGATGGGTCTATCTTGATTATACAGAGCGGCAGGAGAAACTTACGAAAAATTTCCAGAAGCTGAGGAATCGTGTCGAGAGCAACTATCATAATCAATTGCCGGATTGGTTCAGAGAAGAGTACCGCCGGTACAACAGGCCCCTGTTGAAATATTATGCTATTCTCACAACCAATACCCGAATGATTGCAATGTCAATTTGCGTTTTGATCGGTCAGCCGCTCGCATATTTTTTTGTGGAAGCCGGCGCAATTAATATTGTCATGATCGTTCTTTCGATTTACCAGGAACGCGTAAGCTGGAAATTAACCAGGGAGGTTGAAGCCCATGGAGCCGTTGCTTGAAACTTAGAGGAGCCCTTATCGGCATGGGGAATATCGCAACCCGGGGACACTTGCCCGCCTTACTTGAAGATCGCGATTTGATGGAGTCGGTTGATATCGTTGCGGTGATGGATGTTGTCGAGACGCAACGTGAGTATATACACCAGATACTTCCGGGAGCAAGATATTATACAAATCTTGAAACGCTTCTCGATCAAGAGAAATTAGATTTTGTAGATATTTGCACGCCACCGTTTACTCATGCCGGCTATATACAGACATGCGCAGAGAAAGGATTGCACATCATCTGTGAAAAACCGCTCACTGATGGGTTGCAAAGCGCTAAAGAGGTTGCCTCCATCCTCAAAAAATCAAAAATCGTCTTTGTCCCATGTCACCAGTATAAATATTCGCCTTTATGGAAAGCAGTACATGATTGCGTGAAGATGAATGAACTCGGGCGAGTTACCTTTGCGCAGTTTAACGTTTTCCGTCTCCAGGCAGATACCGGAACGGCGGCGTGGAATCCGGGCTGGCGTACCGAGAAGAAACAAAGCGGTGGAGGGATATTGGTCGATACCGGCGCGCATTATTTTTACCTTATACAATTTCTTTTTGGTTTGCCTGTTTCTCTTTCCTGTACGTTGAGAACGCTTAACCATCCGGAATATCAGGTGGAAGATACAGCGGTCGTTGTGCTGGAATATCCGGGGATGCTCGTGCAAATCAATCTGACCTGGGCGGCAAGTCAGCGAGCAAACAGCGTCTATGTTGCCGGAACAAATGGAAGTTTGTCATACGATGGTGTATCATTGCTTCAAACAACGAATCAGGGGGTCAAAAATATTCCCATGCAGAATATTTCGGATAAAAAAGAGTATATTCGGTGGTACGCATCGCTGTTTAAAGAATTTTACCGGCGGGTGACGGAGAAAGATTATTCTGACGATCTGCTGGATGAGGCGGTAACGGTGATGGATTTGCTGGATCAAAGCTATGCATCGAATCGGATGGAGATACATTCCAAACAATGATGACAGCGGCGTTGTTCGATTTCGGAGGAACCATCGATACTAATGGCGTGCACTGGAGTGAAAGATTTTGGGAGTATTACCGGCGGTTTAATATCAGGGTCGCGAAAGGGGATTTTGAAAATGCCTTTGTCGCAGCGGATGTCGAAATCCTCAAGAATGATCTTTCACATTCAACATTTGAACACATTCTGGAACTCCAACTGTCTGCGCAATTCGATATATTAAATCTTCAGAAAGAACGATTGGTGCTACAAGATATCATTTCTGAATGTTATCGCGATACCGGTGTTGTAATTGCTGCAGCCAGGAATATTTTGGAAGAGCTAAAAACGAAATATAAACTGGCTCTTGTATCGAATTTTTACGGAAATCTGGAAATCGTTTGCGCCGAGTTTGGATTGGATAAAACTTTTGATGTGAAGATCGATTCCGAGATAGTAGGTATTCGTAAACCGGACCTGCGGATATTCGGGATCGCTCTTGAACGGCTCTCCGTCAAACCCGAAGAGTCGTATGCCATTGGAGATTCCTATGATAGGGATATCGTCCCAGGTAAGCGACTCGGCTGCCGGACGATTTGGTTGAAAGGGAAAAGCTGGAAAGAAGAACGGCGCAACGAGTCGGCGGATTTTATCATCGCATCGTTTACGGAATTGAAGACAGTTTTAGCGAGATGAAATTGAACATCCTTCGCAAATTTTTAATTTGATTCTATTTATTGACCACAGTGTTATCGAAAAAGGATATTGAAATGAAACAAAAATCTATTGCACCCCCAAAGGGAAAATTAGGCGTCCTGATTGTGGGTTTAAACGGCGCCGTAGCTACCACATTTCTTGCGGGGGTATTTGCCACCCGTAAAGGTATCGGACAACCCATTGGTTCTTTGACGCAAATGGGAACAATTCGTCTCGGGAAACGCACCGAACACAAATCCCCGCTTATCAAGGATTTTATCGGTCTTGCCGAACTCAAAGACCTTGAATTCGGCGGCTGGGATATTCGCGACGAAAATTGTTTCGAATCAGCTACGGAAGCTGAGGTATTGCAACGGGATCATCTCGAACCCGTGAAGAAGGAACTTCAGGCGCTTCGCCCAATGAAAGCGGTATTTGACCGTTATTACGTCAAACGGCTTGAAGGCAAACATGTGAAAAAGGGGAAAACGAAGTATGACCTCATGGAACAGCTTCGCGTGGACATCCGGGAATTCAAGAAACAAAAAAAACTTGATCGCGTCATATTGATCTGGTGTGGAAGCACGGAAATATTTATTCCGGCCGGCGCTGTCCATAAAAATTTAAAATCCTTCGAAAAAGCTATGAAGGAAAACCATAAAGAAATCGCGCCGAGCATGCTCTATGCGTATGCAGCGTTGATGGAAGACGTTCCGTTCATCAACGGCGCACCGAATCTCACGGTGGATTTTCCTGCGATGATGGATTTAGCTAAGGAGAAAAATCTCCCGATCTCCGGAAAGGATTTCAAAACAGGGCAGACACTGTTAAAAACCGTTCTCGCTCCGATGCTGAAAGCCCGGTTGATCGGATTACATGGATGGTTTTCGTCCAACATCCTCGGCAACCGCGATGGCGAAGTTCTCGATGATCCCGAATCCTTCAAAACAAAAGAAGAGAGCAAACTTTCCGTGCTCGACGGCATACTACAACCGGATCTCTACCCTGAATTGTACAAAGAATATTATCATAAGGTACGCATTAATTATTATCCTCCCCGCGGAGATAATAAAGAAAGCTGGGATAACATTGATATCTTCGGTTGGATGGGTTACCCCATGCAGATGAAGGTAAACTTCCTCTGCCGCGATTCAATTTTAGCCGCTCCCATCGTTCTTGATCTTATTTTATTTACCGACCTTGCCCGCCGGGCGGGGATGAAAGGCATACAGGAATGGCTTTCGTTTTATTTTAAAAGCCCGATGTGCGCTCCTGGATTATACCCTGAACATGACCTTTTCATCCAGCTCATGAAACTCAAGAACACTCTCCGTCATCTCAAAGGGGAGGAGCTGATCACTCATCTGGGATTGGAGTATTACGATTAAGCCGGGGTGAATTTATCCCATGTAACAAATCGAGTGTGTTCGAATCATCGGTGATTGAAAAACCTTGCGACAGGTAAAACTATCGCGAGGTTTTTATTTTGTAAATCGTTTTAATTCTTGTGAAAATTCTCTATGCCGCTAACTAAATGGAAAACCATCCGCCGGGAATCTGAAATCAAAAATCCTTGGTGGGAATACCGGAAAGATATTGTTCTATTACCCTCCGGTAAGGAAGGCGAATATCACTATGTGCATGTGGCAGGTTCCGCGATGATTATTCCAATCATGCCGGATGGACGGATAATTCTGGTCAATCAATACCGTTATTTACTCGATAGAGAAAGCTTGGAATTTCCCTGTGGAAGCATTAACGAGGGCTCATCGTACGATGAGACCGCGCTACATGAATTGGCAGAAGAAACTGGCTATTCCTCAGCAAAAATGACTTATATTGGCGAACATAATCCCTACAATGGTGTGACCGATGAAATTTCAAAAATATATGTTGCAGAAAAACCCTCTCCCGTTCATGCTAACCCTGATGAGACAGAAGAGTTTGAATATGTGTATGTGACGGTCGATGAGTTAGAAACAAAAATTGATAAAGGCATAATCTGGGATGGGATGACGCTTGCCGCATGGTCGCTCGCCCGGTTGAAGGTCAGAGAGCGCCTTAAAGGTTATGCGAGATAAGATGATGAAGAATCATACTGTATATATGGCTTGTATTTTTTTTAAGACAATTATTGGCATTCTATTGGTTATTTCGCTGTCATGTTATGCCGGTATTAAATCAACTTCCTCTCAAGATTCCAACGCTGTTAAAAAACACGTCCAAACCGGCGCTGAGGTATTGCTCCAAAAATATTTATCAATAATCAAAGATAAACGGGTCGGCTTAGTCTGTAATCAAACGACGGTTCTTCCCGATGGAACCCATTTGGTGGATACTCTGAGATCACTCGGCATTACCATAACGGCATTATTCGGACCCGAACACGGTATCCGCGGAACTGAAGCGGCTGGTGAAACCTTCGATAATAACAGGGACAAAAAAACCGGTATCCCGATCTATTCGCTGTACGGAAAAACAAAGAAACCGACTCCCGAAATGCTAAAAGATGTTGATATCTTGATCTTCGATATACAGGATATTGGGTCGAGATATTACACCTATGTAAGCACGATGGCGTATTGTATGGAGTCCGCCGCGGAAAACCATAAAAAGTTTATTGTTCTTGATAGACCCAATCCAATCAACGGTAAGAATCTCGAGGGCACAGTTTTAGATCCCGCCTTTAAATCGTTTATCGGGATGTTTCCGATTCCTGTCAGGCACGGTATGACACTCGGCGAATTGGCAAAGATGATCGTCGGCGAGAAGTGGATGGATAATATTAAGGATATCGATTTGACAATTATCACGATGGATAACTGGAACAGGAATCTCTGGTTTGACGAGACCTCTCTGGCTTGGATTCCTCCATCCCCGAATATGAAAACACTGGCAACCGCAACTGTGTATCCCGGAACATGCCTCTTTGAGGGGACCAATGTAAGCGAAGGGCGGGGAACGGATAAACCGTTTGAATTCATCGGGGCACCGTGGATTAATGCGGACACTTTAGCTTCGACGTTGAATCTTGAAAAACATGCAGGCGTTAAATTTGAAAACATTGAATTCACCCCCCGGAGTGATTCGATCGCGGCGCCCAATCCAAAATACAAAAATGTTAAATGCGGAGGTGTGTTTGTTCACGTAACAGACCGTGATAAATTCCAGCCTTTCGAGACTGCAATTGCTATGCTGCATGCGATCCATGCGTGTTATCCGGAGAAGTTCAAAATCTCGAAAGATTCGTTTGAGCATTTGATCGGAATAAATATACTCGATCAACAGGGGAATCTTGATGAAAATATTGATCTTCAGCATATCACAGATGACATAAACGCATTTCAAGCCAAAAGGATAAAATACCTACTCTATTGATACCAATTGGGACGTCCCCCCCTCTAGATTTATAACATGGTAACATTTAATATGCTTTGAAGGGTCTAATTCCCCGCCCCTTGGGGCGAAAGGCTAAAATCATAGTACGTGATACCCCGCCGCTTGCGGCGCGGGTAGTTCATTTATCGAATATCGGCAATTCGAAAAAGTTATTCATGGGAATATCCCCAATTTACCTTGAAAATCCATCAAATTCCTCAATTATCATTGACTATTTGCAAATTTTTTCGTATAATTAAGTTTGATTTTTTAACGCGAGAGAAGTAAATAATCCGTGCAAATGGAAAATGTTCCCCGTCGCAAACAGGAAAAACGATATTCATTCGTGCTCGTACCCAGTGAAGAGGGTTCGCGGACAAGGACATTTTCCTTCTCAAGAATAGGGATCATCTGGACGGTATCCGCCGCTGCGGTTGTCTTCACGACGTTTATTATCCTCCTGTTGATATACACGCCGGCGGGGAGATTGCTGCCGATAGCCCATCCAGAACTTGAGTATGTGTACGGCAGGCAGTTACTGGATATTGAACGTCAGCTCGGTTCTCTCCTCAACGAGATGACCACTTTACGCGCCTATAATATTAAACTACGGAGGGCGTTGGGAGAAAACGTCTCAACATCGGATAGCGCGTTCGTATCTCAACAACCGGAGCAGCGTCAGGTTTCATCGGTTGATCGTCAACAGGAAATTACACCGCAACAGGGAGAATTTGAGCGCCGGTTAAAAAATTCTCTGCGGGATTCAAGTTATCTTAATCTCGATCTGAATACCGGGGAGAGCAGCGGTCAGCATCCGGTTTCAACTATTGCTGTTGATCTTCCGTTCGGCACTCCCGCGCGGGGATATTTCACGCGTAGTTATGATTACGAAAAAAAACATTTTGGAATTGATATTGCCGGAAAGGAAGGTAATCCGGTTTTTGCCGCCGCTGGCGGTAGAGTCATATTCGCAAGTTGGACCTATGATGATGGTTTTCAGATCATCATCGCGCATGATAAGGGCTTCATGACTATTTACAAACATAATCAGGCATTGATGAAAAATGTCGGAGATATGTTGAAACGCGGCGAGATCATCGCCCTAATGGGAAATACAGGCAAAACGAGTTCGGGGCCGCACCTCCATTTCGAAATTTGGAGAGATGGAAATGTGCTGGACCCCATGAATTATCTGTTATCATTAGAGTAAAGGAAAAAAATCATGGCTGCCAAAAATGAAGTGAATGAGCTGAATCTCGTAGGTATCGGGACAACCTTCGAAGGGAAAATCCGCACATCCGGAAGTCTGCGTATCGATGGCAAAGTCATCGGTGAAGTTATTGCAACGCAGAATGTCCACATCGGGGGGAGCGGTGAGATCGAAGGGACAATCACCGCAAAAAACGTGACCGTTGGAGGTAGGGTCGTCGGTACCGTTACCGCTCAGGAAAAATTAGTTCTGGAAAGTAAAGCCGTATTAAACGGCGATATCCGGGCGACCAAACTCGTGATCGATGAAGGAGCTGTCTTCGATGGTAAGTGCGCCATGACCGAATCGAAACCCATGGCTTCCGTGGTTGAGCTGAAAACTGATCTGCGGCGCTGATTGATTTCTATCATCTGTGTCCCTTCAGGATCAACAAAACGAGAAAAATCAAAATAAACTTAGCGCAAGGTTCAGCGAGTCCGGTACGTTCCTGACCGCAGGTCTCCAGCTTAGTGCGGCGGTGATCTTGATGGCGCTTCTCGGCTGGTGGCTCGACGAGAGATGGAATACCAAACCCTGGCTGACGTTCGTCGGAGCATTATTCGGCAGCGGGGCCGGTCTTTACCAGTTCATAAAGACAGTAAATAAAGTCAGTAAAGAAGAAGAGAAGAAAGAACAATTTCACTGGTGAAAATCGATTGGTCGTTTCCCAGGCAAATCCTTCTCGTCCTTTTGGTGATAGGCGGCGTTTCAGCTTATCCATTGTTTAAATTTTATAGTTCAGATGTCATAGCAGCCGCAGCCGCAGGAGCGGGGCTTGCAACATTGAATGTTCTCCTTGGTTTTGCCGCCCTGGAATATTCACGGGACAAATCGACCCTGACATTTTTTAAATTTGTTCTCGGCGGGATGGGAATCCGGTTATTGTTCATGTGCGGCGTGCTCGTTATTCTCATCAAGTTTCTGGCGATGAACCTCTGGGCGTTGATCTGTGCATTAGGATTGTTTTACGTTATTTATCTTACAATTGAAATCGTGTACATCGATAAAAAAGTCAGTACTAAACAACAACGATAATTTACGTGTTTATTAATTTTCAGGAATCACAGCAACAAACGATAACTTCGGCGCAAGCTCCGGCGGATACTCTTAAGACCTCAGGCAAAACGGAACCGCAGGAAGAAAATCTTTTCGTGCGGCTGCTCCATCACACGCAGGACTCACACGAGGTGGAATTGCCGGGTACAACAGTCGAACTACCGTATCTGATCTTTGATGATGGATCGTTCCATGCGTACCGGAACGTTGAATCGTTAAAGGAACAGGGAATCTTCACGGTTCAACACGAGAAAGTTGTCCGCGTCTCCGATGGCCGTTCGCCGCAATTTGACCTCTCTATCACAAAGCATGTTGTCTTCATGTGGGTTGCGGCGCTAATCCTTATAATCGCAGCATTCACAGCCGCCAGGAAAAATCGCGCATCCCGCATTCCCAAAGGTTTGGGCAATCTCGTTGAAATTTTCGTGGTGTTCATCCGTGATGAAATATTGCTCCCCAATATGGGAAGAGACGGTTTGAGGTATCTCCCATATTTATTGACGACGTTTTTCTTCATTCTTGTAATGAATTTGATAGGGATGATCCCCTATAGTTCAACCTCCACCGGTAACGTAAACGTCACTGCCGGTTTGGCAATCATCGCTTTTATCATGATACAGGCGTCGGCAATTCGCGCGCAGGGATTCGGTCGCTATCTGGCTCACCTGACCGGCGGAGTGCCGTGGATTCTCTGGCCCATCATGATCCCGATTGAAATTCTCGGTCTGTTTACCAAACCGTTCGCCCTTTGCATTCGTTTGTTCGCAAATATGACCGGCGGGCATATCGTTATTGTGTCATTGATCGGGATGATATTTATTTTCCGGTCGTTTGTGCTGGCGCCCGTGCCGATTGTGTTCGCGCTCGGGATCAATATGCTGGAACTCTTCGTCGCATTTTTACAGGCTTATATTTTTACTATGCTCACGTCGCTTTTCATGGGATTGGGAATCCAAGCCGCCCACGCGGAAAGTGAAAGTCATCAAGAGCATTCGCACTAATCATCAACATCGATCACTTAATTATAGGAGTAGAAGAATGGAACAATTCGCATTAGCACATGCCGCAGCCGGAATCGGCGCTGCAATCACTGTTATCGGAGCCGGTTATGGTATCGGTAAACTTGCCGCCGCAGCTATGGAAGCCAGCGGTCGTCAACCTGAAGCAGCCGGACAGGTCCGTACCTCAATGTTAATCGCCGCAGCCCTTATCGAAGGCGCAACGTTTTTCGCGCTGGCGATTTGCATTATTCTCGCAGCGAAAGGTTAATTCACGATTGCGGTGTTAGCCGCAATGCTACCAATTTATCATTGGATTAATATATGTTAGATATAAATCCCGGTTTAATCCTCTGGACGATTGTTACATTCGTCCTTCTGTTGATCGTCCTGAAGAAGTTCGCATGGACCACTATCCTCAATGCGCTTAACCAGAGAGAAGAACATATTCGTCAGGCGTTAAAAACTGCCGAAGATGCAAAACTTGAAGCCGAACGCATTCTCCAGGAAAACCGCAGGCAGCTCGATAAAGCGGAAGAGGAAGCCCGGCGGATCCTCAACGAGGGTCGCGCGCTGGGTGAAAAATTAAAAGCGGAGATTGTTGAAAAAGCTTCACAGCAATCACGCAAGATGGTCGATCAGGCAAAGCAGGAAATCGACCGGGAACGGGACGCCGCGCTCTCCCAGCTTCGCACCGAGGTTGCCACGCTTGCCTTGATGGCTGCCGGAAAAATATTAAACGAAACCCTCGATGCCGAGAAACACCGCAAACTTGTCGATGATGTGTTGAAAACATTGCCTCATAATTAAACTCAAATGTCAGAATCACGTTCAGCGCACAGGTACGCAGCGGCGATCATCGGAGTTGCCATAGAATTAAAACAGCTCGATGTTGTCAGTAGCGATTTTAACCTCATGAAGAATGTCATCCAGAGCTCCAAAGAATTTTCTCTCTTCCTCAAAAGTCCTATCATCGATAAAGAGAAGAAGAAAAAAGTTCTTGAGGACGTCTTTAAGGGCAAAATGACAGATGTTACAATGAAGTTTATTATCCTGATTACCCAAAAGGGACGCGAAACGATCCTGCCGGAAATTATCAGGCAGTTCGATATTCTCCGCGATAAACAACTGGGAATCATCAGCGTCACCCTGAGGTCCGTTACGAAAATAAATCCGGACCAGCGGACGAAATTAATCGACAGCATCCAATCCGTCACGAAAAAAACCGTGCGGCTCAACGAAGTGATCGATGCGCAGTTGATCGGCGGGTTCAGCGTGCAATACGAAGATACCGTTTGGGATGGCAGCGTTCGCCGCCAGCTCGAAACCTTGCGGGGTCGCCTTATCGGCGGCGTCGCATAACGGTAACCGGATACCAATCATGAATTCAATTTAACTTTAAGAAAAAGGATTTTAACGATGGCAGAAGTCAGACCTGATGAAGTCTCTGCAATATTACGGAAACAACTCGCGGGGTTCGAAAAAGAAACCGATATCTACGATGTCGGCACTGTGCTCCAGGTGGGCGATGGCATCGCCCGCATTTACGGCTTATCACACGTTATGGCGAGCGAGCTGATCGAGTTTCCCCATAACATTTTCGGCATGGTGCTCAACCTCGAAGAGGATAACGTCGGCGCGGTGATCTTTGGTGAAAGCGAAACCATTAAAGAAGGCGATACCGTAAAACGCACCGGCCGCATTGCGTCCATGCCTGTCGGCGAAGAGATGCTTGGCCGTGTCATCAACCCCCTTGGTCAGGCAATCGATGGTCGCGGTGAAATTAAAACCGCCAGGTTCTATCCCATCGAACGCAAAGCTCTCGGCGTTATTCAGCGCCAGGGTGTTAAAGAGCCGCTCCAGACCGGCATTAAAGCCGTTGACGGAATGATCCCCATCGGCAGAGGTCAACGCGAACTTATCATTGGCGACCGCCAAACGGGAAAAACTGCCGTTGCAATCGATACGATCATCAATCAAAAATATACCCACGGTGAACTTGCAAAGAAACGAGGCGTTGAACCTGTGTACTGCATCTATGTAGCTATCGGGCAAAAGGGATCGACCGTTGCGCAGGTAGTAGCGAAGCTTGAAGAAACCGGCGCTATGGAATATACGACTGTTATCCAGGCGTCCGCCAGTGATCCTGCTCCTCTGCAATTCATCGCTCCGTATTCGGGAGCTACGCTTGGCGAATTTTTCCGCGACGCTGGGAAACATGCGCTGGTGATCTACGACGATCTTTCAAAACACGCTCAATCGTACCGGCAAGTCTCTCTGTTGCTGCGAAGACCTCCGGGACGCGAAGCGTATCCCGGCGACGTATTTTATCTTCACTCCCGCTTGCTGGAACGCGCGTCAAAACTCAGCAAGGAGTTAGGCGGCGGAAGTTTGACCGCACTGCCGATTATTGAAACACAAGCCGGCGACGTATCGGCGTACATTCCCACGAACGTCATCTCCATCACGGATGGACAGATTTATCTTGAACCCGGATTATTCAATTCCGGCATACGCCCCGCTATCAACGTCGGTATCTCCGTTTCCCGTGTGGGCGGAAACGCACAGATTAAAGCTATGAAACGTGTTGCCGGAAGATTGCGTCTCGATCTTGCGCAGTACCGCGAGCTGGAAGCGTTTGCCAAATTCGGCTCCGACCTCGATAAGTCAACGCAGGATCAGTTAACGCGCGGCTCACGCCTCGTCGAGCTCTTGAAGCAGGGCCAGTTTGCGCCCATGCCGGTTGAGAAACAGGTTGCCAGCATTTTCGTCGGCACGAACGGCTATCTCGATGCCATTCCGCTTCATCAAGTCCAGCGGTTTGAGCGTGAATTCCTGGAGATGATGGATCTGAAACATGCCGACGTGTTAAATGAGATCGCCGAAAAGAAAGATCTTGGCGAGCAGCTGACGCAAAAGCTGCATACCATCATTAAAGAGTTCGTCGCATCATTTAAAGTTTCCTGAGCATGGCGACTCTTCGCGATATACGCAGGCGGATTTCGGGCGTCAAGAGCACGCAGAAAATCACCAAGGCGATGAAAATGGTCGCAGCTGCCAAACTGCGCCGCGCGCAGGAAGCGATGCTTTCCGCACGACCGTACTCGCGGAAGATGAAAGAGCTCCTTCAGCAGCTTTCCACAACCGTCGACGTCTCGAAGTATCCGCTGTTTGAACAACGATCCGTAAGTAAAGCGGCAGTCATTGTGGTGACAGCCGACCGCGGCTTGTGTGGCGCGTTCAATTCCAATATCATTAAAACTGCGGTCAGCCATGTTAAATCGGAATTTCCCGACCTCTTCACGAGGGGAGATGTGAAGCTTATTGTGGTCGGAAAAAAAGCTTCCGATTATTTTGGAAAACGCGATTATAGCGTCGCAAAAAGCCATGTCGGAATATTTTCAGGTTTGCAGTTTGCCACCGCGCGCAATATCATGAGCGATGCTATAAACGGGTTTCTTGAGAAACGGTATGACCGCGTTGACGTTGTCTTCAATGAATTTAAATCGTTAGGACAGCAGCGCGTCAGGATAGAACAGTTGCTGCCCATTGCAACTCAATCGGATTCGCAGGGAAACGCTCCGGCAAAACAGCCGGCGCCCGTCGATTACATTTACGAACCATCGAGCGATGCTATCATCACTTCGTTAGTTCCGAAACACCTTGATTTTCAAATGTGGCGCATTTTGCTGGAGTCCAACGCTTCCGAACAGGGCGCGCGCATGACTGCTATGGAGAACGCCACTACCAATGCTACCGATTTGATCCGCACGCTGCAGCTTTCCTACAATAAAGCGCGGCAATCGTCGATCACAAAAGAGCTCCTCGAAATCGTCGCCGGAGCCGAAGCCCTCAAGAAAGCGGGTTAATTCGCCGGAGATTTGTAAGCGATACACCAATTAAAATAACTGGTACAAAGCTGTCAATGAGTTTGCCAGTTGCAGATAGAATGCTGGATGAGAATAGACCGGACGTAGGGGCGTTCAATTGAACGCCCCTACATTTCTATATGCAGCTTGTTATTCCTTCCACTTCCTCTTACAGTACTCCACCGCCTCTTTCATTGACAATGGGTTTGTGGCGTTGCCGGTGCGGACAAAGAACTGTTCCCCCTTTTCATCTTTAACATAAATGGCGCGGGGAGAGGGGTTTATGATAACCTTACAAATCTCTTTGCCGTCAATAGCGTGAAAAGTCGTTTTGATGCAGGGACTTATATCTTTGCCGTATGTATTGAGAAGGAGAGTGGTGAGAAAGACTTCGAAACCATCTTTATCTTGATGTTTGCCGAGCGTTTTATAATCGAGACCAAGACCAACAATATTGCCGCTGTCTTCAACACCGATGAGGAGCGTGCCCCCTTCCGCGTTCAGAAAACCGGCAACAGTTTTTACCACAATCTGTTCCATCGCCCTGTTAAGTTTGTTTTCCCTCATATCCCAGCGGAGCGATGACTTAAACTCTGCTGTTGCGCTTTCACCCGTTGCGATGAAGAGTTTAAGCTCTTCCTCATCCGTTTTGGGAGCGAGGTCTTTATACGCCTGCAAGGCGGCGTCTTTCACCGGTTGCGGAACAATTGGAAATGTGGTAAGGATATACGCAAACTCTTCCTCTGTGAAGCCGTAAAGATGAGCTACAATACCATCAAGCTCAGCCCGGAGCTTTGCCCTGCCCGTTTCATCCGTGACTCCGTTTTTGTGGCTGCCTAAACCGATCTCTTTAGCCAACTCATCAAACTCTTGCGTTGTGCAGATGAGTTTCCCGGCTCGCTCAACAATTTCTCGAAAATACTTATCACTTGTCGCAAGATGAGGAACAGGGAGTTGGTAAAGAAAAAACAAGTTCAGGTTTGTTGTCATTCTCGATCGGAGAATGTAGTCCGCAACATAACTATTCAAGATGGTTACGATGACCAAAAGTTCTTTACTTGAATGTCTAAGTTCTGAATGCCTGGCAATGTCATGAATGAATGGAAAATTTACCGTCAAAGAATTACCAGCTAAACAATTCCTTGGCAAAATGGTCGAAATTAAGGTTCTCTCATTAGTATTTGAGGCAATTTTCCGTATTCCAATCCGATAAACTTCGTAGTCGTTAATCATAGTTCTCGGTGGTTTGTCGATGCCTTCAATTCTTTTGATTTTTTTCTCTAAGAACTCCTCGCGCAATGATGGTTCAACTACCCAATACCTTGGATTAGAATATCTATGATCGAAATGCCAGATCATTCCTCCTTCAAAGACAGGGTACCCCGTTGACTTCGTCATAAAATGCTTGGCAGATCGTGTCATATTTAATTCTTCACCATACAATTCCAACCCCCATCCGTTATCAGAATCTGAAAGCGGCGGGTTATTCAATAACTTAGCTGCAATATTGACATCACTTGTCGATTTGAATTCCGGGATTGAAAGCGAGTCCGGCGAGAGTTTTCGCACGAGGTCAACGTTGATCCGGATACTTTCATTGTTCGGGAATTGGTCAAGTTCTTCAACATCATGTCGCATGAATGCAGCCGGAAAAGCTGTAGTGGTAGAACCTTTCTCGAACGTTAATACAACAAATTTAAAACTGCGATGAACTCCTTCAAAGATAGCCTTGCTATTCTCGAAACAGAAAAGACCTGTGATATTTGTTTTGCCGAAGAGCATTTCACGAAGCTGTTTAGTTCCAAGATCGGTATAAATGCCGCTGGGAATAACAATGCCACAATCTCCACCAGGTCGCAAGAGATTATAGCATTGTTCTATAAATAGACAATACAGATTGGGTTTATTACCTACTGTATTTCCATTTACAATTGAAAGCTGACTACTAAACTGCGAGGATTTCTTGAAATACCCCAACTGATGAGGAAACCGACTTGCATATTCTAACCAGTCTCTTCCAATGTCAGGATCATTTAACAAGTTCTCTCTTTGTGTTTCCCATTCCTCAATTCTTAACTTTTTCTTTTGAATCGTTGGAGCGAATTGTTGGAAGAATTCCTTCTCATTGGTCTGAAAGACCTCCCACGGCGGATTGGTAATGATCGCGTCAAAACCGCCGTTTTTGTGAATGATCTCGTCGAACTCGAAGCCCCAATGGAACGGGTGAAGATCGGTGATGTCCTTTATGACGAGTCCTCTTCTTTGAATTTTCCCTTCCTTGTTTTTCTTCTCATCCCAAGTCGCTTGTTCGTACTTTATGCCCAGAATATGAAATTGATCCAATAGCAAGGTATGAAGCGCCTCATTGACTTGATCATCTTCCTTGCTAATGTTATCACGCATCACGTGTAGATCCTCGGCAAGACCCGATGCATCGCGATAGTTCTTAACGAGAATATTTCTTTTACGAAGCGCTTCGGTGTAAGTATTGTAGTAGCTCTGCGTTCCAATATCGGAAGATTCTTCAAACAATTCCCTTTCGACTTTCCTGAGACCAATAAGGGAGTTTCCCGTCATTAAGTTAAAATCAATGTTCGGTAGCGGTTCAAGCTCATCCACATTTTTTGCCGCGGCGACGAGAGCAAGGAAGAGGCGTAATTTGGCAATTTCAATCGCCTCTTCCATGATATCGACGCCGTACAAATTGTTTGTGATGATGCTCTTCTTGATAAAATATGCCTTGGAGGGATGATCCTTTTCGATTTTTCGCAATTCGGTTGTCAGATATGCGTCATTGAGAAATGTAATTTTACCGATGATGGCGGAATAAATATTAATCAACGATTTCATTGCCGCGACGAGAAAAGCCCCGGATCCGCAGGCAGGATCGAGCAGGCTCAAACCCGGAAGGACATCCTTTAAGAGATATTTACAGAGGGGGGCATTCATCTCCAGGAGCATTTCGGAAAGCGATGTGAACTCCTTCTTGACTCCGGCTACCTTCTGGGCATTCACCTTGGCAAGGATCAATTTGGAAATAGTCCGCTCACAAAGATACTCCGTGATTTCCGGCCGTGTATAATATGCGCCAAATTCCTTCTGGTTGATGTATTTCTCAAAAATATATCCGAGAACATCGGGATTGATTTCGTCATCCTTGCCTCCGGGGGTATCGTTCAAATTCCATGAATAGCGGTGGAAAAGCGAAAATAGATTATCGAACGCCTTATCGGGGACGTCAATATCGGGGAAATCTTCTTCAATCGGATGGAGGATGAACAACCCGCCATTGAGATATTTTATTTTGCCAAGGAGGTTTTTTACGTTTGCGCTTCGTTCATTTTCTGGTTTTGCGAATCCTTCAAAGAATAGAATCTTGAGAAATTTTGAATAGTATATATCTTTTCCGGTTTTCTTGCTCTGTTCGAGTTTCTGTATCAGATATTCTTTATTTCCATCATCGAGGAAAAATTTTTCCTGCAAGAAATAGATGAACATTAGCCGGTTTAAGAGTACCGATGCATACCACTTGCGTTTGCGTTCATCGGGGATTCCCCCAATAAGCTCGACAAATTCCAGCCGCAGGATATCGTATTCTTTGAAAAACTTCTTTGTGGTAGCTTCAACGTCAAGCGCCTTCTTCAGCCTGCCGGCAACTTCCAGTACCGAAATCTCGCCCTTCTCATCAAGTTCTGTAATATCGACAACCATGGAGCTTAGTTTCGTGAGAAATAGGTCGCCCGGTTGTCCCTTTAAATAGTAATGTTCTCTCGGGTATCGTTTGTTTTGTTCACGTTTTTCCCAGTACCACAAGCTTTTTGTTCTTTTCTTATTGATAAAAATTAGAAGGTTTTCGTGGTGCAGTTTAGAAGTTTGTTTGTAAAGGGCTTGGCGGATTTTAGCGGGAGGAATATCATCATCGGGAAGAAGGACTTCAAACACAATAACACCTGCAAGCTGAGCAATTTGTTTGCATTGAAAAACGCTACGATCCGCTTCAATGGAAATGATTTTCTTTTGCGTGGGCTGTGACCAGCCAAGTTCTTCAATAAAAAGCCGGTTAAAATCGAATTCCTCAAGCAGAACGCGGGTTTTTTGAATATCCAGATTTACCATACGGTATCCTATTTCCGAAGTCCCATGGAACAAATGATCTCTGGTTCGTTGAAATCCTTTTCCTCAGATCTCATGCTTAATCTATCCTCGTTATGCAGGCTGAGCACAAGTTTTGCTAAATCGGGATCTGAAATCCCAAACTTCAACTGCCGGTTAAGGATATCGGTTGCGTTTTGCCTCAGAGGGTAACGGTAAAGATTGTCGACCGCCTTTTGCAATTCGTGCGTATCGAACAACGTTCCCTCGATGGAGGCAAGATATGCCTTCAGCCGCTCGAATGTTTTGTATTTAGCTCCGGTCGGCCTGCCGAGCGTGCCGCCAGCCGCCCGTTCTTCCTCAGCAGTAAGTTCGACAGCTTTTCGGATAAGATCGAAATGATACGGAGCTCTCGCCAGTGCCGGAGTCGTCGGTTTGCACTCTGCCGCTTTTAAGATATCCAATTGCGAATCAGAATAGAGATTCTTTTCTTTATCGATCCACGAGAGAGCATTATTTCCCCCTGCCGTTTTCAGATATACCAATGCGCCCTCCGGCTGATTGTGTGGGAGTTCATGCCTTTTTGTCGAATGAACCACAGATGGAAGATCGGGGATTATTTTTTCCAAGGTAGAATCTTTTTCAATTGCATTCTTCCAAATTTGGAACGCATAGGATGCAAGATCGACCTCGTCATCCGCCTCGCCGTCGAGGATGCCGGATTTTTCCGTGAACAGATCGCGAAGAGATTGATCGTTCCGGTCATCTTCGAAGAACGACTCATCGGTACCGACAATTTCCGCGTTCTCCTGCAGCCGCTGGCGAACCCTGGCGCGTAATCTGATGATCCGTTCAACTCCTTCAGCCGGCAAGAATGAATAGCAATGGATGGTATCGGATTGTTGACCGATACGGTCTACACGACCCGCTCGCTGTACCAAACGAATGATTGCCCATGGTAAATCGTAATTAACAACAATAGCTCCATCCTGAAGGTTTTGTCCCTCGCTTAATACGTCGGTGGCAATGAGAACCCGCAATTCATCCTCCGGTTTTATGATCCCCCTTTTCTCATTACTAACCGGACTAAACCTCCATGCAACCAGCGTTGGATCAGAACTATCTCCGGTAACGCCTTGTAAAGCTTCAATTTTGAGGCTTTTCAATTGAATTTCAAGATATTTTACCGTATCGGCAAACTGGGTGAAGACGAGAACTTTATCGTCCTTATGTTTTTTTCCAATGAGAGCTTTGAGTTCAGCCAGCTTTTTGTCTTCATCGGCTTTCCACTCGCCAGTTGAACGCAGAATTGAACTGAGTGCGATTGAATCTTTCTTCAAATCCTCTGCTAACCGGTTGATGAATAAATCACTCTTAAGCCATTTGAAACGCGTTTTATAGATCGTTTCATATTCGTGATATATATCTGCCGCCTTCTTTTGTAATTCTTCCTCGGTTAATAATCCGGTAATGGATTCTTTTTCTTCACCATCATCGTTATCTTCAAACATGGACGCGGTGCTCTCTTCCACGTCCTTATCCGAATATCGCGAATCCAATAATCCCGCATCTTGCGTTCCAACAGGAATCGGTTTGTTATTTTCTATTGCGTGAATAAAAATATAATTCCGAAGAATGTGCCGCTCTATTGATAAGAGAAAGGAATAACCGCTGCTCTCAAGCCGTTTAAAAAGATTTGTACGGCAAAATCCCATAAGCCGTTTACCAGCCCTTGAGAGTCCATCGAGAGTTTTCGCTTCTTCCTGGGTCGGCGGACGATCCGCGGTTGGTTTAATATAATTTCCCAAACCGTAACGAGGCACGCTGAGGCTATTTATTTTCAGCACCACATCATCTGCATAGAGTTTTGCATACTGGTCCTTTGGATTTTTATCTTCAATTTTGAATTTTACCGTTTGGGGCAATCTGGCTGGAAAATACTGCCGCTTCCCGCTGGGAAACTCAAGATACTTTCTTCGATGTTCCTGGTCAACTTTCGCGTAATTATCGAGGATATAGCCGCGGGTTCTCCGTACCATGAAAAGACGCATCAATTCACGCCAATCCTCCAGATATTCACTCCGTTCAAATGCAGGGAGGGATCGAACGAAGGGAGTATATTTCGCATAAAAACCTGATTCGATGCCGTTAAAATTCCTTTTAATAAGCTGTTCGGGCCGTATACCCAAATCTCTGTCATTCGGAACAAAGAGCTTGAGCTGATTCGCAAGATCGAAATACGTTTTATTGTAAGGCGTTGCCGAGAGAAGGATACATTTACAACCCAACAAATGTATATAATCTCGGATTACTGCATAGCGTTTCGATTCTGAGTTCCTGAGGTTGTGACTCTCATCGATTAACACAATCCGAAATCGACCCGGAATATTATTAATTTCTTTTTGTACCAAACTCATGGAGAGTACTCGAGCTCTGAGTCCATACTCATCGACGTGCGACTGCCACATCCTGGTTAAGTTCTTAGGGCAAATGATGAGTGTGCTCCAGCCGTGGCGTTCTTCGAGAACGCAGGCGAGCGCTGTAGCCATTAACGTTTTTCCAAGACCGACGACATCTCCGATAAGAACACCATCCCGTTTTGTTACGTGATGTGCGGCAATTTTCACCGCTACGGTTTGAAAATCGAATAGCTTCCCCTGGAAGATCTTCGGGAGCCTGAACTCTGATTGCCCCGCAATAGCTTCCTGAGCCAGATGGTATGCCATTTTCACGTAGATGTGATACGGTGGAATTAGCTCCTCGCGGGCCCAGCTTTCTTCAATAATGGAAGCGAGTTCTTCCGAAATATCAATGCACCAACGATCATTCCACCGTTCTTCGAACCACCGCGCAAGTTTTTCAGTGGCATCATGATCGAGAACGTCAATATTTAATTCGCCCTGCCGAGAAAGACCTGCCATGGTGAGATTGCTACTACCGAGATATCCGGTAATGGGATTATTGGGATCCTGGCGGAATAGAAGATAGAGTTTCGCGTGTAACTGGTATCGTAAAAAAAGCTTGACGACAACTTTCTTTGTTCTGATCTGCTTTGCCAACCTGCGCAGACCTGCTTCATCTTCATTTGTTGGGGATCCGTATGTGAGTTGCTCCCTAAACTCCTCTGCCAACCTGCGTTTTAAACGAATAACGGTTTGGTTGTCAATATTCTGACCGTTCTCCAATAGGCTTAATGCTTCTCTTAGTTCGTCCTGCGGAAGTTTCTGCATCCCCACCAGTAACCGGCAACATTTGCCATCACCGCCACCCCATTGTTCGATGTAGGAATCAATCTGTTTCCATCCGCGCAGATTGAAAAAACCGACACAAAAATCCGATCGGTTAGATACCTTAATGGTATCAATAAGCGCTGGAAGAAGAGATTGATCGATATTATCGAAGATGCGGGGCATTAAGATATAGGAAAATTTAACAATTTTTTGTTGGAAGTGTTGAAATGTTTAACTAATAATCATTTTGAATGTATTCTCTAAAAATCCTCGATGCTTGACGTAATGCAAATCGCTGTTGCAGCGGGCGTCCTTATGACGGATATAGTATATATTTTCGAAGGTTTGCTCAAACAAGGGTACGGCTCCTGCGTCTTTAGTGATAAATTCGTTCAACAATTTAACTCAAAAACGCAAGATAATCAATTTATTTCGCCCGTAATTTGGTTCATCACTTCCTTGCAAATTGAAGTAGTTCCCAAGATACTGATTACAACTTAAGACATTGGCTCAAAATAGAAGAAGCCCCGCCCTCCAACAATGGGCCTCCCTAACGCTTATTCCCTCTCAGTTTAATTTATCAAAGCCATCTTGCGAATTTGCGTGAAGGATTTCTGCAGGTCGATTGAACAAATTATGGTCATTTTGGAGTAATTAATTAAAAATTCTGATTAAACCAATACAACCGAGAGTGGTCTAAAATAAGCCAGACCGGATATTGAGAGTAAATGAGATTATTGGGTGCGCTCCCACTCCTTAATCAGGTATTTTCGACTTCTCCCGGTTATACGGAGTCTTTTAAATTTCATTATTTCTGAACACTTTTAGAAAAATCTGATGTAATAATTGGTTACGACCTAATAATAATTCAATAAATACCGGAGCTATAGGTCATGACGAACATAAGATTTTCAAAAGCGCTAAATCACGGTCTTCCAAAACTCACAACCCGCCGCACCGAGAGAGAGGCGTTTCTCTCTACAGCGCTTACCGGTCGAAACGTAATGCATAAACTCCGATGGGGAATTGAAGACATCGCATTCAAATATTTTCGTCCCGGAGATTATGAAAATATTGCCCATCTTGTGAACACGCCGCGGAAAAAACGCGAAACCTACATAACGAAATTCGTTCAACCTATCGAAGAGCTTTTCACCGAATCCAAGTTGAGATACACTATCGAAGGCAGACCCAAACACTTATACAGCATTTATAGCAAAATGATTACCCGCAATAAGTCGTTCCAGGAAATATCTGACCTCTATGCTATCCGCATTGTGCTTCAAACCGAGGATCCGTATGATTGTTTCAGGGCGTACGATATTTTATCGCGCATATATCTTCCGCTTCCCGGTCGATTCAAAGATTATATTTTCTACCCGAAGAAGAACGGATACCAATCGATCCACACGACGTTAATAGGTCTGGAGGGTAAAAATGTTGAAGTGCAGATTCGCACGCTCCCGATGCAGCACATTGCCCAGGAGGGGGGCGCCGCTCACAGAATCTATAAGGAGAATGGAACTCCCCGTTATCGGAAGATGGAAAACTGGACCTCATGGATGAACCGTGTTCTAAACTTAGCCAACCTTGAACCCACCGTAAACCACGCCCTCAAACTTTTAGAACTGAGAATAGATCAAAAAGAAATTGCCGTATTATTGCCCGGAGGAGGAGTTAAAATATTTTATCGGGGAGTTGGAGCGGGCGCTCTAATGCAGCCGTTGCAGATCAATAAGGTTTAAGGTAATCAAATAGGAAGAGGGGATCGTCCAAAAAGAAAGAATGAGTCTTCCCGAACTTGTTTCGGGATCTAAAAATTAGTTAAAACAGATGCTGATGCCGACGCATCGGGACAGCATGACTCAGGAAGCTGAGTTATGTTCTTTTTGGACGACCCCATTATGTCTCGGCTTTTCTCTCCTTTGAAAAGAACGTGTACATCGCCGGTATGACGAACAAAGTCAGAACAAGCGCGAAGAACAATCCTCCGATCACAACAATCCCCATCGAGACCCGGCTCTTTGCGCCGCCGCCCAGGGCGAGGGCAATCGGCAAAGCTCCAAGCATGGTCGCAAGCGTGGTCATAAGGATCGGGCGAAGGCGCGAGGCAGCGGCATATTGCGCAGCTTCGAGGAGATTTTTCCCCTTCTCCTTCTGCTGGTTCGCAAACTCGACAATCAATATGCCGTTTTTTGTCACCAATCCGATCAGCATGATAATGCCGATCTCGCTGAAGATATTCAGTGTCTTTCCGAATATCCAAAGCGAGAGCAGCGCTCCGGCGAGCGCCAACGGCACTGTGAGCATGATGGTGAAGGGATCCCTGAAACTCTCAAATTGCGCCGCGAGCACGAGATAAATTAACACCAGCGCGAGGATAAACGCAAACACAATATTGGAGGAGCTTTCCGAATAATCGCGCGAGGGTCCGCTGAGCGCAGTCCGGAATGTTTCGTCAAGCACAGTTTTTGCAATGTGATCCATTTCTGTTATGCCATCGCCGATGGTTTTTCCCGGAGCTAAGCCGGCGGATATCGTCGCCGCTTTGAAGCGGTTAAAATGATAAAGTTGAGGCGGGGCGCTCAGCTCTTTCATGACCACGAGATTATCGAGTTGAATCAGCTCGCCCTGATTGTTCCGCACGTAGAGGGAGCGCAAATCTAACGGCTCATCGCGGTCGGCGCGGTTAACCTGACCGATAACCTGGTATTGGAATCCATTCATTTCGAAATACGAAAACCGCTCTCCGCTGAACGCCAGTTGAAGGGTTTGCGCAATATCCATGACCGAGACCCCCAGACTACGCGCTCTGTCCCGGTCGACGGAAATATCGATCTGCGGTTTGTTGAATTTCAAATTAACGTCCGAACCCTGAAACACAGTGCTCTTGTTCACTTCCTCAAGGAAGCGCGGCACGGCTTGCCGCAGCTTCTCGAAATCCTGATTCTGAAGCACATATTGCACGGGAAATCCGACGCGGCTCCCGCCGCCGCTCGCCGAAATCGTTTGTTCCTGGAAAACGAAAACCCGCGCCTCTGTGATACGCCGCGTTTTTGCCGTCAGGTAATCTGCAATTTTTTGCTGCGAACGGTCGCGCTCGTAGGGTTCAGCAATCGATAATCGCACTGAGCCGGTGTTGACTGCGCCGCCTCCTCCTGCTGTTACACCGATGCACGTTCGTTTTTCCGCTATGGAATCACCAATGAAGGTAGTAAGGCGGTTCATAACCGCATCGGTATAATCGAATGACGCCCCTTCCTGCGCCGTTACGGATAATCGCAAATAGCTCCGGTCATCGAGCGGTGCAAGCTCCGATTGCAAAATAGTTCCGGCGGCGATGATAATCAGCAATGTGATACCGATAATCCCGGCGGCTATCCAACGGTGTTTCAGAAAGCGCGCAAGGAGGTTTTCATAGGTCTGATTCAGCTTCACGAAAAATGGCTCGGTCATTACATAGAACCGGCTGTGCAAACGTTTTTTCCTGATGAGCCGCGCGTTCAACATCGGGGTCAGGGAAAGCGAAACGAATGCCGAAATAATTACCGCCCCGGCAATAACGATGCCGAACTCCCGGAACAACCGCCCCACAAATCCCTGTAGAAAAATGATTGGGAGAAACACCGCCGCCAATGTGACCGATGTAGAGATCACCGCAAAGAAGATCTCCTTCGAGCCGGCGAAGGCGGCTTCCATGGGCGTTAAACCGGCTTCGACCTTCTTGAAAATGTTTTCAGTAACAACTATTCCGTCGTCCACCACTAATCCTGTGGCAAGCACAATCGCAAGGAGGGTCAGCACATTGATCGTGAATCCCATCAGGTACATGATGAAGAACGCCCCGATGAGCGATACAGGGATATCAATGAGGGGACGGAAGGCGATGATCCATTCGCGGAAGAAGAGATAGATAATCAGGATCACGAGGATGATGGCGATGAGAATTGTCTCCTTCACCTCGTCCACCGATTGCCGGATAAATCGCGTGTTATCGACTGCAACATCGAGTTTGTAACCGGGAGGCAAATCTTTTTTGATCTGGTCGAGCCGTTTGTAAAACTCGTCGCTGACTTCCACGTAATTGCTGCCCGGCAGGGGGACGATCCCGACGCCAACCATTGGCACTCCCGATTCCCGAAGGAGCGTTTCCTCATTTTCAGGACCTAAATTTGCAAATCCGATATCGCTAAAACGGACAAGTTTCGTTCCGTCCGATTTCACGATCATATTGTTGAATTCTTCGACCGTGCTCATCCGTCCCTTCGTGTTAATGACGAGCTCGGTAGTATTACCCACGATCTTGCCGGAGGGGAGATCTACATTCTCGCGGTTCAACGCATTGTTCACATCCAGCGGCGTTAGACTGTACGCGGCGAGTTTAGCGGGATCCATCCAGAGGCGCATTGCATAACGCTTCTGTCCCATAATCTGCGCCGAGCTGACCCCGGGAATTGTCTGTAAATTCTGCGCGATGACATTTTCCGCAAAGTCGCTCACCTCAAGCTGGTTCTTTGTGTCGCTTTGGATGGTCACCATGATGATCGCATCGGAATTGGCGTCGCTCTTAGTGACAACAGGCGGGGCGTCGATATCCTGCGGGAGCGAACGCACAGCGCCCGAAACTTTATCGCGCACGTCGTTTGCCGCTGCCTCAAGATCTGAATTGAGATTGAATTCCACCGTGATATAGCTGCTTCCCTGGCTGCTGCTGGAGATAATATTGCGCACGCCGTCGATGCCGTTTAATGCTTTTTCCAGCGGCTCGGTGATTTGCGATTCAATCACCGTTGCATTTGCGCCGGCGTAACTTGTGCGCACGCTTATGATAGGCGGATCGATAGCAGGATACTCGCGCACGCCGAGAAAGGTAAACCCGATTACGCCAAAAAGCGCAATCCCCAGCGACATCACAATCGCAAGGACGGGTCGCTTAATACTAACTGACGCTAAACTCATCGTGATTCTAATTTCCTGGCAGTAAGCGGGTTAATCTTTGGAGTAAAATTACTCAACGACGACGTTGACCGGCATTCCCGGACGCAGTTGCAGTATTCCCGTGGTGATGACCGTATCGCCCGCGGCCAGGCCGTTCGTAATTTGAACGAGGGACGGCGTCCTGATTCCGGTCTGCACCTGAACTGATGCAACAATTCCGTTCCTGCGAATCAACACGGTTTGACCTTTCAAAACGGGAATAATTACCTGTGTTGGCACCATGATAGCATCGGGAATATTCTTTAGGTGGAAATCGATTTGAACATAGGCGCCGGGAAAGATCTTTTCCGATTTGTTCTCGCACATCGCGCGCAGTTGAACGGTTCGTGTCGCGGGATCGATCTTCGGTTCGATGGCGTAGAGTTTGCCGGCGAATTGCAGCTTCAATTCATCGTTCTTGCATTGAATAATGTCGCCAATAAAAACTTTGCCTGCGTATTTTTCCGGGATTGAAAAATCCACTTTCAGGGGATTGATTTTTTGAATCGATGCAATGCGGCTTGTGGGAGAAACGTAGCTCCCTTTGCTCACGTACCGCAAGCCGAAGATCCCGTCGAACGGAGCCCGGATTTCTTTCTTGCGGATCGACGCCTGCAGGTTATCGAAATCGGCTTTGAGCGTAAACAACTGGTTGGCGGTGATATCGTATTGTTCTTTGCTGATCAGGTTTTTCTCGGATAATTGTTTCTGCCGCTGTTCCTGGTCGGCGGCGAGACTGATTTGAAGGTTGGTTTTTCGCAACTGCGCCTGAAGATCGTCATCGTTGATCTTGAGCAGCAATTCGTCATTGCGGACATGCGCGCCCTCGCTCGCCAAAATTGTGTCTATCCGTCCAGCGGTTTCTGCGACCAGATCAACCGATTCGGAAGCAAGCACTGTTCCCGATGATCGTACGATATTCTCCAGCACCTGCGGTTTCAGCACCACACCTTTCACCATCATTGGACCTCCGCCCGGAGCCGGTTTTGCAGAGGTATCGCTGTTCTTTGAGCTGCACGAGATGTTAAGTAACGAACAGGAAAATATTGCTATTATAAGCGCGAAACGATAAGCGTGTAACATGAGGTTAATATTATTTTCTTTAAATATAATAAATAGTAGTGTGAAGGTCAAAGATTTAGATCAACAAAAAACCCCGCCAGCTATGGATGACGGGGTTTCAGTACGAAGGAATTGACAAAAAGTTTACTTAATCAACAACATTTTCCGTGTCTGGTTGAACCGTTTCGTTGGATCGCCGACACTCGTTGCATCCAGCCGATAAAAATAGATGCCGGATGATAAATTGCTTCCATCAAGCTGAATGGATTTCGCGCCCGGTTGTTCGACTTTGTTCACTAATGTTTGTACTTCCTGCCCAAGTATATTATATAGAGAAAGTCGGACATACGACTCATTTGGTAATTGATACTGAATGAGTGTTGTAGGATTGAATGGATTTGGATAGTTTTGGAGAAGAGAAAAATCCCGGATAACCGTGCTTGCAGCTTGAGTTTGTGGTATCACCCGAAGACCGTCTGCAGAATATATCATGATTGAATCGGGGTGGAGCATTAAACATTTTCTTTTGTCTATGGTCAGAAAAATGTTGTCGGCAAACGAATCTTTCCATGAAATCGCGGCAGGGAATTTGATTGATGTCAATTTAATACCCACGCCGTTGGCGGGCAATGAGGCGAAGGATTCCATCATGTAGCCATCTTCAAATCGAACATCGAATGCTCCCGCCGGAGCAGAAGGCGGCAGCTCGAACCGCGCAATCTGTTGATTGCTGAGAACCTGATCGGTGAAATAGAGCACACCCTCCCTGCCTTCAGCATCGCGGATTAACAATTGATGCATTGTTGGTTTATGCTCGCTTCGGGCAATCTCCGACTTCCCTTTGCCTGAGAAACCTGCCTGAATCAATGTTAGCGTTCCTGCTCGCGCGGTTTTCATCCAGTATCCCGCTCCGGGCAAAATCGAATCAGCAATCCGGTAACCGGACGTCGGTAAATAAGAATAAAAGTTTGACAGGATTAAATCCGTTGAGTCCGGGTGCACATCCTCAACGGCAATTGGAGTGGAGAGTGAACCGATTAAATTCCACCGCGGCTTGACCGCAACGGTTTCCCGGAAGGATGGGATACCCGCGAAATAAACATCCGGTGTCGGCAGTTTTGACCAATAACCGTAACCGGGAACCATCGACCCGGACGTGCGATAACCGGAATCATATTGGAAGAGATGCGGAAGCGCGATACTGCAAGGGGAATGTACGGGCGCTGAGACCAAAGCCCATCCAACACCGGGTTTTGTATGCACCATAATGGAGGAACTATCTCCCGAAGCAACCCCTTCGACAGTGATCGTATCTGAAATATTATGGGTGGAATCCGCCACAGTAATAATACTATGAAGGTCGCCCCGCAATAAAGGAGAATACGAGATAATAACAGCGCCCGGTCCCTGGATTGGGATTGAGAGAGATGGATTTGCGGGAATAAAATTGGAATCTCCGGTCACAATTAATTGCACGGGATCCCAGGTCGGATTCTGTATGGTGATCGTGTCTGATTGCGAACATCCTAACTGGGTTTCCGGGTAGATTAAGTTTCGCGAAGAATACTGCAGCGAACGCGAAGCCGAAACCTGGCGATACTTGATAGTGCTCGCAAACCCCTGGGCGTTCCAGCGTCCGTATCGTGCGGTCCCTGTGAGGTAAACCTCGTCAAGAGAGTTGAGAGCGATGAGAGGATAGATAACGCCGGTACCAAATCCTTCAAAGTATGTGCGCCACTGTTCTATGCCGGTCGAATCGTACTTTATAATGCTTAATGCGGAAGTGTCTGACACTGTAAAAATTCCGGCAGCATAAATACCTCCGAATTTATCGATGGCGATGCTGTTGCCCCCATCAGAATGATACCATAGTTGAGCGCCTTGCGGGCTATACTTGATGATCGACTGGTCGCCAAGAACGTAGGTATTCCCAGTGCGATCCAGCGTGATATCGTGTGAATTTAATCCGGCTGGCGCCAGCGCAGACCATGCAAAGTTCCCGTTTTGCGTGTATCGAACCGTTTCAAAAGTCGGTCCATTCGATTCTCCAGTTACGAGCGCGTCCCCGGAATCGGAAACAGTCATCGCCAAAGGATACAATCCGGGTTCAGAGGCATTCCAGAGTTGGACCCCGGCCGATGAATATTTTACCGTTGTGCAGGAGCCGGCGGTATTGCCGGAAACGTATACATTACCCACACGATCCGCCGCCATCCGTAAAGCAAACGCGTTCGCCACAGTATCATTATTTCCCTGAAAAAGTTGATTCCAGAGTTGCTGTCCGGAAGGAGAGTACTTCAGAGTTAAATAATTGCCGCGGTTGGAAGAAAGGCGCGTTGCACCGCATACAAGAACATTACTATTAGAATCTACGCATAACGAAAAGCCCAGCGACCATCCATCGGATCCGAAATATTCAGCGCTCCAGAGCAAAGCCCCGTCATACCTAAACTTGGTAGTTACCAAGGTGGCGCTGTCCGCGTTGACAGAAAAACGCGTGCCAACCACGAACAAATTTCCGGCTGCGTCCATCTTCATGGCATTGCCATAAATTCCCTCGTCAACCCAAAGAAGGGTTCCATCCGGCGCATATTTGAGAAGGTATCCATTTCCGAATTCGCACAGGTTGCCTTGCGCGTCCGTCTGTATCGATAACGTAACTTCATTGCCCCCGCCGAACCCTTGATACCACCTTATCCAGTTTGTAGAACCATAGGCAGAAGAAAATTGAAGCGTGACCGCCTCCGGATTCCAAAGAGTATCATTTCTATATCCGGTGACAGCCACGTTCTTTTCAGTAGGATCCAAAGCAATACCGGTAACCCCGCCGCCATAATCCTTTGGTACGTCATATTCAGTCTGCCATTTCATCACCCCCGAAGAATCATATTTAACGATCAAATATGACGGTCCATCCGGTTTTAGGCACACATAACCTGCGGCGTAGACACTATTTTTATGATCCACTGCCATTGTTATTAAAGCGGCGGGTTCAAAATAACCGGCGATTTTGTACCATAGTGGAGCCCCATTTGGATCGTACGCCGCGACGACAGGGTCATAATAAACCATTTCGCCATCGGGCCAGTGTGCCGATTCAGATGCGCCTCCTACATAGACACACCCGGAGTGACTGACTCCAACGCACCACCATACATCCATTGGACCAGGCCTGGCTTCCTCCCGTGTTGCCCACTGCTGAATCCCGCCGGGGGAGTATTTAATAATCACAGCTTTGTACTTGTTGTTTCCGGGAACGATGGTGGAATCTTCACTTGCTCCGGCAACATAAACATATCCTGAATCATCGACGGTAATAGCGAAACCGAGATCATTACGTCCCAGAGGTCCGTCGTATTCTGCTATCCAAAGCTGGGAGCCGTCCGGAGCGTAGGCAAGCGTAACGATATCGGCTTCCCGGAGTATTGTGTTGGTCATCCCGGTGACAAAAATATTCCCCCGCGCATCAAGCGCCATTGCATAAGGTCCATCATCCACATGAAGCGTGCCGTCAAATCTATTTTCCCACAACTGTACCCCGTTCGGGTCATATTTTACCGTCAAAAAGTCAAATAAACCAACATCACCCACGCTGCCGCCTGTTACGACAACATCTCCATTTCCATCGACGGCTATTGCAACTGGTGTGTCGTCCCCGTGGGCAGGACCATCGTACCTCGCTGTCCATTGTTCCACGCCGTTCGAATCATATTTAATCGTCAGAAAATCAAAATCGTAGTAAATGCCGGAGCTATATCCAGTAATATAGACATTGCCGTGCGGATCAGTCGCGACAGCGGTTGCGACGTCAAGATCATGCGAAGGACCATCGTACGTTTGCCGCCAAATAACTTTTCCCGCGGCGTCATATTTTATCACCATCATATCAATGTATGTCCAGGTAGATTCCGTCGCGCCCGCAACATAGTAGTTGCCTGAACGATCAGAGGCGACGGCTTTTCCCAAAGCGTAAGAACTAAAGATTGTCGAGGATGTATAATACCTGACCCATTCCTGATTTATTGAATCGGTCGCGCTGCTTACCCCGCGGGGTTGAACCTTTGACTGTAGATCTTGTGGCGCTCCGGATGTGAATTTTGGAGTCGGAGCAGTAGCGGGGATTCGCCATGGTAGTCCATGCCCGTTGAGACTCGCAGCGAAGGGTACCGTATTAGTTCCGGTTTTTGAAGACCCGTTCTTCGAAACCGCGTCATGCAAAAACTGATCGCGCAGCAGGACAACAGGAGACCTATGTTGATGATTGGGAGATTTATTCCCCCGCTTCGGCGACGCCGGAAGAATTGAAACGCAAATTAATATCATGATCGCAATTGCACCGAATTGTGCGGCAGTACGGAATGTAGTTGTTGTCACTTTCCACCTTTCAGTAATCGTTTTGGGCAAACCGATAATGTTCTTCGAACAAATCTCTGCGCATTAATCCGGCAGGATAAGTTACTGCATGATTTTTAAAAGAAAACCCAGTCCAATGGTAGGCAGTTCAGCGCGCCTGCCTCAAACTGTACAGCGACAGGGAAATATACTGAACGGAAATATTTTATGCAAGGCCGCCTGATAGAACGCGACTGAACGACTTCGGGGAGTGGCTGTTTTATCTTTGTTTTTATTAGACTTAGCGATCTACATGGCAATCAAATCGACTACCATTTTTATAGGATTACACTAATGTAAAGGGAAAATATGAAGAAGCCGCATCATCCAGAGATGATGAGGCTTCTTTAAGATCAACCTGTATTGATACTATTTTATCAAAATCAGCTTGCGCGTCTGGCTAAAACGTATGGATGGATCGCCGACACTCGTCGCATCAAGGCGATAAAAATAGATGCCGGATGATAAATTGCTTCCATCAAGCTGAACCGATTTCTCGCCCGCTTGTTCGGCTTTGTTCACTAAAATTTGTACTTCCTGCCCAAGTATATTATAGAGTGAAAAGCGGACATACGACTCACCGGGCAATTGATATTTAATAACTGTTGCCGGGTTGAAGGGATTTGGATAGTTTTGGTTCAGAGAGTAGTTCACCGGCAAGTTTCTACTTACGGATGCAACTCCCGTTACGATAAAGGTGCGCATGAGACTGAAATTATTGCCTACTCCCAAATTATAGTAGTTGCCGGCGCTGTCCGTAGTTGAATAATAAAGATCAGCGGGTCCCCAAGAGGAATTGGTCCAAACCTGATACATTGCCGAAGACAGATTTCCGGATTGGTCAAAAGTCCAAGTAAAGCGCCAGGAATTCACAAATTGGTTGTTAATCCAGGTTTCGAACAATTCGGAAAGCATCTTACCGTTGGCGTCGTACGTGAAGGTGTAGCGAAAAACACCCACCCATTGGGAGTTTGTCCACGTTTCGCTTAATAATGAAAGCAATTTCCCGCTTGCAGATAAGGTGTAGGTGTATTGAGTGGTGTTCACCCATTGACTATTGGTCCACGTTTGATACAGAGAAGAAACCAGATTTCCGTTTCCATTATACGTGTAAGTGTAGAGAGAAGAATTTGCCCATTGGCTGTTGGACCATGTTTGGTATAAATTAGAAAGCCGATGATTGTTGGCGTCGTAAGCATAAGTAGAGAGATTAACATTCGCCCATTGAGTGTTCAACCAATTTTGGCTTAACGTGGAGAGTTTATTCCCGTTCGCATCGTACGTGTAAGTAGAAAGTGTAGAGTTCATCCACTGACTGGTCCAAATTTCGTACATATTGGTAAGCATATTGCCTTTTGCGTCATAGGTGTATGTGTAGCGGTCATTGAATACCCATTGATTGGACGACCACGTTTCGTCGACTTCGGTGAGTGTATTCCCGTTTGCATCATAAGTGGCTGTATACCTATCAACATTCACCCACGCGCCGCTCGTCCAGCTTTCATGCAATTCGGATAGCATGTTTCCGTTGGCGTCATACGTATCGGTGTAGCGATCAACACCCACCCATTGATTGATAGACCAGTTTTCGGTTAAGGTGGAAAGTCTATTCCCGTTTGCATCGTAGGTATATGTATAACGATCAACGCCCACCCAATGGTTGGTAGACCATGTTTCGTATAACGCGGAAAGTCTATTCCCGGATGCATCAAAGGCGTAGGAAGTTCGTGAATTGTTAACCCACACATTGTTTACCATTTTCTGGCTCACATCGGAAGTCATCTTCGCCATCCCGTTGAATGAATATACGTGCATGGTAGTATCAACAGTGCTGATCACAATCGCTGTATCAATCACAGAAAAATTAGCGGTAGGAAACAGCATGCCATTGGCTGAACCAATCCAACGTTGATTCCCATTAGGCGCGTGATTGTCATTTGGATAAAGATAGGGCAGTTCAGGTTGCAAGCTGTCCGGCCCGGACCCAATATCGGTTGATACTCGGTGATGGGAGAGGATTGCCCTGTTTTCATGTTTCACACCACTCGGTAAGTCTCTGCCGTCGATGCTATTTTTTTGCGAATGCTGGCTCATTGTTGCGGCAGGAAGCAACAACACGATTATGATGCCCAGCGCATATATCTTAGTAACCGTTTTCATAATTTTCCTTCTCAATTGTTGTCTGGTTTAAGTGAAGAAGTTGCTTCATACGGATATATTTGAATAATAAATCTGAGTTTATCACATCGTTCCATATACCACGCAGCTTAGGACCAACTCTGCAACGAATGAAACCCTTCCCCGTGATGAACATTCGGGGGGGGGCTCAAAATTTGATTCTGTCAATTTAAGAATTGTTCGGGAAGTTTTCAAGCGATGGCTAGAAAAAACCATCGTTACTACTTTATGTTGAAGACGAGAAGATTCTTCGCTCCACCGGCTTATCTATTTTTTTGCCGGTGGCGCAAAGGTAATTAAAATTATCTGTTCTATCGGGTATTCCTGGATGACCCCGCTCGTATCGAACTGCACCAGACTTTTTGTTCCTCCCATAAATGTTCCAAAGAGAGTGCGGCCATCCACAAGCTTCATCTCGTCAAAGATTTGCGCGGCTGGCGCCGCATTCACCGAGTCGGGATTGACAACTTCGTATTCCTTCGCAGCGGGATTGTACTGGTAATAAGTATTGTACGATAAAAAGAGCGGAACTGTACGAACAGTCACGGTAGAATATACGCCGGGCAAAACTTTAATCCGCGCTCCGATGGGGGCGGGAATAGCGACATATCCACCCGGTCCTACTTGGTAGTATATCCCGTTCGCAAAATAGTATTCCTTTCCTCTCAGAGCAATTCGCGAATGCTCACGCGGCAACGTTACAAGAACCTCCCCACGCTGATGTTTACGAATTCCTGCGCGTCCTTCCCGGCGCTGGGCAGATGCATAGGATGTAATCATCATCAATGAAATCAACAATACAAAGCCGGCGCTTCTTACTATGGTGTGTTTCATAACTAAAACTCTTTCAGTTCGTTTTAACAATATATGTACTTCTCAATATCTAAGGGCGGCAGAAAAAAGCAGTTTAAAGAATTATCCCGGAGGAGGGATCGTAGGATAATACCTCGTTCCGGGAAATTCCCATCTGCCTATATGCCTCCCATTATTTGGTAGACTCCACATCGAGGGGGCTTTCCGGCTCCTCGATAATTTTGGTGATTGAATAAACTTATTGCAAGGTTGCCATATCAGATCCTTCTATCCCTAAAATGACGTTGTCACCTTCTTTAAGAGTTCCACCGGTGACTTCGATATATCGAAAATTATCAAGTCCGGTGGTAATTGTTACCGGCCGGGGAGTGTTATTCGTATCAAGCACCCAGAGCCGGGCTTTAGTTGTTCCGAACCCGCCGCTCGGAAGTTGATCGGTGACGCCGGAGATCGATGTATCTACTGATTTTATGGGGGGATTAAATTTCAACACGATGTCCGGAACCCGGAGCACATCATCATGCTTATTGACGAGTACGGTAATTGTTGCAGTCATACCGGGTCGGAGTTTCATAGCCGGGTTCTCGACGAGGATAATGACAGTGTATGTTGTTACATTTTGAGTAACGATAGGATCAAGCCGCACCTGGGAGACAGTCCCCGGGAATTTATCGTCGGGATAGGCATCAACGGTGAATACCACATTTTGACCGCTCTTCACTTGTCCGATATCCGCTTCATCGACGCTTGCCTCAACTTGCATATACTTTAAATCATTGGCAACCTCAAACATCTGCGGCGTTTGATAACTTGAAGCTACAGTTTGACCAAGATCGATAGCGCGAGAAATAACCACTCCGTCTATCGGGGATCGAATTGCCGCATAACTTAGATTGGTCAAGTCGCCGGTTAAGGTGGCTTGAGCCAAATTCAGTTGGGAAACGGCTGTGCTATACGCAGTCGATGCGCTGTCAAACGATGCGTCAGATACCAGATTTCTCTGATGGAGCGCTGTTGTGCGGTCAAGTGTAAGCTTAGCAATTTTTAAAACCGCCTCGGCATTTGCAACGTTAGCTTGTGAAGAATGCACCGATGCGGCAAGAAACGTCGTATCAAGAAGCGCCATGATTTGCCCCTTCTTGACTGCTGAGTTAAAATCGACAAATAATTTTGTGATTGTGCCAGAAACCTGACTGCCCACCTGGACTGTTTTCACCGGCTCGATGGTTCCGGTTGCTTTCACCAGCACAACCACGCTGCCGCGTGTGACTTTTTCGGTGCGATAGTTCAATTTATTTGAGCTTTTTCCCGCAATGATAAAATAAAGCGCGAGTATGACTGCAAGGAATACCAGCGCGCTAGAAGTAAATAATTTTTTCATAATATCACATCACCATTATCATTAGTTGAACAGGCGAAACGCCGTAACCCGTTTTAAACTACTATCGCCGCGCTAAAACTTCATCGGCTACAGTATATAGACATATTCAGCCAATAGATCGCTTAACGAGAATCTACTTATTCCCCCGTTTTGATAGATTAATTTTTTTTAAATCATGTTATGCAAAATCATGATTTTGTCTAATTTCGTAACTTCTTAATTATCAAAGAGATGGCGTGAATTTTGGTTTGGCTAAATAATAACTAAGCTGCTATTTTCGAATAAGTTATTAATTCAAATCTTTGACGCAGTCATAAAATGTTAATAACAATAGGGTTTATGCAGTAGCGCTAAATTTAAATGGAGAATGAACTTCAATGTAAAACCATACCTATAAATTTCTTACATTAGACATTCATCATTCAGGAAAAAACCCGATGCAAAAATTTAAGATGTACATTGAATACGAGGGGACCCGGTACAGCGGCTGGCAGGTTCAGCAGAATGCCCGCACGGTGCAGGGCGAGCTTCTCCATGCCGCCCGTTCCATCTTTAAAACTGTGGACCTTGAAATTTATGGTTCCGGGAGAACCGACGCCGGCGTGCATGCCCTTGAACAGATCGCTCATCTCGCTGTCAAAACGATGCTCGCGCCTGAGATAATTCGAATGAAGTTCAACGACGAGCTTCCTGCGGATATTAATATCCTTGAAGTGGAACAAGCGTCGAAAAATTTTCATGCCCGCCACGACGCGGTTTCAAGAGTGTACCTATACCAGATATCCCGACGGAGAACAGCGCTCGGAAAGCGATTCGTTTGGTGGATTAAAGACCGGCTGGATATGAAAGCGATGGAGACGGCGGCGAAACTGTTCAAGGGAATGAAAAATTTTGAATCATTTACCGCCGACGATCCGGAAGAAAAATCGACGAAGGTGCTGATCGATGAGATCGAGATTAAAGAAGCCGGCAGCTTGATTCTCATCCGCATCGGCGGGTCGCATTTCCTCTGGAAACAGGTTCGGCAGCTTGTCGGAGTGCTTGCCGAAGTAGGGCGGGGCAAGCTCGCTATCCGGGATGTGGAGAAATTTCTTACCCAAAAATCCGATGTACCGGCAAAACTCACCGCTCCGCCATCGGGGTTATTTCTGGAGAAAGTCCGTTACCGCGGAGATCCAAAGATTAAAGAATTGCAGCCGGTGATGAGGGTATAACTCCGGAGGATTAGTAAATTCATTATCGCTGGATAGTTCAAGGTATTGGGCTTTTTTGCGCGCGGCGGAATTAGAACCGGTGCATTGATCCGATGAAAGATATTAAAAAATTATCGATCAGAGAATATCGCTTTAAATGATCTTTGAGAACACGATTTTCATTAATGCGATCTTGTGATAAGGGTGGTAGAGCAGGACGATGCGATCCATATCACAGACAAGCGAGTCAGAGATGGAGCAAGATTGGATTTTTTTATCAAATTTGCTTGTTTAGGAGTACGGTTATACCGGAAAATCTTGTATTTCGAGGCAATACTCCAGTTGGGGTTAGGAGTTGGTGAATACAGCACGGAAAGCCCGTTTTTTTGTTCCATCTTATTTTAGGTAAATTCGCAATCTTGAATATTTCCTTGTTATTCTATACATTACAAGATTCATTTATGGTTTCAGACGCATGAAAATTCGTTATCTCTTACTATTCATTGCGCTGCCGTTACAATCGTTTTGCGGCACAATGGATACCGTTCGCCATAGTGCTACTGTGCAGGATACGGTCTCAGGAGAGTATAAATCTCAAATAATTTCGGAAGAATCCGATAGTCCCGGGATTAATTGGAACATCCCTATGGCAATCGGATCTATTGGAATTACTGCGATTTTGTTGAAAACCGATCAACATACATCTGATGCGCTTTTTCAGTGGAAAATGAATCACCATTTTGCCGGTCAGGTCAGCCGAAACATAACAAACCTTGGCGATGGGAAAGCGTCGTTGGCGATATTCGGAGGCGCAATTCTCTACTCGTTGGCGTCCGATAACAAGAGACCGCTTGAACTGGGAAAGATTGGTCTCGAATCGTTCGTTTTCAGCGGGGTAGTAACGCAGCTTCTGAAACAGGTAATCGGCAGGCAGCGACCTAATGTTTCAACAACGAAAGGCGGAAAATTCTCGGGTCCATTTAGCTATTTTCGCCAGAAAACCGGCAACAGGCAGGGAATATCAAGTTTCGACGCCTTTCCATCCGGACATACCACCACAGTGTTTTCCGCCGCAACCGTAATTGCGGATTATGCGAATACTCCCTGGGTTACATACTCTTCATATACAATAGCAACAGTTGCCTCTCTAAGCAGAATCACGGAGCGTATGCACTGGGCAAGCGATGTTTTTGTCGGCGGGCTTATCGGCTACTACTCCACAAAGCTTGTCGAAAAAATGAATACGTTTTCACCCGATGTATCCCTTTCTCCTGTTGCAAGCCAGGAATCCTGGGGCATGATGCTGCGATTGAAGCTGTAGTTCCCCGCCATTTCCAGAATCTCCCTCATGAGGTTGTCCAAAAAGTTCGGAAATGTAGCGTCCGATCCCCCGTTCGGACAAATTTTCTTCACCTCTAGTCGGATTTGAAATTGTCCATTCAGGGAATGGACTCTACACAGTTCTTTTTGGACGACCCCTTAATACGCAGACGCTCCGCGTCATAACCAATAGTACTGTAAACACCATTACTACTATGACCTCTTTGAAAAAAGAACATATTCGCTCATGAAGAAAGTTTTCGAATAATGAGTCGCGCATTCATGAAAGAGGGCGACGACCAGTGGTTGAGCGACGTTACGCCAACCATGAGCGCCTTGTTGAATTTCCTGACGCGCGAAAATAACGGCATCAGGGTGATCGAAGAGAAACGGGTGATCGATAAAAAAGGGCGCGAAGTGTATTATATGAGCAACGGTCTTGCCTATGTGAAGGATGACGATGGTAGATGGGCGGTGGCTCCTGAAGAACAGGAATAGCGCACCATTATCGAAATGTGCTCTTCGTGGGGTCGTCCAAAATGTCGGACTTGTAGCGTCCAACCCGTCCGACCGTACGGGGAATAATGTTTGTTAAATCAGATTATTTTTAATCGAACTCATGAAATCTAAAAAAGATCTTGTCCGCGAATACAAAGAGCGCAAGAAACCCGCCGGCGTTTTCCAGGTAAAGAATATCGCGAACGGCAAAGTATTGCTGGGCAGCAGCTTAAATCTTGAAGGAGCCCTTAACAGCCACAAGTTTATGCTGACGATCGGTAAGCACCGCAACGAGGCGATTCAGAAGGATTGGGACAAATACGGTCCCGATAAATTCATTTTTGAAATTCTGGAAACCGTGAAGGTGAAAGAAGACGATCCGGATTTTAACATAAGCGACGAGCTGACATTGCTTGAACAGATCTGGTTAGAAAAGCTGCAGCCCTTCGGCGATAAAGGGTACAATACCGATTCGCGGATTAGACAGGCATAGCAAACAAGCAGTCTAAAAAGAAAGAGTCATCCTGAACTTGTTTCAGGATCCAAAAGCCCCTCGTTCCCCCTCCGCCATGGCGGACGGCGGGGGAATGCAACGCCGACGCTCTGCGTCGTAACAGACTAAAATAGTGTTGCGTTAGTGTTGTATTTGAAAAAAATAAAATAATACGCTAATTTGCATAGAAAATAGTTGTTTCACTGATTTGCAGTAAAAAGAATTACAAATGACTATCCATACTGAGAATTAAAGGAGATTGAATGAAAACTATATTTGACTTACTAACAATTGATATTAAAAGTTTGCCCGATGCAAATTGCACTGAAGTTGGTAAAATAACCAATTCATCTGGCGACCTGATAACAGAATATACGCTTGTTCTAGACAAACCAGAACTTGGTTTATTTAAGATGGCAAGTATAAAACAGTTCTTGAGTGGATCAAAAAATATTGGACTTTACAATTATAATATAGCATCAATAAAGATTCCTGCATTGGAAAAACTTATCAATACTCTTTATTCATTTTATGGCAAGGATTCAAATACTACTCCTCTCGGATTGTTTACTTCCTATGATCAACACGCGATAGAAAAATTAATTTCTAATCCAAATGATGGTTTTTGGATGGGTAGGGATTGGAATCTTGGCGACCAAGCAATCTCGATTAATCTAGACGATGAAAAACTTGAGCTCTTTATCCATGGTGTTCCCCCATCATAATAGTGGGTTTTATTTTGTTGTGAGTTGGAGCACTTAACAGCGAACACACCTCATTTTGGAAAGTAATGAAAAAAATCAAGGTATCTACCTATCGCTCGATACACACGGACTATCTCCGATTTGCTATTCTTTGCTGTCGAGAGAGCACTAGTCCACAACCGAAATTACCGGCCTACATAAATCGGAACGTCGTAGATACAATCCGATATTCTTACGATTGTTTGGAGGCAGCTACCGAATATATCTATTTTGCGGGAAAGAACAAGCAGCTCCGGGTCTCCATTCCCAGTAACTGGCTAACGAATTACATCGACCGAAAATGGAATAATCTCCCTCTCAGCGATTCGCTCGGTTGTCTTTGCTTTGCATGGACAAGAAAACCTTTTTGGCAAGTCCCTGAACAATTCCAACTTTTCCAAGACTTGAAGAAATTGCGTGATGGATTGACGCACCCCATACCATTGGGATCAGAATGTGAGAAAGAGATTCTTGAGTCAATGATGAGAGATGGTTATATATACCGAAGAACCCGACAGATAGGGGAGGATAAGTTGTTGCAAAAGAATGCTCTTGTTGATTCCCATTCAATTGCGAACTTCGGCACCACACATACTTCACTAAATAACGTCGATGCTGAAAAGGCTTTAGAGATCTTGTTGCATCACCTCACTAGAATGCAGCTCGTCTTTTTCTTGGGAAGTAGTACACTGTTTAGTTTCTATGATGAAGATACCCAAACCCTCCTTACCACACTAGATCTATTACGTATAATGAATTGCAGGTTTTCGAAGTACTGGCGACATCGTAGGTTATTATGATATCGACACATTTGAAACATTTAAATATTTATGGTTTATGCGTCAATATTTTGAGATCTCAATCGTTGAGAGTTTATGAATAATTCAGAGTTTATAGAAATACAACATTATACCATTAGCCGCCTAACTGCATTATGGATACTCTCGGGCAGACTAAATCACTTGTTTGGAGAAAAAGCTCAGGAACTTACCAAAAATCTGGAAAGTGTGTCGAATGATGTATTGCTGCAAGAAAAAGACTTGGCAGACGAGGCAGCAAACTGTACTATACGCGAAATTATGGAATTAAAAATAAAGGATCCTCAAAGAGTTGAGCAGATATATAGGCAAATCGCGCTCAAGTTTAAGACAATTATTCTGCCGATGGAGATTGAATTGTATGGACAATCATACCCAATTCTCACCCTTTCCGCTATGGCTATTATGGCTTTTGCAATGTTTGAACAGGGCATTGCCTTATTCTGTGATGTGCTGGGTCAGATAAGCAAAACGAAAGTAAAGCTTAATGACATAAACGGACATAGTACAATTGATAAAGCACAATCTTATCTTGTGAAAGTGATCGAAATAAATTACGATTTTTCCCAATCGATTGTCTGGTCGCGCATCAAGGGTCACCAAGCCGTCCGCAATTTGTTGGTTCACAATCTTGGTCTGCTCGACGATTCCGAAAGAACCAAACTTGTGAGAACCTTTATTGACCGTAGTATCCCAGGACTTTCAATTATCGATGGTAGTCTCAAAATCCAGTTCGAATACATCGAAGAACTCGTGAAAGATTATCAGTACTGGCTGGAGGAGATTTACGATAGCCCGAAGTTGAAAGAACTGAAATTGTAGATTCGCGCAAAACATCGAAGCCATAAAAGAGGATGATGCCATGAAGAGTTAGACGGACTAACTGATGTTCCATCATCAGGCATGGAGCCAAATTGGAGTGTATACATCTTCAGGGGAAGGCGGTTTTTGTAGCCTCATGATCGTCAAGGAGCAGGACTCTTTTCCAATATATTCCATAATCTTCCAGATACGGAAGAACTGATAGAAACGCTTCATTTCCTTGCTTCTCGCTTCAATTTTGAGTAAATTTAATTTCTATTATACGCCAGTACGCAGAAAACTGGCGTTTTTAATCTGTTTTAAGCCCAATAAGTTCCTTTTCGGATGTTTGAAGACTTAAGTCAAAAACTTGAAGTAGTATTTAAAAAGCTCCGGGGGGAGGGGAAAATATCCGAGGCGAACGTTACGGAATCCCTCCGCGAGGTGCGCCGCGTTCTGCTCGACGCCGATGTTAATTATAAAGTCGTCAAACAGTTTATTGATGACGTCCAGAAACGCGCGGTAGGGCAGGAAGTACTCCACAGCATCACGCCGGGGCAGCTTATCGTAAAGATAATTTTCGATGAGCTGGTGAAACTGTTAGGCGAGTCAAAGACAGAGATAAATTTTTCACCGATGCCGCCAACGGTTATCATGGTGGCGGGGTTGCAGGGATCGGGCAAAACAACCTTTTGCGCCAAACTTGCAAGCCATCTGAAAAGCAAGGGCAGGCATCCGTTGCTGGTTGCCGCTGACGTGTACAGGCCCGCTGCTATCGATCAGCTTGAGATGCTTGCGAAGCAGATAGATGTGCCGGTGCTTGCCGAGCGGGGCAAAGGCGCGGTAGAAATTGCCGAGCGTTCCACCGATTACGCGCGCGCCTCAGCCCGCGATGTTGTCATTATCGATACTGCCGGCAGAATGCATTTGGATGAAGAGATGATGCGCGAAGTCGAAATCATCAAATCGAAAGTGCATCCGAACGAGATATTGTTCGTCGTCGATTCCATGACCGGTCAGGACGCCGTGAACACCGCGAAGGCGTTCCACGACAAGCTGAATTTCGACGGCATTGTTCTTACAAAACTTGACGGCGATACGCGCGGCGGCGCAGCGATATCGATTCGCGGGGTTGTCAATAAGCCGATAAAATTTGTCGGCGTGGGCGAAAAGTTAGACGCGCTTGAAGCGTTCCATCCCGATAGGATGGCGTCGCGGATTCTCGGCATGGGCGATATTGTATCGCTGGTTGAAAAAGCCCAGGCGAACGTTGACGAGCAAAAAGCCCGCAAGCTTGAAGAGAAGATACGGAAATCGCAGTTTACGCTTGAGGATTTCCTCGATCAATTGCAGGAAATTAAAAAGATGGGTCCGCTCCAGCAGGTGATGGGCATGATACCGGGAATGAACCGGTTGCCGAAGGACGTCTCGATTAACGATAACGCTCTGGTGCATGTTGAAGCCATCATCCAATCAATGACGATGGAAGAGCGGCAGAAACCGCATGTGATTAACGGTCAGCGCCGGAAACGGATAGCGAGCGGCAGCGGAACCACCGTGCAGGATGTGAACCGCGTGCTGAAGCAGTTTACCGAAATGCAAAAGATGATGCGGACATTATCGAAGGGGAAAATTCCCCAGATGCTCCGCGGCATGCGCGGGTTGAATTAAATGTTGAACGAGATTCATCTCGTTCATATTATTCGCCCATATTTTTAATCTTTAAACGAGATAAATCTCGTTCAACACTCGTTTAGAGATTGTGGTTCAGATTTTAATTTATAGAATTAATTTATTTATTATAGGAGTACAACGTTGGTAAAATTACGTTTGCGACGTATCGGAAAAAAGAAACAGCCCATGTACAAGATAGTTGCGGCAGACTCGCGGGCGTCCCGGACCGGAAAATTTATTGATTCCGTCGGGATGTACAATCCGCTCGTCAACCCCATGCTCATTGACGTCAATGAGACGCGGTTGATTTCATGGTTGAAGCGCGGCGCGCAGCCGACCGACACCGTGAAGAGTCTTCTTCAGCGAAAAGGATTGTGGCTGAAATGGACGCTGGTGAAAAAAGGCGCCGACGAAGCGTCGGTGAATGCCGCGATGGAAAAATGGCAGGGGCTTCAAGCCGATAAAGCTGTGCGTTATGAGGCGAAAAAAGCCCGGCGCAAAGTGGCGCGGAAGAAAGCAGCGGCGGCTAAGGATGAACAGCCGAAGCCCGTATCGGGTCCTCCAACGGAGGAACCGGTAGCAGCGGCTCCGGCGCCTGCTCCAGCCCCGGCTCCGGATCCAACTCCGGCTGCCTGACGTTGCATCAATACGAGTGTGTTCTAACACCTTAAATCACTGATCGAACACAGTAGAAACCGTTCGTGATGGTGGAACGGCGCATCTCATGGAAGCGAGCGATGTGAGTTGTAATACTCGCAGAGATTCTTCTCTTCAATAGAAAATGCTCTGAGGGGACCATGAAAAACTTCATAGAATCAATCGCGAAGCAGCTTGTGGATCAGCCTGAAATGGTTGTCGTGGATGAAACGGAACGCGACGGAAAAACCGTTATCAGGGTGAAAGTTGCTCAATCGGATATTGGAAAAGTAATAGGGAAAAAAGGAAGAACCGCGTTTGCGCTGCGAACTCTTGCAAGCGCAATTGGAAAGAAAAACGGTAAAAAAATACTTGTCGAGCTGGACGATTCTCCCCCGGATTGATCTCCATTTATCGCCGGTAATTGATGGCTGATCTCTTCGCCATCGCAAAACTCACCGGTTGTTTCGGGATCAAGGGTTATATAAAAGCGCAGGCGCTGACGCACACGCCGCGGCGGTTGCTCAAACTCAAAAATGTATTTATTGGTGTGGGACCCGATAAATTGCAGGAAATGAATATTGAGGACGTCGTTTTTCAGCAGCGTTCAGTACTGATAAAATTGCAAGGCGTTGATGATCGCACGGCTGCCGAACGGTTCGTCGGCCAGTATGTGTTCATCGATGCTCCGGACGTCGTGAAGCCGCCCGAGGGATCGTATTTTGTTCACGATCTGCTGGGGTGCGAAGTGCGCACCCAAGACGGGAAAGTCTACGGCGTTATCGAAGACGTTTTGAAAACGGCTTCACAGGACATCTGGACCATCCGTCAGGGCGATACTGTGCGTATGCTTCCCGCGGTGAACGATTTTATCATCAGGGTGGAGATCCCTAATCGTCTGGTTATAGTAAAGCTTATTGAGGGATTGCTGGAATAATGAGAATAGATATTGTTACCGGTTTCCCGAAATTGCTGACGGGTCCGCTGAATGAAAGCATGATCCGCCAGGCGAAGCGGAAGAAAATTGTCCGGGTGAAAGTGCACGATCTCCGGAAATATACGCACGATCGCCATAAAACCATCGATGATACGCCCTATGGCGGCGGAGCAGGAATGGTGCTGAAGCCGGAACCGATATTTGAGTGTGTCGAATACCTCCGATCCCGCAGGAAGTACGATGAGGTTGTGTATCTCACCGCGGACGGCGAGAAACTCAATCAGAAGATTGCGAATGAGTTATCGCTGAAAGAAAATATGATTTTTCTCTGCGGTCATTATAAAGGGATCGATGAGAGAGTCAGAGAACGGCTGGTGACAAGAGAAATCTCAATCGGGGATTATGTATTGACCGGCGGCGAGCTTGCCGCGTGCGTCCTCGCCGATGCAGTCATCCGGTTGATTCCCGGCGTTCTGGGCGACGGCGAATCGCTGTTAACGGATTCGTTCCAGGAAAATTTATTGGGCGCCCCCCAGTATACAAAACCGGCTTCATATAAGTCGATGGATGTGCCCGGTGTGCTGTTGAACGGCAACCATAAAGAAATTGAACGCTGGCGCCGCAATCAGCAGCAGGAGCGGACGCAGAAGCGGCGCAAGGATTTATTATCATAAATTATCAAGTGAAAGGTAGAAGGAGAAGTCATCATGGACAAACTTAAATTGGTCGAAGCAATGCAGTTGAAAAAGGATATTCCCGCCTTCAATCCCGGCGATACGGTGAACGTGCATGTGCGCGTTATCGAAGGAGATAAAGAGCGTATCCAGCAGTTCCAGGGGGTCGTTATCGGAAAGCGGGGAGCCGGAATGAGCTCCACATTTACCGTCAGGAAGATTTCAAACGGAGTCGGCGTCGAACGTATATTCCCAACCCATTCACCCAGGCTGGCAAAGATCGATATTGTCAAAGCGGGCAGAGTGCGCCGCGCGAAATTGTATTATCTCCGCGAGCTCGCATCGAAACAGATCAGGCAAAAGACTTCTGCCTAATTTTTCCGGAATACGGTGAAACGTCTCGGCATTATCCGGCAGGGATATTCCCAACCGTTGTTTCACATTCTGCGGAATCGGATTCTCGATCATCCCGATCCGGGCTTTCCGTTCACGCTGATCGAAGATTCGACAGCAATTCTTGCGCAAAAGCTGCGTCAAAAAGAACTTGACGCAGCTTTTTTATCTCCCATCGATTATGCGCTCAACCATGCGCGTTATTCTATTCTCCCCGAAGTCGGTTTGATCTCCGCCGGCGAAAGCCGCGCCGTTCAATTATTATTCAAAGAGCATCTTAATAAAATTCAAACCATTGCAATCAATCCCCATGTGTCCGCGTCGGACGTCGTGCTTGCAAACATTGTTCTGGCGGAAAAATATGAATTGGCGCCTCAAATTTTGCCCGTCGCCAATGTCACCGAAAATATTCTGTTGAAAATAGACGCAGTTTTGCTCACCGGGGATGATGTCTTCACACTGCATGACGCACACCGTCTCGATCTCGTTGAAGAGTGGAGCGATATAACAGAATTACCGTATGTGCACGGAGCATGGATAACATCACCCGACGCTCTCTCCGACTCGGAAACCAGGGGATTGATAGCGATATGCGAGCAGGGGGTATCGGAATTTGAGTTCACCGGACCGCAGCAGAAGTGGTACGAGGAACATTTCGGGTATCGCCTCCATGAAGATGCCCTCAGCGCGCTGGGTGAATTTTTCCAGATGGCATTTTATCACGGTATCATGAAAGAAGTCGTCACACCGAGATTTTTGCAGGTAGATAAAATCTCGCGTAATTGATTATGAAATTGTGTGAAAAGTCATTGCGAGTCCCGTCATTCTTTTTGACGGGACGTCGCAATCTCCTCAACTCGCTAGGTAAAGTTAAAGTTCTAATCTTGTCTTAATGACAATTTGGAGTTTTTACACAGTTCAGATCCCATGGAGATCGGAATGACTTTAGATAGTCCGTGAGTGTGAGATTTTCATAAACCTTCGTATATTATACCTTTCCAAAGGAATCAGCTAAAATCCCGATGCTCACAACACTCTATATAAAAGGGTACGCATTAATTGAAGAACTCACCATCGAGTTTGGGAGGGGTCTCAATATTATCACCGGCGAAACCGGCGCCGGGAAATCCATCCTTATCGACGCCTTAAGTCTCATCCTGGGCGAGCGTTCCGATGTATCGATGGTTCGGAAGGGAGCTGATAAAGCTATTGTAGAGGCGCATTTTGATCATCCCGATGTGCCCGGATTAAAAGAACTTTTCAATGAAAACGAAATAGAACTTTCCGACGACCTTATTCTCCGGAGGGAAGTATCGATGAAAGGAACAAACCGCTGTTTCATCAATGACACTCCTGCGCCCATATCGGTCCTGAAACAAATCGGCGATATCCTCGTTGATCTTCACGGTCAGCACGAACACCAATCGCTCCTCCGCGCAGAAACCCATATCGGCATGTTGGATAATTTCGGAGGGGTGGGAACATTGCTTGAAGAATACCGCGGTGCCTACCACACGGCTCTTGCAGTGTTGAACGGCATTGATGAGCTCCAATCGAAAGAACGGCAGCTTGCGGAACGCCGCGAATTATACGAATTCCAAATTAAAGAAATTGACGAGCTTTCTCCCCAGGCGGGTGAAGAAGATAAACTGGAAACAGAATTAAAAATACTCGAAAATGCCGAGTATCTTCATGAGGCGACCGGGAATATTTACCAAACGTTGTACGACGGCGAGCATGCGGTGCATGAACAGCTTGTTCTTGCCCGAAACCGGCTCGAAGACCTCGCGGCAATCGACGGTAACTTCGATGAATCGAAGAACGAGCTCAACGCCGCGTTAGCCATTGTGGGCGAGCTTGCGAAATTTGTTCAGGCGTATAACTCAAAGGTCGAGTTTAATCCGGAACGGCTTGAGGAAATCCGCGTCCGGCTGGGGCGGCTCAGTCTCCTCAAGAAAAAATACGGCGGTTCGCTCGATGCGGTGATTGCCCATCGTGAGAAGATCGGGAAGGAAGTTGAATTAGCGGAAAATTTTGAAGAAGAACTCACGAAGCTCCGGGGAAAATTTCTTGCCGAACGGAAAATTTGTTCGGGACTCGCATTCCGGCTTACTACAAAACGGCAGGAGGCGGCGAAGAAAATCGAGCGGGCAATTGTCCAAACTCTTGTGGAACTTGGCATAGCTAAAGGACGCTTTGAGGTGAAAATTTCAAACTCCCCCGGCGTGGATTTCCAGCGGGCACTTGTTACATCGGGGAAGGAAGCGTTTCAGGCGTCGATTAACGGCATTGACGAAGTTGAGTTCTATATTTCCACCAATATTGGCGAGGACGTAAAACCCCTTGTGAAAGTCGCGTCGGGGGGCGAAGTTTCCCGCATCATGTTGTCGCTCAAAAAGATATTATCGAAAACCGCCCGTTTGCCCCTGATGATATTCGATGAAATCGACGTCGGGGTCAGCGGGAGGATTGCGCAAGCGGTTGGTCAGAACCTGAAAAATTTGTCCCAGTTCCACCAGGTCATTGCCATTACCCATTTACCGCAAATCGCCGGTTTTGCCGATACGCACTACGTTGTGGAAAAATCGGAAGAGAAGAAACGCGTTTCCACCCGCGTCCGCAAACTCGACGATCATGACCGCGTGGTTGAAGTCGCGCGCTTGATGAGCGGGGAAACCGTGACTGACGCTGCGTTGCAGGGCGCGCGTGAGTTAATCGGCTTGAGGAATTAATGTTCGATATAACGAATGTTTCAAGTATTAGCATCTCGAAAAATGCGTTTGTCCCCATTTTTAAGGGGGACGCGATGCGCATTCCGCATCGCAGGGGGTTACGGATCGAACCGCTCTTACTTAATGTGAGTACTCTACACCCTCGGTTCATGACCGTCAAGAATATTATTATATATTTGCCTCTTCCGCTTTTAATAAATAATGAGACATCACAAACAACAGTTGCTCTCAAAATTAAATGACACAAAAATATCGGTTCCACGAGTGATCAATATTCCGCATCGTTCGATCGGATTATGTTACAACGGCAAAACAGCTCTTGCGGAGATCATCAAGGAGATTCGTCCTTCCTCGGTGAAAGAGATCGCGATCCATGGTAAATCACGCACCGGTCAAGCTGCCAATATGATTTTTTGGGGAGAGAATCTTTCAATATTAAAATATATACTCGGCGACCGGAAGATAGCGGGGAAGGTTAAACAGATTTATATCGATCCACCGTTCGCAACCAATCAGAATTTTAGGAGCGGGAAGAGACGAACAGCGACCATCAGCTCCAGCAACGGGGATGGGTTAGCGTATAACGATACCCTGACCGGCGCGGCGTTTCTCGAATTTCTCCGCCGGCGCCTGTACCTGCTCCGTGAATTATTATCGGAAGACGGCTCGATTTATCTCCATATCGATTATAAGATAGGGCATTATGTCAAAGTATTGATGGATGAAATATTCGGGCAGGAAAATTTTATCAACGATATCACCCGGATAAAATGCAATCCGAAAAATTTTTCACGGAAGGGGTACGGCAATATCAAAGATATGATTTTGTTTTACGCTCGGTCGAAGAAATTCACATGGAATGAACCGCGGACAATGATGACCGAAGAAGAAATTTTGAAGCTCTTTCCCAAATTTGACGCATCGGGAAGGCGGTATACAACGACGCCGCTTCACGCACCGGGCGAAACGCGGAACGGAGAAACAGGCAAACAATGGAATGGCATGCCGCCCCCGCGGGGAAGACACTGGCGCATATCGCCGAAGGAACTCAGCAAACTTGAGAAAGCCGGATTGATAGAACGTTCGGCAACCGGCAATCCACGGAAAATTATTTATGCCGATGAAATATCCGTAAAGGGTAAAAAAGTTCAGGATGTTTGGGATCTCAAAGACCCGCAATATCCCGTCTACCCGACGGAGAAGAATATCGAATTGTTAAAACGCATCATTGCCTCGTCATCGAATCCCGGCGATATTGTGCTCGATTGTTTTGCCGGATCCGGCACAACACTTGCCGCCGCGGAACTCCTCGGACGGAGATGGATCGGAATCGACAGCTCGAAAATTGCCATCGCTAAAACAATCAAGAAATTGAAAGGGATGCCGGGCGTATCCCGCTTCACCATATATAAATCTATCGAATAAAATATTACAAGAGAATATGCCTCTAAAACTTTATAACACGCTTACAAGACAGAAAGAAGATTTTACTCCCCGCATTTCCGGGAAAGTGGGAATGTACGTCTGCGGGCCCACGGTGTACGGACACTCGCATATCGGTCACGCGAAAAGCTACGTCTCGTTCGACGTCATCCTCCGGTATCTCCGGTATCTCAAGTACAAAGTGCTGTACATTCAAAACATCACCGACGTGGGACATTTAACCGACGACGCCGATGAGGGCGAGGATAAAATCGAAAAACGATCGAAGCTCGATAAAATCCATCCCATGCAGATTGTGGAACAATACACACGGAGTTATTTTGAAGATATGGACGCGATGGGCATTATCCGTCCCGATATATCCCCCCGCGCGACCGGTCATATTATAGAGCAGATTGAAATGGTGAAAGACCTGATTCAAAAAGGGTACGCCTACGCGGTGAACGGCTCGGTCTATTTCGACGTCTCGAAGGATAAAGAATACGGGAAGCTTTCGCACCGGGATACCGAAGAGCTCGAAGCCGGCACCCGCATAGATGTGAAATCGGAAAAACGCCACCCCAACGATTTTGCGTTATGGAAAAAAGCCGAAGAGGGGCACATTATGCAGTGGCAGAGCCCGTGGGGAATGGGATTCCCCGGCTGGCATGTCGAGTGTTCCGCCATGTCGATGAAATATTTAGGCGAATCGTTCGATATACACGGCGGGGGAATGGACAACCAATTTCCGCACCACGAGTGTGAGATCGCGCAAAGCGAGTGCGCCACTGGAAAACCCTTTGTGAAGTACTGGCTCCATAATAACCTGGTGACTGTTGGCGGACAGAAAATGGGCAAATCGCTTGGTAATGTTATTTTATTGAAAGACGCCTTCAAAAAGTTTTCGCCCGTTGTGGTAAGATTTTTCATTCTCCAGAGCCATTACCGCGGCACGCTCGATTTTACCGATGAAGCGCTCGACGGAGCGGGAAAAGGACTGGAAAAACTTCTCAACACCATCCGCAACATCAGGCAGGAAATAAATAAAGCCCCCGCAGGCGTTCCTAATGGGGGAAAATCGCTCGACCTGGCGAAATTCAAAACGGCGTTTCTTGAAGCGATGGATGATGATTTCAATACTCCCATGGCGATAGGCGTTCTGTTCGATGCGGCCCGCGAAATGAACACCCGCCTCGCTGCTAGGAAATTAACCGCCGCTGAATTATCTTCAGCAAATGATTTCTTCAATGAGCTTGGAGGAACAATTATGGGAATCATTCCGGACGAGGGCGATGCGGGAGTGGGCGGAAAAGCTTTGATTGAAAACGATCTCATGAACATCATCATCGATCTGCGCGCTGATGCAAGAAAACAAAAATTGTTTTCCTTCTCCGATAAAATCCGCGACGGATTAGCAAAGATCGGCATTGTCGTGGAAGATAAGAAGGACGGGACGAGCTGGAGGAGGACGTGAAGTTAGATTGGGGGGGCATATTAAAACGCATTGGTTTGTGGTCAGTTTGTCGGTTCGATCCCCCTCAATTTTCAAGGAGGGGGCAAGGGGGTGGTAATTCAGGGCTGATTGATCTATTCGTTTTTGGACAAAGATCCATAGGCGGCGCAAGTCGGACGAGGGTCCTTAAATAGTAAAACCACAATAGTAATGGTTATAATTCTAATTTACGATCACAATTAAATCATATTATATCTATGGCGAATACAAATGCACACGTAGAAGCGGAAAAATGGATTAGAGAAATTGAACTTTCCCGGAGATATGGTCAGCCATTTCGAGCGCGAAATCTTCTGCTGAGAAGCCGCGGCGAGTTCAAATTTGACGCAGTGTCTGACGATCAAAAAATTGTCGCTGTGATCTCGACAAGCGCAGGTATAACAAGAAAAGGCAGTCAAGCAACTGCGAAACTTCAAAAAATCCGATCTGATGTTTACTGGTTTTTTATGCTCGAACACCAACCCGAACGGCGGCTTCTTGTTTTCACGGAACAGACCATGATTGATCTAATAAATGGTGAAAAGAAGAAAGGTCGTTTTCCAAGCGACTTCGAGATCGTCAAGGTGGAATTGCCAAATGATCTTGCGCAAAAAGTGTTAAATTCCCAATTGGAAGCATCGAGAGAAGTGTCGCCGAATAAATAGACAAAGATTTGAGGTGGTGTAGTAGCGTTGATTATGAGAAGCAACGTCGTGTTCAGACCACCCCCGCGCCCCCTCCTTGAAAATTGAGGGGGAACGACTATTAGAGATTGATGATTAGATAAGTGATAATCTTTTATGGAACGCATATTCAATAGGAAAGATCAAACTGAGACTCGGAGGATGCTGCGAAACCATGCTACCGTTTCTGAGCGAATTCTTTGGTCAAAACTGAAAAGCAGGCAGATACTCGGTTATAAGTTCCGGAGACAACATGGAATCGGACCATACATTGTGGATTTTTATTGTCCTGAGCTCGAACTTGCAATTGAGATCGATGGCGAAACGCATTCTACCGCCGCCGAGTTGGAATATGACTCAGACAGACAAAGATCAATCGAGGGTCATGGTATTAGATTTCTACGATTCACCAATAAAGACGTAACCGAAAATCTTAATCATGTGTTAATTACGATTGCAAATAAGGTTAGAGAGAAAAAAGATTAGCTGGTCCCGTCCCTTATTAATTGCAAAGACTCCGTAATTGACAACATGAATTTTTTAGATACGTTCCCCCTCAATTTTCAAGCCAGCCCGACGATGCTGTTCTGGCGGGGAGGGGGCAGGGGGTGGTATTAGAAGCTATCTGTGATTGTCGTTATGAACGCTGTCCTGTGTCACCCCATCCCTCCCAACACCCTCACATGCCCCTCCACGCTTTTAGATAACGAATGGAGGTTATACCCGCCCTCAAGAACGGAGATAATTTTACCCTGGCAATGCTTATCGGCGGATTCCATCAGCATTTTTGTCATTTTTTTATATGATTCTTCGGTGAGATTGATATTTGCGAGCGGATCATCGCGGTGAGCGTCGAATCCGGCGGAGATAAATAGCAGCTCCGGGTGGAAATTATCAATTGCGGGAATAATCTCCTGCTGAAACGCGGTCATATACTCAGCTTCTCCGCTGCCTGAGCGCATCGGGATATTGAGCGTAAAACCTTCGCCTTTTCCTTCGCCGCGTTCGCTCCGGCTGCCGCTTCCGGGGTAATAGGGATACTGGTGCGTACTTATATAGAGAACTGTTGGATCGCTGTAAAAAATATCCTGCGTGCCGTTGCCGTGGTGGACGTCCCAATCAACAATCGCTATCTTCCCAACACCATGGCGCTCCTGTGCGTACCGCGCCCCAACCGCGACATTATTGAAGAGACAAAATCCCATCGGCTCGGATCGGGTTGCATGATGTCCGGGGGGCCTGACCGCGCAGAATACATTCTGCAATTTACCGGATACCACCGCATCAACGCCCGTGAGTACGGCACCGGCGGCAAGCAAAGCGACGTCAAACGATTCTGCGCACACAACAGTATCACCCTGATCGACTATCCCGCCTCCACGCCGGCTAGTTTCTTTTATAAGATTGAGATGGGAGGATGTATGCACTTTTAAAATCCATTCTTCCGATGCCGTATGGGGATCAGGGTGTTGAAATTCATCCCAGAGATTGGATGCGGCAAGGTGTTCAACAATTGCCTGAAGCCGCTCCGGCTGTTCCGGATGTCCGGGACCGGGATCGTGATCTAGGAAATGTTCATGATAAATAAATCCAGTTTTTGATGGCATAGAGAGAATATTACTTTATAAGTTCTGAATAATTTATAATTCTGGAGTGAGTCATTCCGTCCCGATGAATTCGGGATCGGAATCTACCATCGTTTAGACCCTGAAACAAGTTTAGGGTGACTCCGATTGGGTTTTTTATCGTTCTCCTAAGACGCAGTTAAAAATATTATGAATAACACGACATTAATTCCCTGGCAAAGATAACAGAGAACACAATCAACCCGCAATCGCCTGCGCAGATTATAAAAAAGATATATGCTCACAAGTAATGCCGCTGCGGAAATATAGATAATCATAAAATCTAATACTTGAATAATAAAACCTGTCCCGCCGATGGCATAGAATGCGGTGCACAGATAAAAGACAACCCCGAGAACAGAGTTCGGCAAGCCGAAAGCACGCGCTTGGCGCGCGTGAATGATTAAGCCGCAGGTATTGCTATCCATCCTGCACCATCGCGGGACGAACCAGTCTTCGGGACTTATGATCCGGTAATATAATAACGTAAAGTAGAGTGAAATTGATAATCCCACAATACTAAGGACGAAAACAATTTCACGGGGTATCATTCCATTAAAATACCGAATGTTTTACACATCGTCAATTGCCGGGAAGTTGCATTTTTAATGCCAAGTTTCTATATTATAAAGTAAGATGAAGGATTTACACGTCGTGAACCAGGTCCCCGTCATTCGCTCCGGTTTCTAATAGCACGCAATGCCTGATCAACCTCCCTCACAGAAAATCCGTGAAGCTCTCGCGGCGATCATAGAAGGGAAAAGTGTAAAACGCGTCAAGCACGAGTTATCATTTGAAAACAGAGATCTCTCGGCTGACTTCATCGATGAACTCAACAAGCAAGGATATATTCGTACTACGGTCGGGGATGTTAATGTCCAGGCCGGCGAGCGTGTTCCGGCATTTTTCGTGAACGGTACAACAGCGTATTTCGGCTGGGTGTTCTGGGAACAATTCACCTCGTGGAAACTTCGCAAGCTCTGGGGCTCGGTGATTAAAAATAAATTGGGGGATTGGGAAATTCAGATACCGGCAAGCCGCACGACTCCAATTTACGCGAATGAGAATTTAAAAATCGAGATGGATATCGATCATCCTCCCGAATTTTAAATTACCAAAAAATCCCTTTCGGTTTAGATTTTGCCAGAATCTGATCGACGCCGATCCATCTGCCCGCGCCGGCAAGCATGGTTGCAGTAAATCCGGCAGCGAGGATGGCGGCGGATGCAGAGCCGAAAAAATTCAAAGTGTAAAGAAGTCCCGTCGCAGCATGAAAATTCAATATCATAAAAATCCCTATTGCGGAAGAGAATCTGACCAACAATCCGATAAGCAGCGAGATACCAACGGCCGCTTCTCCGACCGCCATCAATTTTGACCATAATGGCGCATAGGGGATCGCAATTTTTGTCAGATACACAAGATGATAGCCGGTTGCATGGGTCTGGAAGTTTTTAAGACTCTCCATCAATGGGGCGGAATTTTGAATCCAGCCATCGTTAATTTTTCCGACTCCCAGGTGCAGAAATAATCCTCCCAGAGCGAGTCGTATAAGCAAAATCTGGATGTTTTGAAGCTTCATAGCCATTTAATGTGTTGTTTAGATTGACCAAAGATACAAATTATTTCTTAATGTTTTTATATTTCATTATCCCATGACTACACAGACCACTGAAAAAACCGCGTCGGGATTACTTGAGATCGATCACCAGCACGGGGGTTTTCTCCGTCAGGTGTCGATGGAATTGGAAACCGGAAGAAACGATCTTCGCATGTCCTTGCGCGATATCCGCAAGTGGAATCTCCGTGAAGGATGTTTGTTGGAATACACCACCGTACGCGGACATCGCGGTTACCAGGAAATTGCAGTGATTCAAAAAATCAACGGGATCGAGCCGTCCCAATGGCAAATTGTTGAAGAATTTTCACGCCGCACCGCAGTTACGCCGAGCGAGCGTCTCCGCCTCACGACCGGCGCGGGCGATACCTCGATGCGTGTTGTCGATCTCTTATGCCCGATCGGAAAAGGACAACGCTGTTTGATCGTCGCGCCGCCGCGCACCGGCAAGACGATGCTTATGCAGCAATTCGCGAGCGCGATCAGCTCTAACCATCCCGAAATCGATCTCGTGGTGCTTCTGGTGGATGAACGTCCCGAGGAAGTGACGGATATGCGCAGAACCATCCGCGGTGAAGTGTTTGCCAGCTCGAGCGACAGCGACCGCGAACAGCATGTGCGCCTTGCCAAGTTGGTTCTTGAATATGCGAAGCGGAAAGTTGAAGCCGGTAGGGATGTTGTTCTCCTGCTCGATTCCTTGACGAAGATGGGCCGCGCCTTCAATGCCGTTCAGAAAAATTCAGGCAGGACGCTCTCAGGAGGCGTCGATATCCGCGCGCTTGAAATTCCGAAACGTATCTTCGGCGCCGCCCGCGCATGCGAAGGCGGGGGATCGTTGACGATCATTGCGACCGCGTTGATTGAAACAAATTCGCGGATGGACGAATTGATTTTCCAGGAATTTAAAGGAACGGGGAACATGGAGCTTGTGTTAAGCCGCGATCTTTCCAACGACCGCATCTATCCCGCCATCAACATCCAGGAATCCGGAACAAGGCACGAGGAAATTCTGTTCGGTAGGGAAACGCAGAAATATCAATTGTTGCGCCGCGCATTGAATAAAATGAAACCGAAAGACGCCATGCTCAACATGCTCAAACTCATCGAACAGTACGATACAAACAGAAAGCTTCTTACCCGTTTGAACGGGTTCGGGGAAGAGGAATGAAATTCACCATCGATGTGCCGGGCGATTTCAGTCTCTGGCACACCGTATACAGTCACGGGTGGTGTTCTCTCCAGCCGTTTTCCGTCGATACGGAAAAAAAGATTTTCGGGATGTGTCTTGACGCCGGGAACGGCAGAATCACGCGAATCAATCTTACCGAGTCGAAATCAAAATATATAGAGATAGAAATTCCCCCTAACGGGAGATTAACTGCCCAGAATAAAAAGAATATTGAACGAACGGTGAGATCGTGCCTTCGCCTTGATGAAGATTATTCCACCTTTTATGCCGAAGTGAAGCGATACAAACAATTCGCATGGGCGAAAAAAATAGGCGCGGGCCGTCTTCTTCGCACGCCGTCTGTTTTTGAAGACGTCGTGAAAATGATCTGCACAACAAATTGCAGCTGGGGATTGACGCAAGCGATGGTGAACAACTTTTGTTCTAAACTCGGGACTAAAATTGACAACGGCGCCAATTCCTTCCCTCTCCCCGAAGGGATTGCTGGTTGCACCGAAAAATATATTCGGAAAGAGATCCGCGCCGGATACCGTTCACCCTATATCCTCGAACTAAGCAAGAGAGTTGCCCGAAAGGAAATCGATCTTGAATCATGGCGCTCAAGTGAACTTCCATCGAAGGAATTGTTCGAGGAAGTCCGCTCCGTAAAGGGGATGGGACCCTACGCTGCTGCGAATATCCTCAAGCTGGTGGGCAGGTACGATTACCTGGGAATCGATAGTTGGTGCAGAAAACAATTTTGTGAGATTCACACCAAGAAAAAGGCAAGCGACCGGTCGATTGAAAAATATTACGAGCCATTCGGCAAATGGAAGGGGCTGTTTTTCTGGCTCGAACTGACGAAACCCTGGTATGATAAGAAATTTCCCCTCTAAAAGGGTAGTGAAAGAGTATCAAATTAGGATGAGTCATTCCGAACTTGTTTCGGAATCTGTTTATTTTCAGACCCTGAAACAAGTTCAGGGTGACTCGAATTTGGCTTTGCAACTCCCTTCAAAATAAATTATTAGGTTGGGATCACCTTCATCAGATTGAGCGACAACCATGCCAACGAAAGAATATTACTTAGAGCAAATAGAGAAGGAATTCGCCACTGCGCGGAAAGCTCTCAGTGACGGGAATACCGGCATGGCGCGGGTTTGTGCACGGCGTGCTACTGGTGCTGCGATTTCCTGGTATTTGTCGAAAAATCCCAAAAACGGATGGAAATCTGACGCCATGAATCTGTTAAGCAATTTGAAAAATGATTCCCAATTTCCCGAAGAAATCAGGGGCGCAGCCGCGCGGTTGACGACAAAAATATCGGAGAAATTCACCTACCCATTTTCTACAGACCCGATCAGCGATGCTAAAATCATCACCGACTATATTACACGCCTCATGAGTTCCGATGATATTTGAAGAATACCGGAAATCATTAAAGATGCCCGAAGCGGAGGAGGTCTTCGATCTCATCTTCTTCAGACCGGTTGCTTATGGATTTGTAAAACTTATCTACCGGTTGCCAATTACTCCCAATCAGATTTCATTTTGTTCGATGGTGTGCGCGTTGGTTGCGGCGCACGAGTTCTCAATCGGCACACCTACGGCTTTCCTCTGGGCTGCCTGCTGGTATGCGATAGCCAATGTGTTCGATTGCTCGGACGGTCAACTAGCGCGGCTGCAAAACAGCGGAACGATGTTCGGCAGGATTGTCGATGGCATCGCTGATTATATTTCAACCATCGCTATCTTTGGAGGGATTGGTTTCGGTTTACAACTGATCGGTCATCCGGCATGGCTGTTGGTTATTGCCGCAGGATTAAGCAGCGGGTTACATGCAATGTTCTTCGATCATTATCAGGGCGAGTTTATCTCTACCGTCAGGGGAGAGATAAATTTTCTTAAGCGGGAACTCGCCGAATTTTCACTCGAGAGGGAGAGGGCAAACAATCGCGGACATCGCGTGCAGGGTTTTATCATCTTGCTCTACATCCATTATCTTGAGGCGCAAAAAAGATTGAGCACAAAACGGCACAATCACCTGATCGATTCGGAGACATACAGGAGCATGAATGCCCTGCCCATTCGCCTGTGGAGTTTTCTGGGACCTACAACCAATAGGACGTTATTAATTTTATGCGCCGTGTTTAACAGAATCGATATATACTTGTGGGTGATATGTTGTGCGGGAAATCTCTGGCTCATTATCATGTATGTGATGCAGAGAAATATTCATGCAAAACTTGCTCTTCAGACTTTATCAGATACCTGATCAGATATGCCGAAAACCGATCCCATCGCCTTCTTTAAACAATCGTTGAAATCAGACGCTTATTATGCAGATGAATTAATTAATATATATCTCCTGCGGCCCATTGCGGCAATCGTTGTATGGGTTCTCTATCCCACATCCATTACACCCAATCAGGTAACGTTGATGGCATTATTGCTCGGACTTTCTTCCGCGTATGCATTTTTCATCGGCACGCCGGCTGCTTTGGTTGCTGCGGGAATTTTAATTATTGCGAAAGATATTTTTGACGATGCCGATGGACAATTAGCCCGCGCGAAGCAGCTCTATTCCCGACGCGGCAGGTTTTTGGATTCTATCGGGGATTTTATCGTCGACGCCGCGGTGTTCACAGCGATTACTTATACTGTATACCGAATTCACTCGCAGTTTGAAATAATCCTTTTGGGAATACTATCGTTGATTGGAATTACACTGCGGGTTTCGTATCACGTTTTTTATCAGGTATCTTTTCTCCATCTGGAGCAGCAATACGCCTTTAACCGGATTACAGAAGAAATCACCGACGAAGATCGGCGGGGAGACCGCATCGCATTGCGTTTGCAGCAGATTTTCATTGTTATCTATGCGTGGCAGGATAGAATGATGTGGCATATTGACCGATGGTGCCGGGGGAAAAAGTTCAACGAACAACTTCTGCCGGCATGGTATTCAGATCGGCTCGCGTTGCGGTTTTCGGGGCTGATGGGATTCGGTACAGAGCTAACTATTCTGGGAATTTGCTCAATGCTGAACCGGCTTCATTTATATTTGGTTATCAATGTGCTTTTGTTGAACACAATCTGGTTGATAAATATTCTCTACCGCAAATTTATACTTGCCCCAAATTTAAAATAAAGAATCAGGTCCGAACATCGCTCGATTCCTGAAAAGCCGTCATTGCGATCCCGACGTTTTACCCGCCGTTTTTTGGCGGGAGTCGGGAGTAGCCTGCCCGACTGCCTCGTTCTGGCGGGCAATCTCCTTATATCGATCTAAGTTTTGAATCTTTCATTCTTTTCTAAAAAGCATTGGACTTTTCACCCAATCAGTATTGGGGGGATAATCGTATTTTATTCCTCGTCAATAATCCACGGCTCAAGAAGATTCTCACCCAATCCTTCCAGGAATCGCGAAGGTTTTGTCAATACCATCCCTGATTCGCGGTCATAAATATTAATCGGATACGTTATAAAGAGCCGTTCCTTTGCGCGTGTGCAAGCGACATACATTAACCGCCGTTCTTCTTCCAATTCATCCGTGCTCCCGACCGCGCGGGATGTGGGAAATCTTCCATCAAGCGCATAAATAATAAAAACGGTGTTCCATTCCAATCCTTTTGCGCTGTGAATAGTGGAAAGGGTCAAGTATTCCTCATCGCTTCCCGGCGGAGTGACTTCTGCTATGCTTTCGTTGGGAGGTTCAAGCGCGAGGTCGGTGAGAAATGTGCCCAGGTCTTTATACCGTCCCGCAATTTGTTCAAACATATCCAAATCTTTTTTTCGTTTCGCAAAATCATCATATCTTTTTTTGAACATCGGATGATAATATGTAACAACACGTGAAACTTTATCGGCGGGAGGAAACCGGTCGTGCGCAATTTCTTTCAGCAGTTCAAACAGTTCTTTCACACTTTCGGGATATTCATGAAAATCGCTCCAGAAGGTAGTCCCCGTCGCCGAGGCGCGTCTTCGGAGAATATCGTCGATCACCTTCTCTGCGCTGCGCGGTCCCACACCGTCGATCAGCAGTAATATCCGGTTCCATGAAACCACGTCTCTGGGATTTTCGATCACCCGGAGGTAAGCGATCATATCTTTAACGTGCGATGTTTCGATAAACTTAAACCCGCCGAATTTCAGAAACGGAATATTTGCCTTCGCCAGCTCTATTTCAAGATCGAATGAAAGAAACGAGGATCGGAACAGCACGGAAATTTCTTCGAGGGGAATATTTTGTTCGCGAAGCTCAAGAATTTTCTGAACGACAAACTTCGATTGCATGTTCTCGTTTTCCGCAATAACGAGATGGGGAAGTTCTCCGCCCGCTTTGTGAGTGAAAAGATTTTTGGAATATTTATTCCGCATCGTGAATTATACCGTTTACTGTTTCCGCATCAAACCAAATTCGGCGATAGACATAACCCCCACCATCGTTTGAACAGTTTTTGACCGGAGAAGTTTCATTGTGGTTCTCTCCGTAGCATACCATATCCGCGGGGTAAACGCAGCCGGAGGAATATTCGCTTCCTCGCACGATATGTAACGCCTTTGCGACGCATCGTATGGAAGATTACCTGTAAAGATCACCGGTTCATTATTATAAAAACTCCTGAATCCGCCGAGCGTCGTCATACAAATCATAATGTCAGCGGGTGGAGCTTTACGGGGAATCTCCGTGCTTACGACAACAACCTGCCGTGTGCCCAGGTCGATCTCGGCTTGCAGTGCTGATTCAAAATCTAACGATTGAATTTTATTGTACGGCGTATTCTCGTGCGAAATAGCCGGGTAGCGGGAAAAGACTACGTTGCCCATCTGCCTGCCGGACGTGGTGATATTCTCGCCAAAAATATTCCCCATTCCAGTTCCGGCGGTCAGGGCGTCCACGATATCAATCCGCGAAGTTAACCCCGGATAGCGGGTAACGCTTTGGATAGTGAAGACATCGAGCGAATCTTTCGCTATAATCGAGGCGATCTGGTCTATATGCGGCTGTTCGATCTTGAAATTTCGCGGAGTGGAAAGATCAAGACTGCCGATACGGATGATGTTGTCCATGACGGGTCCCTTTTTGACGACGGGTTTTGGTTCCGGCGGTGGGGGCTCTTTCTTTTGTATCTCCGGAGGTGCTCCGCACCCGGAAAGGAATAATAGGATGAGGATCTGAATCAACAAACCGGCGCTGAATATTCTCCTCTCCGATTGCGATTGCGTCATCCCGTTCTTTTGCCGGTAACACTTTGGTTTATCATGGATATTAATCATCTGAATACATATATCTGTAAAGTATTGATTTTATTTAAACATAAAAAATTATTCAATTCCGTGCCGTAGGATTTCGTTTGCGACATTTAAAATTGCCTGCGTGCTGCGGAAATTTTCTTCAAGTTTTACGATCTTGCAATCCGGGAACTCTTCGGGGAATTCGAGTATGTTTTTAATCGTCGCGCCGCGGAATGAATAAATGGACTGCGAATCGTCTCCCACCACAAGAATGTTTTGGTGTTTGTACGTCAGCATCTTGATGATGGCCGCCTGGACTTTATTCGTGTCCTGGTACTCGTCCACCATGATATATTTATACCGGTTTGAAAGTTCCGCCCGCACAGGTTCATGTTTCTGCATTAGAAGAATAAGATTCACCAGGAGGTCGTCGTAATCCATCAGATTGTGCGAGCGTTTGTATTCTGTGTACAAGGCATGGACTTTCTGGATGTCCTCCAGTAATTCTATATAGTGTGGATAATCGCCGCTGAGGATGCTTTCAACGGGGGTAACCGTATTGACCGTGCGGCTATAAAGATCGTAGAGTGTTTCTTTGCGGGGAAATCTTCGTTCCCGTGTGTCCAATTTAAGACGTGTACGGATGAGATTCATGACGTCTTCCGCGTCCCCCTGATCGAGGATGGTGAAGCTGCGGTCATACCCGATAAGAGTTGCGTGCCTGCGAAGAATCCCATTTGCAAACGAATGGAATGTTCCGCCAGATACTTTTTCGCAGCGATAATCGAGCAAAATCGAGGCGCGACGGAGCATTTCTTGCGACGCTTTTCTCGTAAATGTCAGCAGCAAAATGTGCTCGGGCTTTACGCCGATTTCCACAAGATACGCGACTCGGTATACGATAGTCCGGGTTTTACCCGTGCCCGCTCCGGCAATGACGAGGTGAGGACCGTTTACCGATGAGACCGCTTCGTACTGCGCGGGATTCAGCTCGTTTTTGTAATCTATTTGAAATTTCTGCGGCTGGATAAGGTGAAGCTCATCCGCAGGTTTTTTTATGGTGTATTTTTTCAACGAACGTTACGAACTTGATAAATTAAATTAATTTTTAAGATTTCTTCTGCACAACCTTGCCCAATAATATTTTTCTCGATGTCCGCACTTCCTGAACCTCGCTGATTATGCAATAGATGCCGACTCCAATCGCGCCAGCGCAGGTGATAATACCGATAATATTCACGACTGATGCGATGGTCTCGGCATCATCGAGCAGATTGAGATGCACGCAGAGCCAGTTCCAATCGTGGGTGGCATGGCGGGAGATGAGCGGAAGCCGCTTCCACTGCGCGTCCGCGATATAGATTGAAACATTGACCATGCTTTCCCCGATCCAGAATAATGTAAACGACATCGATCGTATCCCGGACCGTGCAAATACCACCAGTGTTATAATAGGCAAAATTATTTGAAAGAGCGATCCACCCATAAAATAAATTACCTGTCCGAAGAACGAGAAGAAAAAATGCCCCGCTTCGTGGATAAACAAGTCGACCATATCCATCGCCATGATGAAGAACGGGTTATGCTGTCTGCCGATCATGGTTTGATAATCCGTCGCCACGAAATATGTGAGATATGCCAGGTAGAGGAGCCACGCAAGATTAAATATGATAAACGGCTGCTTGAAATATGCGCCCACAGATTCAGGAATGGCACGGGATTTGGATATATCATTCCATTCGTTCTCCTTATTAGAAGGGATCAGTGGTATATTGGGAGATTGGAGTTCCATCCGGTTAAATAATTCCGCTTGGTTGATGCGTAAATATCAGCGCCGAACCACGATTAACATGACTTAGTTTGTGAATTCCCAGCTCACCCCCATGCGGATCGCTCTATCGGTCATTGGGTAAAAGGAAGTGATGTAGTAGCTACGGCTGAAGAAGTTATCCCAAATTAAATGAATATATGCGTCGCCTAATTTTGCAATAAAGACGACGTCCATAATACCGACTAATGGCGTCTGGGTTGCCCTGCCCGCAAGGAACACCTGCGCGTTTGGATCGTAGCCGGGCGCCATAAAAGACGGGACGATTCTGCCGCGCAATCCCGTCTTTAAGTGTAAATGTCCATCCAATAATTCTGTCCAGTAATAGATTCCGCCTGTGCCTGTTATTTGAGGAACAAAAGGAGCTGTAGAATCGCTCATTTTAATATATTGCCCGCTTCCTTCCGCAAAAAATTTTCCAATCCTCAAGGATGCATTTCCGGATACTCCCCGTATCGTACGGTTAGGATTAATTGCATAGTGATTCCCGGGTAGTGATCCCGTATCAGGAACAATGATGATTCCGTCATTAATGGTGCGGTGAAAAACTTTCACCTCGCCGGAAATTAAATCGCTGTTCCGGAGTCGGATTCCCGCCTCAAATAAATCGTGCGTCTCGGTTGGGGCGGAAAAGTTCATGCCCGCAAGAATATTATCATCCCGGAATCGTTCTTCGATAGTCGGAAACCGGTATGAGTGAGAAAATCCGCTAAAAAAGTAAATATTCGTATCCGGATTGATGCTCGCGTCGGCGCCGTAGGAAAACCGTGATTGTCCAAGGTAGCGGTCCAATCTTCCATATCCGGCAAAATTAATATGATTGAAAAGGAACGTCTCCGATTTTCCATAAAGCGCTGATCGCGCATCTAATTGCTGACCTGTAAGCGGGCTTGCAATCACGCCGAGGCGCTCCACTTCGGCGGTGAGGTCAAATTGCTGGTGGCTCCAAATCAGACTATGGGAAAATTTTGCTCCGTACCATTGCGATAAGTGATCCTGCATCGTCGGGATGCTATCGGAAGAATACGGAACGCCTGGATCGCGGTACTCGCGCAAACTGGTCGAGTGGTACAACGTCAGCGATGATACCAGAGTCGAATCGCTGGTGAGTTTTACCGCAAACCCAAGCTGATGATCGTACCGGGTAATTTTTTCGTACGCTGTTTGATTGATAATATAGGTGAGCAGAGGATCGAACCGCTGAAAATAAGGAATCGTATCGGTTACCCCGCCGTTTAAACCGAGCAGGGTTTGGTTGTACATTGTTGAGACGTACATATTGAATGTATTACTAAAATTCGAGCGGATTTTCAACCGCGCATTCCAGGCGTCGAAGTTGTTGTTCAGATACCGCCCGGCAGTTGTGGCGTGCTGCAATCCTGCGGTTGCGTTCACACCCCGGTAAATATCCTGACTGAACATTCCGTCGAAGAGGGTAAAACCGTAAGCAGTCTGTGTGTACCGAATCCGCGAATATGGCTTGATCGCTTTTTTGCTTTTGCTGACGAAATTAACAACTCCGCCGGTGCTGTTGATATCGTATAGAAAAGCCCGCGATCCGGTGATGAACTCAATGCGTTCGGCATGTTCCAGGGGGTAAAGATTCATATCGAAAATGCCAGCCATTGGCTCCCGCAGGGGAATGCCGTCGGCGAGAAAAGAAATTTCCCTGCTTTCCAGCCCGTTGATATTCAGCGCGTCAAATTGTCCCGGGCTACCCAATTCCCTGACGAAGACGCCGTCCTTCATCATGAGGAGATCGGATGCGAGTTTGTAATCAAGGAAGTTGATGCTCGAATCGGTCACAATATTTTCGTTCGGTAATTTTTTATCGACGGAACCGACAAGGGGAATGGGATAGATGTGCCGGATAAGAGAATCGCTTTTCATTGCGGCAGCAGAATCGGTTTTTGTCGTATCGCTCACAAAAAATGATAGGGACGCCGACGCAGATCCATATTCGATGAGGATGAGGATGGAAAGTGCGAAAAAATTAGTTGCGATAGTAATTATCCGTTCCTTGAGTTGAAAATTTCTCTGAAAATATAGAGAAAAGCGGTCAGAGAAGCAATAGTTCAAGGTTCCGGTTTAAAATGGGGAGGGGTTATAAACGTCTTATATTCGCCGCCGACCTTCTCAACGAATTTTTCCGCGTTTGCTTTGCTGGAAAACAATCCGTACACGCATGAGCCGCTCCCGGAAAGCTGCGCGAATCCCGCGCCCCAGAATTTGAGGGATTCAATCAATCGACCTATCTGGGGATGGCGTCTTGTGACAAGCGGTTCGAAATCATTTATCAATTTTGTGGAAAGCATTGGAAGATTCGAAAGATGCTCTTTGAGTATATGGTTTAATCCGAATGGCCCTTCTTGTCTTCGTTGCTTAATATGGGTATATGCCCACCCGGTGGAGACATGAATACCGGGAAAAACTACCACAATCCAGTATGGCAATGAAAAAGGCACAGGATCTAACAACTCACCGCGTTTGGTTGCGTATGCATTCTCATCTTTTAAAAAGAATGAAACATCGGAACCGAGTTGAAGCGCCATCTGAGCGAGTTCTTCGTCTTTTGCGTCAATATTCCACAAACGGCTGACGCCTAATAATGTCGCGGCAGCATCGGAGCTTCCGCCACCCAAACCGCCACCGATGGGGATATTCTTGGCGAGTATTATCCTGACGCCGTGCTGATATTTGTACCGTTCCTGGAGGAGTTTTATCGCCTTGATACAAAGATTGGAATCAACGACGGTTAAGCTCGGATCGGTGCAGGTAAATTTGATGATCTCGGATTTTTCAAATGTCAGTTCATCGAAAATATTCACCCGGTGAAATATTGTTTCAATATTGTGGTAGCCATCAAGCCGTTTCTTTAAAATACGCAAACCGACATTGATTTTTGCGTACGCTTTAACGGTTATACTATCCATTTATCTGACCGGAGATATAAATGTTTCGGAATGATGAGAACAATACTACGCAATGAGTTCGCAAATAGGATTAATGTTTCGGATGGTGGCGGAAAAGGGTGTTTTCATTTTAAGGATGATTGGAAATCTCCAATCATTAAGGATTTCTGGTTTATGGGTAAATTCCTAAGAAGAAGCATTAAATGATCTTACCTAATGTTTGTCACCTCATTAACTTAGAGAGAAATTTCCCAAAATGCAATTTGCACCTCTCGCCAGAGTTAGCTATCTTACATTGTAAATACTACTATGATAATTTGTCATATTGCTTTATCTATCTAAATTTACAGAAATGCTTTCCATCCGGAAGATCAGTTTTGTAATCATATTATTCATTGTGCTGATGCATGCAGGATGTGAGCCAATTTCTGTTGTGCCAACGCCAACCGATTTTGATAAAACTGCTACTATTAACGGTTATGTTGTGCCGGATACGGTTCAAATCAATCAATTGTTTAATGTACAGGTAAGTTTTCAATCTGCCTGCAACGAGAATATTGTGGGAGTCCGGAGGGAGAATTTCAACACACGAATCGTCTATACCCCCATAGTCCATCAATATCCCGGCCAAAATTGCAACACACCGGTAGTATATACAACCGCCCCCGAAACACTCGGAATCTACAGCGGTGGACTGGACACGATTGAAATAGTTGGATCTCAGGCAATCTCCCTGAAACCAGTTTACGCTGTTGGTATAGTAAATCATCCTGCACAATATAAGTTTCATTTTCTTTTTACAAATTCCACAGGTGGAGATGCGCAGTATGCCGCAACGTTTCAGCGTCTGAGCGAACCAATCGCAAAATCAATCACGACGGATGCTAACGGTTATTGGGATACAACTTTTACAGACACGCTCCCAAAGATTAAGTATAAAATTTCCGGAATTTCATTTGAAGCAGTCCGAGGAGTAACTGAGAGCGGGGTAATACTGACTCAGTGAAGAAAATCCCTAAAAAAATCTTCATTAATTCATTGGTGATTGGGGGAAACACCCCATTGGTGTTAATAGCCGGACCCTGTGTTATTGAAGGAAGGGATATAACCCTGAAGACAGCATCAAAAATAAAAAATATATGTTCCGATCGCAATGTCCCTTTCATTTTTAAATCATCCTACAAAAAAGCGAATCGCACCAGCGGTAAATCATTCTCCGGAATAAAGATGGATGCAGCATTACGGATTCTGGAGGAGGTAAAGAACGATCTCGGTGTGCCGGTTCTCACAGACATCCATACCGAAGCAGAGATTGCATCGGCGGCGGAAGTCGCGGATATTTTGCAGATACCTGCATTCCTCTCCCGTCAAACTGATTTACTGCAAGCTGCGGGAAAAAGTAAAAAAATTATCAATATTAAAAAAGGACAATTTCTTGCGCCGGACGATATGCAGCATCAGGCAGAGAAGGTCAGGATGACGGGCAATTCGAAAATATTGCTCACAGAACGGGGAACCACATTCGGATACCACAATCTTGTTGTCGATATACGGTCGTTGATGATCATGCGCGAATTCGGTTATCCGGTTATTCTCGATGCGACGCACTCGGTACAGTTGCCCGGCGGTGAGAAAGACCGATCCGGAGGTCAGCCCGCATTTATTTTTCCGATTGCCCGCGCTGGAGTCGCTGCCGGTATCGACGGATTATTCATTGAAACACATCCTGATCCTCCGCGCGCGCTGAGCGATGCGGCGAGCCAGTTGAAACTCGATCTTCTGGGCAAACTTCTCGATCAGGTTATTCCTCTCGATGCATTAGTAAAGGAGCAGTTTGCCGATTAAGAAAAAAAACAAACGGATCCCGGCTGCGCGTCTCGCAAAAATCAAACTTGTGATCCTTGACGTTGACGGCGTAATGACCGACGGGCGAATGGTGTACGGCGTCAACGGGATCGATCTGAAATTTTTTGACGTCTACGACGGTTTCGGAATTACCCGCGCTATTGAAAAAGGGCTTCGGCTTGCAATCATCTCACGCGGCGCTTCGGAGGTTTCATTGAAACGCGCGAACGCTCTCGGCATAACCGATGTTCAGCAGCGGGCGTCGGATAAGCTGAAGGTTGCCGAAGAGATGTTCGCGAGTTATAATCTCGATCCGTCCGAAGTTTGTTTTATCGGCGATGACGAGTACGATTTGGGACTTCTCCGCGCGGTGGGCGTAAGCGCTGCGCCCGGGACGGCATATCCCCCGGTGAGAGCGGAAGTTGATATTGTCACAAAGGCGCCCGGCGGACGCGGCGCAGTCAGGGAAGTGCTCGATATGATCCTGCGGGCAAAAAATTTATTGTAGCGCCAATGCGAAACGAGGACCCCGCACCGGAATATCCTCGTCTTTTGACTGAACAGGAAGAAGAATGGATCGCATGGATTTTACCCGCGAATCGAAGCGGGTATGAGAAGTTTAGGGAGTTGTTAACAGGTAAGGTTGTCATTGGCGAGGGGCGGAGGGGCGCGGGTGAAATAATTTTGGGGATTCAAAATGAAAACCCCGATTTCAGTTCGCCGCTGGCTCCGGTCGTTGCGTACGGAGTAATTGAAACCGACCGGGGAGATATATCTATTACGCTGCGGGATTTCAGCGACGGCCAAATTTCTCTTGAGATAGTGAGCCGGAAAGAAGACCATGTCCCTTTCCAATTCATGGAAAAGCGACGTTGGACATATTCACTTTGGGAACCCGGTCAGTATTGCCCGCAGTGTGCAAAAACCGTTCGGGAAATTAGTATAGATGCGGGGAATAATCAAGTTTACACATTGGCAATTTGTGTCGTTGATAAAAGGATATGGAGCCACGATTCGAGAATGGGAATGATTACTCTTGTCCCGATTACAAATTTCTACAATGAGTTGATGCTCCATAAAAATATCCGCGATCCGGAATTGGCGCTTGATGGCAAACGGTTGTTCACCAATTTGCAAAAATATTCCGATGAAGATCTGGCATACGCGTTTTCATCCTATTCAAAGCTGCTTCATCGTTTGACGCCCGTAACGCCTGTTGAATCTATTGAAATACGGAAAGCAACGCTGCGTGATCGTTTAAAAAGAATGTTTTCGAAATAAGTCTGAGAGAATATGCATGGTTGAAACTATATCAAAAAATTCCGCAATAATTGATAAAGGGAAAGATGTTCTCCGGATCGAAGCTGAAGCGATCCGGCGGCTGATTGATAATGTTGGAGATAATTTTGTTGCGGCGGTGGAGTTGATCTATCGCTGCAAGGGAAGAGCGATCATCACCGGCATGGGGAAATCGGGCATTATCGCACGTAAAATAGCCGGTACGCTGAATTCCACGGGCACTCCGGCATTATTTCTTCATCCTTCGGACGCTATTCACGGAGACCTTGGGAGCGTGAGAGAAGATGACGTGATTATCTGCATATCCAAAAGCGGCGACACGGCTGAACTGCATCACCTTCTTGAAATGTTCAAGCGAATTGGAATTCCTATTATTTCTATGGTTGGAGTTGTGAATTCCAAACTAGCCCAGGCGTCCGATGTGGTGTTGGATGTGAGCGTCATTGAGGAGGCATGTCCGTACGATCTTGCCCCGACAGCATCCACAACTGCGACGCTGGCTATGGGAGACGCGTTGGCGATGGCGCTGCTGGAAAAACGCGACTTTTCTATGGAGCAGTTTGCTATGTTTCACCCCGGAGGAAATCTCGGGAAACGGCTCTTCCTTAAAATCAGCGAATTCATGGTAAAGGGAGAAGCGGTTCCAAAGGTCGGTCGATCTGTTTCGCTGCACGATGCTATTCTTGAGATGACAACGAAACGCCTTGGCGCCACCTGTGTTGTCGATGAGAAGGGAAAACTCATTGGCATTGTTACGGACGGTGATTTGCGCCGCTTATTGCAAAAAAACACCGATGTTTCCAAGCTTACCGCCGAGATGGTGATGACCCGCCGTCCGAAAACCATTCTGGAATCGATGCTCGCTTCGGCGGCTCTTCAGGAAATGGAAACGCATAAGATCACCCAACTCATTGTCGTCGATCAGGAGAATAAACCGGTAGGTATGGTGCATCTCCACGAGCTCGTGAAAGCTGGGTTGGGAGGGGATCAACAATAATTAGCATCATGAAAGATTTCTACCGCAATATATTCCATCTATCTTGTTTTATCATCGCTTTTCTCATGGTATCCGGATGTGAGGAGAAATTACAACCGAGTGTAACATCGAACGGTCCGCCGCGCGATATCCCATCGCAGGAAAGCTGGAATGCAAAAATTGTTTTCTCTGATTCGGGGAGAATAAGCGCGATCCTACACGCCGGGCACATCGCCGTGTATGACGACCGGAGGTACACAACCCTTGACTCGAACATCACCGTCGATTTCTATGATGAAAACGCAAAGCATACGTCTATCCTTACCGCGCGACGTGGCAGAGTAAACGATATCACGCACGATTTCGAAGCATACGAGAATGTCGTTGTTGTTTCCGATAGCGGCGGAACGCTGCGGACGGAAGAATTATTCTGGGACAACGGGCGGGCATTAATTCATACGGAGAAATTTGTGGATATCACATCGCCAACCGAACATATTCAGGGCATGGGTCTGGAATCCGATCAAAACCTGAAACATTATACCATTAAACACGTTACAGGTCAGGCAATTACCAATCAATGATTCGATTTTCGGTTCATGGAGCGTATTGGACAATCCTTGCAATAGGGATTTCGTTAATCGGGTTTTCATCCTTGTATGCCCAGGAAGAAAAAAAAGATATTGTCATTGTGGATCATGCCGATAGTCTGATCGGACTTGAGATCAACGGCGAAAGCGCGCGCCAGTTAATTGGCAATGTGAAATTAACCCACGGAAAAACGGTTGTTACCTGCAATAGGGCTATTCAATTCCGGCAGTCAAATAAAGTGAGTCTGCAGGGCGACGTAATCGTGAAAGACGACAGTATGACGCTTTTTACCCAGAACGGCATGTACTACGGCAATGAAAGAATCGCGGAGGCTTTCGATGGGGTGCGAGTTGAAGAAAGGACAAGTACCGTTCGCGCCAAGTACGGAAAATATTACACGAGCGAACGGAGAGCGAATTTCAAAAACGAAGTCTCGGTGGAAGACTCCGCCTCGCGCCTCACGTCGAACGAGCTGGTGTATTTCCGCGACAGCCAGAAAACCATTGCCGATGGAAATGTGAAAATCGTCAACCGTGAAAATCGGATTACGATCTTCGGCGAACATTTTGAGAACAATAAAAGCAGAGAATACAGCATTATGACGGTGAACCCGCTTGCGATCCAACTCGACACCGCAGGCGTTGATAAATTCGATACGTTGTATATACGGAGCGATACCATGAAATCGTACCGCCAGAACGTGGAGGAATTGATTACCTCGGGAAATGTCTCGCTCAAGCGGAGCGGCTTCTTGAGCGAATCCGGGCTGACAATTTTTTACACCAAGCTCGACAGCATTAAGATGAACATTTCGCCGGTGGTGTGGTACGAACAGAACCCAAAGGAAACAACCCAGGTAACGGGTGATTCCATTTTTGTGAAACTCGAAAAACGGAAATTGAAACGGATGAATGTGCGCGGCAATTCTCTTGCGGTTTCGCAGGTGGATTCAGTTCACCGGGGACGGTATCACCAAATGTCCGGACAGGATATGGTGATCCTTTTCGATAGCAACACCGTGAGGCAAATTGATATCGATAAAACGGTCACCTTGCTGTATTACACGTTTGATGGCGACGAACCGAACGGGCTCAATAAAACGACCGGCGATCACGGCACGATGACGTTTTTCGACAAGAAAATCGATCGTGTAAAAGTTACAGGCGGGGTGGAGGGACAATATTATCCCGAAAAAATGGTAAAAGGCAAAGAGATTGATTATAATATTACGGCATTCGATTGGCGCACGCCGCGTCGTTCGAAAAAAACAGTTATAAACTAACAAATAATCATCGGTTATCAGCCGCAGGTAAATATCTTGGAAGAACAAATTCAGCATCCGGCGCCCGGAACAAAAATTCTTCGCACCGAAAATCTTTTCAAGCGGTATAAGAAACGGTACGTTGTGAACGAAGTCAGCATCGACGTGAAACAGGGCGAGGTGGTCGGGTTGCTCGGTCCCAACGGCGCCGGGAAAACAACCACCTTCTACATGATTGTTGGGATGATCCGTCCGAACGAAGGGAAAGTATTTCTCGACGATGCAGAAATAACGAAAGCCCCTATGTACCGCCGGGCGAGGATGGGGATCGGATACCTGCCTCAGGAGGCGTCAATTTTCCGAAGGTTAACCGTAAAGGAAAATCTTCTTGCCGTGCTCGAAATGATGAAGTTAACTCGTACGGAACGGGAAACCCGCTGCGCTCAATTGATGGAAGATTTTGGATTGACGCGCCTGCAAAAGAATAAGGGGTACATGCTATCGGGCGGCGAACGCCGGAGAACCGAAATTGCCCGCGCGCTTGCGACGGATCCAAAATTCATTCTTCTTGACGAGCCGTTCGCAGGGATCGACCCGATTGCCGTAGAGGATATCATGCGGATTGTTCAGGAATTGCGAAACAGGAATATCGGCGTGCTCATTACCGACCATAACGTGCATGAGACGCTCTCAATCACCGACCGGTCGTATTTATTGTTTGAAGGAAAAATTCTCAAGTACGGCACCGCTGAATCGCTTGCCGCCGATCCCGAAGCCCGCCGCTTATACCTCGGCGAAAAATTTAAGCTCGATCGGTACGAGTAACACCCTCCGCGCAAAAAAGGAACGACGAGTCATCCCGAACTTGTTTCGGGATCCAATAAGTTGAGTAAACGGATGCTGAACCAAGTTCAGCATGACTCAGAGGATCGATAAATATTTTTCTATTATTGCTTCAAATTAAATTCCGCTGTTCCCTTCTTCGTCCCTTTGCCGATTGCATCCAGCGCCGCATGGATGCCGTTGGCAAGATGAACCGGTTCGTCATATCCCCAAAAATGGAGGAAATATATTTTTGGCGATTCGTTCATCAGGTGATTATGGATCGCAGTAACCGGGATGTCGTACGAGAGCAGGGTATGCATTACGGCTTGGACGTCCCTTGACAGGAGCACAAAATCGCCGGTGACGGCGGCATTCGATCCATCGATCTGAAAATTCACGGAGGTCGTTAATCCCATATAGGGTGTTATCTCCATTCCATTATCCATTACTTTCTCTTTCAAGGGTATGCCATACTGAACCACATCTCCTTTCACCGTTCCTTTCGTGCCCATGATCGAATCAACCGGCGACCAATCGAAATATTTTGAAGTACGCGTTGCGGTTTCTCCAATCGGCGTTCCGGTAGCTGCAAATATATTTTTCATCGTTCCGGCGAGCTTGACGGCGTCGCCCGTTGCCATGATATGCATATAAATGATTTCGGGAGACTCGCCGATAATATGGTTGTGCATTCCCGTAACGGCGATTCCGGCGGAATCGAGCATGAGTTCGACGCGCGGGACTTCGGAATCGAGTATCACAAGGTCGCCCATCATCACTGCCGATTTACCGGCAGGTTTGAAAACCAGCCATGTCGTCAGGGCAAGATCGGGCGAAATTTTAATGCTTTCCATAGTAACGTCAAGATCGGTTCGGGGAAAGGTTATTTTAAACATGTCCCCCTGCGTGGCGCCTTTTTTCTGGAACAGTTTTTCAATCTGCGACCATGTCGTCGGCGCGCTGAAGCAATATACGCTTAGAGTAAAAACCATCATGGTTACAAATATTTTCTTCATAGAGTCCTCTCCTGAATATTCAAAAGATTATTACACATTTATCGAGAATATAACGCTATATTTCAGCAAATAAATCCCTTATTCTGTTATGGCGTCCGCTTCGATCTCAATCAGCATTGCGGGATCGACGAGTCGTTGAACCTCCACCATCGTTGTGGCGGGTTTAATCATGCCGAAAATTTCGCCGTGCGCGCGTGCGATTTCTTCCCAATCGGCGATATTGGTAACAAACATCCGCGTCCGCGCCACATCGGTGAGGCGCGCGCCGGCTTTTTGCAATGCCGTTTCAATATTCCTGATCGCTTGAATGGTTTGCGCGTACGCGTCTCCCGCTCCCACGATTTTTCCGTCGGCGCCGGTGGCGGTGGTGCCGGAGACGAAGATATGATTGCCGATCTTCACTGCGCGGGAATAACCCGCAATCGGTTCCCATTTCGTGCCGCTGGAGATTAAGATGCGTTCCATGGATCAATCCTTTTTATTAATTCGTATGCGCGCTCAGGGTAAACCGTGGAATCTCTGCCTGAAACAAATTGCCGTCAGGTGACTGCATCTGGTAAGCGCCCTCCATGTACCCCTCAAACGATTCGAGGACGCAGAAACTGTTGTACTCGTGAAATTCGCCCAGAGGGATCATCGGCTGCTTGCCGATAACTCCTTCCCCTTCCACCTCGTCATTGCGTCCGCTTGCGTGATGGATAAGCCACCGCCGCCGGAGGAGCTGAACCTTTTCCTTGCGGCGATTTTCTATCCTGATAAAGTACGCGAACACAAATTTTTTCATCATCGGATTTGACTGTTCTTCCAGGTACACCGGTTTCACAGTCACCGTGATCCCCCCGGTTGTCGCTGTATATGTTGTCATAACTGTTGGTTAAACGATAAATCTAATATAAAGATTTTGGGCGTTGATGACAAAAATACTGAGTCTTCGTGATGTCATCGCAAGTCCGTCCGCTTTACCCGCCGTCTTTTTGGCGGGAGGCGGACGTCGCCTGCCCGATCCGCCATGGCGGATTCAGGCGGGCGATCTCCTGACCACTGTACTCTCAAACATAACTTTATGTTGGTATCTGACCCTCACCCCGGACAAGATGTATTATATCGAAACTACATGTCCACCCTCTCCCAAATTGGGAGAGAGTGGCAATGCATCATGTCAAATGTTGAATATTTAATTGGGTGAGGGTCGGAGCTAACGCAAATATCAGAAACAGATCAATCGAACGTCTAATGATTTTCCTTTTATAAATAATACTATCTTCCATCCCGTCCGGTGCGCGGCGGTCGCGATTCGGGTTTCTTGCGTCCCCGGTGGCATGTCCAGCAGCCGATGCGGGAATCCTCATCCAGCCCCTTGATAGTTTTAAATGTTTTCGTATTAATATCGTTCACCATTTGCATCATCCCGCGGGCGGTTTCTTTGGGGATCTGATCGTCCTTATCCCAGTCGCCCATGAGATGGCAATTTTTGCATGTAACGCCCAGCGTTCTGCACCACATTGCCATAATATCCGGCAATCTTCCCGCCGGCATCTTTGGATCAAACGCTTTAATATTTTTGAATACCTCCGTTACCGGCTTATCTTCTTTGCCCTTGATTGCGTCTTTGAGTTTGCTGATTTCTTTTTCAACATTTACCGAATTATCGCTCTGCGCAGCGCTATCCTGCGCCAACTCGGCGGGTGACATCGTGCCCGATCCGCTCGCCGGTATGAAGACGAAGCCCATGATAATAAGAGCCGAGATCAGAATGCTCCCGCCTATAAAACTTTGTTTCATGTATTATTCCTTATGATTGAATGATATTTGGATGAATGAACCCTGAAGTTCCATTCCTGAACATTGTATCATAGACAATAAGTTTCAGGGAAGGGTTTAATCTTAAGGGATTTATTTGTATCAACGCAAGGGGTTCGCTACAATTTGACATACGTCCCCATCC
>JBIOHP010000012.1:0-96886 GCA_044449065.1 Bacteroidota bacterium
CATAAGGTCTATACTTAAAAACAGTCAATTTTATAGGGAAATTGTCATATATCTCCCCCAAATGGAGGATTTTTAAGTTAAACCGGCAACGTGAAAGTAATTTAATCCGTTAATTTTTGACATTTACTACAAAATTTAATATTATTTAGTATTGAATTTACAGCGCTAGATCGTAAAGCGAATAATACACAAATCAAGCAAATCAACCCACTTTTTATTAACAAACTTCTTTATCAGATAAGGACACTATGAAAAAGAAACAATTTCCAAATTCACGCAAACCCTGGTCGACAGAAAACGATCAGACCTTGCGTGAATTATACGGCAAACGACCTCGCAGGATTATTGCCGAAATGATGGGGAGAACAATTATCAGCATCAATGCACGGGCCCGGATACTGGGCCTCACCAGAGAAGCGAGATTGTGGACTGCTCCAGAAGATCAACACATAAAAGATCATTATGGAAAGGAACCCGTTGAACAGATCGCTAAAAAATTAAAACGAACAATTCTCGCGGTACGCGGGAGAGTTGTAAAACTCGGCATCGGGAAACGCATACCATGGACAGAGAAAGATAAAGCATATATCCGCAAATGGTATCGGAAGAAAACCTCAATCGAAATTGCAGAAGCTCTAAATCGTGAGCGTTATGCAATCAGATTCATGGCAAAACGCTTAGGGGTAACGAAACGAGTGCCGAAAGTGCCATGGTCGCAGACTGATCTTGATTACATCCGGACCAACATTCAAGCGATGAGCCACAGACAAATCGCAGAAAAGCTTCGCCGGACGGAATGGGCAATTAGTCAGAAAGCGTTCAGAATGGGACTATTGAAGAAGATCACCAAAGGATAACTTCTTCTTTACATTTGTACAAAAAACCCTCACTCTTTATGAATGAGGGTTTTTTATTTTACACCTGCAATTATTATAAACCGTATGAAATTTTATTTCATTCCGGTTTACAAATCAACGCAACAGCAATAATTTTTTAACATCCGTGTAGACATTTCCTGAAGCTCCGCCGGTTACCATTATACGATAAAAGTAGACGCCACTGGGCAATGAGGACCCATTAAACTGAACATGATATCGGCCTGCTTGTTGATCGCGATCTACGAGCGTTGAAACGAGCTGACCAAGGACATCAAACACACTCAAGGTTACCTTTCCGCTTGCGGGAATATCATAACTAATATTAGTAGTCGGATTGAAGGGATTAGGATAATTTTGCAATAAGGAAAATGCCACCGGACGAATTCCCTTATCTTTGCTGACTCCAAGCGGAAGGATGTACTTCCATTTTTCTTTTGCAAAATCGGCATTCCGTTGAAGATCGCTTAAATTATTACCGGCTATGACGCCAAAAGCAACTCTTTGTGTTGCACCAATGGCGAGTGAATAGGGTCCCTCTGAAACAACCAAATGAATATCAGCAGCCGTATCACGGGTAACGATGCCGTCTGAAAGCCAATGCCATTTTGCGGAATCGGAAAGATCAATATTCACATCATTGACAAGGGCACGATATGAAGCTGCGGTATCTAAAGCACTTGTTCCACAATATACAGGGTTATGGGCGCTGTCATCCCATGCATAACCCATGTTTCGTGACGTATCAAAAGCGGTTTTATTAGTAGCATAGTTCGGCAGCATATCCCAATCAAAAAATAAACCGGCGTAAAGATTCGAAACGGGTGCATTTGAAGTATTTTTAATATCATATTCCACAATAATATAGTTTGTATCAGGAGGATTATGGAACGCATAAGATCGCGTATCGACTGTTAATCCTATATGATTAGCACTGGGAGCCGTTGAATCAGTAAATTGAGCATAACCCTGCTGTGTAGCAATTGGTCCCGGACTCACCATTTGATAAACCTTGGATGAATAAAACGCGGAATTTTCAGTTCCTATATCATTCCGAACCACGTCCACAACTTTGGTTGACGAATTTCCGATAATGAGACCAGCTTCAAATAGTTGATTTCCTCCCTTATATACGAAACCTACACCCTGGGAATTCGTTGGAGGATCATTAAACCCAAGTCTCCCATTATTAGAAATGGTAGTTGTCACATTATTAACATTATGCGTTGCATAAGGTGGATTCATCAAAATGCTAAACAATTGAAAGTCTTTATAATTTCCATCATCGATGAGCAAAACGAACTGTACAACATGTCCCGGAGCTATCTTGGTGCTGATCTGAACAGTGAACGGATTGGCGTCATTTGAAACTGTACCCAGCGTTGGAACCGAACCAATTGGGAATGTTTTTTGAGGCATTGAAACATTATTATCATATGTCGCAAGTGTTATCGTCGCACCAGCACTAGTTGGAAAAAGATAGTTTTGAAATACAGCTTTTAAGGCAAATATCTCCCCGGGTTCAAGAAGGCCATTATTATTTCCCTGAATCGAATCAACTGCGCGGAATGATACCATTCGAATCGCGGGCCATGTATTTTCGGTTACAGCTCTCAGAGCATTGATCCGCCCTTTTCCTAATTTATACTTGATTGTTGATCCCGTATTGATAGAATAAATATCATCACACGTTACCCGTATTTGTTGGCCGATCTGAAGAGCTGTATATGAGGGAAACTTTGCCTTAACGAGTCCTGCAAGTCCGGCGGCATGTGGTGACGCCATAGACGTCCCTGCAAGGATGGCATAGGTACTACCATAATAAGTATTTAAGATATCCGTCGCCGAAGTGTATAAAGTTCCCGCTCCCCCAGGAGCAGATACGGAAATGGTTTCACCATATTGTGTGTAACTAGCCCGCATATCATTTGGTCCAGTAGCGGCGACACTAAACACATTCTTATAAGCGGCAGGAAAATTCATATCTTCTGTACCTGCATTACCCGCGGCTGCAACGACAAGAGATCCCATCGAGGTTACGCTATCGATAATTTCCTGCTCGAATTGAGAAGCCCCCGGACCTCCCCAACTGCAATTAATGGCAACCGCTCCTCTCTGTGCAGCATACATAATCCCTTCAAAACCGAACACGATGTAGGGTGTTCCCCCCGGTCCTCTCGTATCGTTATCCGATCCGGTTTTAATAGCAATGACGCGGCAATTATTTGCCACTCCCGCTACTCCGATATGATTATTTGTTCGGGCACTTGCAATTCCTGCAACATGCGTTCCGTGCCCTGCGCCATCATTCGTGGGAGTCGGATTATTATCACCGACTGGATTATTGTAATCAGCACCTCCAAAATCCCATCCGTGCCAATCATCAATATATCCGTCGCCGTCATCATCTATGCCGTTAAATCGCTTATCATTGCCGTGGGCGTCAAGACCGGTTTCACCCGGATTGATGTAGATATTATCAGCGAGATCAGGATGATCCCATTGAACCCCAGTATCGACAATACCTATTGATATAGTAGAATCACCTGAAGCCATGCAATACGCAGAATCTGCCATTATTTTGGTTAGCGCCCATTGGAGATTTCTTAATGAGTCATTTGGCGTGCAGGAGCTTATGCCATCCACCGGGTAAATAAACCATGGTTCCGCATAAAGAACTTCCGGTCGTTGAGAGATCTCCTTTGCTACGGTAAAAGGATCCATAGGGGTGTTATATGTCATCACATAGAACATCGATAAATCCACAGTCTTAACATTGAAATTTTGTTGAGGAAAGAGATTATCGACCGACCGCGCAGAGTACTTCGCCAAGAAGGTTTTCAAAGAATTATTCATTGTTGTTGAATGTTTCTTAAACCCCGGATGGGCAGGATTCTGCAATCGAATGATAACCTTATTTGGCAGATAATGACTATTTTGTGGTGACTTCATGGCAACATTTGGCATTCTATCGAGAGGCAGTCGTTTTTTTATATTGCCAGAATGCCCCACGCTAAAAGCATTGTTGATTACGAAAAACCATAAGAATGGTAAGTATAAGAACCTGACTATTTTCATAATTTATCCTGAAACAAATGGTTAACTTATTAATTTAAACTACAAATCTTTTTATATAGTTGCAATAGATTGAGAATTATTCTCGATAGAGAGAATGTTCAAAAATAAACTTCTCAACGTTTTGGGGAACAAGATATTTTATGGACTTACCCGATTTGACGTGAATTCTAACCATAGTCCCTGAAATCCCAATGTTTGGAACATCGATAAATTTGACCCTTTTATTGGAATTATATTCAAATTTTGCTGTAGGGAATCCCGGTCGGTTCATCACCAGTATATCAGCAACAGACATAATTTCATTCGGGTTTTTCCATTTATTAAAATCAGCCCAATTATCAATACCGATAATTAATGAAAAATCTGTCCGTGGATATATGGAGCATAAAGATTCCAAAGTATCGATGGTATATGATATTCCGCCTCTTCGTATTTCAATATCGGATACTTCAAAATGCGGGTTATCATGGATTGCAAGTTTGGTCATCTGATACCGATGATCAGCAGGAGCCAGATTTCGATCTCTTTTGTGTGGCGATATAGCTGCGGGAATGAAGATAATCTTATGTAATTTTTCTTGCGTAAGAATACTTTCACATACTATTAGATGTCCCATATGAGGAGGGTTAAATGTTCCGCCAAATATGCCTATTTTATTCATTTAGCATTCAATAATATTGAGAACGTTGAATTTCAAGAAAATATTTCTTCACCTCGAATAACATTCTTATATAATTTTTCATATTTACGCGCAATACACTCCCAGTTTAGTTCGTCGAGAAACTTCCGATATCCTTTTTCGATCCTTTCTTTATAAGATTCAGGGTGTTCCCTGTAATCCCGAATAATCTCGAGAGCTTCTAGTTCATTCCTCACGATGCATACGATATCGGCATAATCTTTAACATTACCGCAATCTAATGAAATAAATAATGTTTTACTGGCAAAAGCCTCATACATAACGAGGGGAGCACACTCAACCTTCGAGCCGAAGAGAAAAATATCAGCGTCGACATATACTTCGATCGTATTTTTACGGGAGTATCCCTCCAGATTCAATGCATTATTCGTGAATGCTTGATATCGGCAATATCTATAACATTCCTTCAACCATTTCTTCGTGGAGGAATGATATGAATTGCCGATAAGCACCGGAACTATGCCCATTTTTTTTAACGCTGGCACTACACGCCAGAAAAAATCGTGTCCTTTCAGCCAACTATGATTCGAGACATTCAGGACTATAATATTATTTCCGATCTTATGCTTTTTTCGAAATTCACCCTTCATACCTGCATTAAATTCTTCCATGCTCGAGCCATTCGGAATAACAATACCGTTATCGATATTATGATTATCCGCGAATTGTTTATCAATATACGACATCGAATGGTACACCACGGCGTCATATAATTTCAGAATTTCGGGCATCGAATCGAAATATTGCTTAAATCGTCCGTCGTGTAAACGCGAATATCCGCACGGCACTAATATCTTTTTCATTGTGATGGATGGCAATAGGTTGTACACAAGATCAGTACTCCATATCTGCGCTGCATAATTCAACATCACATCATACTTGGAATCTTTAATATAATTAATATATGATGTACTATCGCCGTGAATTCCCTCCACTACATTCCCTGAGCATCCGAATTCCTGAATCTCAACTCCATTCAACATCTTATTCTTTCTCTGGATTGAAAAACTTGTTGCAACTGTAACCTCGTGTCCGAATTTTACCAAATGCTCAGAAATTTGTCGGATTACCTCCTCGCTTCCTCCAACGTCAGGTGCGTATCGTTGGACTGTATGGAGTATTTTCATACCTCGAAACCCATGTTACGAAATATCTCTCTAAAGCGTTGTTCATAGGTATGCTCCTTTAACGTCCGAAGGTATGCTTTTTCTCCTATTCGTTCGCGTTCAGTCTCATGCTCTAAGTAATATCGAATTTTTCGCACCATATCTCGTTTTGATTGAAAACATACCATTTCATATTCGAGATCGAAATAATGTTCCAAGTTCTTAACGTAATTTGTCAATAAAAACGCTCCACATGCGGGAACTTCAAAATTTCTTCCTTTAATTTGGTCTTTTTTTCGAAAAATGGTGTGAATATTCCATGATGCGTTAGAGAGATTGAGGTTTATTTTTGAACGATTGAATATCTCAATCATTTGTGGCTGTGATACTCTTCCATTCTCCCAACCCTGACCAAACGTACGGACATCGATTCCATTGAGATGGAGATATTTAATAATAAATTTACGGCTCCCATGCGCCTGGCCTATAAATGATACATCAATATCCTTTTTTGCATTAGACAGTTTTACATAATCGAAGTGATTGCACCCCCATTGTGTCATGAGTGCATTTTTATAGCCAATACGATCGTATTTTTCGATTGCTTCCCGGTCAGTTGTAGAAATATAGCTGAAACAAGGAGCGTATCGTTTACTGAAATATTCGAAACGCCAATGGTCATCACAAAACCAGTTAAACGTAGTGAATTTATCGGAAAGTTGAGTCAGACCATTAATAAATAATTCTTCTGTAAACAGGATGAAGAAAATTAAATCTGGTTGCACACGGTCAGCAGTTTCCAGAAGTTGCGCATTCATCGCCTCTTGACCCAGGTCCTGCATTATCGTGAAAAAATCAAACTCCACAACCTCCGGTACCATTTTTTTTAAAACAGGAAAGAAATTAGTGTATTCGAAACTCGGTCCTTGAGCTTTTCGACCGTAATCGTAATGCATTCCAACATAGAGAAGCTTATTGAGCGGTTTAGTTTGCGAAGGCATACAATTTCCCGAGCATATCCTGGAAGACTCCATATCGATAATTAAGATAACAGTACACTATTGTTACGCCGATAATTCCCGGCAACCAATATACAGAAATAACTAGCAGGACAATCATAAGGGCATACAAGAATGATTGGTGAATAAAACTACCTGAGAAAGAGATTCCCCTCCGGTGATAAATATTGATCGTAATTCCCGATTGAAGAATAAATCCGAGAGATAGAACAACGGGCAACAAATAAATAGAAAGATGGTTCGTAAATCCAATCCATGATCCAAACACATAGAATGAGGTGAAGATCATGGTTGAATAAAACCAATCCTTACGAAATCCGAGCGGTAATAACGCCACGCCCAGGACCCACGAATATACTTTGGGAATTCCGGTGACAAGCATAGCGCCAAAATATCCTGTTGCGATAGTAAATTCTTTCTTGTAAATAAATTCGAGAACCAGCGATCTTCCCAGAAACAACACGATAATAATTGGTACGATAATCGCGATTGCAATTAGCGTAGTACGTTCAATCAAGGATACAGTCCCTTGTGGATCGTTCCGTCGCTTGGCTATCTCAGGAAAAATATGCATGGTAAGCCACGCAAGCGCGATATTCGGATATAAATCAGCAACTTTCGCCACACTTTGAACAATGGCATTATCCACCTCGCCTAATTTCCCGAGAATATATCTCTTGACCAAAAAATCTCCGATCAACCAGGTCACTCCAACAATGAAAGAAAGCAGTGCGACCTTAAATATCTTCACAAAAATAGGACTAACATTCAATGCCTTCATGTTGAGGAGATAAGATTTGCGTAAAATTATTAATCCAATTACAGTTAAAAAAATTTCATTTCCCATTAATCCCATCGCCGCCCCGGTTAAATGATACGATGCGGAAAGAAAGTAAAGAATGGGAAGAATGATAATAGCAGGCAATATTTTAAATATGAGGATTTCCTTCAACATCCCTGCACCCTCCATAATCGCATAGAGGCAACTCTGAATGACTGTGAAGGGAGCCGATAGAAGAAGCAAACTTACCGGTAAAGCGAAATCTGTACGATTGGTCACTAAACGGCAAACATAATCGGGATTCCATAAAATTACCAGAAGAAGTATGCCTAAAAAGATACCAGCCAGCATCATACTAAGCATTATAACACGGGAAAGAGTTTCACGTTTTTCATCAGTGGATGCTGTTATAAGCTGGGAGGAAAGTGTCGTTATTCCGAGTGGTAAACCAAAGGCAAATATTGGGAATAACACTCCCGCCATTTGTTGACTAATGGAAAGTATTCCAAATAAATTAAGTGTTAAGAAAGCGGCAAATATTTTATTCCGGAGAAAACCACTTAACACATTAATCATGGTTGCGATCATGTTATAGACGATCTTTTTCGTCATTTTCTCGTTCCGAATATTTTAAATAAATTGCGCCGCCGTTCTTTTCGATAATTTTTTGATATGACCGCTACATGCGATTGAAGCTCTTCACCCCTTGTCGCAACGATGCTTTCAGGATGAATTCGGATTTTATGCAAGACTTCCGGTATATTTGCCAATTCAAATCCTGCCAGGAGAGAACGTGCCCAAAAATCATAATCGTCACAACTTGGATATGCGGAATTGTATGGCGCGATGTGTTCGACAAGTTTTCTTCGCATCAGCGTGGCGCTATTAATCATTGAATTCAATTTTGCGAAGGTGGATCTTATTTTCCGTGGGTTCCAGTGAATGTGAGGAACGCCGATGATATTCCCTTTTGTATCGATATAATCCGCAAAACAACCGACAGCATCAATCCGAGGATTTGTGTTCAAATAACTCACTAACCGCTCTAACTTGGTTGGTAATGATATATCATCGCAATCATGATTCATTAAATACGGTGAATTTGGATTGCATGATCGCCATCCGGTATTACGCGCTGCGGCGGGTCCTTTATTAATGTCATGAGAAATGATTTGAAACCGATCATCATTCCCTATTATTCCCCTTGCGACATCAACAGTATGATCCTTAGAACCGTCATTCACGATAATAACTTCAAGTTCAACCAGTGTTTGCATCTGAAGCGACCGGAGAGTTTCGCTGAGGTATTTTTCACCATTGTAAACGGGAATAAATACAGAAACTATTGGTGTTTTCATTGAAATACGCCTTTAAAAAGGCGCATATAATATGCGAAATATGGTCTGAGCAGATATGTTATATACAATGGTTTATGGTAATAATGAAATATAGCATGCGCCAATGTCTTAATTCGATAACGAACCAGTTCTGTTTCCTTCATTACAGTGACGTTAGACTCATGGATACGTCGCATAATCAATGGTTCTTCAATATTTGCGACCGGAAACCGCGCTGCGATTCTGAGCCATAAGTCGTAATCCTCATTATGGAGAAAATTGGCGCTGTAATTGCCGCATATATCAAGGACTGTCCTTCGGATCATTACGGAGCTGTGCGCAAATGGATTGTGTGTAAATATTTGGTTCATAATATCGGCAGATGATCCGGGATATTGTTCAGTACCAATATTCCGACCTTGGGTATCAATTAAAATCACCCAGGATCCAACAACTGCAACATCCAGATGAGAATCTAAATATGTAACTTGTTTCAACAAACGATCGGGTACGCACATATCATCGGCATCCATTCTGCAAATATATTTACCTATCGACTCACTTATACCTTTATTTAGCGATTTCGTGATGCCTAAATTATTACTGTTACGAAGTAACTTTATCCGGGAATCGTGATATGAGCGAATTATTTGTTCTGAAGAATCGGTCGACCCATCATCGATAATTATACATTCAAAATCCGCAAAAGTTTGTCCAAGTACGCTCTCAACGGCGGAACGGAGGAATCGTTCCGCATTAAACATCGGTATGATGACACTTACCTTCGGCATGAACTATTAAACATTGCCTTTGTAAATAGTATAATATTTCTCAGCCCATGTATTTACATCCATCCGTGATGCAGTGGCACGTGCACCATCACTTAAATCACGATATAGCGAATGATCCTTACTCAATTTATCGATTGCTGTCGAGATCGCCGCGGGGGATTCGTGGCAAAGGATACCATTCTCACCGGGATTAATCAAGTCTTTTATTCCAGGGACATCCGTGCCAATGACTGGCTTGCCCAAACAAAATGCTTCCAGAATTACTAATGGTGAACCCTCTTTCCTTGAGGTGATAAGCAAGGCATCGGAATTCTTAATTACAGGGAGAACATTATCAAGCGACTGAACACCTAGTACAAAATCGGGAAATTTATTCTTCACCTCCTTGTACTCTTCGGAATGTTCTTTTATACCAATAAATACAAAAGAAACTCCTATACCCATTCCGAGAGTCATTTTGGCCGCTTTAAATGCAAGAGGATAATTTTTGACGGGATCATCCCTCCCTATCATAACTATCTTGAACGTATTTTTTTGATTATAAAAAAATAGAGAAACTTTTTCGGGTAGATCTTCATTACTTCTGCAAATAACATCTTCCCTATCGACGCAATTCGGAATCAGTTTAATTTTATCTTTGACTGATGGATAATCATCACCGATTTCTTGCCTTTCACCTTGAGATACACTTATTATGTCTCTTGTATGCAATAATAATAATCTTTCTAAGATATTGTATAATATACGTTTCAGCCCATTTATAGGGGGATGAAAACCGTGATAAGTGTGTATACGCACCGCGGAAATCATTCGCGATGACAAAAATCTTGAGTAATATCCGGCGCCTTTGCCCTGAGAATGAATTACATCCGGTTTTAGCTTCTTAAAGACGGTATATGAATGAAACAAAGTAAAAAGTGATATGCGATCAAATGGCATTGCAATCACGCTCACGCCAATACGTTTAAACTTTTCATTATATCTTCCACCGGCAGGTAAGATGATTGAAAAGGTAATATCCGTATGAGTTTTCAGTAAGGTTTTTACGAGCGTAAATACAATTTCTTGTCCACCTCCAGCATTACTATGCGAAAGTGATTGAACTATATGCATTAAGCGAGATCCCCGGAATGGCGATGTTGATTATGGTGAAACAACAAGCTTTTTTTAATTAATTGATGGCAGAACACGGGAAGGATTATCCCGAACAACTTTCTTCACTTTTACTTGACCGACCCGTCGCAGAGTTTTTTTCATAACTGTAAACTGCCAGTTGCCGTAATTTATCTCTTCCTTTATTTCAGGAATTTTACCGATAAGTTTGATAAGGAACCCATTCAATGTCTCATATTCTGGATCGTCATCCGGAATATCAGCGTTGAATTTTTCGTTAAAATTCTTAATATCTATTTTGGCATCGACTAATGATGAGCCATCAGCCGATTGTTCAACTTCTTTCAATATTTCATCGTACTCGTCATGGATTTCGCCGACAATTTCTTCAAGAATATCTTCCATAGTCACAAGTCCCTGTGTACCACCGAACTCATCAACAACAATTGCCATATGAAGCTTTTTTTGTTGTAAATCTCGCATCAACTGGCTGATTTTAACTGTTTCAGGGACAAAATACGCCTGCCGGATGACATCCTGCAATATTATTACATCCCGATGTTCGAGAAGGGTAATCAGGTCTTTCGTATAAATTATTCCAATGATATTATCGAGAGAATCTTTGTATACCGGCATTCGTGAATATCCCTGCTCTGTCAATACCCTGACAAGATTCTCCCGCGGAGTGTTAATATTTAAAGCAACCATATCAGGTCGGGGTATCATAATCTCCCGCGCTGTGGTGTTCGAAAATTCAAAAATGCTGGTGATGAGTTCCTGTTCTGTTTTATCCAATGCTCCGCTCTTTGCCCCCTCATTTACAATGATTTCCAATTCCTCGGAAGTATGGAGGCGTTCATTCGTTTTTGAAAGAGGGATTCCGAGTTTCTTTAATAAAATATCTGATGATGTATCGATCACCCAGATTATCGGTCTGAAGATACGGTAAAACAATTGAAGCGGTAATGAAACAAACAGCGACGTTCCCTCCGGATATTTAATCGCAATTGCTTTGGGGGTTAATTCACCGAGAATAATGTGTAAAAAAGTCAGAATTCCAAATCCGATTGCAAAACAAACAATGCTGATAATCCGTTCATTCATAATTCCTATTGCCATAAGAGGTGAACGGAACATCTCAGCTAATAGTGGTTCTCCCACCCATCCGAGTCCAAGACTTGTAAGGGTAATGCCCAATTGCGTTGAAGAGAGGTAGACGTTGAGGTGTTCAACTATGTGTTTGGTTACAGCCGCCTTTTTATGCCCCTGGTTCTTCAATTCCTCAAGCTGCGAACCCCGAACTTTAACAATGGCAAATTCCGCAGCGACAAAAAAACCGTTAAAGAATACAAGAATAAGAATGAAGACTATATTACCAAATACTTCAGCCACAGCCCTATGAAATTGTTAATATCCGTCGTTTTTTGATGGTTACATCTCTCAATCTACTTTTAATGTACGAGATAAGGGGTAGATAAACAAATGGGTTAGAGAATGCGAATATCTGGTTTAGTACACCACTTCTTCCAGCACCAACCCTCTTGCCGGTGCCGCCATACCGGCTGCTTGCCGTTGTTTAAGCTCGAGGATGTGGCAAAAATCATCAAGCGAGATATATCCCCTGCCTACATCTACCATCGTCCCCACCAGCGCGCGAACCATGCCGTGTAAAAACCGATCCGCTGTTATTTGATATTGGAGTGAATTATTTACAACCGACCAAATCGATTCATACACGGCACAAAAATAATTATCAACTACAGAACCTGCCTTACTGAAGGATTGAAAATCGTGTTTTTCAAGAACCTTTTCCGCGGCAGCGCTCATAACTTCAAGATCAAGTTTATACCGGAGATTCCATGAATACAACCGTCCGAGAGCCGTCGGGGTTGAAGTTATCAAATACGAATATCTTCTCGATTTTGCTTTATAACGGGCATGAAATTCTAAGGACGCCTCGCTGACTGAGTGAATGACTATTTCCTGTGGTAAGAGACCATTTAGAGCAGTATAAATTTTTTCAGTGCCAAGCGCTGTTTCTGTTCGAAAATTTGCAACCTGCCCCCTTGCGTGAACCCCAGCGTCGGTTCTTCCGGCGCCAATTACATTAACTTTTTCCTGAAGAACATTTTGTAACACGTTTTCAATCTCGCCTTGAATACTGCGCCCGTTTTCCTGCCGCTGCCACCCTACATAGTTTGTCCCGTCGTACTCTATTCCGAGCTTAATATTTCGCATGATGATAAATGACTTCCCCTCCCCCCGTTCAAGCGCAGTTCACCCTTGCGGATTATTAAAAATTCTTTGAGAATGTAAGCATCATACCATTCGGATGTTGGAGATCGCCAAGAACATTTGCCTTTATATGAATGAGCTCGGATTCATTATTTTTATTGTTCAATATGATCATTCTCGCCGCATCAATTGCGCTAATAATATGATTTGTTACGATTGCCGCTAAAACAAATCGCGCGTTATTAAATTTTTCATCGCTGGAGACACGTAGAAGGCGGTATGCTTCTCTATTAGCATCCGTATCCCAATGCCACGCGCTTAACGAGTTCGGATCATATATTTTATCATACTGCCTTTCCCGTAAAATCTCGGTGTTATAATCATTGACACTTACAAAATTACCGATATCGATAAAATACTGATCATTCTTGTTGGTGAAATTGATTCCAGCATGCTGCACGGCGAAATTTCTCGCATCGGACTGAATCCAGTCACCATACGATTGGATTCCTCCATATGCAACCCACAGGGCGCCTTCAGCGATTGTAAAATACTTGCCCTTATCGTAATTACCCGCATAAAGTTCACCCATTCCTGGTAAAAGAAGAGAATACAATATGCCGAGCGGGACACTTTTTTTCCCATCGGAAACGGTATTCCCGTTCCAATCATCATTCAGGGCAATTCCCTTCTGAAGTGATTTTGTGAATTGAGGTGCCGGTATTCCCTGGAATAAATTGGCAGGAACCTGTGCAAAAGTGCACTGATAAAATAGTATGAACCACAGAATATTGAATTTCATTGATTGATCCTGATAAATCGGGAGTTGATTAATTGATTTTTACTTTTACGTGAGTATCAATTCACCATATCTGTGATTAATTGAACATGGAGAAATAATTTCACCGGAACAAACTCCATTAGCATAACCAGTAATAGTTACATCATGAATTTCATTTGTGAGTGATTGATCTGAATGTGCGTTGATCCGGATGTAATTTGCGGACAGACCTGAATAGAGGTTCGACCCAATTGTGTTTTCAAACAGGAACGGGAGAGATTTATCAAGGTACCGAGATGAGAAAACTTTTCTTTTTTCGTCACTCAAAAGCCGGAGAATCTCGTTTCGTTCATGCCTTACGTGCATTTCAACCTCATTGGGATAATCTATTGCGGGAGTATTCTCCCTTTCCGAATATGTGAACACATGAAGATAGGAAACCGGTATATCCTTCAAGAAGGAATACGATTCATTGAATACCGCGTCTGTTTCTCCCGGGAAACCTACAAGAACGTCAGCACCTATACAGGCATCCGGACTCATTTTTTTAATTGATTCGACAAGGTTTCGATAATCATTACTTAAGTAACGACGACGCATTATTTTCAGAATGGAATCGCTGCCGCTTTGCAAAGGTATATGGAAGTGAGGGCAAAATTTCTCCGATGAGAGAACAAAGTTAATTATATCATCTATAAGGAGATTGGGTTCTATAGAACTTATTCGGAGCCGATCAACCGGAAGTTGTTCAAGCACTTTAAGTAAATCCAGAAGACCCTGATTGAATTTCCTTCCATAATCTCCAAGATTCACTCCCGTCAACACTATTTCTCGAAAACCCTGTTCACAGAGCATATGCCCCTGCCGTACCAATTGATCGACCGGCAAACTCCTGCTCTCCCCTCTTGCAAGAGGGATTGTACAAAAAGAACAATTGTAATCGCAACCATCCTGAATTTTTAAAAATGCTCTCGTTCTCCCTTCAACATCGCCGGAATAAGATGGAATAAATTCAAGCGGTTCTTCAATACATGATACATGAATTTGTGTCTGTTGATGTTTAACAAAATCTCCCGCGAACTCGAAGATGTTAAACTTATTTTTTGCTCCAAGCACAAGATCAACTCCTGCAATCGACGCAATCTCTGACGCCTGCAACTGGGCATAACATCCGATAACAACGACGTAGGCGTTTGGAGAATGGCGCAGCACACGGCGAATTATCTGGCGGCATTCTTTATCTGCACGTTCCGTGACACTGCACGTGTTTAGCACATAGATATCGCATGGCTGGTCTGTATCGACAATCTGATACCCTTGTTGGATAAATTGACGACCAATAGTGGAGGTCTCCGTATAATTAACCTTGCAGCCCAGCGTATGTAATGCAACGTTTTTCATTTCATAAAATACAAAGAGTTGTCTGAAAAGACAACTCTTCACGTACAACTGATATGTATTATTCTATTCCTTAAATCATGAATTCGGAAGTCGGCGGCTGATCGTTCAGTATCTCGGGAATTTGTTCGACCGGTCTGCCTTCCACGGACGCGATTTCTTTCACCGTCATCTTGGGAAGTTTATGTTTATCCGCATATTCATCGATCATTTTCTGGTCTTTGCCTTTCAGATATTCAACAACAGAAAGAACGATTTTTTTATTTTCTTTATCGAATTCAATAACCTTCGCATTAATCATATCACCGATATGGAAGGTATCGCCGATATTTTTAATTTGGGCGGTTGCGAGATGCGAGACAGGGATGAACCCATCAACGCCCAGAGGTAACTCCGCAATAACGCCTTTCTCAATTATGCGAACGATTTTGGATTCCACTTCAGTGCCCGTTTGATATGACGCTTCAAAAGCATCCCAGGGATTCTCTTTCACCTGTTTGTGACCGAGAGAAATACGGCGTTGCTCTACGTCGATACCAAGAATAATGATTTCAATCTGATCGCCTTTCTTCACAACTTCCCCTGGGTGGCGAATCTTTTTCGTCCATGAAAGATCGGAAATATGAATCAACCCATCGAAACCCTCCTCAAGCTCAACAAAGGCGCCGAATGTCGTAAGATTCCGTACGATACCAACATGTCTCGATCCGACAGGATATTTTTGCAATAAATTGAGCCATGGATCGGGTTCCAGTTGCTTCATGCCAAGTGAAATCTTTTTATTATCTTTATCGAGACTGAGGATGATTGCTTCGACCCGCTGTCCCATCGATACTACCTGGGAAGGATGTTTAATATGCTGCGTCCAGCTCATCTCTGATATGTGAATAAGCCCTTCGATGCCTTTCTCAATTTCTATGAATGCGCCGTAATCGGCGAGGGAAACAACTTTTCCGGTGACCTTTGTGCCAACGGGGTATTTATCTTCGATATTTTCCCATGGATGCGGTTGAAGTTGTTTCAGTCCGAGGGATATTCTCTTTTTCACTTCATCAAAATCGAGCACGACCACGTTAATCGTTTGATCAAGTTTGACAATCTCCGAAGGATGATTCACCCTGCCCCATGAGAGATCGGTAATATGGATTAAACCATCAACACCGCCAAGATCAATGAACACGCCAAAATCAGTAATAGCTTTGACGGTTCCTTCCAACACCTGTCCTTTTTCGAGATGCGAAAGGATTTCGTTGCGTTGACCAGCAATGGATTCTTCAACAAGCACTTTATGACTGACGACAACATTCTCATCCGGGTGTTTCATCTTCACAACTCGGAATTCCATGACTTTGCTAATGAATTGATCGAAGTCGCGCACCGGTTTGATATCAATTTGTGATCCCGGTAAAAATGCATCAATACCCATAAGATCAACAACAAGTCCGCCTTTAATCCGGCGGGTAATTTTACCCTGAAGAATTTCACCGGTATCATGAGCTTTGGTAATTCGCTCCCACGTTCTCATAAAATCAGCCCGTTTGCGGGATAACACCAGTTGACCGTCGCGGTTTTCAACGCTCTCTAAAAATACTTCGATCTCTTCGCCGGGTTTGATTTCTTCCAAGTTTGGAAATTCGGTTATAGGGACAAGTCCTTCAGATTTAAATCCAATGTCGATCGCTACGCCGTTATCGGTAATTGCTACCACTCTCCCTTTGACAATTTGTCCCTCTTGCATCGTTCCGAACGTTTTGTCATATAAAGCGACCATTTCATTATATTCGTCCGCTGAGTACTCGCGTTCTTCTATGCTCGCCAGTTGTTTTCTGCTATATTGGTGAGAATCAGGTTTTACAATAGGGGTTTCATCTATTGCAGGGTGTTCATTTTCATTTGTCGGTGTTGTTGTATCAGCCATTAAAACTCCTTCTTGTCCATCGCTGGCTCGAATGGCATTGATGAGCCGGAGGATTTTTTGATCGATCCACGTTGGAAGTCATCAACCATCTCTTATCGATCATATATTGATTAGTGAATATATCTGTGAATTAGGATGACTTTCTATTTTACAATGTAACTGGCTCGGGAACAGCGAACTTTTCTTCAATATATTTTTTAATCCGTTCCATGAGCCATTGTGGAGTGGAAGTTGCACCGCTAATGCCTATTGTTTCCACTCCGCTGAACCATAATGGTTGTAGTTCCTGTTCCATTTCCACGAAATACGTTCGTGGATTCGCTTCCCGGCAGATATTAAATAATACCTTACCGTTGGAGCTGTGCCTTCCGGCGACAAATATCATTATATCATTTTGTTTCGCAAAGTCACGCAATTTTTTATCCCTGCCGAATACCTGCCCGCAAATCGTATCTTTTGCATGAAATTCGCGCGCTTCCTGATCGAACGAATCTACTTCCAGTTCTTTCACCCGTCTGGTTAACTCTTCCTTCAATTTGAAGAAGGTTTCCTTGTCCATTGTTGTTTGCGAGAACAAAACGGTTTTCCGGTTCAGATCGAGTTTATCAATTTCTTCAACCGATTTAATAACTATCGCTTCCCCATTTGTATGACCTACAAGACCGACGACCTCGGCATGATCTTTTTTTCCGTAGATCACGACCTGATACCCTTTTTGATGGAAAATGCGAATACGTTCCTGCACTTTCCAAACTACTGGACATGTTGCATCGACCAAAAGAATGCCGTATTTATTTACCAATTCGAAAGTCGAAGGCGGTTCACCATGAGCTCTAATCAAAACTGTTTTCCCGCCGAGTTTTGGAAGATCGGCATGAGTGATTGTCTTTAACCCAAGGTGTTCCAACCGCTCAATCTCCATCGGGTTATGAATAATCTCGCCCAGACAGTAAAGAAATTCTCCTTCCGGAAGTTCTTTAAGAACAGATTCTGCAATATCTACTGTTCTCACAACACCCCAACAAAATCCCGAATTTTTATCTACCGATACAATCATCTACCGTCGTTTTTCCAAAATTTCTTTAGCTTTCTTCACAATAAACTCTACCTGTTCATCAATGCTTAATCTTGACGTATCGAGTAAAATCGCATCATCGGCTTTACGCAATGGACTAATATTGCGTTGTGAATCCAATGCGTCTCGTTGGATGATTTCCTGCTGGAGAGTATCCAAATCGATTTGTGTACGGTGTCCGGCTAATTCACGTTGCCTACGCCGTGCCCGTTCATCAATATCCGCGACCATAAAAATCTTGAGATCGGCGTCAGGGAATACAACGGTGCCGATATCTCGACCTTCAAGAACAATTCCGCCCTCTTTACCAATTTTACGCTGTTCCCGAACCATCATCTCGCGAACTTTTTCGATGCTGCTTACAGCGCTTACAGCATTCGTAACATCCTGTCTCCTGATTTCATTGGTGACATCTCGCTTATCCAATATCACCATTGCGGATTCCGACGTCCTTTCGAAGCGAATTTCTGTGGATTGAGCTAATTTTGATATTTTTTCTTTATCATTAAGTTCAATCCCGGTTTCGAGAACCTTCAATGTCATTGCACGATACATCGCCCCTGTATCTACATGAACGTAACCAAGTTTCTCAGCGGTTAGTTTTGCCGTGGTGCTCTTGCCCGATGCGGCCGGACCATCTATTGCAATGACCAAGTTCCTCAATTCCCTGCGTTTTTTGCGTTTTATAGAGATTTTAATATACGAATTTCCTTATTTTGAATCAAATAATAGGAAAATTATAATTTCTTTCAAAGTAAATCATAAATAGTTTATATATTCACATCCTTATCGACAAATTGACCGGTGGATTTTTGTATATTTATGATGAAATGTACACTAAAACAATTTGAGATATACCTAATTACTAACCGGATGCGAAAATTAACACACGAAGAAATTGCAAAAAACCGATTTTCCGTTGAGGCATTAAAGGACGCTAATCGGCTCCCGATTTACGTTATGCTTGATAATATCCGCAGTCTTTATAATGTTGGATCTATATTCCGATCATCCGACGGCGCAAGGATTGAGAAATTATTCCTTTGCGGATATACCCCGCATCCACCCCGAAAAGAGATTGAGAAAACTGCCTTAGGTGCCACATCAACAGTCCCCTGGGAGTATTTTAAAAATCCCAACGATGCAATCACCAGAATAAAGTCGCAGGGCATAAAACTTTGCGTTCTCGAACATACCGATACCAGCATCCCATATTATGATATAACACCGAAAGAATTTCCTATCTGCCTGGTTGTCGGAAATGAGATTTCAGGAATCTCGAAAGAAATCGTAGTACAAGCAGATTTAGCAGTTGATATACCGATGTACGGATTAAAACAATCCCTCAATGTTGCCGTTGCCTACGGAATAACGCTTTTCGAATTTGTCAGGATATGGAAGTGCGACAGCCGAGTAAAAATAATTAAAGACTCGGATTGATCTTACCCTATTAAAAAATTAATATTCCACATCATACGCGAGCGTAAAATAATCCTGCTTCTCGAGAGTATGGATGCGGATAACCCCGGCTCGCACTAACCGTACAAGCATTCTTGAAGCACGGCGATCGCTGATGTTGATCAACCTGCCAAGTTCTCTAACCGTTATGCGTTTATTTTTCTCCAGGTATGCAAAAAGATGTTTTTCATTATCACCGATACTCAGCTTTAGAGGCGGCGCGTTCGGATCTTCGTTTGCCAATAATTTCACCACTTCCCTGCTTGCCATCACCGTGTTATCGTTCACGCGAATATAGACGTGAGTATTTTCGCCATTGTGTGCATGACCGTTATCGTAATGATTTGTTTCACCGAGAAAATAGTGAGGTTTGGTGTTACTTTCTTCAATCTGGCAAACGATAACATCTTTGCCGTCAAAAGGAACTATATCAATTTGGGGAATGATCGGGGGATCTATGAAATCTTTTCCCGCCATCTCGATCAATTCCATTTCGGATTTTTCGCTTTCAACGCCGATAATGGACCCATCATCGTCCACGCCAAAGAGGATTGTCCCCCCTTTCGTATTGGCAAACGAGATTATAGTTCTGGCGATCTTCTCCGCTGAAGAAATCCTTCGTTTGAATTCGAGGGTGAAGCTTTCTCCTTCATCTATCATTTCGTTGACATCACGAAAGTTCATCGCATCAACTCCTTCATAATAACCCAAACGATTAAAAATTGATTAAAGAGCATTCATCAGACAAAAGAAAATCCTCGATGCTATTCCCGGAAAACCTGATAGAGAAATAGCATACTCTTCGAAGTTTCGTTTGACGAAGCGTCTTAAATTCCCATATTAATGATTTGGAATCACTAAAAACGCAACCAAATCAATTATCAAAGAATTTCGGTAACTACGTTTTTGACCGACTATCAAGAAACGACTGCAAAATAATCGCAGCAGCCATTTGATCAATTTGCCCTTTCTCACGGCGTTTCATCTTTTTCACACCCATTTCGATCAAAGTCCTGTGAGCTGATTGAGATGAAAACCGTTCGTCCCAGCGAATTACTTCAACCCCGGTTTTACCGATAAGCTGCCCAATAAATTCTTCAACCTCGAGGGCTTTTTGACCCTTTTCGCCTTTGAGATTTATCGGCATTCCAACGACAACTTTTGAAATGGCGTACTTCTTTATGTATTCTTCTAAGACGGAGATTGAACGCGCATTATTTATTACAACACTTAATCCCTTTGCAATAATTCCGAGGGGATCGCTGAGCGCTACACCGATGCGCGTAGAACCATAATCCAATCCGAGAAATCGTTCATGGGTTGTCAAGAATATTTTATGCCGCTTTCCGGGTCCCGTTGAAGCAAAGAGAGTTTGAACAGTTTCAATTTAGTGGTTGTGATAAAAAATTTTTCAACAATTTACCGGGGCGAAAATGCGTCTTTTTGTGCGGCGGCACAAAAATGACTTCTCCGGTTTGCGGATTCCGGGCTTTCGGTTTCGATTTGGTCAATTTAACCTCAAAAACCCCGAAGTCCCGAATTTCAATACGCAATTCAGGATTCGCCGTTAATAAAACGTCCCGGACAGCGGTCAAAACGGTGTCGACCCATATCGAGGCAACGTCGAGATGTACTTCCCGCGACTCCGCAATTTGTTTCGCGATATCTTTTTTTGTGAAGGTTGGCGGCCGATCTTTCTTATTGTTGCAATTGTTAAGATTGTTTTCCATGTTTGTTCTCTTTCTTATTCCATGATCCGGTCGGCGCGTGATACGCCGGGGATCTTTCTGAGTTTTTCGATGATTCGATTTAGATGATCCGTGTTTTTTACATTGATAACGATTAACCCTTCGAATATCGAATCCTTGGCAGTTAAATTTAAACCACGGATGTTGGTATTTTGGTATACCGATATCGAATGGGTTATATCGTTCAAGAGGCCGGCCCGATCTTCACCAGAGACACGGATTGCGGCGGCAAATTCCGCTCCGTTTGTGTAAGGCCAATCAACAACGATGATCCTTTGCGGATCTGAAGCTGCCATGCTGATAATATTTTTACAACTTTTTCGATGAACTTTTACACCTTCCCCCACCGTAACAAAACCGAGTATTTCATCACCCGGTATTGGGTTGCAACATTTTGCATAGCTGTGGAGAAACGCATCTTTATCTCCGACTACCGATACACCCCCGGTGATTTTCCGGGCAGTCTGGATAAAACGATCGATCAAACCAACAGTTTTAACCTCTTTCATCGATTCCTGCGGTGGGTGTTTAATTTTCAAACTAATTTCTTCCGCAACAAAATCAGGATCTATTTCGTCCCGACTCACTTTAATATAAAATTCTCGCCATGAATCTATCAGGAACGAATGAAGATATTTACCGACGTCGTCTTCAGTGGTATGGAGTTTAAGTTTTTTCAGGCTCTTTTCCCATCGTTCCTTACCAACGGCAATTGCCTTGCGTTCCTCTTCTTTGAGCCACCGGCGAATATTTGATTTCGCTTTCTGCGTAACAACGAATTTTTCCCAGTCGACAGTCGGTTCCTGTTTTTTCGAGGTGATGATTTCAACCTGATCTCCGCTGTTGAGGTGATATTCGAGTGGAGCAATTTTGCCGTTCACTTTCGCGCTGAGGCAATGAAAACCGATATTTGAATGCACCGCAAAAGCAAAATCAACCGGCGTTGCGCCCCGTGGCAGTATTTTCAATTCCCCTTTTGGGGTGAAAACATAAATCTCATCCTGATAGAGGGTGAGTTTGAAGCTTTCCATCAATTGTTTTGCGGCGGGTTCTTCGTCGGCGTGTTCGAATATGTCCCTTACCCATGTCACCCAGTTTTCCAATTCCTCATCGAGGGTAGTCATCTTTTCTTTATATTTCCAGTGCGCCGCGACGCCTTTTTCCGCAATCTCATGCATTGCCCTCGTCCTGATCTGGACTTCGACTTTCCTTCCATTTGGTCCAATGACCGTTGCATGCAACGATTGATACCCATTCTTTTTCGGAACAGAAATATAATTTTTAAACCGCTCTGAGATCGGGATATAAATCGAGGATAAGATTCCATAGGCGGTAAAACAATCGTTTGGATTATCGGATTCGATAATCACCCGGACTGCGAAGAGATCATAGATTTCTTCGAGCGGTTTATTCCGCTCCACCATTTTATGATGAATGCTGTAGAGATGTTTCGGCCTCCCTTCGATCTCGTACTTCATTCCTTCTTTTTTTAAATTTTGTTCAAGCGGAACAATAAATTTCTTAATATATGCTTCGCGTTCCTTCCGCTTCGATTTCAACTGGTGGGAAATGTTTTCGTATTCTTCCGGCAGCAAATATTTAAACGAAAGGTCTTCGAGCTCCCATTTTAATTTCGCAAGACCGAAACGGTGCGCAAACGGAGCATAAATATCGAGCGTCTCTTTTGCCAGCCGCTGCTGTTTATCCTTGGGCAAAAATTCCAGCGTGCGCATGTTATGCAGGCGGTCGGCGAATTTCAAGAGCATGACCCTGATATCGTCAACCATGGAAAGAAGCATCTTGCGGTAATTTTCCGCCTGAGTAACTTCATGGCTTTTAAATATATCCGAGATCTTTGTAGCGCCATCGGTGATGTTTGCGATTGTATCGCCAAATTCAGCCCGGATGTCTTTAATTTCGTAGGTGGTATCTTCCGCGACGTCGTGCATGAGCGCCGCGGCAACGGAGATATCGTCGAGGGGTATTTCTTTTGCGACGATCATGGCAACTTCATAAGGATGATTGAAGAACGGTTCTCCGGAGGCGCGCAAATCTTTTTTATGCGCGTCGTAGCTAAAGTCAAATGCCCGCCGGATCAGATCTTCATTAACGGTGCGAAGATTTTTTCGGCATACACCTAATAAATCGTCCAACTTTTTTTTGTATAACCCGTCTCTCATCCGTTAGTAGTGGAAAATTGTATTCCCGCTCCTTAAATATAATCCCAAACCCTCAGAATGTCAAGAAAAACTTAGACTTAGAGGTTGAAAAAGAGTCAAAATCATTCAAAACGGGACCCCAAATTGGGTTAATCTATCATTCTAACCCTTGGATATATGATTCAACTTTATAACCCCTTGAGAAACACTATCAGTCTGAGAAACAATTTCTACCAGAAATGAGAATATCTATTCGGTAATAATTAGAGTGTTGAATATTTCATCATAAAGCATGCGATAACAACCTTTTGATCCCTATAATTCACTATTCCCTTACTATGATTTTAAAGGGATGACGTAGCACGATTTTGATATTATCTAATCACTTAACCTCTTTTTTGCGTTCTCAAGGTTCGAACAAATAGTAAAGATTTTATTAGATTGGGTAATTGTTAATATCTGCATGACTTTTAGATCGATATTTGCCAGAACAAGTTCTCCTCCCTCTTTCTTGATTGATGTATAGGCGGAAAGAATCGAACCCAAACCCAAACTATTTAAAAATTGAACATCCTTTAGATCCAGAATAAATCTTTTTATTCCGTTGGAAAGTTGCTGCTTTACGACTGTTTGCCGTTTGGTTGAATCGTCTGCGCTCAGAAGATTTCCATTGATAGAAACAATGCTGATATTATCTGATCGAGTGTGAGTAATTTGCATAATGGTTTGTTATGGCAATAATATTGACTAATGATAATACAATTTTGGAGAAGCTATTCCGTTACTCCCCGATCATAACTCATTCAGATGACGGACTGAAACTGCCGTTCAACCAGGGAATCGAATCCGATAATTCCGAGATCAGCAAACCTCCGACAATGATAATTCCTCCAATAACACCGGCAATACCGATCATCTCCCCTCGCACAAAATATGCAAGGGTGGCTGCGATTACCGGCTCCGTTGTAAATATAATTGCCGCTCTGGTAGGCATCGTATCCCCCTGGTAGCGGGTTTGAACCCATGTCGTAAGAAGCGTCGCAAAGATTGTGAGATATGCAAGAGAAAAACCCAATCCCGGAGAAAAATCTATCCATACTTTTTCGTACGTTAACATTCCGATGATGGAGCATACAGCCATGACAAGCATCTGACTGTACATCAATTCAAATGTATCCGTAAAAGCGGATACTTTATCGAGATAGACAATATAAATCGCGAACGCAATGGCGCAGATGATGGTCAAGCCATCCCCCTTGTTAAACTCAGAACCGGTTGGCGAGGTAAGTAGGTATAACCCCAGCGCTGCAAGCACGACTCCGATTAAGTTGCCGAGTCGGGGCAGGCGTTTATCAACGATAAATTGCACCATCGGCACAAACACCACCATGGTCCCGGTAAAAAAAGCCGATTTTGACGCCGTGGTAATTATTATCCCGACATTTTGAGTGACAAAACCGGTGAATAATAATATTCCCAGGACCATTCCGTTGAGAAATGCTTTTAAAGAAAGTTTTCTCACTCTCTGAAAAAATAGAATGGTAAGGATTATTGCCGCACTGGTGAATCGTATTGCAATAAAAAAAAGCTGGGAGATATGTTCGAGCGAACCTTTCGTAATCACGAACGTACTACCCCATATAAATGTGGTTAAGAAGAGGAAGAATTCGGCGCGATGCTGCTTTGTCAAGGAAAAATTGAAATTGAATTTTAAATGAGGTTGAACAAGGTGATATATTCTGATATCGTCCACAAGTTGAACTTCACCCTTCCCAGTGGAGAACTACAATCGTATTGAGGGTTAAATCAATTGTGGGTAACGGTTACAACTTCGTCGTAAATTGCCGGAAGCAAATCGTGCATCAAGGGGTTTTAACTTCCTGCCAGACTTCCCCTGTTTCGTACTGCCGAAAAAGATGCCCCCAATGAGTAGTGGTTCTCCAGTTCTCGAAAGTTTTCCGGTCTTTCAGGGGCCAGCGGTAATAATCGTGGTACGCTTCCGATCCAAAAATAAATACATTCACAAGGGGAGTATGGAAAAAAACTTTCTGCATGCTTTTCAAGGGTCCAAACCACATCAAATCGCCGATCATGCTCGCGCCATTATCGCCCACAGTGAAGCCCCAAGATTCATTGGAAATATCCGCGCCAACAATTTCAATATCTCGCACATCCCCTACGCCAAGTTTATCATCATGAGCTACTTTTATGTACTCGATACTAAGCGGATCAAATCCCATCATCTTTGCTGCTACCGCATCGATTGCGACCTGATCGGCAGAGGCAAGCATATAATCTTTAACAACCGGGTACATGGTTCTTGGACCAGGACCGTTGCCAACTGTAGTTCCATCCATCACGGCAAAAATTCCTGAGTGAATTTCCTTCTGGATGGCAAGCAGGTCGACGAGGGTTTTATGAATCCATGAATGTGTATAATGGCGTTTGGTGTTCAATAAACCGCCAAACGCGTTCTTCATCGCACCCGTTGTGGTCGTGTAGATATGGCACTTTACGGTCGGCAGGTGGATGATATTTTTTCCAAGGAAATATTCAGGAATAGTTATACCTTCCGGATATATTTTGTCTAAAACCCGCATTTTCGCTTTGGGTTTATAATCGATCCACTTGATATCGCTTTCCTTAAAGTTATAGAGGACCGGAATATCATATCGCTTAAAGATAGGTACGTAATTGTTGAGATCTTCTCCCTTAAACGCATTTGTAACAACAGTTTTATTCTGAACGCATGTGATACCGTTATAACCCGCATTTCGGAGCGCAAGTATTGTCCCTTCCATTTGCCAGGGTGTAGTGTTTGCCGCTGGAAAAGGAAAATGCCACGAAATATTGTCCTTGAGAATGGTTGTTGCTTCTTCTTTAAGGGCGTTGGTAAATCCCGCCAGGTGCATCATCCGTTCGATATCGGGAAGAATCGTTTCGGGAGTAACTTTTACAACTGCGACTTTTGATTTTGCCATATCAATGATAAATAATAACGATTATACTGATTATCCATAAAATAATATTCGTGAGTAGCGGTTTATCGGTCAATGCTAACTTCGACGGATTCCCGCCCTCTTCACTCTTATGAACAAGATATAAATACCGAAAAATTCCATAAAGCACAAACGGAAGGGTATATATAAGATTACGGGTATTGAATTTATGGATCGTTTCCTCAGACATGGTATAGAGCGCATACGACATCACCGTAGAGGCGGTAACAATTCCAATCATCTGATCGAGAAAATAGGGACTGTATTGTTCAAGAACTGATCTATGCGAATTGGCGTGCGAATCCAATAACGTAAGCTCATGGCGCCGCTTGCTGAATCCCAAAAACAGCGATAAGAGAATTGTGCACATAATCAGCCATTCTGACGGCGGAACATCGATTAACAATGCACCTCCGAGCACACGAAGAACAAATCCCGCAGATATCGTCATCACATCGAGAATCACTACATTTTTAAGCACATAGGAGTAGCAAACATTCATCACGACATATAGAACGATTATAACACCGAATGCAGGTCTTAGGGCGAATGCTGCTAGTCCTCCTATAAGAAATAATATTACTGAACTCATCCATGCTGTCGATGTGGTGATTTTTCCCGATGGCAGCGGTCTTTTCGATTTTGTCGGATGAAGTTTATCGGACTCTAAATCAGCTATGTCATTAAAAAGATACACGCCGCTCGAGGCGAACGAGAAACAAAAAAATCCGCCGATGGTGAGAAGAATATCATTGATATCTCTCAGGTGGATAGAAAAGACGAGCGCAGCGAAGATGAATAAATTTTTGATCCACTGGTGCAATCTCATGGATGCAATGATGTATTTCAGTTGCATCTTGGTGACTTTCGGCTGATTAATTGTGTTGTTTGAAAACTCTTGCGTGATACGATTTCAATGCTTAGTGAAAACCACCCCCGCTTGTGAATTTCCCCTCCTTGATTAAGGAGAGGAAATTCTGTCATGTCAACAATAGACTTGACGAAATGGTAAGGGGAGGTTAATGAGTTAATCCCAGAATGCATTGGATTTTTTCCAATCAAAATACCGCCGGCTCTTCGTAAATGCCAAACACTTCCGTCAATGCATTGCACATTTCACCGAGGGTAACATACGCGCGCGTGCAATCGATGAGACGAGGAATAAGATTTGTGCCGGTTTCGGCGGCGATGCGTAATGCCGTCAGCGTTTCTTCGACGGATTTTTGATTTCGCGTGGCTCGCACTTCACTGAGGCGTTTTCGCTGCTTTACTTCCACCTCCGGCGAGATGGTGAGTATGGGAATTTCGACCTTTTCATTCTCTTCAATAAAATCGTTCACGCCGACGATGATCTTTTCTTTTTTATCCAATTCCTGCTGGTAACGGTAGGCAGCTTCGGCAATTTCGCGCTGGAAAAATCCCGCCTCGATGGCAGGAATAACTCCGCCCAGCGAATCGATCTTCTCAAAATATGCTTCCGCTTCCTGTTCCATCTTATCGGTTAATGACTCGACGAAATAACTCCCTGCTAGAGGATCGATTGTATTGATAACGCCCGTCTCGTAAGCGATGATCTGCTGTGTACGTAGTGCAATTTTAACGGCTTTTTCCGATGGCAACGCGAGCGTCTCATCCATGGAATTAGTGTGGAGTGATTGCGTCCCCCCAAGCACGCCCGCCAGCGCCTGATATGCAGTACGAACGATATTGTTTTCGGGCTGCTGCGCAGTGAGCGTACACCCAGCCGTTTGCGTATGAAAACGAAGCATCCACGAGCGAGGACTCTTTGCGCCATATTTGTGGCGCATCCGTTTTGCGTAGATTCGTCGGGCGGCGCGATATTTTGCAATCTCCTCGAAGAAATCCAAATGCGAATTGAAAAAATATGATAACCGTGGAGCGAACTCATCGACATCAAGACCTTTTTCTATACCCGCTTCAACGTACGCAAATCCATCGGCAAGGGTAAAGGCAAGTTCCTGCACAGCCGTTGATCCGGCTTCGCGGATGTGATACCCGCTCACAGAGATGGGATTGTACTGCGGCATCTCGTTCGTGCAGTACTCAAACATATCGGTAATAATCCGCATCGATGGATGCGGAGGATAAATCCATTCTTTTTGCGCTATGTATTCTTTGAGGATATCCGCCTGGATGGTGCCCCTGAGTTGTTCCGGTTTGGCGCCTTGATTGAGCGCTACAGCGATATAAAACGCCATCACCATCGCCGCCGGAGCGTTGATTGTCATCGATGTTGATATATCGGCAAGTTTGATACCTTTGAAGAGCACTTCCATATCTGCGAGAGAACTAATTGATACACCACAAATACCGACTTCACCCAATGACTGAGGATCATCGGCGTCTCTTCCCATCAACGTTGGAAGATCGAACGCAACAGAAAGTCCCGTTTGCCCGTGCTCGAGGAGATAATGATACCGCTCGTTTGTGTCTTCCGGCGTACCGAATCCTGCAAACTGGCGCATCGTCCAGAGCTTACCCCGGTACATATTGGTATGGATGCCTCTTGTGTATGGATACTCGCCCGGAAATCCGAGATCACTAAGATAATTAATGTTCGCAATATCCTCAGGAGTGTATAGCAAATTAATGGGTTCACCGGAGACGGTAGTAAATTTAACCTGCCCCCCTAACGCATTTGGGCGGGCTTGCCCGGCTGAGGCACTCGGACGGGGTTGCCGTTCCATTTTTGGCGTTTGGGCTTTCTGTATCCACTTTTCCTTTGCGGTTTTTAGTTCATCGTTCTGTTTTGTGCTCATTTAAATCGTTCTTTCAACCAAATTGACAAGTTCAATAAAATAATATCTTTTAAAATACAAATTTGAGGGAGGATTTCAAAGTGAACTAAATTTCACAGTCTCACTCTACACCTTTACAGCGAATCTCGAAAATAGATGCAATGAATTGATTTATCCCCGTAATCCCGTAGGGATGAAATGTCTATAGCAAATCGGCACAACAAACATTTAAACCCCATAGGGGTGAAATGTATGGCCATTCAAATATCTCGTTGCGCATTTTTTACATTTCGCTCCTGACGGAGCTTTGTTTACACCTCACAGCAAATCTATAGATATTACGCTCCTCCGGAGCTTTATTCGTTGGATTTTTCCTCTAAAATTAAAATTTGGTTTGATATCTTTAAAACCCTACATTATTCAACGGTTGTCATGATCCAAACCGTGATGGCGAAAATGCGATACATGGACAATATTTTTGTGATTCATAAAAACCTTTCACACTTGAATATCGATTGAAACATGAAAAATAAGCATACAATTTTAATTACGGTGATCTGGACATTTGCATTTTTAGTTATTATTACAGATAGTTTTCTTGCTTTATATAATCATGATCGATCTGCATTACTTTTGAATCAAGCGACTTTAATCGGTTTCTTAAAAGATTATTTGAATGCACTCTTTTTTTTAGTTGTTGGAATAATTTCAATTCTCACGTATTTTCAAGCGAAGAAAACAATTTTCGCTCCTATCAAGACAGAGACTTTTAAATATCAACTAAAAACGTTCGAAGAAATTCTCCTTTTTTTCCAGAATCAGTCAGAAGCTGAATTCATCGAAGCGATGGATTTGGAAAGAATTGTCGTTATAAATGCGTATTCATTATTGGATGATTATTATACCACATTCATAAACAGAGATCCATCAAGAGGACCTATAAACTGGAAAGATAATTATCCTGATCTTGTTGGCTCTATGATGTCAAATGCGTTTGCCGAAAAGAATTTATTAACTGCAGATGAATTCATGCAAATGAAGGAAAAGCAATTGGATAAAATTCATAGTTCTGATAGTGATCCCTCCAAATGGCATGAATACGAATATGGTAATATACACTTCACCACTAAGTATAAAGATCAACGTGATAAAATTGTCCGATTTATAGTTTCTCCATTAATTCCAGAAAGATTGCGAACACTATTAAAGGATTTTGAAAATATCGAGCGAGAAAACCTTTCTCTCATTGGTATCGTATTAACAAAACTAGCAAAAACTCTTCCAGAAAAATTCCCCGATAGGTCTTCTTTTAAGAATATTCCAATGGCATATTTTTGGAATCAATACAATGATAAGAGAATATCATTTAATGAAAAAGCGAATGAAATATTAGAATATATAAATCAATATTTGCAGATCGAAAATCTAATTAAATGATTTGTTACAACCGTTCTAATTGACCACAGTTGGGCTAGGTTTGTTACATATCATTTTGGGACAGTGCCTCCGTCTGTCCCCTACCGAAATCAATTACGGGGGGAACCATGACCGCCCAATTGAGATTTTGATGTAACTGATTGGCACATGATATCCTGATGTAACCGGGTTCGCCCTACACCGGCGTTCTTCCAAACCTCTTGTCCAATTCTGATAAGGATAATTTAATTATCACCGGTCTGCCGTGGGGGCAGGTGTAGGGAAGTTTAGTGGCAAAAAGCTGATCAAGCAACGACCGCATCTCTATATCATTCAATGGATCGCCCGATTTGATTGCGGCTTTGCATGAATATACTTTTGCCAGCCGCTCGCGCGGTTCGTTCTTCACATCGTGCTCGTTTTCTTTGAAAAGATCGAGAACATTTTTAAGTATCGATCCCTCCTCCCGTACCCTCACATCCGTCGGTATGCCATCGATAATGACCGTGGTTTGTCCGAACAGTTTTATGCTAAACCCCAATTTTTGGAGATATAGAAGAATTTGCCTAACCAACGCTGCATCACCCGGAGTCAGTTCGATAGTCTGTGGGAATAGCAACTGCTGTGATTTGCCTTCTTTACCCTCAAATCGCTCAATTACCCGCTCATATATCACCCGCTCGTGTGCGGCATGCTGATCGATGAGCATTACCCCTTCGTCCGTCGGCATGATGATATATTTGTTATGAATCTGCCAGAGTGGTATTTTTATACCGAAGGTTGGCTTCTCCTGCGCCTGTTCCAGTAAAGAAGTCTGTTCCCGGGGCAAATTTGGCGCTTTGTTATCAATTTCTCCGCGTTTATCAAATATTCCGTGAGATTTTGATTGCTCTGAAGTTCCGACATCACCCTTCAATAATTCCCGCCATTGAACGACCCGGTCACCTCCGGCGCTTCTATTAGGAGTGAATTTCAATCCCATGCGTTCCTCTGTGGAGCTTTTATCCCGCATACCTACGCTCGGCAATAAATCTTGCGACGTGAGCGCGTGCCTCACCGCGGACATGACAAAACGGTACATCGCCTGTTCATCGGCAAACTTTACTTCCATTTTGGCGGGATGAACATTAACGTCAACCTTACGGGGATCAATTTCGATAAAGAGGATAAAAAACGGAAAGCTTCCCTTCTCCAGCATGTGTTCGTAGCCATTCAAGACGGCATGAGAGATGCTGCGGTTGACGATATACCTGTTATTCAGATATAAATATTGTTCGGTGCGCGTTTTTCGTCCGTACTCCGGTTTGCCGAGGAATCCGTGAATCTTTGCAAACGATGTCTCCTCCTCGAAAGGAAAGATCGCGCTCGACTGTTTCTCTCCGAATATATCTTTTACCCGTTCCTGCAGCGTTCCTGGGCGCAGTTGCAATAACGTTTCATCATTGCTCACAAATTTGAATCCTAACTCAGGATGTGCCAGAACAGTCCGCTGAGCAGCATCAAAAATATGCCTAAATTCCGTCTCATCGCTTTTAAGGAAATTCCTTCTTCCCGGCGTATTATAAAACAAGTTTTTTACCGCGACCGATGTTCCAACGGGGGCTGCGTCTTCCCCAATTTCGATGACGATCCCCCCTTCCACACGGACGAGCGTTGCAACATCAGATTTTGCGGTGCGGGTATGCATCTCGACCATGGAGACGGATGATATTGCAGCTAATGCCTCGCCTCTGAAGCCGAACGAACGGATATTCTCCAGGTCATCCACGCTGGATATTTTACTGGTGGCATGGCGTTGAAACGCGAGAACGGCGTCTTCCGGTCCCATCCCGGTCCCGTCATCGATTATCCGAATCAGTGTTTTCCCCGATCCGTTGATGATGACGGTGATGTTTTTTGCGTTCGCATCGAGGGCGTTTTCGAGCAATTCTTTTAATGCCGAAGCAGGCCGTTGTACGACCTCGCCTGCGGCGATTTTACTCGCCAGTTCAGGAGGAAGTATTTTAATTAGTTTTGGCAATGGTAAATTGAGTTATCAATTGTTAATTTTATTACGTAGTTCTATATAATTTTTTTGAATCTGCATCGATGTAAGGAGATCGCTACTCCCGACTATCGTCGGGATCGCGATGACGGTCAAGAAATTTCGAGCTTGGTGATAATATACAATTTTTTGAATTTATCTTACCTTGGGATTATTGACTCTACCCCAAGGCCTGCTTCATCGTTTAATAGTAATTTACCTTTCGATTGGGATATTCCTTCAAACGGATCGTTGGAAATAAGAATATTGCCATCGAGGTCTGCATAATCGACAAGCGGAGATAGATTCGCAGCGGCGGCAATTCCGACGGAGCTTTCGATCATACAACCGAGCATAATTTTCAATCCCATTTCTCTTGCAGTGTTGATCATTTTCATCGCTTCCCGTATTCCGCCGCATTTCATGAGCTTGATATTAATTCCATCAAAAACGCCGCGCAGCCGGGGTAAATCGTTTAACCGCTTGACGCTCTCATCGGCGATAATCGGTATATGCACGCGCTCTTTAATCCATTCAATATCATCCAGCCGGTCAGAGGGCATCGGCTGTTCGATAAGCTCAATGTTTTGTTCTTCCAACCACAATATTTTATCGAGTGCGTCTTCTTTATTCTTCCATCCCTCGTTCGCATCAGCGCGTAATGTCTTATCGGTAATCTTCCGGATTGTTTTAATGATCTCCGTATCCCCCGGAACGCCCACTTTCACTTTCAATATCGGAAATTCATCAGCTTCCTGAATCTTTTTTTCAATCATATCGGGTGAATCGATACCAATTGTAAAGGAAGTCAGCGGGGTATTGTTTTTATTTAGACCCCACATTTTCCATAAAGGGACACCCATTCGTTTTCCACCCCAGTCATGCAATGCAATATCCATGGCTGCCTTGGCGGAATAATTATCAGGAGCGATGACATCAACTTCATCAAGTATAGCAGCAATTTTTATGGGATCGATGACCCGTGGAAGCCTCACCTGATTTAAAAATTCAATTACAGTGCTCGCGGTTTCACCGTATCGTTCGAGCGGAGCCGCTTCGCCGGATCCTTTTATCCCGTCGTGTTCGAGTTGCACGATAATGGTATCCCTATAATCGCTGGACCCGCGCGCTATCGAGAAGGTATGTTTTAATTGGAGCCGGTATTCTTTGTAAGTGAGATTCAACGAGAATTATTTTTTATTGTATATGGCTGAGATAAATCATCTCTTACAATCGCTATCACGATATTGCGTAATCCAATTCGAGTCACCCTGAACTTGTTTCAGGGTCTCAAGGAAAAAAGATTCCGATCCCGATTTCATCGGGACGGAATGACTCCTACCTAATAGATGCAGTTTAAATACACGCTTATTCCACACCATGATTATTTCCCAAATAGCGCATCCACAAAAGCGTTTTTATCGAACGGCTGGAGGTCGTCGATCTTCTCGCCCACACCGATAAATTTCACCGGCACGCGCAACTCCTCGCTAACAGCAAAGACAACTCCCCCTTTTGCAGTCCCGTCAAGCTTGGTGATGACCAACCCGGTAACATTCGCGGCGGCAGTAAATTGTTTTGCTTGTTGAATCGCATTCTGTCCCGTCGATGCGTCGAGGACCAGCAAGACTTCATGGGGCGCTTCGGGAACAAGTTTTTGCAGTACCCTGCTGATTTTTTTTAACTCCTCCATTAAATTTATTTTCGTGTGCAATCTTCCGGCAGTATCGATGATCATGACGTCGGCTCCTCTTGATTGAGCCGATTTGAGCGCATCATACGCGACGGACGCCGGATCAGCGCCGTGAGACTGCGAGATAATCTCCACGCCGGCGCGTGTTGCCCAGATTTCAAGCTGTTCATTCGCGGCAGCGCGAAACGTATCGGCTGCCGCTATAAGGACTTTCTTCCCGGCGGTACGATAATTAAAGGCAAGCTTTCCAATCGTGGTTGTTTTGCCGACGCCGTTCACCCCAACCACCATAATAACGTGCGGTTTATGCGTAGCCGGCAATATGAAAGGATCGGTATTTGAATCCGAACCATTGGCAAATTGTTTGTGGATCTCCTCGCGTAAAATAGCGTCTAATTCGGCAGAGTCGGTGTATAACTCTTTCCACACACGGTGTTTGAGGTTCTCGATGATTTTCGTCGTTGTTGCAACGCCGACATCGGCGGTGATGAGAATTTCCTCCAGCTTTTCTAAAAATTCATCATCAACCTTTCCTCTGCCGAGCAGTATTTTTTGAACCTTGCCAAAAATATTTTCGCGGGTTGTGGCTAAACCCTCCTTCAAACGGTCGAATTTAAATTTATCAAGAAATCCCATAGTTACTTAATTACGTATCGATTCAATTTGCGTTAAGAATGTTATTTTGCAGCATCTTGCGGAAACGAATCGTGTACAAGAATGACGATAGCAGAATAAAAGCAGCGCTGAGAGCGATTAGTATCTCTTTTACCAGCGATAACCGGTCGATATCCAGCACCGCGACAACAACCAGGAACGCTAACGAAGCAACTGCCAACTTACCGGCGAGGTTGGACGATGGAACGATATTACGGCTCTTCTTAAGGTAAACACCACAAACAAATATAACGACGTCGCGTGAGAGAGCGAGCAAAAGTAGCCAAACCGGAATTTTCCCCTGGTATACGAGAATTCCAACAATGAACGCCACACAAAGTTTATCAGCGACCGGATCGATGATCTTGCCGAATTCCGTTACCTGGTTCATGCTGCGGGCGATCATGCCGTCGAAGAGGTCGGTCAGCGAGGCGGCGACGATAAGGATTAGCGCATGGATATTATATTGCTCAAAATCGTAGAGAAGCAAATACCCGACCGGAATGATCAACGCAATCCGGAGCATGCTGAGAATATTGGAGACTGTCCAGATTCGATCCTGCATTAGATCAAAGTTCGTATTCTTCTTTTTTTCCGCCGGTCGTAACAGCGGTAGGATATTTTCCGCTGAAGCACGCCGTGCAGTAATCCTGACCTTTTGCGTGAGGAACCGATTCGAGAAGCCGGTCGAGAGATAAATATTCGAGCGTATCGACGCCAAGTTCCTGTCGAATCTTTTCCACATCGCCATCGCACCGGTTTGCTATCAATTCTTTCGGATCGGGAAAATCTATCCCGTAGTGGCATGGATATCGTATTGGAGGCGATGTTACCCGGAAATGGATTTCTTTTACGCCGGCTGCGCGCACCAGCTTCACAAGCTGTTTAGACGTAGTTCCCCGAACAATCGAGTCATCGACAATGACGACCTTACGATCTTTCAGGACGCCTTTCACGGTGTTGAATTTTGCCTTCACGCCCACCTGCCGCATTTCCTGCGCCGGCTGAATAAATGTTCTGCCGACGTAATGATTGCGGATTAAACCGATTTCGTATTTGGTTTTGAGTCCCTGCTTCTGACTCGCGCTAACGTAACCGATGGTAGCGGTGTTGCTGGAATCGGGAACGTTAATGACGATAACTATTTCACCGTCCTCATCGGAAGGCACCGGCGCCTGCAGGGCGAGATTTTTTCCAAGCTTCCTGCGCACCTTATCAACGTTCTCGCCGAAGATTTGACTATCCGGGCGGGAAAAATAAATATATTCAAAGATGCAATGATGGTGCTTCCCGTTAGATTTTGACAACCGGTACGAAGTTGGTTTGTTCGTTTTCACTGAATCCCGGTCGAATACCGCCACTTCGCCCGGTTCAATATCCCGGATGTAGGTTGCATCGATAATATCGAACGCGCATGTTTCTGAAGCGACAATGAACGAATCGCCAACTTTTCCCAACGCGAGTGGGCGCCAGCCATGAGGATCGCGCGCTACGATCAATTTATCATCGGTTAAAATTGCTATGGAGAACGCCCCTTCAACTTGATTAAGCGCGTCGATAATTTGTTCCACCTGACCGGGTTTCTGGCTTTTTGCCGCCAGATGTAAAATCGTCTCAGTATCCGATGTTGTTTGGAAGATTGTCCCCTCATTTTGCAGGCGTTGGCGGATTTCCCGGAAGTTAGTCAGGTTACCGTTATGGCAAAGCGCCATGTTCCCCATTTTATAATTCACCACCAGTGGCTGTACGTTGAATTTGTTGGTCGCAGAACCAGCAGTCGAGTACCGGTTATGCCCTATGGCAGAATTACCGATTAAAACGTCGCTGAATAATTTGTCATCTTTAAATATATCGCTAACGAGACCGAAGTCTTTGATGGCGTGAAATTTGTATTTTCCTGTTTTTTCATCGTAATCTGATGTTACGATACCCGATCCTTCCTGTCCGCGATGCTGCAGAGCATGAAGGCAAAAGTAAGTTAATCTTGCCGCTTGCGGATTTCCATACACTCCCACAACCCCGCACTCATCGTGCGGTTTATCGTTTAATAACTGCTCATCTACAATAAAATTAATCTTTTTCATAGGGTATCAATGTACTGAAAAATGGGGAGGGATTCAAACAAAAAATATTTTGGGACAAAATGGGGACAGTTTATTTTTTAATTGGTCAAAACATAACGCATAAGAAGTTTTTATCTTTTTTCCGTACCCAAAGTGTCCCCATTCTGTCCCCATTTTGTCCCCATTTTGTCTTCATAAAATCCCCATTTTTTCTCATTCGGTCACTAATTTTTTCCATTTTATTTGATTCGTTATCGAAAGGCATAGCCAATCAGCAAAGCTGGCGCTTCGCTGTACAATAGCGACGATTTGCACAAATTGATATACAAAAATCCCAACGTTTCGGGATTGTTGAGACGCAAAATTACAATTTCGCATAATAAGTAACGTGTTGTCGATTGATGAAGTTAGGGTTGGAGCCCTGGTGATAATGATATTACAGTATACGGCTGTATATATAATATAAGGACTTTTAGTTAAAAAGGCAAGGGATATTTTTATAAATTTGTTTTTCCAATGGGAAACCATGAATACAAGAATTATTTAATCATTTTTTCCTGTCCTTTCTTTTTGGAAAGAAAGGACGAAAGAAAACTTGGCTCCAGAACCAATGCCTGAATAATTGCATCTTTTTTGCAAACAAACGAACTCTCCCGTCCCGTCAAATCCATCGTTGACGGGACGGGATCAGACAGCGTTTGTTCTTAATATAGCGATGCAATTATTCCAGGCGGCATTGGTTCTGATGCCCAAAATAGCATTTACGATAATGTTCACTACCCAGCTACGCGGATGAGAAAAATTAAAAGAAGCCCCGTCATTTAGTATGACAGGGCTTCGATTCAATTAAAACGTCAAATTTTATTTGACTAAAAGCATCTTGCGAGTCTGGCTGAAACGTTTAGATGGTTCGCTAACGCTTGTTGCATCAAGGCGGTAAATATAGATTCCTGACGCCCATTTATTTGCATCAAATTGTACAGTTTTCTCCCCCGGTTGCTCTGTTCGGTTTACCAATGTTTGTACCACCTGTCCAAGTACATTATAGATTGAAAGATGGACGTAAGACTCGTTTGGCAATTGATAATTAATTATCGTTGTTGGGTTGAACGGGTTGGGATAGTTTGGGGATAAAGAATAGCTTGACGGCAAATTACCATGTGCTGGACCAATTCCTGTCATTATGTTTTTACGTATCAGAGTGATATTAACACCTAAGCCGAGAATGTAATTGTTGTTAGCCTTGTCATTTATAGTAAAATATGATTCCACAGGCAACCATGAGGAGTTAGACCAGGAGTCAAATCGAACTGAAGTTAGATTTTCATCTGCATCGTAAGTGCAGAGTGATCGACCAGAATTCACCCAATGATCACTCGACCACGTTTCGTAATACCATGAAAGTATATTCCCTTTTGTATCATAAGTGTAAATAAAATGGTAATTCTTTATCCATTGACTAACATACCAAGATTCGTACAACTTCGTGAGCATGTTACCACTTCCATCAAATGTGTAGGATAGCCGATTAGAATATACCCATTGAGAATTTGACCAGTTTTCAAACCACTCGGAAAGCCGATATCCATTTAGATCATAGATGGCCGAATATCGATAATAATTTACCCACTGACCGTTCCACCAGATTTCGAATAAGGAAGAAAGATTATTCCCATGGATATCGTATGTATAGATAGACTGCTCAGAATTGGTCCATTGACCACCCGACCAATTTTGGTACAAAAAGGTAAGCTCATCACCATTAATATCGTAAGAATAAGTATAGCGAACATTATTTATCCATTGATCATTTGACCATCTTTGTAGTGAAAATGAAAGCATATTCCTATTTTCATCATATGTCCATGTATGAAGATAAGAATTCATCCATAGACCATTCGATAATTCATATAGTTCAGAAAGTTTATTTCCATCTGGATCGTACGTCCACGTATATCGGTCATGACCAACAAATTGACCATTGGAGGGATATTCAATCAATTCGGAAAGTTTATTACCATTTATATCATACGTGTAGCTATGGCGTTCGGTGTTCGCCCATTGACCATTCGACCAGGATTCATCCAATTCATAAAGCATATTCCCATTAAGATCATACGCATATGTTATGCGAGTAGAATTCATTAATTGAGAGTTCGAACGGATTTCATCCAATTCTGAAAGTCTCCTCCCGTCTGAATCGTACGCGTAGCTAATGCGGGTTGTGTCCACCCAGATGTCTCCTTTCAATACCTGTGTCAAATCGGATGTCATCTTAGCACCGGTGTTGAACGAATACACGTGCCTCGTGGTGTCATTAAAGCTAAAAACAATTGCCGTGTCAATAACAGAAATTTGTCCAGTTGGAAACAGCATCCCATTAATCGGCATATATTTATTTTGTCCCTGGTTGGACATGAAATGATCATCGGGGAAAGAATGAGATGGTAGCTTGAAATGAAGAGTGTCCATCCGGTTGGCAATATGGTCAGGAAACTGGTGCCGAGAGAGTGGATTCCATATATCATTACCTGGTGATATCTTTTTTTGCAAATGTTGGCTAAAGGTTGTCGTGGAAAGAATGAGCCCCATCATAATTGCAAGGGTGAGAATTATTTTATCACTTTTCATTATTACCGCCATCGATGTTATTGAGTCATTGAGAACTATCTTAATAAGGATCGTTTATTACTCATATCAAAACATCTACATCTGTCATAGGTACGTATCGACGATGAAGTTTATCCCGTATATAAGGAAATATAAACGGAAATGGCTTCAAAGTTGATAGAGTCAATTTAACAAATGTTCAGGGAACTATCAAATACAAGAGTTGCATTAACTCATTTTGATAGTGCGGAGCGTCTACGGATGATATGGATCCGGTATGATCTACGAATGACCTCACCCTAAGAATTCTGGCAGCTTCATGCTGCAGCTATTTCTCCCTCTCCCCCGGGAGAGGGTATTGATTTTTTATTTTTAAATGATGAACGATGTCGGGGTGAGGTCATTTAAGAAAATTATTTAACCTAATTCAATCTTGGTTATCTTTTTCGCAGGCTTTTCGGACACGGAGCGTCTAAGAATGCATTCCGCCGCGGGAGCAGTGGAACGAGAACTATAAGTTTCGCGATAGGCATCCATATGAGGAGATCGCTACTCCCGACTCCCGCCAAAAAGACGCTGGGTAAAGCTGTCGGGATCGCGATGACGGTTTACAAATTCTGAGGAGTGGTGGAACGAAGAGTATGCGAGTCGTTAAATAAGCCCACTCCCGATAAACAGAATCGGGACGGGGAAAACACCCGTCCTTGATCCCCTCCATCACAACGCCCTGAGGCACACAGGGCGGACAGGGAGGGGATGCTTATTACGCATCCCAGAGGGAAATCAGGGTGTCGTGCAGAAAATATTTATCGTCGCGCTGGAGGTAATCTGTGGTATAGTGAAGTCCCCTGCTCTCTTTGCGGCGGAGCGCGCAGCGGACGATCAATTTTGCAACGGTGGCGATATTGCGAAGTTCCACAAGGTCTTCTACCACTTTAGTGCGTTTGTAGAAATCCTCAATTTCGTCGGTGATGAGCTGGATGCGCCGCAGCGCGCGCTCAAGGCGGATGTTTGATCGCACAATACCGACATAATCCCACATAATCTCCTGGATCACCCGTTTATCGTGGGACATCAATATCCACTCCTCGGCATTGAACGTGCCGCTTTCATCCCAGGGTGGGATTACGGGAATATCCGAATCGGTTACAGAAATTGTTTTCTTTACATCGTCAAACGCCCGGTGGGAGAACACCATCGCCTCCAGCAGCGAATTGCTCGCCAGACGGTTTGCGCCGTGAACGCCCGTCATGCTTACCTCGCCGCAAGCGTAAAGATTTACGATCGATGTACGGCCGTTCAGATCAGTTACCACTCCCCCGCAGGAATAATGCGCCGCGGGCACAACCGGTATGGGTTCTTTGGTGATATCCAATTTATATTTTTGCAGGCATGTTTTATAAATATGCGGGAAATGATCCATCACCTCCGACGCCGGTAAATGACGCAGATCGAGCAGAACATACCGGTCGCCGCTTTTCTTCAGCTCCGTATCGATTGCACGCGCAACAATATCTCTCGGCGCTAATGAACCGCGCGGGTCATACCCTTCCATGAATGTATTGCCGCTTTGGGTTTTCAGGATGCCGCCGAAACCGCGAACGGCTTCCGAAATTAAAAATGCCGGCGATCCGGACTGGTAAAGAGTCGTCGGATGAAATTGAATGAATTCCATATTGCCGATATCCGCGCCGGCTCTGTATGCCATCGCGATGCCGTCGCCGGTTGCAATAGGCGGATTTGTCGTATGACGGTAAACCTGACCGGCGCCACCGGTGCAAAGAATAGTTTTCTTCGCTAGAAAAATATCCACCGATTTATTCACAACTTCCAGAACATACGCCCCCCAACAGTGAATCGGAGACATTTTTGAAATGGGCACCCCAAGATGATGTTCGGTGATGAGATCTATGGCAAGATGGTTTTCATACACCGTAATATTTTTATGGTGATCGACCTGATGCAAGAGCGCCCGTTCGATTTCCCAACCGCTTCTATCGTGCGCATGAACAATGCGGTTACGGGAGTGTCCCCCCTCTTTGCCAAGATCAAGACTGCCATTTTTTTGAGTGAACTGCACACCGAGCTCCTGCAATTCCTTTAGCCGCAGTGGACCTTCGCGGACGAGAATTTCAACGGCGTCATGATGGCATAAACCCACGCCGGCGTTGAGTGTATCTTCAAGATGAAGATCGTACGAATCATCATCCGCCGTCACGGCGGCAACACCGCCCTGCGCGTAGTTTGTATTGGATTCCGCCCTCTCTTTTTTAGTTATGAGCGCTACCGTTCCAAGTTCCGCGGCTTTAAGCGCGAATGATAAGCCCGCGATGCCGCTGCCAAGAATAAGAAAATCTGAACGTATTACCATGCGAATGAATATACTAAATCATGATTGGAAAGACTATCCATAGCAGCGTTGAGTCAGTTCAACTTTGTGAGGATGGAATAGAGAAATTCACAATTATTTTTCAACGATTGTAAATCGCCGGTATTATCAATCGTGAAATCAGCTTTCTCCCTGTGTTGTTCGGGAGGCGCCTGAGCAGAACGCCGGGCTTGAACTTCCGATTTACTGATTCCATCTCTTTTCAAAACACGATTAACAGAAGTCTCCTCGGATGATAATACCAATATGATATAATCGAACAGATCTTGAATGCCTGCGTCATAGATGAGGGCAGATTCTATAAACATGAGGGATATTTTGGGTGATATTTTTGCGGACTGAATAACATCATCCAGATATTTGATGACTACCGGATGAACAATTGCATTTATTTTTACTTTCAGCAAGTCATCCGTAAAAATCAGTTTCGCCATTGCTTTTTTATCGAGAGCGCCGTCCTGACGATAAATTGATGAACCGCAGAGTGTAGTGATTCTTTTTTTTAAACGGGGGTCTGTATTCATTACTTCTTTAGCAATTGCATCGGAGGAATAAATTATCCCCCCGAGGGATTTGAAGATGGCGCAGACTTCGGACTTTCCGCTGCCAATTCCGCCTGTAACACCGATTGCAAGAGTTCGTTTTGGGTTCATAATGCTTGCAGAAAGCGACCTCTAACAGGTAGGAAATTGAAAATCAACGGAAAAGATCCCCTGCGATGCAAAGAACGCATCGCGTCCCCCTTGAAAAGGAGGACGAACGTTTCCATACAATGCGGTACACCCCAGCATATCTTACTCGTAAAATAAAAAAGCCAGCGAGATTATCGTGGAGATATTTCGCCGGCTTATAGATGTATGTAATAATTTATTTTGCAAAAGCAACGGAACGTTTTTCCCGGATAACTGTCACTTTGATCTGCCCGGGATATTCCATTTCCGACTGTATCTTCTGGGCGATATCGTGCGCGAGAACATCAGCCATAGCATCGTCTATCTTGTCGTGCTGAACGATGACGCGGATTTCCCTGCCCGCTTGTATTGCATATGTATTTAACACGCCATCAAATGATTTTGCGAGAGTTTCGAGGCGTTCGAGACGCTTTGCATATCCCTCAATCGATTCACGCCTTGCGCCGGGTCTTGCGCCGCTGATAGCGTCAGCCGCCTGTACGAGGGATGCAATGGGATGTTCCATCGGGATATCTTCATGATGGGAACCAATCGCATTAGCGACGATAGGATTCTCGCCATATTTTTTCGCCAGATCATACCCAACGAGCGCATGCGGACCTTCGACAGATTTATCGACTGTTTTACCAATATCGTGGAGCAGACCCGCGCGTTTAGCAAGATTTCCATCAAGACCTAATTCAACCGCCATTAAGCCGGTAATATGCGCCACTTCGATACTATGAGAAAGAAGATTTTGCCCGTAACTTGAGCGATATTTCATCATCCCGATGTGTTTAAGAATCTCTTCATGACCACCATGGAGACCGCATTGGAGAAGCGCGTTTTCACCCGTCTGACGGATTTCATCATCCAATTCTTTCCGCACTTTACCGACAACTTCTTCAATTCTTGCCGGATGAATTCTTCCATCGGCAATTAACCGTTCAAGCGCAATTTTTGCAACCTCCCGCCTTAGCGGATCAAAACCTGAAAGGATGACAGCTTCAGGTGTATCATCAACGATGACGTCAATACCGGTGCTTGCTTCAAATGCCCGTATATTTCTTCCCTCTTTACCAATTATCCTACCTTTAATTTCATCACTCTCAAGGTGAAGAACGCTGACGGTAGATTCAACGGAATGATCGGTGGCGCTGCGTTGGATTGCTTGAATGATTAGTTTTTGAGCTTCTTTCTTCCCATCTAATTTCGCCTGATCCCGGATTTCCTTCACTATCTGCGCGGTTTCGTTTTTCGCCTCGCTGACCATATTCGTGCTTAGGGCTTTTTTTGCCTCGTCGCGGGTCATCCCCGCAACTTTCTCCAACCGTTGGTTCTCATCTTGAATTTGGCGCTGAAGCCCTTGCTGTTTCTCTTCCAGTTGTTTGAGTCGATCTTCCAGGTCTTTGCGGATCTGGTTAAGTTCCTTTTCTTTCCTGTTTACCAGTTCGACGCGGCGTTCAAGTGTTTCTTCACGCGTGCCAAGCTGTTTTTCAAACGCCTGCTGCTTATTCCGTTTCTGATTGACTTCATGGTCGAATTCTTGTTTTTTCTTATACCACTCGTCTTTCACTTCGAGTAATTTTTCTTTTTTAAGGTTGTTGGCGTCCCGCTCAGCATCGGATAGAATATCTTTTGCGCGCTGTTCGGCGCTCGCAATCTTATTTTTTCCACTTTTGTGATTTACGTACCAACCCAAAGCAAAGGCAATGCCGGTGAGGACCACGATCATCGGAGGTAAAATATAGAGATCAAAATTCATAGACCCTCCATCGTTTCATAATCAATCGATCATTAAATGTTTAAGTAGAGAATTTAGATATATAAATAAAAAACCGCCCGCAGCCCTACCAGTCAGGTGCATTGAAGAATCTCTTCTCAAGACACGGTGGGTACCCGCCTGAACGTTTCTTACTTCCACTGTTTATCACTTCCGTTTTACGGGAAAGAGACAAATCTCATTTCCATGAGACGAGGCCCGTAATACGACGTTCTAGAGTCGAATTCCCTATTAAAGTTAACTTGTCAGATTCTTTAATATGTTTGACTGAATAACCGGCACATACTGCACCGGATTGGCTTGCGGCGCGGTTAAATTAAAACTACCATTTACCGACGCTATTGAAAAATCTTTCAATTTTCAGATTTCAGACATTGATCGAGAAAATCATTCATCCGGGCTACCTCTTCCTCCAAATGAACGTTCGTCAACCGATTTTTTTCCTGCTCTTTGAAAAGATCTTCGGTGATATTCAACGCTGAGAGTACGGCAACGGTTAACAATGGCTGCTCGGGTATTTTCTCATGGATTGAATAAATCATACTATCGACGTATCCGGCGACCTTTTTAGTAATTTCTTCACTTTCGCCGCGAAGCGGATACTCCGAACCAAAGATTTTAACTTTTATACTTTTACCGTCTGTCGCCATAAGTTATAAAGATTTTCTGTGTAATAAACTGTTCAAATCAAATCAAACATATACGCTGCCGGTTTTCCGGCGTGTATCCTTATTATGATGAATAACAATAATTTAGGAGAATAGCAATACGTAAAGCGTATTATAAGTGAGAATTTATTTTCGCAATAAGATCTTTTATTTTTGTTTTTAACATTTCTTTCTCTTCGTCTGAAAAACCGCTGTCGGAACCGGTTTGAATCAACTGGGTGTTTTCGGCGCGGAGGCGTTTTACTTCATGGTCTTTTGCGCTCAGATCGCGCCGTAACGATGCAACTTCTGCAATCAAACCCTCCATCTCCTTGCGTAAAACCGCGTTATCCTGTTTTTGCTGATGTAACACATCGGCAGTTGTTTTAATTTTTTCCCAGAGGGTTCGGAGCGATGCTTCAAGAGTTTGAGATTCTTTTGAAACATCCAAATTTTCATCTGTTATTGCATTAGCCAATGAAGTTATCCTTACATTCTTAATGAAGCATTAAATTTCAATGATACATGGCGTATAATCTTATCCATGAGTTCATCAATTTCTTCTTGAGCCAGAGTTTTTTCCAGCGATTGAAACTCCAGAGCAAACGCTGAGCTTTTCTTTCCAGCCGGAATTTGATTACCACGATAGATATCGAATATCTCAATATTTTTCAACAGAGACCCGCCGGCCTCATTTAAACCTTGAAGAATATCGCCAACGGGCAATGAATTATCTGTAATAAGAGCAATATCTCTTAAGACCGAGGGATATTCAGGCAACGGATGAAATTTCTTGGCGCCTTGAATATCTGACAACATTCTTTCTAAATTAATTTCGGTAACCACAACATCCTGTTCCACATCAAATTGTTTCAGGATATCCTTCTTAACCATACCTAAGAACCCACGGTTTATCCCATAAATTTCAATGGTTAAGCCGAAATCAGTTAAAGCATTGGAGGTAGTGTACGGAATAAATTTAAATTTGTCAAGCGAAATCTTTTCTCCTATGATTTCGATCATCCCCTTCAAGTCATAACTATCTATTTTTCTTGGCGTTCCGTCGCTCCATGAAGGCAATGTCGCAGCGCCGGAAGCGGCAATAATCAAGTGTTCTTCTTCAGAATATCCCTTTACCCACTGATGTTCAGAATGTTTTGGAGCTTTAAAATAAACTTTTCCTAACTCAAAAATTCTGATGTTTGGCGTCCCATGATAAATATTATGTTTAATGATTTGAAGAGCGCTTGGCACGAGACTTGTCCGTAAGGTTGCCATATCCTGACTGAGAGGATTTGCGACTTCAACTAAATCATTTGACGTCAATTCGGATAATGACTTCGGTTGCATGCTATTAGAAACAACTTCAAAGTATCCATTTCCTATTAGTACGTTCCGAAGCACATCGGACAATAATGCAGGTGTGTTCCGATCTGGCAATTGAATAGAGGAACGCCTGCTTATTTGAATATTATCATATCCAAACAATCTTGCCACTTCTTCTATTAAATCTATTTCTCGTTCGATATCCGGTCTGAAGGTTGGAACTTCAAATAATAGTCCATGCGGATGACCATGATTATTTTCTTTACGGATAATGTTGATCTTTCGGAGAAGACTACATACCTTTTCAGAATCAAGCGTTGTCCCCAACACTTCATTCGTTTTAGTAAGCCGTATGGATACTTCTCGCGGTTTAATCTTCTGGGGATATACATCAATCGTCCCCGCTGCGATTTCACCACCGCAAAATTCTTGAATTAATATAGCCGCCCTGTTAACCGCCCATTCGGTTATATTCGGATCACAGCCGCGTTCGAATCGTTGGGATGCATCTGTGGATAAACCCAGCGTTTTTGACGTGCGCCGGATGCTCTTTGGTGTAAAATAGGCGCTTTCAAGCAGAACATTACTGGTTGATTGAGATATCTCACTGTTCATCCCTCCCATCACTCCCGCTATGGCAACCGGTTGGGTTGAATCGCATATCATCATTGTTTCATTTTTGAGTTTGCGTTCTTTATGATCTAATGTGAAAAAGGATTTACCCTCGAATCCTGTTCGCACATGAATAGCATGTCCAGTGAGTTTATCATAATCAAATGCATGAATCGGTTGACCGATTTCCATTAGAACATAATTGGTTACGTCTACTATATTATTAATTGGTCGAATGCCGACCGCCTTCAGGAATGATTGCAACCAGACGGGTGACTCCCCAATTTTAACATTCGTTATTAATCTTGCAGTATATCTTGGACAATTTTCGAGATTGTGGATTTCGACTGAAACTGATTTACTGATAGATTCTTTCCCCTCTTGAACGTGTACTTGAGGAATTTGAAGCTCCTTATCGTACAAAGCTGAAATTTCACGGGCGATTCCAATATGGCTTAAAGCATCGGGTCGGTTTGGAGTAATACCGATTTCGAAAACTACATCGTTTTCGTTCAGAAAATCTGCTAACGGTTTCCCGAGTGGTGCATTGGGGTCCAGAACCATGATACCGTTTTTATCATCCCCCATACCCATCTCAAAAGCGGAACAAATCATACCAAACGATTCGGTACCCCTAATTTTTGCGCGAGTGAGCGTGAATGGCTTCCCCTCCGGATCATGTTGATTGTGTGGTACTATTGCCGCTACTTGCCCTACAATAACCTTTTGACCTGATGCCACGTTGGGAGCTCCACAAACGATTTGAAGCTCTTTTACGCCAATATTCACCTTACAAACGGTTAGTTTATCGGCATTTGGATGTTTCTGTACGTCGATAACCTGTCCAATGAGGAACTTGTCATATTTTTTCCCTAAATCTTCTACACTCTCGACTTCTAATCCTATCATAGTAAGCCGTTGCGCGAGCTCCTCAGGGGAGACCGAAATATCTATATATTGCTTCAACCAATTAAAAGAAGTTCTCATAAATGAATATCTTACGCGAATTGTTTCAAAAAGCGGAGATCATTATCGAATAACAAACGGATGTCATCAATGCCCAGCCGGAGCATGGTGATTCGTTCCACTCCCATTCCGAAGGCGTACCCCGTATACTTCTCCTTATCGTATCCCACAAAATCGTAAACGTTAGGATCGACCATTCCGCAGCCAAGAATTTCCAGCCAACCCGAATATTTACAAACCCGGCATCCTTTTCCATGGCAAAGGAAGCAGGTAATATCCATTTCTGCGCTCGGTTCCGTGAAGGGGAAAAAACTGGGTCGAAACCTGTATTTGATGCTGCTGCCATAAAATTGCATAGCAAATGATACAACGGTCCCTTTCAGTTCACTAAAGGTTACTCCCTCGTCAACGTACAGGCCTTCGACCTGATGAAACAAGCAATAACTTCTTGAACTTACTGCTTCATTGCGATAAACTCGTCCGGTGTTTATCACGCGCACAGGCGGTTTTTGATTCTCCATTACACGGATTTGTACGGGTGAGGTATGAGTCCTAAGTAACACCTTATCGGTAATAAAAAAGGTATCCTGCATATCCCTGGCTGGATGATCGGGCGGGAAATTTAACGCCTCAAAGTTATGGTAATCATCTTCAATTTCAGGTCCGTCGGCAATCGTGAATCCCATCCCGAGAAAGATGCGCTTCATTTCATCGAGAGTTTGATTTATCGGGTGTTTAGCTCCCAGCCACGGTTTTCTGCCCGGAAGAGTTAGGTCGATGCGCGTTTCTTTAACAGAGGCATTTTGTTCAAAATCTGCTTTCTTCGCGTCAAATATCTCCTGGACGAATGAGCGCAGCTCATTGAGGGCTTTACCGAGGGATGGTCGTTGATCGGGCGGAGCGTCTTTCATCTTATCGAACAATTCGGCAATCTTTCCTTTACGACCCAGGTAGGTTACCCGAATTTGTTCAAGATCAGATGAAGTTTTTGCGGCAGTTATATTCGACTGCGCCGATGATTTAATTTTTTGGATAGAATCCAGCATAACCGATTTTAATTATCTTAGCCAGGAATTGTATAATTCATAATTCTTACAAAATGCTTTTTCTTTCGGTTCCCTCAATCCAGAATGAGAGCGCAAATGTGAAATGGATTTGGTTCGGATTTACGAGGTTACCGGTTTATTTTTATTAACCACAAAATGAAAAATCTTCTCTTGCGTATCAACGGCGCGGGGTGATGCAAGAACATCACCCGGTCACCGTTCTCGCTGTGAGAAGATCAGTTATGCTTTTACAAATTTGACGACTTCTGCGAATGCTTCAGGATTTGTCGCCGCCAGATCGGCAAGCACCTTGCGATTAATGCCGATTTGTTTTTTATTCATCGCGTCAATTAATCGTGAATATGTTGTTCCGTGCATTCGGGCAGCCGCGTTAATACGCGCTATCCACAGTTGACGAAACGAACGTTTTTTTAATCTTCGGTCTCTATATGCATGCTGCCCAGCTTTATCAACATGGTGCTTTGCAATCGATAAGACCTTACTTCTCGCACCCCAGTAACCTTTTGCGCGCGATAACAATCGCTTGCGGCGGCGATGGGAGGCAACTTTGTTCTGCGAACGAGGCATGTTGCTCTTTGCTCCTTATCTATAGTTATGAGTTAAGACTCCGCAAAACGTTACCCGCCGAATAATTATTCGGTATGAAGTAACGATCGGGAGATTGAATTAAACTTATTTTGTCGGTAACATCATCTCAAACTTTTTCTGTTCCTGCTCTGAAACCAATGTCGCTTTCCTCAGGTGTCGCTTCCGTTTCTGAGATTTTGACGAGAGAATATGGCTCCGGTATGCCTTGTGGCGTTTAAACTTACCGGAAGCTGTTTTGGAGAACCTCTTTTTTGCAGCAGAATTAGATTTTACTTTAGGCATAGTATTCCTTGATTATTTATTTAGACTCTGTTGTGGCTTTTGGCGCCGGCGCTGGTTTTGCCGCTGTCATTGATCTTACCTCTTTAGCCGGTTTAGCTGCGGCAGCAGTTTTAGATTCTGTGGTTGCGGTTTGTTCCTTGGGTTTCGCCGGTCCCTTTTTCTTCAACCCCTTTTCCGGAGCAAAGATCATTGCCATGTGTTTTCCTTCTAACTTGGGTTCCTGATCGATCCTGGCAATGTCTTTTAATTCTTCGGCAAATCGTTTCAGAAGCTCTTCGCCATGAATGGTGTACGTAATTTCTCTTCCTTTAAATACGACGGTTGCTTTCACTTTGTGTCCGTCTTCTAAAAATTTCCTAGCGTGCCTTACTTTAAAATCGAAATCATGCACATCGGTATTAGGATGAAAACGAAGCTCTTTCAGCATTGTGACATGCTGGTGTTTCCGCTGCAATTTATCTTTTTTTGTCTGTTCATATTTGTACTTTCCAAAATCCATTATTTTGCATACAGGGGGCACAGCATTGGGAACAATTTCGATTAAATCCAATCCTCGTTTACGCGCTATTTCCAAAGCTTCTCGAGGCGACATGACTCCAACCTGACCGGCGTCATCAATTACACGAACTTTCGGGGTACGAATTTCTTCGTTTATGCGAACGTCTTCTGATCCTTTATTAATAGAGTTTCTCCTACGTAGTGATGGTTTTTTCCTGGATTTCTTTAATTATTTTTTCGACGAACGTCGACACCAGCATTACACCAAGATCGCCTTTTGTGTGCTGACGAAGAGCCACAGTACCGGATTCTTTTTCTTTTTGTCCGACAACAAGCATATATGGAATCTTTTTTGTCTCCGCATCACGGATTTTATACCCGATTTTTTCTCTTCTATCGTCAAGTTCAACGCGGATCCCTGCATCTTTTAATTTATCGCGCACCGAGCCGGCATAATCGAGTTGTTCATCGGTTATGGGAAGAATAATTGCCTGCACGGGTGATAACCAAACGGGAAACGCGCCGACGAAGTGTTCCGTAATAATACCAATAAACCGCTCAAATGAGCCGAAGATCGCTCTGTGAATCGCGACTGGACGTTGGCGGGATCCATCTTCTGCAATATACTCAAGAGCAAAGCGTTCCGGAAGCATAACGAAGTCTAATTGAATTGTCGCAACCTGCCATTCGCGTCCGATAGCGTCTTCTATCTGGATATCTATCTTCGGTCCATAAAATGCGCCATCTTTGGGTTTCAGCTTATACGGTATCTTTTTACTCTCAAGCGCTTGTTTCAATCCGCTCTCCGCCTGTTCCCATAGTTTGGGATCGCCCATTCCACCATCAGGTTTTGTGGAGAGGTTAAACGACGGTTTGAGGTTGAAGAACGAATAAAAGTGCGTAATCAATTCAATCAGTTTATTGATCTCATCCAAGATCTGATCGGGACGGCAATAGAGATGCGCGTCATCCATCGTGATCTGGCGAACGCGGAACATCCCACCAAGCGCGCCGGAGAGCTCGTTCCGATGAAGACGTCCGATCTCTGAGTAGCGAAGAGGTAAATCCTTATAGCTCCTGATCTTTTGCTTGTAGATATAAGTGCTTTCCGGACAATTCATAGGTTTGAGCGAATAAATTGTTTCATCGTTCTCAATCTTGAACATATTTTCCTGATAATGATCCCAGTGCCCGGATTGTTCCCAGAGATCTTTCTTAACCATGATGGGAGTAGAGATTTCAAGATACCCGCGCTTATCAAGTTCCTGACGGAGGAATTTTTCCAACTCACGGAAAATGACCATTCCTTTTGGAAGCCAGAATGGGGCGCCCGGCGCCACGTCATGAAACACAAATAATTCAAGTTCTCTGCCAAGCTTTCTATGATCGCGCCGTTTGGCTTCTTCGAGACGGAAGATATAATCATCGAGCTCCTTCTTGCTTGGAAAGGTGATACCATAGATGCGTTGAAGCATCTTATTCTTCTCGCTCCCGCGCCAATACGCCCCAGCCACGCTGAGCAATTTTATCGCTTTAATTTTTCCGGTGGATGGAATATGAGGCCCGTAACAAAGATCGACAAAATTTCCGTGTTCATAAAACGTAATGGTCTGGTCTTTGAGATCTTGGAGCAATTCCAACTTGTACTGATCCCCTTTTTTATTGAAATAATCGACTGCATCATTCCAGGATTTTTCGTGACGCACATAGGGAACGTCCCGCTTCGCAAATTCGTACATCCTATCTTCAATTTTTTGGAGATCTTCGGGAGAGAGCGAATGCCCCCCCATGTCGAGATCGTAATAATAGCCCTCGTCAATTGAAGGACCAATGCCAAATTTTGTTCCGGGAAACAGAGATTCAACTGCCTCAGCCATCAGATGGGCGGAGCTGTGCCAGTAGGCAGATTTTCCACCGGGGTCGTCCCACTTCAAAACCTTGAATGAGGCGTCATTTGAGATTTTTCTGGAGAGATCCCATACCTCGCCATTAACTTCGACCGCAAGCGCTTCGCGGGCAAGCCCGTAACTGATACTCTGGGCTACCTCTTTTCCGGTAACACCTTTATCGAATTCCCGAACTGAGTTATCGGGAAATGTAAGTTTTATTTTATCCATGTACGAATATTTAACAAACTAAAAAATCGGAAGTATTCCGATTTTCTATATCACAACCTAAGATTTTCTGTGGGCTCTACGGGATTCGAACCTGTGACCTCTTCCATGTCAAGGAAGCGCTCTAACCAACTGAGCTAAGAGCCCTGCTGTCTTCAACTTTCTATTCGATTATAAAAACTCAACGTCATGAATAATATTATTGAGTGATCAAAATCGAAACATACATTTTACGCTATCCAACCTGCGATGTTGAAACCGAGTACCGGGGATCGGAATCGAACCGACACTCTCCTTGCGGAGAACAGGATTTTAAGTCCTGTGCGTCTACCAGTTTCGCCACCCCGGCAATTCGAGAATCAGTCGTTTGCAACTTGCATTGATATGAGGAGATCGCAACGTTCCGCTGTTGCGGAACTCGCGATGACTCTTCACACAGTCTTTCTGTGTGAGAAATCATATCTGGATGCTACGCATCTTCAGGTGTACGATGCAGAGCATAGTAACGAGAACCGTGATGATACGTTACTTTTTTAGAGGCGCCGAGCGGATTCGGACCGCTGCATAAAGGTTTTGCAGACCTCTCCCTTACCACTTGGGTACGGCGCCATGACATTTGTTAATCGTATTAAGAAATAAAAATCCCCGCCACCGAAATTGGGGGCGGCAGGGATTCCTTAAAAACATCAAAATTTCATGTTTGAGCGGGAAACGGGATTCGGACCCGCGACATCAACCTTGGCAAGGTTGCGCTCTACCAACTGAGCTATTCCCGCGTTTTGAACTCTAAAGATAGTAAATATTTTCACTTTTTGCAACATCGGCAAAAAGCTCATGAATACAATATTTGAGCCATGTTTCATACGGATTCCTGCTTTTTCAGCAAATCTATATATGAATTATGAATAAGATCGGAATCCTTTATGCCAAACTTATCAATCAGAAATATCATCTTTTTCTTTGCGTCCGAGGGGGAATTGTGAACAGGGATTTCAAATTCAAGGAAACTCCCTAATCCAACAACTTGATCAAGATGAATGCGTACATCGCCATACAAAAAGAGCATTCTCTCTTTGACTACGACACCTAAAATTCCATGAACTTTCTTAAGTATTTCTTTAAGGGATTCCGGAGATTGGGAAGAATATATATTATAATCGCTGAACCGCCTCGATTCCGTCTCATCGCGATCATAAAGAATAAGTTCACCCGTGTTATCCTCAAATTCCCGGAGTTTCAACCTACCCGAATCGACCTTGAAGTATGTATCTTTTTGTTTAATAATACAGGAAAAATCAGCGCCGATGGAATTAGCGATCCTTTCAGCATCTGTGATTGATGCTATTCTGGTTTTAATTTCCAGATTGGAGGGCATATCTATTAATGGTAGAATGCTCTACGGTAATTTGCGGAAGGATTATAAGTGAAAGTATACCTATCGGGATAATTCGATGATCTTGTATTCGAGCGTTCCGGCTGGAACGGGAATTTTAATGACGTCATTTTTTACTTTTCCCAGCAAACCTTTTCCCAACGGCGAGGTGACGGATATTTTATTATCCTCAAAATTTGCTTCTTCGGGCGACACCAACAGGTAGGTAACGATCTCGTTGGTGCGAAGATCTTTTAACTTTACCCGTGAAAGTATGTATACTTTATCGTTCGGTAATTCCTTGCTATCTATAATACGCGCACGGGAGAGCGTTTGTTCAAGTTTCGCGATGCGAAGTTCAAGGTGCTGCTGTTCTTCTTTAGCAGCATCATATTCTGCATTTTCCGAAAGATCGCCGTGGCTTCGCGCCTCGCCGATTTTTTGAGCCATCTCGGCGCGTCCTTTCAACTTCAATTGATGAAGCTCATGCTCCAATTCAACCAGACGCTCTCGCGTCAGGTACACAATACCATTATTTCGATTATTATCAGCCATGAAACACCGTTATCAATTAATCACTAAATTTTAAAAAATATGTCGGAACAAGAAAAACAAAAGCCACCACCCTGAGAGGTAATGGCTGAAATACGTAATTTCAATTTACGATTCGGAAAGAATAAAATCAAGTGGTTTTCATCATTTTTTTCTTTCCACCAGAATCAGGTGACCTAACTTATCCCGCTTGGTTTTAAGGTATTTTTCATTAAGCTCATGGCTTTCCATTTCAAGAGGGACACGTTCAACTATGTCCAACCCATATCCATGCAATCCAACCACTTTTTTAGGATTATTTGTTAGAAGCCGAATTTTACCAACGCCGAGATCGCGAAGAATTTGAGCGCCAATACCATAATCGCGAAGATCGGGACGGAACCCTAATTTCTCGTTAGCTTCAACGGTATCCAGACCTTCATCCTGCAGTTTGTACGCTTTGAGTTTGTTAATCAATCCGATGCCTCTTCCTTCCTGGCGCATATACAGTACGATACCTTTTCCGGCTTTTTCCACCATCAGCATCGCTGCATTCAATTGATCTTTACAATCGCAACGGACAGATCCGAATATATCGCCGGTCAGACATTCCGAATGCACACGCACCAGCACCGGCTCGACGGGGCTGATCTCCCCTTTTACAAGAGCGATATGTTCCTTGCTATCGGTGTCGCTCCGGAAAACAATTATCTCGAACGTTCCATACCGCGTAGGGAGATTCGTCGAGACAACGCGATGGACCAGTTTATCCCGCTGCATCCGGTATTCGATAAGACTGCGAACCGTGATAATATGAAGATGATATTTTTTACTGAGCACCATGAGTTCGGGTCCCCGCGCCATGGTGCCATCGTCATTCATGATCTCGCATAACACGCCGGCAGCGTGCAATCCGGCAAGGCGGCAAAGATCAACGACCGCTTCGGTATGCCCGGCTCTGCGCAGCACGCCCCCTTCGAGCGCGCGAAGCGGGAATATATGTCCGGGTCTGGCAAGATCGCTCGGCTTGGTGGCAGGGTCAATCAGCGCCCGAACCGTCGCAGCCCGATCATGCGCGGAGGTGCCCGATGTTGTGCCGTGAATGTAATCAACGGAAACCGTGAATGATGTATCGTGAAGCGATGTGTTACTTTCTACCATCATATCAAGCGCTAGATCCTTCGCTCGTTGAGGCGTCAACGCCGTACAAATGATGCCTCTCCCGTTTTTCGCCATAAAATTAATAACATCTGCGTTACATTTTTCCGCGGCGACAATAAAATCTCCCTCGTTCTCACGATCTTCATCATCGACGACAATGACAACTTTCCCCAATTGAACCGCTTTAATAGCTTCTTCAACGGAGCTAAAACCGTTCACACCCTGTTGTTGAGGGGGAATTTTTTCAGGATGTTCATGTACTTCCATTATTTTTTCTCTTCGGTCATAATTGCTTCACCCTCGCGGGTAATACTTGCTATTGCAGATTTCTCAAATTTTAATTTTACGTTATCGGCTACCTGAACGAGTAGGACTTTATCCTCTAAACCGATCACGGTTCCATGCATACCCCCGATAGTAACAACTTTATCGCCTTTTTTGACAGATTCAAGTAAATTCGCCCGTTCTTTTTGACGTTTTTGCTGCGGGCGAAGGATCATGAAATAAAAGATAGCGATTATTAAACCAAACATCAGAATGGTGCTGAACATTCCGCTGGAGCCGCCCTGGGAGGGCTGCATGCCTAATAAATGATAATAATTCAATGTTTTCTCCATATTTAGATGATTATGATAAAGATATTGGCTCATGATGTAATGAAGCAAGCTGTTCACGGCTCCAGTTATGAAACCGTTGTTCGCGGATAGCTACGCGCGCCTCACGCATCAACCATTGATAATAATATAAATTGTGCAATGTTGCTAATTGTAATCCTAATATTTCGTGCGCGATAAATAAGTGACGTAAATAAGCACGTGAAAATTTTTGACAGGTATAACAAGCGCACTCCTTGTCCACCGGTTCAACATCTGATTTGTATTGGGCGTTTGTGATATTCACCGGACCTTCACGCGTGAACATCATGGCATTCCTGCCGTTGCGTGTGGGTAGAACGCAATCAAACATATCTATTCCCCGGCTAATTGCTTCTAATAAATTTTCCGGAGTGCCGACACCCATGAGATATCGCGGGTTATTGGTTGGCATTACTTCAGTACAAAACGATATTATCTCATACATCTGTTCGGCAGGTTCCCCCACTGCTAACCCGCCAATCGCGTACCCATCGAACGGGATATTCATCAGCTCAAGCATCGATTGTTTTCGGATATCCGGGAATACGCTTCCCTGGATTATTCCAAAAATTGCCTGTGAATGATCATACTTTGTCGTACTCTGAGAAAAATGATTATAGGCACGTTTCGCCCATCGCATAGTGAGATCATTCGATTTCTCCGCATATTCATGCGTGCAAGGGAATGGTGTACACTCATCTAATACCATCATTATGTCCGACCCTATCACCCTCTGGATATCGACTACGCTCTCCGGCGTAAATTGATGAGAAGAACCATCGATGTGAGAACGAAAAATGACGCATTCATCGGATAATTTCCTCAGTTGAGAAAGACTGAAAATTTGAAAACCACCGCTATCAGTCAGAATCGGTTTTTCCCAATTCATAAATCGATGCAAACCACCCGCCCTTTCCATAATTTCCATTCCCGGGCGAAGATAAAGATGATACGTGTTTGATAGTATGATTTCGGCCCCAATTTGTTCTAATTCATCGGGTCGGGTAGCTTTTACAGTCCCTTGAGTTCCAACAGGCATGAATGCCGGGGTTTGAAAAACGCCATGATCAGTTATTACCTTCCCTAAACGCGCCCCGTTATCGTCAGAATCAAGAACAAATTTCATCCTTTTAAAATTACCGAATTAACAATCCAAATACAAATGGGGCTTTTTAGCTACTTTTAACCCTATTTGACCAATAACTTTTAACAATAAACAGAACGGCGATCAACCCTCCCACGGTGTCTGCAATAAAATCATACATATCCATAGTTCTGCCGGGGACAAAATGTTGATGAAATTCATCAATTCCTCCATACACCATTACAACGAGCAGCATAAGCATTAAACGCTTCCATTGGAAATTTTCAGGCGCTTTTTTTGGTTCTAACGCGAGATAGAATAATAAGCCAAAAATACAATATAAAACAGTATGAATGAGTTTATCACTCACATAAGGTGGTATCTTGGGAAGCTTCGACGCCGGTATAGATGAGCCGATAAATATCAATAGTGCCCATAATATAGCTGGTAGTTTATATTTAAAAAAATGAACAGTCGCCCGACTCAAATTATGCTCCCATTTCAATGTGTTTTATAGCGCTGGGTAGGTATTCATAAATATCCGTCGCCATTAAACTTTTTTCACCATAGTGATCTATTGCAAGATCGCCCGCAAGACCGTGCAGATATACACCGGCATATGCACCTTCTGGTTCATCCAATCCCTGCGATAATAATCCACCGATAATTCCACTTAAAACATCTCCCGAACCTGCTGTTGCCATACCGGGATTGCCTGTTGAGTTAATGTAAACCTTTCCATCGTTTGAAGCTGTGACAGTGGGAGCTCCCTTGAGTATTAAGGTGACTTTTAATTTTTTTGCAGTTTCGCGAGCTACCTCGATACGGCGGTTTTCAATCTCGACCGATGGAACGCCGATCAGGCGAGACAATTCACCGATATGCGGCGTTAGAATGAACTTTTTTCGAGATTTCGACCTCCAAACCGCTGAATTAAGAGGAATAGCTGCCAATCCATCAGCATCGATCAAGAATGACTTACTTGGGGTTTTAAGTACTTCCCTCACAACTACCTGAGTTTCCTTATTTTTTGATAAACCGGGTCCAACAATGACGATATCTGCCCAATCAATTTTTTCTTTAATAGCAGTTAATGCACTTAAAGAGATTGTTCCATCTGATGTATTATCAAGGGGATCAACGATTATTTCTGTTAACTTGCGTGAAAGGATTGGATAGACAGATCTTGGCGTTCCCAGGATAACCATTCCGGCTCCAGTCCGAAGCGCAGAGTTTGCTGCCATCGCAGCAGCGCCGGTAAATCCGGTAGATCCCGCTAAAATATATACCTTTTTGAAGCTATATTTATGAGCAGTTATTGATCTTTTCGGAAGAAGTTTTTTAACATCGGAAGATTGAATCAGAAACGTATCGGTATTTTTGAGTGATATTATATTAGAGGAAACGCCCATATCAATCACATCAAGCGTGCCTGCGTACTCTCTGGATTTAGAAAGAGTTAAGCCGTGTTTGTTCATCCCGATAGTGACTGTTAAATCCGCCTTCACAGCCATACCAATAATTAACCCTGTATTAGCATTTAATCCGGAAGGTATATCGATCGCAATCTTTATCGCTTGAGATTTATTGATGGCGTTGATGGCGTTAGCATAGACACCTTTGATCTCCCCCTGGAATCCAGTTCCAAAAATTGCGTCAATTATAAAATCCGAGTTATATATTTTGATAGGGGTTTTATCGGATGTAATTTCCTGAATTTCCAGCCGTCCCTCCACATCCTCCCTGCTAAACATTTCCCGAAGGATATCCAGATTGATTTTTGCATCACCTTTTATGTCCTTCATTTTAGCCAAAATATCGACATGTATACTGGCTCCACGATTATAGAGGTGGCGGGCAACGACAAATCCATCTCCCCCGTTATTCCCTTTACCACAGATTATTGTGAATTTCTTCCCTTCAACCGAACTATAATGGCGGCAGATGCTATTTACGACTCCGATACCGGCATTTTCCATCAATATAATACCGGGTATATGCAGCTTTTCAATTGCATAACGATCGCATTCACGGATCTGATCAGATGTGACCACGACCTCCATAGAACTCAAAATAGGTGTTGGATGATAGATAAAGTGTAGGCAGGAAAGACGCCTAATTGGATTATTGCGAGAGCCGCAACTGTTATAACCATGACGCTAAGAAATGAAGGACTGGCAATAGCTTCATCATTTCCGTTTTGAAAATACATAATCACGACAATTCTCAAATAATAGTAAACGCCAATCACGCTCATCATTACACCAAAAATGGCAAGCCAGGCGAGATTAGCGTTGATAGCGGCAATAAAAATATAATACTTGCCGAAGAACCCTCCGAATGGCGGAATGCCCGAAAGCGAGAACATGAAAATTGCCATCAGAGCTGCCAGAAATGGTTTCTTGGTTCCGAGTCCGGCGTAGTCGTTGATGGAAAGATTTTGATCTTCATCCATCTCAAGAAGCGAGATTATGCCGAACGCTCCCAAATTCATGAACGTGTATGTCGCGATATAGAAAAGAATCCCTTCTTTTCCGAGTTGATTCAAAGCCGCTAAACCGATGAGCATGTATCCGGCATGGGCGATGCTTGAATACGCGAGCATTCGTTTAATATTCGATTGCGAAATGGCGACAACATTGCCTATCAACATCGAAGCAGCGGCTATTACTGATAGCGCAATTTTTAAATTAGTTGAGGGGAGATACGGATAAGCGAAGAGCAACACGAATGCTGCAAAGGCAGCCGCCTTCGCCCCGGTGGACATGAACCCGGTAATGGTTGTTGGGGCTCCCTCATATACATCCGGCACCCACATATGGAATGGCACTGCGGCTACTTTAAAAGCAAACCCCACGAGTATTAATCCCAAGCCGGCTAAAAACATTTTCAACGAGGAAAGCACGGGCAACATCTTAACAATTGCGGCTATATTTGTGGTATGGGCTGCACCATACACAAGCGCTATTCCATAGAGCAAAAATCCCGTTGAGAATGCGCCTAAGAGGAAGTACTTGAGTGATGATTCATTCGATTTGGCTCTCTTCCTGAAAAATCCGACCAGCACATAGAGGCAAATCGACATAAGCTCAAGCCCAAGGAAAATGACGATCAAGTCGGCGGCGGAAGCCATCAACATCATCCCAAGCGTAGCAAGAAGAATGAGAAGGTAAAACTCGCCAAAATCGGAATTGGATTTCTTCAGGTATTCACGCGAGAGAACGATGGTAATAAACGCTCCGGCAAGAAACAGCACTCCAAAAAAGCTGCCGTAGCCGCTCTGGGTTATCATATTTGCAAACGAATCGCCCGTGGGTAATAACCTTCCGGTAGTTATTACAAGATCAACGGCTATCCCTACCAGCGATACCCAAAAAGATACCTCTGCGCTTTTTTTTATAAACGCTTCTAAAATCAAAACGACGAGAGATAACCCTGCTAAAAATACTATCGGTAAAATTGAATAAAAATCGTAATTATAGATATTCATGCTCGAACTATGTGAATGTTCATTGAATTTATTCAGCGGTATAGATTACAAAGTTAATGAAAATTAGGCAGTGTTACAAACAGGAGTTTTTGACCGGCTTTTCAAAACCCCCTCACCTTCGGCGATCCCCCTTTGACAAGGGGGAATCATATTTTCGCTAAAGATAAAATCTGACAAGAGTGATTATACCCCCTTGTCAAAGGGGGCATGGGGGTTTCATATGAACCGGAGCCAATTAACCTCCAGCAATCCTTCTTTTCTTTCGTAGTTCCTCGCGCTTGAATACCGCCAATGTTAGGCATACCGGGACATGCTGGGTTATTAATTGTTTATGACGCGGGAGCGTCGGCGACCAGCTTCCCACCGAAGACAAACTGTGTGAAAACTCGGAGTCATCGTTTAAACAAGATTCAAAGTTTTGTAATTTGCATTGATATAAGGAGATTGCTACGTCCCGTCAAAAAGAATGACGGGACTCGCAATGACTTTTCACACAGTCTGAAGACGGTGGGAAGGAGGAATTTATCATAAATTTTAAAAAAATACCAACCATATCACAAAGAACAACGGCAGTAGAATTGGAATTGAATACCGTGTGATATACTCAATAAACGACGGGCACTTTGTATGATGCTGCTCTGCGATTGATTTAATCATAAAGTTTGGTCCGTTCCCTATATACGTCATCGCTCCAAAGAACACCGCACCAATTGATACCGCCTTTAAATATATCTCACTATTCGCGATGAGATACGATATACGGATATTTTCAACAGAGACTACTCCCGCCGCAACAGATTCTGATTGATTAGCCAATAACACCTGCATCGCTCGTTGAATATCGGGAGCCATTTGCATCGCGGCATTTCCTTTTGCCGTAATAAGATTTTGTACCTGGCTCACGGCTTCCGGAGTAACATTTAAACCAATAGCGGCGTGAAGAAAATTGTAATACGTCGGGGCATTATCCAGCACGCTCGAAAGTCCCCCTGTCGCCCAGTAATACGCTCCGGCGGTCTTCAGACCGATGGCTGCGGCGTGAGCTTCCAGCAAATCAAGCGCCGGAACCATGGTGATAAATATTCCGAAAAATAATATCGCAACTTCCACAATCGGATGAAAAGCGAAATTATTCTGTTTGTGGATGTCCTTCCTTGTGGTGATATACGAGCCCGCCGCCGCGCAGATCATGATAATCTCGCGGATGTATTTCGGCTCGCGAATGAACACAGCAATAAGAATAATGGCTATAAAGAACGTGTTTTGCAAGCCGCGAACCTGCGCTTCTTCATGAAATTCCACTGATGGGGCGAGATGCTGCTCTCTTAATATTTTCTTAAACGATATGGAATCGATAATAAAAAATAGGATAAGAAGAACCGCAAGAGCAAATACCCATATCACCCATAAGTTTTTAACCGCCCAGAAAAATGGCACGCCGATGAGATACCCCAGAAACAGAGGCGGATCGCCGATGGGCGTAAGCGCTCCTCCTATATTTCCCACCAGAAATATGAAAAATATTATATGGAAGGGTTTTAAGCGGTTCTTATTAACGTTCAGGTAGGGCCTGATCATGATCATCGATGCGCCGGTCGTCCCGACAACATTCGATATGATCGCGCCGATTAACAACGTGAGCGTGTTGGAGACCGGATTCGATTTTCCCCTTAACCTGATGACTATCCCGCCGGAAACAATAAATAACGAGGCAAGCAGCACAATGAAACTGATGTAATCATTGAACGTGCGGTACTCCCTGCTCAGATCACCGACCGAGACCAGATAATAAAGAATGGTAAGCGCTGCAAAACCGAATGAGAAAAAAGGATAGTATCTCTCCCACCATTCTTTATTAATAAGCGGCATGACGGCAATCGCCAGAAGCAATAAAACGAATGGCGCCACCGAGAGCGTTGAAAGATCTGAAATACTTTGGAAGATGAGGAGGATAGAACTTATGGGAGAAATAATACCCGGAATACCAACGCTGAAAGAATATCCGATGACGCCGTGCATCACTTCGGCTGGTCAGCCGGACGAGTATCGATCCGGTTGAGTGTCAGCGCGTGCGGTGATTGTTGCGGAGTATAAACCGAAACCACTTTCGTTGCCGCAAGTGAGCTTTTCTTCAGGAATGTGCCCGGATATACCCCGATCCAAACGATAAAAAGAATGATGGGAACCATGAGGGCAAACTCGCGCCATGAGAGATCGTTTAATTTTTCATTGAGGGCGTTCGTGATTTTACCGAAGATTACCCGTTGATACATCCACAAAAGATACACTGCCGCGAAGATAACTCCCGTTGCAGCAAAAATCGTAAACCATTTATTGATGAAGGGCGAATGGAACGCCCCCAGCAGAATGAGAAACTCCCCGACGAATCCGTTTAAGCCCGGCAATCCAATCGATGATAATGAGACAATCATAAAAATAGTCGAAAAGACCGGCATCACTTTCGCTAAGCCGCCAAATTCTGATATCATGCGGGTATGGCGGCGTTCGTAGATCATCCCCACCATAAGGAATAACGCCCCTGTCGATAAACCATGATTGACCATCTGAATGATGCTTCCCTGAATTCCCTCATCGGTCAGGGAACAGATTCCCAGAACGACAAATCCCAAATGACTCACCGAAGAATACGCGACCAATTTTTTCATATCGGTTTGCACCATGGAAACAAGCGCACCGTAGATAATCCCTATGACTGCGAGCGTTGAGAGATACGGAAGAAATATCAGAGCCGCTGAGGGAAATAACGGGAAACAGAATCTGAGCAAGCCGTATGTTCCCATTTTCAGCAAAACACCGGCAAGGAGAACGCTGCCTGCGGTTGGCGCTTCCACGTGGGCATCGGGCAGCCATGTGTGAAACGGAAAGAGCGGCACCTTAATGGCAAAACTGATTGTGAAGGCGAGGAACATCCAAATTTGAATTCCGATCGGAATTTGCGGTCCGATGATATTGAGCTGCTGCAATTCGGTGGTGAATTGTCCTCCCGGCAAAATCGACGCCCAGTACCCGAGGGAAACAATTGCGATGAGCATCAACAAACTCCCCGCCATTGTATAGAGGAAGAACTTTACTGCGGCATAAATTTTATTCGATCCTCCCCAGACGCCGATGATGAAGTACATCGGAATGAGCATCGCTTCCCAGAAAATATAGAACAGGAAGAGGTCAATAGACGCAAAGACGCCGATCATCCCTGTTTCCAGCAGTAATATCATCATCGTATATCCTTTAACTTTATCCTCAATGGAATTCCACGAGGATAATAGGGCGATGGGAGTCAGCAATGTAGTGAGCATGATCAGTAAAAGCGATAATCCATCGATGCCCACATTATAGGAGATATTCAACGATTGGATCCAGGAAATCTTATGCACAAACTGCATCGCTGAATTATCCTGGTTGAAATTCCAGTACATGAAGAGCGAAAGAATGAACGTTGCCGCGCTAAAGAACAATCCCACCGATTTTATCATCAGCGTTTGTTCCTTTTTGAACATCAGCAGCGCTATCGCTCCGACGAGCGGAAAAAAGATCACACGGGTGAGTATATATGAATCCATTACGATCGCTTGTTCATTATCATCTTATGAGAAGAATACCCAGTATCACAATGATACCGAGAACGAATATCATTGCATAGCTTTGCGTTATACCGGTTTGAATCCGGCGAATCTGCCCGCTGCCGAAATCGACCAACCGTGCGACGCCATTCACCGCGCCATCGATGACCGGGATATCGAATTTTTTCCACAATACTTTATCCGATCCGTTTTTAATTACGTTCACAACTGCGGCGTCGTAAATTTCATCGACGTAATATTTATTCCACAATATTTTATAGAAAATGCTGAAGCGTTTCGCGGCGTTCTGGGCAAAAGCGGGTTTCTTTAGATAAATCGTTCTTGCGGCAAAGATAGAACCTGCCGCCAATGCAACGGATAGAGCCATGAGGATATATTCTGTGCTTTCCCCGCCCAACTCAAAAGTTGTCAATCGCGATTCAGCCCTGAAGAAGACCGGTTCCAGCCAATGTTCAAGCGCGTTACCACCCCCAAGACTCGCGGGAATTCCGACAAACCCTCCGACGATTGATAAAATGGCAAGGATGATTAACGGAACAGTCATCAGTTTGGGAGCTTCATGGGGATGTGCGTGAGACGACCAGCGCGATTCTCCCTCGAAAGTCAGCGAGACAAGCCGGAACATATAAAACGCCGTAAGTCCCGCGCCTACCCAGCCGAATATCCAGTAAAGAACCGATCCTTGTGAAAATGCCCGCCATAAAATCTCATCTTTGCTGAAGAATCCGGATAACGGAGGAATTCCGGAGATTGCCAGGGCTGCAATAAAAAATGTTTTATAGGTGACAGGCATATGTTTTTTCAAATTGCCCATCTTCTGGATATCCTGCTCATCATGCATTGCATGGATAACCGAACCGGCACCGAGGAAGAGCAGCGCTTTGAAAAAGGCATGAGTCATGACATGGAAGATACCCGCGGCAAACGCGCCGACGCCAAGCCCCAGAAACATATACCCAAGCTGGCTGATCGTTGAATATGCCAGCACCTTCTTGATGTCATTTTGAACTAACCCCATCGTCCCGGCGAACACCGCGGTAATAAGACCGATAATCGCCACCACCTCCATCGATACAGGCGCTAACGCATAGAGAATCGAACAACGCGCTACCATATAGATTCCGGCCGTGACCATCGTCGCTGCATGAATGAGCGCACTCACCGGCGTCGGTCCTGCCATCGCGTCAGGCAGCCAAACGAAAAGCGGAATCTGCGCTGACTTACCCGTTGCACCGAGAAAGAGAAAAAGAGTTATCGCCACGATTGATCTGCTGCCCGGATTAATCATCCCGTTTGCCCGCGAGAATACATCTTCGAACGTGAGCGAACCAAAAATCGAGAAGATCATGAACATGGCGATCAGGAAACCAAAATCGCCGATACGATTTACGATAAACGCTTTCTTTGCCGCGTCGCTCGTGGTCGCTGTGCCCGGCGCGTACCCACCCGTCTCAAATTTCCTGTCATGCCAGAAACCGATGAGAAGGTATGAACAGAGACCGACTCCCTCCCATCCAAGAAACATAAGGAGGAAATTATCCGCCATCACCAGGTTCAGCATCATGAAGATGAAAAGATTCAGGTAGGCGAAGAATCTCCAGAACCCCGGATCGCCGTGCATGTATCCGATTGAATAGACATGAATCAGGAAACCCACGCCCGTCACAATTAACACCATCACGATAGATAACTGATCGATCTGATAGGCGATATCGACAGAGAACGTACCTGCGCTTATCCATGTGAATAACCGGACAATATGCATTCGGTCCTCAGCAGGAGATTTCAGCATCTCGATGAATATCATCACTGCAAGAATCAAAGAAACACCGATGGCGCCGCTGCCAATGATACCAGTGATTTTCTCTGAGTTTATTTTTTTGCCGAGAAGTCCGTTTACCAGAAATCCGATAAACGGAACAAGGACAATATATGGCGCGAACGGGATCATTCTAAAATTTATCTACCACTTCATAATATTAATTTCTTCGACATGCACCGTCTGCTTATTCCGGAAGAGAGAAATGATGATCGCGAGACCAACTGCAGCTTCGGCGGCAGCAACTGCCATAACAAAAAACACCAGCATCTGTCCGGTGGAATCACCCGAAAACATGGAAAACGTAACAAGCGTAAGATTGACGGAATTCAACATGAGCTCGATGCTCATAAAAATAATGATGACGTTCCGGCGAAGGAGCACGCCGATCACGCCGATGGTGAACAGAACGGCGCTGAGAACAAGATAATATTCTTCCGGTATGGGGGGCATTTATTATTCGAATTTCTTTTTAGCGAGAACGATCACTCCCACCATTGCGGCGAGCAATAGCATGGAGGTAATTTCAAAGGGAACTAGGTACGCGCGGAAGAGTACCTTCCCGATTGATTCAATGGTTCCGATCTGGAGGGCGTCATTTCCAAGTGTGGGCGCTCTTTTGGGGACCAAGCTTATCCCTGCAATAATTTCAAGCGATGCAAGAATTGGCAATCCAACGGCGATCATCTTCAAGTATTTATTCTGCTTGCTGAATAATTTCTCCTCTTGCCCTAAGTTTAATAACATAATGACAAAGAGGAATAAAACCATTATCGCCCCGGCATACACTAATATCTGAATGATAGCAATAAATTGAGCGTGCAGCGTGAGATAGAGCAGTGCGAGGCAGAAAAAATTAACGATAAGAAAAAGAACACTCATGACCGGATTCGGTCGGGTGACCATCAGGATGGCTGAAGCAACTGCAACAATAGATACCGCGATGAAAAAGATTAATTCAAAATTCATTCGTATTTAATCGGTTTCGGATGAAAAGCCATTTAAGATACCAAATTTTTGGATAGATTCAAAAAAAAGTCTTCTTAAAATACGATGTTTTTGTTGTTCCAGTCCATCGGAAGCTATGCGAAAACTCCATTAGCGTAGTAGCCGACCCGCCTAACCGGACGGGCAGGGCGGTCTGGTCGCTGATCAGCGAATTCATTAGCATTATCCAACGGGTTTGATAACCAGCCCGGCGCCGTCGTGAAGGAGGTCCGCCTACTACATTAAAAATCTATTTATCACATACCCTCCATCGATTTAATATCGGGTTTACTGTACAGCAAAGCGCTGCTTTGCTGAGATGCTCAACAAAGCTGGCGCATTGTTGTACAAAGTACACTTGAGGACATCTTTACAAACAGTCTTTCAGTTGCCTGAAATCGATCATAGTGAGGGTTGAATCTTACCTCTCCTTTATGTAATTTTGTTCTCTATGAACCAAAAAGAAGTGGCAACCATACTTGATGAAATCGGCACAATGTTAGAAGTGCTGGGCGAAAACCCGTTTAAATCCCGCGCCTATCATAATGCCTCGAAAATCATCGGCGATCTCACGCAAGATCTGAATACCTTGATTGAAACCGAGGAGTTAGGGAATATCAAAGGCATCGGAGAGGCGCTGACCGAAAAGATCACCGAATTAATGAAGACCGGCAAGTTAAAGTACTATGACGACCTCAGGAAAAAAATGCCGGCGGGACTTCATGACCTTCTCAAAATACCTGGGATGGGTCCAAAGAAAATTCAAATCCTCCATAAGAAATTAAAAATTGAAACGATTGAAGAACTCAAAAAAGCCGCCGAAGCGCACAAACTGGAAAAGTTAGATGGATTTGGCACGAAAACAGAAGAGAATATCCTCAAGGGACTTGAACATATTCAGAAGCATGCCGATAAACATTTATACAGCAATGCAAAACTCGCCGCGGACCGGATTCTTGAATCAATTAAAAAAATTAAAAGCGTCATTAAGTGTGAAGTTGCCGGTAGTCTGCGCCGTAAAAAAGAGATCATCGGAGATATTGATATCGTGGTATGCACGAAGAGCGGAGGCGCAAGCGATGTTATGAAAATATTTACCTCCCATCCCGATGTTGAATCGGTTTCGGGGCATGGAGAAACAAAATCGAGCGTCGTTTTGAAATCGGGGATCAATTGCGATCTCAGAGTTGTTGCCGAATCGGAATACCCGTTTGCGCTCGCCTATTTCACCGGAAATAAAGATCATAATGTGGAGATGCGATCCCGCGCGCGGGAGTACGGATTGAGTTTAAACGAATATGGCTTTTCAGAATTAGGCGCTACGGAGAAACGCGGCAAATTGAAACAGGCGGTGAAATGCAAATCTGAAGAAGATATTTATAAATCGCTCGATCTGAATTATGTCGATCCAGAACTACGGGAGAATACAGGCGAGCTTGACCTGACGACAAATAAACACCTCCCCATTCTCGTTGAAGAAAAAGACATATTAGGAACATTTCACTGCCATACGACATACAGCGATGGGAAAAATTCTTTGGTAGAGATGGTTTAGGCGGCAAAGAATTTAGGGTGGCAATATTTAGGCATCGCGGATCACAGCAAGATAGCCGTCTACGCAAGCGGCTTATCGGAAGAAAAAGTGAAACAACAATGGAAAGAAATCGATACACTAAATAAGAACCATGCCAATTTTTATGTATTTAAGGGTACAGAGGTCGACATCCTCCCCGATGGCTCCCTGGATTGGAGTGATAAACTGCTTTCCGGATTTGACTATGTTGTTGCTTCCATTCACAGTAAATTTAAAATGACCGAACAGGAAGCCACTAAACGGCTCATCAAAGCGCTGAAAAATAAATATGTAACGATGTTAGGGCACCCGACCGGCAGATTGCTCCTCGAACGGGAAGGGTACCCCGTTAATATGGTGGATGTAATTAACGCCGCATCCGACTTTGGAAAGATGATTGAAATAAACGCCCATCCCATGCGGCTGGATCTCGATTGGCGCTATTGCAAACTCGCAAAAGAGAAGAAGGTTCTCGTAAGTATCAATCCCGACGCGCATACTACGGATGGTTTACGGGACGTGCAGTATGGAGTTAACACAGCCCGTAAGGGTTGGCTGGAGAAAAAAGATATCCTCAATTGCGGGAATCAAAAAATGGTCAAACAATATTTGAATATAACATAGAACGGAGAATTAGAGATGAGAAATTTATTCTGGGGATTTATACTCGTATTATTCGGAGTGCTGCTGCTGTTAGATAATTTGGGAATCGCAGATTTCGGAGAAATGTTGAGGCAATTCTGGCCCGTGCTGATCATACTATGGGGAGTGAGTATCCTTTTACGGCGGAAAAAAAACCATTCGTACCAACAACCCCCGATGCAAACTCAACAACCACCGCCACAGCCCCAGTCACAACCTGAGGGACAAATGCCGCCCCCTCCTCCACCACCACCTGCCGATTACTCGTTTGTTACCGACGGGGATATAATTCATCAATCGGAAGTGTTTGGCGATACGCATATTACGGTCACATCTCAAAATTTTATGGGCGGATCGGTTTCAACTGTGTTCGGGAATTGCAATGTCGATTTATCAAAAGCGAAATGGGGAGCCGGAGAACATACGTTACGCATCCATACGGTATTTGGCGATTCAAGATTGATCCTTCCCCCCGATACTGCCTATTCAATCTCGGCGAACAGCACGTTCGGGGATATGATAGTGAAAGACCAGCGCAAAGGCGGATTTTCGAGTTATATTTTTTCCAGCACGCCCGGGTACGAAACCGCTGAACATAAACTCAAACTTTCAATCTCCAAAGTTTTTGGTGATCTCATCATTTCATGATGTATCATGAAACAACCTGAACCGAAACGTAAGGAACTCCCGGCAAAAGATGCGCTGAAAATCCTCAAAATATTAAACAAGCAGTACAAGGAATATACAGTCGCGCTTGATTACCAGAATCCTCTGGAGCTGATGGTTTCGACAATCCTTTCCGCCCAATGCACGGATGAGCGGGTAAATAAGGTCACCCCTGCCCTTTTCAAGAAATACCACACCGCAAAAGAGTACGCCAATGCCAATATTGACGAGCTTGAAGAATTAATCAGATCAACGGGATTTTATCATGCAAAAGCGCGAAGTATCGTTGGGGCATGCAAAGGGCTGGTAGAGCGATATAACGGCATTGTGCCCGATACAATGGAAGATTTAATTACGCTGCCGGGCGTGGGTAGGAAAACCGCAAATGTTATCCTCAGCTTTGCGTACCAAAAAGTAGAGGGGATTATTGTCGATACCCATGTCAGCCGGGTTTCAGGGAGACTAGGTTTCACCAAGCAGGTAACCGCGGATAAAATTGAACTCGATTTGATGCAAAAGTTTCCGAAAAAAGAATGGATAGCAATCGGAGATTCATTGATCTGGCATGGGAGAAAAATCTGCAATGCCGCAAAACCCAAATGCGGCGAGTGCATGGTGAAGGATCTATGCCCCTCGGCGGGGTATTTTATGAAGGTGGGGGAAAAGAAAAATGAGAGAAAGAAAAAATAGCTGTTGAAGAATAATTGCCCTATCGGTTGACGCACTTTTTTGCCAATTGCCTTGGACCTTTGAAACAATGGTTAAACGTATTTGACCACCCCTCGCTCCGCGTCTCCCCTCCTTGCTCGAGGAGGGGAAACCCGCAGGGAGGGGAGGTCGGGACATAACTGGTTTCCTAACTACCTTTATAAAACTTTTTCATCCATCAAAACCCAAATGCAGCGAGTGCATGGTGAACGATTTATGCCCCTCGGCGGAGTATTTTATTAAAATGAGTGAAAAGGATAAAAAGAAAAAATGTGGATAACAACAATCGTAGGGGCGTTCAATTGAACGCCCCTACATCCAGATATATCATGTCAGATGATCTGTAACGCCGCAAAACCCAAATGCGGCGAGTGCATGGTAAACGGCCTCTGCCCCTCGGCAGGGTATTTTATAAAAATGATTGAAAAAGGACAGAAGAAAAAGCGGGCGTAAGAACTAAACAGGGGTTGAGAAATCGTTGGCTCATTAACGAGACTTTCCGAAAATCAACTGGCACACTCTTGATCGTTCCCACCATCAGCAAACTGTGCGCAGGAGAAAAAAGAGGGTACAATCAGCGGATTCTATTACTGCAATTGCAATTCGTTCGCAAGGAAAATATGCACTAAGAAATCGCCTTCATAAGTTTATCAAAAGTGGGAGTAACATGGTACAATCCACCATCATATCCCAAGATCATGCCGATCTGTTCGTTTACCAAACCAACTCTTTCGAGACGTTTCATATAGAACTGAAGGTCATTACGATCAATAAATGTACATTGTTCCAGAAATTTGTTCGGTCTCGGTTGACCATGGTCATCTTTACTCTTAATGTTCACATCTTTAAACTCGTAAACAAGGCGAGCAAATCTCACTTCGATTTCGGAAAGTTCGGCGAGCACATCCAAGAAACTCTCAGAATGTTCACGATTGTCGGGATTAATGAGAGCCCCAATTAGTATTTTTGAATATAATTGGATTTTTTCTGCTGATCGAGTGCGAATAGCTTTCTCAAAAGCTCTAAAAATAAGGTCAAACCATTCTTCGGAGTCAAGGAATTGCTTATAAATTTTATCCTCATCGATCGCTTCTAATTGGCTGGCAAGTTTTAAGAGCAGGGATCCGAACCTTTCTTGTGTTAAACGTTGTGCTCTTGATGTCAACAGTATATTAAGAGAGCCACCTATACGTGGAATGAGACCAACCACAATTCGTAATCCAGTTTTTTTGGCATATTTCTCGCTTGCTTTCGTCAACAGGTTTTCTATCTTTTCGGATTTCATAAGCAAAAGTATTGAAAATTATAAAGATTGATCTTTCTTGAAAAGCTGCATCGTTTGAAAAATCTCCCTTGACACGGCATCTCGATTTTGTCTGTTTTATCAACCCAGTCTTTCATATTTACCAAAACAATGATTTTCATTTATATATTCTTTTCAAATATTACATGATAGTTGAGTTTTAATATTCCAGCCCGTTTTCGATATCACATCTACTACAAAGAACCCTTTCTCATTCAGATCTAAGTGTAGATCGACTTTCGTTTGATTTTGATCAACCTTCTGGACCTGCTCAAGAATTGTTCGGTGACTGTCATTGGCCCATTTCTCTGTATCGCGGGCAACAGATATCAACCTATCTGAATGATCGACGACTCTTACTGAAGTAGCGGCTGAAGTAACTCCGCCTCCTGGAGAAATGTAAACGGCATCGCCCATCTTGTGAGTTATCATGCAACCAGCCTTACGCATTTCGTGAGTTTCTTTGGCACTAAACTCTTTTTCGACTGATATGGCGTTAATTCTATACCTTCGAATGATCTCTGGCCAATTAACGTGTATAATTTGTAAAAGAGCCTTTTGAGCAAAAACATACCTCTCAGTATGACTCCTAACGTCAATAAAAAAGACTTTTGTTCCATTTACCATCACAAACAGAAGTTTTTCCGAACGTTTAATAAAAGTGGGATCCTTCAAATCAGCGATAGTATTGAGGTGAAGATGATGAATTCCCCAATCAATAAACAAATAATCTGGATAATCTTTCCGGAATACTCTTGTACTGAGATGTCGGTTAATATCGATGCCACGGACAAACTTATCATTAACTGCTTCAAGATATAATTGTTCTTGCGTACTGAGTGAAGTGTTTGATTGTAATTCCCTTGAGATGAAAACTTTACGAGGCACAGGTTTGATAAGCATTAACCGCAAATTAATCCATCTTTTTAAAACGGTAATGAAATTCTCGATAGGAGAATGAGTCAAGCCATAGTAATCCAATTCATTTTCCGCAATCTTACGAAGATCGTTTACAAAATCCATTTGATTGTCTCGCTCTTGATATTATTTTTAACTTTTGATATCCATTCAATCACTTTAACCTTGTTAACGTTATGCGTCTAGTTCCGAGATAATATCTACTCTCAAATAAAAAATTACTCAAAACACCCTTACTCCATATTTATCGTTTTCATCATGGGATCCCATGGGGGCAAAATTTCCGCATCGGTCTTAAATATTACGAGAATGTCTTTCGGGATATATTTCTTGTTCAACACCACTACCTGCACATAATTATCGAACCAATCATCTAACATGTAAAGATACCCCTTCTTTCCCTTGTTCTCTCCCCACGAATTCTCCACGAGCCATTTCTTTACTTTCCCGTCAACAATATCAATACCGGTGAACACCATATTGTGAGTCGGGATGCTTGAATACGTTTCGAATAATTCCTCGCGGGAGAGCGTAAAATCCATGCCGTAAAGGGATTGATAATCGTACAGCCGCGGGGTCATGAGTCCGTTTTCGGTACTCGATTGCTGCCCTACGTCGCAGCCAAACCATACGGCATTGCTATCGAGCAGGGATTTTTTGGATAAGTCTTTCAACATATCCAACGGGCAATTCACAAAGGTCATGTTCGGCTGATCGTTGACGGTCTTATCGAGATCGATTTCATATTTTTTATTGAACGCGAGCGTCGGGATGGAATACAGGGCGTAATAATCATCCAGCACATCTCCAACAATTTCCTGATAAAATTCCTTCGGAGTGTACGTTTTCAAGGGAGATACTTTTTTATCCTTATCCTCGTACCGCCAATCAAATTTCTTCGGGGGCTGCCCGAAGTTGATCACAAGTATCCTGTAGACGTCCTTCAATGCCTGCGTGCGGATATTGGCGATCGCCTCCGCAGAAGATTCATGCCTGATCTTCACGCCCGCCTGTTTAAGCTTCAGCGCCAGAATATAATTCACATGTCCCGAATTTGAAGAACTGTACGTTTCCGGCATTACGTCTTTCGGGACGACGCCGTATTTTTTCACCAGAGCAATAAATCCAAGCCAGTTTTGTCCATCCTGGGCATTCTGTTTGAATAAATATTCAATGGTTTGATCCGTGTATGGTTTCTCCTTTGTTTTTATGATCGCGTCGAGAAAGAGATTTGCTTTCTCAAGTTTCTCATAAAAATAAAGATAATTCTGCGATAACTCGATATCGGCGCCGTTCAATTTGCTGGACACCACGGGCCTGATAATATTTAATCCGGAGAACATCCAGCACCTGCCGGTCGATTTCTGATCGGTAATTTTTTGATCCTTCAACCGTTTGGAAAAATAGGGATCGATCCCGATGATCTTTTCCCAATTTTGAGAAATCTTATTCCCGTCAACCTGCGCGAGAGCATGCTGAGCTGTTTTAAGCTGGGCGTCGATTACACAAGAACGATCAAGCTCATCAAGAAGAGCCGGCGTTATTGCGGTGGAATTCTGGGCGTTCATACAAGCGAATGATACGATGAACAGAATTAGTAAAATGGCGAAATGTTTCATAGTGGAATTCCTTAAGTTGGATGATCTTTATGGTGAACTAAAAATCGGCTTTAACAGATTACAAATTACCGAAATATACAAAGGGAAGCAATTTGACCGACTTTTTTCCAACCTGTAGCTACGTACTCTTTTCCCCACATATTGTCGTTTTAAACCTACATCCACAAACCTTTATTATGCCCAAAAAATAGGTAAATGAGCTATTTTAAAAGGTAAGCGAGATATCTTCCAATGGCATGGTTTATGTAACTAAAGTAACCATGAAACGATACTTCTTAAATATTGCCCTCTTCATAGCGCTACTTGCAGTTGGTTCAACGGGCAAAGCCGTATCACAGACCGCGCATTCTTCCGATTGGACGTTATCGATGCTGCGGGGTTCGTGGGAATTTCACACATTTGAAGACAAATGGACGCTCGTTTTTGAATCCGATCATAATCTCATCATCGACCGCAACGACGCGAATTACGCGCTGCTTCCCGGATCGATCCGCGTAACGACGGGGAATGAATCTACCGAATATCCTTACACATTGACCGGCAGCAATCTCACATTGCGTTTGCCCGATGGCTCCGATCGCACTTACAAGAAAACCGGCGATGGCGACGCAGAAGCAACGGTGAAGGGTATTGTGTACGCCACAATCGATTCGACCATGCGGAAAGCGCATCTGTCTTTCGACGGCAACCATACCTTCAGCATTGCGGATGAGATCGGTGAAGATGCAGGAATTTACCGGGTGGAAGGAAGCACAATTTATCTGACGCTCAACGATACGACCACGTACGCTACTCAAATCAGAAGCTGGAACGACGATGGTTCTTTGGATGAGATTGTATTTGACGGCAGGATATTTGTGAGTGAGAAACCTGCGGTGACGTATGTAGATAACACACCTACGGGTGGATACACGCTACCTCCAATGTGGATAGCTATTCCATCTCCACCGCCATCCCATCCACCGGAACCGGCTTATCCAATAAATCCAACTCCGCCGCCTGCGCCTACAACTCCGGTTGCGTCAATACCGGGACGTCAGGGAAGCACGCCTGCGTTCAATCCGGTCTTGACTGGCGGTAGCAGAAGGCCGCCGCTTAAGTAAAATTTTCATTTAACACACCCCTTTAATTCCCCTCTGCGGGAGGGGATTCGCCTTCGGCGATATGATTGTTATTTTTATATCGACCCACACAAAATGTCTGTCTTAAGATTTAATGATTGTCGGTTGAAAATCCCCTCTTCAGAGGGGTGGCTCCCGACCGCAGTCGGGAGACGGGGTGTGTGAGGTGAGTGTTCTATAAATTCAGGAGGAATACCTGAAAGCGAGGAGATTGGATTTAGCATGGAATAAACTCGTCTCCCCAAAATATTTTTTATTTGAAAATAATAATACCATGAGTAATATCCCCGGCTTTGCAACTCCATGTGAGCCAGTACTTCACTCCAGAGAGTAATCCGGTAGTGATGTTACTGCCTGAACATTAGGAAGAAGAGCAATCTCTTCTAAATGGTTGTATGGTAACCAACATACAATTATAGTCGGATGCCCTATAATCGCTTCTGGAATATGATGAATACTTCCACCAATACTTTTTATTTTCAGAATAATTGGAAGCGTATCTGAGCGAGATGCATTTTTTATTAAATCGACCTCGAGGAGTATTCTGCCCTTGTCATCGACACGACGATTTTTTTCAAAGAGCGTCGTTCTTATAAATGTCCCCCCATTTCGTTTTACGCATTGAGTGATTGAATCGGCCATTGTAATGATTACTGGATTAATTTTCTTTTGCGCGGGAGAACGATGCTCTTTTTCCCATCTCATTGCTTTTATTTGCTCCCACCGTTTCTGATCCTTATCAGTTTGTGAGCGGCATATAGTAAGGTTTGTTAATAATATTATTATCGGGAGAAATATTTTTATTATCCTCAAATATTTATTCCGATGCAATATTATATGTATAGATTCATTTATCATAATTCCTCGATTAATAGAAAATCAATAAATTATTTTGTCGAACTATTTTTGTATTATGGGATTGGTCCTCGTTTTCTTCACTATCAACTCGATAACGACACACCCCTTTAATTCCCCTCTGCGAGAGGGGATTCGCCTTCGGCGATATGAATGTTATTTTTATATCGACCCATACAAAATGACTGTCTTAAGATATAATGATTGTCGGTTGAAAATCCCATCTCGAGAGGGGTGGCTCCCGACAACAGTCGGGAGACGGGGTGTGTGCAGCTCTCACCCCGCGTACTCTCCCCAAACATCCCGCAACGTATCCGATATCTCTCCTAAGGTTGCGTAAACCTCTACAGTTTGTAAAATGTATGGAATAAGATTATCATCACCCTTTGCAGCAGAATTAAGATTTTGCAGGCAGGTTTGAACTTGCTTAGTATCGCGCTTTTTCTTTAACGCTTTTAATTTATCAATCTGTTGATCGCGGACAGAAGGATCAATTTGCAATAACTTAGGTTGACGATCTTCCTTTTCGATGAATTGATTTACGCCTACAATAATTTTCTCTTTCGATTCAATCGCTTTCTGATATTTGTACGCGCTTTCCATAATTTCGTTCTGGTAAAAATGCGCCTGGATGGCGCTGACTGCTCCGCCTAACTCATCGATCTTTTTTATGTACTCTCCTGCTTTCAGCTCAATCTGGTCGGTTAATTTCTCGATCATATAGCCCCCCCCCAATGGATCGATACTATCGGCGACGCCGGATTCGTTGGCGATAATCTGTTGGGTACGGAGCGCGAGACGCACGGCGTCTTCAGTAGGAAGCGCCAGAGCTTCATCGCGGCTGTTGGTGTGCAACGATTGGCACCCACCCAATACTGCCGCTAATGCCTGCATCGTCACCCTGACTACATTATTATCGATTTGCTGAGCGGTTAAGGATGATCCGGCGGTTTGGGCGTGAAAACGCAGCTTCATCGATTCGGGATTTTTCGCATTGAAACGTTCCTTCATAATTTTCGCCCACATTCTCCGCGCTGCCCGGAATTTCGCAACTTCCTCAAAGAAATTATTGTGAGAGTTGAAGAAAAAGGATAATTGCGACGCGAATTCATCCACATTCAATCCCACCTTCATCGCCGCTTCAACATAAGCGATGGCATTTGAGAGCGTGAACGCCACCTCCTGCACGGCAGTCGATCCCGCTTCCCTGATATGGTACCCGCTGATGGAGATGGTATTCCATTTGGGAAGATTTTCTTTGCACCATTGAAAAATATTCGTCACCAACCGCATTGATGGACCGGGAGGATAAATGTGGGTTCCGCGCGCGATATATTCCTTCAGGATATCGTTTTGTATCGTGCCCGAAAGTTTTCGTAAATCGCTTCCCTGCTTCCGCGCCACTGCCACATACATACACAGGAGGATTGCAGCCGTGGCATTGATCGTCATCGAGGTAGTGATCGTATCCAGCTTGATAGAATCGGTAAGCGTTTCCATATCGGCGAGGGAATCTATTGCGACGCCCACTTTCCCCACCTCACCATCAGCCATCGGATGGTCGGAATCGTAGCCCATTTGAGTCGGCAAGTCGAACGCAACCGATAAACCGGTAGTGCCGTGTTCCAATAGATACCGATAACGCTTATTGGATTCTTCGGCGCTGGCGAAACCGGCATATTGACGCATTGTCCAGTATTTGCTTCGGTACATCGTGGGATAGACGCCTCGGGTATAGGGAAAATCGCCGGGAAATCCCAGTGAGTTCAAATAGTCGATCTCTTCGGGGAGATATATTCGTTCTATGGGTAAACCGGAATCGGTTTCAAATTTATCACGACGTTCGCCGGATTTTTTTAGCGAGGGTTCGACCTGTTCTTTTAGCCAGGAATTCTTTTTATCGTTTATACTCATCAGATTTTTGACTGTCTTTAATTGTGAGACCCCCTGCGATGCAAAAAACCGCATCGCGTCCCCCTCCGAAAGGGGGACGAACGCCGGGGTGGTGAATTTATAAATCAAATTATTTGCAACAATGAACGTTAGCTTTAAAAATAACTAAACAATGTCAGATATACAAGAGTCCGAATTAATACTTGACGCCGGTATCCCGCCAATTGATAACATGCCAGCTATCTCCATCGGATTCCATCATTACCGCGCCGTCTTCGTCTGTGCGAAAATACTGGCACGAAAGCAATCTTAACTTTTCTATCGTGACAGGATGCGGAAAATCGAATTTATTGTTATGACCAATTTCCATAACAGCAAATTGAGGATGCACCGACGCAAGATAATCCGGCGAAGAGCTTGTTTTGCTGCCATGATGGCCGATTTTCAATATCTGGGCATTCAAAAAATCTCCATAGATATTTCCCATTCTCTGTTCCGCTTCTCCCTGCGCGTCTCCTCCCAGCAATACGGATGTAGTGCCGTAACTTATCTTTAGCACCAGCGATTGGTTATTGAATCCAATATTTTTTATGCTATCCGATGGCGTGTAAATACCGGAGGGATGGAGAACATATATTCTCGACTCCGGAGATATTTCAATAGTTGAACCTGCGGTTATTATACGATGATCGATATGGAGAGAATCGATGATGTGGTATAAATCACGGCATAGATACGAATTTGATCTAGCACCGGCATCGATAACACGATCGACTTTTACATTTCTTAAAATAAACGGCGCACCGCCAAGATGATCGCTGTGCGGGTGGGTCACGACGAGATTATCAATTTCATGTATCCCTTGATGCTGGAGGTACGGCACGATGAATCTCGCGCCGGCGTCATTGCCGGGAGAATATGGACCCGTATCGATAAGGGCGTTCTTACCATCGGGGAATTCTAAAAATATTGAATCTCCTTGCCCTACATCCAAAAAAGTTACACGGAACGGTCGGGACGCATTCTTAATGATATCCGCATACAAATACGAATTACCCCAGAGCAAAGCAATAATGATTATTCCGGATAGAGCTTTTCCCTTCTTGATCTGAAACAAAAGAAAAATAAGAAAATACCAAAAGAACACGTCGAAGATGGTAATATGAGTTTCAATGAATGCATACGCTGAATAACCGCTCCATGTTGTGATGCGCAGCAGAAATATGCTCAGGATATTGGCAGGTAGAGCATATATTGAGCCCAACCATAACGATACGGTTGAAACAGCCACCGAGGCAAATCCCATACCGAGAATTATTCCCGAAAGCGGCACGGCGATAACATTCATGCCGAGTCCGGCGATAGAAACTTTTTGAAAATAATACGCGCTGAGCGGCAGAGTGCCAAGTGTTGCCGCCACCGATACTGCAATTGAGACCAATAAATATCGAAGTAGAATATTTGAAGTCAGGAATGATGGGAAGCGTTTGATGAACGTATCTATTTTAGGGTAGAAATACGCGAGACCTGCAACCGCCATGAACGATAATTGGAACCCGACATCGAACAACGCTCTTGAATCTATCAACAATAATACTATCGCCGCTACTGCAAGTATATTTAACAAATCAGCTTTGCGCTGGAACAATTTTGCAGAAAGAAAGATAATAGCCATAATAACTGCCCGCATAACAGATGCTTGCGCGCCCGTTAAAAGCCCAAAATAAATCAAGCAAAGGGAAGCAATAATTACCATCCCTAACATCGGCAATCGAAAGAATGACAATCCGGCGTAGAGGATCAGAACAACTAAACCGACATTGAATCCGGAAACGGCAAGAATGTGCATTAAGCCGGAATTTATAAAAGCAGTTTTAATATCCGGGGACATCTCCTGCCGTTCGCCCAATACAAGCCCCTTCATTAATTTTTCTTCCTCGCCCTTAAATTGTTTTTCCAGCACTTTATTGATCCATGCCCGGACAGGATAGACAAATGTTGCCATTAAAACATTTTGTTGTCCGTTCTCCACCACTATATCTGAATCATTTTGCAGGTTTAAACGAGCATAAACTCCATTCAGTAATAAATATTTGCGGTAATCGAATTCGTAGGGATTTCTCTGCGGTGGTAGCTGAATTATCGATCCGCTCAAGGAAACTCGCTTCCCATAACTTAGGGAATTGAGCACGGAAATTGGGAGCGAATCCTGATATAGATTCACCTGTACACTCCCTTCCACACCGGCATTATATGACCCACAATAGAAGGAGTCGGCATCAACGACAAATGAATAATGTCTGCCTTTCTTTATAGGGAGATCGGTGATGGCTGCTTTTAGAGTGACATTTTTTTCAACCGTAGAAGCATAAAACCCAACATTATCAGTAGGCACAATTTTTGAATCATACGTAATCTTAATGATACCGAACAAAAAGATAACCGCGAGGAGGATAAATTGCTTATAACTATCGACAAAACTTCGGAAGCGCTTCAGAACAAGAATTACCAGGAGAAGCGTAAGCAAGCCAATGGTGATGAAGATCGGTATTTCAATCACCCATCCGATCAAAATCCCCAATACTAACGGAATGCAAAATTTAAGAGCGGGGCGATTATTTAACACCGAATCACCCATCTCGCTAACTCAGAAAATCGACAATTATAGGCGCAACATCTATAATACTATTTTTTCCATGAATTATTGCATGATCGTTCCCTGCCGCAATAAGCGGCACCGGATTTAGCGTGTGAGTCCGTGTAGATAGATCTTCCATGTTACCATGATCGCTTGTGAGAAGCAGAAGTGTTCTTTCCATATCAATATTATCAAGAATACCTTTCAGCATATCATCCAGCATAGTGAGAATCTTTATTGCATCGTACATGGATTGAGCATGCCCTGCTTTATCGGTTTGATAATACTCAAACATCACAAAATTATATTTTTGTGAGAGAACAGCGAGCCGTTCCCCCGCTTCGTACGGAGTAATCTCCGATATTTCCGGATAACCCATTCTCTTCCACCGTTCATTGGTAATATCGGCTGAAAGAGCATTCCCCGTTAATAAATCATTATGGTTTTTTAAATCAAAGTTTGATAACAGCCATGCTAAAGCATTTGCCCCGACGATGCCCGGCTTCTGAGCAATATACTCAAAATATTTTTGAGGATACGCATTTGCGAAGAGAACCGATCTTCCCAGAGAATGAAGTTTTGCAAAAATATTATGTTCCTTGATAATGGGTCTGAGGAGAGAATATGGATGGGGCCCGAAATGTTTTCCGATATGCTGCGCTGCATTTATTCCGGTGAGGAGCGCCGTTTGACCGGTACCACTTTGTGGATATCCCGGGACTCCAAGGGTAGCATCCAGCGGAACAGTAGAATATTTATAAGACGTCCTATGATCATCTTCGAGGGAGGGAATGGATCCGCAAAAGATCTCCTGAATTGTCGGATAGGTACCCGCGAAGAACGGATTACTTGATGAATCTTTCCTGCCTATTCCCACCCCATCGAGGAAAAAGAAGATAACGCTTTTTTGTGTACCCATCACCCTACCATTTCTTCCGTTGACAGATTATGTGAAAACTCCAATTCGCGGTTCAAGTTAGATTCAAAGGTTTGCAAGGTACATCTATATGAGGAGATTGCGACGCGGTGAAACTGCTCGCAATGACTTTTCACATAATCTGTAACCGATGGGAATAATTTTCATATGGCTTCCTTGCTGTCGATTTGGATGGTAACCGGACCATCGTTAATCAAGCCGACCTCCATCATCGCTCGGAATTTACCGGAATGGATCGCATCCGGCTGAGAAGAACCCTTTAAATCCTCTATAAATCGATTATAAAGCCGTTCTGCGAGGTCAGGTGGTGCCGCGTTCATAAAGTTAGGTCGATTGCCTTTATGAGTATCTGCATATAATGTGAACTGAGAAATGACGAGGATCTCTCCTGAAATATCTTTTACCGATAGGTTCATCTTGCCGTCATTATCCTCGAAGATGCGAAGATCGGAACACCGGCGGGCAAGATACGCGCTTGCGTTGACATCATCGGTGTGAGTTACAGCTAAAAATATTAATATTCCCTTCCCGATTCTATCGTGGAGCGATCCGTCGATGATAACCGTAGCTTCTTTCACCCTCTGAATCAGTGCCCGCATAGGTATTATGCGAGCTGACCTGTTAGTACGCGTTCAATCCCGCTATAATCTTTCGTGATGGTAAGATTAACGAAACCGGCATTTTTAAATATCTCCTGAATAGACACCGATTGATCGTAGGACATCTCAAGGGCAACCAGACCATCCTTTTTTAATAGCATCGGACTGATGGCTGCAATTCTCCGGTAGAAACTTAAACCGTCTCCGTAATCGAATAACGCTGCATGGGGTTCGTATTCTATGACATTCCGCGGAAGTTCCCGCCCTTCTTTAACGGACACGTACGGTGGATTGGATACAATAATTTCGTATGGAGGAAACAATAAATTTGGATCATTATTAATATCATGAATAAACGCCTTTACTTGAGATTGAACTTGATTCCTTTCAATATTTTTTCTCGCAACCGTCAGGGGATCTTCACATAGATCAATAGCGTCAACCGTTGCCTGGGGGAGAATTTTTGCAATCGAGATAGCGATATTCCCTGATCCTGTGCCGATATCAAGTATTTTTATGGGACCCGTTAAAGACTTCGATACTTCAATCACTTTTTCCACAAGGACTTCAGTTTCCGGTCGGGGTATGAGAACCCTCCTATCGACGTAAAAGGTTAAACCCATGAACTCTGTTTCTCCGATAATATATTGAACAGGTTCATGGTTTGCTGCACGGTTAATCATCGAATTAAAAAGTTCAACTTCCTCCTCATTAAGCTTTCGCTCTTTAATTCGATGGAGATCGTTTCGAACACATAGCAGTACATGACAGATGAGCAATTCAGCCACTAAGAATGGCGACTCAATTTTCTGATTTTGCAACACTTCAATTGCACGGCGGAGAATCTCTTTCACTGGTTCGGATATGTCAGCGGCGAAAATCACTTCTATGGATAGTAATGAAATGGCAGAGTTATAAAATCTTCATAGATCAACGACGATTCCTACCGGGGATGCGTCCATAGCGTTCGTTATAGAACTGACTTTACTACGATCATGGTGATATCATCCGATTGCGGAGTATCTTTACTATGTTCTTTGACGGAAGCGATAATGTTTGAAAGAATTGCGTCCGGCGGCAAGGTTAGACTCTCCTTTGCGATCGCTTCAAGCCGATCTTCCCCGTATTCCTGACCATTTTTATCCATCGATTCGCTCACTCCATCGGTAAACAGAAGCAGTACATCATTCTTGAAAAACGCGACGCGATCCTCCTGATATGGCACCATAGTTTTCATCACCCCGAGAATGATGCCGCCTTTATCCAGCCGTTGGATGGCGCCGTTCGAACGAAAGATATAAGGAGGATTGTGCCCGGCATTTACATAGTTCAATGTGTGATTTTCCGTATCGATGATACCCCAGAAGAATGTGATAAACCTATCAGAACCGGTGTTGTGGCATATGAGATCATTAACCTGTTTCGTAAGTTCTGAAAGCGATAGGTTAAGCGGTACGAGAGCGCGAATTGTTGCCTGCAAACTTGCCATGAGGAGCGACGCCGGAGTCCCCTTTCCGGATACATCGCCGATTGCAATAACATATTTCGTCGGGGAAATAGGGATAATGTCATAATAATCCCCGCCCACTTGTTTTGATGAGATGTTAATCGCATCCATTTCGAAGCCGCGTATAAAGGGCAATTTATCCGGGAGCAACCCTTTCTGAATCTCCCGTGCAATCAATAACTCGTCTTCCATCTTCTGCTTTTCTATCGCATCGCGAAACAGGCGGGCATTTTCAATAGAAATAATGGCTAAATTTCCAAGAGATGAGAGGAATTCAATATCAGTTTGGGAGTATGGTTCTTTCCTCATTCGATCTCCGACGCCGATAACTCCCATCGTCTCATTATGTATTTGGAGTGGAATCAGCACCCTGATACCCAGATCGTTCAGATGCGATTTAATTTGTTTTACCTTGGGGGATTTTATTGCTTGAACGATAACCGGAGATCTAACGGTAGCAAGATATTTTGGAAGGTCTGGATTAAAATCATTTCCAACCCGGGATTGCATTATCTGCATATTCCCATCATGTTTTAGAGATATAAAAAATTTATTGGTGCCGACCTGACCGAGTAATGAGAAGGTAAGTAGTTTCATCAACCGGTCGGAATCGAGAATTATGTTAAATTCTTTACTAAGGTCAAATAGCGTGTTGAGTTCCTGTACTTTTCGGTCAAGCCGTCGGTTGACCTGACGGATTTCCTCTACCACCAACCCCTTTTCGATTGCAGCCGCGGTAATATTCGCAAGAGATTTTACATAGGTTTGTTCTTTTTGTGAAAGTTCTTTTCCGGGAATCACCGAGCTAAACCCGGCAAAACCGAGAGCTTTTTCGCGCACAATGAGGGGGATGAGATAATGAATTCCCTGTGATTTAAAGAATTTTATCCAGGGATATTTCCTGCCGTCTTCATGGTCAAGAGATATAATACGGTTTGGATGGTTAATAATTTTAATCTCATTTCCCGCGAGGGAAGCAGGCAACCCTTTGGTCGTGGAGACGCAAAATACATTGGGAGTTTTTTCAATCAGGATAATCCCGCGGGGAGAAATGATCTTCCCCATCACGGTTAGAAGAAAATGGTTCAGAATAAATTTTAATTCAAGGGTGGTATTGATATTACCGCTGAATTCAAACAGCGCCGCCAGATCAAACCGATCCTCGGAGGTTTTTCTTTTTCTCTCTGATTTTACATCAGCGGCTTCACTCATGCGTTATCACCCATGATGATATTATTTAGAGGGTAAATATTTTATTAAATGGACTTCGTTGCGCAATCCGGGATATGCTTTATATTCAACTTTATCCATGAGCGATCGCATCAGGAACATCCCCAATCCTCCGCGGCGATATTGAGAGAGATATTCTTTCATATTCGGGGGCTGCACTTTTTCCGGATCGAAAGAAATACCGTGATCCTCTATGAGGACTTCAAAATTCTTTCCATTGGTCAATAAACGAATGGTAATTTCCTTATCTGTGGCAAACTTATACGAGTGCTTGATGATGTTTGTACAAGCTTCGTCGACAGCAAGGGCGATTTTATTAATGGATTCTTCATCGAATCCGACTCTCCGGGCAGCCTCAGAGACAAAATCGCGGACGAGCGATAACTTCTCCGTTCTGCTTAGAATCCTCAGCTCATCGGGCTTCTGCGGAGGAGAAGGATTTACATTTTGTCGTGCCATACCTTGTCTGTTATCCTATTTTTTAAGGGTAAATTTTTGAATTGCCTCTTGCTCGTCTTTGGCTATATCGTACAAGAGGGGAAATCCGAGAAGATCGAAGACATTATATACTTTTGGCGACATGTTGGAAAGTTTAATGTCGCCCTGGTTTTTCCGAACATCCTCGATGAACGCCATAAATACGCCTAATCCGGCGCTGCTGATATACGTCAAATCTCTGCAGTTAACGACGATATTGAATTTTTTATCATCGATGAGTTTTTGGAACGCACCCTCCAGGTCAGCGGCGGTGTGCGCATCGAGATATCCTTTCAAATCGAGCACTTGAATCGAGCTCGATTCCCGGATGTTGATTTTAAAATCGCTCATTGCGTTTCTCCATTGGTATTAATTTTGTTATTTGGTGATTTACGCCATTTGATGACAATAAGGGTCAGATCATCTTCCGGCGGTTGATGGTTCATATGCTTATCAATAGTTGAAATTAACGTATCCCGGATATCGATTGCCGATCTCTTTCCGGCGCTCAGGCAAACATCCAGCAGCCGATCATAACCGAACTCCTCGCCTCCTTCGGGGCGCGCTTCGGTGATTCCGTCAGTGAAGAAAATAACGCCATCTCCATTTTGTAACCTGATAATTTCCTGGACGATGGTTCGTTGAAATATTTCCGAACTTCCCATACCCAAACCCATACCCACCGGTTTAACATATCGCGCAGTACCGTTTGTAAGGTACAGCATTGGGCAATGACCGGCTCTTGCGACTTTCATTACGCCATTACGCAAATCTAATACAGCGTAAATAACGCTGATGAATGATCGCCGGTCGATCGTATCAGCCAACGCTTTGTGAGCATGTGTTAAAAATTCTGTCGGGGTGGGATATATTTTGCTCAACGACTGGAAAATACCTTTCATTTCAGCCATGTAAAATGCCGCAGAGACTCCCTTTCCGGAAACATCGCCCACAATAATCCCCAGATGATGCTCATCGAGCATCGTAAAATCATAATAATCGCCGCCGACTTCAAAAGCAGGACTGGAAAGCGCTTCTAATTCCAACTCCTCCAAAATCGGAACGCGTTGAGGCAACAATTTTTTTTGCATCTCCTGAGCTACCATGATCTCCCGCATCAATCGTTCCCGTTCTAACGATTTTTCAATCAAACGAGAATTCTCGATGGCTATAGTCGCCTGATCGGCGAAGGCAGATATCAGATCCACATCTTCTTTATCAAACCCCATGGTAATCGATTTTGTGGCGTATAAAACTCCAATGATGGTTTCATGAGATACTAATGGGACAATGACGATAGAACCGAACTTTCTCTCCAATTCTTTCACATGTTTTGTGCGTTTATCATGAAGAACGTCGTCAATCACAACCGCTTTGCGTTCTGCAAAAACAATGGTTCGAAGTGAATTATCGTCCGAGGAAACGATTGCGTTAATTTCTTCCCGTGAGATATTGTTTAGTGCGACAGTTTCAATTGTATGGTTTGTCAAAGCAATCACGCCTCGGTTTAACGGACTCGTTTTTACATCTTCTTTTATAATTTCGAGCCATGCGCTTTGCGCCTGACAAACGTCCAGGGTCATCCGGGTAACGGATTCAACGAGTTCATTGAAATCGAAAACCTGCGTAATTAAACGGCTTAAGTTATGGAGCGATGCAACCTCCGAGATTTTGCGATCATATGCTTCCGCTGTTGGCAGATGAAACATTGTGCTCAGAAATGTCATCCCGAAATAAATGGTGCCGAACATGCTTGTGCTCATGATGAAGGATTTTAACGGCGGCGAATAAAACAGCAGCGATTTACCAATAACGGTACCGCTGGTTGTAAGTATGTCGAAACCGATAAAAATACAAAAGAGTATGAAACCATACACCATGCTGAACAATTTTTCCCGCTTTGAAAGATAAACAATCCACGATAGCCGGAACGAATTCAACACAATAACAAGGATGGTGATACCCAGCATGATCATGGTGATTAAAGGTGGATTTGCGGGTTTACCTGCCATGGTAGATAATGCCGTGGCGATGATGCACCCGACTAAGATCAAGAAATTCCTTCTCGTCGATTTTCGTCGTTTCCAGAATGTGATATCCCGGAGAGTCAAGAGAACAATAAGCAAGGTAGTCCCAAAAACAACGCCATAAATATCTGCGAAAACAATTGAATCAAATGCATTAGGAATAAAAATATCGTTTTTTATATCGAACCCGCTGGAGGGGGATAGAGATAATAAGCCCGATGCCGTAACTACCACCAACATCAAGACAAGAATAAAACCTAATTTTTTGGCAGGACCCTGATCACGCCGCCACATATTTTCCAACAGGAGATAAAAACACCCAAAGGCGGCAAGGACCAGAATATCTCTTATGAGACTGATTACACCACCCTCCAGATCAATAGATCCGTGGCCCCGTATCACGTCTATCACGAAGATGACCAGTAGAAAGATACTAATGGTGAGAAGATAGAATGTCTTCTTTATTTTAACTTTGAAAGTGGTCAAGTGATAGTCATTGATTACACTTTAATGTGCGCCCATGTTAATGATCGGAATTTCAGATGATTCATAGTTGTATATGCTACGATATAGATTGGCAGCGCCATCCATGAACCCACGAGGCCCCAGTGAAAAGTTATTCCAAACAGATACGTGAGCGGTAAAAAGATGACCCAATGGGTGAGAACCTCAACCAACATAACATAGACGGTTGCTCCACCCGCTTGTAATGCATTTGCCAAAATAATGCCGCCGCCATAAAATATTTGAGCAATTCCGGCAATTTGAAGGACTGGTTTAGCAACCATCGTAACTTCAGTATTATTTGTGATTATCATAATCACTGCTTCAGGTAAAAATACAAACAATGCTCCAATTAATATAGTAAAAATAGTCCCTAATTTTGCGGTTTCATATCCGTACAACAACGCGTCCCGCGTATTGCCCCTCCCAAGTGATTGTCCCACAAGGGTTTGTGCAGCTATTCCAAATCCAAAGCAGGGCATGATCGAGATAAATAATGCAGTTATTACCACCTGACTGGCGGCTTGTTGAATTATTCCAATAATGCCTGTTATCGCGACAAAACATAAAAATCCAAGGAGGATCAGAATATTTTGAAGGGATACCGGGATGGAAATCTTTACAATTTGAACGATAACATCCCATGAAATCCGAAAATGGGAATAATATTTATATTGTTTTCGATAATCACCAACAAATGTTACAGCGACAAAAAAGAGCCAACCCAGCACCAGACTGATAGCATATCCGACACCGGCGCCGGCTAACTCCATCTTGGGAAAACCAAGCGCGCCAAATATAAAGAAGTAGTTAAACACGATGTTGAAAACATTTATAATGATAGCTGAGAACATGAAGATTTTAGTATGACCGATCCCTAAAAAAAAACCGCGATAGGATACGATGAGAAGAAAAAAGGGCAACCCGAGGAATTGATATTTTAAATATGACGCTCCTGCTGCAGACACGGCGCTATTTTTTGAAAACAAATCAATTATCTGATATGAAAAGAAATAACCGATGAAGCCGATAAATAAACCGAGTACCAAACAAATTAATAACGAATTATTCAATATCTCGCCCACACCAACCTGATTGCCTTCCCCGTGCCGGCGAGCTGCCAATACATGAGTACCCGTGCTCAAACTCGAAAACATGCTCGTAACAGCCCACGACGCCAGAAACCCAAGACTCATTGCAGCTAACATAACAGGAGTATTATCTAACCGACCCACCATTGCCGTATTGATGATCGAAACGACCATTTGAGACGAAAGCCCGGCAATGGCAGGAGTCGCCATATAGAGAATATCTTTTGAATATTTTTTTTTCGGCAATAAACTCATGGAGTACTATGTTTACGTAAAATCAATGGGAATGTTCATAATATGGGCGTATAATTTGAAAATGAAAAACCCATCCTTCGAAGAAAGAATGGGTTAATAATTTTGATTTATATTTTTTTAGGCGGAAAAGGCGGAGATGTATCGTTCTGCTTCATGCGCATTTTGAGAAGCCGGAAATTCCTGTTTAAGCCGTTGATACGCATTCAGGGCTTTTTCTTTCTCACCGGCTTTGGCGTAACAACGGGTTGCTGAAGAATAATAATCCGCCGCTGACGGATTATCGGCAATCATACCCGCGGCTTTTTCAAAGTAGGATCCGGCATCGGAATAATTTCCTTTTGATTCATTGCAAGCCGCAATACCTGCAACGGCTGATGCTTTAAGGAGTTTTTCGCCTCCACTAAAATTATCAAACTGGCGTAACGCCTCATCGATCAATCCGGTATTGTAGTATGCATCAGCCAGATAAAATCGAGCTAACTCGCCTGCTTCGGTCCCACCGTAATTATCGACGATGGTTTTTAATCCCATAATGCCTCTTCCCGGTTGTCCATCAATCGCGAGTTTATACTGTTTCGGGTCGCTTGAACCCGCATCATATATGCTGAAAACTTTACCCAATTCGGTTGCCGCTTTATCATTGTTCGCATTCCTGTTGCGGATATATACATAGCTTGCAACGATGATAATCACCAACGCTGTAAGACCATAACTGACATACTTTTTATTGACGTCATAGAATGATCTCACTTTATTAAATGTTGCGATAACGTCATCCTGTTGAATTTCTTTCTTCGTAAATTTTCGTTGAGGTTTTAGCATATTCTCCTGATTCCGATTAATGATTAAATAATTTGTACGCCCGAGGCGATTCGAACGCCTGACCTATTGCTCCGGAGGCAATCGCTCTATCCAGCTGAGCTACGGGCGCAAATTGACTTGTATAAAGTCAGGTAAAGTATTTTTAACATTGAATCCCCTTAAAAACCCTCACGACGCGGGTTTTCCGACATATACGTATAAAATTTACAAAAAAAACACGCTTAATGCAATTTATTAATTTTGCGATGTTTCTCTAATGAATACGTTTTCAAACGTAACAATTAAGAACCATTGTTCCTCTTTCGATAAGATTACATAACAAAAAAGCCGTCCTGGAGTAGAAGACGGCTTTTTCGTGTTATTAAATTTTGGCTTAATGACCGCGGCGTAACTGGCTTATCCATCTCGGAATAGGATCGGGTGTAATATAAAATGAATAGGCAGAATTCATTTGATATGGCGTTTGTGAAGGATCCACATTCCAATATCCTACATCATCCTGGTATCGTGAAAGGGCTGACCATTCCGGTATACCCGGGGCAGAGATATTATTAGTAAACATTGGAAGAGAATCATAATAAGGACGGAGATCTGCTAAATTGGCAAATGGACTTTGATTTAACCAATAAAGACTCAAATTATCAACAGTTGTTGGAGTATAATTTCCATACCGAACATCATCTAACACATCATATTTGGAGCTTTTAGTGTACGTAAGCGCAGTACCATTGACAGTAGTATCGACAATTTCATCATGAAACTTCGCCAATACAATTCTCCCTGAAGATAACAGACTCCAACGAACATCTTTGTACGGAGGTACCAGTCCGGGAAATTGATCCGCAAAGTAATTATGAAAATTCATCGATTGCAACTGCCACGCAAATTTTACCTGACCGTTTCCGGGTCCTAATTTCGTGTGATCAATGAATGCCCCGCTATCGCTATTTATCACGGCAAAATCACCCGGATTAAGGACTTCGCTGCGCAAATCCTTCGGCAGCTCTAAATTATATGGGGCATAAAGAACCGTACCGGTATCCGGATTTGAAAATGACTTTGTGTTATATAAATATGACAAGCGACCGGCAGGTTGAAACGGACTGGGGAAAAAGTTTGAATTGACGTTACCCAATTGATCTTGATAGAAAAATTTCCTCTTTGCTTTCATGATAAGGGCATAATAATTTTTAAACGTCCGCTGACGCGGATAGAAGTACATACCATAGAGATTGCGGGATGTATGCGTCGCGCTTTGCTTATTAATCCACGTATTTCCGCCGTCCGTTGTAGAAAGGATAGTTCCAGCGTCTCCGGAAACCCAGCCGTAAAGAGAATCCGCGAAGTGAACGCTGTTCAACGTTACATTCACCCCTGAATATTGCTTCACCCAGGAATTCCCATAATTGGAAGTATGCAAAATAACTCCACCATCACCCACCGCCCAGCCGTTGCCGCTTCCACTTAAATCGGTTGAAGTACCTGCCTCCGTGTTCGGGGCAAAATGAACGCCACGAAGAGTAGTAGTAACTCCTGAGTTTTCTTTTATGAACGATGGACCAGACGTGCTTGGATCGGCAATCGACCGGAAAATGAAACCTCGTTCACCCACCACCCACACAGTATCGCCCCCCCCGGGTAACCTCAGGACGCCGATTCCATAGATATTGAATTTTAATCCAGGTATTCCAAGGGCAGACCATCTAATTCCGCCAGATGTTGTAGAAAGGAACACGCTTGAATCAGCTCCTGCATATAATATATTTGCATTTGATCGATCGAATATGGTATTAATTCTTTGTCTTGTGTTCGATGTTTGATATTCCCAGGTGGCTCCTCTATTAACCGAATGGATAATTATCCCGGAATCACCAACAGCCCACGCTTGCCGTTGTCCATTAATAATAAATACGCTGGGATATTCCAACCCGTTAAGATTGGCAGTCAAAGGAGGCGATGTTGGATCGTCGAAAATAATCGGAAGTTGAGCCCAGGTTTTTCCTGTGTCAACAGTTTGAAGCATTGTCCCATTTGATCCAACCGCGAGTCCGGTATCCGGAAAAATAAATCCCACGCTTTTTAAGTTAGCGGTTCCGTAGGAATAATCATTCCATTGAGATCCATCCAGGGGAGTTTTGAGAATGGCTCCGCTATCTCCAATTACCATAAATGTGGTGGGCCGGGAAACATCTACCCATTTAATCGGTCTTGAGGTGGGATTATAGAGATTTATCCATGAATAAGAATAGTATCGATCCGGAGAGATAGCAAATACTTCCGTAATGATAAGGTCTTTTCCCGGCGGAATAGGAGCCGGACCATTTTGGTTATTGGTAATTAAATCGCATCCGGCGATGGTTAATATAAATATGATGTATAATGAAGAGTATAAAACTTGTTTCATTCTCAATGTTCTCCGAAAATTAGATGTCAGTAATATTGACGACGTCAAAAGCAATTAAAATTGGAATTGCAGGGTAAAAGAATGCGTACCCGGTAAATATTTAAAATTATTATATCCGTAATCCAGCGATCCGTCCACTCCCACCATGTTCAGCTTCATCCCGAAGCCCCCGGTTACATTCTCCTGATCGTACGCAAATTTGTATCCCCCCCGCAGCGAAAATATCTCGTTAAATACATACTCCATCCCTACATTATACTGCTCGTCGGCGTCATTCAACCGCGTGATCTGAAGCGTCGATACCAAACTGTTGTTCTCACCCTTCATCATGTCTACCAGCACGCCAAAACGAAGCGCAGTCGGCAATGAATACGGCTCGTTGATATATTGCAAATCCCGTCCGATGTTCGTCAACGATACTCCTATACGGCTCCGTAAGATCGGTATATCGTATAATGTCCCGATATCAAACGCAAACGTCGCATTCCCTATCTCCGTATTATACAAATACGATTGAATGATCTTCCCGTTCACGCCTACCATGAACTGTTCCGTCACCTGACGGGCATAGGCAACGCTGAACGCATAATCGCTTGCCCGGAAATATTCCCCATCCCCTTCCGGATAGGCAGGGGTTGTTACCGGCATGTCGTCCGTGCTTAACATGATCGCGCTTACCCCGATACTCCCCAATCCTCCCATATTCTTTACCAACCCAAAATACGAATATTGAATATTGGCAAACCACGCCGTGTAACTTGCTGAAAATCCATAATTGGCTACCGACATCATCCCCGCAGGGTTAAAACCAATCGAGGATACTCCTTCTGCCACCGCTACTTCTGCCCCGCCCATGCCAACTGCGCGGGCGTCCAGCGGAAGCTTCAAAAATTCCCCCGATACCGTACCGGATCGATTTCCGCTCCTTCCCGTACTCCATAACAGGAATAACGACGTTATCACCAACGCCAATGCCCTGGGCATTCCATTGTAACAATCTTTCTTCATTGCTCTTCGCTCGCTTCCATCTGTTTATGTGCTATCAACGAATCAATACGAATTTTCCAATTTGACGTCCGGCGCTTGATTCCACCGTGAACACGTACACGCCGCTTGCAAGCGCGCGGTTGCTCTCGCTTACCAAATTCCAGGATAACTCTCCTGGCGTCATCGATCCGAAGTTGTTTAACGTTGTTACCATATCTCCCGCTAACGTGAATATCCGTATCGTGCAATCTTTAGGAAGATGGATAAATTTTATCAATCGGCTATTCTCCGACCATTGAGCCGATCTTCCCTCCCATCCGCCGTTTTCGAATGTGTAGTCGCGGTCGACGCGGTAGGGATTGGGCACCACCATCACCTCTCCTAATTTATCGGAGGGCGAAAATGCCAGGGTCACCTCCGTTCTGTTTTGAAGAACGCTCGATTCGATATTGTCGCTCGACAAAATTAATGTATCGACGCCGTGGGGTTTTGTGGAATCAGGAATTTGAAGATACGACACATCAGGTATCCCGAATGATGTTACAGAATACCAGTAGGTTTTGCCGCGAACAAGATTTGAATCGACAAATATCGAATCTAATCCAATACTATAACCGAATGTATCTCCCTTTGTGTCAAACTGACGAAGCATGGTGAAACTGCTCGGCGTGCCGGACGGATCTTCGCTCCGGTATAACCGGTATCCTTCAAATATCCTGCCCCCGCTGTGATGCCCCGGAGGCGGATTGCTGTGCCGCCGGGGATCTTTTTCAGCTAATTTGTTTGAATCATCCCAAACAACCTGGGGGTTGGGTCCGCCAAGATGGGTTCCCCAATCAAGCGTGACTCTCTTAAATCCCTGAGTTACTTTTAAGCGGGGCGATGGCGGTTCGACCGATAGATAATATCCCCGATTGTAAAGTTTGATCGCATTCAGCGCATTATCGCGTAAACTACCCTGACATTGATCGACACAGTTACCGGATACAAGCGCTACAGAAATCCTCAAGGTATCTCCCGGATTCATGGTAGCAAATGGCCCAAAGGAGAAAAAGAACCTTGTATCTGATGGATTAGTTGGAGGTTGATTTGGGTAAATCAGCCCTTTCTCGCCGGACATCCAACTGTACAAAGTTGAATCATCCGTGCCGGGACTGGGTCTTGTGGTGAAATCAAACCATTGCCAAATATATTTCAGGGAATCAAGACTACGCGGCGCCGCCAGCACAGTCAGCCCTACCGGAGTCGAACCGCGGTCTATAGGATCTTGAACGTAACCGGTCCGTATGTCGGGAAAATATGCTGAGTAATTATTCTGATAGTAGTTAGGGTTACTGACCGGTCCCAGATCTACATCATTGAAAAAAGCTACATACACATCAGTGATGATATTTTTACCAACATTGATAAAAGAATACTGCATCGGGAGAATTGCTTCTGCAAATTTCTCCTGCCAGGCATAAGATTTTTGGAATATTTTTATTCCCATTTTATGGTGGCGTGTAATGACAGGATTTCTGAATGTATCTGTCGAAGTTACATAAACGTCGTTATCGCTAATGGAGGCATAATCTTCATCTACATGGGGCTCGCCGTGATCCGGGACTCCGTTTTTTTCCGTGTATTTATCCTTGAGATTCTTTTTGGGAAAAGAACCGTTGGGATTTGGATGGCATGAATCATATTTTCCTGGCTCATAATTGTCATAGGCGGGATCGGGATTGCGGATTGGATCATAACCGCCGTTGCAACCAACTTCCAGACTATCCGGGATGCCGTCCGCGCCAATATCGTCGGTCGCACGGACCCAATCATGGTCATTATCATATCCATCAAGCTCGTCTTCATCGATCTTTCCATCGCCATCGTCATCAAAGCCCTTTCGATTCATCGCTCTTTTATAATATCCGGGCCTGTTCATGTCATATCCCGTGTCGCTGACCGATGAAATCCAAAAAATATTCCTTAACGAGTCTTCCTGTTCCGGAATGGTTTCAGAATCTCCGGCGTCTCCGTTGTACGCTTCGGTAACATACCGCTTACCGTTGATCAACCCGCCGATCCAGGGACCCGCCCCAAACATATGCTCGATACAAGAGCCAATGGGATATTCGCATCCTATACCCACCGAACCACAAATAGGGGGTGGAACAGCGCCATCGAATGCGCTTTTCCCCATAACGAGATCATTTGCGATCCAGATCCTAAAGTTATAGCCCTGTAAATATTGTTTGACCCATGTGACCGAGACTTTTTCAAGACCATTTGCGCCAGCCCTCGAAAAATTAAAGTTCTTATCTACAGCGAGAAGAGTGTTCGTTGAACTAAGAACTATTAATCCTGCGAATAATAGTAAAATAATATTTGATAAAACATGTTTCTTCATATCGTTCGTCTTTCTTATAGACCTAGTATTATAATTGTTACTGAATACACAAATTTATTTTTCAGATCAAACTTTTTTTTCTTTACCGTCATTGAGGGCGATCCATCTTATAAAAAAGGGTAAATATTTTATTTTCTTTATCCATTGATGATGTAGAGTCATTCCCGAATACGATCTAAAATTGGAATTGCAGGGTAAAAGAATGCGTACCCGGTAAATATTTAAAATTATTATATCCGTAATCCAGCGATCCGTCCACTCCCACCATGTTCAGCTTCATCCCGAAGCCCCCGGTTACATTCTCCTGATCG
>JBIOHP010000013.1:0-96296 GCA_044449065.1 Bacteroidota bacterium
AGTGAAGAAAACAATATCTATTATCCGTAAACTCAGATACATCTACGACCGTAGAGGGAAGTTCGACCAAATGAGCAGTATCAGACCCCGATTTGTGAAAGGGATTTTTATGTACTTGCTATTCTTTTCTATAGACACCCTCGGTGAGTGTTGCTCGGCGGTCATGGTCCATGAGTCTGTCCGAGAACCATGTTTTGTAGTAGCCGATCACCGGATCGGCGGCTATTTTGAATCCGATTGGGCATTCACGCGGGTCTGGTGACCCGCTACTACGAGTTCTCGGACAGACTCCCATACCATGACCGCGACATTTTGTTAATGATGTCATGGATTGGTCCATGACATCCGGGGATAGCTCAGGACAAGCTTGGGAGAGGTTAATAATGCTATATGTTAAAAGCGAAGTACAGTCTCTCAGCTGGATCATGCTGAACTTGGTTCAGCATCTGTTTTTGACAGATTTTGGATCCTGAAACAAGTTCAGGATGACAAACTCTTTCTTTTTGGCACTCACCCCCTCTTTGCGCAACTTTTTAGATCCCGAAACAAGTTCGGGATGACCCACCCTTATCCCCTTCTTTTTCAACTTCGAAACAACGATTCCTCAAATCTGATAATCTTGCAGGATTTAAGTGTATTGGAATAACCAGAATTATTAAAATTCTCTAAAACGAGAGTTAAACTCAACCTTAAAAATCATTTCATCTATTAAATATTCTGGCACAGAGGTTGAACTCCATGTTGGTGGTATTTAACGCCTTAAAATACCATAATTCATTAAACAGCAACAAGATAATCGACCGCAAGGTATAAAATTTTCATAGTGAATATTCACTTCGTATCAACATCTTTTAAATAGGGATAGTTATGAAAACAACAAAATCACTATGCGCGATGTCAATTGATGAAGTAATCAACGACGCGATCAAGCGGGAATCGACATTGATGGGATATTATTCGGATGCGCTGAAGAATGTGGGTCCGGACGCCTGGATGGTTTTCAATAAACTTTGCGATGAACACCGCAATCAGGTCAGGTCGCTGCAAAATCTCTTGATAGAAATTCAGGAAATCCGTGAGCTAACAGATTCCATAGCAGATTAGTACAGTTTACGCTGTAAGAACTTAATTCATTCAGTTGGGATACAACCACACAATACGCTGAGACAGAGGAGAATATTATAATGGCGAAATATAAAATCGCGTGGCTGCCGGGCGACGGCATAGGGATAGAAGTGCTCGAAGCCGCAAAAATTGTTTTACAGAAATTAAACTTTAACGCCGAGTATATCCACGGCGATATCGGTTGGGAATTTTGGTGCAAAGAGGGCGATCCTTTTCCTCAGCGCACCATTGACCTGTTGAACAAAGTGGACGCGGCGATGTTTGGAGCTATCACATCAAAGCCGGCGAAAGTCGCGCAGACCGAGCTCGTTCCGGCGCTGCAAGGGAAAAACCTGAACTATAGATCACCCATCGTGCGGATGAGACAGCTTTTCGATTTATATATTTGTTTGAGACCCATCAAAGCGTATCCGTCCAATCCTCTGAACTTTAAAGAAGGAATCGATCTCGTCGTATATCGGGAGAATACCGAAGATCTTTATTCGGGAGTGGAATTTTCACCGGTACCGCGAGAACTTGCAGACACGTTGAACACTCTCTCGAAACAATTCCAGCCGTTCAATAATCTCGCGCCGGATCAGTATGCAATATCGTGCAAGATCAACACGAAAAAGAGTTCGGAACGGATTATCCGCGCAGCATTTGAATTTGCCCGGAATAATAAACGGAAGAAAGTGACCATCGTTCACAAAGCGAACGTAGTCCGCGCCACCGACGGATTATTCCTTGAAGCCGGCAAAACGATTGCCAAAGAATACCCGGAGATTCAGCTCGATGAAGCGAACATCGACGCGATGACAATGTGGCTGTTGAAGAATCCATTTAATTACGATGTGTTAGTTGCGCCAAATCTCTATGGAGATATCATCTCCGATCTCTGCGCCCAGATGGTTGGCGGGTTGGGATTCGGATGCTCCGGAAATATCGGAACAAAATTAGCGGTCTTTGAACCAACGCACGGTTCCGCGCCAAAATATGCCGGGCAGTACAAGGTAAACCCGATTGCAACCATCCTTGCCGCAAAAATGATGCTCGATTGGCTCAACGAAAAAGAAATGGCTGTCCGGCTGGAAAATGCCGTCGCCGAAGTCATCAAAGAAGGAAAAGTGCGCACCTATGATATGGGCGGATCGAATAAAACGCTCGAAATGGCAAATGCGATAGCGGCTAAATTATAAATTTTCTTATGCAAAAAATAATCATTCACGAAGTGGGATTGCGCGATGGTCTCCAAATGGAGAAACAGGTAGTCCCTCTCGACCAAAAATTACGATGGATCGATCAGCTTGTCGAATCGGGAGTTGATATCATTCAGGTGGGTTCGTTCGTGCATCCCGATAAAGTTCCGCAGATGGCGGATACAGATCGCTTATTTACAGAACTGACGCAAAACCGGCATAAGAATAGGAAGGTAATTTTCTCTGGACTCGTCCTCAACGAAAAAGGTTTGGAGCGAGGGTATAAATGCGGCGTGGATATGTTTTGCATGGGAGTAAGCGCCAGTGAAACGCATAGCAAGAAAAACACGGGGATGAACATCGCGGAAGCAACGGATCGCATCATTGCGATGGCAAAAAACGCTCTCTCTGCCGGCAAGAAAGTTCAGGTATCGGTGCAATCAGCATTTGGATGTGGCTACGAAGGGATAGTCCCTCAGGAACGTGTCCTCGGCATTGTCCAAAAATATCTTGACGCGGGATTGAAACATATTAGTCTGGCAGATACTGCCGGACACGGCACTCCTGCGGATGTGGAGAAATTATTCGAAAAGATTTTTAAACTTGATGCCTCCGTTGAAGCGGCATGCCATTTTCATAACACGTATGGTATGGGACTCGCAAACTGTTACGCTGCAATGAACATGGGCGTTCAAAATTATGAATCATCTATCGCAGGATTAGGCGGATGCCCCTTTACAAAAATTGCCGGCGGTAATGTTTGCACAGAGGATTTTGTCCACCTGCTTCATAAAATGAATCTCCGTGAAGACGTCAAATTGGATACGCTTATCGGCACAGCAAACGATGTGGCAAAATTCTTTAACCGTGAAATGCCCGGCACTATTTATAAAACGGGGGCAATCCCCTCCATGTCATCGCCGGTGACTGCATAACATTATTTGAGATAGTTCAGTATGAAACTCTTACAAGGAATTCGGGTACTCGATCTGACCAATGTGTTATCGGGTCCGTTTGCCACGCTTCACATGGCGCTCTGCGGCGCCGAAGTGATAAAAATCGAAAACCCCACCGATGGCGATCTGGCGCGGAAATTAGGCAACGTGCCGAAGTTAAATAAGGAACTGATGGGGACAAGTTTCCTCGCGCAAAATGCAAATAAAAAATCCGTTACCCTGAATCTTAAAGATCCAGAAGGGAAGGGAATATTCAAGCGCCTGATTAAAACAGCGGACGTCGTTGTTGAAAATTTTCGACCCGATGTGATGACGCGTCTCGGCTTATCCTATAAAGTACTCAACGAGATTAACCCCCGGTTAGTTTATTGCGCGATCTCCGGATTCGGTCAGACGGGGCCGGATGCGTTGAAACCGGCGTACGATCAGATTATCCAGGGATTGAGCGGCACGATGGCAGTGAACGGGGATGAACGTTTGAATCCCCTGCGAGCCGGCTTTCCAGTATGCGATACCGTCGGCGGATTAAATGCGGCATTCGCAATTATGGCGGCGTTATTTTATCGCGAACGCAACGGCGAAGGACAATTTATTGATGTCGCGTTGCTTGATTCCATTATGCCCTTGATGGGCTGGGTCGCTGCGAATCTTTTAATCGGCGGTCAGCAGCCGCAATTGCTGGGTAATGATAATATGACGGCAGCTCCTTCTGGCACATTTGTCACCAAAGACGGCTACATCAATATTGCCGCCAATAAACAGGAACAGTGGGAAGCGGTCGCCGATGTTCTTGGCGTTCCTGAATTGAAAACCGATCCCCGATTTCAAGACCGCGATACGCGCAAAAAGAACCGCAAGCTCCTCACACCATTGATTGAAGAGAAACTTAAGCATAATACAACGGACTATTGGGTTGAAATTTTAAATAAGAACGACGTTCCATCGGGCGCAATACTTGGATTGGAAGCTGCCCTGAACGCGCCGCAGATTAAACACCGGAACACCCTGCAAAATATCTGCGCGGACGGTATCGGTGATTTAAAACTCTTCGGCTTGACCGCGAAGTTCGATAAAACCCCTGCCGGCGTGGATGCGCCTCCTCCCCGTCTCGGCGCTCATACAAATGAAATTCTTCGTTCCATCGGATACGACGAAGAAAGTTTAAAATCTCTGAAAGAGAGAAAAGTAATTTAACCACTGAATTCAGGTATATAATCACTTTAGTACAGTTAACTATTAAAGAGATAACACTATGGGAATGACGGTTGTAGAAAAAATCCTTGCCCGTGCATCGGGACAAAAATCTGTAAAAGCCGGCGATGTCGTTGAGCCGAAAGTCGATCTTGCGATGTCGCATGAAAACGCCGCTTTGGTGATGAACCAATTCAATGATATCTATGAAGGCACCGGCAAAGCAGCGAATGTCTGGGACCCATCAAAGATCGCGATCATCTTCGATCACCGCGTTCCGGCGGAAAGCTCGAAGACCGCTACCAACCAGAAAAAAATCCGGGACTTTGTAAAGAAACAAGGCATTGCAAAATTCCATGATATCCGCGGCGACGAAGGCGGCATTTGCCACCAGATTCTTCCCGAGAACGGTTACGTGCGACCGGGTTATGTTGTCATCGGAACGGACAGCCATACCACAAGCCACGGCGCGTTAGGCGCATTTGCATTCGGTATCGGCGCGACTGAGATGGCGAGCGTGTGGACATTGGGATCGGTGCTCAATGTGGAAGTTCCGGGTACCATCAAATGTGTCATCAATGGAAAACTTCCTCCCTATGTAGCGCCAAAGGATATCATTCTCCACATCATCGGTAAATTGACCGCGGAAGGCGCGAATTTTAAAGTTATAGAATATCATGGTGATACGATAAAAAATATGTCGACCTCCGGTCGGTTAACCCTTGCGAATATGTCCGTTGAGGCGGGCGCTACATCGGGCATTATCCCCGGCGACGCTGAAACCGTTCGTTACCTCACGGAAGAAGCGAAAGTTACCGGCAAGCATGATCTCGTTCAACCCGATCCCGACGCACATTATGACAGGGTTTTGGAAATTGACGCTTCAAAACTAACACCCCAGATCGCCTGCCCCCATACGGTGGACAACGTGAAACCGATCAACGATGTGAAAAACGTCAGGGTCAACCAGGTTGTAATTGGCTCATGCACAAACGGACGTTTGGACGATCTTGAAATGGCTGCAAAAATATTAAAAGGGAAAAAAGTCAACCGGGATACGCGCATGCTCGTGTTCCCCGCTTCATGGCGAATCTATAAAGAGGCGCAGAAGCGCGGGTACCTCGCCGATCTCGCGGACGCAGGAGCCGTTATTATGAATCCCAACTGCGGTTGCTGCCTGGGAGTTCACCAGGGTGCGTTAGCGGACGGCGATGTGGCGCTTTCAACAACGAACAGAAATTTTAAAGGCAGGATGGGCAATCCGAATTCGGAAGTTTACCTGTGCTCATCGGCGGTTGCTGCGGCAAGCGCCATTACCGGAATTATCACCGATCCAAGAAACGGAGCGAACTAGTATGAATCAGAACATCGGACTTGAAACAATGCAATCTTCCAAAGTGGTCTATGTTTGCGGCAACGATATCTCCACAGACGTGATTTACCCTGGAAGATTTATGGCGACGGTATTACCATCCGAGACGCCGCAATTTGCCTTCGCGGATGATAAGGATCTCAACAACAAATTGAAGAATGGCGATATAGCTCCCGGCAGCATCATCGTTGCAGGAACAAATTTTGGTTGCGGTTCATCGCGCGAACAGGCGGTTTCGACGCTCAAGGGATATGATTTAATTATTGTCGCGAAAGGATTTGCCAGAATTTTTATGCAAAATGCAGTAAACCTCGGCTTGCGCACAGTCACCTGTCCCGAAATCGAAGCGGAGGAAGCCGATGATCTGGAAATATCTGCAGACGAAGTAACAAACTTAACGAACGGCAAATCATACAAGGTTGTTCCGATACCAAAACTCCGTCAGGAAATTATCGACGCCGGTGGTTTGATACCGTATACCAGAAAACGATTGTTGGCAAAGAAATAATTTTTTCAGAAATGATGTGAGATATATTTAGGGACACATCATTTATATCGGGGTTTTAACCTGATAAGTGGATAAAGGTTAAAACCCCTTTTTTATTGTAATTTTGTAACTCACTACTGGTTATAATTATTACCCGGCGATGTTCCTGCATCGTTATCAATTTGGTATAAAATCGATAGTCCTCTTTCCTTCCGGAGTGTTGATAATAACCTTATAACGATACTCGTACGTTTCTAATAAATCTGTGCCCGATGTTTTCGATTGAGAATCCGGAAAAGGAAAATAGAGAAAACCATTAACGCTGCTCTGCGGGTAGACTGTGTACCGTTGTAATATCCCGGCGTTTGTGCTCTTAGTAAATACCCGGCTATACAACCGCGACGATAAAGTACCGTCATCTGCGGGCGGCTGGGCTTTCATTTCCCAGATAGGAACGATTGCCGGGAAACGTTCCTCCTGCAACACAAATTGGGAACGCCGTATTGCCATCGTGCGAAGAGGATCGCCGACGTTAGCCATGATATCCTGCGTTATTTTTTTGTGATCAATTTGAGTAGAAATTTTCGAAGGTGGATCGGGGGGAATATCTTTATAAATTTTCCCTTTTCCGGTCAGGGACAAAACCACGCACCTTGCTGGATTAAAATCGTACACCGACCGGGATAAATTTTGATAGAGCAGCCATACGCGGAGATATTTCTGACTATCGATAACTGTCGATTCTAACGTGTACATATACAAGGCGCTATCCTCAAAAAATACGCCGATAGGAATTTTTGAGATCTGGCTATAGACACAATACATCCCCGAATCCTGCGGGGGAAAGAAATTAAACTTTTCCTTAAGCCGTCTTTCTCCTGATTTTCCCGTGATTTCCACCTCTGGTGTTTTAATGGGGTTGGGAACAAGGAGAAAAGGAATATAAACTGAATCTGAACCTTTCAGCCGAACTGATAAACTCTGCCGGTCGTATCCCAATCTCGCAACAACGAGAGTGTAAGTTCCGGGTGGAATAAACTTCAAAAGAAAAGTCCCATTTTTAGTAGATGAAACTCCTACATCGGTGTTTGAAAGGTAAATGATTGCCCCCTCGATCGGGTCGTGTGATTTAGCATCTGATATTTTGCCGGCGATTTTTCCGAATGTGGTATTTTGAGCATAAAGGGAAAATGCTGAAACAGCCGTCAGCATAAGAATTGAAAAGAAACGATACAGTATATGCTTATTGCAGGGCAAACGTATTCCTTTTGACACTATCGTTTGAAAAGCAATCAGGGAAATATGTCCATTCCCCGTGAAGCGTTATCGCATTGAATATACTTTATTGACAGTAAAACACCAAATGATAGAACTGGTTGGTTCTGGAGATAAGAGAGAACGGTGGAAGAATTGTCGTTATTTACTTATTTATCATAATTTTGCGCCCTCATAATAAATATTTATATTTATAAGATCATCATGTTAACGTTATCAACTACGGGAATCACTATTTTGTAATCGATGAAAACCGTTCCGATTATTTTTATCGTTTTGATGCTGTGGCCGGTCCGATTACTATCCCAGACCGATACTAAAACTGTCATTACCGGCAAGATCATTGATGCTGAAACGGGCGGAGCGCTCGATAAAGCTATCGTCTATCTTGCGAACACTGCGCTCGGGAACTCGTCGGGGAAAGACGGCTTGTTTAAAATTTCCTTCGTGCCGAGAGGCGAATACCAAATGGTGATTTCCCGCGTTGGCTACGAACGACAAACCCTGACAGTTAAAATAGAAAAAACCGACTCGCTGTATTACGCAATCACTCTTCATCCCCAACCAATCAGGACGAATGAAATTGAAGTTTTGGGCGAGCGTCCCAAAGAGTTAAAACTGAGATACGGGGGAATGTTATTTCCGAAGGATAAACCGAAGATGTATTGCGTCTATTCTCCGGTTTCGGCTGTCCCGGTGGGGGTATTTTATTCCGATAGCGCTTACTATATGTATTCTCTGGAAACAACTGTAATTGACAGCCAGAAATTCATCCGGCTGTGGCTGCTGTACAAAAACCAATCAAACACGCCCTACTCTTTTGATTCGAAAGAATGTGTGAAGCTCCACATGACGGGTACGCAACATTCGTATACAGACATCAAGCCGCTCCCTCCTTCCACCGTCTACGCGATTACCGATTCTTTCGGAACAATTGCTTCGATGCGGCAAACAGTTGGAAAATCAATTATCAATCTCGCCATACAACGGTCGAAATTTATGCTGCAAATGGGTTATTTTATCAGCTCTGATTTACTCGAACCAAAACCGATTGAAGATTGGTCATTATCGGGAACGATGTACGGGGTGTATAGGAGGAGCGTTGCTTATGGAGTGTTAGATAGCTATATGGTGCATCCCGGAGCCAGCGTGAACGGGTATATTTATTTTTCATTTCCCGGCGGCGATGCGGAATCGTTAGCGAGCGGTTATTTCGACCCATTAGAATATGTATACCAGATCGAAATCATGACGCAAACCGGAAGCAAGTTTTTAGAGTTTGAACCGAGGTAGGGATTCTATATGGAGGAGTTATCAAAAAGAAAAAATTAGTCATCCTGAGCTTGTTTCAGGATCCATAAATTAGTGAAAATAGATGCTGAACCGAGTTCAGCATGACTCAGTCAAACGAAATAAAAACCTAAGACATCCCCCACTTGTTATCTCCCCAACACAGTCGCCAGGATTGCCATCCTGATTAAAACGCCGTTGCGTGTCTGGCGGAAATATGCCGCGCGGGGATCGTTATCCACTTCGGGAGCAATTTCGCTCACACGCGGTAAGGGGTGCATGATTAAAGTGTTTCGCGGGATAGATTTCATCAATGCAGCATCGATGAAATAATTCGGTATGATATTCGTCTCCCGGTCATTTGGTTGCGCGGGCACGATACGTGTGGAATAAATTACGTCAACTTCGGGGATGACTTTCTTTAGATCGGACTCAAGCGTATACCAAACATTATGCTTCGTGAGATAATCTAAAATATCCTGTGTGATCTGGTACTTCGGGGGGGCGACAAAATAAAGTTTTACCCGCTCAAATTTTCCGAGAAGGTAGCTGAGTGAACGAATCGTTCTCCCGCTCGCAAGATCGCCCACCATTGCCACCTTGACTCCCTCAATGGTCTTTACCTCTTTGTAAATCGTATACAAATCGAGCAATGCCTGCGTAGGATGCTGACCGCCTTTTCCATCGCCCGCGTTGATAATCGGCACTGACGAAACTTTCTCCGCTCTCTTCGCGCCGCCGATCTCATCATGCCTGAGAACAATCACATCCGCATAATTATTGATGACACGGATGGTATCTTCAAGCGTCTCCCCCATCATCACGGAAGAAAACATTCCCGCCTGTTCGGTTGAAACGACTTTTCCGCCAAGCCGGTACATTGCCGATTCAAACGAGAACCGGGTTCTCGTGGAATGCTCGTAAAATAACGAAGCCATGATCTTATTGTGGTAATCCTGCGTCCCGCCGCGCGCAAGAATACGCTCCATCTCGTCCGCTACTTCGAAGAGCTCAATGAGCATCGGGAGAGTGAATTGCTGGGATTCAATGACATGTTTAAAGTTCATTGCTTCTCCTTCCGGATAATGTGAGTGCCTGTTTTTCCATCGATCGCTTCGAGGAGATGTTCGGGATTGGTGATAATGGCTTCCTTGCCGCCGTGCTCTAAAAAATCTATGGCAGCTTCTATCTTCGGCTTCATGCTGCCTTCGTAGAAATGTCCCGCCTCCAAATGTTCTCTCGCCTCGCGGATCGTTATCTTATGCAACGGGATTTGATCCGGTTTTTTATAATTCAGGAAAATTGTTTCAACGTCGGTGGAAATGATGAATAACGGTATCTTTAATTTCGAAGCGAGGAGCGACGAAGCGCGGTCTTTATCGATCACCGCCTCGGTTCCGGTAATACTCCCCTCTTGGGCAATCACCGGAATTCCGCCGCCGCCGCACGCGATGACGATCATGTTGTTATCAAGACATTCTTTTATAATATCCAGTTCGATGATATCGTACGGTTTGGGTGAAGGGACGACCCGCCGATATCCTCTTGCGGCATCTTCAACAATATTCCAGCCGAGTTCCGTCCGTTTTCGCTCTGCGGCATCGTGTGAATAAAACGGACCTATTGGTTTTGTGGGATGTTCGAACGCAGGATCATTTTTTCTCACCAGAACCTGCGTGAGCATCGTCGTTACAGGAATGGAAATCTTTTTTTCCTTAAGAACCGACTGCAGGCATGTTTGAAGGATATATCCGATTTCCCCCTGCGTCATTGCAACACAGACGTCGAGCGGGAGCGTATAAGTTTGCGGCGAACCCGATTCTGAACGCAGCAATTGAGCGCCAACCTGAGGACCATTCCCATGCGTGAGCACAATACGGTAACCTCGTGCGGCAAGCTCCCCGATAGGACCGGCAGTCAACCGCGCATTGGCAAATTGTTCCGGGATCGTGCCTTTTTGTCCGGCACGAATGAGGGAATTTCCCCCTACGGCTATCAGGAGAGTTTTAGTCATTTAAAAAATGAAGAAAATTATTAACCCTTCAGCAATGTTACCAGTACGGCTTTTTGAGTATGGAGCCGGTTTTCCGCTTCGTCGAACACAACCGATTGCTTTGAATCCATTACTTCATCGGTCACTTCCTCGCCGCGATGGGCGGGCAGGCAATGCATGAAAATGGCTTTCGGTTTTGCAATGCTCATCAGCTTGGCATTTACCTGAAAATCCTTGAACGCTTTCAGGCGAATTTCTTTTTCCGCTTCCTGACCCATGCTCGTCCAGACGTCGGTGTAAATCACGTCTGCGTTTTTAACGGCGTCTTTTGGCTTATGGCTGACGTCGATTTTCGCGCCGTTTTTCTTAGCAGCGGTTGCAGCAATCTTCAAGACGTTGTTATCAGGAGCGTATTGCTTCGGCGTTGCCGCAGTAAAATCCATTCCTAACTTCGCCGCCATAATCATGAGCGAATTGCACACATTGTTTCCATCGCCGATGAAAACGAATTTTCTACCCTTCACCGATCCGAATTTTTCAATCACGGTGAGGAAATCACCCACCGCCTGGCAGGGGTGCTCATAATCGGTCAGGGCGTTCACGACGGGCGATTTCATATGCTTTGCCATATCGACGCACGTTTTATGAGCAAAGGTGCGGATAACTGCGCTATCGACCCAGCGTTCCAGGTTTTTCGCTGTATCATATACCGATTCGCGTTTTCCCAAACTGATATCTCCCTGCGTCAGGTAGATTGCATGAGCGCCCAGTTGAAAAATGCCCACGTCGAATGTAACGTGGGTGCGGAGCGATTGTTTCTCGAAAATCATCGCGATTGATTTACCGGCGAGAGCGCTCCGGTAATTGGCGGGATACTCTTTTATTTTCCGGGAGAGGTCTAATAATCCCGTGAGTTCTTCTGCCGACCAGTCCGCAATGCTTAAAAAATCTCTTTTCATAATCATTCCTTACACTTTGTGTTTTTTGACGAAATCGGTGAGGATATCGGTTAAATCGGGTTTGGTAATTTCCGCCAGACTGTACGATACGCGGACGGAGGGTTTGTTTATTTTTATAATTCTCCGGAGGTCAATCGGCGTGCCGATGATAACGCTATCGCAATCGGTGCGATTGATTGTCGTTTCCAAATCCTTGATTTGTTTTCCGCCGTATCCCATTGCGGGAAGGAGCGTTCCAATTTTCGGATATTTTTTGAATGTTTCCGCGATAGAATTCACCACAAAAGGTCTCGGATCGATGATTTCCGACGCGCCGAATTTATTTGCGGCAATTACTCCGGCGCCATAAGTCATCTCGCCGTGAGTTAGGGTCGGACCGTCTTCAACAACGAGCACACGTTTTCCTCGAATTGTTCTTTCATCTTCTACTTCAATTGGAGAAGCGGCTTCGATGATGAGTGCATTGGGATTTACGTCATGGATATTTTTACGAACGATATCAATATTTTGACGCGTCGCTGATTCGACCTTATTGATCACGATAACATCAGCCAATAAGACATTGGTTGCGCCGGGGAAATACCCAATTTCATGACCCGGTCTGTGCGGATCGACTACCGTAATAGTGAGGTCGGGTTTGTAGAACGACATATCGTTATTTCCGCCGTCCCACACGACAACGTCGGCTTCTTTTTCCGCGTCGCGCAATATTGCCTCGTAATCAACTCCGGCATAAATAATCGTGCCGTTGACAATATGCGGTTCGTACTCCTCCATTTCCTCCACGGTGCATTCGTACTTCGCCAGGTCATCAAGCGTCCCGTACCGTTGAACTTTTTGCTTCACAAGGTCGCCGTACGGCATCGGATGGCGCACCGCCACAACTTTCTTGCCCAAACCCCTGAGCAGATTGCATACTTTCCGAGATGTCTGGCTCTTCCCTGCGCCAGTGCGAACGGCAACGATAGCGATAACAGGTTTGGAGCTTTTCAGCATGGTCTCACGAGCGCCGAGAATTTTGAAATCGGCCCCCGCCGCCATTACCGCAGATGCTTTCATCATGATATATTGGAACGAAACATCGGAATAGGAAAATACAACTTCATCAATGTTATGTTTTTTGATCAACTCGGTGAGCTGTGATTCGGGATAGATTGGTATACCGTTAGGGTAAAGTTTACCGGCAAGTTCCGCCGGATATTTTCTTCCATCAATATTGGGTATTTGTGTCGCGGTAAACGCGATCACTTCATACCGTTCGTTGTTACGAAAGGCAGTGTTAAAATTGTGAAAATCTCTTCCCGCCGCGCCCATAATTAATACTTTAGAACGGGTCATAAAAAATAGTTCTCCTTAATGGTTTTTTAGTTCAATGAATAAATTTAAAGACGTCAAAAAATTAGGTTAGTAAGCGTTTAGAATGAACTTTTGAAGACTTTAGGTATAATAATTGACTAATTTACCTAAATTTTGACCAAAAAGCAAAGAAACGGATGCGGTATTGATTTGGATCACGGGGGCGGAAAAGTTAAGATTTTATGAGGAGAATTAGAATCTAGAATGAAGTTATAATACATTCTTTGCGATTATGTCATCTAAACTTTTAACGAAATGAATGCGATGAGGGTATACGTGTAGGGATAACCTTCATGGTTACCCTAATATTGGGACCCCGCCTAAGGCGGGGCACAAAGGTCGGCCTCATTTACCACTTGATTCTCTAAAATATAAATATGTTCCATCGGGATCTTTGAAATGCGTATATTTCCCCGATTTACCTTCCTCGAATGAATAAGCAATTTTATTCGCATCGAGCATTGTTTTTACTTCGGCGATGCTTTTTACTTCGAACCCGATAGATACTTGTTTGTTCGGCGGGATTTCTTCCTTTGTCGGATGCAAGCCGATAATGATATCGGGCGCTGCAAGCTGCGCATAGTGGTTTTCCCATCTGTGCTTAAGCTCCAGGCCGATGTTCTCATAAAACTTGATTGATTTATCCATGTCTTTCACCATTACGGTGACGTTCGATCCTGTTATTTTCATGATAATCTCCTTTTTATTTTTTATTCAGACGTTCGTTGGCACGGCGCTGCAATTCGTCGGTTGAAACATCTTCAAGATGCGTCGCGATCCACCAGGTGCAGCCGGAAGCGTCCCTCACTCCCGCATTACGATCGCCGTAAAACTGCGTCGCTGGCTCCATCACTGATAAAGCGCCCGCCTGAAGAGCTCGTTTGTACGTGCTATCGGTATTTTTTACATAGACGTACAGATACGGCGGGGCGGGTGGATGCTCCGGGGGAGCGTCGGCAATCATCACAATCGAATCGCCAATTTTCATTTCAGCGTGTGACACGGTTCCATCCGGTTTTACCATATTCCCCATCAGGGTTGCATCGAAAACAGTTTTGATAAACTCGATCAATTTCTGCGCTCCATTGACTGTAAGATACGGGGTCACCGTATGATACCCTTTTGGTAAATAATTCACTGCCATAGTACGTTACTTTCTGCAATATATCGTGTTGAAGATATTTATTATCGGATTATATACTCCGATATATTAGGTAAATAATAATAAATATTTGGAAAGATGGCAAATGTGAAGGCGCAACCTTTATGATCGCCCCTTTAATCCGGTAGAGATGATTCGTATCTCAGCCAACCATCTTGGGACATTTTCATACACATTTCGCTCCTGACGGAGCTCCGCCATCACTCTTCCATAGTGCTATAGACATGTCGCTCCTCCGGAGCTCCTTCTCCTTAATCAATAGGATCGTTCATGCCTTATAATCCCGGCACCAAACCCTTACAAGCTGAATCCCGTAGGGATGGAATGTCTATAGATGATCTGAGTGAAATATATTTTGAACTCCGTAGGAGTGATATGTCAATATGCTGATAACTTCGAGAAGTGTTCAGGTATATGTTTCGATGTAAAGGCAACCTTCATGGTTACCCTTTATATTGCGACTCCCGTCTGCGCCGGGTAGTCAGACGAATCGCTCCTTTTATGTTAAAAACATTTTTGCGGTTTTGTAGGGATACCCCTTGTGGGTATCCGAAATGAATGAATCAAAAACATAAAAGGCACCTACGAGGGATGCCCCTGCGGGATTTATGAGGGTAGCGTATCAGCGAGGATAAAAAAAAGGCACGTTTCCATCAGCCGGAAACGTGCCCTTTATTACCGCTTATATATCCACAAATAATTAGCGGGTTTTTATTTGCGTAAGCTCAGAGGCATATAATCGCGCGTGTTGTAGCCCAGGAACACCTGGCGCGGACGCGCAATCTTTTGCTCCGGATCCAACAGCAATTCCTGCCACTGGGCGATCCAGCCGGGTGTTCTGCCGATGGCGAACAATACCGTGAACGCATCGGTTGGGAATCCCATTGCCTGGTAAATAATTCCAGAGTAGAAATCAACGTTTGGATACAATTTTCGTTTCACGAAGTATTCATCCTCGAGCGCTATCCGTTCTAATTCAATCGCGATATCGATGAGCGGACTTCTACCCGTTACATCGAATACCTGATCGGCCGTCTGCTTGATGATCTTCGCGCGGGGATCGTAATTTTTGTAGACGCGGTGTCCGAATCCCATCAGCTTTCCTTCACCGTTCTTCACTTTCTTAATGAATTCCGGAATCTTGGCTTTCGATCCGATTTCATTGAGCATGATAAGCACCTGCTCGTTGGCGCCGCCATGAAGCGGTCCATACAACGCTGCCGCTGCGCCTGCGGCGGAGACGAACGGATCTGCCTGCGAGCTGCCGATGCTGCGCATAGCGTTGGCGCTGCAATTTTGCTCATGATCCGCATGGAGAATGAAGAGAACATCGAGAGCGCGTTCGAGAACCGGATGCGGCTTGAATTTCAGCTCGGTCATTTTATACATGAGGTTGAGGAAGTTGCCGGCATAGCTCAATTCGTTATCCGGATAAACATACGGCAAACCATGACGATGACGGTAGCAATACGCCGCTATGGTAGGCATCTTACCGATCAATCGATAGGTTTGAAGTTTTCTGGATTCAATGTCGAAAATATTTCGAGAATCGGGATAGAACGTGGAGAGCGCTCCCACCGTGCTGACGAGCATTCCCATGGGATGTGCGTCGTAATTAAATCCATCCATGAATTTTTTGATGTTTTCATGGAGCAGCGTATGATGGGTAATCTGGTGCTTCCAGTCTTCGAATTGCGTTTTATTGGGCAGCTCGCCATGAATTAAGAGATACGCGACTTCGAGAAAATTGCTTTTCTCCGCTAATTGTTCAATGGGATAACCACGATACCGCAGAATTCCCTTATCGCCGTCGATGAAGGTAATCTTGCTGTGGCACGAGGCGGTATTCATGAATGCAGGATCGTACGTCATCATTCCAAAATCTTCGGGAGAGACTTTAATCTGCCGGAGATCCATTGCTTTTATCGTACCATCCTGAATGGGAAGAAGATATTCTTTATTGGTGCGGCTATCGGTGATTTTCAAATGTTCGGGCATAACCGTATCCTTTGTTCCCACGTTTTGTTTTCCAGTGGCATTGACTTGATCGGCCATATAATTTTCCTTTCAGCTATTTCGTTAAACAGATGATGATTTATTGAATATCTTTCTACCGTCCATACATCCCATCGTGATTATCGAAATTATTTCAACGTGGAAGAAGAGTCATTATGATTAATATTTTTTCGATTAATTTTCGAAAAAGGTGAAAGAAGAGAAGTTCTTGTCATTACGTAGTATTAATGTTTCTTCGTATGAATATATCTTCCACCATTCGGAATCGTTTGTTGCATGACCCTATTCATCATCATCGTTGTTAGGTACATAAATTATCAGACTAATCATTCAGATCGTTCACTCAGACCGGATGTACGCAATAGATTATTGAAATATTCTACAAATACCATGCCTATGGAAATAAGATGGAAATTGATCTTTTCTATATAAATAACAACAAAAATATATATTTATGGTTCATTTTGATGCAGAAATGATAAAAAAATATTCTCAAAAATAAGAAAATTGGGGTATCCGACGCTTTTGTCGGGATGATTGTGTCATTTTTTGGGATAAAATTAGATTGAGATACACACGGAAGAATTTGAGACCGCGTCAAAACTCTAGCTTGTTATTCAGGAAAACATAGAGCTTTTCATTGTGCACTGATATGAGGAGATTGCCCGCCCGAACGACGCAGTCGGGCAGGCGACGTCCGCCTCCCGTTGATTAGATGGCTGGAGGCGAACTCGCAATGACGACGATCCACACTAGCCGGAACTCTTTGAGAGTTACCCCATCTTACCTATCACCTTACCATCTTTACGGTTAATAAAAAGAGACACAGTTCGTTGTCGCGGAAGATGGATTGATAACTCCGTATTTGTTTCAAGGTGTGTAAAAGGTAGATCAACATCTCTATCCGTTTCCGAGATGACTACATAGAGAACTGCATTTTCAAAGACGGTTGGGAGAATAAGAATGGACGGATCAATCTCCTTCGCTGAGAATATGGGTCGTACATCCGCCTGCTGAAGCGCATATTTATACAACGCAGTGATTGCATCGGGAGAATCGGAAACCTCCACAGGCAATGGCGACCAGACGATGGCGCCTTTTCCGTGCTGCATGGTTATAACTTTTGAATCACCGGTTTCATCAATAACAGCTTTCTCAATGCGTTGAAGCTTATCCCCTCGGTAATTTACGATATGGTGTACGTTATCAATATATAAAGACTCCTGGTTCATTACCGGTTCTATGCTTGAGTCGATTCCGATCTTTTTCGTCCTGTTTGTTGGAAGCCAGTGCTCATCCGCATCGAATGGTCCGGTTATGAGAAGCGTTGAACCTGCCGAAACTTTCTTAAACAAGATGTCCCAGCTTTTTTGATTGAATATCCGCGGAGAAGGAAGCAATATTAATTTTGGTTCCGTTTTGATCGATTCTAATGCGTACTCGGAGATTGCAGACATCTGAGTGTGGAGATGGTAATACATCGTGCGAATGGATTTTTGCGTTGCCTCGGTTGCGAAATTTCGAACGGAGAACATTTGCGAGTGCGGAAACACAAGCAGCACTTTTTCTGCTTCCTGGTTCACCATAAGCTTCTTATGTTCCGCGTAGAATTTTGCAAACTCCCTCACCGGCTGCAACTCCGGTTTTTCGGAGCCATCCACCCGCAATAATCCGATGGCGGCTTCATTATCGGAGTCCATATATGGATTGGTATTCCAGATCCATTCGATGAAACCTGCGCCGGAAGCGCCCATCGATATCGCGAGCTTGCGTTCAAGGAGGTTACGCGCTTCTTCCTCCGTGCGCCACACCGATGAATCCATTTTTTCATAGAACATCACGCCGGTTTCTTCGACAAGATTCGGTTTGCCAGGCGTTTTGGTAACCACATTATCCCACACCAGATCGTCGTTGAACCACCAATTATGGATGCAGGTAAAATCAACTGCATCGGCGAAGAATTGGGGGTTCGGTCGATCTCCTGTCCCTCCTTCATCCTGCCCTACGGTAATCAATTGATGGGGACTACCGTTTAAACGAATAGCTGAAGTCATCTCCTTTATCCAGTTTGCAAACATCTCTTGCGCAAACAGCCGGTAATCGATCACCTTGATCGGTCGGCGGTCATTGAAAATGTTCACGTTATCAAAATCATCACCCGAGGGCAATGTAACCTCTTCATCCGCCCGGAGGCGGTATTGTTCATTCAGATCGGCATTTGATTTTTTCAGCCAGGCATTCCAAGCCGCGATTTCAAACGGATCGTAATTCGGTCGCGTGCTCCAGAGGTGTTTCGGGTTGCAAAAGGACGGCTCATTAATGAGGTCCCAGAGAATATCATTCACCATCGCGTACCGTTTTGTAAACATCGTGATAAACTTTTTCTGCGATTCGATGGATTTTGGATCGAGGTAGGCATTTATTCCGCCCCAGGATTCGGGAATGAACGCAAAAAATGTGAAGATAACGGGTATATCATACTGCCGGGCGGTCAGGAGAAACGCATCCATGGCGCGCAATGCCGATTCATTCGGTTCCCCTTCAGTGGACATATAATTTTTCCATCCCGTCCAGATGCCGGTGCGGATCATGTTGATTCCCGCCTCCTTCATATCGGCAAAATCTTTGTGCCATACGGCGGGATTCGGCTCTAATAAAAATTTTCTGTGAACATCAGACGCCATATACGTTGTGCCGGTGATAGGATATGGCTCCCCATCGCGGAGAAAATAATTTTTATCGATTGTAATCGGTTTTCCGCCTGAAAGAAGCGCAGGATCGTTCACCCAAAATCCGGTCGTGTAGTGAAGCGGTACGGTTTTCTTGGCAGCGAGATTTTCTATTAACAATGAACAATGTGCTTCATAATATCCCGGAGATAATTTTTTATTATTTTCCGGATTAAGCGGTGCGGAACCAGCAATTACCCTTCCCTCACCGCTAAGCTGCGTCGTTGCCCGCCCGACGGTAGAATTGTCAGCATCGACGACGACAATATCGCATTTACCTTTTACAACCGAGCTCGCATTTCCTGCAGGTCGTCTCAATCCCACTGAGAACGAAGGCGTTTCACCTGCATGGTAACATGCGAAAGTCGGCTGGACGATAAACTCAAGTGATCCACCAGCGGCTATTTCAACCAACTTCTGTATCCCCTTGGAAGAAATTGTGCCGTTGAAATTGGCAAGCGCCCATCTGCCGCCGGCGTATTTTTTCTCGAGCCGGTCAATCTGGATTATCGGCGCCGCGTAAACATGATTTTCTTCATCAACTGCTGAAATGAGAGGATGAAGTACGGCTTCTTTAGGTCCCGTAGAGCCGTCTTCGTCCGGGTATTCTTTGTAGTTGCTGAACCGGACGTAGAGTTCAAAGAATTGTTCCGCTTTGAATTCCTTCACTAATTCATCGGAACCGGCAATCTCGGTATTTGCGGAATAAGTAGTCTTATGGTTTTTTTGAACGAGAAATGATTGGGTTATGCCGAGTATTTTATGGTACTCCGTTTGTTTGACCTGAGGGACGAATTTATTGTTTTCTTTTGCAATCGGGACTGTAAACGGCGTGCCGCCGATGTTTAGCCAATTTCCGCCTGCAGTTAAATATTTTAGAATCGTCTCCCATGCTTCCACAGGGAATGCCGATCCATAGGGATTGATGAACACATCGTAATTTTGAATCGGTAATTCGGTGTTAAGGTCAGCAATGTTGAGGAAGCGCGAATCGTAACTCTCCAACGCTTTGACGAGGGTTTCTTTTGAGATGGGAGTGAAATCGATTGTGGGAAAATCGGGTTCAAAAAACACCGCCGCGCGGAGTTTTGCTCCGGCATGAGATGAGGTATTTTGTTGCCAGGCTGAAAACGCGGGGATTGCTCCCGCAACGCTTGCGAGCGCTAATCCTCCGGCTGATTTTATAAAATGTCGTCGATTGAGTTTCATGGATTTAAATATAATGATTTTTATTTGACCGGTTTACGCTCATCCGTGACAAGCCCACCCCCGACCCGCCTGTAGCGGGTCGTCCCCTCCTCCCGCCCAGACAACGGTCGGGACAGGCTTACCGTCCGCCCTGACCGGATGGACAGGGCGGACAGGGATGGGGACGGTTACCTAACGACATCGTCGATTTTGCAACATCATCCAACCTTAACCGGAACTGTGTTACCCCTCCCTGACCGTCCAGCAGGACGGTCTCTTTGGGAGGGGCAGAGAGCTATTCGATTCCCGAACATATTTAATCGGGGGTGGGCTTGTGGTCGCATTTCCGATCTCCACCATCTATAGAGAAATTACGCTGTGCGATGCCGTCGGCATCGTATAAATAACTATACCAAAACCTATAAACGTTCTATCCCTTCGGGATAGTTGGGGAAATAAAGGATGCCGAAGGTATCCAACGTTAATAGCAAGGATCGCCATCAACCCCACGACACCGAAGGCGTCGAACGCAACAACTGGAGTGATCGCTCAATGACGAAATATTTATTCATTTACAATTCGTTAAATAACAAGTGCGAGGATTATTTCCCACCACTGCTCACATCTCCTTCGCCGAGGTGAACATTTACAACTCGTTCACCCGGTGACAATGGACGGGGCGGCATGGGTCGCGCCGTAAACGGTTTTGATGTTTCCATTGTAAAATCCACTCCGCTGACTTTTTGCTTGCAAATTATCCATGTAGAAATATGATATGACCATTTGCCGGCAGGATCACGCTCAACAATCTGCGCGCGAAGGTAATGCTTTCCAGAGTTTATTTTGGTCGTGTACCAGGTGGAATTCCCTTCCCCCGGGACAAATTTTGCAGTATCTTCCTTGCTGTCTATCGTCATGTTCATACGGGGAAGCTTTTTCTTGCCCGTGTCTTTACCGGGATCGAGAAGGATAGCCACTGTGCCTTCTTCAACCGATTGATCGAGAGTAACATCGAATGAAACGGAAGCGTTTTGTTCATCAATTGAATAGTTCACTAATTTTGTATCAACGGGATCGACGGTGGATTTCGTATCAGACAATATCGCGGCGAGGTCAATATTGCTGCCGCCGGAAGAAATACTTTGCACGACGTCCGGGTTCAATATTTTCACTCCGTCGCTCTTGTCGAAAATGGAATAAGAGAATGAATTTTCACCCGTGGAGGACTCATCGAACTGCGTTCCCGCAATCAGCGGCATAGTTGCATCTGCGAGAGGATATATCTCGTATATTGCCGTCTCAAATCCATCTAATGGAATGGTAATAATTGATCCGGTTTTATATAGCTGCGGCGATACCCAACGATTCGGATAAACTTTTTCCAGCACGAGATTTTCTGCGTTCGGATCAAGACCATCGGCGGGAGATAACTCAACAGCTAACGAACCTGCAGCGATCCACGGATTACGTGCAGCGATGATACCTATGCTTCCTTTAAAATGGGCGTAGCCATACGTCTCCCGCTTCTTAGGATCGCCACCGATCATTTCAGTCGTAGAAAGAATCGGGAAGCGGTCTTTCGCCCAGAGGATGGCATTGCTCATATTATCCCACTCGCCCTCGGTGAGAATATCGGGAGAAATGTAGAGCTCCCACATCGAGACGCCCCGCGCAAAATAGAGAAGGGCTTCGTTGGTAAATTTATCGAGGGGTTCTTCTTCGCCCCCTAATTTTTCCAGGTTTCCTTTAATAATTCCATGCGTCATTAAATTCTGAATCGGGAACCAAAAATTATTCGTCTTGAAGTCTTCATATAACGACAGATCGCGATAGGTAATAGCCGCGTCACGGGGACTGATGGAAGGAACATCCGCGTAGCCGTAATCCTCGCCCTGCATCCATATCTGGTTTGCGTACTTCACCCACCAGGGACTCAGCCACGTGCCGGATGTGATGTTTAAAAACATGTTGGGATTTTTTGAACGAACCGCGTCAACCATACCGATAACGCTTTCCATAACCGCCCGGCGGGAGTAAATCCCGACCGGATGGCCGTGATCGGGTTCATTGCAGGAAAATTGAATACCGTCCCATTTAAAATACCCGACGCCGTCCTTTTCCGTAAAATCGGTTACCCGCTTTTTTAGGAGAGCGCTGTATTTTTCACCAGCCACGCACATTTGGTCGCCGACAACTTCATACCCATGCTCTTTCATCCATCCAAGCCGCTTCTTTCTGAACGAATACCCGCCAATGGGTCCGAACCACATGCCTAAACTCGTGTTTGTTTTCTTTAATTCATCAGAGATCGGCTTTAACCCGTTGGGAAATTCCTTGGATCGCAACACCCAATCGCTTTTATAAACATCCCAACCATCGTCCAGAACAAATGCGTCGAGCGCGATGTGATGTTTTTCAATCATATTTTTCTTAATGAGATCGATGATACGGAAAATATTTTTCTCGTTCATGAAATTGCTTTCCGGTACGCGCGGATATTCCGGCGAGCGCAAATCGTACCAGCTATTATACAGCGTATAGGGTTTAAGAGGACTGACGCGGATGGCATCAATATAATTCATGAACCACAATTTTACAAAGGTATTCGGCGTTAACCCTTCCACCGCCCACTCGCTTGCAAGACCCAGTTTTCCGATCTTTTCCCCGATCTCCTGACCACAGGTAATCCGAACGCCGCCCGCGTCAGTTTGCACAATATTATCTGCGGCGGGATATTCATATCCGAAGAATCCTCCGCCGGAACCGATATTAAATCCGATGGGCTGCCCGAACCCGCCGTTCTTTACAATCTCCGGTTTTCCGGAAATATATCCATCGATGGGACGGATTTTTTGCAGGAAATGCTGGGGGCTCCCCGTATCGGATACAACAACCTTACGATGCATATAAAAAGCGTTTGGTTCAAGACGATAAGTGATGGTGATAAACAAATTCTGGTTCGAACCTTTGAAATACAGGTTAAGATCTTTGGCGCCTTTCTTGCCATCCTTCGTATCTGATTTTTCGAAAATGAAATCGGTTTTATTCAGCGTAACGGGGTTTTCGGCATTATTGACAAATTTGGGCGCTTGCCAATCGGTCCACATGATCTCAAGGGAAAAGTTTGCATCTGTTTTAAGGGAGATTTCCTTCGAGCCATATTGTTCGATCCATCCGGGCTGAGCCCTCAACTCATCAACCGAAAGTTTGTTTGAATCAATCGCAATGGTCAGAACAACTTTATCGCTTGAAAGTGAGAATACATGTTGCTGACCTGTATTCGTTTCGGAATATTGAACAGTTTGTGAAAAGAGCTGGAGGTTTACAAAGTTCCCCAAGACCAAAAGTAATAAAAGGGATAATGTTTTATTAATTTTCATTTGTTTTCCTGATTTAGATTTAGTCAATATCGATATGTATGCATTCCGAACACTCAATGATATTCACCGACATACGCACGCACATTTCCAAATTGCGCTTGAATATTCATCGTTTGTGGTGATAATCCATCTGATGTCGCAACGAGCGTAATCTGTCCGCTTTGGCGGGTTGATTGAAGAATGACCTGACATTTTCCGTTAAACAGCTTTCGCTGATAATTGCCAGACAGATACTTATCCGGTTCGTGGCAGCTGGGATTGCCGTTTCCAACACCGATTATTTTACCCTCTCCCTTGATTTCAAATTGAATGAGATTATCGGCAGTCGGGACTTCCCTGCCCTGCGAATCCAACACCGCGACGTTAACGACACAAACATCCTCCGCGTTTGCATACATGCCTGTGCGGTCAGGCGTTAACTGAATGCTCTTCGGTTCGCCTGTTGTTTCAGTTTTTGCGGTCAGGATTTTTCCATTTCTCCACCCTTTCGCCTCAAGAGTCCCCGCTTCGTACGGGACATTCCACTCAAGATGCGAATTTACCTCCATCTTCTTTATCCCACAACTCTTTCCGTTGAGCATTAGTTCAACGCTATCGCAGTTGCTCTGGCACCAGACATTGATGGGTTGTCCCTCTTTTCCCTTCCAGTTCCAATGGGGGCAGAGATGGAGAACATCGTTATCCGTCCACCATGATTGATAATAATAGTAGTTATTCTTCGGAAAGCCGCACACGTCGAGAATGCCGAAATGCGAGCTGATGCAGGGCCAGGAATAGGGCGTTGGTTCGCCGCGGTAATCAAATCCCGTCCAGACAAACGCACCGGCAAGCCAGGGACGAGCGGCATAATACTTCCACCAGGTTTCTGCGATCAATCCCCATCCCGGGGCGCTTACATCATAATCCGGCATAAATCCATTCACAGTATCCTTTGAGTAAATTCCGCGCGTGCAGAGCGTGCTTGCCTCCTCGCTGCCCCACACCGGCTGACCGGGGTGATCTTTATGATATTTATCGGGGTCTCCGAGATGCAAATAGTTAAATCCGCGCACATCGACTACTTCGTTGATCCCGAAGTACCCGTTCCCGTTATTTCCCGCGAACGTGCACAACCGCGATGGATCGAGTTCTTTTTGAATTCGTTTTAGAGCGGAGGCGATATTTTTTCCAACGGGACCATCCTGTATTCCCCACTCCTCGTTTCCCAGCGACCAGATAATCACCGACGGATGATTCCTATCGCGGAGAATAAGTTTTTTAAATTGCTCTGCTAATTCCGGCGCGCTGCCCATGAGCCGGTTTTCATCCATGACCAGCATACCCAATTTATCACATGCGTCAAGCAATTCAGGCGTTGGCGGGTTATGGCTCGTGCGATAGGCATTGCATCCCATTTCTTTCAATCGCTTGATGCGGTAATATTGAATTCCATCAAGCAGCGCGGCGCCTACCCCCGCATGATCCTGATGATTACATGTGCCCTTGATCTCCACTCTTTTCCCATTGAGGGAGAACCCTTTATCTTTATCGAAAACAACAGTGCGGATACCGAAGGGAGTCTCCACTTTATCAATAACATCTTTCCCTTTTTGTATGAGAGAGACAAGAGTATACCGGTATGGATTTTCCAGCGACCACAATGTTGGATTATTTATTGAAATCGTCTGGCGGGCAGTGGTATTTTCAAATGAATTTAATTTTATCGGTTGAGGTACGGTTTGACCGACCGTTTTTCCGTTTTGATCTTGAACGATAGATACTAACGAGCAACTCGTTTTATCATTTTCCTGATTTAAGATTTGAGTTTCAATGTTTATTTTGGCAGAATTTTTATCAACCTTGCTCATGACAAATGTGCCATACTCCGGAATATGCAACGGCGCTGTTGTGATTAACCAGGTATGCCGGTAAATACCTGCCCCTTCATAGAACCAGCCCTCATAATTGCTTGCGTCGACACGCAATGCGAGGACATTTTTTCCGCCGTAATTTACATAATCGGTGATGTCGTAGGTAAATTCCGTGTAACCGCTGAGATTATTGCCGAGGTAGTTTGCGTTTATCCACGTATGAGAATCGCGCATCACGCCATCGAAATGAATGAGAATTCTTTTACCCGAATCGCTTTTCGGCACGGTAAACGTGCGCCTGTACCATCCAATAGTCGTTTTCGAAAATTGCCTGCCGATCGGCTTGAAACCGTGATTTTTAAGCGGATCGTCTTTTAGATTTACAAAATCCAATTCCACCGCCCAATCGTGGGGAAGATTCAAAGTTCTCCATGAACTGTCGTTAAAATCCGGATCAGCGCCGGGACACACCTCGCCCGCTTTTGCGAAGGAAGTTATTTTCCCATACCCGAAATCGCTATCGGGAGAAGAAGCGTCCCCGAGCATGAATTTCCAACCAAAATCGAGGAGAAGCTTCTGGCGATAAGATTTTTCAATTGCACCGGCATTGTTCTCGCCATTATTTTTACCCTGCAACGCGTACAAATTTGGGGCGCAGAATAATAGGAATATCAAAGTAAACATTGACAATTTAATGATCATGGATATTTTAGCATTACGCATAGCAGACACTTTCGATTGTGACTTGTACCCTCCCAATTAATACTTCAACCGGTGTTTGAGCATTCTAATTTCAACATTAATATTCCACCCTCATCGGGGGAGCGCCGGGTTTGGGAATTAAATAAGCGCCCATGGATGATATCGCCGGACAGGCGCGTGATTTTATAATATTGAGCCGAAGTTTTGAGGTTTGAATTGTTGGAAACCGCACTAATCGTTCGTGCCCGATGGTTGTGCCGCTGGCTACTTCCTCCCATTCGTCATCGTAAAATTGTTCAACCGTAAATTGTTCAACACGCTGGCCCAGAGGTATATATTCCTGGATCATCAAACAATTCAGCAGCGTCGGAGCGTTAAATGTGAATTCAATTGAACCTGTCAGAGTTGTATCATCCGTGCTCCAATATGTATCCTGCAGACTATCAATTGTCGCCGAGGAACCGTATACCGGATCGTTTCCACGAACAGCCGATGCTGTATCAGCCGCATTCCGAAAGAGGTTATTGGCAAATGCCGCTTCTAAATATTTCTTAAATTCGTGCAACCGCCGGGCGTCGATTTGCGGGATCAAGCCGTTGCGATCCGCAGGGACATTGAGGAGCATCGATCCGTTATGTCCGACGGAATTGAAATAAATATCGATGAGGGTTTTTAACGACTTCACCATGGAATCCTGATCAGGATGATAATACCAGCCGGGTCTAATTGAAACGTCGCATTCCGCAGGCACCCAATGCGTGCCGTTTGGGTGACCGCTGACCAATTCCAGATATTTAGGATAACCGGGATATACCTCATCGCGGCGCAGGAGCGACCAATTGGTCTCCCCGGCATAGCCGTCTTCATCGCCCACCCAGCGGACATCGGGACCGCCATCGCTGAAAATTACAGCGTTGGGCTGGCACTCGCGGACTACATTATTAATCCCCTGCCAATCATAGACCTGTTTTTTCCCATTGGGACCTTCTCCATTCGCGCCGTCAAACCAAACCTCAAATATATCCCCGTATGAGGTTAGTACTTCCCGCAATTCATTTTTGAAAATTTCATTATACTTCAGAGAATCCCCGTAATTAGGATCATGCCGGTCCCAGGGCGAAAGATAGACTCCGAATTTTAATCCATATTTTTTACAGGCGGCGGAAAGCTCTTTTAAGACGTCGCCTTTCCCTTTTCTGAACGGACTGTATTTCACTGAGTGATCGGTATATTTCGAGGGCCAGAGGCAGAATCCATCGTGATGTTTCGCGGTGATGATGACGCCTTTCATTCCGGCGTCTTTCATCGTACGCGCCCATTGGTTGCAATCGAGTTTTTTCGGATTAAACAATTTTGGATTTTCTTTTCCGTCGCCCCATTCTTTATTCGTAAACGTATTCATATTAAAATGTATGAACCCATAATACTCCATCTCCTGCCATTTCAATTGTATCGGGGAGGGAACCGGACCAAATGGCGCCGGAGGCGGAGTTGTTTGGGCAAGAAGATTAAGTTGAAAAAGAAACGACAATAAGAGAACGAAAATATGTTCGTGTGATTTCATGCTCGATAGTTTCAGTTGATCGGAAACACCGGATTGAAAAGTGATTAGTTTTTGACTGTTCATTTTAAAATTTCCCTGTTTTCCATTTGGTGGCATACTCCTCGACATTTTCTTTTGTCACAAGATCAACGCCGGAATCGATAATTCCCTGCGGAGCTCTGCCCTCTTTGATATCTTTTAACATGCGAACACTCTCGTATCCCCATCCCCAGAGTTTTTGACCAACAAGAACCTGGGCGTATCCCTGACGAACGTAATCCAATTCTTCCGGAAGCGCGTCGAAGGCAATCACGGTTAATTCACCCGGTTTTTTATGGCTGAACGGACCCGGGGGTGGCGTAAAGATTCCCCATCCTCCGATGAGCACCCATCCCTTGAGATTTGGATGGGCTTGCATAACCGTCTCCATTCCACTGACTCCCTTGTTCACATCATCATAGCAATACTCGGTCGCAACAATTTTAACATCGGGATACGCCTTGAGGTACTCGATTAATCCATTTTTGCGTTCCTCAAGATTCGGCGCGCCGGGTGTTCCCATCAGCAAAGCGATTTCACCCTTCGTTCCCATATTTTTCACGAGATATTCGCCCATAGTTTTTCCGCTGCCGGAATTATTTGTCCCGTAGAAGGAGGATCGCTTGCTCTTGATAGCATCGGAATCGAATGTGACAACCGGTATACCGGCGTCGACGGCTTTGTTGATCGATTCGATGAGCGCGTCGGCGTCGTTAACGGAGAGAGCAATGCCATCGACTTTTCTTTCAATTAAACTCTCGATGATTCCCGCTTGTTCAACGGCGTCGGATTTTACGGGCGCATAACGCTGAACTTCAATCTTCCCCTGACCTAATTCTGTGGCGCCTGCTTGCGCGCCCTGCCATGCAACCTGAAAAACAGGATTATCCAAAAGCTTGGGCACAAATGCGAATACCATTTTTTTCTCTTCCTGCTTTTTACCGCAGCCCATGATTAAGAATAAAACGGCAATGATGAATATCTTTGAAAATATTTTCATATAAAATCCTGTGTAATAATTTTGGATGATGCGATTAATTTGTAAAAGTCTTGCGAATTGAAGCATACGACTCCTTTAAGTTCGGAAATATTTTTGAATAAATCCCGTAATAATCGTCATACTGTCTGATAAGAGATACATCCGGTTGAATCCGTTCGGTGATGCTGACTGTTTGATTGACTGCTTCTTCGATGGAACCAAAAACCCCGCTCGCCGTACCGCCCAATAACGCGGCGCCGTATGCTGATCCTTCAGTCGTTCCAACAATGGCGACTTCTGAGCCATAAATATTTGCCTGTAACTGACGCCAAAATGCGCTTTTTGCTCCGCCTCCGGTTAATCGGATTTGACCGATTTGAATTCCTAATTTTTTAATGATTTCAAGGGAGTCCCGCATTCCATATGTCACTCCTTCCAGAACCGCGCGCGAAAAATGATTTTTTGTATGACGCAATGTTGCGCCGATGAATGCAGCCCGCGCATTCGCGCTTCTGTGCGGAGTCCGTTCCCCGGCAAGATACGGTTGAAAATATAAGCCCTCGCTCCCCGGAGAAATTTTCGCTGCACCCTCAGTGATTACATCATAAACATCCCGGTTGGATGATCTCGCTTGCTCGACCTCGGCTTGCGCGAATGTATCTTTATACCAACGCAACGCGCCGCCAGCCATCAACATGACTCCCATCGCATACCATCGGTGCGGCACGCTGTGACAAAATGTGTGAACACGCATCTCCGGATCCACCCGCACATTGTTTATAGGAGCAAGAACGATGCCGCTTGTTCCAATCCCCGCAAGCATTTGTCCTTCATGGATAACTCCGGCGCCGATTGCGCCGCATGAATTATCGCCACCACCCCCAGCGACCGGGATACCAACCGGAAGCCCTGTAAGTTTTAGGGCATCCTGAGATATTTTTCCGCAAACGTCTATGGATTCAAATACCGGAGACAGCCAGGATTTCGGGATAGAAAATTGTTTCAAAATTCCATCCGACCATTTCCTTGCGCAAACATCGTAGAGAATTGTTCCGGAGGCGTCGGAAACTTCCATACCACATTCACCGGTAAGCTTAAAACGGATAAAATCCTTCGGCAGAAATATACGATTGATTTTTTCGTAGACCTGCGGTTCATGTTTTTGCACCCATAATAATTTGGGAAGGGTAAATCCCTCAATGGCAGGGTTGGCAGTTGTACGTCTGAGAACATCAAGACCTATAAGCTGATTAATTTGGCGGCATTCTTCGTCGGTGCGGGTATCCGACCAGAGAATTGCGGGACGCAGTACCTCATCATTTTTTCCGAGAAGAACAAGACTGTGCATCTGTCCTGAGAATCCTATCCCGGCAATCTGCTCGCGTTTGACGAGAGGATTTTCGACAATCTCTTTAATCACCTTAACAGTCGCCTCCCACCAATCCTCCGGATTCTGCTCGATCCATGTTGGTTTCGGAGTAAAGAGCGGATAACCGGCAAACGCGCTTGTGATGGTTTTCCCTTTTTCATCGATGAGCAGGCCTTTTACCCCGGATGTCCCGATATCGAGCCCCAACATAAATCGATTGTTCATTCTATGGTATCCCCGGATAAAGTAGTTGCATATTGACTCATCATATTCTCGCTTCGGTGATATTTTTCAGCTCGCGGACTTTTTCATAAAATTCAGGAAGGGACATTTCACGCAGAAAAATCATTCCACGCGCCGCGCGCAATCGCGGATGGGGGTTGTTCAGAAAATAATCATTTCCCAGGCAAGTCTTTATCATCTCATATTGTTCAACATGAATTTTTTGCGCCAATTCGGAAAATGGACCGTCATGCTCATAACTCGGGAACGAAGCCGCGCGCTGCGAGCCAAAGCAATTCGTGAACGCTGTTTGAAGCAGCGAAAGAGTATTGAGGGAAACCGGAACCATAATATTCGCTTCCGATGGCTTGAATCGATACCAGACATTTCTATATCCCCACACCCGAATGCTCGAATCTTTACTTTTCTGTTCATACATTTTCAGCGCGGCTGCAACCGCCTGAAGCGCCTTATAATGCGTGTCGGGCCCGCTCCCTTCGGGATCGAATGCAACTGAAACAATATCCGGTTTTATCTTCTTCAACAAATTGTAAATTGGAAGAACATCCCGATTTATCTCTGGTTCTTCCGAAAATATATCTCCCTGATAAAAACCCAATCGCAAAGCATGCACTGCCGATGCTTCGATGCCGAAATACGCCCACAAGAGTTCCACCTCCCATTCCCGCAACGTACCTTTTAATGTTTGCACGGGTGGAGAATCTTTTGCACCCGGATATTGTGCTTGTAGATAGCCGGTAAGATTTGCGATCTTTGACCGGATCGTTTTTATATGCGTAGTGTGATATTGATCGACGATGTTGCGGAGCATCCGCCTCGCTTCGCCTTCATCCTTCCATTCCTGCCTACGGGATGCGGCTCCGTCGAGGAAAAGATAAACATCTGCCATTCTACCGGATTCAAACCCAGGCGCGAAGTACCCTTGCCGCAATAATGTGTTGAATGATCCTGCTGAAAGAAATTTCTCAAGTTTCAGAATTATAGTAAGAAAATATTCGTTTGAAACCGAGGTAAATCCTGACGTAAGATTTGCGAAATAATGTTTGCAGTTTGGCTCGCGTACCAGATGGTAGATATATGCAAGATACCCCAGCATGATATCGTCCTGGTGCGGTTCGGTATGGAGAAACGTTGTCTGTTCTAATCGCTCGAGTCCCCGTTGTATTTTTTCTACTATACGGACGTGAGTATTATGGGAGAGTACCTTTGCAGTAGACTTTGTTTTTTTAATCAGTTGATTTCCAAATTTATCCAGCTTGAGATCAGCAGTGGTGATTTCTTTAACTGCTTTATTGTATGACCGGGCTATGGCAATCATCACATCGTCGATTTTTTCATCACTAAGCTTCGTCGTATTCGCAAAATCAATGAATCTGCGTTCATGAAGAAGAGATGCGGCGCCTTTGGTCAGATAAAATCTTGAATATTCAAGGTCTTGCAAAACCGAAGCAGGATATTGGGGATTTTTTTTCTCTTCAATTGCCTGACGGACAATTGTCGCTTTCGCTTCGCCTGCGGCAATAATAATTGCCTTCACCGTCGGATTATAGCTGATCGTACTCAGACCAATCGTGATCACCAACCGATTGCGGGAGATTTCAATTCCTCCAAGATCGGTCGCAACAGCAGCTTGTGTTTCATAATTTGTGCCCGTTAAACGGGTTACGGAATAAAAACTTGATCCCCGGACATTGAATGCAATATGACCATCGGGACCTATTCCTCCGAGAAAAAAACCGATTCCTCCCATATTCCGGATTTTCGATTCATATTCCATGCAAAACTCATCGACCCGATTGATTGTTTCTTTCTGCATGCGCTCAAGTTGAGTTTTGGTTTGCCGTACACGAAGGGTGAGATCAACGATGTTGTCCGGAAAAATATCTGCCATCGTTTTCTGAGGCGGCAATCCCAGATTCGTTGCATCGATCAACATAGCTTTCTGAGGCGATAACCCGAATCCTTTTATATAGAATTCATTCACATAATAATTGAAGCTGTTATGATGGCGGGCATTCATGGGATAGAATTCATCGATTTGGACAAACCTAAGATTCTTCATATCAGGTTTGCGAGTAGGATCGATATGATAACTTTCGAGCAGCGATCGAATTTCTTTGGAATTCCAATGCGCCAAGATTCTGTCTACCCATTTTATAAAATATTCGGGTGTTTTTCCGGTTGGAAGCGCAATGGCTCCTCCGGGATTTTGTTTTACCCATTCAATAAATCGCAGGGCGGTCACCTGCCCCAGTATAGGATAACTTTCAATCTCCAGAACGCGTATTTTTTCAGTGGGCGGGTACGTAAATTTCCGACCGCTGCGTTTAAGCGTTACGATCTCAACTTCAGAATTAGGGTTATATTTTAAAGACGCTGCCAAATTGGCGAGATGATAAACGAATTAATGTTTGAAGTTGATTGGTACGAAGGATTGCAACTCTTGAATCATCACAACAGGAAAGGTCATTCAAATGTGAAGTTTGGATATTTCGAATGTAAATATTCCTGAACCCTGGGGATGTCGTCTTGTTCGCTCAAATCAGGAACAATTTCCGCTACGGGGTAGGTCATCATCATTCGATCTGTTGGCGATTTGTTAATCATTCGCATGATTGCGGTAGGAAGTTCTTTTTCTTGCCGGACGGGATGAAGAGGAACATTCCCTAGGATCGAAAAAATATCTTTATAAGAGAACCGAAAAATATTCATGCTGACGCCGATTCGACCTGACGAATATTTCACCGCAGCCAGTTCTTCCGGTGTCGGTTTCTCAATGATGTTCATCAGCCACCCTTCGCGGTCAGTTTCAATGATTGCAAACTTCTCGATACGCGATTTCTCAAACTTAAGAGCGTCGCGGTCATAATCGATCATGGCGTTGGGATGGGGAGAATCGAGCAATAATTCAAACACATGCACAGAATAAAGATTATCGCTGTTGCAAACGGTGAACTTTTGATTTTTCCAATCGGGACGCGAATGCAAAGCGCAGGATAATGCGTCCGCAGTTCCAAGCGGTTTCGTCCGACCGGCAGGAATTTTTTGTCGGGCATAAGAAATCGTTAAACCGTAGAAATCATTCCCATACTCGGCATCGCCATAGTGCTTCCTGATATCTTCATCGTTATCTCCAACCACAACAACAATATCGGTGTACCCCGCTTCCCTTGCATTGAATAACAGGTAATCAAAAAACGGCCTGCCCGATGCGCCAAGACCAATCATCGACTTAGCTTTTGATTTAGCTTCAATTATCAAGTTGGATGCCGCCGGCACGTTAATCGCCGCGGAATTTTTCATGCGTGAAGATATACCTCCGGCGAGAATAACGAGATTCGGTTCCATAAAGCTTCAGCTCACCAACCTTTCGATTCTCGATCCGCTATCAACTGATACAATATAAGGGATTCCCCCTGCACATCTGATTGCCTCTGCGACTTTCTCGGGTGCTTCCGGAGTATAAGCAAACATGCATCCACCTCCGCCTGAACCATTAATCTTCCCTCCATATGCGCCGGCATTTAAGGCAGCATCCAGCATGCGATCAATTTTTAGGGTGGAAATCTTTAACACATCACGTAATATCTTTTGATGTTCAGTTAACAACTCGCCAACTCGGTGATGATTGAGGGGAATTTGACATAAGAGGGTCCTCGCTTCAGATGTAATATCGCGATTCCGGAGAGTTCCGATAAGCAACTCATAATCGGTTTTTGACAACTCCGATCTATATTCTTCTATTTCGTGAATTTGGGCTGTGAGCAGGGAAAACCCCGGATGTTCAGTGACGAGATTGCTGGCTATGGACAATATTCGATTCTTTACGCGAGCCAGGATATGTTTCGTGTCCTTCGGTTCACAGGAATTTCCCAGCACAAACTGCTTCAGGTCAGCGCGGATTTTCTTTACATTGATGTCCGGCAGAAAATCAATGTATGTGATTCCCCCATACGTGGCGGCATATTGATCCATCATTCCTCCCGGTTCGGTAAATTCAAGAACCTCAGCTTCGTATCCAAACCATGCCAGGGCTCCGGGAGTAAGATTTCGTTTTTGTTCGCTCATGTTGGCAAGAAAATTGATCCACGAGATTATGAGCGCCGACGAACTGGAGGTGCCAGCATTGATCGGTATATCACCATGGACTGTGCAATCGAATCCTCCGTTAAATGAGAAATTTTTTCTGTTCAAGACGTTAAACCCGCTTCGGAAGTAATCGCGATTTAACTTATATTTCTGGATCCCATCCATTGGAAAAGTAATCTCATTCAATATATCAGGCAAATTAAGATGGATGACGGAATCATTCCTCCGCTTTCCATCTATAACCATTCGCAGCGATATCGCGCACGGGATCACGGGCAAGAACAGATAATCCTGATGTTCGCCAAAAAGACAAATCCGACCGGGCGTGGAAATTGTTAATTCACGAATTTCATTATTCATGAATTGTCTGACCGCAATTATTCATTGAAGTAATCATGGTAACGGGATTATGGGGGTTTTCAGAACTGAACATTCACGGGAAAAATTTATCATATATTTTACTAATATGCAAAGAATTATGGAGGAAAGATATTTTCCGATGTGGGTAGTTTAAACGACGAGAATTACTGAGAAAGGGTTGTATAAACGGACAGGAATGGAATAAAAAAGGGCGTTCGCCCTATGAAGAACGCCCTTTCGCGAAACGTCGAGTTAGTAACTTCCCCTTACATACCCATAGACTGTTCGCTGAACTTTATATACCCTCACATAACTAAATTCAATTGTATTTCATACAATCTTTATGCCAAAATTCGAACATTGTTAAACCGCCTTTTTCTGCTTTCTTTTATGAGTTTTATTAAAGATTTCACGTGCTTGAGATTTATTATGAGATATTTACTGATTAATAGTCTCAAAATGAAACATAGATCAAATTTCGATTTGAACACTCGGAAATGAGGATGAGGTCGAAAGTATTAAAAGGTTAATGATGATTGACGATATGCAAAAGAAGAAATTGATAGAATATTTTCAGGATACGCGGTCTCGAATAAAAATAAAAAAGGGCGCCCACTCTATGAAGAACGCCCTTTTGTGAAGAGTCAGATAGTAACTTCCCCTTACATACCTAATAACTCTTCGCTGAATTTAATATCCACCCTCATGAACGGTCCTTTTGACCAAAGGGATTGATCAACCAAATCAATTTCTTTATATCCCTTGAAGTTGTACCCGCCCGCAAGGCGAACATTTTTAATAAGGGATAAACCAAGTTCTGCGCTGTACCCGTAAAGGAAATCCCTTGCTTCAGTCTGCCGGAGGAGACGATACTCGCCGCCGATATCGAGCCAGTTGGTCAAATCTACCTTCGAGTGGAACAGATAGAAGTGCGAGTGAGCAACGCTGATCATCGCAGGATTTGTTTCCCGATCAAATTTAAACGCATACTTTATTCCGCTCTCCCACCGTCTGATCGGCTCGAAGTACGCATGAACGGAAATGATATGGGCTTGATCGTAGATAAACGTGTATTGGTTATTATCAGTTTTCCACTCATACTTGCCGATGCAATTGAACCAGTCGTTCTCGACCGGGCGGTACGCAAGGCCCGTAATGAGGTGATTTTGAATTTCATAACCGACGCCAACCTTTTCGCGTTCTTCGGTGTGACGGTATTTCGAGATGACGCTTAAATCTGTTACTAAACGATAATCACCGCCGAAATCTATATTTGTTCGTTTAAACGCCGGGTCATCGCCAAACTCGCCCTTGGCTGAAAGTTTTATCGGTGATTTCGGGAGATACTCCACCGATCCGGAATACGATGTATGATCCTGCGTGCCGGTTTCTGCAAGACGCTGCATCAACGATTTTGCTCTCTCATACCCGATGTTGGCGGTGAGATCATAGGGGAGCTTGAGCGTGTTGCGGAAACCAATGCTGAGCATATTGCGATACTCGCTGATGACATTTCCGATCTCATATTTACCGTAGAGCTCGGTGCCTTGAGCCGGTTTAGTGTTTATACCGACCGATGAGAGCCCGCCGCCGCCATCGTACCATTTTTGCGATCCGGTCAATGAAACCTCTTCCGATACTTTATAATCTGCCAGGATTGAGGTGCCATTGGGTTTCGTAATATCGTTATTGGCGCCGATGTTTTGCTCGTGGAATGCCGAAAATTTAAGATTGCTCGTTAAGCCAAGCGTTGCGCCGCTCTTAAGTAAGGTTGAATGTGTTGCTAAGGCGCCTTGCGTTGTGTCATATCCCATTCCATTGTATTTTAAATCTTCCACACTCGCGTTCACCGAGAATTGCGACACAATTTGCTGATCAATTCCGCCTGAAGCGGAGTTAACAGTCGTTAAACCCGTCGAGGTGTTTTGCTTCGATTTATAATATTGCGTGGTCAATCTTGTGCCGGAGAACGGTAGAACGGTTGCATCGCCGCCATATTTCTCTGTGCCAAGCTCGCGCTGGGAACCGGATTGAGTAATATTGAAAAATCCTGATTCAACGTTACGGTAATACCCATTCAGCGTGAGTGGTGATACGGGTGATATCGATGATTCAATTTTATACGCAGTGCCCTGACCGGCAAGGATGGACGAATGGCCGACTTCGCCGCTTAAAGTGAATTTGTTATTCAAATTATATTTCGCATCGCCCCCTAACAGCACATAATTTTGCGGATTTTGTTGTTCTGTCACTCCCGTCAAACCGAGGGTGAAATTGGGGATCATGGAATTTTCAATTCTGCCGCCGCCAATATACTGATTGGCTGTGCTGGAGATCGCTTCAAACGTCACAACGATATACACCGGATTTCCATTTTCATCCATTGCTGGAACGGGCTGCTTGAAGTAAACCATTCCCTGTTCGTAGTCGATTTCATAATCCTGGAACCGGTACCGATCTAACCGCTGCAGTACAACCTCAGAGTGGAACCTATCGCGCGTCTCGATGCGAATCTTTTCCGATCCGGTTGTGACATGTTGATACCCAAGGTCATAGAATCCCGAAAGGCCGGTTCCGCGCAGCTCTTTTTGCACAACCTGCCGGTCGGTAAGACTTCCAAAACCGGTAACGTTCCATTGTTTATCCTTTAGATAAACTTTTCCGCCGTTTAACGTCCTGTTGTAGAGCGTAAATTCTTGTTTGGTTAAATCGGTGTTATAATCGCCAACATAGAGATAGCTCTGGTTATGTTCCAATTTCACGTAGAGATTCCGCGTCGCCTGGGCGTCGTAGTACAACATGCTGTTATCGCCGTAAATCGAATAGAGATAATCCGGATCGAGCTGGCGGAAGAATTGGTTCTGGTTCCTTCGATCTGAATCGAACGAAGCTGTCAAGAGATAATCCTTCGCGACCGTGCCTCGCGCATACATCGCAAGCCGTCCGTTTTTATCATAACCATCCGGGAAAGCGTCAGTCGTATACGTCGCGTCGTTGGTTAAATTGGAACTCGATTTACTGCCTGTTCCCGTCGCCAGTCCTACCAGGGTGAAAGATTCCGTAGTAGTATTCAATTCAACTTCAGCAGTACCCTTTAAGTCAGCCATCTGAGCAGTTATCACTGCCGTACCGGCGTTCTTCCCTGCCCTGTAGGCAAATGCAGTTACAGTATCATTTAATGATATTTGCACGCCATGGTTTATAGAATCGATTCCTCTTGTTACAATTTTCCCGCTGTCACAGGTTAATGAAATGGTTCCCTTATCAATCGAGTAACCCCATTCGTCGCGAACACAAATTGTTCCCCCGAGCTCGGATTTGCCATCTGCCACAATCGCACTATGATTCATTTTCACAATGATGGAAGCCGGCATCCCCACTACATGAATAGTTCTGGACTGCTCAGGTGAAGCTACGGGCGCGGACCCGCTCGACGCGACATCGAAATGAACGTCGCCCGAAGGAACGGATATGTTCAGGAAATCTAACTTGCCATCGATTCTCACGGCGCCTGATGTTGCCAATTTTCCGTTCACATAAAGATCGACGGAACTGTTAGGTGCACCGGAGACAATGACCGCCTGGCTGTGAAGGGTGCTGACGACGCCGTTGGCAGGAGATTCAATTTGTAGTTGCGCGACAGCAGAAAAACTCATCATCGATATCAAGGCATATGCCAGGAACACCCCACGAATCAACCCTCGGCGACTCAACGTGGCTGCGGTTATCCCGGCTTCGTAAAAATTTCGATATGAATAGTTCTTTTTCATGAACACGTTTATTTCTTTTTCACCGTAATAACGATCGGATCCATCGATGCTGCCATATCGGGTCCGAAGCTAAATTTTCGAACGATTTTTACGGCATTAATCAATTCAGAATTTTCTCCTGCATTGTTAGTGATTGTTGCGGTAAATGTGATTTTCACCGGAACATCAATTGAAGCGCTTGTTACGGCAAAGCTATTATCACCGTTCATCGTTTTCGGCGCGGATGATTTCAGCGATGAAGCGTCGAGCATCAATCCTCCAGACAAACTATCGATAAGCGTTCTCTCCATCAGATCAGGCGATAAACCCGGACCTAATTCAACAATAAATACAAATTGATCGCCTACAGTGCCGTTATTACGAGAATTAAACTTTGCGTTTTGTTCGTTCGGTACGATCTTCGATTCAATTACTCTGGAGGAATCAATGAGTCCTTCCGGTATTGTCTCTTCAGCAAATTCTTTCTTGTACACCTGTATTTCAACCCGCCGGTTTGCCTGGCGTCCTTCGGCAGAACTATTACTCTCAATGGGTCTCATTTCGCCCCAACCATACGGTGTGAATTGACTTGTTGCCATGCCTGATTCGTTCGCCAGATACTTTGCCACGGTGTTGGCGCGGGCGTACGAAAGTTCAACATTAGAGGCAAAATCTTTAGTGTGAATCGGTTTAGAGTCCGTGTGGCCATCAATAATTACCGTCGACCTCGGATTGCTTTTGAGGATATCGACAACGTTTTTCAAATTACCGAGCATGTCTTCTTTTAATGTCGCCTGGCCGATATCGAACGTAACACCGGGAACTGTAAATTTTGTCGCCTTGCCGCGGATCGCGTTCGCGAGCTCATTGTTTGTTACAGCGGCTTCGGATATCGAGACCGTTGTGTCAGAAAGCATATAGTGTAGTACTGATCTGGAAGAAATAGTAGTTCTCTTATCCTCCGGTCGATAAATGTTCGCCCGATAGGTGAGAATGTCATGGAATTCATTCCCTATAGACTGGATATTCCAATACAAGTTGTTTCCTTCAACTCGCGGGGTAAGTTCATGATTTCCAATTTTACCGGTGCCGGATATAAAATGATACGCGGTATCAAGCTGATCCTGGATTTCCAATGAACTGATAGCTGCATCGCCGGAATAATTGATTGGTATGGTAAAAGTGACAGTTCCTACAAATTGTTTAGGTTGATTCTTTGAACCACTGAGATGCAATTCCACCCTTCGATTTGCGGCTTTTCCCTCTTTGGTCTTGTTCGACATAATCGGTCTTGTGTCTCCAAAACCAATGGTCGCGATTCTATTGGAATCGATGTGTTCAACCTCAATCAAGTACTGCCTCACCGCATTAGCGCGGGATTCGGAAAGCACCTGATTTGATGAAAACTCTTTTGTATGAATCGGACTTGAATCCGTATGTCCGGCAATTGTGACACTCTGGTCAGAATACCAGCGCAGCATGTCTGCAAGTCCCGTTAATATCGGGTACGCTTCGGGTCGCAGTGCGGCTTTGCCGACTTCAAACTGCGAACCCGACAACTTCAATGGAGCTTGCGCTTCTTCGTTTACAAACACTATATTACGCGGTTCAACAAATCTCTGAACGGTAATCCTGCCGACGCGGGCTACCCGCTGGTTAAATTGAATCGAATCTGCAATAATCCGTTTTGCTTTCAGATAGAAATCGGCGCGTGCAATACCGGATTCTGTCACTCTCACGAACCGCGAAGCCGGATCGCCTGCGAATTCTCCATATCCTGCATGCATCTCCGTGTTGGGTGGCAGCGAACCTTTGCGCACCCTGATAACGTGTTCGCCCGGGAGCACGTCCGGTAATGAATATTTTCCATCATCGCCGGTAATGATTCTTGTGCCATCTTCCATCATCAACTCGACGCCCTTCACACCCTGTTCGCCTTCGTCCTGATACGCGTTTAAGTTATCGTCGTAGAAAACTTTTCCAATGATGAGTCCATGCTCGGAGAATAGCAACCGTTTCACCTGCACTTGTTCCTGCACCTGGCCGTTTGCGATCGCCACCGCGCCGTTTGAATTGGCATGCGCCGCTGCCCGGTTGATGCCATCGCCATTGACCGCGCCGGCGCCGGCAATTAACCGATAGCTCAGCGAAACCGCTGCTCCAGCTTTCAATGAATCCGCCAGCAACCAGCGCAATTCCCGATCACCTTTGGGATCCGGAATTTTTACGGAATCTCTGAGCGAAGAACCTTTCAGATACACAAACCCGACGGGTAAATCGTCCACAATCAATAAGCTTTCCACCGCAACCGTGTTTGGATTCGTTACGCGAATGATATACGTTACGGCGTCGCCCACTTCGATGATTTTTTTCAATGCCTGCTTGGTGATGGCGAGACTCATGGCAACTGTGGTACTCACGGTGGAGTGCGAAGCGGGATCCACTCTGGAGCTTGTGTTTCCGCCGTTCCAGGCAAGATCGGCTATATTGGTATAGACATGTTCTCCCGGTAAGAGATCGGGCCGGACACGCGTGTAAATTTTAAACTGTATCGCCTGCCCAACTCTGAGCGAGTCAATGTGCCATACTAATTTTCTCGTTGTTGAATCATACACCGTAGCTGGATTCGAGGATTGATAGTTTATTTCAACAGGTAAAACGTCGCTGATTGTCAGATTTTGCGCTGTTGATCCTGCATTGTTCTGAACATTGATCGTGTAAATAAGCGTGTCATTTAATGACGCGTGAGCAGATGATACTGTTTTCCATATCCGCAAATGCGATGGAGGCCTGACGACAGTTGCCGTATCGGCAAAGAGCGGACTTGTTTGATCTGACGAAATGGACGCCTGATTTACCGTTCTCACTGCCGATGAAATAGAATTACTAAACGTTACGCGGACCGTAACAGATTTATTTTCCGAAGGGATCAGAGTTCCGATGTTCCACACAATGCGATTTCCCGATGATTGATACGAACCGTGATCGGAAGCGTCCACGAACACCATTAGCGGATCAAGTGAATCGATTACCACCGTATTCATCATATTCAACGCGGCGGTATTTTGCATATTGATCTTATAGGTAACCGTATCGGTTGAAAATGCATCAGCCGGACCTTCCTTGGCGAATGCCACGTCTGATGTTAAAGCGACCGGGATATTGGCGTTGACGAGGGTTTGACCAATTACGGTATTTGCGACAGTAGTTTGACCCTGGAGATTTCCATATCGCATCGCAACGACGTAAGTTCCCGGCACAACATTAGTAAATGCATAATAGCCGGTTGAATCAGTTCCTGTTGAATCGATGACATTCTCAATCTGGATCGACCTTGGATGGCTTCCCTTATTCACCGATTTCGTTGCGGTTGGGAGAAGGAGTATGGTGATATTCGGCGTCGTTACCGGTTGACCGGAAACGCTGTAATAAACGGCGCCGCTGATGGAATTTTTATTCGGTACGGGTGGATTTCCGCCGCTGCCGGGAACATCAACATGGACTCCCGTAACAATCGATTTGGTCCGATGATAACTATCCGTGAATGTAGTAACGACACGATAATCGTCGGTGTTCGCGATGGGAATAAGATAACGTCCATCACTACCGGAAATTGCCGAACCCGCGTTGCTATTATTGTGATCGTACGCTGCCACCGCGCCGCCTTGAACAGGCGAACCTGTCATCTGATCGGTAATAAGACCATGGATAGCGCCGGGGAAAAACTCAACACGGACTGAATCCGATGAGTAACATACGTCGCTGTCATGTGAGGATACGGATGCAAGAGCAGTCGCGAGTAAATTGCTCGAGAGACGCACCCTGATCGAATCCATCGCATACCCGTGAATAGTGGGAATGGTTATAGAATCTCTGCCATTAGAGAATATCCCGATGGAGGTTTTGAACAACACCGGGGTTCCATCAGGTTTCGGATTACCAGAACCATCGGTCAATAATGCAGTGATAAGAGATGCATCAATGCCGTCGCCAACCATTAATTTCGGATTTGCGGAAACGCGCAGTACGCAGCTTTTATCGACAACAATAACTTTTGTTATGGTCGATGCGTTGGCGGAATTAACGCCGGATTCAGTTGAAGAAATATACGCCGTGTTGAGAATTTTAACTTTATTCGCTGTATTTACCGGCACGTTTGCGTTAATCACGATTGAATCAACCTCGCCTAACCCTATTGAATCGAGATGAGAGGTGAGAATTTTGCCATCATAACTATACTTTCCGGATGCGGAGATCCCACTCAATACCGATGGAATTGTATCGACGAGGGAGACATTATGCAGAACGATATTTCCAGCATTGCTGAATTTAATCGTATAACTCAATGAATTTCCAACGAGAACGGTATCCTTCGACACTGATTTATTTAATGCGATCACTGCGCGCACGATAAATCGCGAATGGCTTACAGCTTGAGCAACTTGAGGAGCAAGCTCGTTAGATCTTGCAACGACACGATTGACCAAGGTTTCATTCACCAATCGCGCATTTGAAACCCCTGCGATAATTTTTATCGAATCTTCCCGACCATACTGCAAAGTATCGAATGCGTACCGTACGGTTGAACCGCTGAGGATTGCATTGGAAGAAACTGTAATATTAATTAATTGCTGCGGCAGTGTATCCAGTACTGAGAAGTTGGTCAAATGATCGTTACCGGTATTTTTAAAATGAATCCAATAACTCAGCGTATCGCCAAGAAGGACAGTATCCCGTGATACGGTTTTAGTCATCGTCATTGCAGGAGCCGGTATGATGCGGGTAACGATACTCGCGCGAGCGCTGCGAATAGCAACTTCATTTGTCAGAGCATAAGCGGTGTTTACATAAACAAGTCGCGGACGGAAATATGATGGGACGCCGCTGGAGATAATAATAGAATCCTCTGCGCCAACTTTGAGAGTATCCGTTCTCACATACCGGAAACGATGATCTGTCAATAAACCTTTGGTCGCGGAGGTTGCATACAAATCCTGCGGAATCGTATCGGTAATCACAAGACCGGTCAACGGCATGTTGCCCGTATTTCTGACTCTGATGAGATAATCCATCGACGTGCCGACTAGAACCGATTCCTGCGATACGGTCTTGTAAATTGTCAGATCGGCAAGCGGCTTCAAGCGTGCAACAAAAAGCGCGGATCCGGTTTTATCATTCGTCAGATCGGAAGCACAATGGGCGGTATTGGTAATTTTTTCGTAATCGGAGATATTGCCGCGCAGCTTCGCAGTGATTATAACTGAATCCACCGCGCCAACTGCCAACCGTTTTTCCGTGAATGCAACTATAGAATCGGAAATCACAGATCCTTGTGAAGTTGATACGCCAACAAGCTGATCAGGCACCGTATCTTTAATCGCGACATTTGTCAGCGAAACGTTTCCAGTGTTATGGAACCGGAGAACATATTGGGCGTTATTGCCGACAATGACTGTATCGGTGGTTATTTGTTTGCTAAACTCTATGGATGGTTTTGGAACTATTTTTGCGACGACATCGGCGGACGATGAGCTTTGAGCAGTCTCATCAGTTATGCCGTAGGCAATATTATGAACGATGGCTCCATCACTCAGATTTGTATCGAGCACCGCGGTAATCGTGATGATATCACTTTCGCCCGCGGTTAGAGAATCTTTCTGATACGCAATAAACCGACCGGCGAGTGTGGCGTTATTTGATATGACGGCATTTTTCAACGATGTTGAAAGCGTATCGTGGACAACAATAGCCGTCAGAAGCGTAAGCCCGGAATTCTTCACCCGGATCGAATATCGTACAGTATCGCCCATGAAGACCGAATCTTTTACTGCTGATTTCGTTATGGTTAGTGCGGCATTCTGAAGCGCTTTAATGAAAGACTGTGCCGACGCCGATTGCATCGTTGTTTGATCGGTGTTGATGAACGCGGTATTTGATAACATTCTTCCTGCCGGGGTGTTGATTGCCAGCGATCCGCGAACGATAACAGAATCTTCCACGCCAATACCAAGCGTATCCCTGTTGAAACTCAATTTACCGGATATAATTGATGCATTTGGCGATGCGGTTAGATGGACAAGGTTCGCATTTAACGTATCATAAATATGAAGATGGGTTAACGTTGTATCTCCGATATTTTTAAAATGAATGACATATCGCATCGAATCGCCGGGGGAAACCGAATCCGTCGATACAGATTTAATTAGCGTTACTTTCGGATGCCAAACTTTCAGGATGGTTGTTACTGAATTGCTGAAAACTTTGATACCACCCTGAGCATCGAGTTCAGCAGTGTTCGAAGTGTGCGTGCTATCTGCAATATTCTTTGAAGTAAGCAGCGCCAGTCTCACCGAATCGTATGATCCCGCAGCTACGGAGGCGAAAGTCCAGCTCACGATACCGTTCACAGCGGTTCCGCCGTTCGTGGCGCTCACAAACTGAGTATTAGCCGGGAGTGTATCGATGATTTGGACGTTGATGCCCGGAAGATTTCCGTCATTTTTATATTTCAATGCATAGAGAAGCGTATCCCCTGCATTCGCATAATATTTTGCAACCGATTTCAGCAGGGTGAAATGCGGCGATGAACCGATTTGGAGCTTCACTAAGGTGCTTAGTGATTTTCCCGAACTATCTTTTCCTGTGCACGAATTCACCACGGATGCTCCATACGCTACGCTTGGGCTCACCTTTACCTTAATGGTTAAGGTATCATAATCACGCATCGGGAGGGTTTGTATACTCCACGAAATAGTATTACCGGAAACTATCCCGCTGCCGGCGTCAATCAAGCCGAACTCCGCGGCAAGAGTATCGACGATAGAGATGGCTGTCAGTTTATCCGTGCCGGTATTACCGACGATGATATTGAACAGAACGGTATCTCCCGGCATTGCAACCGTGGGAGACACTGTTTTATTCAATGTCATATTACCGACGCCATCAACGGGAATCGTCACAACGTTACTGCGCGTTGAATCTTCCTGACCGCCGAGATAATGATACCGCAGCGTTCCGGTATTGACAATCTTAGTCCCCTTCAACGTTTGTGACTGCGTCAAACCGGCGCAGAGCACAAAGACCAAAAGGATGAACAATATGTTATAGATACTTTTCAATTTTTTTCTTATTAATGATCTGCCTGAAACCGGAAATTTTCCGGTTTCAGACAAATCTGTTTTTGCTATAGAATTTTCACTCTGAATTTAACGGTAGCAGTAGAGCCCACCGGAACGGGTGCTACTTCCACTTCTACCCTTGTGGGATCTCCGCCATGAGGCGTACCCGTTCCCGTGATGACCTGTAAACCGGTGGAACTGTTTACATGGGAATCAGAGACCGGAGTTCCGTTAAGGGAGACGCTGCCGCTCACATATTGGAGCACCGAATCGACTGTTTGAGAGAGCGTATCCCTCATATAAGCAGATCCGGCAACACCATGACCCGTATTGGTAAAGTAGAGTATATACTCAAGGATCGCTCCGGGAACACGCAACGTGTCAACCGGACTCGAATAAGTATGCACGACTTTATGCAACGTGGATATAATCGGCGCGTGTACTGTAGTGGTCGTGTTGACTGTATCCTTTCCTTTCGGCGCTGATAATGCCGCAGGCGATTGCCACTGGAAATAGAAATACGTCGTATCGACCGATTGATCTGCCGTTGTATGGCTTATATTTGCCACCGCAAGCAGGTAGAGTGAATCACCGCTGTTGATCGCGGGCGGATGCGAAGGATCATACGTACCCGTTTCGCCGGGATCGAGCACTCCATTGTGGTTTGCGTCGATATAGTACGTCCAGCTTAATCCGAGTGAAGAAACGGAGCTTATGGCAACACTGTCGGTTCCGTTTCCCAAATTCTGGATGATGATATTGCAGGTATCTTTCATACCGGCGTCGGTAACCCGGTGTTCCCAGGTATCCGGAAAGACATCACCCAAAACCACTTGATCAACACTGATCGGTGGAGAAGAACCGAAGCCGGGTTCCCATCGATCACTGGTGCTATCTTTATAAATAAGGTTCACATTATTTCCAATCGATGTACCTGATGGAACATCATGATTGATCGTGACCTTGAATTCTAATGTTCCCGTATGATTCGCCGAAGGATTTTTCGGAATATATGCCAGTTTCCAATAAAGAGTATCGTGACTTACAAATGCAGTATCTCCGAAAGATTTGATAATGCTTCCGAGAACGAATGTATATCGCGAATCCAATTTATCGGTAATCACAGCGCTATCGGCTGGTCCGGAACCCGGATTAGTATACGTAATCGTATACGTGAGTTCCTGATCCGGCTGGGCGTGACCTGGCGCAACGGCTTTCGATACCGTAAGGACAGCGGTCTGTATAATAGTCACATATCTCGCGGTTCTCGCCGTATCAGTGCCATAATGCTGCGATACCGTATATTGCGACGTTGCCGTCACATCGAGATTATCGACCGTTCCATCGGCGGTTCCCTTCGGCACGAAGAATTTGGCAACGAGCGAATCGCTCGCATCCGCCGCCAGCGAATCAGTATGCGTGATAGGCGTGCTGAAGGTTATGTCCGATTTTTGGAAAAATTGCACAGGCCACGTATTGACATCCGAAAGCCCTATGACGTCTTTTCCATTGCCGGTATTCGTGACGACGAAATGCCAGTAAACCCAGACACTATCACCCCTTGTTTGGGGAGATGCCGGGGTTATATCGACCCCTGCGATCTGATCTACAATCACCGTTACGACATTCGAAGTCACCGGAAGGAATTCCTGACCGTTCAGATCTTTATATCTGATGGTTGCGGAATTCGTAATAACTGTGCCGGCGGGCGTTCCTGCGGCGTGCGCGATCTGCGGGAACAGCAGACCGATCAGCAACAGCATCCCGAAGCTCAGTTTTATTAAGGGTTTCATTAAATTTCCCTTTCCTTTGTGAATTATGATTGATTTATTTAGTTATTTATTTTTATTCTTTAATATTTTATAAAATCTCTATCGACCACCCATATCAGGGGGAGGAGAATTATCTCCTGCGGTTTCCGATTCGGTGGTTTCTCTGTTAATGTTGAATCGAAATTTCATCGTTCGCCTCATAATCAACGCGCTACTGCTTTAAATTTTACAATGCGTTCTTCTCCCGGAGAGATGACAGTTTTGAATTTCCAGGTAATGCTTGTAACCGATCCTGCTTTTCCAGCTGCGCTATTATCCCTCGTATAGGATATATCTGTTCCTTCGCCCGATGCGCTGCCATTTACATAGGACGCCCCGTTTGAAATGGGATTATTGATACTAATATCCGCGGCGGGGGCTGTGCCGATGTTATAATTATAAATCGAATACGTAATGGTATCCCCCGGCAAGACAGAAGTTTTATTTGCCACGGTGACTGATTTCATATCGGGCGCTGTTTTTTTCTGTAAAAAATACGCCGACAGGTTTTCTACCTGTTTTGCCGTATGATCCGAAAATCCCACCGACGTGCCGGTGAAGGAGAGCGACATCATGTCTGCCTGAGTTTTTGGCGAGATTGCCATTTCCGATGACGAGATCGTAAACGACTTCCCATCGTTTTCAATTTTCACAGGTAGGTTAGGTGTCGTTCGCAGAAGCATCGTCGGGTTACCGGCAATGAGAGAATCGTTTGAAATCAGCGAATATAATCCGTTTTCACCCGAGATTGTCCCAAGTACCTCTCCTCTGAAAACCGCCTTAAGCTTAATCGAGGATTCTGATCGGATGCTGAACGATACTACAATTGATTTTCCCATTGGCAGAGCGGCTTCTTTTTTCACCTCAACCGTTCTGATAAATCGGTAATCGCTGCCCTTGTACGGAAATGTAAATACCGAAGTGACTTTTGTTTTATTCGAATTCGACGCATCTCCATCGAATTTCCAGGAACCGTTTTCCTTGCCGAAATATTCGTCAAGAGAAACCGATTTGATAGTTGAATTATTCTCCGCATCGAGAATATCCAGAATTGATATTGCTGAGGGGGATTTTCCATCGAGGCGATAGATAATTCCAAAATCGGTCGCAGACATTTTTGTGTCTTTGCCGGCAGCAACAATTGGAACAAGGTTATTATCTTTCCCGTAACTCATCGGTTGAAGAGGAACAACCAACGTGTATCGCGGGAACTTGAGATCCAATGATTTTGTCGCCTGACCGAACGCAGCCGGCAGACAGCACAAAACCAAGATCAAGATTATTAAGTTTTTCATAGAGTTTCCATAGAGTGATTATTTGACAACTACTTTGAATTTATAAATGCCACTGTGACCGGCGGAGAGTTTGCCGACATTAATTATAATGCTTCCACGGCCTGCGGTGGGCGTATCGTACGCTACAGTTACTTCATCAGCATCCGAAGCATCGGTTTTCGAAACATTATTAAGGACGACAGTATTATGGATGTACGTCGTGTATTGAGGCGTTATATCGGTGACGGTAACTGAGTCGGCAAGCGCCACACCGGTGTTTGTATAGGTGACAGTATAGCTGAGCGTGTCGCCCGGTTTCGCATTATTTTTATCAACCGCTTTCACAAGGGTCATGACAGGACGATCATACGCTGTGAAAGAGGAAGTTTCAAGTTGATCCTGCCCATTACCCCGAATATGCGCCCGGTTGGTTTTCACCGCACCGTCGGTAATAGTCGTATCGATTGTGACTCGATAACTGACGACCATACTATCGTTAGCGTGCAGATCAAATGGAGCGAATGTAATCACCGTACTGCTCAGGACGCCACCGGCGGTGATTGAGCCGGGTACGACTGTGATTTGCGTCGGAAGCGAATCAACTATCACGACTGAGGTGGCAGTCACTGTGCCGGTATTTTTTGCTCTGATTTGATAATACATTGTATCATACGGGACCACTAATCCGCCATTGAGATCCGTCACCGATTTTGATGAGGTAGAAAAATTCACTGTTCCGGCAATAGCTCGCGCCGAGACAATAGCAGAGTTGCCAATAGCCGTAAGCGTGTCATGATACGTCACGGTAACCGTATCGCCGGGCTGGATATTCATCACGCCGTTATTATTGACTCCCGGAGTTGGTCCCACAACGGTTGCTAATGTGGCTGAAAAGATTCCGGAATTAATGCCGGTTTCCGTAAAACTGATTGTCTCTATCTCGCCGGTCGAGCTTTGAGCTGTGTACGAATAGGATTCCGCCACAGCCGGGTTATGATTTAAATCGGTATCGTTGAGAGTCCAGACAAGATTGGTACCGCCTGCGAAACTCGTCGGGTTAACGGCGATGACGGCAGTATGTCCTCCGTTGATTCTTGTGTTTGCGATAATAGTTGCGAGTATGCCGGAAGCATTTACTGAATCGACATACGATCCCCTGATGGTATCTCCCGCCTGCACCGCAAATGATCCGTTGTTATTGCCGTTCGAAGAGGTTCCAAATACTGTTGGAATGGCGCCAACAAAAATACCTGAATTTCCACCGGTCTCGGTCAGCGTATCGATTTCACTTTCAGCGGTACGCGTGTTTTGTAAAGACACAACTATTTTTCCTCTGCCGGCAATATCAATATCATTCACCGTATCGGCGACAGATTGACCCGGAATAATCGCGATCGTTTGCTTGAGTATCGCGGTGTGCGGTACATACACTCTGGTAGTCACATCATTACCCAATACTCCGGATGGATTTGCTTTCCAGGTAATACGGGCATGATTGACGTATGTAGCAGGAGTTGTCGTGCTATCGGTAACCATCACGCTATCGCTCACACCGGGACTTAGAGTGCCGAGGTTCCATTTCACTATCGAAGAGGAAAGAACTCCGCCTCCCGTGCTGGAAGCATAGGACATTCCCGGAGGGAGTGTATCATTAATAAATGTACTATCGACGATCCCATTGCCGGTAACACTGTATCGAATGGTATAAGAAACTTTCGCGTTCGGAGTCGGACTACCGATGATCAACGCGGTAACGGGACCCGATTTGGAAATAGTGACAGTCGAAGACGCCGTAATCGAAGTTTTAACCGAATCACCTACCGTTGAGGCATTGGAAGCCGATGCGAATACTTTATTCGTAAGGACGGTGCTACCGAGAGGCAAGGGAGAATTCACCTTGACTTTGAATGTTGCAATATTGTTTGTATCGCCCTGAGCAATCGGATTGGTTCGCGTTACGATAATGCGGTTATGCGCCCCATCGTAGCTGGCTCCCGTTCCGGTTACTGTGCCTGCATACGATGTATTAGCCGGGATCGTATCGAGCAAAGTTACCGATCTTGCAGAATCGGTCCCAATATCGCCATACTTGATCGTATAGGTAAGGGTATCACCCGGACTGCCGCTCGATTTATCTACCGTCTTTCTTATAAATAATGCTCCAAGATTCACAACGGTAAAGGAAGCCGATTTTACCTGATTCACACCATTCGCGTTGATATTGAGGGTATTCGTAACCGTCCCTCCGTTCGCAACCGCTGAATCCACTACAACGGTTACCATATATATCGTGCTGTCGCCGATGGTTAACTGACTAATGGTGGGCCAGGTAATTACGCTTCCGGAAAGCGTACCACCATTCGAGATTGATCCCGCCTTTACTTTCACATGCGCGGGTAACGTATCGGTTACAACTACATTTGTAGCTGTTACGAAACCTGTATTTTTCACTCTGAGAGTATATTTAATCGAATCTCCCGATATCACAGAACCACCATTGAGGTTCTGATAAGTTTTACTTGACGATGAGAAATCCGGTAAACCATTCGGAGTCGTAACGGCAGAAACTAACTTATTTAAACTGCTGGCATTGATGTTCGCGTTATTTGTGACTGCCACCCCATATTGAATGAGTGAATCCAGCACTGTTTTAAACGTGTAAGTCGTACTATCGCCTACTGCCAGCGTTGCGGGCGTCGACCAGGTGATGATATTACCTGCCTGTGATCCACCGGCTGAGATCGTGCCGGATTTTACTTTCACTCTCGCCGGGATGGTATCTGTTACCGTTACCAGTGAGGTTGCCGCTGTTCCGGTATTTTTCACTTTGATTGTGTACAAAATTGAATCACCGGCAACTGTGCTTCCGCCGTTGATATCGACCGCAGTTTTAGACGATGTAGAGATATTTGCTGTACCGGTGGGCGTATTACTTGCAGATACTAATTGATTCAATCCACTGGCATTGATGTGGGCATTGTTTGTTACCGCTATACCATTCTGAACCAGTGAATCCACAACTGCTTTAAACGTATAAATCGAGCTGTCACCCACCGCTAAGGTTGATGGGGTCGCCCAGGTTATAATATTTCCTGCCTGCGATCCACCCGTGGATATCGTTCCTGATTTTACTTTCATTCTTGCGGGGATAGTGTCGGTTACCGTTACTAATGAGGTTGCTGCTGTGCCGGTGTTCTTCACTTTAATCGTGTACAAAATTGAATCGCCTGCAACCAAGCTGCCGCCGTTGATATCGACCCCTGTTTTAGTCGATGTTGAAATATTTGCTGAACCGTTTGGCGTGTTGCTTGCCGAAACTAATTGATTCACTCCATTTGCATTAATATTGGCATTGTTCGTCACCGGCACGCCGCTTTGAACTAACGAATCCAAGATTGCTTTAAATGTGTAGGTTGCACTATCACCGACAGCCATCGTCGATGGGGTTGCCCATGTGATGATATTCCCGGCGAGCGATCCGCCGGATGATATTGTGCCCGTTTTTACTTTTACTCTTGCGGGAATGGTATCGGTTACTGTCACAACGGAGGATGCCGCAGTACCGGTATTTTTAACCTTTATGGTGTATAAAATTGAATCGCCAACAACCAGACTTCCGCCATTGATATCGACGCCGGATTTTGTTGAACTTGAAAAATTCGGCGCTCCATTCGGAGTCGTTGTTGCAGATACAAGTTGATTTATTCCACTCGCATTGATATTAGCTTTATTTGTTACAGCGACGCCATTTTGAATTAACGAATCCAAAATTGCTTTAAATGTGTAGGTTGCACTATCTCCGACTGCAAGTATTGCGGGAGTTGCCCACGTGATGATATTTCCCGCCTGCGATCCGCCCGCAGAGATCGTCCCTGATTTCACCTTAACTCGCGTGGGGATGGTATCTGTCGCCGTTACGACCGAAGTTGCGGCTGTACCGCTGTTCTTCACTTTAATCGTGTACAGAATTGTATCGCCCGCCGCCCCACTGCCGCCGTTTAAATCAATGGCTGTTTTTGTTGAGGTAGAAATGTTCGACGTTCCATTTGGCGTTGTATTTGCGGTAACTACTTGATTCAATCCGCTTGCGTTAATATTGGCTTTGTTTGTGACCACCACGCCATTTTGAACCAAGGAATCGAGAACCGCTTGAAATGAATAAGTAGCGCTATCGCCCACCGCCAACGCTGATGGAGTCGCCCATGTGATAACATTCCCGGCTTGCGACCCGCCCGTGGATATCGTGCTCGATTTTACTTTTACTCTTGCAGGTAAAGTATCGGTAACGGTTACCAAAGAAGTTGCCGCGGTACCGGTATTTTTAACTTTAATGGTATACAATATTGAATCCCCGGCAACTGTGCTTCCGCCGTTGATATCCACAGCAGTTTTGGTCGATGTTGATATGGTAGCTGTTCCTGACGGAGTCGATGTGGCAGTCACTATCTGGTTTACTCCGCTCGACGATATATTAGCGGTATTAATAATTCCAATGCCATTTTGCGCTAGAGAATCCAAAACCACCGTGACGGTATCCTTCGCGCTGGCGCTGACTGCAAGACTTGCAATTGCGGGCCATGTAATTACGTTTCCGGATAATGTACCACCGCCTTTTATCGAACCGGTTTTCACTTTAACACGCGCCGGTAATGTATCGGTCACCACAACATTCGGCGCCGCCACCGTGCCGGAATTGGTAATAGTTATGATATACCGGATGGAATCCGCGACTAAAAGCGATCCGCCATTTATGTCCGTTGCTGTCTTTGTTGAGGTTGAAAAATTCAATGATCCGATAACAGTCGAAACATTATTACTTAATACACCGGTAGTGTCTCCCCTTCGTGTCATTCTCGCGTGATTCACATACGTTGCCGCAGTGGTGGTGCTATCAATGACTGTAACGCTGTCGGTTTTATTAGGCGTGATCGTGCCGAGATTCCACTTTACAACCGAACCTGATAACACTCCGCCGTTTGATGCAGACTTGAATGACATGCCGGCTGGAAGTGTATCATTCAGATAGACGCTATCGATGATGCCTTTTCCAGTAACGCTATATACCAATTTGTAGGTAACCGCCGCGTAGGGCGTTGGGCTGCCGGCTAAAATTATCGACGCCGGACCGGATTTGGTAACGGTGATAACAGAGGTAGCAGTGATCGGTACTGTTACGGATGATACTACGGATGGCGCCAACAGACAACTTATCTTTGCGTTGTTAACAATATTGGTTATTCCGATCGATAAAGGAGTATTCACCCTCACTTTAAATGTGACCGTATTATTCGTATCCCCCGGGACGACTGCCGTTCTTGAAACTACAATTCTATTTCCCGTTCCATCATACGATGTACCGGTTCCCGTAACCGAACTGGTTATATAGACACAATTCGCCGGTATGGTATCAAGCGCGCTTACAGTTTTTGCGGTATCCGAACCAAGATTTCCGTATTTTAAAGTATATGTCAATGTATCACCCGGAGAACCGCTTGACGCACTTGATGTTTTACGAAGGAATAATGATGGTCTGCTTGCGCTGAAAGATGCGGTAACAAGTTGATCGACTGTCAAACAACGAATACGCGCTCTATTGACTACCGGCGTCCCGAACGCAACGGTAGAATCTTCAACAACTCTGAATGTATATGTCGCGCTATCCCCTACGGCAATCGTGACACCGTTGAATGTAATCACCTGACCGCTGATAGTTCCCGCCGGTGACAAACTTCCTGGGACAATATTGAGTCCCGATGGGACTGAATCGAGAACAATGGTATTCGTTCCGACATAATTTCCGGTGTTCCGCGCTTTAATTGTATATACGAGAGTATCTTTGGGTCGATAACTGCTGCCGTTCCGGTCTGATACCGTTTTCGTCGAGGTTGAAAAAATAGGAGTTGATACTGAAAACGAGTCCGTCGCAGTATTATTCCAGGGACGCCGATCTCCGAGATACTGGCTGCGGACTGTGGCAGTGTTCCTCACCATCCCCGGATACCCCTCATCGGTAATTATGGTATTGATTTTAATCGAATCGGTGCTTGGAGGATTTAGTCCGCTCAACGTGAAAACATATTTCGGTTTAGCTGTACTATCTACGCTCCAGTGCGGACAATTAAACGATACCACCCGTATACCTGCGGGTATGCTATCGGTCACATACATATTACCGGCATTATCGGGGCCATTATTTGACGCCATAAGCGTGAATGTTTCCGCGGTTCCGGCAACAATTGGAGTACCGGCAGGGGAATGAGACTTTAAAATGGACACATCTGCTGTATTTGTGTCCGAGCAGGATATTGTTTCCATGCTTAACAACACCATGTCGCCTCCGGTTGAATACACTGACGTGGCATTCGTATCGCCGGGCGTAAGGTACGCTGTTACATCGTAACCATCAACGTCAACTCCATAGGTTGTGGCTCCACCCAGGGCGCTGCTAATTGAATTAAATTGATTACCATCCGGATTGATGGCGTCAAAAAGATGAGTCCCGTTAAATGATAAAAATTCCTGGGGACCGGAGATCGTCGAGTCGCCCTCCCAGGTAAAATGAACCAGTTTGCCGCTTTTACCGCTGTATGGCACGTAAAAATTTCCCGGCTTAAAGGTAATCGAAGAATTCAGGAAGTAGTTGAATCCATCATAAATGTTGATGCAATGTTTCGTTTCTCCTGCGCTTTGATAGACAATGAGCATCGCCCAACCGGATACGACTCCCTCAATCGCGCAATGCGGGGAAGAAGTGTTTGTACTGAGACTATCAACGGTATACGTTCCATTTTTCTTCGACTGCACATACGAAGTAACGTTTGCAAAACCGCTAAAATAGGGATACGTACCCCCGCCATATACGAATGAAAGTGTGAACGTTCGGGATGCCGTTATAGGGTTGCCGTCGAGCCGGATGTTATAATCCGGCGCTGCTAAATTTGAACCGGCGTCCGTGGAATAATCACCGACCCAATACAGATATGCCGCCAAAACAGTTGCGTCAGAGGGAAGATTTGAAACCGTATATGAACTGATCGGAGTAGTAGAACAGGGATCAACGCCGTTTGATTTATTTCTGAACGAACCGCCGGCAACCACAAAGTTCACATTACCCGTATAGTTTTGATAAAGTGTTATCGGCGTCTGGGCATAGATATACATTGTACCGGATAGTATCTCCAGGAGGAAGAAGCAAAGTCCTGATAGAATACCCTGCCGACAAATTTGCTTTATACATGCGATATGATCAGATGGTATCAATGTTATAATCTAATCACTGAAAATGATGCATTTTAATAGATTACTTGATTTCAATTTATTGTGTCGAAACTAATAGAAAACTTAAGGTAGTTTTTACAATCTTTATGCCAAACCGGAATCAGTGTAAAAACTTCATTTTGAGAGATTGAAGGGGATTGGAAGGAATGTTCCGTCGCCTCTGAGACTTAAATTGAGATTTTTTTATATCATTTGTCTCATAATGAGACTTTACTCAACAGATTTTTTATTATAATTTGGCATATGAAAATGCAGGAATTGACGGAGAAAATGATTTTATCTATTGACATAAACTATATAATATTTGTATTATAATTACATCATCAATAGAAAGTACTTTATTACATTCCAACCAATTTTAGATTGAAGTTATCGATCAACGAATTAAAAAAATGTTAATTGAAGAATGATCAAAATTGTATTATGTTTTTCTGTGAGAGAGCGACGGCTGCCAAGATTTTGTTTTGCCCCTACATCATCATAAAATTGAGCGCATAGGCGCGGAATCCTCAACTGCAAACTAAAATAATCCAACATTACCGGTTTGCGTTGAATCATCAGAGCCCATTCTGGATGACGCTTAATTTTCGGATATAAACGGATATTTCCGTATCTTGAATAAATAAGGGAATATTAAATGACGTCCGACAACAATATCCTGGTTATAAATCCCGGTTCTACATCCACTAAACTTGCAATATTTCAAAATACCACACAGTGCAAAGCGGAAACGATCAACCACTCCTCTTCCGAATTACACCAATATCCGTCGCTCTGGGAACAATTTCCCTTCCGATTGAAAATTTGTCGGGAATGGGCTTCACGATATGTCAAAGAATGTTCGGCGGTGGTATCAATGGGTGGATTATTCCGTCCCATGCCCGGCGGCGTGTATAAAGTGACCGATAAAATGAGGAGCGATGCGAGGAAGAATCTCCAGGGCGAGCACGCTTCAAATCTCGGTTGTGAGCTGGCGTATACGATCGCATCAAATTATCAAGCTCCCGCATTCATCGTTGATCCTGTCTCGGTGGATGAATTTGAACCGCTTGCATATTATTCCGGTCACCCGATGATTAAACGCCGGAGTTTATCACACGCGTTGAACATACACGCCGCCGCACGCCACGCAGCTACCGAATTAAAGATTCCTTTGTATAATTCATCCTTCATCATCGCTCATATCGGCGGAGGTATTTCCGTTGCGCCGGTACGAAACGGAAAAATTATCGATGTAAACGATGCAGCGAGCGACGGGCCGTTTTCACCGGAACGAACGGGCGGTCTTCCGTTGCAACAGTTTATTGGGCTTTGTTTCTCCGGAAAATATACCGAAGCTGAGATGAGAAAATTCGTCATGGGAAAAGGGGGATTGGCGGCATACCTGGGGACAAATTCCGTTATCGAAGTTGAACAAAAAATTAACGCGGGTGATACTGCCGCCCGTGAAATATATCAGGCAATGGCATATCAGATTGCGAAAGAGATCGGTGCGATGGCGACGGTGTTGGAAGGAAAGGTTAATGCAGTCGTGCTTACCGGTGCTATCGCCCGTTCGGAAATGTTTACCACCTGGATTATGGAACGGGTTCAATTTCTCGCTCCGGTTATTATTTTTCCGGGAGAAGATGAAATGCGCGCCCTGGCTGAAGGCGCTTTGCGAGTTTTACAAGGACAAGAACAATACAAGGAATATTAAACGATGGTTCAAAATTTTGAAGATTTATTATCAACTGCTTTGAAAGTAAAGGGAAAACGCGTTGTTGTGATTTTCCCCAATAACGATGAAACGTTTCAGGCGATTAAGGATGCTTATAATATCGACCTGGCGCGGTTCACGCTCGTGGGCGATGAGACTGTTATCAGGAAAATTATAGGGGAATACGATCCCGCCCGGTTAGAGATAGTCCACGAAGCGAACGTGATGATTGCGCTTAAAAAAGCGGTCGCGATTGTGAGTGAAGGAAAGGGAGATATCCTGCTCAAGGGCAGCGTTGATACCTCCACCATGATGAAAGCGGTATTAAACGAGGAAGCACATATCCGAACCGGCAAATTGCTCTCCGATATTTTTATTTTAGAATATCCTGCCCGCCTCAAGAATAAATTTGTCATGATCACCGATGGCGGTATGACGCTGGCGCCTGATCTTAAAAATAAAATCGATTTAATAAATAACGCCGTCGAAGTAGCGCACGCGCTTGGCAATCCGATGCCAAAAGTCGCAGTTCTCTCCGCGACCGAGATGGTGCTCCCGAACCTTCAATCGACTTTGGACGCCGCGGCGCTATCGAAGATGAACGAGCGCGGTCAAATCAAGGGCTGTATTGTGGATGGTCCGTTCGGTTTGGATAATGCTATTTCATGGGAAGCCGCCGTTGAGAAAGGAATCAAATCGCCCGTCGCGGGTTTAGCGGAAATTCTCATTGCGGCAAATATTGAATCGGCGAACAGTTTAGCAAAAAGCACGACATTTTTTGCTGGATTGCGGCTTGCCCATGTTATCATCGGCGGCAGGGTGCCGATATTAATCTCCTCCCGCGCCGATAAGAGCGAAGCAAAATTACTTTCCGTCGCCCTCGGCGTAATTATGAGCGATTATTACGCCAAGACGAATATGTATGATTGACGTTTGCTGACCACCCTCCCGATAAAAAGAATCGGGACAGGCACTGCCCCCTCCCCGCCAGAACTGTCGGGCTGGTTCCACTAAAAGCCGAGGCGGGGAACGGTACGAGAGATGTTTTTGATGTAAAGGTCGCCCAAAAAGAATATAACTTAGTTTACTGATTTTCCACCTAGAAACAAGGGCAGGATGACTAATGCGTTCTTTTAGGGCGACCTCAGGAGAGCTTGTTGGACAATTTGGACAGTGCAGACGGTTACGAAGCGGAAGAGTTGTCTGTTAGGACGTACGGGCGTTCAATTGAACGCCCCTTAACTTGCATTACACCTGAAACCACCCCATCCTCCCATTTTGCAACATATCTCCAATTAGCAGCGTATAACAGTTCAGAATCTCTGACCGGATTATAACCAAATATTTATCCACTGAGATGAGAGGGTTGTTGTATGTTTTCACGCATAGGGGAATTTATTGCCATTGCCGGAGTGTTAGGGATGGTTATATTGACGGGATGCAGTCCAACCGGATGGGCAACCAGGGACATTCCAGATGCATCTGATATCCAGCCGGGGAGAATAGTTTCAATCGTACAAAAAGATGGAAAAGAAATCACCGGTACATTTGCCGGCGAGCAAAATATCCCCGCCTCCGAATATTTTACAGAATATAATGAAAGCATCAGCCGGCAATCGCTCGACCATCAACTCCCGGAAATCGGGGAACGAGTTGAAATTACAACATCATTATCGGATACGAGGGCGTGGACCGGACAATTGATCGGTTTCGATAAGCAGGGAATCTGGATACAACTCCCCTATGAACAAAAACCGACTGAATTTTATATCAGCAGCATGAGCTCGCTCTCGCACGGCGACGCGGATATTATCGGGGGAATACAATTCCGGAAACTTTATATGAATGGTTCCCTCCCCTTATCGACAGCATTTGTCCTTCATAATAAATCCGGGAATGTGTACATACCGGTAAACTCCATTGATAAAATAATCGAGGAGCCGTTAAGCGGCGGTATCGCAGAATCTTCACAATAATGGGAAGCATATATGCAGATGGGAATTTCCCGGTGCGAGGGATCGTTACGTAATCCCTCCTCCGGGGAATATCTTATGTTGAAACTGTAGTGAACGGTGTACAACAACCCCAATATGTCGGGGTTGTTGAGTGATGGGGTTGTGTATTAAAAAAACAGTGGATTAATGATCCCATACGAGACCCCCTGCGATGCAAAAAGCGCATCGCGTCCCCCTTGAAAAATGGGACAAACGTAATCCTCTGGAAGTACTAATTTAAAAATATCATTAAATTCCCCCTTTTAATTTTTTCTCCTAAATTGAAGAGAGAGCGTCACCCCTTCAAAACCGAAATGCTCCCGTATTTTATTTTCTAAAAATCGTTTATAATTTTCGGCTATCAAGCGCGGATCGTTTACGAAAAATGTGATTACCGGGTTATCGGTTTTAATCTGAGTGATATAATTGATTTTGACCTCCTTGCCGCTGGATGCAGTTGGGGGATGCATTGCAATATCTTTTGATAAAATATCGTTCAGCTTATTGGTAGCAATGCGTTTTTGCTGCTCCTTGAAAACAGTTTTCGCAAGTTCGATCACCTTAAAAACCCTGATCTTATCCGCCGCCGATATAAAAATAATCGGCACGTAATCGTACATCCGCAGGTACGAGCGTATTTGCCGCTCGTAATGCTTGGCGGTTTGATCGTCTTTTTCAATCGTGTCCCATTTATTGGCGGCGAGAATCGCCCCGCGCCGCCGTTCGACAATCCGGCTCATGATTCGGAGATCTTGCTTATCGATGCCCTGTTCTACATCAAGCATGAGTACTGCGACTTTGCATTGATCTATCGCCTTCAGCGTTCGCAGTGTGCTGTAAAACTCCACGCTTTCCTTCACCCTGCTTTTACGCCGTAACCCGGCGGTATCGATGAGAATGATTTCTTCTCCTTTATATTTCAGAACGGAATCGATGGAATCCCTCGTTGTGCCGGCAATTGGAGTTACGATTGTACGAGTTTTTCCCAGGAGAGCGTTCACAAGCGACGACTTACCAACATTCGGTTTCCCGATGATCGCAATTTTTAATTGAGAACTATCCGGCTCATTCTCCTCGGTTGGAAACGTTTTTGTTACTTCATCGAGGAAATTGCCAATGTTTCTCCCCAACAACGCTGAGATAGTGATCGGATCCCCAAAACCGAATCGATAAAACCCGCTCGCGAGGGCTTCCCGTTGATCGCTATCGACTTTATTGACAATGAGATGAACTTTTTTATTTGCTGAACGAAGAATAACGGCAAGTTCCTCATCAAGCGGGTGCACACCCGCTTCCGCATCGACAACAAAGAGCACCGCATCGGCTTCTTCTATCGCAACTTCGGCTTGTTCACGAATAGCCAGCTCGAAAAGATCTTCGGAGTTCGGGACGAATCCTCCCGTATCGATTATCGTGAACGGCTTCCCCGCCCAATCGGTTGAGGCATACTGCCTATCGCGCGTAACGCCGGGTTCATCGTGAACGATGGCGTCTCTTGCGCCAAGAATGCGATTGAACAAGGTTGATTTCCCAACATTGGGTCTGCCTACAATGGCAACAATTTTTGACATAAATTCAAATTAATGAGAAAACAGTGTAACGGATAATAGGAACCAGTGAAAATTCCAATCCATTGTTCAAACGAGGTTCGAGGCATACCAATTGGCATCGATGTGAGGAGATTGCCCGCCCGAACGACACAGTCGGGCAGGCTACTCCCGACTCCCGCCAAAAAGACGGCGGGTAAAGCGGTCGGGATCGCAATGACTTTTCACACAGGCACATAATTTAACCCGATCGTTTGAAATTTAAAATAAAAACCGGATTCTTTTCAATAAAAGAATTCTTAAGAAAAATACATTCCCTTCTTACTATGAGCAAGGTTTAACGAAGGCAACTCGGCGGGAAGGTTTCAGCATCTGAAGATTTTGATAAAACATCTCTCAATGCCCATCATTCTTAGATTATGTATCAAACTATGTCGGGGTGGGCGGATTCGAACCGCCGACCTCTTGGTCCCGAACCAAGCGCTCTAGCCGGGCTGAGCCACACCCCGATTAAATTCTGTTAAATCTACGAAAATCCGGCAAGATAATCAAACGAAGGATTTTTGAACACTTTATTGCCATAACTATTTTTTAATTGCGACAAGCGATTTAGTTATCCACAATATTCTCTCATGCCAAATTTCCGCCCCGGGAAATATCTGTTTCAATTCAGAACTCTTCATCAATCGTGTTCCCGAAACAAGTTTTTCTGCCTCTTCACGGTTGCGCATCCGCTCGAACCAACCCAATGAGAAATGCTGAACCAGCCAAACGCGTATTTTGAACGGCAGCCAGTGAAAGAACGGGAAGAGAAAATGCGGTTCCAGCGGAAAATAATAATTCGGCGTTTGCACGAAATATTTTCTGCCTATTCTCCGAATTTCCTCAGCCATTCTTTGCTGATCCTGATATACCCCGACATGCTCGATGACGGAATTCGAGAACACAATATCGAACTGACCATCTTTAAACTGCGGCATTGAGCGGGCGTCGCCGGCAACGGTTGAAATATTTTTTTGCCGAGTTGCGATTTTTTCGAGGTTGAGAAGGGTAATGGAAATTTCACGATCAATCTTTCCCATCGAGAGCCAGAATCCTTCCGTCCCTCCCACGTCGAGGATGTTGACCGGACCGGCGGGCATTTCATGCAACAAATTGAGGAATAGTTTAAATCGCGCACGGCGGAATCTGGATGATAATGACGCCGGATCGGAATGATCGGCGAAACGAATCAGAAATTTCATTTTAGATGATGTACCAGCGTAATTTTTCCTTAATCTACGAAATTACACATCTAACGACAAACATGGATTTCTAATTCAATTTTGTAATTGGAGAAAAAAATAGTATACTTTGCAAGCTATGGATAATAATGACGTAAATATCCTCATCGTTGAAGATAATCTCGCCCATTTAAAAATCACCCAGTACATCCTCCGGGAAGAACATGTCGATGGAAATTATATCGTCGTGCGGGATGGGCAGGAGGCATTGGATTATATCTATAACCTAAATGCTTACTCCGATAGGACGATCTATCCCACCCCAAACCTTGTCCTGCTCGATTTAAATCTGCCCCAGCGTGATGGACGCGAAGTGTTAAAAATTCTCAACGCCGATACGATGTATCAAAATATTCCGGTCGTTATCGTGAGCACGTCAGATCGCGAAGAGGATATTACCTTCGCATTTGAGCACGGAGCCGTTGCCTATATCAGCAAATCGGTTGGGTTCGAAATTTTTAGGAGAGAATTAGGGAGTGTAAAAAAATACATATCGAAAAACAGTAATTCCTCTGTTCAGCATTAAATCAAGGTTTAATCTTTAAGGATATTTTCTGCAAGCGTCTCAAAATTGGTTGAGTCATCGACCGGAATCCATCGGATTCTCTTATCGGCACGAAACCATGTCATTTGTCTTTTTGCGTAACGCCGTGTGTTCCGTTTAATTAATTCAACCATATCGTCGTAAGATATTTCACCCGCAAGAAATCTAAACGCCTCCTGATACCCAACAGTCTGAAGTGCGTTCAAATCTCTTGAATACCCCAATTCCTGTAATCGCTTCACTTCATCGATGAGACCTTGTTCTATCATCCTCTTCGTGCGTTCATTGATCCTCTCATAAAGCGTTTTCCTGTTCCAATCGAGAGCGATCAACCGATACGGCAAGGAGATCGGTGTTGCGGATTTTTGAAGCTGACTTATCGGTGTTCCTGTAATTCGGAATACTTCAAGCGCCCGGATTATCCTGCGTGTATTTGAAGGAAGCATTTTCGAAGCAGCATCGGGATCTACTTTTTGCAGTTCCTTGTGCAGCCCATCGCCTCCTTCCTTCTTCAACCGTTCATAAAAATAATGGCGTAATTCAGGATCTGCTGATGGACCATCGAAAAATCCATCGATGAGCGCTTCAATATATAATCCCGAGCCGCCTACTACTATCGGAGTTTTGTTTTGAGCGATGATGGTATCAATTACCTTTCGGGCTTCCTTGCCAAATTTACCCGCATTGTATTCCTGATCCGGGTTTAATATATCGATGAAGTGATGCTTAACCGCTTGAAGCTCATCCCGGGAAGGTTTTGCTGTGCCAATATCCATATAACGATAAAGCTGGCGGGAATCGGCTGAGATGATTTCACCGTTGCAGTGCTTCGCGAGTGCAATTGCAAGCGCGGTCTTACCCGAGCAAGTACAACCGACGATAACAAAAATTGGAAGAGACACAGTGGAAAAGTGGGAAGAAAAATGGACGAGTTATATGCTCATCGGGAAAATCATTCTTTTCCCCACGCGCCTTTACCGATAAGGGGAACAAATTTAAATCCTTCAACTTTTTTCGTTTCATACATTTCGCCGCGGCGGCGTATAATGTTGAGGTGCTGAATATCGAGATCGCCTATGGGGATCACCAGCAGACCGCCCTCTTTAAGCTGGGTTTGTAACGACGGGGGAACCGAAGGAGCGCCTGCGGTTACGATAATGCCGTCAAATGGAGCGAATTCCTTCCATCCGATGGTGCCATCACCTGCTTTGGATGCGATAGTATATCCGAGGGAATCAAAACGATGGCGCGCCTCTTCTAGGAGCGTCATATGGCGTTCGATGGTAAAAACTCTAGCGCCCATTTCCGAAAGTAGCGCCGCTTGATACCCGGAACCTGTTCCAATTTCAAGAATTTTATTTCCGGGTTGAACCTCGAGCGCTTCGGTCATGAATGCAACAGTGTAGGGCTGGGAGATTGTTTGGGAACATCCTATCGGCAGCGCCGAATCTTCATACGAGCGGTTAATAAAAATATCAGTGACAAAGAGGTGACGATCAACCTTTCTCATCGCCCGGAGCAAATTGGGGTCTTTAATTCCCCGTTCCTCAAGGAGAGAGATCATCTCTTCACGTTCTGATTCAAATCGAGTAAGCGCCATTAGTTGAAACTCAATAAATTATCCGTGGGTTTTTAAAATTTTCCAGACAGAATCGACCGGCTTGTTCACTCCCGAAGATAATCTGCTGGAAAGTTCTTTTCTCAGTTCAATGGGAGACAATCCGCGAATGAGAATTCCGTTATCGGCGATGGAAATGGCGCCAGTTTCTTCCGATACGATCACCGCGATAACGTCCGCTTGTTCGGAGATTCCCAGCGCTGCGCGATGGCGCATGCCGAGGATAATATCACCCATTGTTGAGTTCTGCGATAGCGGCAGCGTGGCGCGTGCGGCTTCAATGACCCGATCTTTAACAATGACGGCGCCATCATGTAAAGGAGACCGGGGATTAAAAATTGATATCAACAATGGTTTGCTGATTCTCGCTTGCAACGCTAGACCGCTTTCGATGACTGTCTTTAACCCAGTTGTCCGCTCGATGACCACAAGCATGCCGTGATGCTTCCGCGCAAGCTCGCCGGCGGCGCTTGCGATTTCTTCTATCGATTCCTCAACGTCGATCCGGAAAAACATCCTCACCACCCTGTTTCTACCCACGAGAACAAGCAGCCGTCGTAACTCCGGCTGAAAAAGAATAATAAACGCGATAACCCAGATATCCGTGAGTGTGCGGAGAATCCAGCTCATCGCCTTTAAATTAATCGCTTGCGCGAGAAAAGAAAACGCGATGATGAGAACCAAGCCGACAAATATTTGCGCGGCAACTGTCCCTCGCATAATGAGGTATAGTTTATAAAAAATAAACGACACCAGGACAATGTCGATGATATCGACAAGTCCTACGGAGAGGAATCCTATGTGAAAAAGATCCAAGGGATTATTCGCGAATTATAGAATCAAGAACCATCGCCACCCGTTTCATTTCCTTCACATCATGAACTCTGATAATTTGCGCGCCGTTCATGATTGATGCGGCAACTGCGCCGGCTGTTCCCTCTAACCGTTGGTCTACCGGCAGATGAAGAATAGCGCCGATGAATGATTTCCGGGAAGGTCCTACCAATACCGGATAGCCCAATCTCTGAAATTCCTGTATGCGTTGAATAATGATAAGGTTATGATGCAATGCTTTACCGAAGCCGATGCCGGGATCGATGATGATTTGTTCAATTCCCGCAGCAAGGGCAAGGAGGATACTTTCCTGAAGATAATCGGAAACCTCCTGGACGACATCTTCATATTGCGGATTTTCCTGCATCGTTTTCGGCGTGCCTTTAATATGCATGAGGACGACTGAGCCGGAATATTTCGCAATAGTCGCAGCCATTTGATTATCGTAGCGCAATCCCGATATATCATTAACAATTACGGCACCGGCATCCAATGCCGCAGTAGCTACCTCATGTTTATACGCATCAATCGATATTGGGACGTTGCATTTTTGAGTGAGCTGCTTAATCACCGGAACCACCCTGTGAATTTCTTCCTCTATTGAAACATTCTCAGACCCCGGTCTGGTAGATTCCCCGCCGATATCGATAATATCAGCGCCGTCCTGAACTAATTGAAGTCCGTGTGAGATTGCTTGATCGACATCAAAATACCTTCCCCCATCTGAAAAAGAGTCAGGGGTGACATTCAAAATGCCCATGATATATGTTCGGGACGATAGGTCATACTCGCGGCTGCCAAATTTATATGTCAGTGAAGTTACGGTTTCCATACTGTAAATATGGGAAAAATATCCATAACAAAAAAGGGCATCTTTGGGACGCCCTTCTTTGCCTTATGCTTTCTTTGCCTTTGCCCGGCTGGCTTTACTCTTGGCTTTCAGCCGTTGAACATTTTTTCTGTGTTTCCGGTTTGCAGCAACAGTTTTTTTATTCATAGATCCTTTCGGGAAATTATCTGTAGGGTAAATTATGGTTCGCTACAGGAATGATAAAATCCGCATTTCGGACAGAAAAGTTTGCACTTTCTGCTTTCCAGTTTTGTTCCACAGTTGACGCAGTACTGCCAATAATGGTCGCTGGAAAGTTTCGCATCAATCACTGTTTCTTTCCTATCGTTCGAAGTTGTTTTATCTTCCATGAATTATTATACAAGATTTCAAGGATTGAAGCAAACAGATTTTTTCATTCCGTGTTTTATCCACCATACCGACTGTAGATTACGAATTAGCGTACAAACATCTTGTAGCGGTCATTGATCCTGCCCCAATGGAGACCATTGATAAAGTTATCGATATACGCCGCCCGTTTCGGTCCATCTTTATGGTAATATGCGTGCTCGAACACATCCAGCGAAAGAAGAGGGATTCCACCCCAGATCGCCCCATATTGATGTTCATCGACAGTAACGTTAAGCAGTCTGCCGGAATACAGCTGATCGTAAACGAGCAAACCCCAACCGCTCAGCTTAGCGGAAACTGCGGTAGCTTTAAAATCTTTTTTCCATGCATCAATCGATCCGAATTCTTTTACAATTGCCGCCGAGACTTCTTTCCCTTTTCCCGGATCGCCGTCTCCGCCCATCACTTCCCAGTAGATATCATGGAGGAGCGTGCCGGAGTGGTTCCAGGTAAACCGGCGTTTCAACTCGCCGATGGTGCTGTAGTTGCCGTTCGCCGTATCGCGGTCGGCAGTCTCTAATCCTTTTTCGATTGTATTAAGGGCGGTTACATATCCCTTATGATGAGTATTATAATGCCAATCGGAAGTTTCCGCGTCGATAACATTCTTCAATAATGTCTTCGCTTCTTCATCCGAATATGGTCGCGGTTTAAATTTCCATTCGTAAGCCATACGTAAATTCTCCTTAATAATGTTGTGGGTTTTTAGAATTATTTATTCGTTTTTAATGCAGCACAATTCAGAATAATGGGAAAACAACGATCCCGGAATTTATTTTTGGTAAGAATATTGTTCAATAGATTCCTAGTTGAATGGAAAATATCACATCCCGTTGTAACAAATAACTCCCAACAATAAACTCTACCTCTTTTATTATCGAAGTTGCTACTATCTGATCACACACCGAATGAATTACCGCATCCGCAGGTTTTTTGAGCGTTCGGATTGTTGAAGACAAAACCTTTCCCGTTCAAACCGTCGGAAAAATCAAGCTGGGTCCCTGAGAGGAAGAACAAACTCTTAGGATCGATAAAGACGTGAATATCCTGCACCTGAAATATTTTATCGTTCGGTTTAGATTCGGCGTCGAATCCCAATACGTATGTGTATCCGGAACAACCGCCTCCTTTAATGCCCAACCGGAGCCCATGAGTTTCAGGAATATTATTTTTTGCTTTGATACTGCGAATTTCCTGAACCGCTTTCTCAGTTAAGGTAATTTCTTCATTCAATATCGGCTTTTGAGGTTGCGTGATGGTTTCCATATTTTTCAAGCGCTCCTATCTATCAGATCGTTTATTAGTTATTCACTATTTTCTATTTCAATTCCAGATCGACGAGTTGTCCAACATCCAATTTTAAATTTTTCACATAAAACCCAGTTCGAGTTTCGCTGCTTCTGACATCATGCCCGGATTCCAGGATGGTTCCCATACAATGGTAACTCTTGCTTGTTTAATCCCGGAAACCTGGGATATTTTTTGCTGTACTTCCGGCGGCAATGATTGCGCGGCAGGACAGCTCGGCGACGTCAGCGTCATCTTCACTTCGACATTACCGTAATCATCGACGAGAACATCGTAGATTAAACCGAGGTCATAGATATTGACCGGTATTTCAGGGTCGTAACAGGTCATAATCACATCAATCACCTGCGCTTTGAGAAGGTTTTTCTCAATCGATGTGATCGTCTGGTTATTTACTTGCTGTAAATTTGAATTTTGCATTGATTCTTGCATCATAAGTCGTATTAAATTTTCATTCAATAGTTCTTTATTCTGTGGAAACCACTTCCTTTTTTTCTTCAAGCGCCGCATGCAGCGTATGCCACGCCAAGCTGGCGCATTTTACCCGCGCCGGAAATTCACTCACACCCGAAAAGGCTGCGAGTTTCCCAAGTGTTTCAATTTCCTCTTCCGGATCCAATTCTCCCGTCACAAGCTTGTGAAAAAGGTTAAAAATTACGTTGGCTTCATCTCTCGTTTTTCCTTTCACAAGTGAACTCATCATCGATGCGGATGCTTTAGAGATAGCGCAACCCGACCCGGTAAAACTGATTTCCTTGATGATATTATTTTCCAATTTAAAATAAAACGTATAGTGGTCGCCGCAAAGAGGGTTATACCCTTCCAGGACTTTATTCGCATCCTCCATCAGGTGATAATTCCGGGGATTCTTGTTATGGTCCAGAATAACTTCCTGGTATAATTCTCTGAGCGCCGACATTATGCGAAAACCTTTATGACTTTGTGTAGTGCGTTGATAAAAACATCGATCTCATCGCGCGTGTTATAGAAAGCGAACGACGCTCGCGCAGTTGCCGGTATCCCGAATCTCTGCATCACCGGCTGTGCGCAATGATGACCTGTTCGTATTGCGATTCCTTCATCATCTAAAATTGTACCGATATCGTGCGGGTGAACATTCTCCATGATGAACGATAGAACCGACGCTTTATGTTCCGCTGTTCCGATAATTTTTATTCCGTTAATCATCGAGATTGATTCGGTTGCATACTCCAACAAATCGTGTTCATGGGCGGAAACCGATTCCATATCAAACTTACTAAGGTAATCCAGTGTTGTTCCGAGACAGATTCCACCTGCAATACCGGGTGTTCCGGCTTCGAATTTGTAAGGCAAATCGTTATAGATTGTTTTTTCAAATGTGACCGATTTAATCATATCGCCGCCGGATTGATAGGGTGGCATCTCATCAAGCCATTTTGCCTTGCCAAAGAGAATGCCAACTCCGGTAGGTCCAAAGACCTTATGACCGGAAAATGCATAAAAATCGCAATCCAAATCGGCAACATCGACACGCATATGCGGTAACGCCTGCGCTCCATCAATGAGCACCGGAATGCCCCTGGCATGCGCCATCGCGATCATTTCTTTAACCGGATTGATCGTGCCAAGGGCATTTGAGATATGCGTGAGGGCAACGATTCTTGTCTGGCTCGTCAGCAATTTCTCATACGCATCAAGAATAAGTTCCCCCCGGTCGTTCATAGGGATTATTTTTAACGTCGCGTTTTTTTCCTGGCAAAGAATCTGCCAGGGAACAATATTTGAATGATGTTCCATTGCCGAAATGAGAATCTCATCTCCCGCGTGGACAAATTTCTTCCCGAAACTTGCAGCGACTAAATTAACCCCTTCTGTAGTGCCTCTTACAAAAATTATTTCCTGAGTGCTGCTGGCATTCAGATACTTTTGAATTATTTTGCGTGATTGTTCGTACGCCAGCGTGGCTTTTTCGCTGAGCTGATGAACGCCCCGGTGGATATTTGAATTCTCTTCTTCATAATACCGCGAAATGGCATCGATAACAATTTGCGGCTTCTGGCTCGTCGCCGCGTTATCAAAATAGACAAGCGGTTTGCCGTTAACCTGCCTGCGAAGAACAGGAAAATCTTTTCTGATTCGTTCCACATCGAATACTAATTTCGATGAAGATGGGGTTAATATATCGGCAGATTTTTGCATTAGTCCGAAAGAAGTTCCCTGCCCTTCTGCAGGCGCACATTGAGCATTTGATGCAGTTGTTCACGCAATTGATTAATCTGAATCCTTTGAACGACATCTGCCGCAAATGCAAATGTGAGCAAATCACGGGCGGTTTCAAGCCCTATTCCGCGCGTTTGGAGATAGAATATCTGTTCCTCATCAAGCTGACCGACCGCTGCACCATGGGTACATTTCACATCGTCGGCAAATATTTCAAGCTGCGGCTTCGTATCGATGGTCGCTTCATCCGATAAAAGAAGTGTTTTGTTCGTCTGTTTAGCGTCGGTTTTTTGAGCATCCTTCCGCACAAATATCTTGCCGTTAAAGACGCCTCTAGCTTTACCGTCGATAATGGATTTATACAACTCATGGCTCACGCAATTCGGTTTTGCATGATCGATGGTAGTATGATTATCAAAATGCTGCTGCCCGGTAGCCAGCGACAGTCCATTTAAGGTGCATTCACAACCTTCAGCGTTGAGCAACGCAGAGATATTGTTCCTCGTAAGAGCGCCGCCAAAGGATATCGAATTCGATGTGTACTTGCTCTTTGCATCCTGGCGAATATGAGCGGACGAAACATGATATGATCGTTCGTGCTCGATCTGCAATTTATCATGTTCTAAAATCGAATTTTTTCCAAGAACAATTTCTGTTACCGTATTTGTGAAATATTCATTCTCGTTTAGCGATGCGTAGGTTTCAATAATCGATAAACGCGTATTGTCGCCTGTGATGATCAGGTTGCGCGGCAACGAAAGAGATAATCCATCGTTCGTCGTTGAAAGATAGAGAAGATGAATTGGCATCTCAATTTCGATCCCCTTGGGAACATAAATAAAAGCTCCATCCCTCATGAACGCCGTTGACAGCGCGGTAAATGCATCATTATTGTATGGAGCGACCTTCGCTAAATTGGGATTAACCTTGTCAGAGTCATCGCGAATCGCTTCGGCTAAGCTGCCTATTTTTGTCCCCTGTTCAAGAGGAAATACATAGGATAATTTGGGGGAATAAATTCCATTGATAAAAACGAGCAGATGCGAATCAACTCCCTTAAGCATAAATCGCTCAATAGCGGAGGGGGATAAATCTTGGGCAACAAATTTGTGAACTGGTTTAAAATCCTTGCCGATGATCTGGGATACGTTTGTGAAGCGCCACTCCTCGTTTTTTGTCGTAGGAAATCCCATATCAGCAAAACGAGATATTGCATCGCGCCGGATTGTATGAATAAGTGATTTCGATTCTCCGTTCAAACTTTTCTCGAAGAGATCAAACTTCGAGAGATACCAATCAATATGTTCCTGTGTAGATTTAATCATCCCTTAAACTTGCTCCACCACGGTTGATTCTGATATCCACTCATAACCCTTCTCTTCAAGTTCGAGGGCTAATTCTTTCCCGCCTGATTTTACGATTCTTCCGTCGACGAGAACATGGACAAAATCTGGAATGATATAATTCAGCAGTCGTTGATAATGGGTTACTACGATAATTGCGTTATCCTTGGTTTTAAGTTTGTTGACGCCTTCTGCAACGATTCTTAAGGCATCGATATCCAGGCCGGAATCCGTTTCATCAAGGATAGCCAGTCGCGGTTCCAAAACAGCCATCTGAAAAATTTCATTTCTTTTCTTCTCCCCGCCGGAAAAGCCTTCGTTGACCGGTCTATTGATGAGACTCTGATCGATATCCACCAATTTCATCTTCTTCTTTATCATTGAAAGAAATTCCAAGGCATCGAGCGGTTCCAAACCGCGGTGTTTTCGTATAGCGTTTAAACCTGCTTTCAAAAAATAGGTGTTCGTAACGCCGGGGATTTCCACAGGATACTGGAACGCGAGGAATATCCCCTCGCGCGCACGGTCTTCGGGAGCGAGGTCTAGGAGATTTTTTCCATCAAACAACACCTCTCCTTTTGTAACTTCGTACGCTTCCCTGCCGGCGAGGACGCCTGCGAAGGTGCTTTTACCCGAACCGTTAGGTCCCATAATGGCATGGACCTCACCCGCCTTCACGGTGAGGTTCACGCCGTTTAGTATGGGATTGCCGTTTACGCTGGCATGTAAATTTTTAACTTCAAGCATGTTCTTAATTTCCTGGTTATATTTTTTTCAGTTGTTTAAATAATATTGATCGGATAACCAAATTATCCGACGCTTCCTTCCAAGCTTACGCCGAGGAGTTTTTGCGCTTCGACGGCAAATTCCATGGGAAGCTCGCGGAATACTTCTTTGCAAAAACCATTGACGATAAGATTTACGGCGTCTTCGTTCGATAAACCGCGTTGTTTGCAATAAAAGATTTGATCTTCACCGATTTTAGAGGTTGAAGCTTCGTGTTCTACCTTTGAGGAGGTATTTTTTACCTCGATGTACGGAAATGTATGCGCCCCGCACTTATCGCCGAGGAGCAGTGAATCACATTGTGAAAAATTTCTCGATCCTGTCGCATTTTTATGCACCTGCACCAAACCCCTGTATGAGTTTTGCCCGAATCCGGCAGAAATTCCTTTGGAAACGATGGTGCTTTTAGTGTTCTTTCCCAGATGCAACATTTTAGTACCTGTATCCGCCTGCTGGTAATTGTTCACCACCGCCACGGAATAAAACTCGCCGACTGAATTATCGCCCTGCAGAATAACGCTGGGATATTTCCACGTAATGGCGGAACCGGTTTCAACCTGCGTCCAGGAGATTTTTGAATTAGCGCCGGCGCATTTTCCGCGTTTTGTTACAAAATTGTAAATTCCGCCCTTCCCGTTTTTATCACCCGGATACCAATTTTGAACGGTTGAATATTTAATCTGCGCGTTTTCATGAGCGAACAATTCAACAACTGCGGCATGGAGCTGGTTGGTGTCGCGCATGGGAGCCGTGCATCCTTCAAGATAGCTGACATAGGCGCCGGGTTCGGCGACGATGAGCGTTCTTTCGAATTGTCCCGTATCCATTGCATTGATCCGAAAGTAGGTTGATAACTCCATCGGGCACCGGACGCCTTTGGGTATGTAGCAAAACGAGCCATCGGAAAATACCGCGCTATTCAACGCGGCAAAATAATTATCCGCCGATGGAACGACCGATCCAAGATATTTCCGGATAAGCTCGGGATGATTTTTGACTGCTTCGGACATTGAGCAAAAAATAATTCCAAGTTCGCCAAGTTTTTCTTTAAACGTTGTCGCGACGGATACGCTATCGAACACCGCGTCTACGGCAACGCCGGAAAGACGCTGCTGTTCAGCCAACGAGATTCCAAGTTTTTCATAGGTTTTTATTAACTCGGGATCGACCTCGTCAAGGCTATTTAGTGTCTTCTTCTGCTTCGGCGCAGAATAGTAAATAATATCCTGGTAATTGATAGGAGGATATTTAACATTGTGCCACGATGGCTCTTCCATCGTCAGCCAATGACGGTATGCCTTTAATCGCCACTGAAGAAGCCATTCGGGCTCGTTTTTCTTCGCCGAGATAAACCGGATTGTATCTTCGTTTAAACCACGCGGAGCAGTTTCAGCTTCAATATCGGTTATGAAGCCGAACTTATATTCCTTGTTGGCAAGTTCTTCTATTGTCTGTTGTTCAGTGCTCATGTAATTTCAAATTCAATTCATTTCCAGTGTAATAAACTGACAATAATCTTACGACGCCTGTTTCTCAGTCCGTGGCAGTGCAAATTCCGGATAGTTTAACAGCCATGATTGATGATCGATCTTTTTAAAGATTCCCTTCTTCTCTAAATCCGACGCTACTTCTTTGGCGATCTGTTCGCCAATGAGATAGCGGACTTTTTTACCCTTCGATTCGAGATACGCGATAACACCGTAATGCAAATCACGGAAGAATACGTTCGATTGATGAATAAGGGTAAACTTCGTCTTAATAAATCTTAGAAAATCGGACGTATGGCTTGTTATTTCTTCTATTTCTTTCATAAAATTTCTATAACCTTAGTGAAATTGTTCCGACATGGGCGCGTTTTTATATTTCGCCGACGATTCCCTTAATTTCTTTACCGATTCAATAACTCGATTCGTTACGTATTCAACTTCTTCGGCGGTGGTGTAGCGCCCCAATCCAAAACGGATGGAAGAATGGAGCCGATCACCCGGAATTTTCAATGCTTTTAAGACGTGCGATGGTTCCGGCGCGCCGGTGCTGCAAGCTGAACCGGTTGAGACGGCGACTTCCTTGATATTCATCATTAACACCGCATCTTCGATTCCATCGAAGCACACATTCAAATTTTGAGAAAGCCGCTCGGTCGGATGACCATTGAGATAGACTTTACCCAACTCAGTCTCGAACCGCTTGAACATTGAATCGCGGAATCCCTGCAATCGCGCTGATTCATCTTTCATTACCCGGACCGATACTTCGAGGGCTTTTGCCAAGCCCACAATTCCGGGGACATTCAACGTGCCCGAACGCATACCGCGTTCATGACCGCCGCCATCCATTTGGATATTGAGCCGAACTTTTTCGGGCGAGCTCCTCACATATAACGCTCCGGTGCCTTTGGGTCCATATATCTTGTGGGCAGTCATAGAGAGAGCGTCAATATTCATCGTATTTACATTCACAGGAATTTTTCCCACGGCTTGCGTTGCATCGGTATGAAAAATGATGCCATACCCGCGACAGATAGCTCCAATTTGCCCTATAGGTTGAATCACCCCGATCTCGTTATTCGCAATCATCACGCTGACGAGGATGGTCGAGGGTTTGATCGCACGTTGAAGTTCATCCAAACTCACGATTCCGTTAGTATCAACCGGCAGATAGGTTACTTCAAAACCCTGCCGTTCTAATTTCTTGCACGAATCGAGAACCGATTTATGCTCGGTCTGCACAGTGATAATATGATTGCCTTTCTTGCGATATGCCTCGGCAATTCCTTTCAGCGCAAGATTATTCGATTCGGTAGCGCCGCCGGTGAAAACAATTTCCCTCGAATCTGCGCCGATAGCTTTAGCAATATTCACGCGTGAACTTTCCACCATTGCATCCGCCGACCAGCCAAACTGGTGCTGCCTGCTGGCGGGGTTCCCAAATTTTTCTTTAAAGTAAGGCAACATCGCATCGAGTACTTCAGCATCTACCGGCGTGGTTGCATGATAATCCATGTATATCGGTTTGTTCATAAGAGCTGCATTATCGTAATCGTTTCGAAAATCTGATTTATGTCACCCTGCAATTTCATTAAGGGATCTTTGATGGTACAATTTTCATGGATCGTGCAATTTTCCGGAGTCGTTGCTTCACACTGAAGAATTTTAACTGACGATCTCCCTTCAATCGCTTCAATGATCGATGACACTTTCACCATGCTCGGATCCTGAAGGAGCGTATATCCGCCGTGAACGCCCTGGTGCGATGCAATAAATCCCTTCCTTGCCAATACCTGCATAATTTTTGCAAGCAAATCGTACGGGATATTATTTTTCTGTGAAATATCCTTCGTGGTAAATATTTTACCCTTTCCCCCCGCCGTCATGTGGCGGAGCGCCATTAATGCATATTCTACTTTTTTTGATAACTGGAACATTTCCTATTTTTAATATACGACTATATTAGTCCTGATTTACCCCAAAAAAAGATTCCGATTTACGGAATCTTTTTCATTAAAGAATGATGTTGTGTATTAGTTCATACTGATTTTGACCCGGCGTCCCTCGGTTACGGGTCCATGAAGACTAACTTCAACTTTGTCAAGATCAATATGCACTAACTCTTCGCAATACGCGCAAACTTTTGAAACCTGACGGTCAAAGTTTATCGGGTTATTGCAGCACGGGCAGTTAGTAATCACAATGCCTATGACTTTAGCTCGCTGTTTCACGTGATTTATTCCTTTCGTTAGCGAAATAGCCTCGAATAATTTAAATTTCGGCTCTCTCAGTTATAAGTATAACAAATTAATAAGTTGGAAAATTCCCCATCTGAAATTATTTTCAAATGATTCCTATAAGTTACAGCATCATTGGGTCTTACGTTACCGGCTATAAAAGGTTTCATACTTAGGGGAACAATTTACCGCCTTGACATCGATTATCAAATAGGGCTTGTATTTCCTTAAAATTTCATAAAATATATTATTTATTTTATAAAAAGTCAATAGGAATGCAATAAATATTTTAAAATTGTGATTTTGAGCAGAATTTAGCGTAAAATGGGGAGTTTTTGGCATGGATTTGAATTTCGGTTAATTAATCAGTATTATTGTTCTTCACAAGGAATAATTTTATGAATATCGGTGTAACATGTTACCCAACGTATGGAGGAAGCGGGGTGGTTGCCTCCGAATTAGGTAAGGCAATGGCTGAACGGGGACATAAAATCCATTTTATTACCTATGCTATGCCCTTTCGACTCAATGGCTTTGTCGGTAATATTTTTTATCACGAAGTGGAGATGGCAACGTATCCTCTCTTTGAATTTCCTCTCTACACTCCCGCGCTCGCCAGCAAAATTGTTGAAGTTTCAAAATATGAGAAATTAGATATCCTCCACGCGCACTACGCAATCCCACATGCGACAAGCGCGTATCTTGCGCAGCAGATTCTCGGCAAAGATAATTTAAAAATTGTTACGACCCTGCACGGCACCGATATTACGCTGGTGGGGTTGGAACCAAGTTTTCAATCGGTGATGAAGTTCAGCATTGAACAAAGCGACGGGGTGACTGCCGTTTCCCGGTTTTTAAAAGAGAAGACCCTGACGAATTACAATATCAATAAAGAAATTGAAGTGATTCCTAATTTTGTGGACCGGAGGAAATATCAACATATCGATACCACGGCAATTCGACAGAGTATCGCTCCAAAAGGAGAAAAAATATTTGTTCATGTTTCTAATTTCCGGGTAATAAAGCGGGTGCCGGATGTTATCAAGATATTTAATCTCGTCCGGCAGAAAGTGTCCTCCAAGCTGATTCTTATCGGCGATGGACCCGACCGCTCCGCGTGCGAAAATCTTTGCCGCGAGTACGATATTATGAAGGATGTGACCTTTGTCGGTAAACAATCCGAAATTATCCCCCTCCTCTCCGCTTCCGATTTGTTTCTCATCCCGAGTCAATCGGAAAGTTTTGGACTTTCCGCTCTTGAGGCGATGGCGTGTTCTGTTCCGGTAATCGCATCGAGCGTTGGCGGATTGCCCGAGCTGATCGTTCATGGCGAGACGGGATATATCGCGGAGATCGGTGATATAGAACGGATGGCGAAATACGCAATTGAGTTGCTGCTCAATGCTCAAAAATATCAACGATTTTCCGAGGCAAGCAAGAAGCGGGCGACCGAAACATTCAATATCGATAAAATCGTCGACCAGTACGAAGCGTATTACGAGAAGGTGTTGAGCGGAGAAACCGTGAGTGTGAAGAAGGGATAGTGTTGAACGAGATTTATCTCGTTCCATAATTAGACTCGAATATACTTAACGAGATAAATCTCGTTTAACAAAATACTTTTTCTAAGGATTCCATGAAATACTTTACTTTATTTATTCTCATATTCTTTTTCGTTAAAACTTATTCTCAAGAGCTGCCGAAAACAAATCCGTTAATCTCCAAAATGGTATCGGAAATTTCGGTGGAGAAAATTGAAGCCAACATCCGTACGCTGGTGAAGTTCGGCACGCGGCACACATTATCCGATACAACGAGCGACACGCGTGGTATCGGCGCGGCGCGGAGATGGATTAAATCGCAGTTTGAGAGCTACATACCCTCCTCCAACGGCAGATTGTCCGTGGAATACGTCAGCGGAGTCGTCCCAAAATCGAACCGCATCCCACACACCACTCAAATAGTTGATGTAATTGCGACATTAAAACCGGGCAAACCGGATGGCACGAACCAAATATTTATTGTCTCAGGACATTATGATTCACGCGCAACCGATGCGATGGATTCCACCTCGGACGCACCCGGCGCGGATGACGACGGAAGCGGCACCGCGTTGGTTCTTGAGCTTGCAAGAGTGATGAGCAAGTATGAATTCCGTTCAACCATTGTCTTTGCAGCATTTGCCGGTGAAGAACAGGGATTGTTCGGCTCGACAATTCTTGCCGAGACGGCTAAAGCCCATGGATGGAATATCGGCGGGGTATTGAACAACGACATTGTCGGCAATATACAGGACGGCAACAACACTATTGAGAGCACGTACGTGCGTTGTTTTTCGGAGGCGTATAATGGACTCGATACCGGATCGGTATTCCGGCAGAGGAATATGCTTGGTTTGGAAAACGACGGACCATCGAGAATCCTCTCCCGCTACGTGAAAGAAAAAGGAGAAAATTACGTCCCCGATTTGCCGGTGCACCTCATATTCCGGCGGGACAGGTTTTTACGCGGAGGCGACCAGACGCCGTTTCATGATCGGGGATTTGCCGCCGTGAGAATGACCGAAGCTAAAGAAAATTTTGACCGCCAGCACCAGAATGTCCGGGAAGATAAAGGAAAAAAGTACGGCGATGTGCCCGAGGGAGTAAATTATAACTATTGCGCCCATATCGCTCAAATTAACACGGCAACAATTGCCACGCTTTCGCTCGCTCCCGTCCCGCCCTCAAATCCAAAGATCATGACGAAAGAGCTTGCGTACGATACCGAGTTACACTGGAATCAAAACACAGAAAAAGATTTAGCCGCATATATCGTGCGTTACCGCGCAACCGATACCCCCTACTGGCAACATGCTGTAGTTTGCCACGATACGACAATCACTTTGCCTATCTCGAAAGATGATTATTTGTTCGGGATACAAGCCGTGGATAAAGATGGTAATATGAGTTTGGTGGTGATACCAAGGCCGGGGAGGTGATGTAGTGCGAGACAGAGTCTCGCGTAAGAAAGAATGATAGCCCATATATCTATGTCAGCGAGACTGCGTCTCGCTCTACAAAACAACTTCTGTCTCAAAAGGTGATTATTTGTTCGGGGTGCAAGCTGTGGATAAAGATGGTAATATGAGTTTGGTAGTGATACCGAAGCCGGGGAGGTGATGTAGCGCGAGATAGAATCTCGCGTCGCTGTGACTATCCCCCAAGATCGATGTAAGCGAGACTGCGTCCGCTCTACAAAACAAACTCTTTCATAAAAAATTTTTAAATACGCTTGACAAATCCCTAAAGTTTTATTAACTTTTTGCATTCAACTTTGAAGCCGTTTCCTGCTTTCTTTCCTATTCTCAGGAAATCCCTTCACTATTGATACGATTCTATGGCTGATGTAAAGCTGTTGATGTGAAACATTTCTGATCCTCATGGTTATCTATAAACCAATTGCGCTATCACAATCAGACAACAATTAAGCGGATTAATTATGAAGAATATCATTAGTATGTTTGTCGTGGGAATAATAATTGCATTATTACTGCCAGCCATATCAACAAGCCAACAAATGCAAAAAATGAGACTTCATGGTGGCAATGAGATATTCCCTCTTTCAGCAAATGGTACAAGGGTTATGGAGGAAAAAGATCATGATCTTCAGCCGTCGATCTCCCGCCATCACTTATTTCCCACCAAAATTGAAAATACTATGGACAGCCTGCATTTTAAGAATCCATCGTATCCTTTTCACGATGATGGAATGATCCCCACGCTACAGCAAATAAGGGTGGGTAAACATAACGGGATGTTGTCTCCTACATCAGAAATTTCTGTTATTGATACGGCGGTTGTTATCGGCACTGTCAACACCACAAGACACTTATATTCATTCAATGCTAACGCAAAGTTGACCTCTGATTTAGTACAAAGATTGGGTCAAGGTCCTTGGATAAATGATGGTCGCTTTACCTATACTTATGATCCAAGAGGGAATATCCTTAATTATTTGGTGGAAAGATTTTCAAGCAATCAATGGATGAATGCGAATAGCTATTCTTATACCTACGACACAAAAGGGAATATTCTAAATGAGTTGTTGGAATATTGGGCAGTTGATCACTGGGGGAACTCTTCACGCCGAACTTACACTTATGATGCCAGCGGGGATAACCTTTCCTATCTGGACGAAACATGGTCAACCGATCATTGGGTAAATTCTGAACGCATTACCTACACCTATAATGCGACGCGGAATATGCTTTCTTCTTTATCCGAACTCGGGGTGAACGACCAATGGGAAAATTATTATCGCGACACCTATACATACGATGCAAGCGGGAATATGCTTTCCCATTTGATCGAAAGTTGGTCGAACGGTCAATGGATGAATTCTTATCGCGACACCTATACATACGATGCAAGCGGGAATATGCTTTCAGACTTAGTTGAATCCTGGTTTGGTCCATTAATGATTCATCGCACAACTTACACTTATGATACAAATCGAAATAAGCTTTCCTATTTGAACGAAACATGGTCGAACAGTCAATGGATGAATTCTTATCGCGGCACCTATGCATACGATGCAACTGGCAATATGCTTTCCGAACTTAATGAAGGTTGGTTGAATGGTCAATGGGTGAATTACACCCGCTATACCTTTACGTATGATGCAAACGGGAATATGCTTTCCGAATTGTTCCAACAAACCTCAAATGGTCAATGGTTGAATTACGATCTCTACTCTTATACCTATGATGAGGGTGGAAATATAAATTCGTTTGGGTATCATATTTGGTCCGGCTCGGCGTGGACTCCGTATGATAGGGATTTTAGTTCACAAGATAGTGCGGGCAATAGCTATAATTTTGGACCTGGCTATAATGTCAATATTACACGAACTTTCATAATAACTGGACTTACCCCGGAAGGTGGAAACGTGCCGACAAGCTATTCTTTATTGCAAAATTATCCCAACCCGTTCAACCCAAGCACCACCATACACTATCAATTGCCAAGCGAATCTCAAGTCTATCTCTCCCTTTATAATGTCCTCGGCCAGGAGATGCGAACATTGGTAAACACCAGAGAACAACCGGGCGAGAAATCCGTTCAGTTCGATGCGACCGGATTCCCGAGCGGTATATATTTCTACCGCATTCAAGCAGGATCATTTACCCAAACAAAAAAGCTCATCTTATTGAAATAAGGAAGTCTCGGCAATGAAAATTCTATTACCGTCGTTAGTATTTCTCATTGTATGTTTTATTTTCACAACCGCTAATGCGCAAATAACGAATCTTACAGTAATAGGAATGACCGCCAATTTTACCGCCGCAAGCGGTGATTCTTTCTACTGGTCGTATAATCTCCCAATCGGCGGTTGGGCTTCTGTTCAGGTTTGGTATGATGTTGACGGCAATGGTACGATAGACCCCGATACAGATTTTATCTATGCCAATTTTGTCCAAACAGACGGCGTACCCAACCAATATGTTCCGGGAGATATGGATGGAGCTGTGAACGGTCATATCGGTTACGGTGAGAAACTTGGTCTGGCTCCCGGAAGTTATATTATTTCAATTTCAAATGGCGGCGGAAGCGCTCAAATCGCCGGTACGATAACCCAGGTTAATAATGTTGCTCATCAAATATCCGGTCATGTTCTCGTTCCCGCGGGATATAAACCAGAGTGGATAATTATAGAGGTGTGGATAGGAAGAAATAATAAATATAAATTTTGGGATGCACTAACGGATGCATTGGGTAATTACACAATCATGATGAATGCGGATACTGCTTGGAATCCCTGGACAATCGGTATTAACAGTAATTATCCATTGTCACTCACACCATCCCCTGATACTTCGTTGGTGATATCAGATCCGAGTTACACCGTTAATTTTTCTCTCATAGTAACAGGAATTGCAGCGGATCGTGGGAATATGCCGCCAAGTTATTCGTTGACTCAAAATTACCCCAATCTCTTCAACCCAACAACGCTAATTAATTATCAATTGCCAAACGAATCTTATGTCCATCTCTCTTTATTTAATTTACTCGGTCAGGAGGTGCGAACATTGGTAGATAGAACCGAGCAGCCCGGTGAAAAATCAATTAATGTTGATGCTAACGGATTGCCGAGCGGTATCTATTTTTATCGCCTCGAGGCAACAGCGGTTTCTGATCCAACGAAGCATTTCAGCCAGACACGCAAGATGCTGTTGATAAGATAAATTGCATTTCAGTTCAAAACCCCCTCGCCTTCGGCGCTCCCCCTTTTACAAGGGTGAATCTTACAAATTGAAATGATGCAGATCGATCCTGAGAAAGTCCCCTTGCCAGCCCGACAATTTCATTCTGGCGGGTCAAAGGGGGTTGGGGGTTTCACAAGAAGGGCTTCTTCATTGTTCCATTCGGTTCTGCACTTGGATGTCAATAACCATTTCCTGATACCGATAAAAATACTCAACGAACAAAGCTCCGGAGGCGCGTTATATCTATAGATTTGCATTAGCGTGTAAACGAAGCTCCGTCATGCCCGCCGGGGTCGGGTGAAAGCGATATGTATACAAATACGCATCGAGACCTGTGGTCTAACCCACATGTCACCCCTATGGGGTTCAAAAGATTTTTTGTCTCGATTATCTATAGACATGACATCCCTACCGGGATTAATCGGATACCATGAAAAGATTCACTACATCTCTGTGAAATCCCCTCGCCTTCAGCGATCCCCCTTTGACAATGGGGAATCATATAGAATGAAAAGCTGCGGATCAATTCCGAGAAAGCTCTCTTGCTATTCCGATCCGCCTCGGCAGATTTATGATGCCTTACACTAACAGACTGCAATGCTCTTGGCCTTTGAATTCACGTCGAACGTGTATCGGAGAGAGCGGAGCGGAAAAGAACGAATCGCTGTTTGATCCCGTCCTGTCATAAACTGAATTGACAGGACGGGAGAGTTCGATTCGTTCCCGCTACGCGAGCGAAGATGTTCGATGGGAATTCAGAAGCCTTGAGTTTTTCTTTGCTTCTTTCATTTTGTCTCAAGGCAAAAGAAAGAAGAAAAGATTTTAATTTTAAATGATTAACACGAATTTCGAGATACTCTTCCACGCCCCCGAGTTTCCCATTGACTTTCATAGATAAAACCCGTAAGTTTAAAAATTATTTCCGCGTCCGTTTGACGTTATCATCACCAATAACTCGAAAGAGATCATGAGTCAGGAAAACCAGTATTCACGTTCATTCTTCGGTCACCCGCGGGGCTTGGCAACGCTCTTCTTCACCGAGCTGTGGGAGCGGTTCACCTATTACGGCATGAGAGCGCTCCTTATCCTCTTCATGACCGCCGACGTTGAACACGGCGGCTTGCAATTCGACGTGGTAAAAGCGGGCGCAATCTACGGTTTGTTTACCTCGATGGTCTATATGACGTCGCTGCCAGGCGGTTGGATCGCCGATAAATTTTTAGGGCAGCGGAAAGCCGTCCTTGTCGGCGGCATCATCATCGCCGCAGGGAGCTTTATCCTGATCATTCACAGCGTAATCGCGTTCTATCTCGGTTTAACGGTCATCGTGATAGGAACCGGCTTGCTGAAGCCCAACGCCAGCTCAATTGTCGGTCAGCTCTACGATGAAAAAGATAATCGGCGCGACGCAGGATTTTCCATCTTTTACATGGGCATCAACCTAGGCGCGATGATAGCTCCGTTAATTTGCGGCTACCTCGGTCAGCGCATCGATTGGCATTTTGGTTTCGGCGCGGCTGGAGTCGGGATGACGTTCGGTATCATCCAGTACGTCCTGGGGTGGAAATATTTAGGCGACGCCGGCTTGCACCCCGCGAAAGCCGCAACCCCGGAAATCCATCAGAAACACAAACGAACGTTCTGGCTGGGGACATTTATCACCATCGGCGTTATTTGCGCGGGTTACCTTTTAGAATCATCCGGCATTGTCGATCTTTCATTGCAAACTATTATCAGAATTATCGGAGTCGGCATCATTGTATTGCCCGTAATTTTCTTCACGATGTTCTTTATGGAGAAAGGATGGGAACCGGTTGAGCGGCGGCGCATCGCAGTTATAGCAATCTTGTTCCTTTTCACCGCCCTGTTCTGGGGAGCGTTTGAGCAAGCCGGATCAACCTTAAATCTATTCGCCGACCGCTTCACGGATACATCCGTTTTAGGATTTAAATTTCCATCAAGCTGGTTTCAATCCGTCAACGCTACGCTTATAATTATTTTTGCGCCCGTGTTTGCGTGGATTTGGATAAAGTTAGGAAAGAAAGAACCAAGCTCGCCGGCGAAATTTTCACTCGGCTTATTTTTTGTGAGTTTTGGGTATCTGCTTCTCGTTCCGGCTGCTCTTATCGTTGTGAACCAGAGCATTAAAGTTGCTCCCTTCTGGCTTGTCGGCGTGTATATGTTTCATACCTTTGGCGAGCTATCACTGAGTCCCGTCGGGTTGAGCATGGTGACAAAACTCGCTCCACCCCGCATTTTGGGTCAGATGATGGGCATCTGGTTTATGACAATTTCCATCGGCAATTTTGTGGGCGGTCAGGTTGCCGGATTGTTTGAATCGCTTCCTCTCCCTCAGCTTTTCGGTACTGTCTTCGCTACGACTGCAGGCGCGGGGCTGTTGCTCGCAATATTTATCAAACCGATCCGTAAGTTAATGGGCGGGGTGAATTAACAATTGTCCCTCATCCGATTGTATCATTACGCAATCCGAATTAAGAGATGAAATTATCTAAGCCGTCGCTTACCCAGATGATTTTCATCGGGATGGGATTGGGTCTCCTCGTGGGATATTTATTTCCCGATATCGGCGTCAATTTACGACCGCTGAGCACAATTTTCCTGCGGTTAATTAAATCAATTATCGCTCCCCTTATCTTCGCGACATTGGTGATCGGCATTGCCGGTCATGGAAATTTAAAACAGGTTGGCAGGATGGGATTGAAGTCGATTATCTATTTCGAAGTCATCACCACCCTTGCGTTGTTGATCGGATTGGTGGCTGTGAATCTTGTTCAGCCGGGAGTTGGCGTCAATCTGCCGCCCCAGGCGAACGTTGGGGACCTGGTGGCAAAAAAACAAACCATCGGCGACGTACTTATCCATATCGTGCCGCAAAGTTTCTTCCAAGCCGCCGCCGAGGGCGAGGTATTACAGATCGTTGTTTTCACCATCATATTCAGTTTTGCGTTAGCAGTTGTTCCTACGGAAAAACGCCAGATCATTCTCAACTTTTGCGAAGCGCTTGCCGAAGTGATGTTTAAATTTACAAATATCGTCATGGGCTTCGCGCCGATTGGCGTCGGAGCGGCAATTTCTTACACGGTTGCGCATGGCGGATTATCGGTGCTTTATAATCTTGGATACGCGATCTTAACGCTCTATGGTTCATTAATCGTATTTTTGGTTGTCGTTCTTGGGGCTGTAACTTTTATTGCTAAAATTCCATTAGTGAAATTTATCAAAGCAGTCAAAGACCCGGCATTGATTGCGTTTTCAACCACAAGTTCAGAAGCTGCGCTTCCAAAAGCGTTAATATCGATGGAAGCGTTCGGAGTTCCGCGGCGCATTGTCGCGTTTGTTCTTACAACGGGATATAGTTTTAACCTGGATGGAACCACGTTATATCTCTCGCTTGCATCGGTATTTGTTGCGCAGGCGGCGGGAGTGCATTTATCCATCGGTCAGCAAATTACCATGATGCTCACGCTGATGCTGACCAGCAAAGGCGTTGCGGGCGTCGCGCGGGGCTCGTTGATCGTGCTTGCGGGAACAATCGCATCGTTCGGTTTGCCGCTGGAAGGAGTTGTCGTCCTCCTGGGCATCGATGAAATTATGGATATGGGAAGGACTACCGTGAATGTTGTAGGAAATTGTCTCGCGAGCGTTGTCATCGCACGGTGGGAGGGCGAATTTACACCGCCGGAATAGTATTCAGATCAAGTTTAAGGTTGATTAAGAGTGTGTTAAGACCCCAAGCCATCATTCAATCGAGATCAGTATCAATACAATTGGCATTTATATGAGGAGATTGCGACGTCCCGACAAAACGAATGACGGGACTCGCAATGACACCTCGCACAATTTGTGATCTCCCCAGTTGCATTCAGCAAAAATATTTCTTTTCTTGTTACGCGCATTTATCAAGATTATTAAGGACAAAACTCAGGAACCATGACTATAATTCAAGCAATTTTATTGGGCATCATTCAAGGAATAAGCGAATTTCTTCCCATCAGCAGCACTGCCCATCTCACCCTTGCCGGAAAATACTTGGGTCTCATCGATCCGAACAATCCGGAACACTGGACGGCATATATAGCGATCATCCAGTTAGGCACTCTTGCCGCCGTAATAATCTATTTTTTCGAGGATGTGATATCGATGCTTCGCGACCTCGTAAAAGACGCGCGGAATAAACCTTCCGGAGATGTGAGCCGTTGGGGAAAAAACTCAAGATTAGCGGGACAAATTTTTGTGGGAACGCTGCCCGTTGCCACCATCGGTCTTGCGCTCAAAAAAATCATCGAGGGCAATCTTACAAAAGAATTGACGACGATCGGGTCGAGCATGATTCTTCTGGCCTTAGTTTTGATCTGGGCTGAAAAAGCTGGGAAACGCAACCGCAGCATCGGTCAAACGACATGGAAAGACGGCTTGTTGGTGGGCATCGGTCAGTGTTTTGCCTTGATTCCGGGATCGTCGCGTTCAGGGACCACCATCTCTACCGCATTATTTCTTGGTTTCGATAGGGAAACAGCGGCGAGGTATTCTTTTTTATTGAGCATCCCTGCCGTCTTCGCCAGCGGGATGTTAGAGTTATATGAAGCGCGTCATTATTACCATGATCTCGGTACGCTTAACATCATTGTCGGAACGCTTGTCTCCGGGATAGTCGGATATTTATCGATTGCCTTTTTGTTGAAATATCTCAAAACTCACTCAACGTATTTATTTATCTGGTACCGTTTGGCGTTAGGGATATTCCTCTGGGTGTTGATATTTATGGGACATAATTAAAGAGATTCAATTATTCGCTTGTATCTAAAATACATTGATTCAGCGCCGGACGAGACCCCCTGCGATGCACAAAACGCATCGGAGGTTGTCCAAAAAGTAACTTGTAGAACGTGATTCATCTCGTTCATATTATTAGTTTCCATTTATGATTGTTAAACGAGATGAATCTCGTTCAACGCTTTAAGTTCATATCCCAATTGTTACTTTTGGGAAAATTTCATTTATGTGTAAAATAAATATTAATCATCTTGTTGGAAATCGGAATTTAAATATTAATTATGGAATTTATTAAAGAACTACTACATCATCTCACTTCCGTTGAAGATATCATTGTCTGGGGCGGATATATTGGATTGACCGCAGTTATCTTTTCGGAAAACGGCTTGCTGGTTGGATTCTTTTTACCGGGCGATTCATTATTAGTCACGGCGGGAATATTCTGCGCGCGGGGATACTTCAATATCTGGTACTTAGTTGTCCTGCTTTGTGTCGCTTCGATCCTCGGAACAAGCGTGGGATACTATATCGGCTTCAAGACCGGCAAGAAGATTTTCACGCGGGAGAATTCATTGTTTTTTAAAAAATCTCATCTCATTCACGCGCATAATTTTTACGAAAAATACGGCGCGATAACAATCGTTTTAGCACGCTTCATGCCCATTGTGAGGACATTTGCCCCGGTTGTCGCCGGAGTCGGCGAGATGAATTATCCTAAGTTTATGATGTATAATATTATAGGCGGCATCGGCTGGATCGTGAGCATGTTGCTGATCGGGTATACGCTTGGCTCTATGATTCCCGATATCGATAAACATATCAATCTGGTAATCGGGATAGTAATATTTGCGTCACTCCTTCCCGGAATTATTAAATACTTCCGAGCGAAACACGCGCGGGCGGCAGGGACGCAGTAGGTTTTTTGCTGTTGGGAATTTAGTGAATCCGGTAACCCATCCCCGACCCCTTCCCTTTTAAAGGGAAGGGCACGGGGTTGGGTTAAGAAATTACGACACTATTAGATTATTCTTTCAGCTATTTTTCCCTCTTCGCAGCATCGGCACGAAAATATATTTATCAAGCAGTCCGATTGCGATGAAGAAAAAGCAAAGGAATGCCGTTAATCCCAAACTCTTTCCGGTGAAAGCAAACGGCAAGTACGTTCGTACCCAGTTGTTGAAACCGGTCACACCCGTATTAATATTTTCACCTAATTTCGCATACACAGACTGACCTGTTTGAACGGTCGATTGGATTTCGGTTGCAGATAATGCGCCTGTTATCTTATACACAAAAACGATAATTGCGCCGATACTAAAGAGCGCCACAACCGGCGCTAAGTTCTTGAAAATATTCCACGCGTAGGATGGAGATTCTCGCAGACCTAATTGTTTCATCACGTTATCGGTAAGACCATCCGGCGCAAGCTCCATCAATGATCTGCGAATCACTTTTTCTACACGTTCGTGTTTCCTCATCATCTGCATACAATGCAAGCAGGATTTGAGATGCATCGTAATCTCCTGCATCTCTCCATCACCGAGTGATTTTTCGATATAGTCCTGAATCTGGTTATCGGTCAGATGGTTCATGCAGGTATCCTGACTGATTGAAATTCGCCGGATATTCTTGATCTCAACAACGCCCTTCCCCTATGCAGATGAATTTTCACGGTGCCGAGCGGGATTTGCAGCACGTCGCATATCTCTTCGTGGGTCATATCTTCCAGATAAAAAAGCGTTAATATTGCGCTGTATTTTTTAGGCATTTCTGTAATAATCTTTTTGATATAATTTATTACATCAGAATTTTCAAACGATACACCATCGGTTAACAGTGCGTCCCCTTCGGCATCCGGATATTCAATGCTATCCTCAAACTCGATTCGTTCAAACTTATCGGGCCGCTGATTAATTTTCGTGATGCACGAATTATACACAATCCGGTAAAACCACGTGCTAACTTTGCCCTGTTTTCAAATTTCCCCAATCCGTTATAGGCGCGGATAAACGCGTCCTGAAGAGCTTCTTCGGCATCCTCGGAATTACCAACAATTCGCTTCGCCAGAGAATATGCCTTATCTTTATACCGTGTCATAATAAGCGAATAATGGCGCGTTTCCCCGTTCCGAATTTTTTCAATGAGCTCGTTATCGGTCAGTGCCATGGTTCTTCATTTGTACCTTTAGACTACACGGAATCACCTTAGGTTACAGGTTACCAATAAAAATAATTCTAAACAAACTTCACGTATATTGAAACCCGAACTCATAATTCCAGGTCTTAACATATAAAGAGTTAGATACGCTCAACTATTTTATAAAGGGAAAAAACCATGCATGAAGAAGGAATACTCATTCCGCTATTCGCGATTACATTTTCAGCTTTTGTGTTCGGTATTTATCTTCTCGCTCGCCACAAAGAGAGGATGTCCATGGTCAATAAAGGACTGACATCGGACGAAATTAAAGCATATTACACAAAAAGCGTCGGACCACGCGATCCGCTGATTTCATTAAAATGGGGTATATTATTTATTTTTGGGGGATTAGCAGTTCTCCTTGGACAATTCCTTCATGAAAAATATGGAATTGATGACACAGTAATCCTTGGGATGGTTTGTTTATTCGCGGGCTTAGCGCTCGTGATATTTTATGGGATAGCTGCAAAAAAGGTTCAACAATAATAAACTATCCTCACTAGGCGTTTTTCGATTCGTAAACAGGGGTCTTATAAATTAGACCCCTGCAACCATTTTTAAAACCTCCCCTTTACAAAAATCCGTGAAATTTCTTCAATTAAGTCGCTTTATCTCCGTTTTTAAAAAATATGTTGAGAACAAGTTAAAAACGCTGGAATTTAAGGGAATTTTTTTGTATAATTTTAACTTTATAAAAAGTCCCACAGCGCGGTGACTTTTCCGTTACGGCACATCGTTAGCCACCATTAGTTTTTAGTCATTATTTTTTTGAAAGGAGAAACCTTTTACCATGGAATTGACCCTGATTTTGGGTATTAGTGTCATCGGGCTCCTCTTTGCGGGTTACCTGATCAGTAACGTGTTGAAACGCGACACGGGAACCGCACAGATGCGTGAAATATCCGACGCCATCAAAGCCGGCGCCGAGGCATTTTTACGACGGCAAAACCGTACGATTTTCACATTTGCAGTCGCTCTTGCCGCAATCATTTATATCCTTTATGCGTTTGTCCGCGGGCACCATGATTTTGACCCTGTTGATACAGCTGGGCAGCTTGCGCTTTGGACCGTAGTCGCATTTATCTTCGGAGCTATGTGCTCGGTAGCTTCGGGCTATATCGGTATGTGGATTTCGATCCGGACAAATATCCGCACGGCATCCGCTGCGACTCGAAGTTTGAATGAAGCCCTCCAATGCGCTCTTCGCGGCGGTGCAGTTTCCGGTTTCTTCGTTGTGTGCCTTTCGTTGTTAGGAGTCGCAGGGTTATTCTCAATCGTCAACATGCTTCAGGTAGCTAAAAGTGTAGAACAAATTCCGTTGTTGATTGCCGGTTATGGATTTGGCGCGAGCTTTGTCGCATTATTCGCTCAGCTTGGCGGCGGTATCTATACCAAAGCCGCAGATGTTGGCGCCGACCTTGTCGGTAAAGTTGAAGCCGGAATTCCCGAAGACGATCCCCGGAATCCCGCCGTCATCGCTGATCTGGTTGGCGATAACGTGGGCGATTGCGCTGGAAGAGGCGCCGATCTCTTTGAATCAACCGCCGCCGAAAACATTGGAGCGATGATTCTCGCAGCAACCTTGTATAAATCAAATATCGATACGCTTGGCGCGAACGGAATTCTCAGCATTCTTCTCTTCCCCCTTGTAGCTCGCGCATTTGGTATTATCGCTTCCGCTGTTGGTGTGATGATTGTCAGAACGAACGATAATGAAGATCCGATGAAAGCCCTCAACCGCGGCTTTTATGTCACAGCTATTCTTGCGATGGTGGGATTCTTTATCGCATCTCGTTGGCTAATCGGACCGGATTATTATTTTAACTTTTTCCTCTGCGGAATGGTGGGAGTACTAACGTCTCTCGCATTCGTATATATCACGCAATATTATACCGAATACCATTACAGGCCCGTCAGAACAATCGCCGAGGTCTCAAAAACAGGCGCAGCGACGAACATTATAGCAGGACTTGCAGTCGGTATGGAATCAACTGCACTGCCTATTATTACCATGGGCGCAGCTCTCATGAGCTCTTATTACCTTGGCGATCATTCGGGATTGAAGAACGCCGGTTTATTCGGCACAGCCGTTGCCACAATGGGTATGTTAGGAACGGCGGCATATATCCTTGCGATGGATACATTTGGACCGATCACCGATAACGCCGGCGGCATCATTGAGATGAGCAATCAACCCGAAGCGCTCCGCAAACGGACCGACCGCTTGGATGCGGTTGGAAATACCACCAAAGCGCTTACAAAGGGTTACGCAGTGGGTTCTGCCGGATTAGCGGCGTTCCTCCTTTTCAGCGCATACTTTGATGAAGTGAGAAACTACGGTTTCAATTTAGTTCATATTGATCTATCCAAACCTGCGGTTTTCGTCGGCGCGGCATTAGGCGCGATGTTAGTGTTCCTTTTCTCATCGCTTGCTATTCAGGCGGTCGGGCGAGCTGCTTCGGCAGTTATCAGCAACGTGCGCGATCAGTTCAAAAATAATCCGGGCATCATGAAGGGCACGTCAAAACCGGATTACGGACAATGCGTGGATATCGTCACCAAAGCAGCTCTCAAAGAGATGGTATTGCCGGGTATGTTGGTAGTGGGTATGACTATTGCCGTTGGAATTGGCTTTAAATGGCTTTACCTTGCTGCAGGAGACCCTAATGGCGCATCAGGCGCCGAAGTTATAGGCGGATTCCTCATGGTCGCTACAATCACCGGTATTCTGATGGCGTTGTTTATGAATAACGGCGGTGGAGCATGGGATAACGCCAAGAAATATATTGAAGTCGAGGGGATGAAGGGTTCGGATATTCATAAGGCGACTGTTGTCGGCGATACAGTTGGCGATCCGTTTAAGGATACGGCTGGTCCCTCCCTCCACGTCTTGATTAAATTACTCAGCACATTAACGCTCGTGTTAGCGCCATTGTTTATTTGACGCTCGCACCATCCCGAATTTATTTCGGGATCTAAAAACTTAATTTTAATATCAAAGCCCGAAGAAATTCGGGCTTTGGTGTTTTTATAGAATATAACGCTTTAATATTCACATTGCTGAGCAATATTTTATCATGCACATTTCTTTTGTCCTTTCTTTTCGGAAAGAAAGGACGAAAGAAAACTTTCGCTCGAGAATAAATGACTGAACAATTTCATCTCTTTTGAAAAGAATTAAACTCTCCCATCCCATCAAATCTATAATTGACGGGATGGGATCAAACAATAATTCTTCTCAATTTTATGCGATGAAATTGTTCCGGGCGTCATTTATTCTCAGGCGTTTCCACAGAGAGTTCGACACCTTTGGTGTGGTGGGCTGATTGGCTACCTGCACTATTAACGTTGGATGCCTCCGGCATCCCTTACTGATTTGCCTATCCCACAGGGATAGAACGTTTATAGGTTCTTGTTATAGTTATCTATCCGATGCCGAGGGCATCGTTCAGCATTGCTATTTTCAATGTTTTTTGGTAACAGGTGAGCAGTTGCAACGACACGGAGAGAAGTTGTTTTTTATCAGTGGGAACTGTCAATAACACGAAGATTGATGCGAATATTTCACGTATCAATATACCAGTCGAGGGGCATGAATTATTTTTTCAACTGCCTTTTTATACGGCTCATTTGTTTTAGCGGTAATGTCATAACGATAATGCCGGTAAAAAGGAATCAGTGGGCGGCAGAGTTTGTTGTATTCAGAGGGAATTGGAACCGTTACTTCCGGCAGGCAATGATAAAAATCACTGGCTTTTCTTTGAACCGCATTTTCACAGAGTAACACCTTGTATAGCAGGTCCGATGTGAGAAGAACGGGGACATTTGTATCAAATTGTTCCAACTCCTTCTTTAATATTGGTATCCACAACTCCGCGACCTCCGCCCAAATCTTGTTTTTGCTCGATTCTTCCGTAAAATAATTGCGGCAGAGGTTTTGGATATACACGGTATTCCATGAAAGACCGATCGCTTCTAAATTCTTCATCCACCGGCTTTTAAATTGTTTAAATTTGGGATGAGATGATTGCAATGCAAACACGTACCGAAAATCATGGCAATGATTATTGGATGGATCACAGCCAAGGAGGATTGCCTTTGTCCCGTAAGGATTATCCGGATACGGCTTGGGGTACGGATGTAAGAGAATTCTGCTGCCGAATTTTTCACGCAACAGATTAACATCCAAGGTTTTTAGTGACATTTTATGGGATTGAGGTTAAAGGGATTTGGTTCGGGATTTTTCATCACTTCTATTTAAGAGTATACCCACTCTCTAAAAGTTGATTAATCGTGTTGATAAATGGATCTTTGAAAGTTTGTTTAATAAAAAACTCATCCCATTTTACAGCATACGGATCTTCCATGAGAGGGAGGCCATTAAAATAGAATTCAGTTGTGACTTTCCTTGATGTATGATCTATCAAATAATCCCTAATGCCACAAACTTCAAAATCTCTTAACTTGATTTCTCCAAATTGAATTGCGCCACCAACTGTTGGTTCTTTCTGTTCGATAATAACTTGTTTTAGTATTTCCAATGGAGGTGTTGACGTTATCTTTTTAAAAAGAATTTTTGCCTGTGTTTCACCAGATCCAATGAATTCAATATCCCCATCCTCGACCAATATTTCATTGAAATTGGTTGTCACCGATGTCCCAATATCAAACTTAAATTTGAAAGTGCGTACTTTTTGCAATTTAGGGCAATAACCTGTCACAAGCACAATTGATAGTCCTCGCTCGAATAATAATTCTGACAATGTTACACTGTAATGATTATAAAATTTTGCAATGAGTTTACAGATTTGATCCATGGATACATCTGTTATACCAGGAACAACTTGAAGTTTGGATAAAGTGTATATAAGTGTTTCCTTAAGCGTATAACCATTTAGAATATTTCCGGAAAAGCAAATACCAATGTTTTGTTCATAATATTTACTTGGATGGTGATCTTTGGGTCCGATAGGACCAATAATTTTGACAGGTACTGAAAACACTTTAATAGCATGATTAAATGATACTTTCCCTATCTTCGCCCGTGAATCGGATGCGAAGTGTACTTGGTTATTTTGTTTCCAAGCGATACAAAGAGTCATCCGATATTCCTTTCAAATCTTGTCATAAGGTTTTCTATATCTCATTCATTTCCAATGTTCATTGAGATAACCAATTTACTATAATCCTTCCTGATGGTACCCTGTGCAGGATTAAATTACAGCTATTATTTTTTATTGTTAACATGATCGAATAAATTGCCTATTATTGGCATCGTTGGGGCACTGTCATCACCCAGTAATCCGGTCTCTACTCTACTGAATAATGCTTGAAGAATAATATCCAACTGGTCACTAGTCACCTTTCCCTCCTTTACCAATGCCAAATACACCAATGTTAATTGTTCTCTTTCTTCTGCATCTCTTTCTATGTGGAATGAACTGAAAGTCATTTTTGCAAATACACGAATCAAATAGACTAATACTGAAATCATCGTGGCCAAAACAATCAATCCCTTTATCGCTTCCGGTTCGCCATTCCAAATTTTATGATGAAATGCTTCCGGTACGTTATAAAGAATTGCAATTAAAGGTATGGTAAGTCCGAACGTACATAAAGTTAACCCTAATAACCATTTATAACCACGACTGCGGTACAGCTCGGCACGTTTATTCCAGTATGTCACTGCTGCTTCAAGTTTGAGTTTTTCACGATAAGTAACATCAAGAATATTCAATTCCTTTTTCTTTTCATCTACAAATGATGACAATTCATCCTTATTGTTTTTTCCCCAAACCTCCACCTCTTTTATAAATTCTTCTTTCCATCTGGTAAATTCAGTATTTTGAATATTGAAATTTGTTTTAATTTGTTCAGCCACTTTTTCGGTTCTATTCGTTATAGCCTCAAAAGAACGCACCTCATATTTTTGTGTTTCTGAGAATCCAATCTCTTTTCCAACATGGAAATTATCTGCCCGAATAAATCCGCTTAGTTCTTTTGGGATTTTAATGCCTATACTTTCACCTCTAAAATACTTATAGCCACCTTCCCCTATTTGCGCATTTACCATATACAAATCAGTTATGAAAATACCAACTGGTGATCTTGAATAGATCATCACAAAACTTGGGCCATATAATTTTGGATTTATTAAACGTTCTATTGAATGATCCCAAGATGTGTCAAATTGTTGGCGATTTTCAAGCTTATCAATCGAACCAATGAAATTATCCATCCGTCTATTACAATCGTTGAAAAAATTCTGTAAGTCATATAATCGACCATCAATTTGTATAGACTGAGCCCTAACCTTTTCGGAAAGCGAGTCCCAATATTCTTTCTCCACCTTGATGTAATCATAAATGTTTTTAAAACCGCTTAATTTAATCTCGTAGGCTGAAAAGGTATCCTTTATAAGGATAACGAGGTCGTTCAACCATTTCTGTTTTTCAAATTGATTGTCTTCGTTCATATTTTTCACCGGTTAAATGTGTCAGGTTAATCTGGCTATTTTGAACATATTAGATATGTAATGCACTTTAATTGTTTATCCTCCATCGGGTAACGAAAAATAGAGGATTAAAAATATTTGATGAAGCCCTCATTCATCAAATGGTGATACGTATTGAGAATCTAATGTAATAATGTAAGGAATAATGGAGGGTTTGTCAATTAAAAAATATGTCGTGGTGCGACCTGTGGTAGGGGCGACCCTCGTGGTCGCCCGCCGCCTAGCAGGTTGTTGAAAAATGTAGGTTTCGTGAATAAATATTCATTGTAAAGATTTATTTTAGTGGAATTGACTGATCGCGAAGGATGACCAGTTTTGATTTTGTTTCGTTTGAACCCCCACCAAACACTTCGAGCAAT
>JBIOHP010000014.1:0-95329 GCA_044449065.1 Bacteroidota bacterium
ATGTGTCAATTGCTCAATAATTGGCTCTGTTTTAACAATTGTTTCCATTATTTAACCTTTCGATGATGTCATTAACATGAAAGGTTAAAATACTTCTATTCCCATTAAGTTGACGCCTATGCGATAAATCGGGATCGTGAGCAACTTTGAGACTTATAATGTGATATCGTTTGACCAACCATAATCAGAATAACTGCAATTGTTTATTAAGATGATAAGATAATTATATCTGATAGCATTGTCAAACAATTTTACAGCATCAATAATTCCCTCTCATTTTTATACTATACACGATGTTACGGAGAATAGAGGGAGCTTTCCATTTTCATTATCATAACAAATTCCTTGAAATCTCCTTCCAGACCGAAAACATTCAACCCGGCATACGGACAGATTCAGATCATTTTTATTCGTTGGAGAAAAATCGTACATTATTCCCAATTATTGTATGATAATCTAAAGGAACCGATCCAATGGTCGACGCCCTCTTAATCGACAGGTTACAATTCACTTTTTGCGTTACCTACCATTATCTATTTCCCCAGTTGACCATGGGGTTGGCTTTACTGATCGTTATCATGAAATTGGTTTACCTCCGGTCCGGCGATGAGCGTTTCAACATCGCAGCTAAATTTTGGGGGAAAATTTTCGCCGTAAATTTCTTCGTCGGCGTTATCACCGGCATTCCCATGGAGTTTCAGTTCGGCACGAACTGGGCGAAATTCTCGCATCTCGCCGGCGGGGTCATAGGCCAAACCCTCGCCATGGAAGGAATATTTTCATTTTTCCTTGAATCGACATTTTTAGGGCTGTTCATCTTCGGAGAAAAACGCCTCGGTAAAACGGGACATGTCCTCGCAACGATATTGGTATTTATCGGTTCGTGGCTGTCCGGATACCTTATCGTCGCTACCGACGCATGGATGCAGCATCCGGTCGGCTACATCATCGCCACAGATGGCACTTTCCAACTTTCAAATTTCTGGATGCTCTTTAATAATCCCTGGCTCAGCTGGCAATATATTCACACCATGACCGGCTCGGTGATAACGGCTGCAATGGTGATGGCGTCCGTGGGTGCGTACTACCTGCTTGCGGGAAGAGATATCGAATACGGCAAAATATTTATCCGTTATGGCGTCATCAGCGGATTGATCGCAACGGCTGTCTTTGCGGCATTCACGGGCGATCGGCAGGCAAAAAATATTCTCGATTATCAGCCCGTTACCCTTTCGGCAATGGAGGGTGTTTTCCATACAAAAGAAGGAGTTGAACTCATCCTGATGGGTCAACCCGACATGGATAAATTGATTATCGATAATCCTGTCCATGTCCCCAAGCTGCTCAGTTTTCTCACGTATTATAAATGGTCTGCAGAGATCAAGGGGCTGGATTCATTTCCCAAAGAATCCTGGCCCGATAATATTCCTCTTCTCTATTATAGTTATCACATCATGGTCGGATTGGGAACGATCTTTATTGCGATACTTTTGCTGTCCGCTCTCTTCTTATGGAGGAATAGATTGTTTACTTCGCGCGCAATGTTGTGGATTTTATTGCTGGGATTTCCGTTTCCGTACATTGCCAACACAGCAGGTTGGATTACCGCCGAAGTGGGACGGCAGCCCTGGCTGGTATACGGATTAATGCGCACCTCCGACGGCATCTCGCCAATGGTTTCGGGAGGGAACGGACTCTTCACACTTCTCGGATTTATGGGGATGTACTTCGTGATTGGTGTTTTATTTCTTTTCATTGTCATCAAAAAAATAAATGATGGTCCGGCAATGCTGGAGAGCCATTGAATCTCATGATCGTAAATGAGTCCTCTTCATAAAATGTTAATTATCTCAGGGTAATATTTATGGAACTTTTATGGTTTTCGATCATCGCATTTATGCTTGCGATGTATGTTATACTTGATGGTTTTGATATTGGGGCGGGTGTACTTCACCTTATTGTATCCAAATCCCGCGAAGATCGCGAATTGCTTCTCAAAACGATCATCCCCGTCTGGGATGGAAATGAAGTCTGGCTACTTGCGGCAGGCGGCACATTGTACTTCGCCTTTCCTCTATTATATGCATCAAGTTTCAGCGGATTCTACCTGCCACTCACGATGGTGTTATGGCTGCTGATGATGCGGGGACTGGGGATTGAATTCCGGCACCAATTTTCTCATCAATTATGGAAATCGTTCTGGGACGTTGTATTTTCTTGCTCCAGCATTCTGCTGGCAATCTTTTTTGGCGCGGCGTTAGGAAATGTTGTCCGCGGCGTTCCGTTGAATCACGATGGGTATTTTTTTGAACCGCTTTGGACGACATTTACGATCGTTCCCAACTCCGGTATCCTTGATTGGTTCACCGTGTTGATGGGCGTTGTTTCCTTGTGCACGCTCGCTGCCCACGGCAGCTTCTATATCGCTATGAAAACAGAGGGAGAAATTCACCGCCGCGTGCAGAGGTTAGGATTGCCACTGGCGATTGCCGTTTGGCTCATTTCGATCTCCGCGTTCTTTGCTACAACGAACATTCGCCCGCGAATCTGGGATAATTATTTATTGTATCCAGGGGGATACATCTTCCCGGCTGGGGGCACGCTCGGAATAATCGGAATGATCTATTTCAGTTTTATCAAAAAAGACACTCAGGCATTTCTTTCGTCGTCGTTGTTCATAGCATCGATGCTTGCGGCTACGGCGTTCGGTCTGTATCCGAATCTTCTTCCTTCCTCAATCAATCCGGAAAATTCGATCACCGTTTATAACGCCGCCGCCAATTCGTATGGATTGAATGTCGGTTTAATTTGGTGGCTCATCGGCATGACGCTCACCCTGGTATATTTTACGTTTGTCTACAGAATGTTCAGGGGGAAAACCAGTTTGCTTTCGGATGTAGGGTATTAAATAGATGGAATCTCATTTATAAAATGTGGAAAATTTAAAGATCTTTTTTTCTTCGACACCTTCGGTGTCGTTTTCTGGGATGGTTTTGGTTCTATAATCGTTTGATGCCTTCGGCATCAATTCTCATTTTTCTAAATCCATATCTACACATCATGATTTTCTTATGAAACTAACTACATGTACGCAACGATGATCTTACACTATCCCGAAGGGATAGTACGTTTATAGCTATTCCGTAACGTCGGTTTCCGATGCCGAAGGTATCGAACCGAACCATTTAATCATAAATATATTTCTCATCGTATATGACCATGAATTTCTTTAACAACTCAGTATATTCTTCTTGGAACGTTCGCTTCTTGTGATGCTTCTTTTCGTAAATGATATAGGCGATCACGTTATCCAGATGAGAATGACTGTATGAGAAAGCTCCGAACCCTTCCTGCCAGTTGAATTTGATGTTGATGAATTTATTTTCTTTTATGAATTCATTCGATGATTTCTTTATCTCGCGCACCAGATCGGATAAGCAGCAAGAGGGTTTCATGCCAATTAAAAAATGTATATGGTCGGGCATACCATTTATCGCCAGCATCTTTTGATCTTTGTTGTTCACAATCCCGCTAATGTATTGATACAGACGTTCCTCCCATTCATCCTTGATAAGGTTTTGCCGTTTATGTACGGAGAAAACAACATGAATATAGATTTGTGCAAATGTTCCGGGCATATGGATTTCTTTCTACGACCCCTTCGGGGTCGTTTCTTAGGGTGGTTTATGTTCTAGAAATGTTTGATGATTCTATAAACGTTTGATGCCTTCGGCATCAATTATCAAATTCTTCTATACAATATAACATAACATTATTCGATTATCAAAAATGCAAGCTCGCAACCAAAATCATGCACAATCCCGAAGGGATTGAACGTTGATAGCTTTTCGTTAACGTCGTTATTCGATGCCGAAGGTATCGAACCACTTCCGTGACACCTTCGGCATCAGTTTTCACATCCCTCGATGAGGTTAAAACTAATCGTACACGTCACGAAGTGATAGCACGATTATAGCAATTAGGTAATGTCGTTTTTCGATCCCGAAGGTATCAAACCGATCCACTTATAACTTTCTCTCCCTTCTCCCCCGTGCAACATTTTATCGTTTTTTTATCAATACTGATAAATTATAATGGTTTGAACAGAAAAAATCCTCATTTTCAACCTATTTTCGAAATAAATATGGAATGATTGTTGTCATATCCTTGGGTGGCTTTGAGATTTCCTCCTAATTTATAAGGAAAATCTCATTCTTCATCATAGCACGAAAATATTATGATTAATTTCGAGAAAGGAGCTAACCATGACGAAAATAGCCGCTTTATCAAATAGAATACAATTTATCTTTATCCTTTTAACGCCATTTTGCCTCACTGTTATCCTGGTCGCTCTCTTTTATGGATGTGAACGCAAACCCACAGTAGTGAAAGAACAAAAACCAACCGTAACGATTGAGAACCTCCAGACTGCTTATAATAAAGAGATGAATCTCAACCGGATGTACACCTTATTTGCCAATCGCTGCGTCAAAGAAAAAAATCCCATGATGGGATCGTTGTACAGGGCAATCGCCGCGTCGGAGGAGATTCACGCCTCCAGCCATGCAGCGCTCATGCGCAAGGACGGGGTTGAACCGAAAACTCCCGAGTACGATTCGGTCATCGTCGGCAACGTTCTCCAGACGCTGAAACGCGCCTTGAGCAGCGAAGATATAGAGATCGGTTCGATGTATCCTAATCTGATCCGAACAGCCGAGTTGGAGAAATATAAAGAAGCCCAAACACAATTTGAGCAATGCCGCGATGCAGACGCACGGCAGGAAGATCTTTTGAAACAAGCATCGGATAGAGGGGGTATATTAGCAAAAACCCCTATGTTCGTCTGTCCGCAGTGCGGGTATATTCTCAATTCGGATCAAACGGATCAGTGTCCGATTTGCAATACAACGAAAGATAAATTTAAGAAAATCTAATAAATACTTTCTCCGGATTATTATCCATCGGGGATAGATTGCTGCCGGAGATGAATAAATAATTTGTTTTATACTAACTTAGGAAAAAATAATGGATACGAACGCCCCAAAACGCGTCTCAGTCACGATTGATGGAAATGAAGCAGCGGCATATATCGCCCACAAATTAAATGAAGTAATTGCGATTTACCCGATCACCCCATCCTCTGCGATGGGAGAGCTTTCGGATGAATGGTCGGCGCGCGGCATAAAAAATCTGTGGGGCACTGTGCCCACTGTAATTGAAATGCAAAGCGAGGGCGGCGCGGCGGGAGCCATTCACGGCGCGCTTCAGGGCGGCGCGCTGGCAACTACGTTTACATCATCGCAGGGTCTTCTCTTGATGATTCCTAACATGTTCAAAATCGCGGGCGAACTGACCCCGATGGTTATGCACATCGCGGCGAGGACGGTTGCAACGCACGCGCTTTCAATCTTCGGAGATCACAGCGATGTGATGGCGGCACGATCCACCGGATTCGCGATGTTGTCGTCCAATTCAATACAGGAGGTGATGGATTTCGCCCTGATCGCGCATGCAGCCACGTTAGGCGCTCGCATTCCGTTCATGCATTTTTTCGATGGTTTCCGCACATCGCATGAAGTGATGAAAATAGACGAACTCAATAATGACGACATCCGCGCGATGATCGATGAATCGCTGATCTTCGAGCACCGCAAGCGGGCATTATCGCCGGATCATCCTGTCCTTCGCGGTTCAGCTCAAAATCCCGATGTATTCTTTCAAGCGCGGGAGACGTCAAATCCATTTTATGAAAAATGTCCGGAAATCGTTCAGCAGACGATGGATAAATTTGCCTCAATCACGGGAAGAAAATATTCGCTCTTTCAATATTTCGGAGCGCCCGATGCAGATACCGTGATCGTGATGATGGGTTCGGGCGCAGAGACAGCTCAAGAGACAGTTGAATATCTTTCAAAAAAAGGCGGAAAAGTCGGTTTGCTGAAAGTGCGCCTGTACCGTCCGTTCGCCGCCGAACGGTTTATCAAAGCATTGCCCGCATCGACCAAAACAATTATTGTTCTTGACAGGACGAAAGAACCCGGAGCAAGCGGCGAACCGCTATACCAGGATGTCATCACAGCGGTGATGGAATCATGGAGTAGAGGAAACGGCTCCCTCAAACAACTTCCCAAAATATTTGGCGGGAGATATGGGTTATCATCAAAGGAATTCACCCCGGCGATGGTGAAGGGGATTTTCGATGAGATGAAAAAACCTAAACCGAAAAATCATTTTACCGTGGGAATCAACGACGATGTGACTCATTCCAGCATCGAGTATGACCCAACATTCTCTCTTGAAACCGACGGTGTGCGCGCGATCTTCTACGGCCTCGGCGCCGACGGAACCGTCAGCGCGAATAAAAACACCATTAAAATCATAGGCGAGGATACAGATTTCAATGCGCAGGGCTACTTCGTGTATGATTCCAAAAAATCCGGTTCGACGACAATATCGCACCTGCGATTTGGTCCAAAACCTATCCATGCGCCCTATCTTATTGAACGCGCAAATTTTGTAGCATGCCACCAATGGTTCTTCCTCGAAAAAATGGACGTCCTTGCCAACGCCCAAACAGGCGGCACATTTCTCCTCAACAGCGTTTATGGCGCCGATTCGGTATGGGATCATCTCCCTGCTCATATTCAAGGCGGACTCATCGAGAAAAAACTAAAATTTTATGTCATCGACGCCTACAAGGTCGCCAAGATGACCAATATGGGCGGCAGGATCAATACAATTATGCAAACGTGCTTCTTTGCGATATCGGGAGTGCTTCCGCGCGAAGACGCAATTGCAGCTATCAAACATTCAATTGAAAAAACCTACGGGAAAAAGGGCGAGGATATTGTTAAGCAAAATTTCATGGCTGTGGATCAGACGCTCGCTAATCTTATTGAAGTAAAGGTTCCGTCGGCAGTTTCAAGCAAAATCGAGATGCCGCCGACCGTATCCGCCAAAGCGCCGGCGTTTATTCAGGATGTTACAGCAAAGATTATCGCGGGATTTGGGGATTCTCTTCCTGTCAGCAAAATGCCGATTGATGGGACATTCCCGGTCGGAACTGCAGCATGGGAAAAACGGAACATCGCTCTCGAAATTCCCGAGTGGAAACCGGAAATCTGTATCCAATGCAACAAATGCGTTTTTGTTTGTCCACACGCCACCATACGCGTAAAAGTGTACGACCCGAAAGAACTCAATGGCAATACGCCCCCAACGTTTAAGTCAATGGATTATAAGGGCACTGAGTATAAGGGAATGAAATATTCCCTCCAGGTAGCGCCCGAGGATTGCACCGGCTGCGGTATTTGCGTTGAAATTTGTCCCGCAAAGAGTAAATCGGAAAACCGTATCAAGGCAATTAACATGGCTCCCCAACCGCCGCTCCGAGACGCTGAACGGATCAATTATGATTTCTTCCTGCAATTACCGGAAATCGACCGGCGAACGGTAACCATGGATAGCGTGAAAACTTCGCAATTTCTGCAGCCGCTTTTCGAATATTCGGGCGCCTGTTCCGGCTGCGGAGAGACTCCTTATGTTAAGATTGTGAGCCAGTTGTTCGGAGATCGGGCAGTCATCGCCAACGCCACGGGTTGCTCATCTATTTATGGCGGAAATCTTCCAACAACTCCATGGACAAAAAACGAACAGGGACGCGGTCCCGCATGGGGAAATTCTCTCTTCGAAGACAATGCAGAATTTGGTCTTGGCATCCGTTTGACCATAGATAAACACACCGAAATGGCGCGCGAACTACTTCAAAAGCTCGCCGGAGATCTTGGCGATACCCTTGTGCGCGAGCTCCTCGCAGCGGATCAATCAAATGAATCCGGGATCTACGACCAGCGTGAACGGGTCGCAATTCTAAAGAAAAAACTTGAAAGTATTAATCGCTCCGAATCAAAAAGCTTGTTAACGCTCGCCGATAATCTTGTGAAACGAAGCGTTTGGATCATGGGCGGCGATGGATGGGCATACGATATCGGTTACGGCGGCTTGGATCATGTGTTCGCTTCCGGCAGGAACGTGAATATCCTCGTCCTCGATACCGAAGTGTATTCGAATACCGGCGGGCAGATGTCGAAAGCGACGCCGCGGTCGGCGATAGCAAAATTCGCAGCTTCGGGTAAACCAACAGCAAAAAAGGATCTCGCGCTTCTCGCTCTCACCTATGGTAACGTGTATGTGGCGCGTGTCGCAATGGGCGGCAGCGATATTCAAACGCTCCGGGCAATTCTTGAAGCGGAAGCTTATGACGGTCCGTCAATCATCATCGCTTATAGCCATTGTATTGCGCATGGGATAAACATGACAAAGGGAATGCACAATCAGAAAATCGCCGTTGAAACCGGGTACTGGCCTCTCTTCCGTTATAATCCTATACTGGAGCAAGAAGGAAAAAATCCCTTCAAGTTAGATTCAAAATCGCCGAAGCTGCCTCTGCGCGAGTTTACCGCTCTGGAGACACGGTTCAAAATGCTGGAGAAGAGCCATCCCGATCGTGCAAAAACGCTGAGCGCGTTGGCGCAAACCGATGTAAACGTCCGATGGAAAATTTATGAACATCTCATGTCGAATGAAGAGCAGGAACATCAGAGCTCTGAAATACCAAAAGTAAAAACAGGAGCAATTCCCGTTGAATCAGCAACGAATTAAAGCGCAAAAATATAACTAATAATACCGGATATAGAATAAATATACACTAAGGAGCTCTATGGACTTTACGACCACCTATCTCGGAATGAAGCTGAAAAACCCGATAGTCCCATCAGCCGGACCGTTATCACACAGCATCGAGAACATGAAGCGTCTTGAAGATGCAGGCGCTGCCGCAATTGTTATGTACTCGCTCTTTGAGGAACAGATAGCCCATGAGACATCCGAGCTCTACCATTATTTATCCTACGGGACAGAAAGTTTTGCCGAATCGCTTACTTACTTCCCCGATATCCAGCACTATAATCTGGGACCGGATGAATATGTGGAGCTCGTCGCGAAAGCAAAAAAATCGATCGGCATTCCTATTATCGGCAGTTTGAACGGCATTTCGGTCGGCGGCTGGATCAATTACGCCAAAAAGATCGAACAAGCCGGAGCCGATGCGCTGGAATTAAATATTTATTATATACCCACCGATCCGCTTCTATCCGGCAGCGATGTTGAAGAGAGATACATGGAAGTTATGTATGCTATCCGGAATACAATTACCATCCCGGTTGCGGTAAAATTAAGCCCTTTTTTCAGCTCGATGGCAAACATGGCGCACCGGTTCGATAATGCCGGCGCGGGGGCCCTGGTGCTTTTCAACAGGTTTTACCAACCGGACATCGATCTTGCAACGCTCGAGGTAAAACCCAACGTCATCCTGAGCACGCCCCAGGCGATGCGTCTTCCGCTCCGGTGGATAGCGATCTTATATGGAACGGTAAAATCGAGTCTTGCAGCATCAGGTGGTATTCATAATGCTGAAGACGCCCTGAAGATGCTGATGGTCGGCGCAGACGTGACCATGATGTGCTCCGCATTATTGAAACGCGGACCGCAATATATCCGTGAAATGCTCATCGACATGGAACGGTGGATGGTCGAGCATGAATATGACTCTATCCAGCAATTAAAAGGAAGCATGAGCCAGAGATCTATCGCCGATCCGGCGGCGTTTGAACGCGCAAACTATATGAAAGCGCTGCAATCGTTCCGGTGATATAATAGTCAATAAGACCCTGTGGGATAGGGACCCCGCCACCCGCAGGATGAAGAGGAGGTTTTTAACAACAACTTAATAACAGAACAATATATAATTCTGTTGAGAAAATGTATGGAAATAATCGAGCGTAAAGAACTGGACGCCCTATTTTCCGTCCTCCAAAAAACCGGATATACCACGGTTGGTCCGACGGTTAGAGACGGCGTGATTGTTTATGACGAGATATCCGATAGCGCCAATCTGCCGGCCGGCTGGGTCGACGAGCAGGATGCAGGGTATTATCGCGCAACAAAAACCAGCGATCAATTTCTTTTCGGATATACTCTAAGTCCGCATTCCTGGAAAAAATTTCTCTACCCTCCGAAGATGACGCTGTTCAAAGCTAAAAAACTTGCTAAAGGGTTTGAGATATTAGAACCTTCCAACGGCAAATCCCGCCCTTCAGAAAATATAAAGTATGCCCTGATCGGCGTTAGGCCGTGTGAATTGGCGGCGATCAAAATTCAAGACGCCGTTTTTTCAGGGGGATCCTATATCGACCCTGCATATAAAAAAAGGCGCGACGAGGCATTCATTATTGTTGTTAATTGCAGCCGCGCCGGGGGAACTTGTTTTTGTACATCGATGAAAACCGGTCCTTCGGCAACCTCCGGTTTTGACTTAGCCCTTACAGAAATTTGCGATGACAACAGACACTACTTTGTGATTGAAAGCGGGAGCCCAAAAGGAAACGATATTTTAAAATCCATTCCAACCGCAGCGGCTTCTAAAGAGAATGAAGAACGCATGCGCAAAATCCATGAAACCTTCCCCCGGGAAATCACCCGAACGCTTGATACTACAGGAATAAAAGAACTCCTTCAACAGAATGTTGATCACCCCCGCTGGAATGAAGTAGCCGCACGCTGTCTCACATGCGCGAACTGCACACTCGTCTGCCCCACTTGCTTCTGTTCCACCGTGGAAGATGTAACGAATCTCACCGGCGCCGAAGCCGAAAGGATTAAGATGTGGGATTCCTGCTTCACAATGGACTTTGCGAAAGTTGTTGGAGGTAATTTCCGCCCCTCTGCCCGCGCGCGATACCGGCAATGGCTCACGCATAAGTTCGCGAACTGGATCGATCAGTTCGGCACATCCGGCTGCGTGGGTTGCGGACGCTGCATCACATGGTGTCCCGCGCGTATTGACGTGACCGAAGAAATTCGGGCAATCTGTAAGAAACCAATTCTTGAAACGAATATTGAGAAAGGATAACATTTATGCAACCTGAAAATCTCATTGAAGTCTTATCGAAACACCCGTTTATCGGCGGCCTGGATTCAAAATATCTTGAGTTGCTTGTCGGCTGTGCTACGAACATGCAATTTAAGGAAGGAGATATGCTCTTCCATGAAGGAGAATTTGCATCAAAATTTTACCTCATCCGCAGGGGAAGAGTTGCGCTGGAGATTCATGCCGGACAACGCGGCAGTATGAGAATTCAAACTGTGGAATCAGGCGGCGTATTAGGATGGTCATTCCTCATTTCCCCGTTCCGCTGGCATTTCGACGCCGTTGCCGTGGAAGACGTACGGGCTTTCGCTCTTGATGGAAAATGCCTTCGCATGAAATGTGAAACCGATCACGATTTCGGTTACGAGATGCTGAAACGTCTCGCCGAAGTGCTCGAAACCCGGCTGCAATCTACGCGCTTACAGTTGATCGATTTTTATTCTTCTCCGCAGGGAGACGAAGCATGACGGTGACAACCGGTAATAAACAGAAAAAAATCTCCGATCCTATGTTACCTGTCCCGGTGGAAATCCGCCGCATTGTGTGGGAAACTGATGACACGTTTACATTACTAATCGAACCGCAATCACAAAATGGCGCGCCATATGCGTTTAAACCCGGGCAGTTCAACATGCTCTATTCCTTCGGGATGGGCGAATCGGCGATATCGATAAGCTCCGATCCGCGTAAACCAAAACTGATCTCCCATACTATTCACAGAGTCGGTATTGTCACAAGCGCATTATCCCAATTAAAGAAGGGGGATGCGATCGGTTTACGGGGACCGTTCGGAAGCAGTTGGCCCATCGACGAGCTTAAAGGAAGGGATGTTATTGTAGTTGCGGGTGGAATCGGCTTGGCGCCGCTCCGCCCGCTCCTCTATTCGATCTTCCATCATCGGAAGGATTATGGCAGAATCGTTTTGCTTTACGGCGCGCGAAGTCCACTCGATTTGTTATTCCGGGTTGAACTTGAAAAATGGGGAAAAGAGGAACAAATCGAAGTGCTCGTCACCGTTGACCGCGGCGACTCCACTTGGAAAGGTCATATTGGCGTTGTTTCCAGTTTAATGTCATCGATAAAAATTGACGCAAAATCCACTTCTGCCGTGGTCTGCGGTCCCGAGATCATGATGCAATTTTCCATCGAGGAAATCCTCCAGCGCGGAATTGCAGAAGAGAATATCCATCTTTCGATGGAACGCAATATGAAATGCGCCGTTGGATTTTGCGGTCATTGCCAGTATGGTCCCAATTTTATTTGCAAAGAGGGTCCGGTTTTCCCTTATACGAAAATCGGTTCCCTGCTCGATAAAAAGGAGATATAACATGGCTTCCAAAAAACCCACCGTCGCTGTTTTTAAATTCGCGTCATGCGACGGCTGCCAATTATCCCTGTTAGACGCCGAGAATGAACTTCTCGCGGTCGCAGATGAAGTGAATATCGCGTACTTCCCTGAAGCAAGCAGAAAAATGCTCAAGGGACCCTACGACATTGGTTTGGCGGAAGGAAGCGTGACAACGCCCGACGACGTTGAACGGGCGAGAGAAATCCGGAAATCATGCCGGATCCTTGTCACCATCGGGGCCTGTGCCACAGCGGGAGGAATTCAGGCGCTCAGAAATTGGAAGGACGTTAAGGAATTTACCAAAACGGTCTATGCCAGCCCGGAGTATATTTCAACCCTTGACAGGTCGATGCCACTTGGTTCGTTCATTCATGTTAATTACGAGCTGAGAGGTTGCCCGATTAATAAGTATCAACTCCTTGATGCGCTGATCGCGATCCTCCATAAACGCAAGCCGAATTTACCCACGTACAGCGTCTGTGTGGAATGCAAGCTCCGCGGGAATACATGCCTCATGGTAGCGAAAAAAACTCCGTGTCTCGGTCCGGTTACTCAGGCGGGCTGCAATGCCTTGTGCCCCTCGTACCAGCGCGGATGTTTCGGATGTTACGGACCGATGGAAAGCCCAAACTGTCCCTCATTATCCAAACAATATCAGGAGATGGGCGAGTCAGAGAATGATATTTTACTTGCATTCCGGGGATTTAATGCATTCGCGGGACCATTTCGAAAAGAAAGTGATGCTCATGAACGATAAAACTATCAAGGTCGATATGATATCACGGGTTGAGGGCGAAGGCGCTCTCACCGTTAAAATCAAAAACGGCATTGTTGACGACGTGAAATTCCGGATTTTTGAACCTCCGCGATTTTTTGAAGCATTCCTTCGCGACCGGAAGTATAGTGAAGCGCCGGATATTACTGCGCGTATTTGCGGCATCTGTCCGGTCGCCTACCAGATGAGCGCCGTCCATGCAATGGAATACCTTTTCGGCGTCACCCTGGAAGGACAGTTGCGCGAACTGCGCCGCCTTCTCTATTGCGGCGAGTGGATCGAGAGCCATGCCTTGCACATCTTCATGCTCCACGCGCCTGATTTTCTTGGATGCGAGGATGTTTTTGAAGTCGCAAAAAGTCATCCCGAAATTGTAAAGAAAGCGCTTCGTCTAAAAAAAACAGGCAACGATATTGTTAACCTGCTCGGCGGCAGAGAGATTCATCCCATCAATGTTCGGGTTGGAGGATTCTATCGCCTCCCCACAAAAAAGGAACTGACGACGCTTGTAGAGAATTTGTTATGGGCGCGTGATTTCGCCGTTGAAACCGTGCGATGGACATCCACGCTCGAATTTCCCGATTTTGATCAGGACTATGAATTCGTTGCTCTTCGTCATGAATCAGAATATCCGTTCAACGAAGGAAGGATTGTTTCAAACAAGGGACTCGATGTCAGTGTAAACGAGTACGAATTTTATTTCCACGAAACACATGCAGCTCATTCCAACGCGCTGCAATCAACGCTCCGCGAGCGGGGTGCGTATTTCGTCGGCCCATTAGCGCGGTTTAATTTAAATTTCGACCGGCTCACCCCGATGGCGCAGGAGGTTGCACGCGAAGTTCATGCAGTACCCATCATAAAAAACGCGTTCAAGAGCATTATCGTCCGGGCAATTGAAACCCTCTACGCGTGCGAGGAAGCGTTACGGATCATCCAGGCATACGAACCGCCGGAGGAATCGTGCGTCGCGTACAATGTGCGCTCCGGTTTAGGTTTTGGCTGTACCGAAGCTCCGCGCGGCATCCTCTATCATCGTTATCGGCTCGGAGATAATGGAATGATTATCGACGCCAAAATCGTTCCGCCCACCGCGCAAAATCAACGCCAGATTGAGAATGATCTGAGGAGTTTTGTCTCCAAGAATATCAATCTTCCGAAAAATGAATTGACCTGGAAATGCGAGCAGACGATTCGGAACTACGACCCCTGCATCTCTTGCGCTACACATTTCCTGGACTTACAAATCGAGGAATGACGACACAAAACGCGACGAACGATCGCTGCAGCGAAACGTTAATTATCGGAATCGGGAATAAGTACCGCAGCGATGATTCCATAGGTTTGCTCGTCGCGCGAAAGTTACATGATTTGCATCTTCCGGGCGTCCTAATCATTGAGGAAAACGGAGACGGCACCATTCTTCTTCAACTCTGGAAAAAATACTCTTCTGTCATCCTGATAGATGCTGTACGATCAGGCGCGGACGCGGGCAAAATACACCGCATGGATTTAAGGGATCAGATGCTGCCCAAAGAATACTTTCGATTTTCCACCCACCATTTCTCACTCGCCGACGCGGTTCAACTGTCACGAATAATGAGTGACCTCCCGGAACATATAATTTTTTATGGCATCGAGGGGAATAATTTTAATGCCGGGACAGGCCTTTCGCCGGAGGTAAGCGAAGCCCTTCAAAAACTCGTCACCGCCATTAGTTATGATGTCAATTCATAGCAATAATCTCTATCTTCATTAGTCAAAACCAGATACAGCCGCTCCCGATTTATCAACATTGAGAGTTTGGGTGTTGCCCTTTTCGCATTCCTGACACCTTTGGCGCGCCTTCCTTGTAAATCTTAAACTAAACAATAGAAAAAATACCGTAAATATGGCTTACTAATTGCACTAATAATGGTTGGTAAATCTGGTGCCAAAACCCCACATGCACGAACTATCAATCGCACAAAATATTGTTGAAATCATCCACGCACGGGTCAGGGAAGATGAACTGGCAAATGTTCGGTCGGTGAAACTACGGGTCGGGACATTTTCAGGAGTGGTGCCTCATTCCTTAAAATTTTGCTATGAAGCTCTTATCGCCGATACGGGATTGAATCATTCCCGGATCGATATTGAAACAGTTTCCTTTGTTATCAAGTGCTCCGATTGTTCGAAACAGTCGAATGTTGATAATGGATTCGCGCTCTGCCCCTCGTGCGGCAGCCGTAAAACAATGATCGTTTCCGGAAACGAATTGGATATCGTGGAAATAATTCTGCAGGAAAACCAGGCGGAACACGCATGAGCATCGTTACCATTGAAAGAAAAATCCTCGAAAAAAACGACGCCATCGCCCGTCATAATCGCGATCTCATCGCGTCAAAAGACATATTTTGCATCAATCTCATCAGCTCTCCCGGCGCGGGCAAAACCAGCATCCTCGAACAAACGCTTGTGTATCTTGACGGAACGATTAATGTTCAGATCATCGAGGGAGATGTTCAAACCGATTTCGACGCCCGGAGGTTAGAGCGCTATAATGTCCCAGTGGTTCAAATAGTCACCAACGGCGGCTGCCACCTCGAAGCATCTCTTGTTGCCGATGCAATGCAATCGCTCGACTTTTCCGGTCTTCAACTGCTAATCATTGAGAACGTTGGTAATCTCGTGTGTCCTGCCGCCTATGATTTGGGCGAGGCAGTTAAAGTTGTGGTGACGAGCGTTACCGAAGGTGAAGATAAACCGTTGAAATATCCGTTGATATTTAAGAACGCCGGAGTGATGATTATAAACAAAATCGACCTGCTGCCTCATCTCTCGTTCGATCTCGAACTGTTGAAACGCAACGCATTGTCTATCAATCCCTCATTGAAAATATTTGAAACATCCTGCGGAACGAAGCAAGGTATCGCAGAATGGTGTGAATGGCTTGCAGAAGAGGTCTTCGTGCAGGCATGAATAAACGTCTTCATCTGACAATAAGGGGAGCAGTGCAGGGCGTAGGGTTCCGGCCGTTTATTTACCGCCTTGCCGTTCAGATGGGATTAACCGGATGGGTAAATAATTCTTCAGGCGGAGTCTTCATAGAGGTTGAAGGTCTAAAACATGACTTGGATTCTTTTCTCTTGAAAATTTCCGTGGAGAAACCGCCCCGCGCCTTTATTCAAAGCATCGAATCACGATTCCTTGATCCGAAGGGTTTCACGTCATTTAATATTATCGAGAGCACATCCGAAGGAACAATCTCTGCTCTTGTGCTGCCCGATATCGCTACGTGCCCCGATTGCCTGGATGAAATTTTCGATTCCACTAACCGGCGTTACCTCTACCCCTTCACCAATTGCACAAACTGCGGTCCGCGGTTTACGATTATCGAAGCGCTTCCCTACGACCGGTCAAATACGACAATGAAGAAGTTCCATCTCTGCAATATTTGCCGGAGTGAATATGAAAATCCAGCCGACCGCAGGTTCCATGCTGAACCCAACGCCTGTCCCATCTGCGGACCCTCGCTGGAACTTTGGGACGACTGTGGAACAAAAATTGCGCGGCGCGACGAAGCAGTAATGGAAACAGTGAAGGCAATCCGGTCAGGTAAAATAGTTGCCGTAAAAGGCATCGGCGGATTCCATCTTATCTGCGACGCCGAATCAAATAACACCGTGTTGAAGCTGCGGCAGAGAAAACAACGCGAAGAAAAACCATTCGCACTTCTCTATCCCGATCTGGAGCAGGTAAAGCGCGACTGCGAAGTGTCAGACCTTGAAGCGCGGCTGCTTACTTCGCCTGAATCTCCCATTGTACTTCTTAAGAAAAAACGGGAAGCCAGCCAGCATATTTCTGAAAATATCGCTCCGGGGAATCCCAATCTTGGGATTATGCTGCCGAGTTCGCCTCTTCACCACATTCTGATGAAAACGCTCCGGTTCCCGGTGATCGCAACAAGCGGTAATTTATCTGATGAACCTATTTGTATCGATGGACGCGAAGCGGTTAAACGGCTTAAGGGAATTGCCGATCTCTTCCTGACGCACAATCGCCCCATCCTCAGACATGTGGACGATTCCATCACACGGGTAATACTGGAATCGGAACAGGTTCTGCGGCGCGCAAGAGGATATGCTCCCTTACCTGTGCACTTGAATGATGATTCCAATACGGGAAGCTCCAACCATATCTATCCATCGGTGTTAGCTCTTGGCGGTCACCTTAAAAATACCATCGCACTTACTGCTGAAAACAATGTATTCATCAGCCAGCATATCGGCGATCTGGAAAACCATGAATCATTTGATGCATTTGAGCATGTGATAAAAAGTTTCAAAAATCTCTACCGGTCGGAACCGGAACAAATTATAACCGATCTCCATCCGGAGTATCTTTCTTCAACGTATGGGTTATTGCTGACTGATCACCCATACGCCGTGCAGCATCATTATGCCCACATAGCATCCTGCATGGCGGAAAATGGTTTGGATGGAAGGGTGCTCGGCGTATCATGGGATGGCACCGGCTATGGCACCGACGGCACAATCTGGGGCGGGGAATTTTTATTAACGGACAATACCTCTTTTTCCCGGGTCGCAACAATCAGAGATTTTCATCTTCCCGGTGGAGATAAGGCAATCAGAGAACCACGGCGCACAGCGATTGGATTACTTTATGAAATGATGGGTGATCGTGTTTTTTTACGGGATGATCTCATTCCCCTCACGGTGTGTTCAGCCGGCGAACGCGACATGTTTCAGCAAATACTGAAAAAAAATATTAACTCTCCTGTTACCTCAAGCGCAGGCAGGTTGTTCGATGCCGTTGCATCGCTTCTTGGACTCTGCCAAACTTCAACATATGAAGGGCAAGCGGGAATGGCTTTAGAATTCGCCATCGGTGACACGTCAACAGACGAGGTATACCCGTTCGAACTACATGCAAAGGAAATGTTCAGTTATAATAAGAATGTATGCCATACGCTCGTTGTCGATTGGGAAAAAATTATACTCGGTATCAACGAAGATATGGCAAAGGGGAGAAAGATCTCACTCATCAGCGCTAAGTTTCATAATTCATTATCAGCAATAATTTTAGCCGTCGCAAAAAAAATCGGCGAGCCACGCATTGTACTGAGCGGCGGCTGCTTCCAGAATCGATACCTGACTGAACGCACAAATCAACTGTTAATAAATGAAGGATTCCATCCTTACTGGCATCAACGGATTCCGCCGAATGACGGCGGAATCGCTTTAGGCCAGGTGTATGCTTACTATCGAATGAAATCGGAACATAAACCTATATCTATCAACCAACCAAATATGATGGAGACAATAAAATGAAAGGCCATATAGGAGAAATCATCGAGATTTACATCCTGGGCGGAACTACGATGGGATTGATTCGGATAAAGGGCGAATTGATTGACGTCCCATTGATGCTCCTGATGGACGCCAAGAAAGGCGACCGCATTATCGTCGGATCCGGAATCGCGCTTTCATTAGCCGCTTCTGAAAAAATAATTAAGAACTGATATGTGTCTGGCAATTCCCGGGAAACTTGTTGAGATCGTCGGCGCATCAGAGCCGCTGATGGGAACAGTTGTCTTCGGCGGAGTTAAACAAAACGTTTGCCTTGCGTTCGTGCCCGATGTGAAAGTGGGAGAATACGTCCTTGTGCATGTCGGTTTCGCCATCAATACGATGGATGAAACTGAGGCAAACAAAACGCTCCAACTACTACGGGAAATGGACGCTGCTGCGCTACAAGAACCCATGCCGGATGTAACATAAGGATTCTATAGTCCGTGAAATATATTGATGAATATAGAGATCAACAGTCCATCCAAAAATATTCACGGTTAATCCATCAGACCTGCCGCCATGCATGGTCGATCATGGAAATTTGCGGCGGGCAAACGCATACCATTGTTAAATATGGCATAGAACAGCTTCTCCCCTCTCAAATCACTCTTCTGCATGGTCCCGGCTGTCCTGTCTGTGTAACTCCTCTTGAAATAATTGATAAATCAATTTCCCTCGCGTCACAGCGCGACATAATATTCACATCGTTCGGAGACATGCTCCGCGTCCCCGGTTCAGTCAAAGACTTGCTGATGGTAAAAGCGGAAGGCGGCGATATCCGCATTGTTTATTCCCCGCTCACTGCTGTAAAAATTGCTCAAGAAAATCCCAATAAAAAGGTTGTTTTTCTTGCGGTGGGATTCGAGACCACGGCGCCTGCAAATGCGATGGCGCTTCGACAGGCAAAAATCCTCGGCTTGAAAAATTTCTTCGTCCTTTGCTCGCATGTGCTTGTCCCGCCGGCAATCGAAGCGCTTCTCTCCAATCCATCAAATACGATACAGGCATTCCTTGCCGCGGGTCATGTGTGCACTATTATGGGGTATGAGGAATATATACCAATCGCTGAGCGATATAAAATCCCGATAATTGTAACAGGGTTTGAGCCGCTGGATATCCTGCAAGGAATCTATCTCGCGGTGAAACAACTTGAAGAAGGCAAGCATACAGTCGAAAATCAATATCTCCGATCCGTCAAATCATCCGGAAACAGGCAGGCGCAAGATCTTATTCGCGAGGTATTTCGTGTAACCGAGAGGAAATGGCGGGGGATTGGAACGATTCCCCAAAGCGGATTGACACTGAGCGAAGAATATGAAGCATTCGATGCTGAACGATATTTTCATTTGGATGGAATTGAGACTGAAGAATCAACCGATTGTATTTCCGGGGCAGTGCTGCAAGGAAATAAAAAACCGGCTGATTGTCCGAAGTTTCGGAACGGCTGCACTCCCGAACATCCGCTTGGCGCGCCGATGGTCTCATCCGAAGGCGTCTGCGCGACGTACTACCGGTACGCGCCTGTAACGTTCGAAAAAACGGAGAGAGTATGACGCCGGGATACTATTCATCGATCTATGGAGATTGTTCACCGATTCGTAACCCCCTCCGATGCAAAAAACGCATCGTGTCCCCCTTGCAAATGGGGGACACACGTAAGGCAAGCAATGTGAAACGTCATCGCGAGTCCGCCTCCCGCCATCGTTTTTCGCGGGAGGCGGACGTCGCCTGCCCGACTGCGTCGTTCGGGCGGGCGATCTCCTTACCTCTATGCAAATTGTTAAGATATGAATCTGGTTTGAAACATGGAGTCAACTTTTCACACGCTCTGAATCCCCTGCGATGCAAAAAACGCATCGCGTCCCCCTTGCAAATGGGGGACACGACTAAGCAAATAAATCGCTTCCATCAAAAAAGATCGACATTACGAAAAACAATCGCATGACTTCTCTTTCCTGCCCCATACCGCTCTCGGAATATAGTAAGATACTGCTCGCGCACGGCGGTGGCGGCAAACTCACCCAGCATCTGATACAAAAGATGTTTGTGCCGGCATTCCAAAATCCCATATTAGAGCCGCTGCATGATGGGGCAGTTCTTAATATCAACGGGGGTAGATTGGCGTTCACAACCGATTCATACGTCGTGAACCCGCTTTTTTTCCCGGGCGGCAATATCGGCGACCTGGCAATCAATGGTACGGTAAACGATCTCGCGATGTGCGGAGCCAAACCGTTATACTTATCTGCAGGGTTTATCATCGAAGAAGGATTTCCCCTCGATGAATTATGGCAGGTTGTTTGCGCTATGGAACAAGCAGCGAAAAAAGCCGAGGTGCTGGTTGTTACGGGCGATACGAAAGTCGTTGAAAAAGGGAAAGGCGATAAACTTTTTATCAATACATCTGGCATTGGAGTTATTAAGGATGGCATCCATATCCATCCTTCGCGGATTTGTAACGGCGATAAAATTATCATCAACGGTGGCATAGGAGATCACGGAATAGCGATCTTATCCAAGCGCCAGGGATTGGAATTTGAGTCAGCCCTTATCAGCGACACCGCGGCTTTGAATGGAATCGTTTCCAGCATTCTTGGGATAACGAGCGAAATTCACATGATGCGCGATCCAACGCGCGGCGGAATCGCGAGCGTCATGAATGAGATAGCCGGACAAGCGGGCAAGGGTATTCTCCTCGATGAGAACGCTATCCCTGTTTCTGAACCGGTGAGGGGAGCATGCGAGATACTCGGTTTTGATCCTTTGTATATCGCGAACGAAGGAAAGTGCGTTGTCTTCGTCGAAGCGAAAGTCGCCGATAAAGTTCTCGCCACGATGCAAGCCCATCCATTGGGAAAAAATGCGGCGATTATCGGCGAAGTCGTTTCCGATCATCCGGGCATTGTTGTACTAAAAACGGGCATCGGCAGCAAGCGTATCGTTGATATGATTTCCGGGGAACAACTGCCGAGAATCTGTTGATTCCCGCAATCCAGGGAAATTGGGTAATCTGCTCCGTTTTCTATACTTTCCAATAAACATTAAAATAAAAACCTATTAGTTATTATTTAGCAACTTAATTAAAAATTTTTTACATTAATAATCATTCACCAATCATAACAAAATCACTATGAGCATCCTTTTCAGCAAACAATGTGAGTACGCGCTTCAGGCGGTGCTTTATCTCGCACTCAAAAAACCGGGTGAAGCGACATCCATTCGCGAGCTCACAGAACATTTAAAAACTCCTTACCATTTCATGGCAAAAATTCTGCAAGACCTGGGGTACAAGGGCTTGTTAAAATCCGGGAAAGGCCATAACGGCGGATTCACGCTTGCCCTGCCGGCAAAAGATATTACCTTCCTCCATATCATTGAAGCCATCGACGGGCTGAACTTTATGAACGGCTGCGTGGTTGGCTTCGGAGATTGCAACGACAAAGCTCCCTGCCCTCTTCACGATAAGTGGGGACCGGCGCGCGATGCAATGTACAAAATGATCGTATCAAAAAGCATTGCGCAGATGGCGAAGGAATCCAAAAAGCCCCAGTACAAAAATTTTAAGAAGCGGTAAGATAAAAAGTTTTAAGTCGCCGCAAAGGATAGGAAGATGCGGCGTTAACTTACCGAATAAACCATTTGATGGATTAACCCAACTTGTTCGATACCTCCGGCATCGAACAAACGTTTGTTACAAATAGCTATAAATGTCCGATCCCTCCGGGATCGTTTGCGGTCAGCGACTTCTAAACGCGATTGTATTGAGAAAAGAATCATGCCACATTATTTAGATTGAAGAAATGATAACTGATGCCGAAGGCATCAAACGTTTATAGAAGCATAAACCATCCCGGATGACGACGCCGGAGGCGTCGAAGATGCACGTGTCCGAATTTATATGCTCGTATCGTCATTAACGACGTTGCATTTTGTATGAGTTTGATTTATCAAACTCCTTTTATTCTCCGACCATCCCTATTCAAGATATTATGTTTGACATATAGATTTTAATATGCTTCCCATCCTCTCGGAGGAGGGGGTCAGGGAGTGGTCTAATTCAAGAAGATTGTTATTGTCAAACTTAGCAATCGACAACGGGACCACTCCCGTTAAACCATAACGGGACGGGAAAAGCACCCGCCCTGTCCCATTTCGCTACCACAAAATTGGACATCCGACCTTCAAAACAAGGATGGGTACGAACGCAGAGTAGATTTAATTCTTAACCGCTTTCCTGCATTCCTCACAGAGAGATTTTCCCTTAATATCGATTTCTTCCACGGCGGTGGAGGCGTGCATGGCGCAGTTGTAATTGCGGCAATGGATAAGTCCGTAGGTATGCCCCAGCTCGTGGACGGATTCTTTCAGGAGGCGTTCTTCCAGCAAAGTCCGGTTGGCGGGAAATCCGTACAGCGTTTCATCGAGGCGGAAGGTTGAAACAACCGCCGCTCTGCCGGAGAGCTGCGCCTCGCCGAATACATACGTCAGCACAGGCACAAACAAATCCAGCCCGGTGATCCCGAGTATTTTATTTCCATTCTCGGGATATTTCTGGAGAATGGAAGCGAGGAGCGCTGTGGAATTGTGCTGGTTGCGCTTCAAATCAAACGCAAACGCGGGGTTAAGACCATGTTGTTCTTCCACGGTGACCGTTGAACCCAATTCCAACGCTAACAAGCTTACAAGCGGGTCAACGAGTCCTCGGTGGACCGGTTTAATGGGGAGTAAAATAATCGCGGGCATCGCTCATGGCTTCTTGAGTCCGTATTTCGCTATTTTATTATAAAGCGTCACCCTGTCGATATTCAGAATCTCCGCCGCGCGGGTAATATTCCAGCCGGTGCGGTTCAATATTTTTTCGGTATGAATTTTTTCGATGGCGTGGAGCGAATCGTCATCCGCGTTATGATTGTTATTCACCGGGGTATTGAACGGAATATGCTGCGCGCAGATCGATGGCGGCTTGGCAAGTACCATCGCCCGTTCTATCACGTTTTCCAGTTCGCGCACGTTCCCGGGCCAGTGGTATTTCATCAGCAGCTCCATTGCATCGTTGGCGATGGATGTCACCTGTTTGTTCATCGCCCGTGCGTATTTGGCGATGAAGTGGTGAACGAGATCGGGAATATCCGCCGTCCGGTCGCGAAGCGGCGGTATGGTGATACTGAAAACATTCAGACGGTAATACAAATCTTCCCTGAACGCTCCCGATTGCACGTCGGACTCGATATCCCTATTCGTCGCGGCGATGACGCGGAAATCGCTTTTCACCGAATCGTTTCCGCCGACGCGCGTGAATTGCTTCGACTCCAGGACGCGGAGGAGCTCCACCTGCATCTTCGGGCTGATCGTTCCAACTTCATCCAAAAATATGGTGCCGCCATCCGCCATTTCAAATTTTCCCTTGCGCCGGTACTGCGCGCCGGTAAACGCGCCCCGTTCATGGCCGAAGAGTTCGCTTTCCAGCAATGATTCGGTCACCGCGCCGCAGTTCACTGCAATAATCGGGAAATATCTCCGGTCGCTGTTTGCATGGATCGTCCGAGCGATAAGTTCCTTGCCCGTCCCGCTTTCCCCGCGGATCATCACGGTGGTATCGGTCTTTGCAACGGTTTTCGCCAGTTCAATCACATGCTGAATCTCTGCGCTCGTGCCGACAATCTCGTCGCCCACCGCCATTTCGGATATACGTTCGTGCAACCGGACGTTTTCGTCGGTGAGCAATTTTTGTTTCAGCGCATTAGTGACCAGATGCATCAGGTGTTCGGGATCGACGGGCTTGGTAACGTAATCGAATGCTCCTTCTTTCAATGCCTGAACCGCGCTTTCCACCGATGCGAACGCGGTGATCATAATAATGATTGCGTTCTTATCGATCTCTTTAAGTTTTTTCTGAAGCTCCAATCCGCTGATGCCCGGCATTTTGATATCGAGCAGGATAACGTCCCATGGACCTTTACCCATAAGGTGAAGGGCATGCATGCCGTCTTCAGCAGTTTCCACGCGGAAGCCGTCTTCCCGGAACCATTTGGAAAGGGAGTCACGCACAATGATTTCATCGTCGACAACCAGAATGTTTGCTTTATATGTCGTTTTTCCATTCATAGAAATTACCTGATAGTTTGTTCGGATGTTGTATCCGATATTTTTAGATTGCGGAGATTTTTCGGGAGTTCAAGAATAAACGTAGTTCCTTCATGAACTTTCGATTTCACCTGAATAAATCCGCCATGACGCTCGACAATTCCGTACACCACGGCCAATCCCAGCCCCGTCCCCTTGCCATCGTGCTTGGTGGTATAGAACGGTTCGAAGATATGCGGCATATCTTCATCGCGGATACCGATGCCCGTGTCGCCTATTTCAATCCGAATAGACTCTTTCTGTATGTCGTCTGAGAGAAAAATTCGTATTGTGCCTCCTTCCGGCATCGCTTCCACTGCATTGATCTCGATTGCCAGCAGGGCTTGTTCGATCTGGTTGGGATCGCATGTGAGCGCAACGGGAGATGATGGAAGCGTTGCATCGAGTTTGATATTATGCATCTTGAAATGGTGTTCCATCAGCTTTAAACTTTGATCGATTGCGTTGCGGATATCGACCTCAAGGTATTCACCGACTTTTTGCCTGGAAAAAAGGAGGAGATTCTTCACAATATTGCCGCAACGTGCGGTTTCATCGGCGATCATGGTCAATTCTTTTACCATTTCGATTTTCATCTCTTCAGTTAAATCGCCTTTACCAAGCCGCCGCCGGAGTAATTTTGCGTAGGTGAGAATTCCTTCAAGCGGATTGTTTAACTCATGGGCAACCGTTGCCGCAAGCGTGCCAAGGGATGCCATCTTATCGACCTGAAAGAGATGCGATTGAGCGCGGCGTAGTTCTTCCGTTTTTTGAAGGACGCGATTTTCAAGCTGTTGGTTCCACCCGGTCAGTTCATCCCGCGCTCGCTGCAATTCGTCCGCCATCGAATTGAACGACTCGGCAAGGGAACCGATTTCGTTATTATTGCGGATACGGATGCGGTAATTGAGATTCCCTTTTGCAATTTCCGTGGTTCCGCCTGTAAGTTTACGGACGGGAATATTTACCATCCGCCAGATGAAGATTCCCGTCAGACCGGTAACCACAAATACAAGGAGAAACGCATTGATGTATTGAACTCTTTTCAGATCAATAAGACTGGCGTCAAGTTCATCGAGCGGCACCATATAATCGAGAATGCCAAGAATGGTCTGCGATTCAGGATGGGCATGGCATGACGCTTCGGAACAAGATTCTTCATTGCGAATCGGCGTGATCATCCCGAGCACCCTGCGATTTTCGGAAACCGGAAATATCCGGGTAAGTTCATTGGGTTTGGGCGAACTGAGAAAAGTTGTGGAACCGTGGCATGCGCTGCATTCTTTATCCTTCAGATTTGCGGTTCTCCCAATTTCCGTCGAATCGGAAGAAAAAGTAATCTCTCCCTTTTTATTATAAATACGGACTGCTAAAATTCCGGGTTCATGTCCGACCGTTTGAATAATTTGTTTAAGATCATCGCGGCGGTTCAACAGCATACTGTAATGCATCGACCTGTTCAGCACGTCGCTGACCCCGCTCAGGGAAGCAATTTTATGACGGAGGTATTGCTCGGAATGCCAATTTATCGTAAGAGTGGCAAAAACAAACGTCCCCCCGATCATCACAGTCAGGATGATTAAAAATAGTTTGAATCCCAGGAGTCGTGTGAATTTCACCATTTCATTATGAGGTAGTAATCCTCTATATAAAGGGCAAATTATATGCCATTTGACCCAGGAGAATAACTCTGAAAAAAGGAATAATTCAGCAGTTTTCAATTGCAAAATTAATAATTTTTCATAATTGAGAATAGATTGGGTGTTGGGTTATTGGTATTGTTATTATTTTAGATAAGAGATAGCGTTAACCGCTCTATTCCGAGAATAAATGGCAAGATTATATTACGGGTCTTGAAGAAAGAAACAGCAGCCAATGATGGACTGGCTGCTGCATTTTCGAACAGTATATCCGGACTATTGAGTGTTGAGATTATTCAGATCAGATAAAAGTAAGCGTACTTGCGCTCACCCAACTTCTAATGAACCTGAAAGATATTATGGATGATTCCGTAATATGTTTTTTCTCCGATGATGTCAGGGAGACTCCGAATCTGGGTACCGCCGTCATTCAGCGTGGTACCAACACCATGTCTCATCCTGCCATATGCCTGTGAAAATTTATCGTGAAGGAGCACACCTTGATTTCTATATAATTCTGCCGCATCGTCACTACGCAACAACGATCTCTGAACATCACCCGGCACATCGGGCGACAAGAGAAGCATCCAACCCTCCGTATAGGGATAATGTATGATGAGATACGGACACTCTTTCATTGCACGGTTAGAGTAGATGATTGTCCCCGCTAACGGGGTCCGAAGCGCAACAGCCCAGTTATGATGGGTGAGCCAGATGCACGGCGCATCCTTCTGAATATGCGAAGGCGTCTGAGGAAGCACAACACCTCCGATAGTATCGAACATCTGCGCCGCAATCTGATCGATTCCCATCTTCACAAAATCACCGATGTCGTTCTTTACCCACATATGATTGCAATAATAGAGACGGTCATCGGGCAGGGCGGGAGTTGTAAATGGAAGGAGAAACGATTGAAGCTGCTGGTCAAAATAATCATCTCCTCCAACCGGTGGTACTGAGCTTTGTTCGCTTATTGGCGACTGTGAGGGAACTGTCTTCGTTATAACCATTTGATCGGCGCCTTGCTGACGGAAGACGATATCAAACGGGCATTGATCGCATTCATACCGGCGGTCGCAAAGTTTATATGTCACGATCCCCGCATCCATCCAGATGCATCGTGATTCTTCCGCGGGGATTATCGATTGATCGTTAACGTTTTGCATATCATGATCTCCAATCTTACAGCTAACACTGTTTCCTAATGTATCCCGGCTTGTCCAGCGGTCGGGACTTCGATAAACGATACCACGTCGTATGGTTCTGCTGCCGGAACCGGAATTTTCGGAGCTTCTTCGGGTTCTTCGACTATAAAGATCGGCAGGTATTGTACTGCCAAACGAAATGCAACGAAACCGATCGCTACGATCATCAGGGTGATGGATATTTCCATCCAGCTTGGGAAATACCGCACCGGCGCGTAATGCTCAAGAGCGGTCAGACTTACGTTGAGCCGGTTCAGGATGAAACCCAGCACGATAAACAACGAGGAGACGAATAAACCCTGTTGTGATGCGCGGATCTTCGATTGAAAAAGAAGAACCATCGGGACGACTATACCGAACATGATTTCAACCCAGTACATTACCGCCTCAAAATTGAATGTAAATACGTACGGCGCCAGGTGCATCGAAAGGATATCTTCAACCTTTAATACCAGTAGAAGCGCAAGGGCGACCGCGGATACTTTTCCAAGATTTTTCAGAATTCCAATTTCAATCTCGCGATGAAATGCCCGCGAACTGAAATAGGATTCGACCATCACCATTGCCGGACCGACCGCAAGCGCAGAAACAAAGAAGAGATACGGCAAATTTGGCGAATACCATAATGGATACAATTTTGCCGGAACAATAAGGAACAGTGATCCCAGGGACGATTGATGAAGCGAGGACAGAATCACACCCAAAATTACCAGAGGGATGGTAACTGAATGGATAATCTTCTTTGGTCTTTCCAGATTCAACCGTTCAAAAACGATAGGACTGAATTCAAGAGCAAGCACGGTGGAATAGAGCATCACGCACCAACCTACCTCGAACATAACGGAATGCGGATTCCACATGATCAATGGATGCCAGATATTCCAGGGTCTGCCCAGATCGAACATCAAGCCGACGATGACGAGGATATACCCGAGAAAGGCGGTGAGAATCGCAGGTCTCAGAATCGGTTTGTAATCTTGAAGATTGAATAGATATACGGTAGCTGCGACAATAAACCCGCCTGCCGCAAGACCTACTCCGCATAGGACGTCGAACCCGATCCATAATCCCCAGGGGAATTGATCTGAGAGGTGTGTGGAAGCGCCCAATCCTCCGAAAAATCGGACGACTGTTGAATAGAGACCGACCGCGAGAATGCAATAGAACAAACCTGACCAAAAAGTTAAACGGGGTAAACGAAATCTTTTCATAATATTATCCTTTTCATTCAATTTAATTTTTATCTACCGTTGAACGCGAGCTTGGATTACGTTTTTCCATATCGTGCAATTTCCGCTCAAAATCCCGAACTTCTTTCCGGCGGTTCGTGATCCACCAGACGCCGCCGAGCAGCGTGCCCATCCAACCGACATAATTCGGGATTTTGGACATGACAGCCCATGTTAAATTCGGCATTGCTTCCTGAGGCAGATTCGTATGGAGACCGAGCTGATCAAACGGTTTTGCTGAAAGATAAATTATCGACGTGCCGCCGGCGTCTTTTAAGCCATAAATCTGAGGATAATATGTTTGCGGATTATCCTGCACGCGTTTTTTCGCTTCTTCAATTATCTCGCTCAGCGGTCCGAACATGCGCGCCCCCGTAGGACAGGCGGCAACACACGCCGGTTTATCGCCTTTCAGAATTCTCTCGCGGCACATATCGCATTTCGCCACTTTGGGATTTACGCTGCCCCATTGATATTTCGGAATATCGAACGGGCATGCCTGCATGCAATACCTGCAGCCGATGCATTTATCAGCGTCATACACAACCGGACCCTCGGCTGTCTTCTTAAAAGCTCCGACGGGACATACAGACGCGCAGGTTGGATCCTGGCAATGCATGCACTGCCGCGGGAGGTTGTAATCATTGATAGTGTAGACGGCTGTATTTTTATCGGCAGAGAGTTCGTGGGCAGGGGTCGGTTCCGATCTTCCCCACCGCACGGCGTCAGCGCGTTCGCATTCGTAGCAGGCGATACACATTGTTGTATCTATTAAAATACCATAATTCTGCATGGTCTTATCTCCGGATTAAAATTAAAGGAATAATTAAAGAATTCACGATCATAACTACCGCCGCATTAACTCTTTAATAAAAACTCTTGTTCGAACGCCTGCCATGCGTCGTCATTCGCATGTTCGAGCACTTCGGTCATCGGAATGCCTCCGTCTGCCATCGTTACACCGGCATGGGCAAAAGCGAACTGCTGGGTGTGATGATTGATAAAATCCCGGAAACGGGATACTTCCCCGCGGAGCCATTGCGAGGCATCCTCGGCTATTTTCAATAATTGCAGTTCGGCATTTAAGTTTTCCGGTTCAATCCTTGCGATCCATCCCGTGATATAAGGATCTTTTTTAATCAACTCGGGATGTTCAAGGATATTTTTATTTACTTCCACAATTTTTCCGCTCACCGGCGCGGCAACTGAAATTACGCGATCACCCTGTTTAAGCACCAGAATGGGTTCCCCCCTGTTGATCGAAACATTGCGCGTCATGATGTGAACACCGTCAATGGAACCGAGTATTTTTTGTGTAAAATCATCGATTCCGATACGCACGCTGCCTGATGATAAGAGTTCTACCCACGAATGTCCCTTGCTGAAGAAATATCCCCGTGGAATCAGAAATCGATTAGGGATAATGCTTTGTGACTCTGCGGCCGGGGACAATTGTTTTTTCCGCGCACGTTGCACAAAATAATCGATTGTGAGAAAGAGAAGGATCGTTCCTAACATGAATATGGCTACCATTGTCGTTCCATCCTATAATATTTTTTTTCTTTTGTTTGCGTGAATTAAATTTTTCTTGAATACTGTTACACTCTACTATTAGAATGGGCAACAACTGTACCACTAATTGGAAATTCTCACGAAAATTCATGCGGTTAACTCTATGATATTCAACATGATGCAGATGCATCAGGAATGAGAAAAATATTAAATTATAGAGTGATGAATTATTCAGCGGTGAATTTTCAAAAAAGAGAAAGATTGTTTATAACTTCATAATAATTAATGCTTTAAACAGTGCTGAGATATTCAACGGGGGTGTTGAGATTTTCATCTTCTCAGTGAACAACTGGGAAAAAAGATATGCGCTGTGGTAAAGAATGTCCATTTGAGGGAAATGAGGAAATTGGGGATGCCGTGGTTTAATATCCACCGATATGTCTGTAACACAAAGGGCGTTCATTTTGAACGCCCTTTGAATTTCAGTTAAGAAACAACCGTCTATTTTTCGGTCACGGGTATTACTCTACGCAATTTGCGGTTCAAGCACTGCGGCTGTTTTCTCAGTGCGCTTCGTGGTGAGATATTCATGAATCGAAGCGGCAGCGACTCTGCCATCGCGCATCGCGAGAATTACCGTTGCGCCGCCGCGAGCAAGGTCGCCGCCGGCAAAAATACCTTCTCTGCTTGTTTCCTGTTTATCGCCAACAATCACCGTACCGCGGTTTCCGGTCTTTAATCCTTTCGTAGTCGCCTGGATAATGGGATTGGGTTTCTGACCCACCGCTTCGATGACCGTTTGAACATCGAGCACAAAATTCGATCCTTCGATCGGAACCGGTTTCCGCCGACCTGAAGAATCGGGTTCGCCAAGTTCCATCTTCAGGCATTCCATTCCGCACACCCAGTTATTGCTATTTCCGATAATCCGGATGGGATTCGTAAGCATGAGGAATTCGATTCCTTCTTCCTGCGCATGATGAATTTCTTCTTCACGGGCAGGCATTTCCTGGCGCGACCTTCGGTAAACGAGATACGCTTTTTCCGCTCCAAGCCGTTTCGATGTTCTCACGGCGTCCATAGCGGTATTACCGCCGCCGATCACCGCCACCTGTTTGCCGTATTTTATCGGAGTATCGTAGTCCGGGAATTGGGATGCGTGCATGAGATTCACCCGTGTGAGAAACTCGTTGGCGGAATATACTCCGCTCAAACTTTCTCCCGGTATTCCCATGAACGTGGGAGCGCCCGCGCCGGTAGCGAGAAACACCGCCTCAAATTTCCATTCATCGAAAAATTCATCGATGGTTGCAGTTCTACCGATCACGAAATTCGTATAGAGTTTTACGCCCAGATCTTTTACCCGGTCAATTTCCATGTCAAGAATAGTGCGTGGGAGACGGAATTCCGGAATACCATACCGCAAGACGCCGCCGGCGGCATGGAGCGCTTCAAATACAGAAACTTCATACCCCTTTTGTGCTAACTCGGCAGCGCAGGTTAATCCTGCAGGACCCGAGCCAACAACCGCGACTTTTTGACCCAACGACGCCGGACGCGGGGGAGATTTGAATAAACCATGCTGCATTTCATAATCGGCGACGAAACGCTCCAGCTTACCGATAGCCACTGGATTATGTTTCTTGCCGAGTGTGCAGACTTCTTCGCATTGCGATTCCTGCGGACAAACGCGACCGCAGATGGCTGGCAAATAATTTGTCTCACGGATTTTCGCTACCGCAGCCGTATAATTTCCCGTCATGATATACTGGAGGAAGCTCTTGATATCGACGCTGACAGGACATCCTTCCATGCATATGGGATTTTTGCACTCCAGGCAGCGGCTTGCTTCTATCAATGATTTTTCCAGATCGAAACCGAGCGATACTTCCGAAAAATTATGACATCGTACATCGGGTCCCTGTTCACTTGACGTCTGCCGGGGAATCTTCATTCTCTCGGAAGGTTTACGCGGATTTACATTTTCCATAGATTTTCCTTTTGTTAAAATTATACAAGGGAATTCACTTGAGCATCCGAAATCTTTTCCAGATCAATGTAGGTTCGATTTCGCATAATGAGTTCATCGAAATCGACCAGGTGCCCGTCAAATTCCGGCCCATCGACACAGGCAAATTTCATCTGACCATCAATTGTAACACGGCATCCGCCGCACATACCCGTTCCATCTACCATAAGAGCATTTAAACTCACATAGGTTTTTACGCCATATTCTTTCGTTAATTTGGAAACGAACTTCATCATCGGGAGCGGTCCGATGGCGTAGACTGCTTCAATACCGAGCTTCGAATCGAGCAATTCTTTCAGCGCTACGGTAACAACGCCTTGCTTTCCGTAAGAGCCGTCGTCGGTCGTGATAAACATCCCATCCGAAATTTCCGACATTTCCTTTTCGAGGACGATAAGATCTTTCGACCGTGCGCCGAGAACGGAGTAGACAGCATTCCCTGCGCCTTTAAGAGCGCGGGCGATTGGCAGAAGCTCCGCCGTTCCGACTCCGCCGCCGACACAGGCAACGGCATTGTGATTCTCTATTGGAGTAGGAACACCCAGCGGTCCAACGACGTCAACTAATGAATCGCCGGCTTTTTTGGACGCCATCACTTTTGTAGTTTTTCCGATCGCCTGAACAATTAAGGTAATTGTTCCCGCTTTAAGGTCGCTATCTACAATGGTTAGCGGAATACGCTCGCCGGTTTCTATAACCCTGACAATCACAAAATTGCCGGGTTTTCTTTTCTTTGCGATGTACGGCGCCTCGATGACGTATTTGGTGATCGTTGACGATAAACGCTCCGTTTGAATTATTTTAAACATACCTTCTCCTTAGGGGATAGAAATTAATTATTGGAAGCAACAGGTACGCCATCGTCAAAGATACAATCCATCTGGCAAACGGACATTGCTTCCTTGATATCCTCTTCTTCGCGGGGATCCGTCGGCTGCTGGATGATAAAATAGTACGATGCATCGTTGCTATACATAAAATTCTGAAGAGCGACGCTGAAACATCTGCCGCAACCGTTGCATGCATCGGTCACATAAAATTTACCGGGGGCGTTGTCTTCGTAACGTTTTCCTTTTTCTGCCATTGTTTATCTTCCTTCCATATTGTTAATCTTTATTTAATCTAATGAATCATCATCAACTACATCTTCATCCGCGGTAGACTGCTGAAACTAAAATTCCATTTTTAAATTGTTCATATTCTTCGAGAGAAAGTAATTTTTTCGCAAGGGGAAAAAGCATTTTCCCTTCCTGGGCGAAATGTTCACCGAGCAAATCGATTATTTCTATCCCGTTGTGCACAAATTCTTCGATAGCATATTGAGTAATCTCCCCTGTCTTTATTCTCCTGACGCACCGGAGCAGCTTTACGAACACCTGAATCAGTTCACGGTGTTCCTGCTTCATCCGGTAGAGGGCATGGTTACCATGACGCCCCAACAACGGAAATAAGTATTTTTCTTCTTTACGATTATGCTGGAGAACATGGGGAGAAAGAAACCGCAAGGCGTCGATGATTCTCTGAAAAATTTCATCCGAAAATCCCTCTAAACGGATTGTGTTCATTCCATCATCCAGGATAGTCAGATACCTCAGGGCATCATCGTATTCGCCCACTAAAAGGTCTATTGGATCCGATGATCCTGCGAGCGCTAAAAACATTTCCGTCCGTTCACTGCCGATTGTACCTTCACTCAACATCGTCATATCTCCAACTGCTTAATTTCTCATAACGAGCTCATTGATCCTTCGCGTAACCTCGGGTATATCGATCGGTTTGGAAAACATTGCATCGACATATTTAACAATATTCTCTTTTAACATCGGATGTTCGAGCCGGGAAACGTAAAAGAGGATAATAGGCAGATTCGGATGTTCATGTTTGATTTGATCAAAACGATGCGTCATTCGCTCATTCGGGACTGCGTCGGCGATAACGAGATCGGGATGGTATTGTTCCACTGCAAGAGTAAGCATCTCGACATCCGAAGTTGTCATCACATTATATCGATCCTGAAATAACAGCATAAAACTGATGCAAAAATCTACATCGGAGCTGTATAAGACGATGGATTTCAAAGTGGAACGATCCCCCTTTCCCTTCGGATCAACAGGATCCAGTTTATTATTTCTTATGGTCATATTGCTTAGTTTTCCGATCAGAACAATCCTTCAACATTAAAAATCACGTTCCTCGCCGAAGACGTTCAGTTTACCGTTTATATGTTTCGACTTATCGATGAAATTGAGATTTCGATCGATGACTCCGACATGGCAAGCCCAGCACGCAGTGGATTGGGGATGGGTACCGCCAACGGCAGTCGACTTTGGTCGTGCGCGCAATCCTGGATCCGACTGAGTAATATCCCCATGGCAAGTTCCACACGCCGCCTGCGATCCGGTTGTGTCATTCCACGTCGGAGTAAAATTATTGCCATTCTTGAAATCGCCGTGGCAGTAAGTATTTGAACAACTGATTGCGGCAACATCAAAGGATGGCGTCGGCGTAAACAGCGGCAACGTTGAGCTATAATTCAGGGTTGACGAATCGTTGGTAACGGTATTCGCTAATGTTCCATTAAACAATATCAACGCGCCTATACGCGTGCTATCGATATGACCCGGTGAACTGTACATCGCCGGCACCGTGTGGCACTCAGAACATGCGATCACCGATGAGAATGTGCCGCTTACCAGATGCTTTTGATGCGCTCCGACCCCCGCTGCACCTATTGAAGTATTTCCACCGAGATCTACGGGAGGAGCGGGATTATTAACACCCCCATGACATGTTGAACAGTTTTCGGGTCCATTGACTTTGTTGTGGCACGCGAGGCATGATTTGCCGGCAATGCCGCCGGTATATTGCGTTCCGTGACACTTCTGGCAATAGTTTAAGATCCAGGGAGTATTCCTAATTGCTATTCCATGGAATTTAGCCGATAGACTATCCTTCCAACCATCGGGATGAACTTTTCCAGAAGCGGTTCCCGGATTGGGGAGGTCTTGAGGAACATGGCATTTCATGCATGAAACATTTGCCGTACCGCCGGTATATTGAGTGCCGTGACATTTTCTACATGCTGCCATATCCCACCCTGAACTCTCGATCGTGTTCAAGTGAAAATTTGGCGATGAGCTATTCGTCCATCCATCGGGATGAATGGTAATCGACCCCGATTCCTGAGTTGGGAGATTCTGTCTGAGATCGGTGCACCCGGATAGGGCAAGCAAAATTGCACCTACGATGAAAGTGAGGAATAATGCTGTATTTTTCATCGGATACCTCCATTCTCGCTATGACACAACATACAGACGGGATCGGTTCCCTGCACATCATGGCAGGCGGCGCAACTTTCAATATCTTTCCTTGCCAGGTCGGCATGCAGCCCTCCGCCTGATCCCCTGCCAAGAGTCGTAAATCCTGCTTGCTTATGCGAGAGGGGCTTGATTTTCAACTGTGTGATATCACTCCCCGCATCATGGCACGTTGAGCAGAACGTTTGTTCGTCGTGGCATGCCGAGCAATCAAGCGCTTTGGATTTTGCATCGATGCTGTGAGTATATTTATAATTTAAACTGTGAACCTGCTGCAACCGAAGCTGTTTCGGTGAATCCTTGGTTGATCCGCGCGGAGATGGGTCTGCCATAAGACCGCGGTTTCCATAAAATCCTTGTAATTCTATGCCGCTGTGACAATCCTGACAGAAATTTTCAGAGTGGCATGTGTTACACGCAACATTCAACATCCCTATCCGTGTAAGTTCCTTGTGGTCTTTCTTAAAATTCCCCTCAAGATGATTTGAGGGAACCAAGGATGTGAAATTCCGGTGGCAGGTTTCGCAGGTTATCGCCACCTTTTTATCGGTGTGGCAATTGGTGCAAGTTGGCATACCGGGCATGTTGGCGCTCGTGATCTGGGCGGTGGTATCAATGCCTGCGTGGCAAACATCGCACTTCATGCTATCCTGCGCAAGATGTTTTTCGTGGGAAAACAGCCCCTCCCGTTCCGGATGAACGAGCGGGATTATATTGTCCGGATGAAGATGGCAATACGCGCAATTTTTGGATACCTGTTCATCGTGACAAGTTTTGCAAACTTCATGGCCGGGTGTGAGTTTATCGGCAGATTGCTTGCTGGTCCTGACAGTCGTGTGGCAATCTTCACAACCAACTCCCTGATCTTTAACATGCAAAGTGTGAGAAAACTTCAGGGATTGTTTTGCCTGCATAACCTCTAAACTTGAATTTCCGAGGGGTTCTTTTTTCGCAGGGGAAATCGCGATAATTCCCGCAACAGCCAGGCCGATTAAAAAGAAATATCGTTTCATTATTTACCACCCTCCTTTCCGGAGAAGAGGTGCAGCTTATCGGAGAACCAGTAATTGATTGTGCCCAAATATCGAACATCGTTTGTTGCAACCGGAGTCCTCAACCATTGCGATTGCATGTTGAATGAAAACGTGGGTAACGGTCTCCAGACAAATCCAAGGGAGTTAGCGAAGATATGCTGCGGAGAGGGATCGTAATAATCATATCTGACGGAACTGAACGACATGCCCACGCTCGGAATAAGTTTCCTCTCAAACAGAGGATACATCCCCTGCAGGTCGAAAGAGGAGAGCTCCCCGGCATAGCCGTTCGTCCCGGAATAAGAAATAGCGGCATATTCCGACGTCGCGCCAATGCTGAGCCGGCGGCTCTGATCGTCCACATATTTCACGTATCCAATCCTACCATATGTCCTGATGGAGTATGGAAAAATGTATTCAACTCCGCCTTCGAGTTCTCGAATTGGTGATAACGGGAAAATGATAAAAATGGAGTTATAATCTATTTGCGGTTCCCGATAGATGAAGTCGCCCGTGAATGCGAGCTCTGAGGTTACCGCAAGGCGCGACTTTAATTCTGAACGCAACGTTCGATTGAGATTGAGGTCGTAATCAAATCTGCCATAGGAATAAAAATTTTCCGATACGCTGTAACGAGCGTCAACACCCGCAGTCTGCTGAGCGCGTGAATCAGGTTGAATGAGCACACTGACAGGATTATATAAGGAATCAGGTCGCAGCGCAAGATAGCTTTGCCTCTCAATATTTCGATTCATATAACTGAGACTAATGCGTGTATTGGGCAGCATCGTGCCGATGACCTGCCCTCCGGTAAAATAGTTTTGGCTAAGATTATTTGTCCCTGTGGATTTTGAATCGGGACCGACATTCGCGCCGCCATAAACCACACAGTAGACCTTATCCTCCATCGTTTTCACGCGGAAGAGCGCGCCATCTACGGCTCCGACGCCGACGCCTGCAAACACCGGGATTCTTCCCAGACTCAGATCGACTCCGTTCGTAACATTCTTCCATTGCAAGAAGAGATTTCTTGCCCGGAGGTTGCTGAAGTTTCCGGGTTCATCAAGATTCATTGAACCGGTGAGATAGGTCTGAAGCGATAGGTTGTTCTGAGAGACATATAATTGTAAAGTTTGTATCCCGCGCGCAATAGTATTGGGCACCTTGACTGTATCGTATGTTTGAAATCCATACACCGAGGTGCTTATTCGTCCGCTAATTTGCTGCGCCCTGACTGTCTCTGTCAGAACAAAGCAGATAGCGATCAAAAAAATGAAAATAAGCCGAAATTTCATAGGGAGGAATGATTTAAGATTATTTATTTTCAGTTTTATTATCCACTTCATACTTCGAAGGGCATTTGGTTAAAATATCGGATGCTCGGAAGGTATTATCCTGGAATCGACCTTTAATGACGAGCGCATTTGCAAGTTCAAAATTATTCGGTTTGGCTCCCTCGAAAATAACTTTTGTTTCAACACCGCTATCGTCCCTCATATAAAACGTGAATTCGTTTCTTGAACCATCATACGATGTTTCTTTATTGCGAATCCACTCCCCTTTTACCTGGACTTTTCTATGATTCGATTGAGCGGTTTGAAAATCAGTATACTGGACATTTGTTTCAACGAATGACATCGCCCCGTATCCGACCGCAGCGACGATAAGAAGAATGGCAATAATTATCTTGGTATTCATCGCAGATGTTTTATTGCTTGTTTCTTTCTTCCATTGATGAGACGAGACCGCCCATGCGCCATAGGAATGAAAATATTCCTATCATTCCGATCAGAAAGATAAATAAAACAAGATACAAGGCATTTTGAGTTAAGAACTCGTACATAAATTCTTTCTTGACTAATTTGTTAAAAATACATTATATACATCATCTTACAACCTTCGTGCCATCCTCTAACCTCCCATATCCCTCCTTTTTTACATATTGTGGGAATTTTAAGCATTCCAGCAGTGAAAATAGCCGCAAAATCGTGTGTAATTTTCAGTATTGACAATAACTTAACGGGCTTTTTCGGTATTGATAAATCCTTATACCGGGTAAATCCATCGAAATTTGAACAATCCAGTAATGAAGTAAATACTCTTTACAACTCGGATAATATGATCAAAAACCTTTCTCTCTCTTTTCATATTACAATCTTTGAAAAATTTTAGACGTAGATTGATAGACGTGAAATTCTTCAATCATGAAGTTCTGAATCGTACCACTATTTTAACATGATCATCTTATTGGTTTTACTGTATACTCCCGCGTCAAGCCGGTAAAGGTATACGCCTGTGGGAACAGTGAGACCAAAGTTATTATGGCCATTCCATGTAACTTTGTACGTCCCGGCTTCGTAGTCGCCATCCATGAGTGTGGCAACAACCTGACCGAGCATGTTATAGATGGTGAGGCGGACGTGATCGCGTTTGGGAATCTGAACATCAATATTGGTCGTAGGGTTAAACGGATTCGGGTAATTCTGCGATAAATTATAAGCGATGGGAAGAGCGTGCTCAACTTCCTTCACTCCGGTTAATCCCCAACGCTGCCAATAACGCCAGAGTGTATCTGCAAGAGCAATATCGGTGCCTTCAGTCCAATCGGTTAAGTTAGGGTCGCTTCCTATTCCAAATGTGGGAATTGTGACGTTCTCACCTGGATTCCGGTGACAACTGACAGCGCAGCTATTAAGCATTCCTTTAGTTGGCGCATCGGCGCTCGCATATCGAATCGTTTGAATAGGAGGAATGACCGCGAACGTATGCGTATGCAGATCGTACGGAACCGCATTCGTCGCAGTTGCCGCCATATGACAATTTGTGCATCTGCCGCTGCCGCCGGTCGCAAATTCGTTTTTCGGATCATACAGGTTATGATGAGTGTGATGATTGATTACCGTTCCAATGGAATCGTTATATGTTAGAGGATCGTGAACCCACGATTTCATGATTGCCGTAAATGAACCGTGTCCAGCGTGACAGGAGAGACAAAGAGTATTATCATCAACGGCGACGGCGAAATTATCACCCTGGACATTCAAAGAATCGCGAAGATTATGGCTGCCCATATTCGTCCCATGCGCAGTATGACAGGTGAAACAGGTAATTTCCTCAAACTGATTCGTCCAGTGTTTTGACGAAAGCATTTCCTGATATTGTTCGGGATAATTAGCTGCAGTCGAGTTATCGGGCCACATCACTGGACCACCGGGTGTATTTGGCGATTGTGAAAGATTGAGAAACATCGATAACGGTTTTGTGAGGTCGGCAGGATTGTAATAGATGTTATTCGGTTCATTCATTGGATACATATGTTCGGGCTGCATCCCGGCTGCGGGAATAGACGTCGACCGGCTGTGACACTGCCCGCACACGTCCATTTTTGCCTGCTTCGTTGGTAGTTTTGCCGGATTCATTTGATGTCCGGCGCTTCCGCCGCCCTGCGAGGGTCCATGACACTCCTCGCATCCAACATTTATATTCTGAACGAGATAATCCGTTCCATTTTTTCCCCATGACGCATGCCACGAGGTATCAGTTCCGTGAATAATTTTAGCTACTTTGCCGCCTGTGATATGACAACCCATACAATTTTTATCCCAGGATGTTTTACGGAAATTGCCGTCGATCGATTTCAACGATCCATCGCTGTTGAACCAGTTTTGGGCGTCGACACTTACCCATGCACCCGATGATGCATCGAGATAACCGTTAAAGTTATACTGGATAGGAAGCATGTAATAACTTGTATCGATCTTCACTAAAAAGCGTTGTTTGTATCCTGCGCCGTATGTCCATTGAATTTTATATAAATTTCCTGAAGCGCCTACTTTAGCATAATAGGCAGCGCCGTTTTTACTTAGATAGATGTATGCATTGCCAAAATTCGCGCCCATGGTAATACTATCACCCCGTGAAAAGGACGCTGCATCCTTAATGGAATTTGTGTCGGGTAAAAGATGCGTCTTTGCATGCAGCGTATTGTACCACTGAGGATATTGTAATCCACCAACATCTGCTACACTGTGACAACCCCTGCAGGATTGTGTTCCATCGTAAACCTGTCCAAAGGTCGATCCAGGCAAAATGAGAAGCACAGATAGAGAAATTATAAACATTAACAATTTCATACAAATGTCCTTTCGCGCGAGATAGTGATGTATTTTCAAGAGATAACGCAATCTCCGTGCCAACACTGTTCACCAATGAGTCGTGTGAATGTATTTAATTTAATGGGAACACACAACATGGAATGGTGTTATTTCGAATAAAAGCGTCATTTAGTTAACCAAATCAGAACAGTATTCTCAATAGTGAGAATGCTATTCATGGCTGATTTTTGCTGTTTTAGTGAAAGGGAATTTTTTTTAGACCCAGAATACATATGGAAAAATTAAACAGCCGTCAATCAATCTGATTGACGGCTGTTAGAATAATTTACCTATGAAGCTATTACTTCATGAGGATCATTTTCTTGACTGTGGAGAATGATCCTGCTTCCATTCTATAGAGATAAATACCGCTGCTTACCGTCATGCCGGATTGGTCTTTACCGTTCCAGCGCGCTGTGTAGTAGCCGGGAGCTTGATCCTGATCGACTAATTTCGTGATCTCAACGCCAAGCGTGTTGAAGATCGTGATCCTGATATGACCTGCCTGCGGCATTTGATATTTTACTTCTGTAGTTGGGTTGAACGGATTCGGATAGTTCTGCTGCAATGCAAATTCATTCGGCATAGCGGGGACATCCGTGACACCGTTGATGATGACATGAATCTCATTTGAAACAAGGCTTTGATTGCCCGAGAAATCATAGGCAGTAACTTTGTAATAGTAATCATGTCCATTGATAACATTGTTATCGGTGAACTTGTCATCTGTTAGGGTTGTGAGCGGAGCCAAACCCTTGATATCGAAGTTAGCTGATGTGCTGCGATACACTGCGAAGTAGTTGAAATCTTTATCAGCAGATTGATCCCATGACAATCCTATACCCTGCGCCGTGGATTTTGATGTTAATCCTGTCGGCGTGTTTGGCAGCAGATTATCAACCGAGTACCCGCTATCGGGAGGCGTCGAATATACGATAGCTGAATTATTCGTTTGACCGGACACATAGAAAGTCGTCATATACATACCCTTTACGATTGTAGAATCAAAGAGGGTAGGAGCATCGAACGAATATTTCGGTAAATTCGCCGCCGGAACGGAGCCGACAAATGTCCAGATATCGGCGCCGAGAGTGTATTTGGCATTCGGGGCGGGATGGGCGAACATTTCGCGGAGCGAGCCAACCTTTGTAGCGCTTTCTTTTCCTAATGCTGTTCCGGGATCTTTACGCCATACGTTATAGGCAATAACCGGATTGATAGCGAGACGCTCTGTTGGGAATTGGCTCCAGATGAGTTGAACCACTTTCCCCTCATCATTTGGAACGTCTTTCACAGTGTCGATTGTGGAGGCGCCGGCAGTCAATTTTAATTGATCGATGCAAGCTTGCAGCAATGCTTTGGCATAGGCATGATTATGGACGCCGAAACTGCCATCGTTTGTTACAAAGTTCCAGTTATAGGAACCGGCTTTTTGAATCGGATTGAGACTTGGATCATTGAATGAAACCGGGGACCCACTTTTCTGGGGGAGGAGCAATTGCAGTTGTGCAAGCAAGGTAACAATTTCAGCCTGGCTATTTCTCACATACGGAACATTGACCGTACCATTGATATGCTGATGGCAATCGTTGCAACCCATCGGATTGATGATATCATCTGCAGTACTGACGCTATCCGGCGTTCCACCATTCCAGAATACTTTAAATGTATGATCGCCAATTTTATTTAAAAGAGTATTTGCGGGTAATCCATACAGGCTATCGGCAGGCGCCGGCGCCATGTGGCAGACTACGCATTTATCGGTAATAGCTGTATGGGCAGAATTTGGATAGGGGTATCCCGGTAATTGCATACCGCCAAAATCGCCGATCATGCTTCCACTGGGATCGGGTTTGAAGTTGCCATCAAAGGGTGTTCCGGTCGAACCGGCAAGCATCGGTCCCTGACCTGATGTGTGCAAACCACGGCTGCTGATACGTGTATGATGGCATCCGGTGCATGCATCGGCAAGAGAGGCGCGACGTAATTGATGCGTTGTATTGAGAGCGTGCGGATCGTGACATGCGGCGCAGGAAACCGGCTGAACATCGGCATACGGAACTGCAAGCGAGCCGCCTTTGATCGTTTTATCGATGAAGCCCTGCGCAGTATGACACTGTGCGCAAGGATCGCGATTCAGAGCTTGATAATTGATGCCTTCACCGTTTGATGTTGCGTGTAACGACGCTTTCCATTCATAATTTTTGGGATGATGCGTTGGAGCATCGTGACATTGACCGCAAAGCTCAGCGGAGAGACTTACGCCAATCTGGTTTTTACTAATCTGACCACCGTGTTGACTTCCTGGTCCATGGCAATTTTCGCATTGAATGTTCGCCATTGCAGCAAGGGTAGGATAATTAATCACCATTGAATCCCAATTGGTTGGTTTAATCGTGGCAGGAAATACCCAGCCGAGAGCTGTTGCGATATCGTCGAAGCCATTGTTTACTGCAGATGGCATCGTATTGTATCCTACCGAGTGGCAACTGACGCAACTTTTACCAAAATGCCCCGTTGTATCGCTAATCTTACGGGCAAATGCGGTAGCATGATGTGTCTTCGACCATGTATCATACTTATCGGTATGGCAAGATGCGCATTGCGGTACAGATGAATCCGGCGTGCCGGCGCCAACCCAATGACCCGCGCTAATCCAAATTGTCGCCTGTGAGCTCGTGCCATTAGCGGTTGTAACTATTAACCCAAGTTGATACGGTCCTTTTTTATCCGGAACAATGACTGCCTTAAATCCATTCAATCCGGGGGTATCAACAGGGGCGATCGTCGCAACCGATCCAGTTGGAGCCGATAAGATACTCCATACAACGGATTGTAATGTATCTAAATGAATACTGCTAGGAACTGTCCCCCGAAGCGCCTGTGCCTCAATCCACACATTTGTTCCTCTGGCAACGTTTGGCAAGCCGCTGGAAATCGTCCTATAAGGATTTGGCAGGGGTTGACTCGACTGCCAGGACGTTACTCCTTTTAAGGCAATATTTGCAACGGGCGTCTGGGCGAAAAGTATCCCCGAGATGCAAATAACCATAAAAAGAATAATTGAAATTGTAGAAAACTTCTTCATTTTTTATCTCCTTCGATAAATATAATTTGTTATTGGAAAATGCATGTTTCCTAACCTATAATTGGCAATCTTTATGCCAACGAAATTGCCTAAAAACGGCGAAAAATATGATCAAATGTTGAGATTTTCCTCCTTTAATATCAATCTTGAGGACGTCTTGGGGGAAATGACCCAATAATTTATTAATACTAACGGTGGTTACAAAGATGAGTGATATTTAATGAAATACAACTACTTAGGTAAAAGGATATCTGTTATGATCTGTGAAATTTCGGCGATATCGAAGGGTTTTTCAATGAATTGATCGATTTTCACTGAATTAGGCGCATTTTCAGTTGAATGATCGTCCATGGTGCTCATAATAGCTATAGGGGTTGATGGGGAAACGTGTTTTAGATACCTGGCAACCTCAAATCCATCAATATGAGGAAGATTGACGTCAGAGATCACAAGATCATAATGATTGGCTGCAATTAATTCACATGCCTTCTCTCCTGTCTCTGCGACTGTAACTTCAAAATTCTTTTTAGTTAAAATTGTCAGCAGCGACCAACCAACAAGAACCTCATCTTCTACAATGAGAATTTTAGGGAGGCATTTCGAGGTTTTCAAAGACTCTAATTTCCTTCTTGGATTGGTACTAATCTTCATAGTCAATAATAGTTTTCATCCATTATAAGAGAATTGCAAGATGTATGCCATTCAAACGAAAGATAATAATGCTACTTTTATTTGAATTAAGTGGAAAATATTTGTAGAATGGACGGAAGGAATTGAATTTGTGGGTTATATAACCCATTAGTAAAGAGAGAGGTTAAGTCTCGCCGGCAGAAATATTATACTTCTTCATTCGATAGCGTAATGTATCCCGGCTGATCTGAAGCAGCTTCGCCGCTTTCGTCTGATTATAATTTGTTTTTTCCAAAGCATGGATAAGAGTTTTCTTTTCTATTTCGAAGAGCGAATCGCCGTGTGTGGGTTCCTCTGGAGTCGAAGTCGGAGGTTGCTTGTATCCCGGTAACCGGGAAAATTCAATATGCATCGGCTCTATGTATTCCCCTTCAGATAATAACACGGCCCGCTCCAGTACATTGCGCAACTCACGCACATTGCCGGGCCATGTATAGTTGGTTAAAATCCTACGGGTTTCCGGCGCGATTCCTTTAAAATGCTTATGGAATTTGGAATTAAGTTCCTGTAAAAAGTATTCTGAGAGATAAATAATATCTTCGCCGCGTTCTGAAAGCGGCGGCATATGAAGATTGATCACATTTAATCTGTAATACAGATCCGGTCGAAATTTTTCTTCAGCAATCCGCTTTTCGAGAGATTGGTTAGTTGCGGCAATAATCCTAACATCAACAGTGATATCGGTTCTGCCGCCCACACGCTGGAAAGTTTTTTGTTCCAACACACGAAGTAATTTTACCTGCAAGCGTGGTGTGATATCTCCTATTTCATCAAGGAGAATTGAGCCGCGATCAGAGAGCTCGAAAATCCCTTTTTTCTGGGATCTTGCATCAGTAAAAGATCCTTTCTCGTGTCCAAACAGCTCGCTCTCAATCAGTGATTCGGAAAGCGCAGAGCAATTCACCGCCATCAGGGGTTTATCCTTCCTATCACTGAGGAAATGGATCGCCTGCGCCGCAAGTTCCTTACCGGTACCGCTTTCACCGGTGATGAGAACCGTGGTGTTCGAGCTTTGGGCTATTTTCGAAATATCGTAATAAACTCTTTTCATGACCGGTGAAGATCCGATCAACCCGCAGAAGCCATATTCTTTCTTCTGAGATTTGAGAAGCTGAGCAATCTGCCGTTTGAGATGCGTCGATTCCAACCCTTTATCGATCACAATTTTCAATTCTTCGATGTTTACCGGTTTGGTCACGTAATCGAACGCGCCAAGTTTCATCGCCTGGACAGCAATATCCGACCGGTCGAAAGCAGTAAGCATGATGACGGGCGAGATACTCTGATTCTTGCTCATATTCGCGAGAATTTCGATTCCTGTGCCATCGGGCAACCGCTGATCGAGCAGTATGAGATCAGGTTCGTATTCCTGAATAAAATTTAAACCGCTTTGGACCGTTTCGGCTTCAAGAACATTATACCCCTCCTTCAAAAGCTCCTGTTTCAACGACCAGCGGATGAGTTTTTCATCATCTATGATAAGAATAGTTTCGCCGCGCATACCGATCAGATTTTCATTGATTGAAACTGCGGAATTTTTATGGTGACCGTAACACCCTTGCCCGGCATATTCTTCAACGTGATGGCGCCATGATGTTGTTCGATAATATTTCGCGAGATGGTCATACCAAGACCCGTTCCTTTATGTTTGGTGGAAAAAAACGGTTTGAAAACATTATCGAGGTGCTCAGGGGGAATACCGGGTCCGGTATCGGAAATAATAATGTCGATGTTAGCATCATTTCGGTGAGAAATTATAGTCAGAGTTCCCGAATTGTTCATCGCCTGAATTCCATTCAGGATAATATTCCATAAAACTTGTTGGAGTTGTTTTTTATCGCCAATCACGTTCGGTTCATTCTGATCAAGATCTTCTGAGATTCGGATTTTTTTATCGACGGAATGGGGAGTCACCAGCGTAAGAGTTTTCCGGATAATATCATTAATAGATATCTTTTCCAGAAGCGGAGCTCTGGGACGGGCATAACTAAGCAAATCATTGACTGCATGATTGATCCGCTCTAACTGCGTTTTCATTTCAATCAGTATCTCTCTTTGAGGATCGTTTTCTTTCGTCTCACTCTGAAATACCTGCAGCGCCCCGATGACGCCGGCGATCGGATTTTTTATTTCATGAGCCATACTTGCCGCCATTTCTCCCAGGGCGCTCAATCGGTCGGCGTGTTCAAGTTGTTTTTGGTGCGCTTCGAATAACTTGTCGTTCGCATGGTTTAAATGTTTGAGAAGATTGTTGAAATCACGGAATAAATCTGCTATTTCATCCTTTTTTTCTGTCTGGGGAAGATACGGAAAATGCGGCTTCATCCCGCTTTCGAGTTCGACCACATTGCCCTCAATTTTTTTCACAAGAGCGTGGAGCTCGCCTATCGGATGAATAATGAGAAGTGAAATCGCCAGAAAGATGATAATAGCGAGACCAAAGAATGTTGCGAGCGTCATGATGATATTCATGGTGCGATGAGCTATCGCAATTGAACGAAGATCATCGATTGATATTTTTAATATGAGATATTCGGCGGTTCCCTGTCCTGGATTGGTCGGAGCGATCCCGGTAAGAATGTATTCAAAATATGAATTATCCTCTTTTTGAGTCATGTACTTTTCATCGGATACATTTGGGAGCTGATGAAAATCATCGAATGAAAATTTATCATTAAGATTTTTCATACGGGCGCTGTACGTTATGGATCCGTCGGTATTCACTATATATGCATCAACCACATCGGCAGATTGTGTTATCAATTTGAGAACCCGGTGATATTCCTCTCTGTTGGTTAAATCGTAACCGTGACTCAGGATACCCTGAACCTTTTCTAAAATGCCATGCGCCTTAGTATAGGAAATTTGTTCGAGCATCGCATATCCTGTCTTCTGGGCAAAAAAGACAAACGTCCCGCCGGCGATCAGGGAAGTTCCCACCACTGCCACCGCCATTTTCTTCGTCAACGATGGGAATAAATCCTCGAGAATATTTCTAAGGGATTTGGTCATTCATTTTTTGAAGTTTTAACATACTATCAGGATATATCATAAAATACCATCTAATCAATGATCCAATCCTATTTTGCATAAGACGAAATATACGAAATTTCATCCGAAAATCGAGATAAAAATTCACTTATCAGGCGTTGGCAGGAAGCTGCAAGGAAGGACGTTTGAATAGGTTTGACATCCCGGCTCAGGAATGAAGATTCCTCGTCATTTTCCCCTTACATAATTTTGGATATATTGTGTTATATCGATCACGGTTCTATGAGCGTTCATTACACAATCACCCACCGAGATGCCTCCCTTAAAATTGCTGCAAATAAAAATTCCGGGATTTTGATGTTGAAAATTATCAATTCCTTCTTCGACAGCATGATACCCTACGTGATATTGAGGAATCGCGCGTTCCCATTTCTGGACTTTGGAGAAAAGGGGTTTTCCTTCTATCTTCATGATATCGTGTAATTCATCCACAACGATTTGTTCGAGCCATTCCTGAGGAAGATTCACCAGGTCGGGCTGGCGCGAGCCGCCCACAAAAGATGTAAACGCCTCAACGCTCTTATCCGGCGCGCGTCCGGGGAAAATCACCGAAGACCAGATCGTTCCGAGAATTTTTCGATTCTCTTTTTCCGGAACGAGGAATCCAAAACCATCCAACGGGCGACCCACCTGCTCCTTCCGGTATCCAAGAAAAACCTCTGCCACGGGAGGATAATAAATTTTATCTAGTAGTGAAGGAAGCGACGTCTTAAATTCCATAATCATCCCTGGCACGGCGTATGCCGGTATGGCGAAGATTATGAGGTTCGCCAACAGCTCGCCGGGATTACCTTCACGGTTGTATTGAATTTTATATGAAGGAGTTTTACTTTCCGGAAAGCTCATCACCTTTTCGACCGAGCAATTTAACATCACCTCACTCCCGAGTGACGCGGCAAGCGCTTTCGGAAAAACCTGCATCCCCGAGCGGAAGGAAAACATCTCCGCTCGATCCTTTGCCACTTCACCTCGCTTTTTGCGTTCCCGCGCTCCCCGAATCATCCCTTTCACTAACCCCCCATACTGTTTTTCAAGCGCGTAGAGTTTTGGAAAAGCCGCTCGTACCGAGAGTTTCGATGGATCGCCGGCAAACACTCCCGCGACAAACGGGTTAATGGCATAATCGAGGAATTCCTTTCCCAGACGCCGCTCGACAAATTCCGCAATAGATTCTTCAGCTGCTGCTCGTCCGATGAACGGTTCTTTCAGAAGTCGCAGCTTTCCTCCCACACTCCACAATCCGGATGATAAAAAAGGCACAACACTCATGGGAAGCGCGTAGAGATTATTGTTCCGGAGGATGTAACGTTTTTTTGCTTTTGGATCCGCATACACAAGCTCATCCGTAAGCTGAAGCTCGCGGAACAATTCTTTAAAAAGCGGAGTTGTTTCAAGCGCGCTGTTTGGTCCCGTCTCGATAAGCCATCCATCCTGGCATAGCGTCTGCATCGTACCACCAGGCATAGATTGTTTTTCCATCACAGTAACATGGAACCCTTTCTTCTTCAGCCAATAGGCAGTAGTTAATCCGGATATTCCCCCGCCGATGACAACGACACGGAAATTGACATGTGATCCACCGTAGGTTTCGTTGGGTGAAAAATTAGGTTTCTCAGTCATCTTGTCAAAACCGGTAGAATTTGTTTTGAAACATATCGGTTAATCCTCGGTTTTAACAAAAATACCCAATAGAATGTTCACCACCCGCATGGAAACCACATTAGTATTATCGGCGAAAATTTCTTGATCATATCATCATTAAGTTGAAGCAGAAGTGAGGACAAGTTAAAATAAACCCTATGTTAATAAGCTAATGATAGTACCAATATCAAGGTACGTAAATCTAAGGAAAGTTACCGATGCGATATTACCGAACTGCCGTCAGTTCGGATTTTTCACATAACCCCAAAAATTTCCGGGTTATTGAAGGGTTTTTAGTATTGGAAGAGTTTGGTTTTATCCGTTAAACGGCGATAATCCTGCGACGGAGAGCTATTGCTGTTCCTGCAATAATAAGAACAACTCCGGTCCACACGACCATCATCAGCGGCTTTGTGCTGATTTCGACGATTAATTCCTGCACGCCGCCGGACGCCTCCATATGTCCACCGATGCCGGTGATATCAAGGAGGATCGATTTTTCTTCAACATTCATCCCGCTTAAAACTACCTGGGGTTTGGAAACAGCGCCGGTTGGGCCGGTGAATTCCGGAAGATCAGCAGGCATCGTTGCTTTTTCGCCGCGCTCGTTAAAAGTTAACGTTGGTGTGATTTCATGCTCGCCATCCTTCGAGGTGACTTTTAGTACGGCGCCAACTTTCATCCCGCCGCCCTGAGCATGTTCTCCCATTTCGAACTTTTCGAATTCAATTTGGTAACCGCCGAGCGATTTTGTTTCTCCCTTTTTAATTTCCAATTGGAGCCCTGCACTCTGTAAAGGAGAAATCTTCACATCCACCGGCGAAATATAGAGATCGTGCAACGGAAATATTTTAATAGAGGGCTCGCGAAGAGTCGATTGGTTGTATTCACTGAAATATAATTTAGGGGATGCGAGAAAGGATTGTTTCCCATCTGAAACGTCGATCTGCATCTGGGGCTTTTGTGCATTTGGATCTGCGATACCTTTAAATGTTACCTGTAATCCCTGGACAGTTTGCGGCTCTCCCTGTCGTAATGTTACAGTCGACCTTTCATCAAATTTACCCGAACCGATGATGCCTATCAAGAGTAAGCCGGTTCCGATATGGGCGATGGGACCGCCTAAAGTATCCCATCCGTTTTTATATTGACGGAATGCGATAATGACATTACTCAATAATCCGAACGAAGCCGAACCGACAAAGACCAACAACGCGACTGTGGTGACGCCTGCTACATACGCAATCGCACAGGCAAGAACGGTTAATGCGAGCGGCATGGATAATCGCTTCAGGAGATTAGTACGATGTTCATCACCCCATCCGAGGAACGGAGTAACGCCGAGGAGCAGCGCCATCGCGATTGCAACGGGTGTGTTTACCTTATTATAGAAGGAAGTATCAACCTGCGATGCTTTGCCGAAAAGCCCTGTGAGAATCGGCGAGGACATGCCGATAAGCGTAAATATCCCTGCGATACCCAGGACGAATAAGCTGAGAAGAAGTGTGACTTCCCTGCTCAAACTCGCAATGTTGATCTTTGGAGATTGTAACTCTCTGAATCTCAGAAAAAATGTTCCATATCCGAAAACAAGAACAGCAACCAGACCACCCACGAGATAATTATTAATACCGAGATCGGTGAACGAATGGACAGAAAAATCCGCCAGCACACCGCTTCGGGTTAAAAACGTTGCATACAGCACTAACACAAAAGAACTCAGGGCAAGGAAGATGTTCGTTTTTTTCAAAACACCTTTCGCCTTCTGCAATAAGAGCCCGTGAATGGAGGTTAGCAGAACCAACCAGGGCACAAGCGATGAATTTTCCACCGGATCCCAGCCCCAATACCCGCCCCAGCCGAGCACTTCGTACGCCCAAAAGCCGCCAATAATAATACCGGCTCCCAGAGTAAGCGCCGCAAAAACCGTCCATGCAAAACCAAGCGCGTACCAATGCTGATAATCTTTCCTGAGCAAGCCGGAGAACACTAAAGCAAACGGAAAGATGGTAGCGGCGTATCCGAGAAATAGGATTGGTGGATGAATTGCCATCCATGGATCCTGCAACAGAGGATTCATGCCCGACCCATCAGCCGGAACCGGAGTATTGAGTGAGAACGGACTCTTTACGATTAACAGTAAACACAGAAATGCAAGAAAAGCGCTCACTATCATCATCGCATAGCTATCAACGATCTTCGATGTTTTGAGAAAAAAGATTCCCATCACCGCCACAAAGAATGCCCATAACAGAAACGTGCCTTCTTGCCCAGCCCAAAATGCAGAGATTATATATAATGTCGGTAATGAATTGGAGCTGTAATGGGAGACATAATATAATTGATATTGATGGGTGAAAAGGGCAATAAAGAGATACACCGAAGCGGCGCAGATGGCGAGCAATGCAAGAAGAAAGCTGCCATACGCCCATTGTTGCTTCCTCGGATCGGACTGAGATCGCGCAGCATTAAGATAGAGCAACGCCGCTGCTGCCGAACCGAGAAAAGCTACCCAGATAGTGATTAAACCGATATTCATGTTTTTCCGTTAAATCTGATAAAATTACTTTAAGTTATTTACGTTCCATGCGCTTAATGGTAATATACAAAGCTACAGCCACTATAGTGATGATGAGTGTTGCTATCCCAAGACCACCGCGGCGGAAGTAATATTCGTCAATTGCGTGTTGGCCCTCGACGGATACTAATGATGCGACGGCAATTCCCTTACCAACTACCTCCCGGAATTTTCCTTCATCAAATGAATGAACCATGGTACGCGCTTGTAATCGCGCCTGGTGGGCGTCGCGAAGCTGGAATCTTGATTCGGTTATTTCCATGCCCCGTTGTTCGGCTTCGTCAAGAAGGGATGAATCTTTCGATTGCAAAAAATCAAGACTATCTGTTAACGCTCTCATGGTCTTTGCAATCGCATATCCCTTCGCGTTTTGGTTCGGCGAGTGGCACTTGCTGCAAACGGCTTCCGTAGACACACCGAGAAGTTTATCTGTTGCTGCAATTATTTCGTGATTGCTATGGCACGTTTCGCATTCGGGGAGATTCTTGTCATCGAATGCTTTCTTATGCGGACTGGTTGAAAAGAGATCGGCATTCAGTGCGTGGCATGTGCCGCAAACTTTAGAAACAGATTCCACATCCGGCGGTGTTGCTCCGTGGTTACCATGGCAATTATTGCAAGCCGGGGCGCCAACGTCATTTTTTTGCAGCAAGGCGACACCATGAACGCTTCGAGAATATTTTGCAAATTGATCCGTCGGTATGTTATAACCCTTCATGTACGTGGCATCGCTATGGCAGTGCGAACAGGTCGAAGGAATATTGACTGCATATACGCTTGATTTAACATCTTTTGCTGAACGGATGTCGTGGCTGCCATGACAGCTTGCGCACTCCGCTGGTTTCGGATCGCCTTTTGCGTTCAATGTTCCATGAACACTGGTACGATATTTATCTAATTGATCCACAGGCAGTCCGGGATTATAGTTTCGCATATATGCCGCATTCGCATGGCAATTTGTGCATGTCTTAATCACATTGAGCGGGTATACCGGCGATGTTGGATCCTTCACAGACACAATTCCATGAGCATCATGGCATGTTATGCACTGTGCGATGTGTTCCTTACCGGAAACCGATAATTTTCCGTGAACGCTCGATTGCAGGTTTTGCCATTGATTGGTGGGTAAGGATGCGCCGAACGATTTCATTTTGGCGTCATCAGCGTGACATCTGGCACACATGAGCGAGATGCTGTCTCCTTTGGGAACGCCAATATAACCGGCATTAATATCCATTCCCTTCTCCATCTCTTCTGCTTTTGAATTTCCTCCGTGACATCCCGCACAATCGATACCCATTTTAGAATGAATATCATGTTTGAACAAACCGGCTTCTTTACTCCCGATTGCATCGTGACAGGTTACGCATTGGCTATCAGCGGCAAGGAGCGGTGAAAACCACACCAGTGAAAGTATAATCAAGAATGAATACAAGTTTTTCGTTTTCATAGCATCCATCCCAGAATTGTCAGAATAATAATATAGATGACGACAAAAATGCCGATGTACGTTATAAAGCGGTTTTGTTCTCCACGCGAGCTTTTCCTATCCCAGAAGGGTACAAGCATCCATAATATCCCTCCGACTCCAAATACACTAATACCGAGTATTTCACCATCGATAAAGAGGACTTTCGATGGGATGAATTTCAACGTCTGGAACATAAAGAGAAAATACCATTCCGGCCGTATTCCGGCAGGAGCAGAACCAAACGGATCGGCTTTTTTACCAAGTTCCCAGGGAAAAAATACCGCCAAAATAGCCAGAAGATTCAGAACAATCAGCCAGAAGAGCAAATCCCGGAGAAGAAAATTGGGAAAAAACGGCATGGTTTTTTTCTCGTTCTCATTTTCAAGATGCTGGGGTTCGCTCATTCCCTGGCGCTGAACAAGGATTAAATGGGTTGTAAGAAGTACGGTAAAAATTCCGGGGAACACGGCGACATGGAAACCGAAAAAGCGGGAAAGGGTTGCGCCGTTAACTTCGTCACCGCTGCGCAAGAATATCATGATTGGTTTCCCGACGAGCGGAACGACGCCGGCGATATCCGTTCCAACCTTTGTTGCAAAAAAAGCCAGTTCATTCCAGGGAAGCAGGTATCCGCTGAAACCGAAGCCCAAGGCAAGAAAGAACATCAACATTCCTGTCAACCAGGTCATTTCACGGGGTTTGCGGTACGATCTCTCAAAAAACACGCTGAACATATGAACAAGCGCGCTGAGAATAAATAGGTTTGCCGACCAACTGTGAATAGAACGAATCAGCCAACCGAATGTGACTTTCGACATGATAAATTGGATGCTCTCGAAGGCGAGTTCTTCGCCGCTTTTATAGTAGAGCAGCAACATAATGCCCGTTATTACCTGAATGATAAAGAGAAAGAGCGAGACGCCGCCGAAGTAATACCAAATTGAATGTCGGTGGACGGGGACATATTTTTTTCCCAGAAAGGTTACAAGGTCGTCAAGCTCCACACGCTCGTCGACCCAGTCGTATACTTTTTTAAATATCTTATTCATGACATTTTCGAGATAAATATTTCATCAGCTTGAACAGTAACACGATATTCATTGAGCGGTCTGGGAGGAGGTCCGGAAACATTGTGACCGCTGAGATCGTATTTACCGTTATGGCATGCGCACCATATCAATCCCAATTCCTTCTTGTACTGAACCGTGCAATCAAGATGAGTGCAAGTAGCAGAAAATGCCTTCAAGTTGCCCTCGGCGGTTTTGATGAGTATGACGGGTTTTGTTCCAAACTTGACGATCTTCCCGCTGTCTTTCTCTATTTCATTTACTTTACCGGCTTTCACGCTGGTAACTTCCACCCCCCCCTGTTGCGGGGGTTTCAGATAAGCGAAGATGGGATATAATATAGAGCCGGCGAGCGCTACTATTCCTCCCGATAAAACAATTTTCAGGAAATTTCTCTTGCTTTCCTGAGAATTTATTATTGTTTCATTATTCATGCGAATCCTTTATTGATTAAGCTAAATCGAGGGAAAATAAATATTTATAATAACGTATTATCTTTTCACGTCCAAATTTTATTCTTCTCCCAGCACAATAGTGGGAGTTTTTTCCCACGGAGGGAAAATCTTAATTAATATAGCAAGAGTAATAAGGGGTAATACCAGCAGGGTTAGCGTCATCAAAAGACCTTCCATACCCATTATATCCATTTTAAATGTCGTTAAGCCGCGGAAACTTTTCGAAAACATCTGACCGCCGATAACGACATTCCATCTTGTGGCAAAGATGCCAAGCTGGATAAGAATAACGGAAACGAAATAAAACAACTTTCTCAGTTCTTCGTTGAATTTGAAAAGCTTGATTGCAACCATCATCCCGAGCGGGAATAACATGCCCAGCAGCACCTGGATGATACCAAGACTGATGAACAGTTTATTCATCACCAGTTCGCTGAGAATTTTGATGGATTCTTCGCTTTCATATAACCGGTGAATGAAATCGAGCAGCTCAAGCGAAAAATCGATGATTACCGCATAGAATAAAAACGACGCCATTTTATCCAGGCACTTCATGTCGATTTTTTGACCGCGGAACGGCGTAATAATCATGTACAACACGATGACAAGCGCAATCCCTGAAACGATTGCAGAGAACAAGAATACAATCGGCATGAGAACGCTGCTCCACCACGGATTTGCCTTGATCGATCCGAAGATAAAGCCGACGTATCCGTGCAAAAGGAATGCGGAGGGAATACCGATGATAGTTATTCCCTTTACGACTTTTTTATCGAATTTCAATCCCTCTTCGCTCACATCGGTTGAGAAGAGCGCTATGATTTTATGAATCCACTTCATAGGAAATTTCTCTTCCATAGACGCAAGGATAATATCTCTTCTGTATGTGAACCAGATTTCGAGCAAGAGCACGATCATCAGATACCATGCATACACAAACCCAAACATTGCCATAGCGGAGGTAAAATTTGGATTGAGGAAGATTTCATAGGATCGTTCAGGATGACCCAGGTGAAGCAAGAGGGGAAGCGGCGCAATAAGTAGAAACGCGAGCGCTGTGAGAAGCGAAAGCTTGTACACTGCCTGCACTTCCTTCACGTTGAATACTTTCACCAGCGATGCGAGGATAAACGCACCCGCCACTAAACCGGTGAGGTACGGATAAACCACAACCAGGATTGACCAGTGTACCTCAATCTCGTTCGGATAAATGTACCCGGTTACTTGTTTCAATAACTCATATAATCTATCTGTTGCCGGATTTATCATCGCAATCATCGCACTTCTCCATCTAGGTTAGAGTATAACACTTTGGGTTCGGTATTCAGTGAGGGTTTAAGAACATGCAGTTTGTTCATGCGTTTAAACCGTGTGAGCGGGCTTGCCATAGTTTTTACGTCGCCGAAAATCCTGGCTTGCGTGGGACAAACCTCAACGCATGCCGGCAGTAAACCCTGTGTGATCCTGTGATAACAGAAGGTGCATTTATCGGCTGTTTGTTTATCCGGATGGAGATATCTCGCTCCATAGGGACACGCCTGAATACAATACCGGCAGCCGATACAGCGCGTATCATCAATAAGAATTACGCCGTCCTCTGTTTTGAACGTGGCGCCAACGGGACAGACCTGGACGCACGGAGGATTATCGCATTGATTGCATAATTTCGGCACGAAGAAACTTCTAAGAATTTCCTGCTCGGTCACACTATCGGCATTGCCGCCGATTCGCGGATCGATATTCTGGACAATTGTTTCTCCATCCTTTTTAATAACATACCGCTCAACCCAGGTCCGGAAAAAGAACGGCTCACGCGGAACATTATTTTCATCCTTGCATGCTTCGACGCACCTGCCGCAGCCGATGCATTTATCAATTTGTATTCCCATTCCATAGTAATGCTTGGTTGGGTCATAAGCAGTGTTTGTTTGCGCTTTGGCTTTATTATAGAACCTGCCAATGAGCGTGCTTGATATAAATAGCGTAAAGAGTTTTTTACTGAATATTCTTCTATCCATAATTATTCTACCTCCGGCATATGCGGGTAATGACATTGCCAGCAGAGATATTTCTCTCCGTGGGATGCAAGATCGATTTGAGGGATTGTTTTAACGTTGGCACTATTACTATGACACTTTCCACAGAAATCCCTTTCAGATGGAATTGATGCTTTGAAAATTCTCGGAGTTATTTTATGATCATTCGGCACCTCATGACACGTTGTGCACTCAAGCTGCACATGAGCAGAAACAGCTTTTGTCCTGGCTATCTCGGCATGGCACGCTTCACATTCCTGTGGCACCGAGGGCGGTTTCGGATCATGTGGATTATGGCATGTTATGCACGGTTTGAGTGGGTTATGAGCCACCGGGTTAATCTGCGGGAAACCTGTCGGTCTCGAGGGATTAAACATATGGCATCGCACGCAGAATTCGCGAAGCCGCGGGGCAAACGGTTTTATATCCGTAGGATTTTCAGCATGATCTTTCGCCGTTCCGTGACAAGTTTCGCATGATAAATTTTTGTGGTATCCTCCTTTTTTCACGTTATACTCGTCGTGGCAACCGGCGCAAATTTCCGATCCTGCATAACGGATCGGTTTAGCCATCTCGCGTTCAACGGTGCTTTTAATATGCAAGCTGTGATCTTTCAGCGCCGGTGGAAGAAAATATCGCACAGCCAGGGCTCCGCCGATGAGCAAAACAAAAACGACGATCAGCCGTTTGAGCGAATCAGGTATTTTTCGGGGTGTGTTTTCCATTCAATTCCTTATAATCCATAGTTTAGGTTCATACAAAGAGGAAAAGTTATTGGCTATTATGACAATCACTGCAATTCATCTCTTTCCAGGAATCCCCCACATCGACAGGATGATGATACTCTATACCGCCAAGGGACAATCTGAGCGTATCGCGTTCAAACTGCTGCGCAAGAATCGTATGACATAAATTGCAATCCTTCGATAACACTTTTCCGTCCTCCGCAACGTGTTTGCCATCGTGACACCGGAAGCATCCGGGATAATAGAGATGTCCGATATTATCGTTAAATCGCTTCCAACTAACTTTCATCTCGGGAAAATAATTACGGCTGTAAATTTTTTGCACTTCTTCAACCGCCCGATCAATAACCGGTTTACGCGATGCAAATATTGCGGGGTATTCATTTTTATAATATTCTTCCATCACCATTCGAATACTATCCAAACCACCCGGCTTTGTTGCATAGTCGCCCTCGAGCGCTTTGACGGAAATACCTTTTACGCCGGGAAGCAGTGGATCGATCCAGCCGAGAGACATGACATGATTTACCGAACGGGCGGGCGGATGGTAAATATGTGTGGGTCGGTTATGGCAATCGATACAATCCATGCGCCGTGTTTTCGCTTTCTTCAACGAATCCTCTGAAACGGTAATTTCGCTGCTTTTATAGAGCCGTTCTTTCCCGTCCATACCTTTCACACGAATCCAGGGAATAATCTGCCGCTGGGTATCAAGCGCCGCATAGGTAACCTGGTTGGCAATATTCATGTGCCAATGAATACCCGAAGTCGGACCCGCCTCTATATTTCCCCCGCCGATTTTCATTAAAAGATTGAGCGTCCATTTCGTATTCCCGTCATCGGGAAGATAATATGTGTTAACGTGTTGTATTTCGCTGTAAAAATGTTTGGGCCAGTGGCATTGCTCGCATGTTTCCTGAGCAGGGCGCAAGTTGTCGATCGGGGTTGGGATTGGTCTCGGATATTTATTGAATGTGACTGCATACAATTGATATGTCCCAGATAACTTGGAGCGAACAAACCAACCGGCGCCGGGCCCGATATGGCATTTCACGCAGCCAACCCTGGCATGGGGAGAGTATTGATACGCGGTGTATTCCGGTTCCATTACGGAATGGCAGGTTTCTCCGCAAAATTGATCAGAATCGGTGTGCTCATAAGCTTTAAAACTGCTGAATGCGGAAAATCCAAGAAAAAGCAACGTTCCCGCGGCAAAAAAAGTGAATGCCGTACGGTGACGGGGATTATTGAAATCAACTCTCGGCATATGCAAGCCATGCGGTTTGCCGAGGCGAACTCTCCGGTGTTCCCGCAGAATCCCTATGATAATCAGAAAGATGCCGATGAACAGAAATATCGGCAGGATGACAAATGCAATGATACCCATGTACGGTTTGGGATTTTCCGCGAGCGCCTCCAGAAGTATCAGGAAGATAATCAGTCCAAAACTGATCAGCGATAACGCGGTACCGATCAGGGTAACGAGATTATAAAATGAATCGGGAAATATTCGTCTCATATGGATACCCGTTCAGCGAAGGTTACTGCTATTTTTTGAATTTGAGGATCGCATCAATAGGTGATATTAATGACATCAATGAGTTCGGCGTTTGGATCGAAACCCTTCAGAAATTCTACAAATTCATTATTGTAGTATTCCTGATGATCCTTCTCATATTCATTGAGAAGTTCCCGTACCCTTTTTTGAGCGAGAGAACTTTTAAGAAAGTTCAGCTCCTCTTTGTCGTCGTAAATTCTATAGTAATACATAATTGTGCTTCCAATATATGATACTTGTTACTGGTTATTGTAAAATTTCATCTGCGTGAAGGATGTCGGTAAAAAGTTCATTTTTTATCGACTCGGCATTTTTTCTTGCGTTCGCTGCGGAATTTAAAATATACCGATTCGCAATAAAAATCTTCCGCGGTTCATTCTCAGCTTCATCGAGGAGCAAATAGCCGATATAGAGATAGCTGTATAATTCGAGTAAATCTTTTGCAGCAACATCCTGAAAATCGACGTCTTTTTTATCAAGGATATACTTTAAACAATCTTTAAATATCAGGCGAATTTCCTTTAATAAATTTGCCAGCCGCACCAACCCCCCTTTGTAATCCTTTTTCTCCTTCTCAGCGATATAATCGGCAAGGACGTCGTTGATCACCGCGCCCGAGGATGCGACAATCTGCAACTGGGAAGTTCCTTCATAGATGTTGGTAATACGAGCGTCACGGGCCAGGCGCTCGACATTGAATTCCTTCATATATCCGGTGCCGCCATGAATTTGCATTGCATCGTACGTGATCTTATTCGCCGCTTCCGTGATGATATATTTTGTCATTGGAGTCAGAAGGTTAGCGAGTTTTGTTTCGTGCTTCAATCGCGCATTTTCTTCCGCGAAAGATTTTCCGGCTGATTTTAATTTTTCGACCTGCTCTTCCAATTTTTCTTTTCGATCGACGCATTGCGCGACGCTATAAAAGAGAGAGCGGTTGCTCTCCAGCATCACCCGCATCTCAATAAGCATATTGGTGACTACCGGGATATCATAGATCGCTTTGCTGAACTGCTCCCTGTCTTTTGCATACCGGACTGCTTCCTCATACGCCGCCTGGGAAAGGCCCAGTGCCTGCGCCGCGACGCCGATCCGCGCACGATACATCAAATCGAGGACATATTTAATCAATCCGAATTTTCTGCTGCCAACGAGCTGAGCCGGGGTGTCGTTAAATTGCAATTCGCAGGTTGGAGAACCGTGAATTCCTAATTTATTTTCAATCCGGCGGACTTTGACAGTTTTGTCCCCGTAGCAAACAAACATACTCAGACCGCGTCCATCTCTTGTGCCGGCTTCAGAGCGAGCGAGCACCAATAAGACTTCGCCGTTTCCGTTCGTAATGAACCTTTTTACTCCGCGCAGGAACCATTCTCCCCGTTCGTTTTGATATGCCTGGAGCTTCACCGCCTGGAGATCTGAACCTGCGTCCGGTTCGGTCAGCGCCATTGCTCCGGTATATTCTCCGGTAGAAAATTTCGGTAAAAATTCTATTCTCTGATCCTCATTGCCGAACTTCCGGATCGTATCGGCGATATCCTGTAGACCAAAAATATTCATGAGCGATGCATCAGCCCGTGAGACGCATTCGACGCCCATCATATAGATCGTGAATGGAAAATTTAATCCGCCATATTTTCTGGGAAGGATCAACCCCATCAAATCCGCCTTTGCGAGCATCTGAAGGTCTTCCTGCGTCCCTTTCGCGTAGGACACTTTTCCGTCGTTATAGGACGCTCCTTCCTTATCTACTATGGGTGCGCGGGGGGCGATATGGTTTCCGGCGATATCGCCGATGATCTCAAGCACCTGTCGATAATTTTCCATCGCATCCTCATAATTGACGGGTGCGTAGTTGTAGATCGACGCCTGAGAATAATCATCCTCAGCCATTTTGACGATATCCGTCAGATCAAGTTTTTTGTAGTGATAGAGGATATCCGGATTTTCAAGAAAAAAGTTGGGCATAGGTTTTATTTTAATTTATTTTTATATGCCTCAATGAATTTGGGAACAACATCCATCGCGTCGCCAACGATGCCATAATGGCTTACACCGAAGATCGGAGCATCGGGATCGTTATTGATTGCGATGATTTTTTTGGCATCCTGCATACCGGCTCTGTGTTGAATCGCGCCGGAGATGCCGATGGCAATGTATAATTTCGGCCGAACGGTAATACCGGTTTGCCCGACCTGCCGTTCATGAGGAATAAATCCCGCATCAACCGCCGCGCGGCTCCCCGCAACCTCACCGCCGATGGTATGAGCAAGTTCATGGATCAATCTAAAATTTTCTTTCGTGCCAAGTCCATATCCTCCCGAAACGATAATCGGCGCTGCTTTTAAGTTTACTTTGTTCTCTTCATGATGCTGCTCGATTATCTTTACAAGATAATCAGTCTCATCCGGGATATACGAAACAGTAGATATCTTACCCTCCCGCCGATCCTTTAACGGATGCATCTCCATCACGCCTTCCCGAACCGTTGCCATTTGCGTTGGATTATCTGGAGTAATGATCGTAGCGATAATATTACCGCCAAATGCGGGTCGAATTTGCAACAGGAGTTTTGGAAATTTTACCTTGAGATATTCGACGTCGGAGATCTGTAAATCAGTACAATCCGCCGTCAACCCGCTGCGAGTGCTGGAGGCAACGCGGGGTGCTAAATCCCTTCCGGTCACTGTAGCCCCAAAAAGAACAATTCGGGGACTATATTTTCTTACCAGATCGATGAGGATTCGGCTATACGGGAGCGTTTTATAATCCTTGAGATCGGGATGTTCGACAATTAAACATTCATCCACGCCGAAATTGAACGTTATCGCGGCGAGGTCTTTTACGCGCTCCCCGATAATGATCGCTTTGAGTTTTCCACCCATGGTATCGGCGAGCTTATATCCTTTACTGAGCAATTCGAGACTGACATCTGCCGGTTTCCCATCTCTTTGCTCGATAAAGACCCAGACTTCGTTTGAAAATTTTTCCATAGCAATAGGTTAACCGAAAATATGATCATCCATGAGTGTATCGATCAACGAACTGATCGCCGATTTCGTAGGTTCGATCTTTTTATGATCTCCGCCTGCCAGGACAACGGATTCGACTTTGAATACCTTCGTAGGGGAACCCTGGATACCGCAACGCTGGAGATCAAGATGCAAATCATCCATCGTCAACGTTGGAATATAAAGAGAACGGGATTTATATTCATGCACCAATTTATCGATGTAGAGAAGCGAATTCCCCTCGGTAATTTTTTCAAGGTCCATCAGGGATTTTGCATTTTTATACGCCATAACTTTTTTCGCACTGAATGGTCTTGGATCGGCTGCGTCTTTTATTACCGTTATTAGGACCGGGAGAATGCTTTCAAGAATTTCATATCCTCCGTCAATTTTTCTTCTCACGGTAACCTTGCGGTCTTGAATATCAAGAATTTTCTCTCCGTAGGTAATTTGAGGTATATTTAATTTTTCAGCCGTTTGAGGACCTACCTGAGCAGTATCGCCGTCAATTGCCTGGCGTCCGCCAAAAATAAAATCATACTGACCAAGTTGTTTAATGGCTTCGCTGAGGACGTAGGAGGTTGCCAGCGTATCGGCGCCGGCAAATTTTCTGTCGCTAATGAGATATACACGGTCAGCCCCCATGTATAAACATTCACGAAGAATATCTGAAGCGCGCGGGGGACCCATGGTGATAGCGGTGACAACGCCGCCAAATTTTTCTTTCACTTGAAGCGCTAGCTCGAGCGCGACTTTATCTTCATGGTTAAAGACTGCCGGTAATTTTGAACGGTTGACTGTTCCATCGTCCCTCATCACATTACCGCTGATGTTGGAGGTATCCGGAACTTGTTTTACTAAGACAATAGAATGATACATAATTTACCGATACGCAAAAATCATGGCGTAAATAATTCCCATAACAATTACAAAACCAAGAGAAAGCGCTGTCCAGCCGAATATTCGCACGGCTCGGATGACAATGGGCTGATATGGTTCCACTAAAAAGTTTTCAAGTTTTCCGTTCTTTACCAGCGATTCGTACTCAGCCGGCTTATCTTCCTGAAATTCGTCTACATCCATGCGACCGGTAAATATAACAATATCCATCGGAAATTTCTCTGGTCGCAGGTGTGTGTTGAAAAAATGAACTGTAAAAATAAATCCTACAGCCAGTAACGCTTCATCGCTGTGAATAATGGTTGCGACATTGATAAACCATCCCGGGATCAACCGGGTAAACAACTCAGGGAACCAGAGCATCAAACCCGTAGACCCGATAACAGCAATCCCCCAGAACACTGCAAAATAATCAAATTTCTCCCAATATGTCCATCTTCCAAATTTCGGCCGATCCCCCTTGCCTATGAACCATTTGATAGAACCGATAAAATCGTGAAAATCTTTCTTGTTGAACATCATAGAATCGGGACCAAAAAGAATGGATCTCCATGACCGCCGTTCTTTTCGTTTTGTTCTGACAATATCGATAATATGCGTTGTAAAAATTCCGAACATAAATACTGCTGCGAGCCGGTGAATATAACCCGCCGATTCGAACCCGCCCAGAAGATGGGAGAGTATCACCGCCCACGGTGTGTACGAAAATTTTAGCGTCATGCCGGTCAGGGCTAAACTCATGAAGCTTATAATCATAATAATGTGCAGCACACGGTACAGACGCGTAAACCGCAAGAACTGTTTATCGCCGAACGCCACAACGGGTTGCGGCTCTGTGACGGACTCAGCCGGCGGCGGCGGTTTTATCTGTTCTGCCTTTTCCATTTGTTGTATCTGTTAATTGAGATTTTTTTCGCTTCGCTCGCTTCATTTGTAATGCCCGCGGGAGCCATAACATCGTGTGAATTCCACCGAAAATAAATGTGCCTACAAGCAGCGACGTCATTCCCCAAAATGTCCAGAAGAGAAACGGATATTTTTTTGGATCATGGTGTGTCGCATGAGTTAGGTATCCCGCAAAACGACGCGTAGCTCCTTCGTGACATTTCTGACAAGTACCTACTACATTATTATAGCTAAGATGCGACCGCTCATCTGTAACTGCGAGAATATCGTGAGAACCATGACAATCATAGCATTTCGCGGTTTTGGTATAACCAAGCTGGGATACCTTACCATGATATGTATCAAAATACGTCTTTGCAATTTCCTGGTGGCATCTTCCGCATTGCTGCATAATTTCGAGTTTAAAACCCTGCTCATCGGTCCGCCGGATAGTATGCGCGGTATGACAATCGTTGCACACGGGAAGTTCTTTATCCGTTTTTGTTACCAGAACGGAATGGATGCTTTTTTCAAACTGTTCTTGAATGCCATGATGGCACTTTCCGCACGTTGTCGGTAAATTTTTTGGATTGACAGTAGACGCAGAATCGCTCTTCGGCAGCTCGCTATGGGCGCCATGGCAATTGGTGCACATAGCAGTTACCGTCAGACCGCTTTTCATCAATCCCTTGCCGTGGATACTTTCGGTATATCGTTCAATAATCTGATGCTGATCTCCGGTATAGCGAACTGCGGCTTTATTTCCTTCGCGGTGGCATCGCGCGCATAAATCCGGCACATTTGTAGCGAAGGTGGGAGATTGAGGATCGGCTTTTCCAAGGATATGATGGGTACCATGACATTCTTTGCAAACCGGCGCATTCGGATCATTCTTTGCAAAAAGCTGGCCATGGGTGCTCTTCTGATATTGCAGTCCGATCTCTGCATGGCAGGAAGAACAATCTACTTTTTGCGATATCGTTTCACAGGGACGCAGATGCGAGGCATTCACGCCCGAATGACACTGACTGCAGGCAATTTTCGAATGCCGGGAACTGCTAACTTCATCAACCTGAACAAATAACGACCTACCATCCCCCGAAGCTTTCAGTTCTTTGTTTTCATGACACCGCATACAATCTTTATCAGCCATTCCTTGATCGTAAAATACTTTGCGGATCTTATGGGGCTGGTGGCAATCAACGCACGCCGGCAGCACATTCGCCTGCTTCTCCCATAACTCCCCCTTGATAACTTTCCGGTGAACAACTTCAATCTGTGCGTGACATTTCGTGCAGGTGGCAGCAATATTTTTTCGGGCTATCGATGAATTAGGATCGGTGTGGGGCAGGATTGAATGCGCTGTATGACATGATGCGCAATTTGGAGCGACAATTAATCCTTTTTTTAATAATCCTTCGCCGTGGATACTTTCCGAGAAATTTTCCAGGATATGATCCTGGTGGATCACACGCTCTTTAGTTACCCGCGTGCCTTCTTCATGACATTTCCCGCATAAAAACGGAACTTTTAATGGAGAAACAGGAGAATTTTTATCCTTTACCGCTACAATATCATGAGTGCCATGGCAATCGTTGCAATGGGGAGCTAATGGATCGCCCCGGTGAATCGCCTGACCATGTAACGATTTCGAATGTTGTTCCTGTTCGATAGAGTGGCATGCACCGCAATTGACAGGATGAAGCGTATCGTCGTGGGGAAGTTCTTTTCCTTCAAGTTCGGCGTGGCAGGCAACGCAATTTAGGGAAGCATGAATGGAATTCGAAAATTTCCCCGCGTCGACATACACTGAAAAGGTTTTTCCCTTTACGGTCTTGGTAAGCGTTTTATCTTCATGGCATGCGAGACAATCGCTATTCTCCTGCGCGAATACCCGTAAGGATGTTATAACTCCGAGTATAACGATCCAGAGAATAGATCCAACTGCAATTCTTCGGTTCAGTACCGTCATTATTGCGGGACTTCCTCGCTTCGGATATTTTTAGATTTCTTCGAACCGTGGTTGTTTTCGTTCTGTGCATCCGATTCACCGATTGATTCCATGATCTCAACCTGTTGAATTTTTTCGAGTTCCAATGGATGTTCATCCGCCATTTCTTCTTCGGTTAACGTCCCTTTCCAAAAGGCAAGGTTGATCGGATAAATATCAGGATTAAAGATGACAAAATAGATATGCCAGATAATAATAGCAAGAGTCGCGAGCCATGCCTCGTAATAATGGATTGTCCGTGAAATATCGTAACCGAGTTTTGTTAAAATACCGATGAAGGTATTATCAAACCACATGATAACGCCGGTCGCCGCCATGACGAGCGTACCCCAAACTAACGCCCAGTATTCGCTCTTTTCGATATAACTGAAGCGTCCGAATTTTGGTTTAATTTTTGAGATACCAAGGTTATATTTTAATACGCTGATAGCGTCTGTTGCATCTTGCAATCGGGGAAGAAGATCAATAAATAATTCTCTTCCGCGCTTTGTAGCGGCAAGGTAGAATATATGGTACAAACTCGCAGCAACCATAACAACCGCCGCTACACGATGAATGATACTCCGCGCATCAAAAACACCGTCGCTGAGGCGGCGGATTCCCTGAACCCACCATGCATCGGGAAAACGGAGCATGAATCCCGTAATGACAAGCGTAATAAAACTCAACAACAGGCAAAGATGCTGTAAACGTTCGCTCAGAGTCATGCGAAGATACAGACTATGTCCGTAATTTTCATGCGGCAATAATCCCCGTCTGAGCATCAATTGACGTTTCGATTTTTTAACGAAATCGAGAAGGTTATGAAGGAACATTCCCCCAATAACGACAACAATTAAAATAATATAGAGCGTGGCAATCCAGTACAAAATAGGTTCCTGCTTAGCAGCCATAGTCACGTGCACGGCGCCGATACCAAATCGCTGATTAGCGCCGGGGTGGCATCTGCCGCATGTTTTTGCAAGATTCGCTTTGCTGATTGACGACGTTGAATCGCTTGAGGGTTTAATACTATGAGACCCATGGCAGCTCGCGCAATTTGCAACTTCAATTGATCCACCGCGGCTCGCTAATCCATGATAACTATCTGAAAACGTTTTAAACCGATCGTTCGCCAATCCATATTTTGCCGAAAGAGCGAGCGAACTATGGCAGGGTGAGCACACCTGGGAAGACAGGTTTTTTACAGCAACCGGCGAACGGGGATCATTATGCAAAAAAATTGTATGTTCGCCGTGACAGCTTGTGCAATTTGGCGCATCGGTAATGCCTTTCGCGAGAGCAACTCCATGAACGCTCTGATTAAACTCTTTAGCGATACCGTCATGACACTTTCCACATGTGTGCGGAATATTCTCTTTGTTGGTAAGCGAGGTCGGCTCACTTCCTTTCTTCATCTCATGATTACCGTGACAATCGACGCAGTTAGCCGCTCGTGGATTACCGCCGAGAAGAGTTGAGCCATGAATACTCTTTTCATATGCCGCGATGAAACCTGCAGTGGGCGATGTTCTCGCTTTTACATCGGGGTTATCCAAATGGCAGGAGAGGCAGAGTTTGACCTGTGCTACTTTATTGGAGAGGGAATCATTTTTCGCATCTATTCCGGTAACATTCGTTCGGTGGCAGTACAAACAGGTCGGGGCACCTTTTACACCCTCAGTCGCTGCAATCCCATGAGCAGATTGTAAAAAGTTGTCTTTCACATCGGCATGACATTCCCCGCAGGATTGGGTTAAATTCGCTTCGTTAAACTTCGATCCGGGGACTTTTGGCGATACTACATCATGCGTGCCGTGACAGTCTTTGCAGGAAACGTCCGGTTCCTTGTGAGAAAGAATTGCCTGAGATAATTGCGGGTGAAACGTGTGTTTAATCGGCACATCGCTGTGGCACGTAAGGCAATTAACAGGGGTAATTTTTTCTTTGTGCGGAACATTGTTCGCATCAAATCCCGTATGGCATGCGACACAGACAAGTTTCTTATGGGGAGATTTATCCAAAACGCCTTCGCTGACAAAGAGAGAAATCTGTTTTCCCTCTTTCTCCTTTGTTAGCGAGGAATCAGCGTGACAGGTAAGGCAATCGGCGCGAGATTGAGCAAATGAATAGGATTGAAAAAAGAACAACAACCCGAAAACACACGGTAACAACAACTTCTTCATAATCATTAACACCGACTCCGATATCCCTGCCGACGCTCAACAATTGCCGAGCATGAGCGTCGGCAGAGAGTATAACTCATCGAATAAATCCTATTACCCTTTTTTGGGAACAGAATGTTTTATTTTCCCATAATATTCCTTGAAATTGAACGCTTTGGAAGTGGGACTCTTGTCATTGTGACAGGTGGTGCATTTCTTTTCGATCGCGGCATCATCTTTATATTCAGACATTCCAGCGGCGATCGCTTTTGCTTTATCCTTCATCACTGTCATAGATTTGTATGCTGAACCCGCGCCGTGGCAAAGTTCGCACTGTACTCCGTCTTTCACATCGAATGTTTTATCCAACTGCGCAACGGGTGCTGTGACAGTATGGCATCCTAAGCATTCGGCTGTTTCCACGGCAGCTTTTTTGGAACCTTTAGCTTTCGCTATGGAATCAGCGGCGGGAGTGGTAAGCGTTTTGTATGCTTGCGCATGTTTAGAATCATGCCAGATATCGTATTGTTTTCCGATCGTGGCAGATTTATGACACGGTGCGCATACTTTCACGCCTTCATACTTATTCGCTGCTTTATCCGCGGCGTTGCCGGTCGAAAGAAAAGCAACCGCCAGAAGAATGACGAGCAACGTAGAGGTGAAGTATTTCATTGTCTTTCCTTTTTGTTGTTGATTGATGATAACGTCCTTCATAAATAGAAGAACTTGTTTTGATACAATCTTAATGAAGTCAATTTTGAACCCCCAGATTCTGGGGCATGTTAAAATCTCTTGGTGAAATTGTTTTTAGCACCGAATTTTTTGTACCTAGGATTAAATCAACGAAATTTGCAAATCCAGGGTATTTATGATATATATTCCACGCCATTGTTTAAAATCTCTACACTCGTACTACTGCCTTATTTACAAACATTATGCCGATATTTTTAGGGGATAAATGAGCTATTTAGGATTGATGGAAGAAACTTCGGTTATCACTCTCAATAAGCGACAGACGTGTTTATCAAATGTAATAAATTTCTACATTACGAATATTAAGTTGTAAAAAGGATTCCAAAATGTTCCTTTTATCGCATAATTATTAAGAATTTAATTAAAGGGGACAACTTTTACCCTTCAAAGGGAGGAAAAAACGCAAGGGTGCAGGGTTATTTAACCCACCACTACAATAAAAGGGCAAAAAAACAAGCAGTTAAATGTTTGTTTTCACAAAAGTTAAGATTTTTCAGACTAAGCTACATTACTCAAATACTCCCTACTGGGAAATATTGAGGTCTTTAATCCGCCTATATAAGGTAGGAAGACTTATTTTTAGAACTTGAGCTGTTTTTTCTTTATTAAATTCGTTCGCCTTCAATGTGGATAATATATATTGACGTTCTAAATCATTCACAACTTCCTCTAAAGATTTTCCGTCGTTCGGGATGAGAAGGTCTGTTTCGACATGCATGAATTCAGGAAGGTCCGTTATCCCGATATAATCCCCTTTGCAAAAAATAACAGCCCGTTCTATAATATTTTCCAATTCTCTGATCTCGCCCTTCCATTCGTGTTGAATGAGAAGTCGCATTGCTGTTTCGTCTACGCCTTTAATACCTTTCCTCATTTCGCGGCGATACTTATCGAGAAAATGTTCGACAAGCAAGGGAATATCTTCTTTGCGTTCCGATAGCGAAGGAAGATTAATTTCCACAACATTCAACCGGTAATATAAATCCTTGCGAAATCTTTCGTTATTCACTTCTTCAAGCAATGATCTATTGGTGGAAGCAAGAAATCGAACATCGACCGTGAGCGGTGAAGCAGAACCGACGGGGGTTATTTCTTTCTGCTCGATTGCGCGCAACAATTTCACCTGGAGCTGCAAGGGCATCTCGCTGATCTCGTCCAGGAAAAGTGTGCCGCCATCGGCAGCTTTAAAATATCCGATCCGGTCGGTGATAGCTCCGGTAAATGCCCCCTTCCTGTGTCCGAACAATTCGCTTTCCATAAGGGACTCGGGAATCGCCCCACAATTGACTGCAATAAAAGGTTTCGCCGACCTGCGGCTGTTGTAATGAAGCGCGCGTGCAACAAGCTCCTTACCCGTTCCGCTCATCCCTGAAATAAGAACTGTGCTATCGGTTTGAGCGACGCTGCGGATAATCTCATAAACTTTTTCAATCGCAGGACTTTTACCAATTAAGGTATTGAAATTATACTCCCGGTTAATTTCACGCCTTAGGAATTGGTTCTCGAGAAGAAGTTTTTTCTGTTCAATCAGCCGTTTGATCTTCATCAGAAGTTCATCGAATTCAACCGGTTTAAGAATATAATCCGCCGCTCCTTTACGAAGCGCGGCGATGGCAGTTTCGAGAGAACCGTATGCGGTAATGATAAGAACGATCAGTTGGGGATTTATCTGCAAAACTTTTTCCAGTAATTCTATCCCCTTCATCTCCGGCATCTCAAGATCGGTGATAATGATATCATACGATTCCGTCAGTACTTTATCATATGCTTCTTTTCCATTTGAAGCCTCATTCACCTCAAATCCTTCTTTATTGAGGATAAAAGATATTGAATCTCTGATTATTTCTTCGTCGTCTACGACTAAGATACGATCTGCCATCGGAATTCTCCTGTCCTTAAGATAAATCGCTATGGAGAGGAAAGGTGATTGTAAATGCCGTTCCTTTTCCCTTGCGACTGTTTACGGTAATATTACCTTGAAAACTGCGAACAATTGTATAGGTGACCCAAAGCCCAAGACCTGTCCCCTGACCAACTTTTTTTGTGGTAAAGAAGGGTTCAAACACTTTCGGCATATCGTCATCTGATATCCCGCTTCCGTTATCTTCTAAAATTACTATTACATTCTCCTGATCGATAGAAGTTGAAACGGCGATGCGCTTGCGAACCGTTTGGGAATCTTTCACGATTCCACTCTCTCCGGTTTGCATAGCATCAACCGCATTAATAAGAATATTAATGAACACCTGCTCAAGTTTATCCGGAACGAGGGGGAGCGGGGGAATATTGTCATCCAGGTTCACTTCAAAACTAATTTCTTTCGCCTTCTTCCCTACCCGGACAATCTCCACCGCCTCACGGACGATCCGGTTGACGTTTGTCAACTGAACTTCAAGATTTGACGGTCGGGAAAAATCGACCAGGTCGCGGATGATTCTCGATATTCTCGAAATTTGACTCTTTATCAAATCCAGCTTTTCATTTACGAATGGATCCTGAGACGTGCGCTGAATAACCTGCACGAGCGATGAGATGGAGGTAAGCGGGTTACCGACCTCATGAGCTATTCCCGCAGCAAGCATGCCGATGCTTTCCATTTTTTGCGCATGGATTAATTGGCGTTCCAGTCTCTTTTGCTCGGAGACGTCGCGATGAACGGCAAAATATCCTTTGATATGACCTTCATTATCGATGATCGGTGAGATTAACAGATGCGTAAAAAATGGATCTCCGTTTCGTTTCCGGTTTTCAATCTCTCCCACCCAGACCTTGCCGGCGGAAATCGTTTCCCACATTTTCTGCCAGAAACTTCTGGGATGTTTCCCGCTTCCGAAAATATTGGGATTTTTTCCAAGCACCTCATCTTTTGAATAACCGCTTACCCGTTCAAAGGCGGGATTAACATAGATGATGCGACCGTTAATATCTGTAATTTCCAGCGGGTTTACGGTGCCGTGCGCAACATTGGAGAACCGGAGATAATCGAGTTCCATTTCTTTTTCACGGAAAATATCCCGCACGTAAATAGAATACATCTTATTTTGTTCTGATCCGTCTACCCGAAGGGGTGAAATTGAAATTTCTGCGTCTACAACTTTCCCATGGTTATTAAGAAATTTCGATTCCCACGTTTTTGGTTCGCCATCGGCCACACACTGTTGGAGATATCCCTGAAATGCGGCGCGCCTTGATTCAATGAGCAGATGGGTAAAGGGCTGGCTGAGAATTTCTGATTTCTCAAATCCAAGCATCCGCGTCGCTTTATTGTTAACCTGTAAGATATCACTCTGTGCAGAGATGATGAAGGACATCCCCGGAAGCGAATCTAACAATTCAGCGAGAGAAGTGCTCTTCCATTCATTCAAATTTTGCGGCACCGAAGTCAAGGATTGAACTTTATAGTTATTTGATTATAGGAGACCCGATTTTAAAGCCAACAATTTAAATCTCTATATATGATTGGAGATTCAGTAAGAATTAAATTAAACAGTACGTGAAAATATCGGTTTCTCTTTCACCATCGAGGGAAGATACGCATCGAAACACATTGCGATATTCCGGATGAAAAATCTTCCGTTCTGGGTGATGATAATAGAATCATATGTATTCTCCACTAATCCATCCTCGATGAGAGGTTGGAGTTTCCCGATTGATTCCCCGAAATAGTCATCGAATGAAACATTGAATTTTTTCTCAACCGTCCGTTTAGATAATGATAAATCGCACATCAATCGCATAATAACATGTTTTCGGAGAACGTCGTCTTTGGTCATGGAATAACCCACGCGTGTCGCAAATTTTCCCGATAAAATACTCTTGTAATAGTCATTCGGAATCTTAGCGTTTTGAGCATAATAATTTCCAAAATGGCTGATGGAAGACATTCCCAGCCCGAATAAATCCATATCCGCTTTAGTGGAATAACCCTGGAAATTTCTCTGCATTCTTTTCGTTTTTTGCGCAAGGGTCAGCGAATCATTTGCTTTTGCAAAATGATCCATCCCAATATAAACATATCCTGCTTCTATAAATTTATTCGTTGCCATTGCGAGAATGGAAAGTTTTTCCCGGGGCGTCGGTAAATCCGAATCACTAATCAATTTCTGATGCGGTTTCATCCAGGGGACATACGCAAAACTGTACACCGCAATACGATCCGGCGATATTTTTATCACTTCATCAACCGTGCGCTCAAACGATTTCACAGTTTGCCGGGGCAATCCGTAAATCAAATCCATATTGATGCTTGAAAATCCGATACTCTTGCACCAATCAATCACCTGTTTCGTCACCTGCTCGGGTTGAATACGGTTCACCGCTTCCTGCACCTTATCGTCAAAATCCTGTATCCCGAGACTAACCCGGTTGAATCCTCCGTCGCGCAGCGCAAGAAGATGATCGTTGGATAACCTCCGGGGATCGACTTCTACGCTGATCTCGGCGTCGGGATGAATTCTAAATTTCTTGTTGATATATGCTGCAAGATCGGTAATTTCCGAGGGAGTGTGTTGTGTGGGAGTGCCGCCTCCCCAGTGAACCTGTTCTACCTGACGACTCGGTGAGATTATTACCGATAGTAGGTCGATTTCTTGTTTGAGGATTCGTGTATATTCTGAAATTTTATCCCGGTTGTTCGATACCAGCATTGTGCAGCCGCAATAATAACAAAGCGTTTCACAGAACGGAAGATGAAAATACAATGATAGCGGCGCTGAATTCTCCCGGTTAGTTTCGTCGATAGCTGTAGTGAATTGTTCCGCTCCGAATTCCGGTTTAAAAATGGGAGCGGTTGGATAGCTGGTGTATCGGGGACCCGGCTTGTCATATTTACGAAGCAAATTCAACATTTCTTCATCCAATATACCCTGACGGCTACTAATTCTCGTTTCTTTCATAATTGTTCATCCATATCAATCATACTATTCTTCGTTGCCTGTTTCAAATTATGTGCCAATAGTGTTATTTTACTAAATAATAGATAAATATGGCATATTTTTAAGATAGATAGACTTTTAAATATTTTAGCCACATTTACAATATAGTATAGAGATACGGGATTATCAAAAGTGAGAATAAGATATGGCCTGAGGACGGGAGTCTATGGAATCTTCCTGCTCTTAATTCCGGGAAAACGTTTCAGACCATCATTCTACCACTTTAAGAAAAATTTAATCATATCAGACTATTGACTCTGATTACAACCAGAGGTATATTCAGCGAAGCATATGCTGATGAAATAGATAGAGGTTTAAGAGAAATTTCGGTTTTTATGAATTCACTTTTCAGACATTTTTAATTATTTCCGCGAAAGGTAACTGCCTGTATGAAAAATTGCTTTTATCAAATTGTTTTTTTCTTTTGCCTTGCCGCTCTGGCAACGATCATCTTCCCGCCGATGACAGCGTACGCTCAAGGAAGTTCGACAAATAGAGTATGCGAGAAAACACTTCCCGATGGAAAACAAATCCGGTATGCGCCCGATGGCGATGAAATTATAATAGAAGAATTCGATCCTGCTGATTCGGAGTGGGATGAAATTTATACATGGAACGGGCATCCCGTCGATGGGGATCGATCGATCATTGATATTGATACAGCGGATGGCAAGCCATACCTGTACGTGCTCTTAAACGATGGAACAACATTCCGTCTTCCGATCGACGATCTCACCGGAAAGTTAGGCACTCCGGAGGATATCGAAGAAACCTACGAATCAAACCCGGAGGAGATCGGCGGGGATAAAGTCTATTTTCTCACCTCAAGCGCTGTGTTTTCCTCAATCGATTCCGGAAAAACATGGCAGCCTGACACCGCAGGGCTTGGGAGTGTGTTTACCTACTGGTTTACTCTGGACACCGCGCAAAATATATGGCTTGCTACTGCCAGCGGCTTATTCAAACAGTATGCTAATTCGAGCACATGGATAACTGTAAGTTCATTTCCTGATCCCAGCGCAATTGCTGTCTTTGCCGACCGTAAGAACCGGCTCTATGCTTCCAGTTATCATCAAGCGTATGTAAGTTCGGATACCGGCTCAACATGGTCGCCCGATACGGCAGGAATGGGAGCGCAAATCATCAATAAGTTCGGAGGCGACCGACGGGGAAATGTCTATGCTATGGCAAATAAAATGATGTGGTGTTCCGCCGGAGGCACAGGTTCATGGGCGCGCATCGATCAAACAATTTCTTCTCTCGATTTTGAAGGCAATCCCTATAAACGCATTTTTAATTGCATCACCGGCGACAGCGTACTGATTGCAGGAACTGCCTACGGGATATTTACAAGCGTTGATCACGGGACCACATGGAAGGAATCTAATAAAAATATACCGGCAAAAGTAATATTTAGCTTTGTGCATTTACCCTCAGGTCGGCAACTCATAAGTACCGATCTGGGAATTTACTATATGGATCCGGGCGCCCAGTATTGGACAAAAACTTTTCCGGCGTCTGGTTTCCTGGGCGGATCGCCGCTTTTTCAGGATAACGCAAATATACTTTATACATTAGCCACAAAATATGATCCTTCAACTTTTCTATCGTTGGGGTTCAATATGGTCAGCACCGACGGCGGCTTGACGTGGTCCCCCGATACCGCCGGTCTTGGCAAGCAAACGCAGGTAACGTATTTCGTGGATGAAACAGGCGTCCAACATCTGGCAACCATTATTCCGGCTGCCTTATATATGAAAATGAAAAATTCGAGCTGGAAACCTGATAGCGCGGGTTTCGTTGCAAGCGCCACCGACGAGGTGGTTCTGTTGGCAACCGATAAAAACGGCACCGGATCGATTTTCGTCTCGGTCATCGATTACCTGACTGGAAAAGGAAAATTGTGGAAACGACCGACCGCCGGCGGTTCCTGGATGCTTGATACACTCGGCTTGAATAATTCACCCATGTATGTTCTCACGGGCGATCGCGCGGGAAATCCAATCGGCGGCGGCGGTGCGGGCGGAGTATTTCGACGCATAGGCGGTACATGGACAAAACTCCCTTCTCCCAACGTAAGGGGCGTCAATCCTGCAAGCAATTCGTATGTAGTTTCAGTCGATTCGAGCGGTACAATTTTTGCCGGGTTTAGTGATTTCGTGGGATTCAATACCTCATGGCACGGAATATACTTTACAACTGATTATGGCTCGAGCTGGACGTATGTTGGATTGGATAGCATAGCCGTGCGGGGGCTTGTCTCTTTCGGCGATACAACATATGCGTTCACGTATGCAAAGGGAATCTATAAATTAACCCGGAACGGCGTTATTAATTCCGTGAAGGATATCTCATTACCGATATCCTATTACCTGAACCAAAATTTCCCGAACCCTTTTAATCCCACGACAAGGATTAGTTATAACTTGCAAAACATATCAAAAGTAAATCTTACAATATATAATCTTCTCGGTCAGATTGTAGCTGTGCTCGTGAATAGAATAGAAACGGCAGGATATAAGGAAATTGAATGGAACCCGGCGAATATCGCGAGCGGCGTCTATTTCTACCGCCTCGAAGCAACGTCTGTAAGTAATCCCGCTAAGTTCTTCACCCAGGTGAGAAAAATGTTAGTGATCAAATAAAAACACTCTTCTCATCAACGTATCATTCGTTCTTTATCTTCAGAATGAATGAACAAGGATACTGTTTGGGTCCAATCTCCGTCAATGCCGTCGGAAGAGTTTCACTTGCCACTAAAGAGTACTCTCCCTCACGTTCGAGAAAATACCTGTTAATCACAATTCTCAAAATATCATACGATGAATTATACGGCGTGGGCATATACAATCCTGCTATCTGAACCTGGTCATGCGATGGTTTAACGAGTGTTATACCATACTGCCGGGCTGAACCCGGAGAATGCGGGATTTCAACCATCAGATTCACTTCACGGGTATCAGGATCGATAAATATTACCGTAAGACCGGAACCACTCGATGATGGATTAGATTCGTTGTAGACGATGGTGGATGTTACCGTTTCTTGGCCTGACGGAGAAAATATCGAAAACAGGATCACTGTCAATGCAATAATCAACCCGATGGCTGCGTGTACACCATACCGGTACCGTTTTGGTTTGGGAAGCCGGTTAAAATTGGGGATCGTACGAATCTCCGAAGGATACGATGGTTGAACGTCCTGGAATTTATGCGCACGCTTCGATAGGTGTATTCCCCGAACGATTTCACCATCCTGCCGGCAATCCTCGCAATTGGCAAGATGTTTATCAATTTGTGCAGCGAGAGCGACATCGGTGATTTTCTTCTCTATATAATCAATAATTTGTTCGGGCGAGAGATGTTTTTTTGCGGACTGATGAGTGAACAGATTCATGCTTCCATGCACCCTGCGCCAGAATTGCAATTCCTCCTGCAATTCAATGGAATGTTCCAGGGATTCTTCGACAATCTTTCGTTCATCTTCGTTCAAGGTACCCGCGACGTACCAGGGGATTAATTTTTTAATTTCAACAAGTTCCATAAGATTAGAAAATAATAATAAGGGAGGGATTTTATGCTAATCGAGATTATGGATTATGATACTGTCCAGGGATGATTCCATCGATGTTAATAAACTTTCATCTTAAATTCTTTATTTTTCATACATTTAGCCGTGCCGGATAGTAAGGATATCTCCCTCTTTCACGATATATTCTTTCCCTTCGAGCCGCCAGACGCCGTGCTCTTTGCATTTGGCGAATGAACCGTAGGCAACGAAGTCGTTGTAATGCACGACTTCAGCGCGGATAAATTTAGTCACAAAATCGCTGTGGATAGCGCCGGCGGCTTCCTGCGCATTCATTCCTTTCCTTATTGTCCATGCCCGGCATTCATCATCGCCTGCGGTGAAAAACGACTGCACGCCGAGCAAGTCGTATGCATCGCGAATGAGACGGTTGAGGGCAGATTCGGTGATGCCGTACTCGCTCATAAACATCGCGGCGTCTTCATCGGATAGCTCGGACATTTCCATTTCAATTTTCCCGAGGAATGAAGTGGCTTTTGTATTCTTTCCCAATTTGGGTTTCAGGATTTCTAAAAATTTTGCAGTGTCATTTTTGCGGGATTCATCCAAATTGATCGCGATGAGCATCGGTTTTAGGGTCAGCAATTGATATGTTTTCAAAAGATGCAATTCGTCTTTTGTAAGATCAATATCGCGCAGGGATTTTTCCTCCTGAAGAGCCGTCAAACATTTTTCCAGCACGGGCAGCTCGCGCTTCATATGTTCATCCTGAGTTTTCAAAACCTGCTTTTTAATACGGTCTACGCGTGTTTCAAGAACAGCAAGATCAGAGAGAAGGAATTCGGTTTCAAATGTATTGACGTCTCTCATCATATCGATGGAGCCATCAGGATGGGGAACAGCGTCGTTGTCGAATAACCGCACTACCTGCACCAGCGCATCGTTCGTTTTGACCTTACCGAGGAAATTTGTTGTAAATTGCGTTGAGCCGCTTTCCCCTTTCTGCAATCCGACAACATCGACAAATTCTATCGCCGCATGAACGGTATTTTTAGGTTTGAAAATTTCAGTAAGACGGGTCAGCCGTTCATCGGGCACTTTGATGATCGCCTGATGCGAGCCGGTTTTTGCAAGCGCAGTGGCATCCAGATGTGTTTTGGTGATCGTTTGATATAATGTCGATTTGCCGGAAAACGGCAATCCTACAATTCCAATTTGCATACTTTTCTCTATAAAAAATTTTTATAATATACGAAAAGTCTACGTTCAGACCAATAAAATCTGATTAATTAAAGCAAAGGAGCATTCTTCACAAACACTGACTCTTTCCCTTCTCTCCAATTTTCACTATATTCATGGTATTCAAAATCGTTTCATATAATGAAAATAGTATCGGTTGTAAGCTGTATTTGTTTATTTGTCTTTTCCGGATGTATCCAAAAAATCGCCATCGGTTCCATAGGCGGGATAATGGATAATGGATTCGAAGTTCTGAACGAAGAACAAGACCTGGATATCGCCGATAAGGCAATCGCCTCAGATCTGAAACTCCTTGAAGCTGTAATGAAAAGCGATCCAGAGAACGAACATTTTCTTCTCTTGGCGTCCATGGGATATTCCAGCTACGCCCTGGGATTCGTGGAAGATGATAGCGCCCCGCGGGCAAGCATATTCTACCAGCGCGGAAGAGATTACGGTTTGAAAATCCTCAGAAAAAATCAACATTTTGCAGAGGCAGAAAATAAAGACCTCGTCGAGTTTCAAAAATCAATTAACACGTTTTCCAAAGACGATGTGCCTGCGATTTTCTGGACGGCAATTGGCTGGGGAAATTATGTTTACCTCAATTTAACCGATCCCTCGCTGGTCGCCGATCTTCCCAAAATCGAATCGATGATGCAGTTTGTCCTTCAAACGGATTCCAATTATTTTTACGGAGGGGCGCACTTCTTTCTTGGTACGCTCTACGGCACACGCCCCAGAATGTTTGGCGGCGATTCCACCCTTTCACGGCAGCATTTTGAATCGTGTATTGCCATTAATGGCGGAAAGTTTCTCATGACTTACGTGTATTATGCACGTTCAATGGCGGTGCAGTACCAGGATAAAGAACTCTTCGAACAATGCTTAACCAAAGTCGACACCACTTCGCTCGACGTCCTTCCCGCCGCGCGTCTTTCGAATGCGATCGCGAAGAAAAAGGCGAAATTACTCCGTGCAAAAATCAACGATTTATTTTAATCCACAAATAAATTTAATTTCCAGAACCATCATAATTATTTCCAAAAAAATTTCATCACTTGTTATTCTTACGCTCCTGATCCTTTGCGTTCCGTCCTATGGAAAAGCCCAGCAATATCTCATTAAATTTGCAACGTTAGCCCCCGATGGCAGCACATGGATGAATGTTATGAAGGAATACGATCAAGCAGTTCGCAAAGAAAGCGGCGGCAGATTGGGGTTCAAGATGTATCCCGGTCAAATTCAGGGGGATGAGAAAGATGTGCTGCGGAAAATCAGAAACGGACAACTGCACAGCGCTGGCGTTACAGGGAACGGCTTAACCGAGATCGCGCCGAAAGCCCGCATCCTCGATTCGCCATTTCTTTTCGAATCGTATGACGAGGTGGATCACGTCTATCAAACTTTTAACACAGAGTTCAACCAGGCGTTCGATAACGGAGGGTACGTCCTACTTGGATGGGCGGAGGTGGGATTCGTGTATGTCTTTACCAATACTCCTGTGAATAAACCGGAGGACATGAAAGGAGTAAAAATGTGGCTATGGGAAGGCGATCCGGTCGCGGAAGCTTCCTTCAAGGCATTGAGCATTAATCCGATACCGCTCTCCATCACCGACGTCTTAACATCGCTGCAAACCGGATTGATCGATGGCGTGTACACAGCGCCATTAGCCGCAGTTGCGCTGCAATGGTTCACGCGTGTGAAATATATGATGGACTACCCCCTTGCCGACGCTGCGGGAGCAGTCATCATATCAAAGAAAAAATTTAACGAGATGCCGCCCGATATTCAAGAAATTCTAACCCGCAATGGAAAAATTTACATGGCAAAACTCACTAAACTGAGCCGGGAAGATAACGCTAAAGCTATCGCGACATTAAAAAAACAAGGAATTCAGATGATCCCGCCGGCATCGCAAAATGTGATTACACAGCTTCAACAAACAGGTGAAAGAGCCCGGCAATTTCTCGCATCGGGGCGGCTCAAAGAGAAAGGATTAACTCCTGAATTTGTGAAACGGGTTGAAACGGCAATAGAGGATTTCAGGAAAGGGCAGAAAAAAAATAATTAATGCCGTTAGTGTTCCACCAAAAACGTTCGTTGCAGCACTTTCTCCCCAGCCGTAAGGCGGCAGGTGTAATCTCCGGATTTTAAATCTTCAATCTTCGCAGCAGCGATATATTTCCCCGGTCTCTGGTACGCATCCACGATCTTGAGAATCTCTGTTCCCGACTTATCAATAATTGTCAACCACACCGGAGAGTGATCCGATAACTCATACGTAAAGTAAACATACTTCGATGGGGATGCAGCGTAGCAATCTTCCAGCTTGAAACGGTTGGAGAATTGCTTGGAAAGCTGTGCGACCTCCGGGATCATAACCCTTTCTTCACGAGACGGCAGACTTTCGTTGTTTCCGGAATCCATCGCCGTCACCGCGTATACATACCTCGCTGATTCGGCACGAGAAATGGTATCCGTATAACTTTCCACCGTTCCGTCAATACATTTTATGAAATTCTGAATGTCATTGATATCAACGTTCGGCTCTGTCGAACGATAAATATTATACTGTTTTACAGCGTCGCCATCTTTGGAAGGAGCGGGAGTGTTCCATTTCAGGTTGAAATAATTTCCAGCAAATGCCTGGACGTGAAGACGCCGTGGAGAATTTGGCGGGATGGAATCTTTCCACGGCATTGGAGGAATAAACGATGCATAGTCATACCTTCCCCCGACGGCAAGGGATTTATTGATGTGTTCGTACCGGAAATAAGCATTGCCATAAAATCCCATTGAGCGTGTAGTATCGATAATCGAAGGAACCTGAACTGCAACATCGGGCTTATAGACTCCCACGCCAAGGTACACCTGCCTGCCGAATGTGTTCGCCGACCAATCTTTTGCCACTAAAGCAAAATCGGGATGCCCCCCCGATCTGCCCAGCGCCCAGTACACCTGGGGAACGATATAATCCTGCCAGCCCTGTCTCAGCCATTCGCGCGAGTCCTGGTAGAGGTTGGTATATGATTGCAAGCCATTAACGCCGGCGGTATTCTGATAAATACCGATGGGCGCCGAGCCAACTTTCAGCCGCGGTTTGATTGAGGTAGCAGAATCATAAAATGCAGCGATGAACGTATTGATGTTTTTCCTGCGCCAATCGCTTTTGGAAATATTTCTGTTTCCATACCTGCGGTAAATCGCGTCGTCGGAAAATCCTTTCTCCGGATAACGCATAAAATCGAAATGAAAACCATCGATATCATAGTCGCGAACGATCTCAAGCGCGACCTTCAGAGTATACTGGCGGGCTGCGGGAATTCCGGGATCGAGCCATGTTTCTCCCCCCACCGAATGAACCCATTCAGGATGTATGTTCGCGACATTGAGTGAACCGCTGCCATTGCCGTTCTTCACAAGAAACGTATTGAACCAGGCATGAACTTCCATGTTGTGCGCATGGGCTTCACGCACGATAAATTCCAATGGATCCCACCCCGGGTCTTTTCCGATTGTACCAGTTAACTGTTGAGACCAGGGTTCGTAACTTGAGTGGTACATTGCGTCGCCCCTTCCCCTCACCTGGAAATATATCGTGTTATAATGCGCGTTGGAAAGCCGTTCAACAATATCGCTCAGCGATTTTTTTTGTTCATCGGGGTTATGAGAAGAGGGCCAATCAAGACCGGCTACGGTGGCAAGCCAAACTGCCCGCACTTCCCATTTGGGATAACGGGATGAAGTATTATTCCCGGAACGGAGAATTCCGGGGAAAATAAAAATTAATAATACAAAAACACAACGCTTGCGCAATAGAGATAACAGCTTTATGAATAATTAACGAGAAGAATCACAATATAATGATGATTGAATCAATCAAATTTGATTTTATCAATATACGGAAGGAATCGTATGAGATGCAAGAGCCGTATGATGCCGAAGGCATCCAACGTTAATAGCAAGGATCGCCAATCACTCCGAGCGACGCCAAAGGTGTCGAACGTCGCTAATGCGGATATACACCTTCCACCTTTCCATCTATTTTCTGTTTTTCTTTCTTTTGCCCCCGCCCGCCAATGCGGTTCGGGCGGGTTGAGGCAAAATGAAAGAAACAAAGAAAAACTCAAGGCTCCAGAATCAATGCCTGAAGACCACCCCTCGCCTTTGGCGTTTCCCCTCCTTTTTTTGAAGGAGGGGATGAAGGGGTGGTCTATTCTCGTCTCGTCAACAAGAGACTTGACGAGACGGGATCAAACAGTGTTTGTTCTTGATCTATGCGACGCAATTATTCCGGGGGGCATTGATTCTGATGCCCAAAACAACATTTTCGACATTGGACATTTCATACTACTCCGTTGATTCAAGGAAGACAACGTTGCAGCGCGCATGATGCGTGTCGAGTACGTTCCCCCTCAATTTTCAACGAGGGGGCGTGGGGGTGGTCGTTTGTATAACCGAGCGCCTGCTCGGTTGAAAAATACTACATAAAACGTTTACCCTGTGCTACCGCCCACCCCCGACAGAATAAGTTATAGCGTGCATGATGCATGTCGATGATCGTACTCCACCCGCCCCTGACCCGCCGTGTGGCGGGTCTTCCCCGCCCTCGCAGCCCGCCTGACCGGACGGGCAGGGCGGGGAACGTCCCCCATCTCAGCTTTACCTATCTTAATGAGACAACCCGTCCTGCGGGTCGGCCAGGGGTAACACTGTTCCTGGTAAAAGTTAGAAAAAGTTGCAGCGTGCACAATGCCTTTGGACGACCGTACCCCACCTGTGAGGGCGGGGTCTCGATGTTTTTTATCGAGGGGGCGGGCAAGTGCGCAACGTAAACGTAATTTCATTTTATCAATATCATCTTCCTTGTCTGGCTGAAATGCTTTGTTGGATCGCTAACGCTCGTTGCATCGAGGCGGTAGAAGTAGACGCTGGAGGCAACGACGCTTGGGTTCCACAACTCGGATTGGTAACCGACCGGTTTTACACCCTCCACTAACGAAGCAACAACCTGCCCGAGCAAATTATAAACCCGTAATGAGACCCGGCTCTCAAACGGCAGTTGAAATAACTACGGGAGCCATTTCCTTCTTCTTTGTAATAACGCCTGTAATTTCATTGACTTTCATCCAAAATTGCGGTATATTTTATGCCTATGTTCATCCGATAATTCTCTATATTTTCAATAAATTTAACAGATTTAGGAGTTTTTAACCTCTCGTGAAGAAGAATCGCGGTAAAATAGTTTTCATCCTCGCATGCCTGGGTCTCTCCCTGTATTTTCTGTACCCTACGTATAACGATTATCGCCTGACGCAGGCATTCCGTAAACTGAAGGGCGACGACAGCGCTAAGTATTTCGATCAACATCAAACCGAAATGCGCGACGCAAAATCGAAGCGGATCAAGTTAGGACTCGATCTCCAGGGCGGTATGCGCGTTGTCCTTGAAGTGAACACCCTCACGCTCATCGAGGACCTGGCAAAAAATAAGGACGATAATTTCAATACTCTTTTCCAGGAAGTAAAGAACGAATCAGCAAAAGATCCGGAAGCCGACGTTATTGATCTGCTCGCGAAGCAATTCCTGGCAAAAGGGATACGGATGAGCCGGTATTATTACACCATCCGCGACAACGACGCCGATATCGTGAAGAAATTGCGCGATGAAACAACCAACGCAGTCGACCGCGCGAAGGAAATTGTCCGCAACCGCGTCGATCAGTACGGCGTATCGGAGCCATCCATCCAGAAACAGGGCGCCCGCAGAATTATTGTTGAGCTTCCGGGCGTAAGCAAAGAAGCCGAAGTGCGACAATTGCTCCAGGGCGTCGCGCTCCTCGAATTTAAATTGCTCATCGATCCTGAAATTGCGTCGAAAGTCTATGAATCTATCGATAAAATGCTGGCGGGCAAACCGATTGAAGATTCTCTGCTGACAAATCCGGCAGAAAGGGAATCAATCAAAGCGCTTATCGCAGCGAAATCCAAGAAGGATTCCACAGGAAAAATCGATACAGCCGCCGAACGTAAAGCGAACGAGAAACTCAGCGACCGTGAACGAGCGAAGAAAGAGCATCCCTTCCTCGCCCTCGCATGGCCCAACCAGCAGCAGGGTCAGGGCTGGACCGGCGAATTATTTACCGCAGACGAAGATCGCGCTAAGGTATTGCGCATCCTGGAACAACCGGATATCAAGCGGCTTATCCCATCCGATATGGGCTTTTGCTGGTCGGCAAAACCCTACGGCGTTATAGAAGGGAAAACATTTTACACGCTCTTTGCTGTAAAGAAAATTCCGGAGTTAACCGGCGGCGTTATTACCGATGCCCGTTCCACTATCGATCCCCAGTATAACTCCCCTGTAGTCAACATGACGATGAACAGCGAGGGAGCGCGCGAGTGGTCGCGCATCACCGGACAAAACATCAAAAAACGCATCGCAATTATCATGGACGGGGCATGCTTCTCCGCGCCAACGGTTCAAAACAAAATTCCGAACGGACAATCACAAATAACGGGCATGTCGAGTATTGAGGAAGCCCGTTTGCTGGAGATCGTCCTCAAAGCCGGCGCTCTCCCTGCTCCCGTTGAAATTGTGCAACAGGCAAGCGTAGGACCATCCCTCGGCGAAGACTCTATTAGACAGGGCGTGTGGTCCGCTTTGATGGCTCTTGCGTTGACGGTCGTTTTCATGGTGATGTATTACAGCACCGGCGGCACAATGGCTGACATTGCCTTATTCCTGAACATTCTGTTTGTGCTCGGGGTGCTGGCTGCCTTCCAGGGCACGCTCACGCTGCCTGGATTAGCCGGAATTATTCTCACCGTCGCCGTGGCGGTGGACGCCAACGTTCTTATCTTCGAACGCATCCGCGAAGAATCTGTTACGGGGAAAACGCTCTACGCCGCAATCGACGCCGGATACACTAGGGCATTTACGGCAATCTTTGACGCAAACTTTACCGCGTTTATCACGGGCGTTATCCTTTTTCAATTCGGAACCGGTCCTGTTCAAGGGTTTGCCCTCACGCTGATGATCGGCATTGTAGCAAGCGTATTCAGCGCAGTGGTGGTAAGCCGTGTCATCATTGAGATGATGCTCGAACGCGGAAAAACAGTGAGTTTCGGTTAATACTTATTACGATGGAGATTTTTTAAATGAGATTTTTCAAGAAGACACATATTGATTTCATGAGCAAACGGAAATTGTGGTACACGATTTCCATCAGCGTCATTGCCTTCGGCTTGATTTCGCTCGCCCTGAAGGGTTTCCACTTCGGGATCGATTTCCTCGGTGGAACAGAGATCGTGGTGCAATTTTCCAAACCTGCCGACGTCGGCAGCATCCGTTCGATGATGGATAACGCCGGATTTCCCAAATCGGAAATCAAGGAGTATGGCGGCAACAACCAGATTCTCGTCAGAACGCTTGCTCAAGGCGAGGGGACTACCGTTGGCGACAGGATTAAAGCGGCGCTCCAGCAAACATTCCCCGATATGAATCCCAAGGTATTATCCGAACAAAAAATCGGTCCTAAAGTAGGCGCCGAGCTCCGCACCAACGCTCTCTATGCGGTTCTCTCGTCTCTCATCGCGATGTCGCTCTACGTGGCGTTCCGGTTCAAGTTTATTTACGGGGTTGGCGCTCTTGTAGCTCTCTTCCACGACGTGCTCGTCGTAATCGGGTTTCTTTCTATACTCGACGGGTTGACTCCGTTCACAAATTTTGAAATCGATCAGAATATGATTGCGGCGTTTCTGACGGTCGTCGGTCTCTCGATGAACGACACCGTGGTTATCTTTGACCGTATCCGTGAAAATCAGAAACTCTACCGCACAATGGGATTGTTTGAATTGATCAACAAAAGCTTGAATGAAACCCTGAGCCGAACGATGATCACATCTTCGACAGTTCTCATCATCACGTTAATCCTGTTTTTCTTCGGCGGAGAAGTGAACAGGGGTTTTGCGTTCGCATTAAGCATCGGGATAACCACTGGAACATATTCATCGATCTATATCGCCAGCGCAATCGTCCTTGATTACACAAACCGCCTCGCTTCTCGGAAAGCAACCGTCGCTTCTGAAACACATAAAGTGAAATATGAAACTGTCAGCCAAAGAAGTTGACGCCATAGTCGTCCTTTCGCTCAACGGCAGCGTCATGGGCGGACCAGACGCTTCCGCGTTGAATGACGAACTGCACAAACTCGTTGCGAAAAAGAAGAAAAAAGTCGTCCTCGATCTTTCCGGCGTCCAGAGCATGAACAGTTCGGGACTCGGCATGTTGATCGGCGCGCTGACCACCATGAAGAACGCAGGCGGAGAATTGAAGATCGCAGCTCCCTCGAGTAAAATTGAAAATTTACTTGTGATCACGAAACTGACCACCGTCTTCGAGCTATACCCGTCCGTTAAAAAAGCGGTCGAGAGTTTTGCGAAATAACTACCCGTAACGAGATTGCACTAACCGGCTCCGGCGTATCATATGCCGGAGCTTTTCTTTGAATAGACGCGTATGCCAGTTCAGATTATTGTCGGCGCCCAGTGGGGCGATGAAGGAAAAGGGAAGATTGTCGATCATCTCAGCGAATCGGTCGATATTGTCGCACGGTACCAGGGCGGCGCCAACGCCGGTCACACGGTCATCATCGGCGACACGCAATACGTCCTCCATCTCATTCCCTCCGGAATTTTTCATCCAAACGTCACCTGCGTCATCGGGAACGGCGTCGTCATCGATCCCATCGCATTGCTGGATGAAATTCAACAGCTTCATACCCTCAAGATAGAATTTGCGGGCAGATTGCTCATCAGCCACAATGCCCACCTGATTATGCCGTACCATAAAATGCTCGATTCCGTGCGCGAGGCGACCGGGGAAAAAATCGGCACAACCGGCAGAGGCATAGGACCCGCGTATATCGATAAAGCGCAGCGCGTGGGAATCAGAATAGCCGACCTCTTGAACAGGGACGTCTTCGTTAAAAAACTCAGGCAGAACATCGAAGAAAAAAATCAAATCCTTAGGAAGATTTACGAAAAAGCAGAGCTCGATATCGATCAGATCGTTTGCGAGTACGAAGCGTTTGATAAAAAAATTGACGAGTATGTAACCGATACAGCTCTCTATTTAAATACCGCGTTAAAAAACAATAAGCGCATATTAGCCGAAGGCGCACAAGGCGCTTTGCTCGATATGGATCACGGCACATACCCGTATGTGACCTCGTCCAACCCGACAAGCGGCGGAGCGTGCACCGGACTTGGAATCCCCCCCACAATGGTGGAATCGGTTCTCGGCATCGTGAAGGCGTATTCCACGCGCGTGGGCAACGGTCCGTTCCCGACAGAATTGAACGATGAAACGGGCGAGAAGCTTCGAAAAATCGGGCATGAATTCGGAGCGACAACCGGAAGACCGCGACGCTGCGGCTGGTTCGATGTTGTCGCCATGAAATATTCGGTAATGATCAACGGTATTAAATCGATCGCGATCACCAAATTGGACGTGCTGGACGAATTCGATTCGATAAAAGTATGCGTCGGGTATGAAATTGCCGGAAAAGTCACTCACGCGTTTCCCACCGATTGCCGCAAGTTGGAATCGGTGAAGCCGGTGTACGAGGTTCTTGAGGGATGGAAAAGTTCGATATCCAAAATTACTTCCTATTCCTCACTACCCGCAAATGCGAGAAGATATGTGGAAACTATTGCAGCATTAAGCGGCGCGGACATTAAAATGATATCCGTGGGAGCTCGCAGAGATCAAACAATAAAACTCTCCTGAACACCCATGCGAACATTCCGCTCGGCAAATATAAAACTTTCTTTGCTGGTTGCAGCGGTCATAATCGTGCTGGGGACGCTCGTCTACACCGAACAACTTGTTAAACAACTTCTCCAAAAAGAGCACGACGTAGCCGCCGTTTACGCAAAATCACTCGAGTTCATCGCCAACAGTCCCCCCGAGCAAACCGATTATAGTTTTATCTTCGATCAGCTCGTCCGGCAAATTGATTTTCCGATGGTCTTGACCGACGGTAACAATGAGCCGGTCCAGCCATATCATTCTGCAACACGAAATATAACCTATGACTCTACACTCTCTCCAGACAAGATACGGGCGCTGCTGAAAAGTCACATTGAGGAAATGGACACACGCAATACACCAATTAAAGTCGTCACTAAAACCGGCGCCGTGTTGAATTACGTCCATTACGGCGAATCCGAACTCATTAGAAACCTCCGTTATCTTCCGTATTATGAAATCGGCGTGGGCGGGTTGTTTATACTCATCGCGTATTTCGGTTTCAGTTATATCAAACGCAACGAACAAAGCAATATCTGGGTGGGGATGGCAAAAGAAACTGCGCATCAGCTTGGGACGCCGCTCTCAAGTTTATGGGCATGGGTTGACGTCCTGAAAGCTCATTCCGAAGAAAATCCGAAACAACTCGAAACAATTACCGATATGGAAAACGACCTGCGGCGGCTCCAAAAAGTGACCGACAGATTTTCCAAAATCGGATCAAAAACAAATTTAAAAACGGAAGATATTGTAACGATCATTGACAGCGTCATCGCGTACTATAAAAAACGGCTTCCATCCGTCAGCCAGGGAAAACATGTCTTGATTTCCATCGCAGAACCAAAGGAATCCGGGAATCAAATACCTGTTTCCATTAACCGGGAATTATTTGAATGGGTGATTGAAAATCTTATAAAAAACGCGCTCGATGCGATTGAGGGGAACGGAAGCATTATGTTTTTCATCATGCTCGACGGCAATTCGGTGATTATCGACGTTAAAGATACCGGCAAGGGCATCGATATGAGGTCGAAACAGGATATCTTCCGCCCCGGCTACAGCACCAAGCAGCGCGGATGGGGATTGGGACTGAGTCTCTCCAAACGCATCATAGAACAATACCACAAAGGAAAGTTATTTGTGAAGGAAAGCAAACCCGGAAAAGGCACGACGTTCCGGATTAAGTTGAAACGGTGAGTAATTCCCCGGAACACTCCCCCCGTACCCCTCAATTTTTAATCTCCACCGACAAATCTTCATCATTCACATCCCACGTGCCTGAGGAAATTTCTTCCTTGCCCCGTAGCAATAACCATGACGCGTCGTACGGAAGAAGCTCGGGTTTTGCCTTATCGCTCAACGGCGCGATCCAGCACAACGAACCGTTGTTCTGAAATGGATTATCGATCATCTGGACGAGTGTGAGAGACGTATCGTAGATCGCTTCCTTATTCACAACGACTGAATCATTCCGGAATTGCAAAGGAAACTTATCAAGCATCTCCGCAACTTTGCTGTTCTCCGCCGCCGTGCCGTAGAGGAAAACGTGATTTTGTTGGAAATCTTTCAGCGTCGCTTCCGTATCGCATTTGATGGATAACGTCCAACCACTCCCGTCCATCGCGGATGAATCGAACCTGGCGAGTTTGGAAAGATAATCCGCGTGTTCTTTCGTGCCGATGATCATGACGCCCTCTCCCGGATCGCGAAGGTCGCTTAAGCGAGGTGGTATCTTCTTCATTTTAAGGACATCGCCGTTCGGATCGAGGATCGCCCGGAGAGGTTTTCCGGACGTCCGAATTTCAAAAGGAACGTCGTTCCGATATTCTCCGGCGGCAGCGGAGTCAACGCCCGATTCGGTGTTTGAAGCCCCAAGCCAGACACGGCAGGTCGTCACACCTGCTTCGGTCTTTACTCCCACATCGACGAATGTCGAAAAGCGGTCATAGCCAACCAGCCGCACCCTTCCGCGGGTTACCCAACCCGCGCTATCCAGTTTCCTATGAGCGTTATATATTTTCAAATGAGGAACTCCTTTTTTTGCAACCCATTGATCGAAAAACCAGCCGAGTTTTTTCCCCGATAGTTCTTCAGCGAGAAGCCGGAAATCATCCGAGGTCGTTATTTTCAAACCAAATCGAACAGCATATTCATGGTACAACCGCGAAAATACGCTGTCGCCGATATACGCCCTGAGCATATTATGCACATACATAGCTTTGAGATAAAGAGTCACGGCAGCGCGAAGATCGGTTTTCTGGTGGAGGGGGATATCCTCTCCCTGGATAACCTTCAGAATAAGCGGTCTGAGCAGCGGATGGTAATCCAGCGAATCGCGGATGCTCATGATATGATTTCCCTCATCATATAACCGCGCGGAATATTCGCACATGCCCTCCGCAAGCAACGCGACGTCTTCATCGCCGATGAATACCGTGAGGGGCCACCATTGATGCGCGATCTCGTGCGGTAAAATCGACGACGCCTGGATAAATTTATCATGAGTTTCAAATGCAATTTTCTTGACCATGATGAAGGATGGAGCGGCAACAGCGAGGACATTTTTTCCGGCAACCCAATCATCCACTTCAACGATATCAAGCTTGGGATAGCGGTATGGAGTGAACTTCGCGCTGTAAAACCCAAGGACCCTTTTTACAAGGGAGAGTATATCATCAGCAGCGGTTGTTGAGTCATCCCTGAACAGATGAATGCTGAGATGAGATCCATCTGCGCTTTGCCGGGTTTTATAAATCCCGGCGCAGATCCAACCGATTTCCTTATTAATATCGTTCGATTCCCAAACGAACGTGGTAGAATCATTTACGGCGATCCTCGCTGCTAACTTTCCTACCGTCGTCGCTTCCCAATCTTTCGGCACCGTGACAGATAATCGTGTAGAGGTTAGATATTCATTGGTGTGGGGCAAAATTATTTCTTCGCGCAGAACCGCATGGTCTGCCGTTATCCGGCATAACTCCGATCGGAATGATAGCTCGCCGGAATAGGAAACTACAAGTTCCATCACTGAATCCAGCGGGAGATTTTCAACAAGGATGAAATCATCTCCGCGCTTGAAGTCGCGCTGCTTACCATTAAAGAGGAGATAGTTTATTTCGAAGATATGGAAAAGACTTAACGATACTTTCGTCTCTTTCTCAACCAACCGGCGGATGGAGATCGTATCGACGCAGACTATTGTGTTTTGCTGCGGATAAATTTGGATCGAAGCGTTGTGCGAGAGGATTTCAAATCCGGGCGCGGGTTGTTCTTGCCCGTTAAGAGATGGAAGGAAACAGTACCACGCGACCGCGAGGCAAAAGAGGTTAGCTAACCTGCGGTGTAATGGTTGCAAGATTCTCATCCGCGCACAAGGCGGTTACGCCATCGGGGGCGGTTGCTGCGGTGGCGGAGGATAATAGGGATACCGGGGTTTAAAGAGTTGATACCCGATCAAGCCGCCCAATCCGCCGAAGATGATATCGATAATCACATTTTTCAATAACTCGAGGAAAAAACCAAAAATGGTAAGCCGCATGGAACGCGCCTGCTCCAATAAATCAATATAATATTGGGGCACACCCTGCGAACCCATCTGGCTTAACCAGCGGTGCAAAAACTCCACCATATAGTTTCCAAAAATAGCCAGGATAATCGACCAGAGCACGGTGCCTATGCAAGCGCCTACCATCCCCGCAAGTCCGCCGACGATGAGACAGTCATTCGAAACCATGGGGGGAGTTTCAGGAGTGAAATCATTCTTATAGAATAAAACCGCTAAAAACCCGCCTAACATAATACCACCGCAGCAAAGACAGTAATTGAGGACGTTCAGACCCGGTGTGTTTGTGATGAGGGCGATTATTATGCCGCCATAGAGCGCAGGGATTTCTTTGCCTGGTTTTCGAATCATAATTCAGATAGTATCTTTTTTTTCTTTAGGGTGAATAGACCGGATAATCCGCTGAGAAGATCCGGAAGCAACAGGTACGCGATGGTCATACCAAATAAAGCGCCGGTGATCAGCCGTGTAAAAATTGTACTCTCGTGGATTCCGGCAAAATCAAGACCGACATCGAGGAGCATGGGTAATAACGAGACGAATATCCACCGTCTTCCATTGCCGGAATTAAATTTGGGAAGAAACGGATAAACGATCAGGAGACCGAGAAAACTAAAATAAACTGACGTACAGCGGGCGCAAACTGCGAACTTCTCTCCGTCCAGATGCAGAGAACGATCATCCAATTGATGACACACCTTACCGTAGAACCCATACACTTCCTTCGATAATACCTGGTGTGTACCAGATGACGCTAAAATCGGGGCGCCTACAATCAATCCGCACCAAAGCATTACGGCGCCAAGGAGGAGAATATAGATGTGGTTTTCTTTCATATAGATGAACAAAGTCCTAAAGATATTAGCTGAAAATTCGTTGAAAAGCAATTTTATATTCGATTGAGATGAGTGCAACTCGGTGCGACTGCGCCCATTAGTAAAATTCGTCGAAAATATTCATTGGTTCATGCACTTAACATAGAAGAACCGAGGAAAATTGATTCCTGGAAATGACAATATAATCGGTTTTAAATCCCTGCTGAGGAATATGAGTTTTCATAGAGATTTTCAAAATATTTTTAAAGCGAATGTGCCATTTTTAGATCAATTTCAGCATTTCCGCAAAAAATGATTGATATACGTCAAGCTCCATTTGACAATTAATCACGGAACAATTACCTTATGCCAGTTAGTTTTTACAATTCACCGTTTATCAAGAACAATTTAAGGATGGAGTTTATGATGGATTATCATAAAGGGCTCAGAAATGCAGCATATATCTGTCAACGTTTAGGGATTCTCGGAGGCGTTTTATGGCTAATCAATTGCCTGTTCTTTTTTGTGGAATATTTTAGTAATGGACTTCATATTCCCAATTTCCGTGATGTCATCGCCGGATACGGTGGCGCATTAATTGCATCGATCGTACCGATCATTATGATCTATTGCATCGGCGGCGTTGTCAATCTTTTACTTGATATTGAAGCAAATACTCGAAAATCTTCAAATTAAGCATTCTTTATCTCTCTACAAGGCGGCTCTATAATAGCCGCCTTTTCTTTTTCTGGGCTTCCAAAAAAAGTTTCTCCGCGTTCACAGAGGGCTATGTGAAAAATCAATTGGTGTAATAGACGACCCGTCCTGCCCACTGGTCACCTGATCGGCGTATCAAACATCATTATTTCGCCTGTCTTCCGACAAGCTGCTGCACTGTCAAACCATTCATCACCTAGACAATACTTCTTTATCTTCGCTTTTTAACTCTCCCATATTTTTAATATATTTTGTAGATTATACACATCTATTAAAGAAGCGTATAGATTTAGGGGTCGTCTAAAAAGAATGAATTAGTCATCCTGAACTTGATTCAGGATCCAAAAATTGGTTGAATTAGATGCTGAAACAAGTTCAGCATGACTCACCAAGGAAAGATAAGTTCTTTTTAGACGACCCCGAAGCAGAAATACTATTTATAGAATAAACACTGACAATGAAAGCGAACTATCTATGAAAATTGGAATATTAACAGGCGGGGGCGATGTCCCCGGATTAAACCCTTGTATTAAAGCGGCGGTGTACAGAGCAACGGAAGAAGGTAACCAAATGATTGGCATTCGCCGGGGTTGGGGCGGATTGCTCAACTTTAATCCCGATGATCCCTCCACACATCATGAGCATATTGAGCCGTTAACCAAAGTGAACACGCGCACCATCGATAGAACCGGTGGAACTCATTTGCACACCTCCCGCACCAATCCGGGCAAAGTGAAGGAAAAGGATTTGCCCTCTTTCCTTAAAGGAGCTTATAGTGCTCCGGAAAATGAAAAAACAATCGATTGCACCCCCCACGTGATGAAGGTAATCGATTATCTCAAACTCGACGCGTTGATTGCTATCGGCGGCGATGACACGCTCAGTTACGCCGTCCGCTTGCACCGTGAAGGCGTCCCTATTATCGCTATCCCGAAAACGATGGATAACGACGTCTACGGCACCGATTATTGCCTGGGGTTTTCTACGGCTGTTACGAGGAGCGTCGAGTTTATTCATTCACTCAGGACGGTAACCGGTTCTCACGAACGGATCGCCGTCGTTGAATTATTCGGAAGATATTCCGGTGAAACATCCCTCATCTCCGCATATCTCGCCGGCGTGGATCGGGCGATTATTTCTGAAGTTGAATTCGATACGCAAAAGTTAGTCGATCTGCTCAGCGAAGACCGCCGCGCCAATCCGAGCCACTATGCGATCATGACAATTTCCGAAGGGGCGAAACCTATCGGCGGCGATATGATGCTCAGCGGCGAAGCGGACGCATACGGCCATAAGAAACTTGGGGGAGTCGGTAATTATGTAAGCCGTGAAATTGAAAAACGTTCAGACGCCCGAACCGTTTATCAACCGCTCGCGTATCTTATGCGGAGCGGCGCTCCCGACGCGCTCGATCTGATGGTTTCCATCAGCTACGGGCATCTCGCGACGGATCTCCTTCTCAAGAATCAAACCGGCAGGATGGTTGCATTACGCGATGGGAAATATACCACCGTATCGGTCAATATTATTTCCGACGGGAAGAAACGCGTCGACGTGGAAGAGCTATATGATGTAAAGCAATACCGTCCCAAAGTTGTCCATCTTTTGGGTAAACCGATGTTCTTGTATTGAGCAACATAACCCCGGCGATGCAAAAAACACATCGCGTCCCCCTTTGAAGGGGGACGACGCAAGATCGGTGAAACAAAATATTTTCCGTTTCCTGTAGTATCACTGGCTACCACGGTTGTTCTTAAGATAACCTTGTACAACAATCCCGACAAATCGCATAGGCGTCAACTTAAGACGAGACGTTTTTGACAATAATTAAGTCTATCATGGCGAAGATCGTATGCGCCATAATAGCGCAGATGGTCAAACAGTTTGATCGGGCGAAACACGAAAAATACCGCCGCCATGAAT
>JBIOHP010000015.1:0-84514 GCA_044449065.1 Bacteroidota bacterium
CAAACAATTGCTCGAAGTGTTTGGTGGGGGTTCAAACGAAACAAAATCAAAACTGGTCATCCTTCGCGATCAGTCAATTCCACTAAAATAAATCTTTACAATGAATATTTATTCACGAAACCCACATTTTTCAACAACCTGCTAGGGGTCGTGTAGATTAATTGGCACGCTTTACTATAGACGTTCGATGCCTTCGGCATCTCGTACTTCTTTTCTTATCCCGGAGGGATAAAACGTTTATAGGTTATTGATTTAGATATTTTCCCGATGCCGGAGGCATCGTACATCATTTTTTCGAGTGGGTGAGATATTTTAAATTAAGAATAATATTTGACAAGAACATATATACCTCATTGCCAGTCCGACAAGCTCCTTCTGGCGGGTCAAAGGAGGTCAGGGGGTTATATAAATTTCATCGATCAGGTGACCAGCCCGTACGGTCAGGTGGGTCGGCTACTACGCCGTTGTGATGAATTCCCTCTCCCAAATTGTGGGAGAGGGCGGAACGGCTGCGTGTTTAACTCAAGGGTGTCTATCAGGGTGTGGGCTGACTGAACGGATTGCTTCCTTGACCACGCCTTTTCTCAGAGGCATTAAAGCAAGTACGACTTCCGGAACAGAAACCGCATCAGCATCCGGGCTTCGACGACGGCAGCGGTTTCCTAGTTGCATGCTTTCCTGCCGGGACAAATGAACGAATGTCATATCCGTACCATGTTCCCATTCCATAATTACCGTCGCGGGAAACGAACAACCGTCCGTTGACGAAGGAAAGAGACATCCCGTTATCCCCCGCGCCTAATTTGAAGGAGCGCACAGAAACGCCCTGAAGAGTATAAACAAAAACTGTCTGCGTAGCTGCATCCCACGTAAAGATGTAATCTTTATCAACCGCAACGGCGCCATCACCGCCGAAATTCCCGGTACCGCAGCGCAGCCCCGTTAAAGTTTCAACAACGCTCCCATCAGCGATTGAATACTTTTTGAGCGTCCCGGCATAGAATCCATAAATGTAATTCCCGTCCTCGCTCATTGCCGGACTTGCTTCGCTATAATCAAATAAATTGCCGTGAACCAATTCAGCGCTCCGATCTTTATACGCCATCCGGTATAAATTGCCGTTCCACCCTCCGACATAGAGACAGCCATCGGCTTTATTATACATGATGCTTCGCCCATCAATGCCAACGTTGACTGAATCGACGAACTTACCTGCGAGCGTATAGCGCTTAATCCTGCCCCAGGCTGCATTCCCCCCGTTGATTGTATAATAATACTTGCCGTCGGAAGCGATGCTCATATTATGATCAAGAAGAAATTCATCGAACTGCACGGCGGGGAGAGGATCGTGCAACGCGCCGTAGGTATCCGGATGCGCCGGCGTGGATTCAACCTCCTTCCGAATCGCTTCTGTTGAATCGGGAATTGCAAAATTTTTGACGAATTCTATTACTTTCTCCGGCGATCGGGATACAGAATGTCGATATTCGGGATCGGTTGTATCGAGCACCTTTGGATGGCCTTGTTTGATCTGTGCTGACACTGTGTTTATGGAAGCAGTGGAGTATGCGAGCACGGACAAGCCGAAGATCAATGCATATTTCGTCATTTTGAATTCCCTAAGTTATAATTATTTGAATTGCAGTTAAAGACGTTAGTAAACTTTTCGGAGTGATGAAACATACGATATGACCTCAACCCCAAATTGCTCATCATGTAACGTCAACATATCATTGCCCTCTCCCGTTCCCGACCGGTCAGCCCGGGACCACCGGGAGAGGGAGAAACGGCTGCTTGCTCTATTCGATGAATCATATCAGGGTGTTGGTCAAAATAGAATTTGGGGGGGGTATCGATTTGTCGAAATATGAAAACCGATATTTGAATGTAACTTAATCGAAAGCGTTCTCTTCGAGAATAAGACAGAACGCCCAAATTCCCATACGAATGATTGAATGCAACGGTAACTACGGGGGCGTTCAAGTGGATTATGGATTATTTTTTTGATCGTTAAATAATAATGGCATGGTGAATAATAATCAATGCACATCCAATAGAACGCCCCTACCCGCTCCACATACTTTCACATCGAAGGTAAGAAAATTGGGAGGGTGAAGCAAGATAGATTGCCGCTTATGTAGGGTTATGACTCAATTGAATAGATTCTAAAGAAATAGTATATTGACAAAATTGCCTTTTGAATTCACACAACGAATTACTTTTAGAGAAAAATGAAAACTCTTATATCCAACTGGCTAGATATTGTCGAAAATATCCTTGCATTTAACAAAATCGTTACAAAAACTCACACGGAACCATTAAGGGTGTTCTGCCACTTTTCTAACTGGTACTATTTGCCGGAAGAAGATCTATTTGCTCCAAGTAAATTCATCGGTTATAAATGGACAACTTTGGAAAGCTATAATGGTCATGGTATCACCGGGACTGATACACAAGAAGTTTTATCTAAATATTTTGATAAACTTAATCCCGATGATGATCGATTCCAAGAGCTAAGGCTGAGACTAGAACAGTTTGCCATTTCGCTAAATAAAAAAATTAGCGATAAAACATTTGGGGAAACGAAATCAGGCGGCATTTATATTCCGAAAAAACAATATTTACATGATGACGACAAGATCGACCAAGAATTATACAAAATTGTTATCGAAGATATTGCTGGGATGGTAGAAGAAGGGCGGAAAGAGGAAGAATCAAATAATGGAACTGAAGGTGGAGACGGCAAACATCTGGTAAATAAATACGAGCGTGATCCTAAGCTTCGAACACAGGCTATCAAAATTCATGGATTGATCTGTAAAGTTTGCGGGTTTAATTTCAGTGAAAAGTATGGCAAATTTGGAAAAAATTTTATTGAGGTACACCATCTTATACCCCTTTCATTAAAAAAGAAAGAGCATGTCGTAAATCCTAAAAAGGATATGACTGTACTTTGTTCGAATTGTCACCGGATGATTCATCGCGATAGGAACTATTCACTTACACCAGATGAGCTGCGAAATATAGTTAATAAAATCAGAAACGAAATTGGAAAAGACCCTTCATCGATCAAACCTTAAGTAAATGTATTAAAGGCAAAATGCTACAAGTCTTCAACCAAACGAAAGCCGACATCTGTTATAGCATCATTTGGCAAGCTGCTGCCACGCAGCCCTACTCGACAGTACATGAGAGGATCGACGTGGCTACCCCACGAGCCGCCACGAGTAACGCGGAAAGCGCCTGAAATAGGCCCTTGTGGATTAGTTGCTGGGCTATAACTGTAGTAGTTTGCATCGGACCAATCTGCGCACCACTCCCATACATTCCCGGACATGTCATAAATACCAAGCTGATTGGGGTCTTTACCGCCGCCGACATGTGTCATGCCGCCTGAGTTGTTGTAATACCACGAAACCGAATCAATATTATTGCTACCGCTGTATGTATAGTTATCAGACCAGTTTATGCCGCCACGCGCTGCGTACTCCCATTCGGCTTCGGTCGGTAAACGATATTTGCTATTCATCGTCATTTCTCTTAGATAACTCAACCATATTGAACAATCATTCCAACTCACTGACTCGACTGGAAGTAAACTATCCCCATTGAAAGTGCTTGGAAAAGGCTTGAGAGTTGTACCACCATGAGATTGTTTCCACACAACCACATCCTTCCAGAGCTTTTGCGTCACTTCATATTTACCCATAAAGAAACTATTCAGGCTCACATTATGTTGCGGATGTTCGCTGGCGATCCCCACTCCATTCGGGCTGCCCATAAGGAAAGTACTACCCTCAACGAGAATCATTTCAGTTGCAATAGAGATATTGATTATGAGATTAATTGGAACGTTTGTTGGCGTGGTCTTGCCAGCAACAACATTCACAGTTACCCTTCCAGGAAGGTAGCCGCCTTTTGTTGCAGTAACCGTGTAAATTCCGGGGGAAACATTATCGATGTTGTAGGCACCGCCAGAATCTGTTGTGACAGAACTAGTGGGTGGATTGGTTGTAACCGTTGCCCCGCTTATTAAACTATCTCCAGTTGTGTTTGTTACTAAGCCTTTAATGATTCCTGGCATTGGAGTTTGAATGGGATTGGTTTCGTCTTTCTTACAACTTAGCATAAAAAGACAACAAAAAAGCACAGTCGGGATTTGTTGAATCATTTTCATAATTTGAATCCGTTAAGATATTGTGAAGATTAATTACAGAGAGTTATCAGATGTCCACCCGAGCAATCCTATATTCATGATCGGCTTTCTCAGCAGTTGCATCAACACATTTAAATCGTCGTAATAAATACCCCGCTTTGTTAGTACCCACAGTTTCAGCGGGAATCGGGAGGAAACCACTACTTTTTTATTGCATAAATTACAAAAGAATTGAGAGATTGTCAATCCAAAGTACGAACATACCTTTATTATGATCTGTCACCTTAACACTTTTGAAACTTTTCATTAAAAGAACGACGATTCAATTCCCTCTCCCAAATTGTGGGAGAGGGTGAAACGGCTGCCTGCATTGACCAATGCCGCCCATCAGGGTGTGGGCAAAAAAAGGCGAACCCCATTCACTCTGAGATTCGCCTTAATACTGATAATGTGATTTATTGAATATCATCCCGTCACAAAAAACGTGTCGGGATGTCGCTCTTTTGTGATTCCGCTGTTCTTTTTAAGAAAAGCGGAAATCATTCCAACAATAATCTTACCTTCACCCGATGCGCGGGTTCGGTAAAATTAGTTGGAATGTTACTGCCCTATATCCACCTCTACCTTATTCTGTGGAACCGAGTCCTGTTTCTTTCTCCGCAGGTACGGTTTTTCAACCGGCGGCTGGTGGCCGACAGGATCTTCTTCAATGTCGGGATAGGTGAAGATTTCATATTTGTAATTCCGCAAAATAATTTGCTTGCCCGCTCTGCCTAAGACGTACTGCGGCAGTATCGGTATCTTCCCGCCCCCGCCCGGCGCGTCGATCACGTAATTGGGTATGGCAAGTCCGGATGTGTGTCCCCGCAGTTTATCCATAATCTCCAAGCCCTTACTTACCGGCGTGCGGAAATAATTCGTGCCTTTGGTAATATCCGCCTGGTATAAATAGTAGGGCTTCACCCGCATGGTGAGGAGTTTTCGCACAAGTTCTAACATCACGTCGGGATTATCGTTCACATCTTTCATCAACACCGATTGGTTACCGACCGGGATGCCGGCGTCCGCAAGCATGCCGCAGGCGCGCTTCGCTTCCAGCGTGCATTCCCACGGATGGTTGAAATGCGTGTTCACGTAAATGGGATGGTACTTCTTCAGCATCCGGCAGAGTTTCACCGTCACGCGCTGGGGCAGTACGCACGGCATCTTGGTTCCGAGCCGTATGATTTCGACATGCGGTATATCGCGCAATCCTTTGATGATTCTTTCTAAAAGAAAATCCGTCAGCATCAGCGGGTCGCCGCCGGAGAGGATTACATCCCGTATTTCGGGGTGGGCTGCAATGTAATCGATACCCCCCTGAATATACTTCATATTGATCTTGGTGGAATCGCCCACCTTTCTCTTCCGTGTGCAAAAGCGGCAGTACATTGAGCACTGGCTCGTTGTGAGAAAAAGCACGCGGTCGGGATACCGGTGCACGATGCTCGGAACGGGACTGTGCGAATCTTCCGCAAGGGGGTCTTCGGGCATGCCATCCTCGATCAATTCTTTCGCGTCGGGGATGCATTGAAGCCATATGGGATCGCCAGGATACCGGATGAGACTGAGATAATAGGGATTTATGCGCGTGTGGAAGAGTGTATTCAGCCGTTCTGCTAATTCCTTATCGAATCCAAATCGTTCAACTAAATCTTTTCCGCTATCCACGCTCTGTCGAAGCATTTCTTGCCAGAGTTCCATAAACTAGATACTGTGCTCCTTAAATTGTGAGACATATTTTCCATATACGACGAGATCATCGCCAATTTTATAATAATCTTTAATCCGCGCTGCCTCGGTGTAGTTGAGGGAGAGATAAAACTTTCTTGTGTTTTCATACTTCGGCATGGAAGAGGTTTCGGCGATAATCAACCTGCCTCCGCGCGAACGCACAAGTTCTTCGGTGAAAAGCTGCAACTGTTTGCCTATCCCCCTGTGATGGCGGCGTGGATCGACGGCAATCCAGTAAAGATCGTACGTGCCGTTGGTCATCGGCGTCGGTCCAATGCATACGTAGCCCTGCGCCTCGCCATTTTCATCAAGAGACGAATAGATATCGTAATCGTCCTGGCCGGGATCGTGGAGAAAAATATCCATCAATTCAAGCGCGACGGATATTTCCTCCTCTGTGAATACGCCGGTAAGCCGGAGAATGTTCTCAAGCCGCGGAACGTCTTCCTCGCGGAGCTTGCGAATTGTATATTGCGGGTTCGTCAGTACGTCCGCTCCAGGGCGCATTCGAGTAGTTTTGCGACGAATTGATCAAAGGATAATCCGGCTGCTCTCGCCGATCTGGCAAAACCCGCCTCGTCCGATACATCGGGGTTGGGATTGACTTCCAGGATGTACGGCTGATAATCTTTGCTCAACCGGAAATCCACCCTTGCGTAATCGCGGCATCCGATCAACTGGTATGCCTCTAAGGCAAGATATTTGATGTGCGCTTCCAATTCCTGCGGCAGCAGCGCCGGACAGACGCCCTTCGTATGTTCGTACTCTTGCGTTCCTTTCCCCCATTTTGCGTTGTACGTGATGATGCGCGGATAATCTTTCGGGAGCGTGGACATATCGATTTCCGAAATCGGGAACACTTCCGGCTTCCGGTTGCCCATAATGGCGACATTCAGTTCCCGCCCGTCTATGTATTCTTCCACGAGAGCCGGCTGATCGAACTGTTCCACAACGTACCGTACCCGTTTGCGCAGCTCGTTAATATTATAGACAACCGAGGAATTATCAATGCCGATGCTGGCGTCTTCCCGCGATGGCTTTACGATTAACGGATACGTTAAATTTTCATCAAGGTTGATCCTGATGGGGCTTTTAATCAACTGAAACCGGGGCGTCGGCAACCCGTGGAACAAGAGAATTTCCTTCACCCTCGTTTTATTCAACGCCGTGCCGAGCGCGAGGGGATTCGAGCCGGTGTAGGGGATCCCGTACAACTCGTAGATGCCGGCGATGTGCATTTCATGGATGGCTTCATTCTCAACGCTCTCGCACAGATTGAAAATGAGATCGGGCTGTTCCTCTTCAAGAAAATTCACCAGACGCGGTATCTTGCCGTCAACATTAAATATCGTTGTTCTGTATCCAAGATTTTGCAATGCGCGGGCAATATCTTCCTTCTCTTCCAGCACGCCCACCTCGGAAAGGTCGACGTCGGTAGAAACCGTTTTCGGCTCGCCGCCCTGCTGCAAGACGCCCTTCTCAGAGATTACTTTTCTCCGGTTGATGGGAGCTGTGACGGGCTCGTTGTACATAATTGCAATATAGAATTTTCTTCTCATAAGGCGCCGCTGAATTGTGGTTGTGGGATGGGGTGAGTTTTTAATAGTCCGTATCGTTGAGCAGCCAGCGCAAGAACAGATTGAAGCATTTGGTTATAGCTCATTCCGGCTGTACGCGCAGCTTTTGGAAAGCATGAATTATCGTTGGGGTTTGGCAATATTCCCGGCAACGGGTTCAACTCTATAATATGGGGGATGCCTGCGCTGTCGAGCCGTACGTCAATCCGGCACCAATCGCGGCAGCGGAGTATGGCATACGCCTTCCGGCACAGGTTTTCAATAGCTGATTTCAATGATTCGTCCAGCGCTGCCGGACATTCGTAAATATCCAACGGATTATCAATCTGATCCCATATCCATTTGGCTTCGTAGGAATAAATGCGGTTAACGCCCGCCGGCAGTGAATCAAACTTAATTTCGACAATCGGAAGAACCCGGAGATTGTCGTTATTACCCATCATCGCAACGGTGAATTCTCTTCCTTCGAGATATTCTTCTACTAATGCCGGTTGCTGATAAGTCTTTAGAATTTTTGATATTTCTCGTTGTAGTTCCTCTTTTGTATGAACTACGGATGAGTTATAGATGCCCTTGCTGGAACCTTCATGGAGCGGTTTGACCATCGCGGGGAGCGGAAACGAAATTTCGCGCAACGTTGAATGATCGGGTACGACTTTAAACTTCGGAGTCGAAATGCCGTAATACGATAAAATTTCTTTTGCCCGCGATTTATCGAGGCAGGTTGCAAGCGTGAGCGGATCCGATCCGCTGTATGGAATCTGCAGCAGTTCTAACATAGCCGGAATCTGCGCTTCGCGAGACACGCCGTTCAATCCTTCGGCAATATTGAATACGATATCGGGGCGGAGAACGCGCAGACGCTCGTAGGCGTGCTCATCGGCTTCTATCATAGTGACATTATGAAGTTCGTCGAGGGCATTCTTTACCGCAAGGATGGTTTCTTTTGTGTCCCATTCTGCGTATTTGTCGTTGGAATAAATGGATTGAGTAACAGATAGTAGGTTTTCCCTTAAGGGAACCCCGGAGAGATGAGCAGTCATCTCCATCCTCGGAGGCTCGCCGTCGTTATCGCGGCTAGAATGTGAATGGTCTTCCTTTTTCTGATTGTATACCAATGCAACTCGCATCGGAATTATTCCCGCAGGAAGATCTAACAAAAAACTAATTCAACCCTCTCAAAAAGTTTTACAAAAGTTTTTATGCTGAACATTGCTACAAATATTTTCGTTCAGCGGTATATGTAAATATAATCAAAAATTTCAATTTGTCAAGAAAAAAGTGACTTTTTTGAGTAAATTTTCATTTTTTTTCTCTTGAAGGACAAGGATCGTCATGATGAAGCGGTGCGGGAGGAAGAAAAAGTTTTACGATGGGTCGCAACTATCTCTGATGATCGGACGAACTTGGAATCTGATAAAGTTTTTCTAACTAACTTACTTCGATGAGGGTGCGCGCGCCGGTCAGCCGTTCGTTAAAATATTTTTTCAGAGGTTGATCTGCTGCGAGATCAAGATGAGGATCGCGGTCGATGAGTGCGAACGCTTCTTTGCGTGCAAGAGTTAGAATCTCTCCATCGGTGATCAAGTTTGCGATCTGAAGTTCGGGCATACCGCTTTGTCGCGTTCCGAAAAAATCTCCCGGTCCCCTCAATTCCAGGTCAATTTCGGCAATTTTGAAGCCATCGGTGGTCTTCAACATGGTAGATAGCCGCCGCTCAACTATCATTCTATCTTGTTCATCATCATCTTCATTGAGCGAGGAGATACGTCTCACCTTACTTCCTAACCAGTCCGGCGCCATGAGTATGCAATACGATTGCTCCACTCCGCGCCCTACCCTGCCGCGAAGCTGATGGAGCTGGGATAACCCGAACCGCTCGGCGTGTTCGATGATCATGACGGATGCATTGGGGACGTCTATACCGACTTCCACTACCGTCGTCGCGACTAAAATATCTAATTTCTTCGATTTGAACTCCTCCATGATGGAATCTTTCTCCTCCGGCGCCATCCTGCCGTGTAATAATCCGACTTTGCAATCGATAAAGACCTTCGTCCGCAAGAACTCATAGCTTTCGGTGGCGGCTTTGAGATCAAGCTTCTCCGATTCTTCGACAAGAGGATAGACTATATAGACCTGACGACCGGAAATAATTTCCGAACGTATAAAATCATAGACACTTTGTTGCTGGGATTCGGTTCTTATTACCGTTTTGATCGGCTTCCGGTGGCGCGGAAGTTCATCAATAACAGATACATCGAGGTCGCCGTAGATAGTTAAGGATAATGTTCTCGGTATAGGCGTCGCGGTCATCACGAGAACATCCGGATATAAACGTCCATTATGGGAAACGACACCCTTTTCTTTCAGAATCGACCGTTGCATCACCCCGAACCGGTGTTGTTCATCGATGACCACCATGCCTAATTTCCCAAACTCCACCCCTTCCTGTATCAACGCATGAGTGCCGACCACTAACTGCGCCGATCCGCGCTGGATATCTTCGAGGATATCGGTCCGGAGCCGCTTCTTCTGGCCGCTGACAAGCAAGCGAACATTGACCGGCAGGTCCTTGAACAGCTTTGCAAGCGTATGGAAATGCTGCTCGGCTAATATTTCGGTCGGCGCCATGAATGCCGCCTGATAACCGTTATCGATTGCAATGAGCATGCTCACCGCTGCGACAATCGTTTTACCGCTTCCGACATCGCCTTGTAAGAGCCGGTTCATCGGTCTGGCAGACTTCATATCCCCGGCGATATCTTTTATTACTTTCACCTGGGCTTTGGTAAGCGTAAATGGAAGGGAATCCACCAACTTGCGGGCTAATTTGCTTTCAACATTGAAAGCAATGCCCGGTAAATCCACCGTTGAGTGTTTTCGGCGGAGAGCAAGCAATACCTGTAGGATAAACAACTCGTCAAACTTTAAACGGTAGCGGGCGTTTTCCAGTTCACTATCGCTGCCCGGAAAATGAATCTGTTTAATCGCATCCCGCAAAGCAATGAGGTTATTTGCTTTTCCGATTGTTGACGGAAGAAAATCATCCAACTCGTGGAGATACATATCCAGGGCATTTTTCATTATCCGGCGGATGCCTTTGCTATCAAGATGAACGATGCGGAGCTCTTCCGATGAGCTGTATTGGGAGATGATGCCTGCGGTTTTCAGGTACTGATCTTTATCGTCTCCTTCTTCTTTATCGCCGGAAAGACGGTCGATCGCTGGGTGGATCATCTGCGGGCGGTTCCTGAACGCGGTCACACGTCCCGATACAGCCAGCGTATCCCCAATTTGAAACGCGGTTTTAAAATAGTGCGCGTTCTGGAAAAAAGTAAGCTGTATCGTGCCGGTCTCATCGCCGAGAGTCATCTCGAAACGCTGTTTGAATCTCCGTCCCATCAATTGGAATGAACGCACCTGCCCCACCACGCTCACCCATTCATCGGAGTTAATCAATGAGGTTAGCGCGCCGATCTTCTCGACCCTACTGAGATCGAGATAGCGGCGGGGGAAATAATAGAGCAGGTCATGGACGGTGCGGATACCGAGCGAATCCAGCGTTGCCGCGCGCTTCGGACCGATGCCTTTGATAAATTGCACCGGCGTCTTTAATCCATCACCACGATTCGTTTGTGATTGCATGGGAAAAAGATAAGGATTTTGGAAATAAGATGCGTTTTACTCGGCGGTCATGGTCCATACCATGACCGCAACACTTGGTTATTGATGTCATGGAGTGGGAGTTTGTCCGAGAACTCGTAGTAGCGGGTCACCAGACCCGCGCGACTGCTCAATCGGATTTAAAATAGCCGCCGATCAGGTGATCGGCTACTACAAAACGTGGTTCTCGGACAGACTCGTGGTCCATGACATCCGTGAAATGCTCCGGGGCTGCTCCCCTCTAACTTAATTCTCCCCCTTCGCTACGCGCGTCATAAGATCGGATGTAGCAGCGATGGGGTCTTTATCGGCGAAGAGAACTTCATAGACTTCATTCACAATCGGCAGTTCCACATGAAATTGCAGGGCGAGTTTGTGAAGCGATTTCGTCGTATCGACTCCCTCTGCGACCATAATCATTTCTTTGAGGATATCGCGGAGCTTGCGTCCCTTGCCGATCTCCTCGCCCACATGCCTGTTGCGACTTTTCTTGCTCATGCACGTTACGATCAAATCGCCGATGCCCGATAGTCCCGCGAATGTTTTCGGCTGCGCGCCCATGGCAACACCTAACCGCGAAAGCTCCGCGGTCGCCCGCGTCATAATCGCCGCTTTGGTATTATCGCCGAAACCCGCCCCGTCGGCGATGCCCGCGCCGATGGCGATAACGTTCTTGATGGACCCGCCAAGCTCCACGCCCCTGATGTCCTCGCTGGAATAGACGCGGAAGTACGACGTCATAAACGTTTGCTGCACCAATTTCGCAGTGATGATATCCGATGAAGCGGCAACAACCGCCGTGGGAATTTTCCGCGCGACCTCCTCGGCAAAGCTCGGTCCCGATACGGTAACGATGTGTTTCTTGCGGACGGTAGGCAGGACGTCAATCAACATTTCGGACATCGTCATCAGCGTGCTGATCTCGATCCCCTTTGCCACGTTCACGATAACGACGTCTTTTAAATTGACCGGCTTTAATTGCTCGGCAATGCTCCGGGCGTATTGCGCGGGAATTGCGTTAACAATTAATTCGGCAGCATGAATGGATTCTTGAAGATCGGCAGTAATGGCTAATTGTTCCGGAAGTTGAATACCGGGGAGAAAACTTTTGTTCTCATGCGTGGCGAGCATCTCTTCCGCCTGATCGTTCAGGAACGACCAGAGCGTTACATCATGGGAATTATTGGCAAGGAGGATCGCTAACGTTGTGCCCCAGCTTCCGGCGCCTAATACAGCGATCCGCATAGAATACGGGAGTAAAACTTATGGAGATTTTTTCACGAATTTCAAATCCGTGAGCTTGTGTTCCGTTCCTTCTTTCAAGCGCTTGATATTCGCGCGGTGGGTGTAAATTAACAGCATCGTGATGCCGATGCTGAAATAAATCAGCGTATGGTACCCGTACAGATCGGCGTGAAAGACGTTATGCCGCAGTAGCATGGCAAGAGGAAACGCCATCGAAGCGCTGATGGATCCCAACGACACATAACCGGAGATGACAAACACAATCAAAAAGATAGTAAGAGAAACGGTCATTTCAACGGGCGCTAAACCGATCAACACGCCGCATGCGGTCGCGATGCCTTTGCCGCCCCTGAACCCGCCAAACATCGTCCAGACATGTCCCAGGATAGCCGAGCAACCCGCAATAATCTGCACGACGGTATAATCTTCAAATGGTGTTCTGTTATTAAATGGGAACGGACCCACCATCAATCGTGCCACAAGCATGGGCGCAGCATACCCTTTCAGGAAATCGAGAACAATTACAAATAATCCTTCTCTCAAGCCAAGAACCCTGATAACATTCGTTCCGCCGGCATTGCCGCTGCCGTGCTCGCGAATATCGATATTCCTGCTTAATTTTGTTATAATTATGCTGGTTGGGATTGAACCAACCATGTAACTCAACAAAATGACTATACTTAGCGGCAGCATCTATTCGTTTTTCTCAAATTATGGGTGTAATCGAAAGTTTTAAGTGAATAAAGCATCTATAAAGATAGAAAGATTTGTCAATAGAATCAAGAGTTAGCCGTAAATTCGGCAGAATAATTGACCGTGAGCACAATCCTCATTTTTTGATTCGTCTCTCCGCAATTATTTGAGCATATACTATATCTTCCGGAGTTGTAATTTTGATATTTTCGTACTCTCCCTCGATAATTTTCACTTTTTGACCGATTCGCTCCACGAGCGAAGATTCATCCGTCCCGTAGAATCCTTCAAAAAACGCCTTTTTAAAAGCATCGATAAGTATTCTATATACGAACGCCTGGGGAGTTTGAACATTCCAGCAATGCTCTTTATCGAGCGTGCCGGTAGTGCATTTATTATCATCCGCAAGTTTGATCGTATCTTTGGATCGCACTGCTGAAATAGCCCCGCCGAAGTCAACTGCTCCCTTGACAACTTTATTGATAATTTCGACTGCGACAAACGGCCTCGCCCCATCATGCACAATAAGAATATCGTTATTGTTGCATTTGAGAGATTGAATGCCGTTCCATACCGAATCCTGCCGGTGCGCTCCCCCCGCGAGCACTCTTTTCACTTTAGAATATTTGTTCCGCCGGACAAGTTCCTCCACCTCTCCGATAGCGTTGGGAGAAGTGGGTATGGTTATCGTGTCAATAAATGCGGAGGTCTCAAATGCCGAGAGGACATATTCCAGCACCGGCTTATTGAGGATTTCAAGAAATTGTTTCTGGCGCACCCCCATCCTTTTTCCGGTCCCGGCGCAGGGAATAATTGCGTGAACTGCCCTACGGTCTATCATCGGCGAGTTAACGAAATGACTTTTTCTTTCGGCATTGTGACCGGCTTACAGGATCAACATTCCGTCGCCGTAGCTGTACAAATGCCACCGTTCTTTTATCGCTTTTTTATATGCCTTCATGATGAAATCGCGTCCGGCAAATGCCGATACCATCATGAGCATGGTGGATTCGGGAAGGTGAAAATTTGTAATGATCTTATCGGCGATCTTAAATTCGTACGGTGGAAAAATAAATTTATCCGTCCATCCTTTCGCGGTTTTAAGATGCCCCGTAGTGGTAACGGAGGATTCCACGGCGCGCGCGACGCTCGTTCCCACCACGAAAACATGTCCGCGATTATCGATCGTGTGATTCACAATATCGACGGTCGATTGGGGAACCTCGTAGTACTCTGAATCCATCTTGTGCTTGGAAAGGTCTTCCACTTCAACCGGTCTGAAGGACCCAAGACCGAGATGCAGCGTTACATACGCGATCTTGACGCCCTTCCTCTCGATCTGCGAGATGAGCCGCTTGGTGAAATGCAGCCCTGCTGTAGGCGCCGCAACCGAGCCGATCGTTTTGGCGAAAATGGTTTGGTACATTTCTTTATCGTCATCATCCGGCTCGCGTTTGATATAATACGGCAACGGCGTGCTTCCGATCCGTTCGATGATCTTGAAGAGATCTCCTTTATAATTAAACCGCATCGTTCTGCCGCGCGAGGTAGTATTATCGACCACTTCGCACCAAATTTTTCCGTCATCGAAATAAATTTTATTCCCGATGCGGACTTTCCGGGCAGGATCGACAATCACGTCCCAGATATTTTCATCCTTGTTCAATTCCCGCAGGAGAAAGACCTCGATTTTGGCGTTGGTTTTTTCTTTCCTGCCGTAGAGGCGCGCTGAAAATACTTTCGTCTCGTTGAGAACAAGACAGTCGCCTTTCTTCATATAGTCGACGACGTCGGAGAATTTTTTATCGACCATCGATTCATCGGCCCGGTTCAACACCATCATCTTTGCGTTATCCCTTGGTTTGGAGGGATACTTCGCTATGAGGTTGCGTGGAAGAGGATATTTAAAATCTGATAATTTCATCTATGCTGCGCCTTTCAATTTTTCATTGTTTATAATATAAAGGTTGAGATGATTTCCCCGGAGACAGACTGTGTGAAAAGTCATCGCGAGCAGTTTCACCGCGTCGCGATCTCCTTATATTGATGCGAATCGCTGAGAGCTGAGAATGACATGAACAATGATGTAGAGTTTTCACACAGTCTGAGAACGGGTTCACCATACCATCTTCGATTTCAGGAGTTATTGGTCTTAGGAAATCTATTAGCTTCACTTACATTTTCATTTCATTTTTTACTTTTTTTCCGTTTCGATTGTTTCCCCGCGGTCTTTGTGTTTTTCACCCGGTCGTGGTCAGCGCGAAGAGCCGATTGCGCAGCCGCAAGCCGGGCAATCGGGACGCGGAAGGGAGAACAACTCACATAATTCAAACCAAGCTTTGCGCAAAACTCGATAGATTTCGGATCGCCGCCGTGCTCTCCGCAAATACCGATTTTCAAATTTTTTCGCGTTGTTTTTCCCTTGTCCACCGCGATCTTCATCAATTGTCCCACACCGGTTTGATCGAGCGTCTGAAAAGGATCCTGCTCAAAGATATTGTGTTGAATATAGCTCGGGAGAAACGATCCGGAATCATCGCGGGATAAGCCCATCGTGGTCTGCGTTAAATCGTTCGTTCCGAAAGAGAAAAACTCGGCAGATAGAGCAATCTCGTCGGCAGTTAACGCGGCTCGCGGTAATTCGATCATCGTGCCGACTAAATAATCAACAGTGATCCCCTGCGCAGCGAAAACCTCTTTTGCAACCCGCCGGACTATTTCCTCCTGCAACCGCAGTTCGGTGATGAAGCCAACGAGCGGTATCATCACTTCTGGCTTCACGTTTATTCCTTCTTTCTTCACGATACATGCCGCTTCAAAAATAGCGCGGACTTGCATTTCCGTAATTTCGGGATACGTGACGCCGAGACGGCATCCCCGGTGGCCCAGCATGGGATTAAATTCTTTCAGCTTTTCAATCCGCTGCTGGATGGTTTGGACGGACATACCGATTTTACCCGCAAGCATCCCGATCTCTTTATCGGTGTGGGGTAGGAATTCATGGAGCGGCGGATCGAGAGTCCGGATCGTAACCGGACGATCCTTCATCACCCGGAAAATTCCCGCAAAATCGTTTCTTTGCATCGGCAGTAATTTTGCGAGCGCGCGCCGCCTGCCTGCTTCAGAATCGGAGAGAATCATCTCCCGCACCGCGTCGATGCGGTCGCCGCCGAAGAACATATGCTCCGTGCGGCATAATCCGATTCCCTCGGCGCCGAATGCGATTGCCACTTCGCTCTGATCGGGCTGATCTGCGTTTGTGCGGATTTTCAATGTGCGAAGATCATCTGACCATTTCATGAGCTTCGTAAACGTTGAAAGTGTAGCCGACGATCCATCCACAGTCTCTTTGTTCACCAATACGCGCACGACGTCCGATGGCGTGGTTTTTAACTGACCGAGGATCACCTCTCCGGTAAAACCATCAATGGAAATATAATCGCCCTGTTTAATCGATACACCTTTTACGGACATGGATTTTGTAACGTAATCAATTTCCAGCGCGTCGCACCCCGCCACGCACACTTTTCCCATCTGGCGCGCAACCAATGCGGCATGGGAGGTCATCCCTCCGCGCGCAGTGAGAATTCCTTCGGCGGCGTCCATCCCCTTAATATCTTCGGGTGATGTTTCAATGCGGGTGAGGATTACTTTCTCGCCGCGCTTCTTCCATTCTTCCGCCTCGGCTGCGCTGAAGACTACGCGACCTGTCGCCGCGCCCGGTCCGGCATTCAAACCCTTGGCAAGGAGCTTGCCGCTTTTTATCGCCTGAGATTTCTCGGCGTAATCGAAAACCGGACGGAGGAGTTGATTCAACTGCTCCGGTTCAATGCGAGCAACTGCGTCTTTCGGTTTGATGAAACCTTCCTCCACCATATCCACGGCGATACGAAGCGCTGCAAAACCTGTTCGTTTGCCTGTGCGGGTCTGGAGCATATAGAGCTTGTCATTCTCAATTGTAAATTCAATATCCTGCATTTCGCGGTAATGGCGTTCTAATTTCTTTCGGACATCTAATAATTGCTTGTGAATTTTTGGCTTTTGTTCGGCAAGGAGATTGATCGCCAGCGGCGTGCGGATGCCTGCGACTACGTCTTCGCCCTGAGCGTTCATTAAAAATTCCCCGTAAAATGCATTTTCACCGGTTGATGGATTCCTGGTAAATGCCACGCCGGTCCCGCAATTATCGCCCATATTGCCGAACACCATCGCCTGCACATTCACTGCCGTGCCCCAATGGGCGGGAATATCGTTCAGCTTCCGGTACGCAATTGCGCGTTCGTTCATCCACGATCCGAACACCGCTCCAATAGCGCCCCATAGTTGTTCAACCGGGTCCTGCGGAAATTCCACGCCAAGCTTTTCTTTGATCGCGGCTTTAAACTTCACGACCAGGTCTTTTAAATCGGCTGCGGAAAGCTCCGTGTCCTGTTTCACGCCCCGCTCTTTTTTCTTCGCGTCGATGATGACTTCAAATGGATCGAGATCGTTCTGCGACTGCGGTTTCAATCCCAGCACGACGTCGCCGTACATTTGCACGAGACGGCGGTACGAATCGTACGCGAACCGTTCATTGCCGGTCTTGTTGATAAGACCGACGACGGTCGTATCGTTCAATCCCAGGTTGAGGATCGTATCCATCATTCCGGGCATGGAAGCGCGCGCGCCCGAACGGACGGAGACCAGCAGCGGATTTTTCTTATCGCTGAATTTATTTCCTGTCAACCGCTCGACTTTCTTGAGCGCATTCAAAACGTCGCTTTTTAACTGCGATGGGTATTTGTTTGCATGTTCGTAATAGTACGTGCATACCTCGGTTGTTATGGTAAATCCGGGCGGGACAGGAAGTCCCAAGCGGCTCATTTCGGCGAGGTTTGCTCCTTTGCCACCAAGTAAATTTTTCATATCTGCGCGGCCATCGGTTTTCTTGCCGCCAAATGAATACACATAAGTTGATCGCATAAATATCCTTTTTGTTACAATGAATGATGAGCAGTGTTTCTGCTTTTCGTTGATAGTAAAATATAATCCCTGTTATTTTTTAAGAACCGGTTTTGTTGCCGGGTACGCAGCGGGCTCTTTCACCCGCACAGCTTCCAAAAAAGCATCCAGTATGTTCTTGCAAAACGGATTCGCAATATCTTTCATCCGTTCCGGGTGCCATTGAACCAGCAAGAAAAATGCCGGATAAATTCCTTTTGTAAATTCCATCGCTTCGATTATACCGTCGTCGGATCGTCCGGTGACTTCCAGGTTCCTCCCCGGCCTTCCGGCTGCTTGATGATGATACGAGTTTACATCTCCCGCTTCCCGTTCCGAAATGTTCCGGAGGACCCCGGGTTTTGCAACGGTTATCGCATGACGCGTTTCATTTTCTTTACCGGCTTCATGATTTCCGAATCCCTTCTCAGCAAGATCGGGAATCAAATCGCCGCCTAAATGTACATTTGTGATCTGTAATCCGCGGCAGATGCCAAGGAACGGCATGGTTTTGTCCAGCGCATCGCCGATTACCGTGCGTTCAAAATCATCCCGCTTACGGTCGACCGACTTTAATTTCGGGTGTCCGGGATCGCCGCCGTAAATAGCAGGATCGACGTCGCCGCCGCCGGTCATCACAACACCGCTGCATTTGGCTAACTCGGTTAAATTGTTCTCTTTGTATGAGAGCACAATAATATTCAACGGAAAACTCCCGCTCTTTAGCCAATCAATGTATAACTGGAGTTTATGCCAGGTTCCCATGGTGTCGGTTAATGCGATGTTTATCATCAGCAAGTCTTTAAAAATTTTTCCAGCATCGATTCAAGAATCTTTTCCCCTTTTGTTATCACCGTTTCGATTTCTAAATAATATGCGGCATCCGTTGGAAGAATTTCCCTCATCGCATGATCCAGGCGCACGGCGTCTTTTTCCGTGGTGATGATATAATCGGCTTTCTCGTGTCGATAAACGTTCGCAATTTTCTCCACATCACTCTTGATATAACTATGATGATCCGCAAACGGTATCATCTGTACTACGACTGCGCCCAGTCCCTTGAGCGAATTACTGAATGATTCCGGGTTGCCTATTCCACAAAAAGCGATAATTTTTTTTCCCTTAAGATGATACGGGGGCATTTCCTTTCCCAAGTTTATCGGGCAAATTCTCTTCGGTCGATACGTTATATTTATCGACGGTATTGTATTTACAGAAGCTAACATATCAACCGTACCGCCAGATTCCCCACCATTAAAAGCTATCAAGGATGCCCGTTTGAGCGAGGAAACCGGTTCGCGCTTCTCCCCGGCTGGTAGAAACTGTATTCTTTGCAACGGTTTCTTTCCATCGATCAGGACAATATCCAAATCGCGTGCAATTTTCCGATGCTGGAAACCATCGTCAAGTATAATTACTTCAGCGTGATGATTCCCAACCGCGGTATGCGCAGCGCGAACCCGATCTGCATCGACCATCAGAATCACTTCCGGAAACTTTCGCGCTATCTGATACGGCTCATCGCCCAGCGTCATGGCGTTACCGCGGTCGTCTGCTGCGGATGCAATAGCAACCTGCAAATTTCCCTCCCGCTTATAACCCCTGCTGATCACCGCAACCCGTTTTCCTTTTCCGATAAAATATCGCACCAGGTATTCGACGAACGGCGTCTTGCCGGTCCCGCCTGCGGTTATGTTCCCGACGGAGATAACCGGAATCCCGGCGTTTGATGTTTTAAAAATCCCCCGATCATAACACATATTGCGCAACCGGATAATCGTCTCATAGCACCATGCAACCGGCAATAAGATCGGCAAAGGTTTCACGATGTAATCTTACGCTGCCATAGCGATCAACACATCGGCGACGCGTTTGGATGCGCCCGGAGCGCCTAAATTTTCACGGATAACATGCAACCCTGACGCGATCTCCGCGAGCCGTCTTTTATCGCCGAGCAATTTCGCCGCGAGTTTTGCGAGTTTATCGGGTGTAACATCGCCCTGGATAAGCTCCGGGACAATTTCTTTTCCCGCGACAATATTTACCAATCCGATATTCTTGATCTCAATCAACAACCTGCCGATCAGGTAGGTGACGAATGAAGTTTTATACACAACAATCATCGGGGTGCGGAAATATCCTGTCTCCAGAGTCGCTGTGCCAGAGGTTACGATGGCAATATCCACGTTTCCCATGACGTCATAGGTCGCGTGGTTTATACACTGCATGAGCCCCTCATCACGGATAAACGATTTCACGTATGCGTTATCCAGCGAAGGAGCGACGCCCACAACAATCTGCGCGCCAAGTTGTTGAAGGAGCATCCTCGCTGCGCCAATCATCGGCGGGAATATCCGTTCAATTTCCTGTTTGCGGCTTCCGGGAAATAACCCCACGACGGGTTTCTTGTCATCCAATCCATACCGTTTGAAAAATCCTCCGCGATCCTGCGGTTCAGCCAATACTTCCAGGAGCGGGTGGCCGACGAATTCGACGTCGATTCCTTTTTGCCGGTAAATATCCACTTCAAACGGAAACACCACCAGCATCTTATCGATTACGCCTTTCATCTTGGATACCCTGCCCGGGTTCCATGCCCACACCTGAGGGCTGATGTAGTAAACAATTTTTATGCCATATTCGTGCGCTGTTTTCGCGAACCGGAGATTAAATCCGGGATAATCAATGAGCAAAATTATATCGGGCTTACGGAATTTCAATAATGACGATAGAGATTTCTCCACCGAGCGTATCAATGGCAGATGCTGAATCACTTCAAGAAATCCCATGAACGACAATTCGCGGATGTGATAAATCAACTCCATTCCCGCTGCTTCCATTTTATCGCCGCCGATTCCAAAGATGGAAACTGAGGGATCGAGCTTCTTCAATTCTTTCACTACCCCGGCGCCGTGAAGATCGCCGGACGCTTCGCCGGCAATCATCAACACTTTCATCGGTTTAACCACGATAAAATGTATATGCTACCATTAATAGGGTCACCAGGGTTATCGCAAGCAGCGTGCTCTTTTCAGAAACGATCCCGCGCGCCCATTCAAGTCCCGGCTGGATATTTGTGCCGCCGGTAAATTTTTTACCCGTGGGAAAAAACCGCGGAACCGCCCCGGAATAACGCCGGTAATCGTCGCCGAACGCTTTTAACAGATGTTCCTCTTCAAGACTCACAATGAGTGTATATTGAATCGTAAAAAAAATGAACGCCATGAGAAGAAGCCATAGCGCTTTCGCCATAATCCCAAAACCGCAGTAAATAACTATGTTCCCGACATACAACGGATTACGCACGTAGGCAAAAGGACCCTTCGTAATTAAAAAAGTTCCGCCTACGGGTCCTGTCGTCCGCGTCTCGCTTCCGGCGATAGATACTCCCCATAATCGGATGAACTCGCCGGTGAGAACTACCACTAACCCTGCGGCGATACTTTGCAAATTCGGTTGCGCGAAGAAAATCATCAGTAATAAAAACGGCAGCGGGATATAGCTCCGGTACTGGAAAATGCGTTGTCGAAAATCCATTGATGCAAGTTCGGTCAATTACTCCCCGATAAAAACATCGCGGCGGGCAAGTTCCGCCTGACGGCGTTTATGCAGCCGGGTTTTTCCGGGATTTGTTTCGTGAATTTTTAAAAGTTCTTTCAACCGTGCGGCGATATCGGCAAATGTTTTGTATTCGTAGAACGGCAACCCTTCCGCGGCGCAATATGCCGCAAGCGCATCCTTGGCAAAAAGGATATCGGCGTATTTTGCCGGACACCGATCGGAATATCCTTCGCCGATACAAACGAGTATATCGTCATCTCCCGAGTGCGTGAGCATAATGTTCCGTTTGCAGCACGCGCAGCGGTCGCATGTTTCGCTGAGATGCGGAAACTCGGGTTTAAACTCCACCGTTGATCTGCCTTCAACGGGAAGTAAGCGAAGGGTGTTCGAATAGAACGGAACGTGTCCGAGATTCGCGTTCTCAAGAATCCGTCGAATGTAATAATCCATCCCATCGCTGAAGATCGACAACGGAAATTTTTTATGCTTGCAGAAATCAACAAAGGATGCAAACGCGGGATCGATTTTCTGCTCGTCCAGAAACGAGTTTAACTCTTTTTGATTAACTTCTCCGCACGCAAGCGATTCCAGGCGAAAACATTCCGCGGCAGAGATCAATCCGATGCGGTACTGTTCTATATAATCATGGCAGCGGAGACCGCCGAATCGCTCAAACATCGCGTCGCCGACGTCCTCCAATGTGATCGTGCCGTCAAAATCGGTAAAGATATTCAAGACCGGCGTCATCTTAAACCCCGCTTGATAAAGTCGCCGATTTTACTTTTGACTCTTCATTGAAGCGCACGGTCACTAACTTGGAGATGCCCTCTTCTTCCATCGTCACGCCGTAAAGCGCCTGCGCCGCTTCCATCGTACGTTTGTTATGGGTCACAACGATAAATTGAGTGTTATCGGAAAACTTCTGTAGTATCCGCGTATACCGGTCGATGTTGGAATCGTCAAGAGGGGCGTCGACTTCATCAAGAATACAAAACGGGCTCGGCTTGACGAGGTAAATAGCGAACAGCAACGCAATGGCGGTTAACGTTTTTTCGCCGCCCGAAAGGAGATCGATAGACGTTGGGCGCTTGCCGCGCGGTTGGGCGAGAATTTCAATTCCGGCTTCGAGTGGATCGACCTCTTCCTGTAATTTTAAATCGCAGAGGTCTCCTTCCATAAAGAGCTCTTTGAATATCTTGATAAAGTTTTCCCTGATCTTCGCAAATGTTTCCAGGAATATTTTCTGCGCCGTCGCGTTGATCTCCTCGATGGCGCTGATGAGCGACTTCTCCGCTTCGATCAGATCGTCGCGCTGCTGGGTAAGGAAGGTTAACCGTTCCCCCTCGGTTTTAAATTCATCGAATGCTGCAAAATTGATCGCCCCGAGCACGCGGATTCGTTCTTTCAAGTTCTTGACCTCGTCTCGTAGGTGCGCGAAATCCACAAACTCATCATCGGGGTAGGTTTTCAATTTAAGATCGAACTCGAATTCTTCCGTAGCCCGTTCCTTCAGATGATCGATATTCGATTTCAGCTCCGTAATTTTCATCGCAAGATCGTGCGCGGTATTGAGCGAATCGTCGTGGAGCCGACGTTCGTCTTTAATTTTCAACTCGATGGTATGAAGCTCATTCCGCTTGGCGGAATGCGTACTGTCAATTTCCTTTTGCTTCTCGGTATAGGTCTGTACGTCGATCCGCTTGGCGTTTGCCTCCCCGGTGAATCGCTCAATCTCGTCAGACAAGGAAAATATTTCCTCGGAGGCGCGGGCAACTTCCTCGTCCCTGCGAGAAAGGGTAACATCTGTGTCTTTCGCCGAGAGATCGTTTCGTTCGAGATCCTTCTCGATATTCTGAAAATCTCCCTCGCTTTTTAGGGAAGCAATTTCGAGCTCTCCGGAGATCTTCGATATCTCGTTAAAATCATTTTCGAGCGTCTCCAGTTCGGCGGTTGCAGTGGTAAGCTGCTGATCCATGAGGGATTTCCGTTGATCAACCACACCAAGTTCTTTGTTCATGGCGTCGAATTTCGACTTGAGGTCGATCACTTCATGTTCTAGCGTTTCTTTTTCGAGAGTATTGCGCTGCAAGGCGTCGTTTGCACGTTTCTTTTCAAATTCAACCTGGGCGATCTGCATTTCAACGGCAGTCATATTCTTTTCGATCTCTCTCACCATCTGCCGGAGAGGAACCAGGTCGATGCCGTCATGCATTGCATTTACCTGTTTTAACCGGAGTTGATCCTGTTCAAGTTTTTGCTCAAGTGTTTTAATTTCTCTCTCTATTCCCTCGATAAGTGCTTTGTTCCCGATCCTGCCGCCTTCCTTCAGATGCTTGCTTCCGCCGCGAACCATACCGGAACCACGGACAACCTGACCATCGGGCGTAACGCAAGTCATTCCCAATTCTGCGGATAAGAGCTCTCTTCCCTGCTCGATAGTATCGACGATCGCGACATTTTGAAACAGAAGTCGCATCAGCGGTTTATATGCGTCCTTACATGTTATCACGTCGGAAGCCCAGACCACCTTATTCCCGTTTTTCCGGAAATGCCTGATGTGAGAGATTTTTTCCAGGCAAACAAACGTCGCTTTTCCTTTGTCATGTGTATTCAATTCTTCCACCGCCTGCTGGATATCGGCGAGCTTATCGACAATGATGTAAAAGGCGGCGTCGCCTAAGGCAGTTTCAATCGCAGTCCGGTAATTCTCGGGAGTTTGAATCGCGTCCGCGATGGTGATGAACGCTTTCCGTTTTCCAGTTTCGGAGCCGAGGATATATTTTGTTCCGTCGGTATAATTTTCATCGCTCTCGATCAAACTCCTGATAAATTCAATTTTCTGCGTCCGCTGTTCGATCCCGTGTTTCATCTGGACAATGGTTTTTCCGAGGTCATCCATCTCCTGCCGGAAAGCTTTCTTTTTATTGTCTTTCTCCAGCAGAACCATTTCCTGTTCCACGAAACGGCGGCGCAATTCCCGGTCTTTTTCGGTCAGCTCTTCAACCTGCCTGGTGCAACGTTCAATATCCGATCCGTACAGAGTAATTTCTTCCATCGTATGGGATATGCGACCCTGCTGGTTATCGATCTTCGTCCGGAGGCGGTCGTATTCGCCGCGTTTTTGTACGATCACGTGCGCTAACTGCAAGAGGGATTCGTTCAGAGACTGAACCTGAGATTTCTTTCCTTCAAACGCCTCTCCCGCCGATTGCAGGTTTTTTTTCGATTCATTGTATTCATTACGGAGCTTTTCAATCTCACCGGAAAGTTTTTCTTTCTGTGACGCCAGCGTCGTTCGTTCCTGATCGAGTTTATCTTTGCGCTCCCTCAAATCAAGCTTTTCCTTTTCATACCGTTCAATATTCGACCGGAGGGAATTCACCCGTTCGTTCGCCACAAGGATTTTTTCTTCATGCTTATGCAATTCTTCCCGATGCTGGGCGAGGGTTTTTTGCGCTTCAATCAACGCCGATTCAATTGTCCGCAGCTCTTCACGCAGCGAATCAAGCTGAATTTCCCGCTGAAGCAGCTCTTCATCGATTTTTTGTTTGTCCATTGTCGCGAGACGATACTTCTCTTCTATGGGTTGAAGCTTTCCATGGAGATAAGCAAACTCCCGTTCGAGCAAATCGATTTCAAGCGCTTTGAGCCGGTTAGATACGTCGTTGTATTGTTCAGCTTTTTTCGCCTGCCGCTCCAGCGAGCCGACGGTCTTTTGCACTTCTTTTACGATGTCGTTCACGCGGACAAGGTCTTGCTGCACGGATTCCAATTTCCGGTAAGCGGCTTTGCGGCGATGCTTGTATTTTGTGACCCCGGCTGCTTCTTCGAATAACTTTCTCCGTTCATCGGTTTTATCGCTCAGAATCGTCTCGACCATTTTCAATTCGATCACGGAATACGCGTCGGCTCCCATGCCGGTATCCATGAACAGATCGAGGATATCTTTGAGACGACAGGGGACTTTATTAAGGAGATACTCGCTTTCGCCTGAACGGTACACCCTGCGGGTCAGGGTTACTTCCGTATACTCAGTGGGCAGAATTCCTTTGGTGTTCTGAATGGTGAGTGAAACCTCGGCAAGACCAAGCGGCTTGCGGTTTTTGGTTCCGTTAAAGATAACGTCTTCCATCTTATCGCTGCGCAGCGTGCTGTACCGCTGCTCGCCTAACGACCACCGGATGGCGTCGACGATGTTTGTTTTGCCGCATCCGTTCGGACCGACGATAGCAGTAACGCCGGAATCAAACTTTAGGTTTACCCGCTGAGCGAATGACTTAAAGCCGATAATCTCAAGGTTCGATAAATACATGAGTGTTTATCCCTTCAGGTTTTGAAGGAAAAACTTTAAATACACCGACGTCGATTGAGTATAATCAAAATATCCGTAAACGACCCCGCAAACAATCAGGAGAAACACAATCCCTCCCGCATAGACGCGCATGGGATACACGTCGTATATAATCGAGATCCCTTTCAACAACCGGATGAAAACCCAGAGACTGACTAACGCCATGACCACAAAGACCGGCACGATATAAAAATCGGTTTCCATCAAACGAAAGAGAACCATTGATACGGGTATCAGCACAATAACCGACAGCATCGACCACACAGTAATCGACAATGCGTGATAAAAATAAACGTAAGTTTTCACCGTCATGGAAAACAGCATGATCACGCAGGCGATAAGAATTATTTTCACCATGATCAGCATTGTAACGACGATGATAAATTGCGGGGGATTCCAGATTAACCGGATAAACCAGGTTTTCGTGCTATCGGACAGGAACTGGCTCAGGAGATTATCGAGGAGCAGATTGTACCGGTAATGAGAAAAAATCGCCGAGAGCATGGTTGCCCACGTCAACGACACCACCAGCATCAAGAATGCCGATTGCGGATAGGAAAGAATTCTCTGATCGCGCACATCGGCAAAGAAATTGTAATTACGGAACAACGATCTGTTCACGCTATCGCGGAAACGGCGGTTCCCGTTATAGACGAATGCAAACGAAACAAGAATCAGCAAGCCCGCTCCCACATACACAATCGGGGTGCTGGCAGAATAATTTCCCACCGGCAGCGCCTGAACTTTTTCACCGCTGAACAACGCCCGCACCACGTCGAACGCCACGCGCTTCTCCCGCTCGTACGTTACGATCCCCATAGTCTGCATAAATGCATCGGGAGAGTTGGTGGTCATCGCAGGCCTATCCGTCCGCCAATCGCTGAATGAGGAGATCACCGATCCGGCAATTTTTTCATCATGGAACACGTCGTAAAATCGCATGATATACCTCGCCTGGGATTCGAGCGAACGCGTATCACTGTATCCCCGGCGGTTATCGGGTTCAACGTTGACGCCATACCGTGTTACAATCATGGGTTTATGCGGATATTGCATTTGGCAGGTATGGAGGGCTTCTTTAAATTCGCGCGGATCCTCCTGTCTCACATTTATTCCGATGATATCGACATTATCGAGACAAGATTCTTTTAATGTTCCTGAAGTATAATAAATCGGGCGGTCATCCAGCGTTTTAATGGTGGTTTTCGCATTGATAATATATTCGGAGGCGGCTGTCGATCCGGATTCAAAATTTTCTCCGAGTCCCCATGCAAGCACGCTTGCATGGCTGCGGTCGCGTCCCACCATCTCGCGGATGAACGATCCCGCGAGATCCTGAAAATAATCCTTCATCAAAATCTCGGTGGGGACATTATCCAGCGGGACGTCTTCAAGAGCGAGTACCCCATACCGGTCGCAAAGATTCAGCATGTACGGATGGGGCGGATAGGGGAAGCGGATAAGGTTTGTTCCAATAGATTTCATCAGGGCGACGTCGCGCTCCAACGCCTCATAACTCATTGCCGAACCAAAGCCCGGATGATCTTCAACCCAATTTATCCCCTTCAGAATTGTTACGGCATTGTTGATGAATAATTTGCCGTCTTTCCATTGCAAATTTCTTAAGCCGGTATCGAAATCATATTCGTCCAGTACTGTTGTTTGATCCTTTCCCATGATCTTAACGAGTTGCACTTTTATGGTGTAGAGATCGGGAACATCGGGAGACCATAATTTGGGAGTATCCAGGGTAATATCGACATAGCCGCCGGTAGGTTTGTTTACCACCGGATTAATCTCAGCGAAATTAGTCCGTACTACAAATTCATTTTTCAACTTATCATAAATATCCGCCTGTATGCCGAGCGTAAAACTTTCGTCAGGTTTAAAACCCGACCACCGATCGATCACTTCCGCAGAAATCGTCAGATCCGCCTGTGAGGCGTCATCGGCAATCGCATATTTGACGTCTGCATGTTCGATGTGCAGTTTCGGAACGCCGAGGATATAAATATCGCGCGATATCCCCCCGTACGTCCGCCATCCGCCCACTTGCTGTTTGAGGGGAAGAGTAGTATTAGGGGTTAACTCGTTATCGACCACAACAATGATGGAATTATCATTCCCCACCTGAAGCGTATTCGGTTGAATGGGCAATGTTATAGATGTGTACCCGCCCTGGTGTCTGCCGACAAAATTCCCATTGATCGTAATCTCGGATTGATAGTTAATTCCATAGATCACTAAATAGAATGAATATTTATCAAGCATCTCAGCGGTGACACTAAAAGACCGCATAAAAGTCACCCTCGCGGCGGTTTCATACACTCCGGGAATTGAGACCGTGTTCCATTCTTTGCTATCTAAGGTATAACGCCAGGAACCTGATAAATCAATTTTTATTCTATAGGGGGTATCGGGATACATTCCTGCATCCGCGCCGGTTCGGGTGGGTTGACCATTTTCAAAAAATTTTAGCTGAGATACGAGTACGCCGTTAAAAACGAACAAAAACAGCGCACTATAGAACAGAAATCGCAAGTTCACCAGATGATTTAGACGTGAATCAATGAGTAATGGTCAAATTTTGGTATATCATTGGGAATATAATAAAAAAAAAGCCCGAAAGCAACGGTTTTTGCGGTTTTGGAAAGAAAAATGAAGGTTTTTATATGATAAAACGCCTACGAAGAAAAAATGTGTAAAAATCACAATTTTTTTATAGTTATGAGACCACCCAAAAAGTTCAGATGCGTAAAGTCTGACACGTCTGACCGGTCGGACTGGTCCCCTGAGGAAACAACCTTTTCTCTACGCCTTACCCAAATAACCGGTATTCTTACGGAAGATGGACTATGCCACTTTCGTTTAGTATAACACTAACCTTTTCTTACCCCGCCAACACAATCGCAACAAAGGCATCTGCTTTTAACGAGGCGCCGCCCACCAACGCCCCATCAATATCCTTTTGAGATAATAATTGAGCGGCATTGGCGGCATTCACGCTGCCGCCGTATTGGATAATTACATTCTCTGCAACTTGAGCCGAGAAGAGTTTTTTCACTAACGAGCGTATCAAATGATGAACTTCGTTGGCTTGTTCCGGCGTTGCAGTCTTCCCCGTTCCAATCGCCCATACAGGTTCGTATGCAATCACTACGTTTGCCATATCCGGCTGAGTCAATCCCGCGAGCACGCCCTTCACCTGCGTTGACACAGTTTTTTCAGTGACGCCCGATTCGCGCTCCTGCAATAATTCACCGACGCACACGATGGGTTTCAATCCAGCTTGCAGCGCCTTCTTAACTTTTTTATTGATTAGCGAGTCGCTCTCTTTGAAATACTGCCGGCGTTCTGAGTGCCCCAGGATAACATACTCGCATCCGGCGGCAATGAGCATGCGCGAGGAAATTTCACCCGTGAACGCCCCGTCTTCCTGCTCCGACATATTCTGCGCGCCGAGTTTAACGCGCGTATTTTTGATTAACGCGCTCGCGGTTAACAATGATGTAAAAGGCGGGCACAGCACAACACCGATTGTGTTTTTTACCTGTCCCAGCCGCGACAACAGGTCGCGGATGAGCGATTCGGTTTCGGCAATGTCTTTGTTCATTTTCCAGTTGCCGGCAATCAGTTTTGGGCGCATAAGGTTATGTGATTTTTGTTTATAAGATTTAGGAAGTTTTTACCGTTCTATGAATCAGTATGCTTCTTTACGATGTTTGAATGAGTACAAGATAACGTCAGTCCCAATGATATCGTAGCGGAGGCGGTATTTACCGGAACGGATTCGCCACTGACCTTCGCCAACGGCGACATCTTTAAGCTTCTTGATATCGTACCGTCGGCTTCGGTTGTAAGGATCATGGATTAAAATGTTTTTCACCGGTTCTAATTTTCGAATGATACTGGGGTTCCCTTTGAGGATTTCTTCAAAATCACGCTGAAAGCGGGTTGTCGGGAGAAGTCGAAAGACTTGCGGCATAGCGCAGGCGTTTTATCTCTTCGTATGCTTTTTCGATTTGGCTTTGAGTCCTGCGAGATAGGTATCAAGGTCGTGCGTGAGCTTGCCTCGTCGGTACTCTTCATACCCTTCCTTGATCTGTTGTTTAAGCCCAGGATCTTGTAGGTCCAGGTAATCCTCATATTCATCCACGTCCAGGAGGGCGGCAACCGGGATGCCGTCTTTTTCGAGGATAAAGTGTTCCTTGTTATTGTGGACACGCCTGATGAGCGAACCAAGATTAACGCGCGCCTTTGTTAGCGGAAGCCGGTTGACGGTAGTTTTTGTTTGCATAACCATGAATAAAAAATTTTACACTGACGATAATTGATTAATTCAATTTTAGTTGATTAACATTAATCAATTTAAATATAGCAATATCGCTTCAGAAAGTCAAGGGTGGTGAATTATACAATGAGCATATTATGAAACACCGCCCTTCGCTTGACAATCCCCTTTTAGAGAGGGGTGGCTCGACGCAGTCGAGACGGGGTGTGTATCAATATTCTTTCTCGTTACCACGCTACTGCGTCAACAAGTTGTAGCTCAGTTAATATTTCAAACAATATATTTTTGACGCAGAGCGTCCGGGTGGTCATCCCGAATAATTGTTGTGCTATACCAGCGCGTGTCCCCCATTTTCAAGGGGGACGCGATGCGTTTTTTGCATCGCAGGGGGTTACGTTTTGAAACCCACTTCTTGCCTTTGGTGTTTCCCCTCCATTTTCAAGCCAGCCCGACAACGTCATTCTGGCGGGGAGAGGATGGAGCCCGTCCCGATTCTTATTATCGGGAGGGTGGTCTATTCTTGACGCAGAGCGTCCGGATGGTCATTCCGACGAAGATCGTCGGAACGAGATGTAACCGTTCGTGCACTTTCGCTCGTTAATCCCCTTCAGAGGGGTGGCTCCCGACATCAGTCGGGAGATGGGGTGTGTGAAAATGTAGAACGGTTCGACAAATTGATTTTGAAACGCAAGTTGCATCGATAGAAGGAGATTGCGACGTTCCGCTGATGTGGAACTCGCAATGACGCCACTGCGTCAGTAAATCCCTCTTACGCTATCGCTCTCGTAACCAGCGTGGCGGCTTCCTGGAAATTACCCGCAACCGAAAAATTTAATCCGGAATCGGCAAGCAATTTCCGGGCTTCCTTCGCGTTCGTTCCTTCCAGGCGGACAACCACCGGCACGTTCACATTGACCTTCGTCGCCGCTTCGATAACGCCGTTCGCAACGCGATCGCAGCGCACAATCCCGCCGAAAATATTAATGAGCACTGCTTTCACATTCTTATCGGAAAGGATGATCCGGAAGCCGTTCGATACCGTCTCAGCGTTAGCGCCGCCGCCGACGTCAAGAAAATTCGCCGGATGCCCGCCTGCCAGCTTGATGATATCCATCGTCGCCATCGCGAGTCCCGCGCCGTTGACCATGCAGCCGACGTTGCCGTCCAATTTGATGTAATTTAAATTGGATTTTGACGCTTCGATCTCCGAAGGATCTTCTTCATCAAGATCGCGCATCGCTTCAATATCGGCATGGCGGTAGAGCGCGTTATCGTCGAAATTCATTTTCGCGTCGAGCGCGATCACCTGTCCATCGGTGGTAAGCACAAGCGGATTGATTTCCGCCAGCGACGCGTCGGTTTCATCATACGCCCGGTACAGAGCTCCGAAAAATTTCACTGCGTTCTTAAAGGTATCACCCGAAAGCCCGAGAGAAAACGCAAGCTTGCGCGCTTGAAAATCCCGGAAGCCCAGTATGGGGCTGACATATTCCTTGAAAATCAGATCCGGAGTTTCCGCCGCAACTTTCTCGATCTCAACGCCGCCTTCCGTAGAAGCCATAACGACATTCTGCGATTTCGCGCGGTCAAGCGTGATACCGACGTACAACTCTTTTGCAATCGATATCCCCTGCTCAATCAATAACCGCTTCACCACTTTTCCTTCGGGTCCGGTCTGGTGCGTTACGAGCGTCATGCCCAAAATTTGCGACGCGTAATCGCGCATTTCATTGATGCTCTGGGCGACTTTTACACCGCCGCCCTTGCCGCGCCCGCCCGCATGGATTTGCGCCTTCACCACCCAGGCCGATCCGCCTAACCGCTGAGCGACCTGCACCGCTTCTTCAACGGAAAACGCTACGCCCCCCTGCGGCGTCGTCACTCCGAATTTCTTTAATATTTCCTTGCCCTGATATTCGTGAATTTTCATGTATGGTTCCTATTGGAATTATTTATGAATAATGAAAAACGTGTCTCAAAAAAATACCTTCATTTGTTGAGTCATGCCGAACTTGGTTCGGCATCTGTTTTGACTGACTTTTAGATCCCGAAACAAGTTCGGGATGACGAATTATTCGAGATTGAAAAGATATATTTATCGCTCAGTCGAATTTCTGCTTTTCACAACATACATCGAGATGAGGAGATTGCGACATCCGCCTCCCGCCAAAAAGACGGCGGGTAAAGCGGGCGGACTCGCAATGACTTTTTTTACTTCACCTTGGTCGCTAACGACTTCGCCTGTAAGTACAACCCCAGGTAATCCTGTCCGCCGGCTTTGGAATCGGTGCCGCTCATGTTGAACCCGCCGAACGGATGCGCGCCAACCATCGCGCCGGTGCATTTTCTGTTCAGGTAAAGGTTCCCACAATAAAATTCCTTCTTCGCCCGGTCAAGTTTCTTCTTGTTCTTTGAATAAATCGCGCCGGTCAACCCGAACTCGGTATTGTTCGCGATCTCAAGCGCGTGATCGAAATTCTTCGCTTTGATAACCGCAAGCACGGGACCGAAAATTTCTTCCTGCGAGATCGTCGCCTTCGGCTCAACATCGGCGATGATGGTGGGTTTCACGAAATAGCCGTTGCCGGGTATCTCCGATCCGCCCGCGACAACCTTGCCGCCTTCCTTCTCGCCGATCTCGATGTACTTCAGGATGCTGTCCATCGAGCGTTTATTGACGACGGGACCCATGTAATTTTCGTACGACTTTGCCGGACCAACCGTTAAACCGTTCGTTTGCTTCACAACAAGTTCAAGGAATTTATCATACACTTTCTCATCGACAATTGCGCGGGAACATGCGGAGCATTTCTGTCCCTGGAATCCAAACGCTGCCGATACCACGCCCTTCGCCGCGTCAGCGACATCCGCTTCTGAATCGACGATGATGGAATCCTTGCCGCCCATTTCCGCAACGACGCGCTTGAGCCAGATTTGTCCGGGCCGTACTTTCGCCGCCTCTTCATAAATGTGGACGCCGACTTCCTTCGATCCGGTGAACGATATGAACCGCACCTTCGGATGAGAGACCAATGTATCGCCGACAGCAGGACCGGGTCCCGCAACAAAATTGACGACGCCCGGGGGCAATCCGGCTTCTTCCAGAATCTCCATAAACTTGTAGCCGATCAGCGGCGAATCGCTCGATGGCTTCAACACGACCGTGTTGCCGGTAACGAGCGCCGCGGTTGTCATGCCGACAAGGATGGCAAGGGGAAAATTCCACGGCGGGATCACCACGCCCACGCCAAGCGGGATATACTCAAGCTGGTTTTTTTCGCCGGGGAGCTGGATGGCGGTCTTCGCGTTTGCATACCGCAGCATCTCTCTTCCGTAGAACTCGCAGAAGTCGATTGCCTCGGCTATATCGCCATCCGCCTCGGGCCACGTTTTGCCGACTTCCAGCGCTTCCACCGCGTTCAGCTCGAAGCGGTATTTCTTCATCAGCTTCGAAATTTTAAAAAGATAGGACGCGCGTTTTTCGGCGGGCACGTTTTTCCATTTTTCAAACGTGGCAAGCGCGACGTCAAGCGCCATCAGCGCGTCATCGGCATTGCCTTTCTGGAAAACGCCCACGACCTGATCGGGACTGGATGGGTTGAGCGAGTTAAATTTATATTGACCGGTAATTTTTTTGCCGCCGATGATATTGGGATATTCTTTGCCGATATCTTTTTCAACTTTCGCAATCGCGGCTTGCTGTTTCCGGCGATTGGCGGGCTTGGTAAAATCGGTGTAGGGTTCGTTCTTAAATTTCGGTATTGCCATAGATTCCTCTCGGTTAAAATGTGTTAAAGCAAATCAATTTCTGTACAAAATTCAATTTTTAGGGTGTTTTTGCAGAGCTTGCAGCTATCTGGATTTCTGATGGTAAAAAATTATGAAGAGATGTAACAGTAATTTTTACCTGTAGAAATATACAAAATTTTTGGGAGAGATGGGGGGATAGTTCATTCTCGTTACCACGCTCGCGCGTGGTAATGCAATCGTTGACACTCCTGCGTCAGTAAGGCACCGATTCATTGATATTTTGATCGATCATTTATTTGATGCGTTCTGTAGGGGAGTCATTCTCACGGGATAGTTTTGGGAAATCGAGGTAAAGTGGGTGTTTTAAATGCTGATTTTGGAAGTAAATTATCAAATGAAGAAATGAAATCTTCCAACTCTTTTTCTGACCCAGCCCAATTCGCCGGGAGTTGCTCATTGAAGTATTCGAATTTTCTATTGATAAATTTTATCTTTGGTCTAAAATAATCATCAAAATATGAGTTCACAAGATATTCTTCCATATCAGCAGAATTATTTACGATGATAATCTTCTTCAAGTTTTTGCTTTGAAGCAATGCCAATAGAAATAATTGATCGAAGAATACATCGGTTCTAGGAAAAGAATATCCGATGATAAACAGATGAGTTGCCGTCGAAATTGCATCAAGACTGTTTACCCAAGCACTTGTAATGTGAGAAGTATAATTAAGCTTGTTCCATGTTGGAGGAATAATTAGGTTGTTCATCAGATGGCATTTACAATCAGCTTTATGTTCTCCATTCTCCGAATCATGACTTTGGATTGCGCAGTATTCAAGTTTTGTATTAGTCTTTTTCATGTATTGCGAACAATAAATCCAATTTGCTGAACCATGAAGTTTGAGCACTCTTCTAAATTTACCAGAGCCTACCGCGGGGTTAATATCATCGCTTAAATCATACTCTATGCGATAAGAATTGTTGATAAGTGCATTTTCAATCGACAGATCATAATTAAACGTTAAAAATGTCGAATTATCCGGAACGGCTAAAAATTTAATAATTCGATTGTAAGTGCCCCATTCAGGATTATCTTCTATGGATAATTCGAGCGTTTTAATAATTAATGTAAATAAATCATCGCGAACTTTTTGTAATTCCTGATTATCGGATTTTAACTGGAAATCCATTTCCAAAATTGAAAAAAGGACTTCAATGTTTTCTAAGTTCGTCTTTAAGTATCGTCGACTTTCAAAAAGTTTAGCTTGATAGTCAAATACATTTTCAAAAATTTCAATGAATTGGGGTGGAAATCGGTTTGAATAACGTAATTGATTTGCTTTTGAAAGAAAATCATTTACTAATGGGGCACCGAGCATTTTACTCGCACCAGCTCCCATAATATACACTGGTTTGAAATCAGGGGTGGACATTTTTGGTTAAAGTATTATGATGAATTTATTTTTTATCTTTTTCTCGTTACCACATTACAGCGTGGTGATACATATGTTGATGTTCCTGAATTGGATAATTACTGGTTATTAAAAATTTATCAAATCCCTCTTTTCACTCGTGCTATAAGAGTTGTCATGGCTAAAAAATTTTAATAGAACAAGGTGAGTTAATTTAATAATGCGATATATTTATACTGCTTTCGGTCTACTACGCTCTTGAAGCCAGTTCCCTAAACAATGGCATCGCCATCGCCGCACCATTCAAAATTGGTCGTGGTTTGCTGAAGTCCACTTCCAATAAAAGAACGAGTGGGATGTCATACTTCTTTAAGAAAGAGTTTATTTCTGTTCGATATGACAAGTAATTGACATATTTGTAGGTCATATTCAAATCAATCCAACCTATTAAATTAGGTTTGATTTTCTCGATTATTTTTCCGAGAAGACCCCAAAGCTTTTCGTCGGGCTTCTGGTAATAGAAACCATTACCTACGATGGACAATGTTCCGTCAAGGTCATGGTTGAAAGAGATGCCCAAAAATGAATCTTTGTATTTCCCTTCACCAGAAATATCAACATAAAACTTTTCGGATTGCTTGAATAGTTTTACGTTAACGTTTTCTGTTTTATACGATGTCCTCTCCAACTCCAAATCTCTTTCTAAGGATGAGTGAATATAAGAAAGAACGTCGTTTAAAAAATCTTTGTGCACTCCAACGAATTTCCCCAACGAAACATGCAAATAATTTCTTAAAACCTCATTCTTTTGCTTGTACATCTCACCAACAAGTGCCTGCTCGAATAGATCTTTGCTAAAATCCTCATTTGTTTTAAGTTTGACCTGAATACCATAACGTGTTCTAGCAAATTCGCAGGAAATATCCTCCCCCTGTGTACATTTCCTGATGTTATATGCCCCAACTTCTTGAATTAGCTTAGCGCATCTTATCTCTGCTGCAATTGAAGATAACTTTTGGTTAAATTCCACGATGTTCTTTATTTCCCCCTGCTCCTTGTATACATCGGAAACAAAATCATTTGGCAAATCTGCGGCATCTTCTGCAAGCATCCTGTCATATGAGATTAATAGCGCTCCATCCTTATAGAGAATATCTCGTACTAATGAACTATCAAGTGGCGAATCTAAATTAACCAATTTCTCGAAGAAGGATGGGATCAATAGCTCAAAAGAGGGCAGCGAGTTTGATTTCGACCAGCATTTCACCCTTTCTTTGACTTGGTCATCAGGATAAAAAGTACTTGGAAGTGTATCCAATATAGACATTGACTATTCCTTGTGATTTTCTTCTTTAGATGGTCGGTTTAGAGATGTTTACCGTGAATATTTATGTGTCTCATTATATGGAATCAAAATGCGCTAATGAGTTTCTTAAAGAACCTTGTCGCGCTCGCCGGAGGTTAATACGCTAATTTAAAAATTTCTTTAGATAATGTCAAAATCGCAATGAAACCCCCTTCGCCTTCGGCGATGTCCCCCTTTGACAAGGGGGATTCCTCCTGAGGTGAATGTTTGTAACATCCGGGTATTGTCGTATATCGGCATCAGAATCAATGCCGCCCGGAATAATTGCGTCGCATAAATTAAGAACAAACGTTGTCTGATCCCGTCCCGTCATATGAGTATTGACGGGACGGGACGAGTTGAGACCACCCCTTAATCCCCTCCTTAAAAAAAAGGAGGGGAAACCCCAAAGGCGAGGGGTGGTCTTCAGGCATTGATTCTGCTGCCTTGTCCGCTGCGGCGGATTCTTTGGTTCTTTCTATTTGCCTCAAGGCAAAAGAAAGAACAACAAGCTATAGACATGAGGAGATCGCGACGCGGTGAAACCGCTCGCGATGACTTTCCATACAGTCCGTGAAGGTGGAAATGGCCAAACACCATAATTCTCCCGCACCTCCTCAAGGGTATCAATAGTACTTCTGCTTTTAAGGCGGAGAGATGGAAGAAGATCGAGGTAGTTTTAAACTGAAAGCCCGGTTCAAGGATGAGCCAGGCTTTTCTTTCTACATTATTGTGCGCCTAAGCTAATCAGCCCTGGCGTTTATGCTTGGGGTAACAATCTTTGCAATACACTGGGCGGTCTTGTGAGGGTTTAAACGGAACTTCGCAGTCCTTCCCACAATCTGAGCATTTTGTTTTAAACATTTCCTTGGGTCCGCGATTTCCGTAGTTATCCCTGTTATTCCGATCCTGCATGATGAAGCCTTTCTAGTTGATATTTTTATGATTGTAAGTTGATAGAGTTGCCTTAATAATATACATCCATTTCGAACGGAAGTCAATTTTGAATACGGAATGATCTTCCCGTCGCATCTTTTACGTCTATTAGCTCATGGTAGGTTCAATCCAGTCCACGCATGCCTCCGGGCCAATATTCCCCCTGCAACGTCGGAAATGACCAAATTCGCCGGCTGAGGCCCGCGGCTGCCATTGCCCTGCGCATATGCCGATCGTCTGAAACTTTAGGGTCAAATCATCATCTTCCCCGTCTTCACATCCCCATTCCCACCCGAAACCCCCAATCCCCCTTTGACCCGCCAGAAAGGCTTTGTCGGGCGGGCAAGGGGGTGAATCCCGAATCGATTTATAGCATGTCAACTTGTAAGATTTCCAGTTCAAAAATTACAATTATTAATTTCATCCATGATTGGAACGCCGGAGTCAAGAAGGTATGCCGCATTATTATTCTATGTTCAGAAACGAAGATTATCAAGATCACATTATATTTCATTTTGTATGAATCCCCATTGCCAAAGGGGGAAAGCCGAAGGCAAGGGGGTTTTGTGATATCAATTGGGTTTGAATCGATTTATCCATCGGGAGTAAGTGTTGCCACGATATGTTCTCCCCGGTCTTCAGCATTTTCTTCACATCCCCATCGCCACGCGAAACCCGACAGATTTATCCCTGAACGTCGGATAGGCGTAGCTGCGGTACGCGACGCGGCAGTCATATCCCGCGACGATCTCATATTCTGACCACGAGCCGCCCCGGATGACGTAGTTTGTTCCCGAGGCAGGTCCTTGCGGATTCGTTCCGTTGCTTGCGCCGTAATAGTTAGGGTCGTACCAATCGCTGCACCACTCCCACACGTTCCCGCTCATATCGAAAATGCCAAGCTGGTTGGAAGTTTTTCCCCCTACGTTATGGGTATGGTTTCCGGCATTCACATAATACCACGCGACGAGGTTAACCGAATCGCCGCCGCTGTATGCGAATTGATCTGCCCAGTGCGTTCCGCCGCGCGCGGCATACTCCCACTCCGCTTCCGTCGGAAGCCGCCATTTCGGATTGCCGGTCATCGCGCGTAAATAAATCAGAAAGGTATCGATGTCGGCGCGGTTCACCATTTCAACCGGCAGAGTGTCGCCCTGGAAAAAGCCACGCTGGGGAGTAAAATCCGTCCCGCCGTGGCTTTGTTTCCACGTGATGACGTCCTTCCATTGTTTCTGGGTCACTTCGAACTTACCGATGTAAAAACTCGGCAGCACAACATAGTGCTGTGGATGCTCGTCAACATCCCCCGATCCCAACGGGCTGCCCATCTGGAACGCGCTGCTCTGCACAAGGACCGTCTGAATCAGCGGCTGAGGGGAGTTGTTGGGCTGGCTGGGATTTGATTCACTCTTACATCCGGGCAGAAGACCGGACAACAAGACAATCGATAATAACACGAAAGAATATTTCATATTGTACCCATCGGGAATTTTTGAGAGCACTATCATGATGATTATATCATTGCGGTAAAACGTTCATTTCAGTTAAACAAGTATAGAAAAAATCTAACCATAAAATTGAAAGAAGTCAACATTGATTATGCGGCACAAGGAGAAATATTTTATTGATGGATTATGACCTCACCCCGGCAAGATTTATTGTCTAATAATATTGCATAATTTCCCTCTCCCTGCCCGTCCGGTCAGGCGGGCCGACGGGAGAGGGTGAAACGGTTGTTGTCTATCCCACGATGGGACTCAGGGTGAGGTCATCAATTCAAAGTTGCAAGTTCGATGTTAGCGGGACTGCATCCTGCACTCCATTCCCATCGTCCGCCACAGGCGGATGGGAATGAGGTTATAGTCCTCGTTGCCACACTCCCGTGTGGTAATGCTGTCGTTGACGCTCCTGCGTTATCAAATTGTAAATTATTACCTCGCCGTTCTTCATCCGTGCATCTGCTATCGTTAAATCACATTTCGCCCCTAAAGGGGCTTTGCCACCATCTGACGCATTCCCCGGCTATAGACATAGCGTCCCTTCGGGACTTTGATCTTAATGAATCATTGATGGCAAAGTAAGAAAACAATTTTGAACGAAGTAATTAACCCTCACCCAAGTATATATTAAATTTACCGAAACAATATGTCAACCCTCTCCCGCGCCGGGAGAGGGAAAATGTGCATTTTCGGTAAAAAATATATAGATGGGGAGGGTCCCAACATTAAATTTTCGTCATGTGCCGATTTCGCTTGACTATTTAAGGAAATTTCATTATATTATATATACAAGGAATACGGAAGAACCTGCCTCCTTCAAACCCAATAGAAACAACGGAAACAATACATCACGGCATTCCTATGATACTATGCCGTGCGTTACGGGGGATTTCTGCCACGGAAAGGAAAACACTATGTACGAAAACGATACACGCGAACAATTTATCCGGCTGCGCGCCATGGGAAAAAGCGTGCGGATCATTGCAAAAGTGATGAACATCGCGAAAAATACTGTTTGGCGATGGAATACTGAGTATGCCGATGAAATCGCCGCCAAAAGGCAATGCATTATCGATTTAGCCCTCGGCGAGCAGGGATTGGGCAAATTAGACCGGCTGAAAATCGCCGGCGATCTTCTTCTCCTCCTGAAGGATCGCTTGCTGAATGAAACCAAGGATTCCGCCGCGCCTGACAAAGCTACGATGGAATCGTTCGTGAAACTCTACAAACTCATCGGCAACGAAGATACGTTTTCCCCTCGCGAAATCGGGAAGAAAAAACTTCCGTGGGTGCCGGTGCAAATTGATATGAGCAGTGACGATGTACCCGAGTGGGCGCGCATCCCTCGAAATCGTCCATCAAATACTGAACCAGCGCCGTAATACGGATTGGAATTTTGTGGAATAAAATGGAATAAATTGAAGACATTATTGGGACAGAATGGGGACAAAATGGGGACAGAATGGGGACACTTTGGGTACGGAAAATCAATGAAAATGCCGAATGAAGATTGTTTTCGAAGGTCAAATAAAAAAGTGTCCCCATTTTGTCCCAAAAAAATATCGTCATGCTGAGCGAAGTCGAAGCATATCAAATTCCGTAAAATAGTGCCTTGTCTCTGCTCATTCTGAAAGTTTAAGAATGGAATCTAAAATTCAATCACGAAAAGCATTAATTCACGATCGCCCTCACAATTGCGTCATGCAGCTCAGGCCTGATCTTTGTAATCTTCGTGTTCGCCCGTGTCGGGTTTACCCTGTTGGTCAGGAATATCGTGAAGAGGTTGCGCGTCGGATCGACCCAGATGGACGTGCCGGTGAAGCCGGTATGTCCCCACGATTTCTCGCTGAACAAAGTGCCGGCTGTGCTGTACCCGTTCGTGGTTTTCGTGTCCCACCCGAATGCGCGGGTGCTGTGCTCGTCCTGTTTGGAAGTGAAGAGCACAATGGTTTCAGGTTTGATATACTGCCGTCCTGCGTACGATCCTCCGTTCATCAGCATTTGCATAATGACTGCAAGATCGCTTGCAGTGGAGAATAATCCGGCATGACCGGAAACGCCGCCAAGCATATAGGCATTTTCATCATGCACGACGCCGCGGACGATTCCTTTTCTCAGCACGCTGTCGAATTCCGTCGGCGCGATATTCGGCAGCAGATCGGGGGTCGGATTAAAACGCGTCCGGTCCATCAACAGCGGACTGAAAAATGTTTTTTCCATGTATTGATCGAGCGGCAGGGAAGTGATCTTCTCGATAATTTTTCCGAGAACGATAAAATCGAAATCGCTGTACACGGTAGAATCACCGGGCTTGTAGATGAGCTCGGTCTTGTAGACGGAATCGAGCACTTCAGCCGGCGATTTGCACGTCAGGTATAACCGTTTGAACGCGGGCAATCCCCCGTTATGGAGAAGAAGATTCCGGATGGTGATATTCGCTTTTCCGTTATTTCCGAATTCGGGAAGATATTGCATCACTTTGGCGTCGAGCGTAAAACTTTTCTCATCATAGAGTTTCATCAGCGCTGTGGTTGTCGCAATAACCTTGGTGATGGACGCGAGGTCGTACATTGTTTCCCGGTTTACGTTCGGCGAGCCGGCTGTATATTCTAATTTTCCGAATGTTTTATTATAGATGACGCCGCCGTCTTTGGCGACCAGAACCTGCGCTCCCGGAAATGCCGCATCGCGGATTCCGCTTATAACAACTGAATCGACCAATGCCAGACTATCCCGGTTGACCCCATCCGCCTCCGGCGCGTCGTTCCGTAAAGTCGATTGCGGCAAGTGGACGCCCGTACCATAGGGAAACATTCCCGGGATTGATACGGGTAATTTCCCTGTGGCGGGTATTTCACCGAAGAGGAGCTCACAAACCGCTTCGGTCATCACCTCGGCGTCTGAATACGCGCACAGGTATGCCGCTGCTTCAGGAACAACTTTGAGGACGTATGGACTCCCCAGGGCAATGACGATCTGTTGTTTCTTCAACGCGGCTACGCTGTCCAGAAAATCACCGAGTTCAAGTGAAAGACCGAATTTTCCCGAACCCGACCGCGCTTTGGAATAAATGGGATTGACGATAATATCGGCTTTCTCAAGTTTCTGCAATGCATTTTCAAAATCCAATTTATTGCTTGTCGGATCGAGGCGGATTGTCTCCATCCGTGAATAGCGCTTTTTCATTTGCGCGAGGAAGTAATCTCCGGCAGGTTCGTTGGGCCACTGGTTGCCGTTGCGGTTTATTTCCGTACGATAGTTATCGACATCGGTGATGATAAGATTGATAATTCTTTTCGATCCGAAACGTTCTAACGGGAGCACTCCGTTATTGGCAACGAGTGTCACTCCGGCGCGGGCGTCGCGTTTAGCGAGTTGAAGGTGTTCCGGCGTTCCAACGACGTTTGCGATAGAGTTGAGATCGGTGATGCGTTCTTTCGCAAGTCCGAGATCGTACTTGATGCCGAGAATTTTATGTACAGAAATATTTAACCGGTCTTCAGTGATTCTTCCGGCTTTCACCGCATCGAGGATCGCGGGAATAACCGCGTCTTCATCGGGAAGGATGATCAGCACATCCGCTCCCGCCTGAATCGAGCGCACGGCGGACGAATCCGAGCCATAGCGGTTCACCACCGCGCCCATATCCATCGCGTCGGTGACCACCAAGCCCTTGTACCCAAGTTCGCTTTGAAGGAAACCATGAATAATAGAGGGTGAAAGAGTAGCGGGCAATGCGGAAGTCGGCTCCAACGCAGGCACAACAAGATGAGCGATCATAACTGCGCCGATCCCCTCCGATACAAGACGCCGGAAGGGCACAAGCTCCACACTGTCGAGCCGGGCGCGTGTAAACGGAATGCTTGGCAGATCGATGTGAGAATCAACCTGCGTATCGCCGTGTCCGGGAAAATGTTTTGCGGTTGCGATGACTCCGCCGTCTTTCAGTCCCCGCGCAAAAGCAGAAGCCATATCGGCGACAAGTGTCGGGTCTTCGCCGAAGGAACGGGTATTGATGACGGGATTTTCAGGGTTTACATTCACATCGGCGTCCGGGGCATAATCCTGTCCGACGCCGATTGCGCGAGCTTCTTTACCGATTGCTTTGCCGGTTTCGTATGCCAGGAAAGTGTTCCGCGAAGCGCCGAGCGCCATCGCTTCGGGAAACCGGGCGCCGCGGCGGATGCGCATCGCGGATCCCCATTCAAAGTCGGATGAAATGAGAAGCGGGACGTCGGAGAGTGCCTGCAGCCGGTTGATCATCATGGCGGTTTCATAGACGTCTCCCTGGAAGAATACGAAACCACCGAATTTATTGTCTTTCACTTCGTGCTCAAGCCGGTGAAATTCATCGCTCCCAGCGCTGTAATAATAGCCGTACGCCCGGCATAAAATCATCTGTCCGATTTTTTCCGGGAGGGACATCCGGGCGAGGGTTGTATCGACCCACTCCTCTTTTGTGAGCAATGCCCGCTCCGATTGTTCTTTCTTGATAACCGGCGGATGTGTCGCGCAACCGCCGAGCCACAAAAGAATGAATACAGTAACAGCGAAAAGTTTTGATAATTTCATTTTTCTCTTAGGAATTAATACTCAGTGCTATACGATGTAAAATAAGCATGTTGGGGAAATTTCAATCCCGTAATCCTAAGGGACGCCGGGATAGACGACCGTTTATTTTATGAAGCGCACGATCGAAGAGCGCGTTCGAAATTCAATCGGCTACGCTCTGAATGCGTGCAACCCGATAATAACAGCGCCATAGGCGGCGGGAAATTTTGGTTTCTGGATGACAATTTGCGGCAATGCGGCTCTTGTTCGCTCAGCTACCAATTTCGAATAAGGGTTATCGAACTCGAGGATACCTCCCATTAACGCGATGGGGATCTTTCGTTTCGGCGGAACCTTCTTCAGCAATACTCTGGCAAGATCAACCAGCTCGATGGCATTATCGGTCAGAATTTTTTGGGCGACGTGATCGTGCTTCAACGCGGCGTCGAACACTTTGGGAGCGAATGCTGCAATGTCCGTGCTCTGGAAATAGACTTTCGGAATGAGTTCTTCAACGGAAACAATTTTAAAATGATCAAGGACTTTCTGCGTCAATATTGTTTCTTCAATCCTGCCGTCATGATGGCGCAGGACTATATTCAGCGCGTGGCGGGAGATGGCGTAACCCCCTCCTTCATCGCCGAGGATTCTTCCCCATCCGCCTGCGCGGAGAATCTGATTCGTTTCCGTCCGGTACAATGCGATCGATCCCGTTCCGGCGATGATAACGATTCCGGGTCCGCCGGCAAAGGCGGCGTCGAGAGCGATCTTGGCGTCGGTTTCAATGGTGACATTGCGGAGCGGGAATTGTTTCTCATTCCCCAGCGCAAAAAGTTTATCAACAAGCTCGGCTTTCTCCGCAGCGCGGCCCGCGCCCGCAAGTCCCATCACGATTGCCTGTATCGATTCGGGACCGCAATTCGCCTGCTGGCAGCATCGCTGGATAAGATCGAAGAGCACCATAGTCGTTTGCGGAATGCCGATGATCTGAAGGTTGGAAGGTCCTCCTTTTGCTTCGGCAATGACCTCCCCATCCAGAGCGCAAATAAGCGCGTGGGATTTCGTCCCGCCGCCGTCTATACCAATTACGAACCGCGTTATTGCCACGAATCCTTTAATAGAATCTGATTGAATATGTAAACACTGTAACCCTTCAAATTATGTAAAAAATGAGAGAGAGGCAATATATTCTTGATGCCTCACGATATGATTGTGATTCCTGTCATTGCTTTGCAATCCTCTAAAAAAAGGTTTATATTTTTCAATCAATAGTTGAAATTATTGAGATTTTATCATGCTGACACTAACATATTATGGACATTCTGTATTTCTCCTTGATGACGGAAAGACCAAGCTCATTATCGACCCGTTTCTGACCGGGAATCCAAGTGCTCCGGTGAGCGCCGATGCGCTTACCGTACAATATATTGTTGTCACACACGGTCATAGCGATCATCTCGGCGATGCTATTCCCATCGCTAAACGGTGCAATGCTACGGTCATCGCCACCAATGAGCTGGCGAGTTATGTTGCAGGGAAAGGCGCCAAAGCGCACAACATGCATATTGGAGGAGCATATAATTTCCCTTTCGGAAGAGTGAAGTTTACCATTGCGCACCATGGATCCATGACGGACGATGGAGCCGCTTTAGGCGCCGCATCAGGGGTGCTTGTGACGATGGACGGCAAGACAATTTATCATACCGGCGATACAGGATTATTTTACGATATGAAACTTATCGGTGAAATGAACCCCATCGATATTATGCTTTTGCCAATCGGTGATAACTACACTATGGGAATTGACGACGCGGTGAAAGCAGTCGAATTCGTTAAACCGAAGCACGTTATCCCAATGCACTATAATACGTTTCCCGTGATTATGGCGGAACCGAAAGATTTTATTGCAAAAATAACCGCGAAGGGATTTAAAGGATCAATCCTGGAACCGGGAAAATCGATAACGTTTTAAAAAATGATCGGCGCATCTTTGCACCAATTGGCAGCCACAGAGCAATGATCGTGAGATGACTGATCTCCCACGATTCAATAATAATTAACCCTTGTCGGGAATTTTAATCAACATTCAGAAATAACAAGTTCACGTGGATTTTCTACTTTGGGTATGCAGGGTCATGCATGTATTTAGCGTGATAATTTGGCTTGGTGGTTTGATGTTCCAGGGAGCGGTAGTCGCCCCAGTAATGCAGTTTGAAGGCGCCGAAGCCAAACCTGCATTGCGAAAGATCAATAAACGATTCATCGGATTCATCTGGATGAGCGTTTGGACGCTCCTTGCAACCGGTATATTAATGATGTTGTTCAGTCCGCGGTTTGTGTGGTTTCATATTAATGACCGATGGTCGTTGTTGTTAATGTTGAAACAGATTATATTTATAATTATGGTATTTTATGCCTTTGGATATACCCGGATGCTTGATTATCTCAATAAACCCGCCTCAAACGGCGGATTTGATTCGAAATCCGATTTGTACTTGCAGCGCGTTACTCAATATAGAATAATCAGTATTTTTCTTGGCATAGTAGCGCTCTTTCTTGCTGTTGGCATGGTGCTCCCTGGCTAAAGTGATATCCATATCGAACCAGAAAGGCGGAGTCGGAAAAACAACGACTGCCGTCAATCTGTCTGCCTCGGTGGCAGTTGCCGAGTGTAAGACTCTTCTCATCGATATAGATCCGCAGGCAAATTCAACCAGCGGCTTGGGATTCGATCCCCGCTCGGCAAATTACAGCACGTACGATGCGCTGATTAATGATGTTGATCCGAACGAAATCATCTCCAAAACGGAAATGCCTTACCTCTCCATTCTTCCATCCAATATAAACCTGGTAGGCGCGGAAGTGGAACTGGTGGATATTCCGAATCGCGAACGGGTGCTCGAAAACATTGTCGGAAAAATCCGGGACAACTACGATTACATTTTTATCGATTGTCCGCCATCGCTCTCGCTCATTACCTTGAATGGATTGGTTGCCGCCGATTCTGTTATTATTCCGGTACAGTGTGAATATTATGCGCTGGAGGGTCTGGGACAATTGCTCAATACCATAACCATCGTTCAGCAAAATCTCAACGATAAACTGGTAATCGAAGGGGTTCTTATGACGATGTACGACAGCCGCTTGCGGCTCTCGAATCAAATTATCGATGAAGTCAAAAAATATTTCGGTGAAAAAGTGTATACTACAATTATATCGCGAAACGTCCGCCTGAGCGAATCGCCAAGTTATGGCAAACCTGCGCTTCTGTATGATGCAGTTTCCACCGGCTCCAAAAACTATATGGATCTTGCCCGCGAATTTCTCAAACGGCAGCAATCGAACAATTTACACACAGCTTCGGCGTAAAAATTCTATGTCAAAATTTAAAGGCGGTTTAGGTAAAGGTCTCTCGGCGTTGATACCAACGGTCAACAAACCGGCAATCCAACCGAACGCGAGGGATCAGCGGGATCAAGAAAAAGAGGCAGGATTTGCAGCAGATCATCAACCGGGTATAACCGTTGAAAAAAACCAGACTGGTTTAACCGGCTCGATCAGCGATCTCGAATTATTCCGCATAAAACCCAATCCGTTTCAACCCCGCGCCGATTTCGATCAGGAAGCGCTCGATGAGTTGAAGGATTCGATCAGGGAGCAGGGAATTATTCAGCCGATCACCGTCCGGAGAGTTCGCGACGGGATGTATGAACTGATTTCCGGCGAACGGCGTGTCCGGGCGTCGACTGAAATCGGACTCAAAAGCATTCCTGCCTACATCATTGAAGTTAAATCCGATCAGGAGATGCTTGAATTGGCACTCGTCGAGAATTTACAGCGCGAGCACCTTAATCCCATCGAGATCGCAATCTCATATCAACGATTGACGAATGATATCGGATTAAACGCGGAGGATATCGCAAAAAAAATAAGTAAAGACCGGACAACAGTAGTAAATTTTCTCCGGTTGCTGAAACTCCCTCAAAAAATACAACACTCGCTCCGGAAGGGAGAAATCACTACCGGACACGCGCGCGCGTTGCTGGGAATTACCGATGAAACGGTGCAGATCCAAATATTTGAGCGGGTCATCAAAAAAGATTTAAGCGTGCGGCAGGTTGAAAAATTAGCGCGCGATTACGGCAAAATCGTCACCCATAAACCGTTTCATATCGGCCCGCGAACCGAGAACGCCGCAGCAAGCATCGAGGAAAAAATCCGCCAGATCATGGCGACAAAAGTGAAAATCAATCTCCGCGAAGGCGGGAAAGGCGAAATCATTATCGAGTTTTATTCCAACGACGACCTCGGCAGGTTGTTCGATCTCCTTTCAACAATCCAACAATAGAAATTAATTATGAATAAGAAAATTATCTATACACCTCAGGCGCCGAAACCTATCGGTCCCTATAGCCAGGGGATCGTTGCCTCCGGCGCCATGCTCTATACGGCAGGACAGATTCCTATCGATCCGACTTCCAATCAACTTGTTGAGGGAGATATTAAAGCGCAGACCCGGCAGGTGATGAAAAATATCGAAGCCATCCTGAAACAAGCGGGGTCGTCGTTCAGCGCGGTGATAAAAACCACGGTGTTTATAAAGGATATGAATGAATTTCCCGCGATGAACGAAATCTACGGAGAATATTTCAAGGAGAATCCCCCGGCGCGATCCACTGTTGAAGTCGCTCGTTTGCCTAAGGACGTTCGGATCGAAATCGAAATTATTGCTTCACTCTAACATACCCAGGGATTTTTTTGCGAATAATTTTTTGTTCGTTTTTGCGGCGGTTTTTACTTCTCGTTCTTCTCTTTTGTTCCACGCATTACAATTCATTATCACAGTTCGCAACAGACACCACCGGCTCAAAATCTGACAGTGCAAAATCAATACTTGTTGACAGCACAAAAGCAACGATTAAAGCATCAAATAAGAATATAAAATCAGATGTCATAATTAAGAAGGGATTCCAACCTACCAAAACTCCGATGGTAGCCCTGGGCCTTTCCACGCTACTTCCCGGCGCGGGTCAAATTTATGATGAAAGTTATTGGAAAGTGCCAATACTCTGGGGGTTGGGCGGGTACTGGGTGTATGAGTACATTCAGAATAACAACAACTATAAAAGTTATCGCGATCAGTATCTGCAAAGTCTGATCGATATCCCCGGCTATGGTGACGCCCGGCTCCAGCGGTTGCGCGATTTTTACCGCGGTGAACGCGATAAATTTGGTTGGTATATAGGAGTCCTTTACCTCGCCAACATCATCGATGCCTACATCAGCGCGCATCTGTATGATTTCGATGTGACACCTGACTTGGGAGAGCAAGGGCAGGTGGGCATGAAGTTGAAGTTGAAATTGTAGGGAAACGTTGATAACCTTCATCGAAGAAAATGCCAACTGATGCCGAAGGCATCAAACGTTTAAAGAAATAAATACAATTTAAATCCACAACACCGGAGGTGTCGAACAAGAAAAACACCTGTTATCCCACTTTTATAATATCATGAATTTTCTTCATGTCAATGCTGAGTTTGCCGGTACCGGATTCCACAAACACATCGCCAAACTTCGCTCCCCAGACCACTTCCGATGATTTATAGGACGACCGGGTGTGTACGGATTGTGAAAATGTTTCGTCCGTGCCTGTAATTAAAATAAGAATCTCTGCGTCGGATTTTTTGAAATCCTGTTCGGTTATTCTAAACAACGGACTGGCTTGAGTTATCGGGTGGACGATCACCCAGTGCAAAGGCATAAAGACAACTTTATTTCGCTCCAGATCAAGAGGATAAAATTTTCTGACCTGTTGCCCGTTAAGTGTTTCAATCCTGCTGAGTGTCACCGTCGCAGTTACTTCGATCAATTCATTGCTTCGCTCGTTTACGATCCTGAATTCAAACGCAGTGACCTCGTTGTATGGCGCGATGACGGCATTGTTGCTGAAGATGATCTTTGCATTTGGGCGCGAGAAACGCGCGAACAATAAACCGGTTGCAAGAGCAAACCCCAGCAACCCAACGAGCGCCTCCAGGGTAACAAGAACATTCACAGAAAAACTATTGGGACTGATTCTGCCGTACCCTATGGTTGCCAGCGTCTGGACACTAAAGAAAAACGCTTCGAAAAATCTCTGCGTGATGGTAATTCCTTCAGCGCCGCGAAAACCCTCCGTTCCGCAGAGAAGATAAGCTGAAGCGAAAACGGTGTTGGCAATGAAATACGCAAGCGAGACGAGGAGATAGAACTTTGTCCATGACATAGTCAATAGTGCGTGGTACATATTGAGCGTGCGGAAGAACGGCAATCCCCCGCGCCGGACATTGAAACTTCCGTCCCGGTTCAGAAATCGTTCATGGCTCCCTTGTGAAACCCGCGAGCCGAGACCAAGATCTTTATTTACATCGTCGCGATTTGGAATAGTTTCCATCTGCTGAAAATTTAAAACCACCCCTCATAATTCGGTGAACAGCGAGGGGTGGTTAGAGTTTTGCAAAACCGGAATTTATAAAAAAGGATGCGCCTATTTGACGCTTAACAACTCAACTTCAAATATCAGCGTTGCATACGGCGGAATTGGACCACCGGGCGTACCGCGTTCTCCGTAGGCAAGATCGGGAGGTATGTATACTTCCCACTTTGATCCGACCGGCATTAGTTGTAAAACCTCAGTCCAGCCGGGGATGACGCCGTTCACGGGAAACGTTGCGGGTTGTCCGCGTTTTATGGAACTGTCGAACTCGGTGCCGTCGACTAATTTACCGGTGTAGTTAACGGTCACCGTATTGTCTTTAGTCGGTTTCTTGCCGGTTCCGGCTTTAATAATTTTGAACTGGAGTCCATCGGGAAGTGTGACAACATCTGGTTTCTTTTTATTATCAGTTAAAAATTTATCGCCGGTTGATTTGGCTTCGGTTTCTTTTTTCGCGCTCATCTCATGCTGAAACGTCGTAATAATATTCAGGCACTGGTCTTTCGACATAACCAGCTTACCCCCGGAATATGAATCTTTCAGACCCTGGGCAAGTACTGCGGGATCGGCGTCGACCGATTGTTCCTTTAGGTTCGTTCCAAGATTCACGCCGATGGAATAGCTGATAGAATCTTTTTTTGTCGAGAGTTTCACCGCTGAGTCGCCGGTTCCGCCCGTTTTGAGATTGTTGCACCCTACGATCGCAACCAGCAGGAGAGCAGCGAGTAATTGTTTCATGTATTGATTCCTTTCGTCTTTGAAATGTATTGTGTTGTTATGTTGATAAATTTCGTTTGTACATTGAATAAAGGGATATATTTATGTAACTTTTAATATAAGATATTCTTGTGAAAGAAGATATTGGGCTTGAATCTTCGCTTGAATCGTCGCTTCAATTAGATTTGTTACTCATACAAATATTCCCTATAATCAATCCATTCAATAACCTAACAACAAATCATCATCCACACAACTTGGAGATTATTATATGATAAAGTACATAAGTTTTCTAATCGGAATCTTGGCGCTGGCTGGATTCATCCTTTCAGGATGCAGTACGTCTAATAACCCGGCTGCGGCGACAACGACGCCGACGGATCCATCAAAGGCGAAACAGCAGGTTAATCAGGCGAATAAGCTTCTCATCCCGACGCTGTCATCTCTTGTATCGTCCCAGGGCCAGGACACAGCTACAAGTAATATCTCAACGGCTCAATCATTATATGGTCAAGCGCTCGCTAATGATCCGACCAATCCGGACGCCCATTTTGGATATGCTACTACAGAAGTTCTTAACGCATTAGTCGATCCCGACATCCGGGCATTGGGGAACGACGTATCGCGTCTTCTCCAGCCGTTACGATTCACATTCTCTAGATTTCCATCAACTTCGGGACTTCTTTCAAATGTTATACCACAGTCTATGATTGGCGGCGGGCCAGGTTCCTTTCCTGTTTCACCAATGACATTTTATCCGAACAGGCAAACAAATGCATCTCATCCCTTTAGTTATTACCAGGGGATCATTGAGGCGAAATTATTGCCTTCTCTTGCCGATGCAATTGCAAAGTTGCAAACAATCAGTCAAAATAGTTCCTTTGCCATGTACATCAGACCGGATTCCAGCAGCGACGTCCAGGATTCAATTCGCATCGATTTAACCGAGGTCTATCTTCTCCTGGCATGTTTAAATTTTCTCGATGCGAATGCCTCGTTCGTGACAGCTTATAATGTCGATTACAATTCCTTAGATTCTGCCTCCGTCTACCAGGCATGGCAGGTGAGTTCTCCGTTTCTTACATTTCGCACGAACGGAAGTCAAAGAATGAAGGATACTAAAACCGGAATTCTCACAATGGCGCAAAACATTAAGGATGGTATTGGGTACTTTACCACACAATCGCCCCATCCCGGCGTCGATCTGATTACATACAATCCCAACGATTACCAAAGCTTGATAAATGTATCGCACGCAATGGATTCCATAAGGGTAGCTCTCAGCGGTCCCCATAAATTAAATGGATCATCAGGGTCGATAAACATTGATCTGTCGCAATTTTTTGATAATGCCATTAGCAATTATAAAACAAAGATCCCCGCATACACGATCAGCGTCAAATGGGATAATCATGGCAACTATCAACCCGTATTATCATGGGTGGCAACATCGTTCGATGCGTGGTTTATCCCGGATCCGACGATGAATGGATTATTCCCCGGCATGACTGACAGTGGTTTTAAAACTTTCTTTAATATTACCGCCCTGGATTGGAAACAACATCCTTAATCATTAAAACTAATAGATATCAAAATATAGAGATTTTAATTGATGGTAGGATCTCATAGAATATTGGTTCGATATGTGAAGTGCATAGCAATATTAATCACGTTCACAATAACCACATCGCCCTCTGGTGTTTGCCAAGATGTGCTCGGGTTCTTTATTCCAGGCATATCCCAGGATCGTATGATCGGCGGAAATCTATTCACCATTGCTCATGGAGATGAGACGTATCCGGATCTCAGTGAGGGATTGAAAAATCCCTCACTGAGTTATAATTTTAATTTAGATAACTTATACCGTGAAGAACAATCAAACGGTATTATCAATCAAGCGGGAAAATATTCAAGGAATATCAATCTTTCAATCCCATTTCAAGGAAGTCAATTTTCTCCCCATATTCGGCTTTCGTATTATTCATCGAACTTCTTCACGAATGTAAGTCAAGACACCTCCGGAAGTGGAAATTATACAAGCCGCAATGATCAAATGATGATTTCGTATGATATGCGCGTGAATCAATTATTCACCGTCGGATCAGAACTCACTGAACTATCAGATGGTGATCATTCGTTTGTTGCCGGTAATAGTACAATTCTTTTTAATGTCGATCAATCATCTTCCTTGTCGTTTACGATGGGTAATACCGGAACATTAAATCTCATTCAACTTAATATCACGGGCACCGATGGTATTTTACCCTTGCACATCCAGAAGCGCGGATACATTATTTCCGGTATCTCTCGCCATTCTCATTATAATGTGTATGCAAAAATTGATCATTCTTCTCTTGGAGCGGTTCCAGGCGTCATGGAAGCTGACAATACACATTTTATACCCCGTGGATCGATAGATGACATCAGTTTTGATATCGTCATGAAAACGAACAACAACTTCGACGCCTTACTTGGAGGAAGTTCAAGCGTAACAGATGGAAGCGCTGATTTCCTATCCGGGACTTCGCTCTATGGCAGCTTTCCGGCATTCAGAATGATTGATCGAGAATATCATGGGGGATTCCAATTGCGGATGAATAATACTAAGTTGGTGACCGGCGATATTCAATGGCGGAGTCTGACCGGCAACATAGAAGGTCATATTGATTCATGGCCCTTCGTTAGCATTTTTCAATCCTTGATCACTACACGGGAATATTTCAAGTTGAACGGAAGTTTGGAGTATACCAAACTTCACATGGGAACATATCTACCTCTTTCCGAAAGTTTCACTCTTGGATTCGGTGGTAATTACATGCACGTCATTCCTTCACTCACAGTCGAGTCATGGCAGCCGAAGTATATCATTTTTGGTATGCGGGCATATACAGAAAAAAATCTTTCTATTCGATCACTCGATTTGATCATCGTATCGGGTGGACTCAGGGGAAGATTAGGAAATTTCGAGGGAAGTTATTCATTCACCCAATTTGCTCCCATCCGTATTGATCGCATGAACTCCCAGAAAATAATTGCTGGCGGTGAAACATCCAGCACCCCATCCTCAGGACAATCACTCAAAACATCAGGTGGACAGTTTCATCAATTCACAATCCTATACGAATTTTAGAAAAACTCGCTAAAAATTCTCCGGGTGTGATATAGTTGACATCCCCGCGATAATCCGCTATATTAGGTCTCCAGACTCACTGCCAACACCATTAAAGATGATCGTTTATGCTTAACTATATCTGGCTTTCGCTCATTGTCATAGGAATCGTTGTTGCAATCGGCACCGATATCAGCGATTTATCTTCGAATAAATATCACAATGGCGAGCAAATCAATACGGTGCTGACCCTCGAATCTCCACCCGTCGGAGGACTGCAAACCACGCAACATTACAAGTGCTCTATAGTTGTCCACGCAACGGAATTTGGAGCTCGGAATGGCAGCGTAAATCAAAACGATATTAAACAACAAGCCGAATTGATCCCGGGTGGAAGCAACTCCGGTACTGTGCATATTTTTCCCGACGATCAAACTCCGGATTTATGGAAAGAAATCTTCAAGAACCAGAAAAACGAATCCTTCCTTTTAGGGAATGTTCGATGGGAATCGTTAAACGGGTCTACCATGACCAGTAAGATTTCATTTGACCCGGTGCTGTTCGTGAAAATGAATGCGGTGACAAACGACGGCATACTAAAATATGCAAAAACAGCCGTGGAGCTTTCCATCGGATTGATTGGCATCATGGCTCTCTGGCTGGGCGTGATGAAAATAGCCGAGCAGGCGGGATTGATTGCCAGGTTAGGTAACTTGCTCAAACCCGTAACTACAAGAATATTCCCGGATGTTCCCGCAGATCATCCAGCGATGGGAGCGATGATCATGAATATCTCCGCCAACATGCTCGGTCTATCCAATGCCGCTACACCTTTTGGATTGAAGGCGATGGAAGAGCTGAATAAGTTGAATCCTAAAGCCGGCACAGCAACAGATGCAATGTGCACATTTCTCGTCATCAATACGGGCAATCTTCAACTTATCCCGGCAACGGTTATAGCAATTCGCGCAGCAGCAGGATCGATGAATCCAAGCGAGATTATTGGACCCGTGATATTAGCAACCTTCATCACGCTCACGGTTGGAATTACCGTCGCGAAAGGATTGGCAAAATTACCGGTGTTCAAACGTCAGTTGCAGAATTGAGGTGAACATGGAATACTTAAAAACAGCAATCAATCTTCTATCCATCATCGCAATCCCTGCTCTCGTTTTATTTGTCGTAATTTATGGAGCGATAAAAAAAGTAAAAATCTATGAAGCGTTTATCGATGGCGCGAAGGAAGGTTTTAATGTCGGCGTCCGTATCATCCCCTACCTGGTAGCGATGCTGGTCGCGATCGGTATTTTCCGGGCTGGCGGCGCAATGGAAATTCTTGCATCACTATTCGCTCCGATTACAAAGTTGATCGGCATGCCCCCGGAAGCCCTGCCAATGGTTATTATCAGACCACTCTCCGGCAGCGGCGCTCTCGGTGTTATGTCGGATATCATCAAAACGCATGGTCCCGATTCGCTCATCGGTAGAATGGTCTCTGTTATGATGGGAAGCAGTGAAACCACATTTTACGTTCTCGCAGTCTATTTCGGTTCGGTCAGTATCACAAGAACCCGTCAAGCATTGCTTGGAGGCATAATAGTTGATATTACTGCCGTGATCACATCAGTTTGCCTTGTGAACCTTGTTTTCCCTAAATAATGTTTGATTTTTAGGGATTTCTTGGGTATATTTCAAAATTATAATATCAATTAATATCGCACATACCGGTAAGATTGTGAAAACAGATCGCATTTGTTTTCCCAATCTTAACTGGTAGCTTAATTAAATTCCATGGGGATCGATCCAGTATCCTCGCTGTTCCAACGTTAAGAATAAGATACACTTTTAGGTGTTATGAACGTGCTAAATAAACTCATCGTCGCCGCCATTCCAGTTGTTCCCAAACCTATTATTCGTCATTTCGCAAATCGATATATTGCCGGAGAAGAAATCACCGACGCCGTACAAACGGTAAAAAAATTAAACGCAGAGGGCTGCTCAGCCACTCTCGATGTTTTGGGCGAAGATATCACCGAACGACATGAAGCAACCGCATCCCGGGATAAAATTCTCGAAGTGTTACAAACTATTAATAAAGAAAACCTCGAATCAAATGTTTCTCTCAAACCGACACAGTTAGGTTTAAAACTTGATAAGAATTTTTGTTTGGAGAATGCGAAGATGATTCTCCAGATCGCTAAAGATTTAAATAATTTCGTTCGCCTGGATATGGAAGATTCATCCTGCACTGACGACATTATCTGGTTGTACCGCGAACTCCGAAAAGATTTTTCAAACACAGGAATTGTTCTTCAAGCGTACTTGCGGCGGACTTCTGATGACGCGATAAAACTAATGAAAGCCGGGTATGGAAATTTCAGATTCTGCAAAGGGATTTACATCGAACCAGAAGCTATCGCATTTAAACAGCCGGACGAAATCAACGCCAACTTTATCAGCGTGCTGAACACGATGTGGGACATGAATGCGTACGTAGGAGTAGCTACCCATGACGATAAACTCGTGGATGCCGCGCATGAAATGATCGCCGCCCGAAAACTTCAAAAGAATGAGTTCGAATTTCAGATGCTCCTGGGCGTCAGGCCTGAACTCAGGAAAAAATTAGTGCGCGAGGGCTTCAAAGTGCGAATCTATGTGCCGTTCGGGAAACACTGGTATCGATATTCTATCCGCAGGTTTAAAGAAAATCCGCAAATGGCAGGTTATGTGTTTAAAGCGATATTCTCTGGTTTTAATTCTAATTAATATTTCTTCCTACTAACCAACAAGGAGATAACAATGGCAGCAACAACACCTGAAGGCGGAGTGCGCAAACACATCCCCTTCGTTCCCGTTGACACCGACATGAAGGAATTTTCCTTCACTGCGCTGTTCATCGGTTTAATTATGTGCGTCATTCTTGGCGCCGCGAACGCCTACCTTGGATTAAAGGCGGGTATGACCATTGCGGCGACCTACCCGGCGGCCGTAATCGGTATGGCGCTCCTCCGTCTTACAAAGGGCTCTGTCCTTGAAGAAAACTTCGCCCGAACAGTCGGCTCAATCGGGGAATCAGTTGCGGCGGGAGCAATTTTTACCATCCCCGCCTTCTACATCGCGGGAATCTGGCCTGAATTTGCAACAGTCGGAAATTATCTGGTATCAACGCTTATTATGGTTGCCGGCGGTGTTCTTGGCATCATGTTCGTCGCATTGCTGCGTCGTGTCATGGTGGAAGACGTCGATCTCCCTTTTCCGGAATCGGTTGCAGCTTCTGAAATCCACAAAGCCGGACGCGCTGGCGGTACGGGCGCGAAGTTCTTATTCTCTGCCATGGGCTTCGGCGCATTGGTGCAATCGCTCGGACAATTCCAATTTTTTGCAACATCATGGGAAAAATTTATATCCTTTTCAAAAGTTATCATCCCCTTGAAATCAAGCGGCAATATAAACGCCCAGAGCGGTTTGTTGCTGAGTTCGCCAGGAATCAGCCCGGCATACATCGGAGTCGGCTATATTATTGGACCGAAACTCGCGTCGTTAAATTTCAGCGGTGGATTGCTTGCATGGGGTTTATTCGTTCCTATTCTAACGTACTTTATAGGACCAACTCTCCTGGCGGCAAATCCGAATCCCGATGACGCAACATGGATTGCGATGGCGAATAATGTGTGGCGCTTTATCGTCCGCCCGATAGCAATTGGCGGAATGTTAGTTAGTGCAGGATTTACTCTCTTCAGGATGAGAAAGAGCTTGATCGCAGGTATCAAACGCTCCATCGGCGATGTAAAGAAAGCCGCAACGGGCGAGCATGTAAACATTCGCACGGAACAAGATATTAATTTCAAATGGATTATGCTTGGCATCGCGCTAACCGCCGTCTTAACATTCTTTATCTATAATCATTTTGCGCAGGATGTTGTTGCAGCATTAGTTGCTACTGTGGTGATGATTATAGCCGGGTTCTTCTTTGCAGCAGTATCCGGTTACCTTGTTGGTACCATCGGATCGAGCAACAACCCGATAAGCGGTCTTACGCTTTCTACACTTCTCGTAGCCGCACTCCTCATGGTCGCGCTGGGAATGTCCGGTCAGGCAGGTGTAGCTGCCGTTCTTGGCGTTGCTGCCGTGGTTTGCGTATCTGCCGCTGTGGCGGGCGAAATGCTTCAAGATTTGAAAGTCGGACACATCCTCGGGGGTACTCCCTGGAAAATGCAAATTGGCGATCTCTTCGGCGTTGCGTTAGCTTCGTTGGCGATGTTTGTCCCGCTGGTTGTCTTGCATCAAGGTGATATCAATAGCGGGGGAACGGGGTTCGGCGGAAAAAATTTACCGGCGCCCCAGGCAAGTCTAATGGCTCTGCTCTCGCAGGGAATCGTCGGTGGTAATATGGCTTGGCCCCTTATTATCGTTGGAATGATGATGGGATTGGGATTTATCCTCATGCAGGTGAGAAGCCCTATGCTAGTGAGCGTTGGTATGTATCTTCCTCTTGAGACAACGTTTGCCATTTTTATAGGCGGAATTTTTAAAGGCATCGTCGATAAACTGAATGCGAAAAAGCAGCATAACGACGCTCAGAAAGCCCGGGTTGAAAATACCGGCGTGCTTATTGCTTCCGGATTAATAGCCGGAGAAGCTTTAATTGGATTACTCTTCGCAGGATTAGCGTTCGCCGATATAAAATTATATCATATTTTTGAGGATCCCTCCTTTATTACAAGTCTGGTAATCCTCGCAGCAATCGGATGGCTGCTGGTTCAGATCCCGGTCAAGAACGCCGGCAGACCGGATGAACCCGCGCCTCCAACAGCGATAATGTAACAGGAGTAGTATTTGTTCACAAGGGGTTCTAAAGCGGAACACAATACCACTATTAATTTGTTGGAAATAAAACCAACACGAAATTTACAATTTGAAACAAGGGACGAGGAGTTGGTTACCCTCCTCGTCCCGAAATTTCAGAATAAGTATTTCGTCAGGTGGGTAACGCCGCTCTTGAAGAAGAAATTTTTCCACGTAAAGCTCGATGCATACGGCAGTTTCATCTGGAATCAATGCAACGGCAATAAGAGCGTTGAAGAGATCTCCACAATGATGAAGTCTAAATTCGGGGATGATTTTGACCCGGCGTACAGCCGGATTCAAAAGTTTATTCAAATGTTTCTCAACGATAAATTTCTCACTATCGGTCAATAAATTTTTATTCTCGATTCCATCTAACTTGTAGAACGAGATTCATCTCGTTCATATTATTTGCGCACAATTTTTAATAAATAAACGAGATAAATCTCGTTCAACACTTTTCAATATTAAACAATTGTAACTTTTTAGATGGCTCCGGATTATTTCGACGCTCCGCGTGGTCACTCAGAGGATGCTGAGCATCCAACTATGGATTCCCACGCGGACAGAGTGTGTGAAAGGTCATTGCGAGTCCGTTTCCCGCCATCTGTTAACGGGAGGCGGACGTAGCAATCTCCTTATATCAATGCAAATTGCAGAACTTTGAATCTAGTTTAAACGATGAATCAGGGTTTTCACAAAGTCTGAGAGCATGGGAACCAGAAATGCAGCCCGCAGGGACGGGATATTAAACTCCGAAAAGATTATTATATTTTTCAATCAACTGTTTTATAAAATTAGAATTTATAAGGAGATCGTCACATGGCTAACGCAATCGATGGATTAAAACCACCATTAGTGTGGAAATACTTTGCGGAGATCGCAAATATTCCCCGCCCTTCCAAACACGAAGAGGCGATGACAAAATATATTTTAGACACGGCAAAAAAATTAGGGCTCCAGGCAAAAGCCGATAAGTTAGGAACCGTTGTTGTTAAAAAACCCGCATCGAGAGGGTTGGAAAACCTTCCATCCATCGCTCTTCAAGGCCACCTCGATATGGTTTGCGAGAAGAACGCTGATAAGACGCATGATTTTATGAAAGACCCTATCGAACTGGTACGAAAAGGCGACCTCATGATGGCAAATGGAACCACGCTTGGCGCTGATAATGGTATCGCTGTCGCGACAAATCTTGCCATCATGGAAGATAAAACATTGCAACACGGTCCGCTTGAATTCCTTTTTACCATCGACGAAGAGACCGGTTTAACCGGCGCGGCAAATCTTCAACCCGGGTTCATTCAGAGCAAAACGCTTATGAATCTTGATTCCGAAGAAGAAGGCGCGTTATATGTCGGATGCTCCGGCGGCAGAGACACTCTTGCAACATGGAAAGTCGCATTTGAAAATGTACCCGCAAATCATGCCGCCGTTGAAATCAGCGTAAAGGGATTACGCGGAGGACACTCGGGACTAGAGATTGATAAAGGACGGGGCAATGCGATTAAGATAATGAACCGTGTTTTGATGGGACTCTCGACCATCGGCGCGCGCCTTTCAAAAATTGAAGGCGGCAACAAACGGAACGCCATTCCCCGCGAAACAACAGCTCAGGCATTTGTGCCTAAAAAGAATCTTGATTCAGCGAAAGATATTGTCGCTCAATATAATACAATGATCAAGGCGGAATTTGCTACCGTCGAAAAAGATTTAATCATTACTCTCAAAGAAATATCCGGAACTAAGAAAGGAAAAGTGATTAAGAAGGCGCAGCAGAAAAATTTCTTTACTACTATTTCCGCGCTTCCTCATGGTGTGCTCAAGATGAGCGCCGATATTACCTGGCTTGTTGAGACGTCCACCAATGTTGCGGTTATCAATACCACCAACAAAGCCATCACACTTGCAACCAGCCAGCGCAGTTCTGTCGCCTCAGAATTAGAAGAAGCGGTGCAAACGGTTGCAGCAATTCTGGAACTCGGCGGGGCCGATGTTGAAAGCACGGATGGATATCCGGGATGGAAACCAGATCTCAATTCACACATCCTGAAAGTTGCTAAAAATTCCTACAAGCGGTTGTATGGCAAGGAACCGGAAGTAAAGGCAATTCACGCCGGTTTGGAATGCGGTATCATCGGTGAGCGTTATCCGGGAATGGACATGGTCTCATTTGGTCCGACGATGGAAGGCGTCCACTCACCCGATGAGAAACTCTTTATCCCCACGGTGGATAAATTTTATACGTTTCTGCTGGAGATATTGAAGTCGTATAATTAAAGGCAAGCTCGGAAAATGGGTTAAGAAGTTGTATTGCAATATCGTATGCAGCTTCTCACCGCCTGAGAATTAATGACGCCCGGAATATTTTCCTCGAATATAATAACCGGGAAACATTGTTTGAGTCCCGTCCCGTCATAAGAGCATTGACGGAACGGGATGAGTTTGGACCACCCCTAAATCCCCTCCTTCAAAAAAGGAGGGGAAACGCCGAAGGCGAGGGGTGGTATTCAGTCATTAATTCTCCAGCGAAAGTTTTCTTTCGTCCTTTCTTTCCGAAAAGAAAGGACAAGGCATAACTAAAATAAAAACGGCGTTGTGACTTCCCTGCACAACGCCGTTTTTAATCTTCCCCTCTCTCTATCCACTAATCCATACTAGCGGGGAACCTACAATCTATTTGTATTTACGGAGAGTGTTTCAAATGGTTGCACGATTACTTCATCAATAATAATTTCTTTACATCAGTAAAGCTTCCGGCGTTGATACGATAAAAATACACGCCGCTTGACAACGCTTCGCCATGCAGAGTGACGTTGTGATAGCCAGCTTGCTCCTGTCCATCCACCAATAACGCCACTCGCTCGCCAAGCGTGTTATATACCGATAATGTAACGTGCGCGCTTTGCGGCAAGGCATAACTTATTGTTGTTACGGGGTTGAAGGGGTTAGGGTAATTATGGGACAGAGAAAATATTTTCGGAATATTGGATGTTGTACTTCCATTATCCGAAGCCGACGGTGGCGGTGGAGGCGTTTCGCTTGTTAGTTTAAATTGGATCCTGTTAGCGAGCATCCCGCTCCCCGAGGACATTATCAGCTCGCCGACACCACTCATTTTTATCCAATAACCCTTCCCCGGTCTTATAGAATCTAGAATGGTAGCATATCCCGTTGATTGATATCCAAACACCTGTGAACTCATTAGGCCAGGAGGAATACTTGTAAGAGAGCTTACCGCGACGGAATTTGTTATAGAACCAATCAAATTCCATCCTAGAACAACTGATATTGTTTTCGCTGTGATGGGATATCCGAAAATTTGGACGGGTTCAGGACTTTTGAACTTTAGCCAATAACCTACACCATTTTTTAAGGAATCTGCAGAGAAGTAGCCATTGTGGTAGTAAAATGCTGATGAGATTGCATTCGGATACAGAGATGTCCGTGATGCATCGCTCACCTCTAACGGAACTGATACCAAATTCCATTTCGCCGGGTAAATCCCTGACCATGATATTGGATATCCTCGCCAAACTCCTTCATGATAAAGAGTTTGGATTTCTGAATCGGAAAGAACACGGTTATAAATTCGTATGTCATCGATAGTACCGTTGAAATTACTCGGATTTCCGGGATAATGTACTCCAAGATAAACGTTCCCTGAACCAGCATAATTTGAACTTGAGATATCTGAACCCACAAGAATTCCGTCACGATAAACTTTCCTTGCATTTGAATTCGCATCATAGATGCAGACCCAATTGTGAATTAACGTGTCTGAATATTGAGGAGCTATGTCTAAATCGTTGTTATAAAATCCAAATGTGAATCGATATTGCGACACTGCGCTACGAAAGCCCAAATGCAGTGCATGGTTCGTAGTGGGCGTTCCATCGACCTGACCTATTATAATTGCGTAATGATCCAGCATCGTATCATGCTTTGCCCAAACGTCGACTGTAAATGATGAATTGGAAATATTGATTCGATTACCCACGCTAATGGAGTCATCGACCCCGTCGAAATGATAGGAACGATTTGAATTTCCAAATCGATCTGTCGTAAGTATCGCACCATAGACCGTTCCATTATTTCCATTCCCACTCTCGTCATTTGCATTGCCGTTGAAGGGATAGTAGGCGAGAAGCCCGTGATCCAAACCAGTCCATCCTCCTTCATGATAAAGAGCTTGAATCTCGGAATCGGAAAGAGCGCGGTTGTAGATGCGGACATCATCAATTTTTCCTTTAAAAAAACCACCATAACCTCCCCCAGCCATCCACGAATTGCCGATGCAGATATTCGAAGTGTTAGTCTGGTCATAAGAGGTAAGTTGTGATACCTTTGGCAAAGCATCGACATAAAGGATTTCGGTCGTTTCATCGTACGTAGCTACAAGAAAATGCCAGTTGCTATCCGCATAAGAGTCTGCTGTGCGTATTCCATTTGCTCCGCCACCATCAAGAAAGAACCCGGCATTATTTTCGAGGATATCAATAGCATATCCGGTACCAACAGTATAAATATGTTTGGAGACAATTACTCCATTGACGTTATAATCTGTGAAATACACCCAAGCCGCAAGGGTAAAACCACCAGGTTTAAAGTTTAGATTACTACTATTTAAGATTTCTATGAAGTCACTGCTTCCGTTAAAGCTATATGCTTTGTTGCTGTTACCAAACCTATCATTTGTTAAAGCGGCACCATTGACTGTTCCATCATACCCATTTCCGCTCTCGTCACTTGCATTACCGTCGAAGGGATAGTAGGCAATAAGCCCATCAAGTAAAGCATTGCTCTTAAACACTACCCGGATGGTGTGATTCGCTTCCACATTAAGAAAGGTATATTGGGTATCCGGTGTAATCGCCGTTCCATCGACTATGAGACTATCCAGATGAAATCCAGAATTGGATGTGATACTAAAATGAGCATTAAGTCCGTAATTAACGCTCACATTACCAGTCGGAGAAATTGTTCCATTTGCACCTGTTATAGCTGTAACCACATAGTTGTTTATGGCAAACGCAGCATAGATTGTGTGGTTTCCCTGCGCATTACTGAATGTGTATTGGGTATCTGGTGAGACCGGCGTTCCATCAACAATGAGACTATCGACATGATATCCAATATCCGGCATAATACTAACGTGCAACGTATCACCAATATTTAGAATAGTCGCACCCGAAGGGACAGTTATTCCATTCAAACCCGACGATGCCACGATCGTGCACGTGCTGTTGATTGGCGTATTCAACTTATAAACATTGAACGAAGTTGATACGCCTAACGCAGCATAAACCGTTGTTTGATTCCGAGGATTTATCGCCAGGTCGGTTACGTGCAAATTTGCTAATCCGGAGTTGCTCTGTTTCCATGAATTGCCATCATCATTTGTGTACCATACTCCAGTCAGGTAATCTCCAACGAATACCTGATTTGAGGAATTCGAGGTGATGGGGATTTCCAACTCATTAAAATTTACGTCACTTTTAACCAAGGCGAAACTATTGCCACCATTTTTTGAGCAGTATATATTGTTGTGATCTGTACCTAACCAGATATTCCCGTTACTCGCAGCCCAAATGCCTATCACTATTCCATCAAAATGTCCGACAACACTCCATGAATCAAATGGGAAAGAAGTTGATTTCAACAACACACCACTTCCATCATATCCGCCTGCCAGAAATCCAGTTCCATAGCTTCCAAAACAATATATATTTGTTCCGTTGTACACTTGCGACCAACTGTCACCGTCATTGGTGGAACGATATATCCCATTACCGGAATTCCTGCAACTGGCAAGCACAGTGCCATTATTATAGATGATACCCCTAACATCTAAACCTTGGCATGCAACCAATTGCCATCCGAAGGTATTTGTCTTTCTGAATATTCCGTTATTGTTAAAGTTGATGTCTCTTATAACACAATACTTTGTTCCTAATGTTGATTGGTCTTGTGCTATTGCATATACACTCCCTGGTGGATGAGGACCCAAATTCAGCCAAGTATTTCCGGTATCAATAGACGTGAAGATATTATATTGACTTGATCCACCTCCAACGGTTATATTGCCCCAGTAGTAGTCTTTTGCCAGACATAAAGCTGTAACCCCTTGATAATTTGGAAATTGTCCCGATAATGTCCAAGAAATTTGCGACGTAACCGGAGATGTATAGAAAATGAACATCAGAGCCATTAAAGCACAACAAGTGATGTATTTTCTCTTGCGTGATGGAGGGTTCTCATTGATGTCTTGCCGTAAATGACCTTGGGGATTACTATTTAGAAATTTGTTTTTTTGAACGCACATCCCCCTCGCTACAAGAAGAAAAATTGCCGTTGGATTCATATGTAGTTTCTCCATGAATCGATTAAGAAAATCACGAAATTAATGATCTTAAATTCATCCTTAGTTCTTCTGAAATGAATTTAGATATTATACATATAGACTTAATTCCCCCTTTTCCTTTCCATTCCAGAAAACGCCTATTAATAAAAAAAACGATATTCCCATTTGTCAAGAAGTTCGGTTTAAACGAATCAATAAATAGTTATGGAAGGGGTGGCACTTGCCTATAATTTTTATTCATCGTCGGTGTGCTCACAAACTTCACTCCATCCCAATACTGCACTCCCTTTTGTAGATGATCATAATACGTCGGGTAGAGCGCTTGGGAGAGCTTTCCCTCTTTCTCCATCTTTTGATGGAAGACTACAAATTGATCCGACCCTTCAACCGAAATACACCTCATACGGGGATCAAAATTGAACAATACGGTATTCGATTCACGTCCTATCCATTCGGAAACACGAACTTCCATGGAATTTGACCTGCAAAATATATCGGTAACGGCATTTCTTTTATTCGTAGCAAGAAGTTGAACGTCATTCCGCGGCAAAAGGAGGTAGTATTTTTCATTCCCCGGAGGTACATTTGCCGGAGTATACGAAGCAGGTGCGGGTCCGTGTCCGGAGATGTTCGCCGGCTCAAGAACAATAACCGACGCCAGATTATAGCCGTTATTTTCCCCGCCGAGAATTATTTCTTCATTTCCGTCACTAACATTCTTGCTCACAGTTAATTGACTTATGACCCCGCTATGCCAGTAATCGGAAATGAAATGGCCATCGGACGCATTTAACCTGACGACGTCACTTTCATAATCGGATTGATGGACGGCAACGGCATAAACTTCAACAGAACTATTTCGCCCTAATTTCATTGTCAACAATCTTCGGAATACGTAGTCATCGGGAACGGAATCCTTCCCAAATACCATCGTCCTGTGAAATTCGTATATCCATCGTTCCCTGCCGTCCGGATTGTAACATACAATGCTGTTTTCTCGAGGTAAATCACCTGCCATCCCAAAAATTGCCAGAACTTCATTTTTACCGTCGCCATCCACATCGCAAGTTGCCAGATATTGATCCTTTTGTGGAGCGGATGGATTTTTTTGTATTGTTTCAATATCATACCCTGGCCCTATATGTTTCCTCCACAACTCTCCGCCATCCTTGTTATATGCAATCAAAAACTCCTCTTTTGCGCGAGCATACGCTATGTTGGTATCTTTAACCGGCTTAATCATAAAGAGCAACCCCGCAAGAACTGCTGCCAAACCAAAAGTGGCAACGGTTGTGCGAACAGGGTTATGCCGTATGTATCGAAATATTCTTTGCGGCAGTGGTCGTTTGTACGGTTCTATAACCTCTGCAAAACCCTCGATCAAGCTGTCGGTTTTCTCTTTCAATTCCCTTGTCCTGCCCGGAAGAAACAGCCGCCTTTTGGCTGTTAATCTTTCAAAGAACTCTTTTTCCTTCTCCGTCGGCTGGGATTGATAATTTTGGTCAACACCACTCAGGAAAGCAGTTTGTTTATCCAAATGCTCGGCACAGAGAGCGCATTCCTTTCGGTGCATTTCTAAATAGTTCTTCTCTTCCGGTGTTAATGATTCCGGAGAGAGTAAATATTGTTCAATAATATTTTCTGTCAGGTGAGTAGTCATTGTTTATCCCACCCTCACCCTGGCAAAGAGATTGCTCAGTTGAAATCGTCTCTCCCGCGACGGGAGAGGGCATTTTACAATGCGGTTAGTCAGACCGTACTCAATGGGGTGAGGGTCGCGTAATTTCTCTTCCAGCGTTAACGATTCCGGATAAAGTAAATACCGCTCTATGATATTTTCTGTCAGGTGATTAAGCATACAATTATAATATTCCAACGATTACGAGTATTTCCATAAATGAAGTCGAAGCGTTCTCCCTCCTCGGTTTTTCGTGGAGGAGGGGGTTGGAGCCTGTCCCGATTCTTTTTATCGGGAGGGTGGTCACAATTCCTCATTCAATCTCGCTGCAAACTCCTGCCGCGCCAACTTGAGTAAATATTCCATTTTTACCCGGAACTCGTTTTCATAACGATCTTCGGTTATGTGGTAATATCTGGTTAGATATTCGAACAACGATGGATCGCACACTTCGGGTTTGCACCAATCGGTAATCATATCGCGGCATGCGAGCCATACAGCTTCCGATTGGTCTCTATCCATTTTCCCTTTCGTGTAATACGTCACAACAATTTTTTCTTTCAGGGCGTTTTCCACTTCGCTCCGTACCAGCTCGATATCCTGAAGCGATAATGAGTCGTGCAAGATTTGGTAATCCTTAGTTTCATATTCCAGTTCCGATTGAAATATTTTCTTGAAAAGCTGCACAACATCGATGAGGGGAATGGACCGGCGATAATCTTCCTGCGCGTTCAAGACATTAAATAATATTTCGATCAATTCATGAGTTGAATATCCGCGTTTCGCCGACTCCAGGAAATCACATTGTAGTTTATCGATTGGATACGCTTGCAGGTGATCCAGCGGATCGATATTTTTGGGATATAATACTCTCCCGCGGAAATCTTTTCTCGGGGAAAAATATTTTGAGATCTTAACGCAATCCCGGATATTCCTGTAAATTTTCGAGCCCATCGGATCGGCTTGGGCGTAGAGCTGCGACAACTGGGCATCGGTAATCCGGATGAGAAAACTCCTGTAGGCATGAAATATCTCCTGTTCCGGCGTCGCACCGATAGTATCCCGAAGGGAATTTATAAAATTTTGTAACTGATCATACTCGCCGGAGGGTTTCTGGGAAAACGCTTCGGCAACGCAATCCTGGGCAAGATCGGTTTCCGATAAACCATGTCCGGAACATAATTTTACAATGGTATACCGTAAATTTCGCAGGTACGCCTGAACGATTGACCACGAAAGGTGCACAAGATCGCGAAGTTCTTCATTCGAAATCGATTTATTATCAATCTGTTGTAAATGAGATTTAAGTTTATTAAAATCCATTACTTGTCGCATTATTAAAATAACTGATATGCATCATTTCCACATCCCTATAACATTGTGGAAATCAATGATTGTGTAGCCCCGAACGAATGAATTATAGTGAAAATCTATCCTTTAATCAACTACCAAAACGTGGGAACGTAAAATGTTAGACTGCGAAAATCCATGCGTACCGGATAAGCGTCAAGTATGAAACGAGTAGAACAAAAATTTGAAACAATCCACAACTGGTACCCCCCTTCATTCTAATCATAATCGCAGAGACGCAGAGTACGCAAAAGAACGCAGAGAACAGTGATCTTTGCGATGCTTTGCGAACTTGGCGACTTTGCGTTTAAGACCTTACAGTTAAAAAAGAACGACGTCGGGGAAATCCCTTTTGCTTCTTCATCTATTTTTGGGTATTTTATTAAAATTTATTTCCAACATATAACACTTAAAAGATAACCATCATGAGTGAACCGATATCATCCCTATCTGAAAAACCATACCCACCCCGTTGGTACCGCTGGACAGTGCTCGTTCTCATCAGTCTGGCAATGTTCGGCAATTACTACGTCTACGACTGCATCAGCCCGCTGGCGGACGTTCTGAAATCGCAGCTCAACTTTTCCGATTCCGATATCGGCCTACTGCAGGCAATTTACAGCATCCCCAATGTTTTTATGGTGTTGATCGGCGGTTTTATCATCGACCGCATCGGAACAAAAAAATCCACGTTTATCTTTGGTTTGCTTTGTTTTCTTGGGGCGGTCGTCACTGCGTCATCCAGTTCGCTCACATTCATGGCATCGGGTCGTCTCATCTTTGGGCTTGGGGCTGAATCACTTATCGTTGCTGTTACGACAGCAATCGCGAAATGGTTCAAGGGAAAAGAACTCAGCTTCGCATTCGGCATCAATCTCACAATAGCCCGGCTCGGCTCATTTGCCGCATTGAATTCTCCCACATGGGCGGCAAAATCTTATGAACACTGGCAGGCTCCCCTGCTCATCTCCGTTGGCTTTGGCGTGATGTGCATCGTCGGCGCAGTGCTCTACTGGGGACTCGAATCCCGTTCGGAGAAAATCTATTCACTCGGTCAGGCGGGCGGAACAGATAAAGTGGTGTGGAAAGATCTCTTAAACTTCGGCACATCATACTGGTTCATCGTTATGCTCTGCATAACATTCTATTCGGGCATATTCCCGTTTCAAACGTTTGCTGTGAAATTCTTCATTGAAGCGCACGGCGTTTCGCGGGAAACAGGCGGCTTCCTCTCGTCCATGTTAACGCTCTTCGCGATGATTTGCACACCTTTATTTGGATTGTTAGTAGATAAAATCGGGAAACGCTCGTTATTCATGATGTTCGGCTCTCTCCTCCTTATTCCCGTCTATCTCATAATGGCGTATTCACACATTACTCTTTATCTTCCGATGGCAATGATGGGAATTGCGTTTTCTCTTATCCCGGCGATCATGTGGCCCTCTGTGGCGTATGTTGTCGATCAATCGAAGTTAGGAACCGCGTATGGGCTTATGACGATGATTCAGAATATCGGTCTGGCAGGTTTCAATCTCCTCATTGGCTGGGCAAACGATTATTCGGCGGCCAGCGCCACTAACCCAACCGGGTACAATCTGGGAATGTGGATTTTCTCCTGCCTGGGGTTTTTCGGAGTAACGTTCGCTTTTCTCCTCCGTCGCAGCGAAATGGGACCACACGCGCACGGGCTTGAGACTATTACAACCTCGTCAAAATGATGCGTTAGAACGATCAAAACAATCTGCACTATAAATTACCCTTGGGAAGGATTAATCCATATTTGGCAATCTTCGAATGGTAAGTCACCTCGATGACTTAAAATAAATCCGAATGAATGTTTGAAGAGACGTCCATTTGGGATGGTGGAAGCATCGATATTGCCAACTGATGTGAAATTATATACCACGCTGCTCTTGGCATCAAGATGGTTGATATGCTTCTGGCTTTACAATTCAAAATAGTCTATATAATTCTCTTTCCTATGTAATTTTCGTATATTATACGATACGACTCCGCAAAATTCTAGGATTTAAATCGTTAGTTGCACCAACAATATTCCGCCAGAAAGATTGGTCGGTTTGCAAAAAGTCCAAAAAACTTCATATAAAAGGGGTTCGTTCAAAACGAAACCGGGGATGGATTAATCGATTTTCTCTTTTTACTGTCTAATATTGAGGAAGTAAATCCAGGTAAGGTTTCGGCGGATAAAATTAACCTTTGTAGCATTCATTTATATGTGATTTTATTTCAAGAGAAAGCTTCACTAAATTGTACATGTTTTCCATACAACAGATTGAAAATTTATTTCTATATAAATATATCGGATATTGAGAATAGACATGAGAAAAATTTATATCTATATAATTGTTGGTATCATAATTTTAGCCACAGGCGGTTATTTCGTCATTGGTGGAAACAATAATAAAACTGTCAAATACCGGACAGAAAAAGTTACCCGTGGGAATGTAGTGGTTCAGGTGAAAGCGACAGGTGTTATCAATCCTGTTAGAACGGTTGCAGTCGGCAGCCAGGTATCGGGCACTATTGCCAAGCTCTTCGTCGATTACAATTCAAAAGTCAGAGAAGGTGAAGTAATCGCAATTATTGATTCAACATTTCTCTATGCTTCCGTGAAAGAAGCTCAGGCAAACCTTGACCGCAATCAAGCTCAGGTTAATCAAGCAAAACGCGATCTCGATCGCGCGAAAGCATTATTTGCAAAATCTCTCAATTCTCAGGCAGATCTCGATGCGGCTCAAACTACGTATGAATCGGATGTTGCGCAATTAAGTCAAACACAAGCCGCACTCGACCGCGCTATAGTAAATCTCCGGTTTGCGGTTATCCGCTCCCCAATCGATGGGGTGGTGATAAACCGAGCTGTCGATGTCGGACAAACGGTAGCAGCGAGTCTTCAAACTCCGACATTGTTCAGCATCGCGAATGATCTGACTCATATGCAGGTGGAGACAAGCGTCGATGAAGCGGACATTGGCCAAATAAAAGAGGACCAGTTAGCGATGTTTACTGTCGACGCATATCCCAACGAACAATTCCGCGGACGGGTATGGCAGATTCGACTTGCCCCTATTACAGTTCAAAATGTCGTTACCTACACGGTAGTGATTGAAGTCCAAAATCCCGATCTTAAACTCCGTCCTGGTATGACTGCTACAGTATCCATTATGATTGATAAGCATGAAAACGTCCTCCGTATCCCGACCATTGCATTACGGTTCCAACCGCCGCAGGATATGAGCAATAAAAATGGGGATCAATCCTCTCAGCCACCGATCGCCTCCAAATCCAACATAGCCCAAAATGATCGATCCCAGCAGCATGATTCATCAAGCGGACACGGAGGCAGAGGTATGGGAAGCGACTCAAGCCGGGGGCACTGGATGGGACGGGGCGATCAGAGCGGTGCAGATAGTCGGCCTTCAAAAATTACACAAATATGGGTACTTGATGCAGTCGGTAATATTAAACCTGTTCAGGTAACTTTAGGACTCAATGATAATCGCTATGTTGAGATAACGAGCGATCAGATTAAAGAAGGAGACGATATTGTGCTAAGCAGCAGTGGCACCGAAACGACTCAAGCGTCTCAACAAACCAACCCCTTCGCTCCCCGTAGTCCCATGGGTGGTCCCGGCGGTCGCGGCGGTAGGTAAAATTAAAAAGGACTAACGCACCCTATGAAAATTATTGAAATATTTATAATTGCCTTCGACGCTCTCATCAGAAACAAAATGCGTTCGTTATTAACGATGCTGGGAATAATCATCGGCGTCGGTGCGGTGATCGCAATGGTGGCGATCGGACAGGGAGCTCAGTCATCTGTTGAAGCACAAATCAATAGTCTCGGAACAAATATTCTCATGATATTCCCCGGATCCACTAATCAAGGTGGCGTCAGATCGGGCGCTGGCACCGGTACAACACTCACGGAAGATGATGGATTTGCTATTAAGGAGCAATGCCCGGCTGTGGCGTATATAAGTCCGATGCTTCGCTCGGGTGGCCAAGCAGTCTTTGGTGATTATAATTGGGGAACTCAAATGCAGGGTGGTTCTGTCGATTATCTTACAATCAGGGATTGGCCAGTTGAAACAGGAGAGAATTTTACAGATCAGGACGTCCGGGCAGCCACAAAAGTTTGCATTCTCGGGCAAACCGTAGTTGCGCAGCTTTTTGGCGGTGCAAATCCAATTGGTGCCACAATCCGAATTAAAAATATTCCATTCAAAGTGCTCGGCATCCTGAAAGCTAAAGGACAGAATGCTTACGGACAGGACCAGGATGACATTATCATCATTCCGTATACTACTCTGTACAAACGGTTGACTGGAAATACTCGCTTTTGGTCAATGATTGCATCTGCAGTATCGAAGAATAAAATGACAGAAGCGCAGGATCAAATTACCCAATTATTACGATCTAGGCATAAGTTGAATTTCAATGACGATAATGATTTTACCATCCGAAATCAGGCTGATATTGCCGAAGCATCCAATGCGACCTCGAAGATTATGACGATGCTCCTCGGCAGTGTTGCCGGAGTTTCGCTTGTCGTCGGGGGGATTGGTATCATGAATATCATGCTTGTATCGGTGACGGAAAGGACAAGAGAAATCGGTATTCGTATGTCCATCGGCGCAAAACGGCGTGATATCCTAAGTCAGTTTCTCATGGAAGCAATGGCATTAAGCTTGTTGGGTGGTTTTATCGGTATCGTACTGGGAGTCAGCGGCTCTGACCTTATTTCTGCGCTCGCAGGGTGGCCTACGTTCATTTCAATTAACTCCATCATCCTTGCCGTCTTTTTCTCCATGATGGTCGGTGTATTCTTCGGATATTATCCCGCACGTAAAGCATCATCGTTGAATCCGATTGAAGCGTTGAGGTATGAATAGATTTTAATCGTCCATAATGTTAAGGTTGGTAGAATTAAATCGACTTCTTTTTGATTTAATTTCCACATAAATCTTTTCTATCGGTTTCTAATTTTTTAATTGCTTAAATTAAAGCAATTAATAAGAACAACATTGCCTTTTCATCTTACATCCGAATTTAAACCCAGCGGCGACCAACCCGATGCAATTAAGCAATTAATTGAAGGGGTAAATCGCGGAGACAGATATCAAACGTTACTTGGAGTTACCGGGAGTGGAAAAACGTTTACCATCAGCAATGTTATCCAGGAAATCAACAAACCCACCCTCATCATGTCGCATAATAAAACTCTGAGTGCGCAACTATACGGTGAGTTTAAGAACTTTTTTCCCAAAGACCGGGTGGAATTCTTCATCAGTTATTATGATTATTACCAACCGGAAGCTTATATCCCGCATTCCGATACATATATCCAAAAAGATTCATCAGTAAATGATGAAATCGACCGCCTGCGGCTTCGCGCCACCAGTGCATTACTGAGCGGTGACTCCAACGTTATTGTTGTTGCCTCGGTAAGTTGTATATATGGAATCGGCGCACCCGATGAATGGGTGCAACAAATGGTGACCGTTAAAAATGGACAAAAACTTGAGCGTAATAAATTCCTTCGTCAACTACTCGATATTCTCTATACTCGGAACGATTTTGAATTCACCCGCGGCACATTCCGGGTTCGCGGCGATGTCGTGGAAATAATTCCTGCCTATGAAAATGAACAAGCCCTGCGTGTACAGTTCTTCGGTAATGAGATTGAGAAGATATCCATAATTCACAATGTTACAGGGAACATTATTGGAGAAGTTGAGACCGAAGTCATCTATCCCGCGAAACATTTCGTCACATCTGCGCCCACAATTGAGAAAGCGCTTATTACCATTCAAATCGAACTTGATGAACGAATCGTTCATCTTAAAACAATGGGAAAATTTCTCGAAGCGCAGCGCATCGAACAGCGGACAAGATTCGATATGGAAATGATGCGCGAAGTTGGATATTGCCAGGGAATTGAAAATTATTCCCGCCACATCGCGGGCCGTCCGCCGGGATCCAGACCGTATTGCCTGCTCGACTATTTCCCGAAAGATTTTCTCCTGGTGATTGATGAATCACATGCCACTGTTCCCCAGGTTGGTGCGATGTGGCATGGAGACCGCTCACGGAAAACCACGCTCATCGAACATGGTTTCCGCCTCCCTTCGGCTCTTGATAACAGACCGCTGACGTTCGAAGAATGGGAGGAGATGGTTAATCAAGTCATCTTTGTGAGCGCAACACCCGGTCCGTACGAATTAAACAAATGCAAGGGCGTTGTGGTAGAACAGATAATTCGCCCAACCGGGTTAATCGACCCCGAAGTCCAGATCCGTCCCGTAAAAAACCAGATTGATGATCTCATCGCTGAAATCCGGGAACGGACGAAAGTCAAAGAACGATGTTTAATAACGACTTTGACAAAACGGATGTCCGAAGATCTTACGAAATACCTCAGTGATATCGGAATCAAGGTACGATACATTCATTCTGAGGTTGATACGCTGGAGCGCGTAGAGATATTACGAGATCTACGCCTCGGCGATTTTGATGTCCTCGTCGGTGTAAATCTATTGCGTGAGGGTTTGGATCTACCGGAAGTCTCGTTAGTGGCGATCCTCGACGCAGATAAAGAAGGATTTTTACGCTCCGAGCGATCGCTTATTCAAACAGCAGGGCGGACAGCGAGAAACGTTAAAGGAAGGGTTATCCTTTATGCGGATACAATCACGGGTTCAATGAAACGTATGCTGGATGAAACCAACAGGAGACGGCTCAAACAAATTGAATATAACAGGGAACACGGCATCTCCCCTACAACAATTTACAAAACGATGGAAGAAATCTTATCCAGCACTGCAATCGCTGATGTTAAAGCTTCCAGAGATGCAAGACGCGAAGCAATTGCATTACCCAAAATTGCCGAGACGGTTGTCCGTTACCTGACCGACGACCAAAAACGGGACATGATCGAAGAATTGAAACAGGAAATGCGTAATGCAGCACGTGATCTCGAATTCGAACGAGCCGCCGCCCTACGCGATGAAATCGAGAGACTGGAAAAGAAAAAAACGTGAAACATAAGTGTAAGGTCTAAAATGACTCATCTTCACCGGCGTCTTCAGATGATCTTCCCATCATTCAGAACAGAAGAAGATGGTGATATTCAGAGAAAGATTCGATGTTGCTACAAACCATAAAATTTATCACTGATCCCCTCTTCGACTTCATCTATCCACCCGTATGCTTCACGTGCGAACAGATGTTAGATGGAAATCTTGATAAAATCTGTCCCGAATGCCATTCCCAGCTCAAAGCATTGGATGAATCATTTCCAGTATGGAATGAACTCCGGAAAAAATTCTCCAATAGCGGTACGATTGACGATTTTACATCATGTTACTTATTTGAAAAAGATGGAAAACTTCAGCAAGCTATTCATTTATTAAAGTATCAAGGTATGCATACGATTGGTAGCGCATTTGGACGTGAAATCGGTCAAAAAATTAGGAATCAGCATCCTTTCAACAAAACAAATTATATCATACCAGTACCACTTCACAAACTCAAGTTGCGTGAGCGCGGTTACAATCAATCAATATTCATAGGAAAAGGCCTCTCAGAAATTACAGGTATCCGCTTCCACGCCTCACTTCTTCATCGCATACGGTATACCGAGTCTCAAACCAAGCTCGATATCGACCGACGTAAAGACAATGTTAGCGATGCGTTTGAACTGAACCCGAAATTCAATACCATCATCGGAGGTAAATCATTCATTATCGTAGATGATATCATCACCACCGGCTCAACGATCAGCGAGTGTGGGAGGATACTGAAACGGCATGGAGCAAGTTCCGTGTATGCAGCATCGATTGGATTGGCCGAATAGGTTATTAACGCTCCAATTCACTGGCGGTTTTTAAGGCGACCCTTCAACTTCGATACTACTAAATAAACGTTCGCTATTTTTGAGATGAACCTAAACCCAAATGTACGATCGTTGATAACAAATCCTTAATTTGTATTTCACCACCGATCTTGGTAAATTGGATTGTTATTAGCATACATCACTTCATCCAACATCAGCGGAAATCAAAAACTCAGACACGAACAATCATATTTATTTATTAAAATTGGAGCATTCACATGGTTTATAAAATTGGTATTAATGGTTTCGGTAGAATCGGACGGAATGTTTTCCGCGCCGGAGCTCATTCTCCCGAATTGGAATTTGTTGCTGTCAACGATATCACTAGCGCCGCCACATTAGGACATCTCTTGAAATACGATTCCGTGATCGGTAATTTTAGCGGCACGGTTGAAGTCAAAGATTCAACACTCGTAGTTAACGGAAAATCTATCAAGGTACTTTCTGAAAAAGATCCGAATAAGCTTCCATGGAAAGACCTTGGCGTCGATATTGTCATCGAATCAACTGGATTAAAGGGTTTCACGGACGGAGAAGACGCAAAAATTCATCTCAATAACGGTGCTAAAAAAGTTATTATCAGCGCACCGGCAAAAAAACCTGACGTAACCGTCGTTCTGGGAGTAAATGATAAGACTTACGATCCGTCAAAACACCACATTATTTCAAACGCATCTTGTACCACCAATTGTCTCGCACCCATTGCAATAGTTCTGATGCAGAACTTCGGTATCACTAAGGGTTTGATGACAACAATTCATTCATACACCAACGATCAAAAATTGCTTGATCTCCCTCACTCCGACTTACGCAGGGCGAGGGCAGCAGCAATAAATATGATTCCCACTTCAACAGGCGCTGCAAAAGCCATCGGTCTGGTGATTCCTGAGCTAAAAGGAAAATTGGACGGGGTTGCTGTCCGAGTCCCCACTCCGAACGTCTCCGTCGTTGATCTGGTTATCGAAACTGAAAAAGTAACCACTGCCGATGAAGTGAAAGCGGCAATGAAGACCGCGGCAAACGGTCCACTGAAAAACATCCTTCAATATATTGATGAACCGTTAGTCTCAAGTGATTTTAAAGGCAATCCACACTCATCCATATTTGATGCTCCTCTGACGTATGTTATCGGCAACATGGTGAAAGTTCTTGCGTGGTATGATAACGAATGGGGGTATTCGTGCCGGGTTATTGATCTGACGAAAATGGTCGCGGCAAAGCTGCACTAAAGCTTGCGGAATTCAAAAAGGTTAACGAAAACCCGGTTGCCTTTTTTGGTATGTAATTGCTTTAGGAATAATACTTAATCCCTCTAATATCTATTCACGAATAACCGTTGTATCAAAGTTTGAAATATTCGATTATTGCCGAAAAAGGATTATGAATTTTTTAACAATTGATGATGTCCCCTTAAAAGGAAAACGTATTCTCACTCGTGTTGATTTCAATGTACCCATGGAGAAAGGCGAGGTGACGGATGATACTCGTATTTTAGAGTCACTGCCTACGATAAAAAAAATTCTCGATAGTGGTGGGAAAGCGATACTGATGAGCCACCTTGGCAGGCCAAAGGGAAAACGCAATTTGGAATTCACACTCCGACCCGTTGCTAAAAGGCTTTCATGGCTTCTTAGCCAAGACGTTAAATGCGCCCCTGATTGTGTCGGCGCTGAGACGCTCGGAATAGTAAATTCCCTCCCACACGGCGGATGCTTGCTCCTTGAAAATCTCCGTTTCCATGCCGAGGAGGAAGCAGACGATGTGGAGTTTTCAAAACAACTCGCTGAAATGGGCGATATCTATGTAGACGACGCTTTCGGAAGCGCACACCGCGCCCATGCCTCTACAGAGGGTGTAACCCGATTTCTTCAACCGGCATTAGCAGGCTACTTAATGAGTAAAGAGCTTGAATATCTCGGGAGAGCGGTAGGAAATCCAACACGTCCCTTTGTGGCGATTCTCGGGGGGGCAAAAATCTCAGGAAAAATCGATGTGATTCAAAATCTAATGAATAAAGTCGACACCCTTATCATCGGCGGTGGGATGATGTTCACGTTCTATAAAGCCCGTGGTATCGAAGTCGGTACGTCGCTGTTAGAACCCGATAAAGTCGACCTTGCTCGCGCCATCTTGGATAAAGCATCAACTTCTAAAGTAAAATTACTTCTACCGGTTGATTGCGTTATCGCCGATAAGTTTGATAATAACGCAATTAGAAAAACTGTTTCAATAGATGCTATCACTCCAGGTTGGTCGGGGCTTGATATTGGTCCGGAATCTATTAAATTATTTAAAGTGGAATTAACGAAAGCTAAAACAGTCGTTTGGAACGGTCCGATGGGGGTTTTTGAGATGGACAATTTCGCAATTGGAACAATGGCAATAGCTAAAATACTCGCGGACATAACAAAAACAGGTTCAACTACAATTGTCGGTGGCGGCGATTCTGCGGCGGCAATCACAAAAGCAGGACTTGCAAAACAGGTGTCGCATGTCTCTACCGGTGGCGGAGCTTCGCTCGAATTCCTCGAAGGAAAAATTTTACCTGGCGTCGCTGCTTTAACAATGAAATGAAACCAAAACCTTCTCGATTGCGTTTAATCAATATGAGATCATTATAGCCCTATATGTCCTATTATCGTTATCAAAATTCGAGTTCAAATTATTACCGCCCTTCTTTATTTGGAGGATTTCAATTCTTTCCTCCTGTCATCAAGTACCTGCTGGTTACCAATATAGCTGTATTTGTGCTCGCCCGCTTTTTTTCTATATTCGCCATTCGAGGCGTAGGAATCGATCCCGTAATTGAATCCCTACTTTTTTTATTTCCGCTCGGAAGAGGGTTTGAACCCTGGCAATTGATCACCTATATGTTCATGCATGGTGGGATGATGCATTTGCTCTTCAACATGTTTGCCCTGTGGATGTTCGGGATGGAATTGGAAAACGATTGGGGTTCAAAAAAATTTCTGGGATACTATCTCCTATGCGGGATCGGAGCAGGTATTTCCAATCTGCTTCTTGGTCCCTTATTCGGTGCAGCAGGTCCAACAGTGGGGGCTTCAGGAGCGATTTATGGTGTTTTGATTGCCTTCGGCATGATGTATCCGGACAGACCTATTTTCATCTATTTCCTTCTTCCGATCAGAGCGCGTTACTTCGTTATTCTCTATATCGCCTTAGAACTTTATGCCGGAGTCACCGGCACCGCAGATGGTGTAGCTCATTTTGCTCACCTTGGGGGCGCTGCAGTTGGATTATTTTACATGCTTATCGATGGAGGTTTCATCCCGGTTCAGCGCCTTTTCCACCAATCAAAACAGCGTTTCGTTACACAGGAGCATGTTAATGAATTCTCCAGAAATGGTCACGACGATGTCACCGACGCAAAATATTATGACCTTCATAATGATGATAACCGTATCGATCAGGAACGTATTGATCAAATATTGGATAAGATAAGTCAGAACGGATATCAAAGTCTCACAGATGATGAAAAACGGATTTTATTCGATGCGAGTAAGAAACTTAATTGAAAGATCATTATATCCACTTTTTGTTATCGCGTACGATTCACTTAGCGACGTATAATCAAGTTTAATCACGAACAACCCACGGACGGAGGACAATTAACTTACATCTATGGATTTTGATATTCCGATATCATCTAACGTGGACCAAATTTCCTTAAATCCTCATCCGACCTATAAAGTCGGTATCAGGCGGAAAACTCGTAAGGTGAATGTTGGTGGGATAATAGTCGGTGGAAACGCACCGATTTCCGTTCAAACCATGACGAAGACAAAAACATCCGACGTGGCTTCAACCATCAATCAGATTCAACAAGCAGCTGACGCAGGTTGCGATATTGTTAGGGTTACCGTAAACGATAAAGAGGCAGCGGATTCTATAGCCCAAATTGTCAAACTCTCACCTATTCCTGTCGTAGCAGATATACATTTCAATCACATCTTTGCGCTAAAAGCCATCGAGGGAAACGTTGCTAAGGTGCGCCTCAATCCCGGCAATATTGGTTCGCACGAACGAATCCGTCAAGTCTTATCTGCCGCAAAAGAAAAAAATATACCGATTCGTATTGGCGTAAATTCCGGATCCTTGGAGATTGATATCCTGCAGAAACACGGCTATCCGACGGCTGAGGCGCTCTTCGAAAGTGCGATGCGACATGTGGTGATATGCGAAAAATTCAATTTTAAGGATATCATCATCTCCGTTAAATCAACAGATGTAAGGTTAATGATCGAGGCATACCGGCTTATCGCTGGAAAAACTGATATTCCTCTTCATCTTGGAGTCACCGAAGCCGGACCAACCAAAACAGGCACGATTAAATCAGCGGTGGGAATCGGTACATTACTCGCTGAGGGAATTGGCGATACGATCAGAGTATCCCTTACGGATGATCCCGTGAGAGAAATTGAGGTTGGAAAAGAAATTCTCCGTTCGTTGAGCCTGGCGTCACGTAATGTTGAACTGATCGCCTGTCCTACCTGCGGAAGACTCGAAGTGGATCTTTTTGGTATCATGCGTCAGCTTGAAGAAAAACTTCAAGGGATAAAAAAACCGGTCAAAATTGCAGTGCTGGGTTGCGTTGTGAACGGACCTGGTGAAGCCAGTGAAGCAGATATCGGAATCGCAGCGGGTAAGGGGGTAGCGATTCTCTATCGTAAGGGGGTAGTGGTGAAACGTGTTAAGGAGGAGGATATTGTGACTACCATTATAGAAGAGGTTGAAAAATTTCAACCGGAGGGCTAATTCTTCAGCTTTTTAGGAACTTGATATTCAAGATAGAAAGAGCATCCCAATTTTCGGGGTGCTCTTTCTATTTGATTAAAAATTGTTATCGTTGGATTTAATTTAATTGCCGTCTGTGAGCATTAGTTCCATACTACATTGACAAGGTTCACTGTTTCAGCAACGAATGCATAATTCTTCGTGCCATGTAAGTTAACTACATATCGATACTTCATTACTATAACAAGTCCATTGCCGGAAAATGTAGTGAGATCGGTAGGTGTGAGTATAACATACGGTGCAGTAGCAACAACTGAGTTTTTAAAGACCTGGTGTCCGTTTGCATCCGTGGCAATAACCATAATTGAGTCACTGGAACTTGGTGTATCCCATTTAACTGTATCGGGATTGGCATGATTGAGTGTAGCTCCTGCAGCAGGCAACGTCACATTTGAGACTTTAGGTGCAGTAACCGAATCCTTGAAGGCGACTACACCGGCTACACCACCCGCGATATTGAATACTGCCCATGAAACGCTATCAAACGTCACGCTTGGTTGGTTCACACCACCTAATGTTTTTGGAAGTGCGTAGATAACGCCGATAGAACGATTAAGTGTATCCATTGATACTGCGTTAACTTTTACATCTCCACCATAAACTAATACTACCGCAGGGCTTGCGGATGAATTCTGAAACCCACCAAATGCAGCTTTGGTTTCTGAAACAAGAGGTCCGATATTAAACGGTGCATCAACAACGCCAAACACACCGCCTATATTTTCAATAGGGGGAACGGGAAAGCTGCCATAGCTTGAACTCGGCATGGAAGCAGAACCACCGGCAGGATTTCCATTATCGGCGGGATTTGATTTATTGCATGACATCAATAAAAAACTTAAGGGGCAGACAGCTATTACTAATACATTTAAAATAAATGACTTTCGAACCATGTTTAATCCTCTTTTCTATTTTGAATGAATAATTCGTGATTAATAATGCAATAGCATCATTATCCCCTCATGTTCCATGGAATTATATGATGGGATTGATTATCGTCGAATACGTTACCAGAATATAAGAAAAATCCCTTTAATAAATGTGATAGGGCTCAAAATTCTTAAATAATAATCTGTATAGAATACCTTAGAATTAACCAAAAAGCTAATAAGACGCTAGTTTGAGAGCAGAATTCATAATATCTTCTTCTTGTAATAATATCGCTTTTTCCAGGATTCTCGAAAATGGAACTGGAGAAGCTTTTGATCCTATCCTTAAAATTGGCGCATCGAGATATTGGAATGCTCCCTCCACTGCAACAGAAGCTATTTCACCCCCGAATCCACCAAACATGGGATGTTCATGCACAATGAGTAATCTCCCGGTTTTTTTTACGGTCGCGAGAATCGCCTCCGTGTCAAGTGGATTTAACGATCGTAAATCAAGTACCTCGGCACTGATATTATGCAATTCTTTTAATTTATTCGCCACACGAAGAGAAAAATGGACTGGCGTTCCCCATGTAACAATACTGAGGTCAGTTCCGAAACACCGTAGTTTCGCCTTCCCAAACGATACAATATGATCAGGCGATGGTTTTGGAGCTTTTGTGAAGAATTGGTTATAAAGATATTTATTTTCCAAATACATCGTAATTCCCCGGCTTCGCATTGACATACGCATTAAACCAATAGCATCATCGGCAAACGCCGGCATGACTATTCTAATTCCGGGAATGGTTGCTAACGTTGCGTCGGGACTTTGCGAATGATATAATCCACCCGCGATATAGCCACCGGTTGCTAGGCGCATGACAATATTGGGGACATATTGACCATTCGTCCGGTAGTATTCGTGAGAGCTTTCAATCAGGGCTTCCATCCCTGGCCAAAGATAATCAGCAAACTGAGCGGCTTCAATTACAACCCAAATGTCTTCACGGTATCTGCAGAATCCATTTGCTGTACCAATAATGAAATCCTCCGCAATCGGGGCATTAAAAATTCGCCTATTTCCAAATTCCTTTAACATCCCTTTGGTGAGGTTAAAAACTCCACCCTTCTCTTTGGAAGCGACATCTTGACCCCAAAGAAATGTATTCTCATTACGGCGAAACTCTTCTTTTAATGAATCATTGATCGCTTCTCGAAGGGTGAAAAATGGAGCTTCAGGATTTGGATGGGTATCTTCCGTCGAGATTGAGTATGGCTCTGGAGTTATGTATGCCAGAGCTGTTGAGGGATCGGGATCTGGTTCAGATTCAACTCGTACCGCCGCTTCATCAACCAGAATTTGATTCTCTTCTTCGATTTGGGTAAGTTCCTCATTTGAAAATTCCCCTCTTGATTGAAGATATTCACGCAGTCGCCGTACAGGATCATAGCGTTGAGCATCATTAATTTCGGCGGTTGACCGATAGAGTTCCTGCTTATCAGAATTACTATGAGAATTTATTCTAATACAGTCTGCATGAATTAAAGCGGGACCTTCTCCTGATTTAATATAATCGAGTGTCGTTTGCATCGCACGCCAACAATCGAAAACGTTTGTTCCATCGCATTTTGTTATGTTTAATGAAGAAAAACCTACAAAATTATCAGACACATCCCGATTGGCAGCTTGTTCTTCAATCGGCACTGATATGCCATAATGGTTATTTTGGATCATAAAAACTACAGGCAATTTTTCTCGTGCTGCTCCGCTGATAGCTTCATAGACAAATCCTTCTGAAACAGATGATTCTCCCATGCTCGCGAAAGCAATTTCATCTCCACCGTACTTCTTAATCGCTCTGGCAACTCCTACTGCATGAAGCGAGTGGTTGCCGGTAACTGACGATGTATTTTGTATTCTTATTTCGGGTTTCGCGAAATGATTACTCATGTGCCGTCCACCTGAAGCAACGTCAGTGGTTTTCGATAATCCATTGCGAATAATATCTTCGCACGTTAATCCTCCAGCAAGACAAGTCAATAGATCTCTGTAATATGGGAAAAGAAAATCTTTCCGTTGACGGAAAGATAAACCTAAAATTAATTGGATTCCCTCATGTCCGCTGCACGATGCGTGATATGACCATCCCTTTGCCTGTTTGATATACATCGCTGCTCGAAGATCGAGTGTGCGGCTTAAATGCATAAACTGATACCATCTTTTCAAAGTTTTGGAATGGACTACTATTCCCAAATCCCTTAACGGTTCTAAGAGAATTGGCATTGAATCCGATTCCAATTTTATCGTTTTTTCTGACATATTTTACAATTATTTCCAATTTAAGTTAACTCTACATTTAAATGTAATTATATCTTGCGTGAAGACAAAATTCTCCCATTGTAACTTATCGCGAATATGGCTATCTTTATATTTTATTGGTTATGAGAGGATTTTATTATAAACGATATTAATTCTGAAAAACACAAGGTACATATATCCAATAATACATTTCCGGATAGCTAAAGTTGCTTTTTTCATCCCCATAAGGTTATCCTTCAGAATTCGTTATATTGTTTTATTAAAC
>JBIOHP010000016.1:0-78466 GCA_044449065.1 Bacteroidota bacterium
ATATCTCACTATCATATTCTGGAGAAGTTAGGTGAAGGAGGAATGTCCCAAATTTCCCCGCGAATTCGCCGAAGGTGGATGAGTGGCTGGAAATTTGAGGATCCCGTTGAGCGCAGCGAGAACGGGAGGCGTGTATGATCGGTCAGATTATATCTCACTATCATATTCTGGAGAAGTTAGGTGAAGGAAGAATGTCCCAAATTTCCCCGCGAATTCGCCGAAGGTGGATGAGTGGCTGGAAATTTGAGGATCCCGTTGAGCGCAGCGAGAACGGGAGGCGTGTATGATCGGTCAAACTATTTCTCATTATAAAATTCTTGAAAAATTAGGCGAGGGCGGCATGGGCGTCGTCTATAAAGCCGAAGACGTCAAGCTCAAACGCACCATTGCGCTGAAATTCCTTCCACACGATTTAACAAGCGACCCCGTGGTAAAAGAACGATTCATGAACGAGGCGCTGGCAATCTCAAAGCTTAACCATCCTCATATCGCCACCATCCATGATTTTGTTGAAGCAGACGACCGCGAATTTATTGTATTGGAATATATCGAAGGCGGCACTCTTCGACAAAAGATCAAAAAACAACAACTGAGCGTGGAAGAAGTTCTCGAGTACGCCGTCCAGATAACTGAAGGTCTTGCCTACGCCCATAAGAAAGAAATCGTCCATCGCGATATCAAGACGGACAACGTCATGCTCACCGGCGATGGGAAAGCAAAGATTACGGATTTTGGATTGGCGAAGCTTAAAGATACTACCAAGATTACGAAAACGGGCAGCACGGTGGGAACCGCCGCCTACATGTCGCCGGAGCAGGTCCAGAATATGGACGTTGATCACCGCTCCGATATTTTTTCCCTCGGGGTAGTACTCTACGAAATGACGACGGGCGAGCTGCCATTCAAGGCGGCGCATGAGGCGGCGTTGATGTACGAGATCATGCATTCGGCGCCGAAACCGATCACTGAAATAAGGGCGGATATATCTCCTGAGTTCGAGCGTGTTGTAGAAAAAGCGATGGCAAAGGATATAGCTGGGCGTTATCAGACCGCGGACGCTCTACTCCTTGATCTCCAGGCAATTCGTAAAAGTATGATCTCAGGCGTGAAGCCGGTTATTTCCATCGCACCAAAGCGCAATCTAGTTATTCCGGCGCTCGTTATAGCAGGATTAATCATAGTTTCTTTGGTCTGGTTTTTTACTACCGGGAAAAGGGGAACAAAGATTTCTTCCGAGAATGGATCCAACGGCTTGCCCTTGGCGTCAAAAACGCCGCGCAAGTCCGTTGCAGTGATCGGGTTCAAGAATCTCTCCGACAGACCGGATGAAGAATGGGTCTCGACTGCCCTTTCGGAGATGCTCACGACCGAGCTTTCCGCAGGGAATAAACTCCGCACAATACCGGGTGAAAATATTTCGAGGATGAAAATCGATCTTGCCTTGAAAAACGAGGAGAGCTTCGCAAAGCAGACACTCGATAAGATCAGGGACGTGCTTGGCGCCGATTACGTTGTCATGGGTTCATATCTTGCAGCGGGAGGCGAAGGTGATAAGCAGCTCCGTATCGATTTACGCATCCAGGATGCGAGCGCAGGAGAAACGCTGGCGTCGATTGCGGAAGTAGGCACCGAAAGCAAAATTTTCGATCTGGTTGCCGCTGTGGGGCTATCTCTCCGCGAAAAACTTGGAATAGGGAACATTCCATCTGCGGAAACGGCGACACTACGCGCTTCTTACCCCGTCAATCCGGAAGCGGTCCGTCTCTATTCAGAAGGGTTGGTGAAGCTGAGAACATTTGATGCTCTGCGGGCAAAAGAAACATTTCTCCAGGCGATAGCTGCGGATACGACCTACGCATTGGCGCATTCGGCGCTTGCGGAAGCATGGAATCAATTAGGATTTGAGTTAAAGGCAAAGGATGAAGCGGAGGGAGCGTTCCACCTATCCGGTAATCTTCGGCAGGAAGAAAAACTTTTTGTCGAGGGTCGTTACAGAGAATATGCAAAAGAGTGGGACCGGGCAATAGAACTCTACAGGAATCTTTGGAATCTGGCGCCGGACAATATTGATTATGGACTTCGCTTTGCGAACGTGCTCGGCGAAGCAGGTAAAGCCGCCGATGGTTTTAAAGTAATCGAACAGATGGAGGCAATGCCCGCAAACGCGAAGTTTAAGTATTTACTCAGTTACCATGAAGCTAATTTAGCGTTTGATGTATCCGATTACCAGCGGGAAAAAGATGCATCACAACGAGCGATAGCGCTGGCAGGATCTCAGGGAGCTCGCAGCATCATCGCAATGTCGTATATTATCCAGGGTTGGGGATTGGATGGTCTGAGCGATTTCGAACATGCTATTACAGCATTTCAGAACGCTCAAAATATCTTTTCCGATATCGGCAACAAAAACGGGCTTGCAAGAGCAATCGACGGCGCAGGAATTGTGTACTTCGATGAAGGAAATTACCCGAAAGCTCAAGAGCACTACCAGCTTGCGCTAAAATATTTTCAACAAATTGGATCAAAATCCGGAGAAGCGGATGGTTTTCACGGGCTGGGATACCTCTTCTGCCAGCTCGGAGATTTTGAAAAAGGCAAACCTATGCTTGAAACTGCTATCAACATACAAAAAGAAATTGGAGATAAACGGGGTATGTCGGGCAGTCTGAATCTTCTCGGTAATATCTGCGCCAATACCGGAAATCCGGGACTCGCGCGGGATAAATACAAAGAAGCGTTGGCATTGGCGCGTGAAATAAACAACAAGGAATTGATAATGTATCCTCTCGGAAACTTAGCGCGTATTGATCAGCGTATCGGTAAGCTCGATGAAGCGCAAAAGGAGCTGCAGGAAGCTCTTGCCATTGCCGGAGATATTAAAGATAAATTAAATACCTCCTGGATGCTTGCGATGACAGGCAAAACCTATTTCCTCGCCGGAGATTTGAAAAAAGGAAGAGAAGTTTTTGATACCTCTGATTCTCTGGCGCATGAAATCGGCGCGAAATCAAAAATAGCATACAATAATCTCTATCGTTCGGAATCAGCTATTTATGAAGAAAAATATTCAGAGGTGGAACAACGGAGTCGAGCAGCCATTGAATATTTTGCCTCCTCGAAAGGGATTGACGGCGAGGAAGAGGGGCGCGCTCTCTTAACGATCGCGCTTGTAAAGTCGGGTAAATTAAAAGAGGCAGACGCCGAGATCGCCCGCGCTCTGAAACTTGATAAACAGAATAAAGATATTGAGTCCAGGAGTTACGTTTCTATCGCTCAAGCGCAAGTCGCCGCGGCAAAGAAGGAGTACAAAAAAGCTTTTGATATTCTCTCCGGCTTAATCGTGGATGTTACAAAAATGGGATACGTGAACAGGCAAATGGAAACGCGCCTCGCCTGGGATGAGATAGAACTTCAGGCGGGAAAGACCGACTCTGCGAGAGTCCATTTGCAATCTCTTGCTGCAGAAGCGCGAGCAACCGGATTTGAGGGAGTCGCCTTGAAAGCGGAAGAAACACTCAAGAAAATTGGGAAGAACTAGCTGCCCGAGTTCATCCCCGGATGTCATGGACCAAGAGTCTGTCCGAGAACCATGTTTTGTAGTAGCCGATCACCAGATCGGCGGCTATGATGAATCCGATTGGGCATTCGCGCGGGTCAGGTGACCCGCTACTACGAGTTCTCGTATTGACTCGGGGACTATGAGCCCCGATGAAATATTAGCGTATATGTTATTTGATTTTCGACACAAAATCATTATCTTCTTGGAAGTCAAAACCTATTTTTAAGCAATATTAAATTGACACTCATCATGCTACCAATTTCAGAATTAAATCTTGGCTTTAATGACGCTGAGAACTATAAGAGGAGAGAAAACAAGGAACTCTTTAATAAAATATTCGAGCGAACGGAATATTTGGATAAATTATTAAAGGATAACATATTTTTTCTCCTGGGAGAAAAAGGTACAGGAAAAACTGCTTATGCTGTATATCTCTCAAATAATAATTACAAAAATACAAATGCGAGAATAAATTACATTAGAGAAACCGAATATCAAAAATTCATAAATTTAAAAAAAGAGAAACAATTACAACTTTCTGATTATTCAAATATTTGGAAAGTGATTATTTATCTATTACTCGCTGAGAAGATTTCGACAGATGAGGGTGATAATAAATTATTGCGTTCTTTTACAAAGTTTAATAATCTTAAGAAAGCGATTGATGAATACTATACACATGCTTTTTCACCAGAAATTAAGTATGCAATTAATTTTATAGAAGATACGAAATTAGCTGCCGAATTATTATCGAAACATATAAACGTGGGGGGTGATATATCTAATAGTATAAGTTTTTCTGAAAGTCGTTTCCAAACAAATCTCCTATTTCTGCAAAAGTCTTTTGAGGAAGCTCTTCGTTCAATTAAACTGAAACATAATTATATTCTTTTTATTGATGGGATTGATATCCGACCAGAAACAATACCTCAGGCAGATTATTTAGAATGTATTAAGGGTTTAGCGGATGCAGTTTGGGCTGTGAACAATGATTTCTTCTCATCCATAAAGGGATCAATGGGTCGTATGAGAACTGTCTTGCTGATGCGTCCAGATATTTTTGTGCGGCTAAATCTTCAAAATCAAAATGCTAAAATCCGGGATAATGCTGTTCTTCTTGATTTAATGACCACATATCTAAGCCATCGATCTTCGTCGTTGTTTAAAATTGTTGACAAACTTCTTGCTGCACAACAGACCGAACCATTAAATTTGGGTCAAGCATGGGATCACTATTTTCCATATACAATATATAATTCGCAGTCTCAAACCCATGACGATCCTTCGTTTGTTGAATTCCTAAGATTTTCTCTTTATCGACCAAGAGATATCGTGACTATGTTAACCTTTCTTAAAAACAATTTTATACGGCAAAAAGAGATTTCGTCGCAGTTTTTTACGGAAAGTGATTTTGATCATTCAGAATTTCGGAGTAGTTATTCTGATTACATGTTGGGGGAAATCAAAGACCATCTATCATTTTACTATTCGCCTGCAGATTATGAAATATTTCTAAAATATTTCGAATACCTCAAAGGGAACATGTCATTTACGTATGATGAATTTACCTCTGCTTTCCAAAAATTGATTGCATTTCTTGGCAAAAGTAAAACCCCTACGCCTGAATTCCTTCAATCACCGGATATTTTCTTGCAGTTTTTATATGAGCTTAATGTATTATGTTATCGAGAGGATGCAGATACAGAGTCATACTCTCATTGGTGTTTTAGAGAGCGTAGTTATTCAAATATAGCACCAAAAGTTAAAACTCACTTACGTTATCAGATACATCATGGGTTAGCGAAAGCGTTGAATCTCGGAAAGCCATTACGATATGACTTTAAAAACGTAATACGGTAATCCAAGGGTAAGATTTATTTTATTCTTCACTCCACCGTAAAAGGTTGCAGGAACACTCATTCCCGGGGTGAGAGTACCTTCTCCAAAACAGAGTCTCCACATTAAATATTTATCATCTTACAAAAACCCTTGACTATTTAAGGAAAATTCCTTATATTATATATACAAGGGGCGCGGAAGAACCATCCTCCTCGAAACCATCACTTCATAAACAAGGAAACCCAATTACTAAGGAATCACCACAAAATCCCGAAACTCCGGTGTTAATGTACAGCACCGTCTTTAATACACAAGGTACAATTATGCACGATAACGAAAAAAGAGAACAATTCATCCGTCTGCGCGTCAGGGGAAAAAGTATCTGCCAAATCTCTAAGGCGCTCGGAATATCAAAAACGACTGTCTTCAAATGGAACGGGGATTATGCGGATGATATTGCCAAAGCGCGGCAATCCATGGTCGATTTTACCCTCAGCGAGCTTGGTCTCGGCAAACTTGATCGTCTTAAAATCGCCGGCGACCTTCTCATCCTGCTTAAAGATCGACTGTTGAATGAACACAATGCAGCAGGCACAACCGATAAAAATACTCTGGAATCTATTATTAAACTCTACAAGTTGATTGAAAATGAAGATTCGCCATTGGTATCTTCCGCCAAAGAGAAGCAAAGGGATAAGAATGAGTTTGTGCCGATAGATCTGTCCGATCCCAGTGCTCCTGATTGGTTAAGGCAGGATGCCAACGGCAACCCGATTCCCGCCAGTCAATAAGTGGAAATTGTTTGAAACCGTATTAGAAACTGGTACAAAGTTGGTACAAAAGTGATACAAAGCTGGTACAAAACTGGTACACTTCTGGTACTGGTTGAACCGTCATTGCGATCCCGACAGCGGTCGGGAGTAGCAATCTCCTTACCTCTATATCTAATGTTCTTTCTTTTGTCTTGAGACAAAATGAAAGAACCAAAGAAAAACTCAAGGCTACAGAATCAATGCCTGAAGACCACCCCTCGCCTTTGGCGTTTCCCCTCCATTTTTTGAAGGAGGGGATTAAGGGGTGGTCTATGCTCGTCCCGTCAATAATCATGTGACGGGACGGGTTCAAACAGTGTTTGTTCTCTTTGATATGCGACGCAATTGTTCCGGGCGGCATTGATTCTGATGCCCAGAACAACATTGTCGACGATGTTCATCAGGACAGTACCGATGCGGAATTTGAGTAAAAATCTTCAACGTACCCCCTTCTTGACGCTCGAATAAAAAAAATGTACCAGTTTTGTACCAGAAAAACTGAAGATTAGCGGCGATTGTATTGAACTGTCGCTAAATTATAATTAATGGTTTTAACCGGAAAGTAGAGATGTAGCCGTGTTTGAAGAAGGATTAATTTGCATATAATAAGAAATTTCTTATTATACTATTAGCCATTAAAGTATAATAACGTTTTGTGCTATTATACCTTGTTAAAATATTGGAGAATATGAATGGATATTGCAGATTTTAAAGCCGGCACATATAGACAACAGAATCAATATAAGAGTTTCTCTCCTGCCATGGTCAATTTGAATTGGACATGGGCTGAACAGAGGATTCACACTCTTCTTGCCGAAGCAAATTTAAAATTGGGAGAGCTTAATGCGTTTTCGCTATATGTCCCTGATGTTGATGTCTTTATCAGCATGCACGTATTGAAGGAGGCGACAACTTCAAGCCGGATCGAAGGAACAAAGACGAATATTGAAGAAGCCCTTATGGAAAAAAAGGCAATTGATCCGGAAAAGAGGGATGATTGGCTGGAAGTTCAGAATTATATCAGGGCAATGAAACACGCTATACGTCGATTAAATGATATTCCACTTTCCACGCGCTTGCTCAAGGAGACGCATAAAATTCTTATGACGGGGGTACGAGGAAAAACAAAAATGCCTGGCGAGTATCGTAAAAGTCAGAATTGGATAGAAGGTGCAACATTGAAAGATGCAGTATTTATCCCTCCACATAACAATGAAGTGTCGGATTTGATGAGTGATCTTGAAAAGTTCTTTCACAATGATGAAATTGAGATTCCGGAATTAATCCGGATTGCGATTGCCCACTACCAATTCGAGACAATTCATCCATTTCTTGATGGAAACGGCCGTTTGGGAAGATTGATGATCACTTTGTATTTAGTTAGCAAGGGGGTACTTGCTAAACCTACGTTGTATCTTTCTGATTATTTTGAAAAACACAAGAATCTTTATTACGATAATCTTATGGCAGTACGAACATCTGATAATTTATCCCAATGGATAAAATATTTTCTGGTCAGTGTAACTGAGACGTCTAAGAAGGGAATAGTGACATTCGAGAAAATATTACAACTTAAAGAAGATATTGAGAGGAAACAGATCGTGAAACTCGGCAGAAAATTACCAATAGCGAATGAATTTCTCTCTGTGCTTTTTAGAAAACCAATTGTTATGGTTGCAGATGTTGCGGATTCTTTACATGTAACACCCAGGACCGCAAATTTTCTCGTTCAAGATTTTGTTAAGCTTGGAATTTTACGTCAAATGGCAGGTGGTGAGCGCAACAGGAGTTTTGCCTTTAGTGAGTATCTAACACTCTTCGGAAATTAATACAATAAATATTAATCTTGGGTAAAAATGTCAAAACTAATGGCAATCTGAGAAGCGGATAGTTTTCTCTGTAGGTTTTGTCGAGTTGATTTTCTCCCCACCACTTGAATCTTCCCATTATTCTCGTTACCTTCTTTGAATTATTTTATCATCAATTTCACCTACAAAGAAGGGTAACTAACATGGAACCTTTGAATATTCACATCAATAAAGAGTACGACCGGCGGCGATTTCTTTCGATGGTCGGCAAGGGAATGGGATTGGCGACCTTATGCAGCGCTTCTCTCACAGCGTTCATGAATAATTTGAACGCGGCGACGAAACGAATCGAAAACCTTTCCCCCGAAGAAGCCGCTATGGACGAGGATTATTGGTTCGAAATCCAGCAGGCGTTTTCTGTCACGCGTGGGATTACCAATCTCAATAACGGCGGCGTTTCGCCATCGCCAAGGATTGTTACCGAGGCATTAGTCAGATATATCTGGGAGAGCGAGGATGCAACTGCCTATACAATGTGGGCAATTTTAGAGCCGCAATCAGAAACCATCAGGGCAGGTCTTGCCGACGTTTTTGGAGTGGATAGGGAAGAGATCGCCATCACCAGGAATGCCTCTGAATCGCTTGAGATATTGTTAATGGGCATGGACTTGAAATCAGGCGATGAAATACTCACCACGACTCAGGATTATCCCCGTATGTTAACCACGCTCCGGCAGCGGGAACTGCGCGAAGGGCTTTCTCTTAAATTGATTAAGGTTCCGATTGCTCCAAAAAATATTGATGATATTGCCGAACAGTTTGAAAAAGGAATTACCCCTAAAACCCGTGTTATGCTCATTTCTCATGTTATCAATATAACAGGTCAGATCACTCCGGTTAAGGCAGTCTGCGATCTCGGAAGATCGAAGGGGATTGAAGTAATCGTTGATGGAGCGCATTCATTCGGGCATTTCGATTTCAAGCAGAAGGACCTCGGTTGCGATTATTATGGAACGAGTCTCCATAAATGGCTTTATGCTCCCAAGGGTACTGGGTTGTTGTATGTTAAGAAAGATAAAATTCCGAAGATCTGGAGTTTAATGGCGACAGAAAAAACTGAGGCGGCTGATATCCGGAAGTATGAAGAGATCGGCACCCATCCCGCCGCTCCGCGATTGGCTATTGGCGAAGCGATTCTTTTCCATAATGGGATCGGTCCAAAACGAAAAGAGAACCGCCTCCGTTATCTCTCGCGCTACTGGATGAACCGGCTGAAAGATCTGCCCGGGGTAAAATTTCATACATCGTTCGATCCAAACCAATCGTGCGGCATCGGCAACGTGGAGATTGAGGGAATTGACCCCGGAGCAATCGGAACGTACCTCATGGATAAACATAAAATATTTGTTACACCAATTATTCATGATGAATTTAAGGGTTTGCGGATTACTCCCAATGTCTATACAACACTGAAAGAGCTCGATAGATTTTGTGATGTGATGGAAACCATCGCGCGGAAGGGATTACCGAAGGGATAATTAATCTGACATAAAATTTACATTTAAGTGCTATACCTTCCTGAGATGTGAAGTAGAAGAAGAATGAAAAGTTCTAATTATGGGACAATTTGAGGCATTATTCTCATTATGAGATAAATATAACTTGAGCGGGAATTAAAACCGCTGATTTTATCCCATTTACATATGATTCCGTTGGCATATGTTTTGTACGATTCTAAATTGATGAATGACACTCAATTTGAATTGAACGAAACGAAGGCAATGGAAATCTATTCCGTGCTGATTGTTGAAGATGAACCGACATTCAGCCGGTTAATGGAATTTATCCTGACAACTTCCCGAAGCATTCATTTCAACGTCAGGTGTGTCGATTCCGCCGAACAAGCCCTATCATTGTTTGAAGCATGCCATTCATTTGATGTAGTACTGCTGGATTATTTTCTCCCCGGAAAAAACGGTTACGAATTTCTGACTGAGCTCAAACACTATCCTGTCGATCCGGGAGTGATTTGCGTGTCGATCAGCCAGGAATATAAAATCGCAGCGGATATGTTGAGGGCAGGCGCGGATGATTTTCTTTGCAAGGAAGAGCTTGATAAAAATCGCGTGCTTGAAAAAGCGATTACCACCGTTTTGCGAAGACGCGCATACGAGAAAAAAATCGCCGACCTGGAAATTACCAACCACCGGTTAGACGCAATCGCAACTATTGTTCGAACAGTCCAGCACGAACTGAATAATCCGATGACAATTTTGAATTTAATATCAAGCGCACTGCAGCATCCGATGGATCTTTCACCGGAAACGTTGGCTACGTACTCAATTGAAATCGCCCAGACTATCGAGCGCATGACCAACGTGTTGCAGAAACTAAATAATCTTGACGGTGAAGAATTGAATAGCGACGTGGCGGGTCCAAAAATTTATTCAATATCCGGATAGAGAATTTTGAAATACATAGCATAAACCTAAACAATAAGCTACTAAAATCAATCGGCGGAATTCTGTGTTCCCAAGTTGCTTGACCCACAGAATCCGCCGAATGGTATTTATATCCCCACTCCGAAAGTGTGAACCGTCATCGCGATCCCGACAGCTGTCGGGAGTAGCGATCTCCTCACATCGATGCTTATCGAATTACATCGAATCTCCCATACTCGGTAACGTGAAGTATTAATCCATTCTACCTCCGGCTGAATTAAGTTTTAATCGTTTTATCCCAACACCTGATTCTTGCCCCGGTGACTCATTCCCTGAAGGAAAAACCGTTATTCTGAATTTGTATCCGCGTTTGAATATGAGCGGTTTTCTTCCTACCTTTTTTATACCATAAATATCATGTCAAAAACAAAAGAGCAATTCTCATGAATATATTGAAGAGATTAACGAAGCCCTGGAAAATAATATTTTCGCTAGAATTAGCTTTCATAATAACGGTGTTCATGATAGCTATATCAATTCATGTCCATGCTCAGAATGGTGCTAATCACCGGACACGGATAGTAATCCACGGAGGTGCCGGAACGATCCTCAAGAACAATATGACGCCGGAGAGAGAAAAAGAGTATATCGATAAAATTACAGAAGTTCTTCTTGCGGGAGATTCCGTGCTTCAACACGGCGGATCAAGTCTGGATGCCGTAGAAACCACAATCCGTATGATGGAGGATTCTCCTCTTTTTAACGCTGGAAAAGGGGCGGTGTTTACGCATGACGGCACAAACGAGCTCGATGCTTCCATTATGGATGGGGATTCATTGAAAGCCGGGGCGGTGGCATCGGTCAAACATATTAAAAACCCTATAAGTCTCGCTCGGATGGTGATGGAAAAATCGCCGCATGTCATGATGGTAGGAGATGGGGCGGAAAAATTCGCAACGGAAAACGGAATGCAATTGGTCGATCAAAAATACTTTTATACAAAACGCAGGTGGGATGAACTTCAAAAAACGCTGAATTCCAAAGACACCTCCAAGCCGTATACCGATACGACGGAACGGAAACATGGAACAGTAGGATGCGTCGCGCTGGATAAAGATGGTAATCTTGCCGCCGGAACATCCACCGGTGGGATGACCAACAAGATGTACGGGCGTGTGGGAGATTCTCCCATCATCGGCGCCGGCACCTATGCAAATAATAAAACTTGCGCAGTTTCTTCGACCGGCTGGGGAGAGTATTTCATCCGATCTGTCGTTGCGTATGATATTTCCGCCTTAATGGAATATAAAGGATTGAGCGTGAGCGACGCGGCGAACACTGTCATAATGGATAAATTAACAAAAGCCGGCGGCACAGGCGGAGTAATTGCTCTTGATAGAAACGGGAACATCGCCATGCCTTTCAATACTGCCGGAATGTATCGCGCGTATATTGATGAAAATGGAAAGCCGGTTGTCAAAATATATAAGGACTAAATAATCATTTTGAAACGTTCAACAATTTCATTGTATCCTTAAATTCAACACATAATGGAACCTGCGATCTTAAACGCTGCAGAGATGTATAGACTTCCGTGGACGTTGTCCGATAATGCCATTTCCTGGCTGGAACCCACATCGGCGTGCAATCTTGCCTGCGACGGATGTTACCGTGAAAATATTCCCCGAAGCCATAAATCCTTAAGCGTTATTCAGGATGAAATTAATACTTTTGTTCGTTTACGGAAATGCGATGGTATTTCCATCGCGGGGGGAGAACCGCTTCTTCATCCGGATATTTTCGAGATTGTGCGAAGAATCTCTGCTGCAGGGATTAAACCTATCCTCAATACCAATGGTCTTGCGCTGACAAAAGAAATGCTGCTGGAGCTGAAGAAAGCAGGGGCAACAGGATTCACATTTCATATCGATAGCAAACAGGGAAGACCCAGTTGGAAGAATAAAACAGAAATTGAATTAAACGATCTCAGGCAAATGTACGCGGAGATGCTTGCGGATGCAGGCGGATTATCATGCTCTTTCAATTCAACTGTGTATGAAGATACCGCGTGTTATGTGCCCGACATGCTTGAGTGGGCAGCAAAAAATATTAATATTGTCCATGTGATCGTGTTTATTCTGTACCGTGCCGCAGTGCCCCAGATACCGTTCGATTGGTATGCCAATGGGAAAAAAGTGGATATGGGAATTCTTCCCTACAGCGAAGACAGTCCCCGCCGGATAGATATGAAATCAACAGACCTGGTGCAGCTAATACGGAAGCGATTTCCCGGATTCAAACCGAGCGCTTATCTCAATGGCACCCAGCAGGCGGATTCCTACAAATGGCTGCTCAGCGGCAGAATAGGCAGCGGAGAAGAAATTTACGGATATGTTGGACCAAAATTTATAGAATTGATGCAGACGTCTCATCACCTATTTAAAGGACGCTGGCTCGCCTATGCCAACCCATCGGAAGTTGCGATGGGGAGAACCATGCTGTTATTTTCAGCCATCGATTCGCGTCTGCGGCGTATTGCAGCGCGATATTTTTCGGATCTGATGTTCAATCCCTCGCTCATCTTTAAGAAATTGCATTTCCAATCGGTGATGATTATACAACCGGTTGATTTTCTTGAAAACGGCGCGCAGAATATGTGCGATGGTTGTCCTGATATCACCGTATACAATGGCGAGTTAGTTTGGTCATGCCGGCTTGAAGAACTGAAAAAGTTCGGTTGTTGGGTGCAGACGTATCCCAAAGAACAAAACAAAGATTCTTCCAAAAATTCCGGCTGATGGTAGAACTTGGAATTCAAAACTAATATTCTGTGCATGGAAATCATTTTATTCTCCCGAAAGGACAATTAAAATGTTACAGCCAATTTATCTTGTCGCAAGCGGCGATATGCGACCTGCTGCCAACCAAGAATGCGAACCCGCCCAAGCTGCAATGGAAAAACGCATCGTTTTCGCAATTGAAGGATTGGGAGGAACCGTTAAACGCGCTCATCCATATGACCCCGTCAAGAAACATGGTTTTATCGATAGCCAGCATTACGGGATAGATGTGTTCCACTCTATCCCACCGAATAATCCCGTGATTGTTGCTGAAGCGGTTTGGCAATACAGTCATCACGTCCTGGCGGGATTACTTTGGCACAAGGGCCCGATACTCACTATCGCAAACTGGAGCGGTGAGTGGCCCGGTTTAGTGGGATTGTTGAATCTCAATGCCTGCATGGCAAAAGCCGGCTTGAGATATAGCTCGTTATGGAGCGAGGATTTCACTGATAAATTTTTTCTCGGGGGTTTGAAGCATTGGTTGAAAACGGAGAGTGTCACTCATAAAACCACGCATACGGTTCCCTACAGCTTGATAAAAATAAACGATAAAGATAGACGACACGGCAGGAGGTTCGCCAATCAATTCGTTCAAAGAAAAGCAATTCTCGGTGTGTTCGACGAGGGGTGCATGGGAATGTACAACGCGATCATCCCCGATGAATACTTGCACGGTATTGGGATTTTTAAAGAACGATTAAGCCAATCCACGCTCTATGCAAAAATGTTGACCGTAAAAGATGATGAGGCACGCGGCGTTTATAAATGGCTGGCAGCGAAGGGGATGAAATTCAATCTCGGGAAGGATGAAGCAACTGAATTAACTGAACATCAAGTCTTAGAACAATGCAAAATGTATATTGCCGCCGTGCGGTTAGCTGATGAGTTTGACTGTGATGCAATCGGTATTCAATATCAACAGGGATTGAAAGACCTTACGCCGGCTTCCGATCTTGCGGAAGGATTATTGAATAATGTTGATAGACCTTCCGTCTATCACGAAACATCAGGGAAGGAATTATTCAAGGGTGAAGCGATTCCGCATTTCAACGAAGTGGATGAATGCGCGGGGGTAGATTCTCTAATTACTTATCGAATATGGAAAGAGTTGGGTTTCTCACCCGAAAATACCCTCCACGATCTGCGATGGGGCAGATGGTATAAAGGCGATGGGATCGACGATTTTGTGTGGGTGTTGGAAATATCCGGTGCCGCTCCGCCTGCTCACTTCATTGATGGTTATCGCGGCGCAACGAGCGAGCGTCAACCGCCGATGTATTTCAGATTGGGCGGAGGGACGATCAAAGGAATCAGCAAACCAGGCTACGTGGTTTGGAGTCGCATATTTATTGAACGCGGACTGATGTATTATGACACGGGAATCGGGGAGGTAGTTCAACTACCTGAGAAAGAAACCGAAGAGCGCTGGCGTCTTACCACTCCCCAATGGCCTATCATGCATTTAGTCCTCAGAGGCATAACTCGCGATGAAATGATGGCACGACATATGTCGAACCATATCCAGGTTGTCTATGCTCCTGATTTTGCCTCAGCTAAACGGGGTATGCAAGTGAAAGCCACAACAATGCACTCGTTGGGTTTTATTGTCAATTACGCAGGAGATTTTTGGACTGATGACTTCCCGGGAAAACAATGAATTTTACTTTCGATTTTCAGCGGATTAATCTTTTGAAAATAAATACTCATGGTAAAAAGAGGGGCTAACCCAAGAAACGATAAGTATCTCATCGGGGTCGACGTTGGTACGGGGAGTGTACGTACCGGCATATTCAATGTTCACGGTAAATTATTCGCTCGCGCTGTCCAGGAGATCGGTATTTGGCAGCCGGAAGAACATTTTGTTGAACAATCTTCAGAGGATATCTGGTCTGCTGTATCCAAAACTATCCGGGGTATAATTAAAGAAACTGCCATCAATCCCAAATTGGTAGCAGGCATTGCTTTTGATGCAACTTGCTCTCTCGTTGCCTTGATTGGTCAAGATCGTCCAATCACTATTTCTCCAACCGGAAATCCTCAACGGAATGTTATAGTATGGATGGATCATAGAGCGATCCGTCAAGCAGAACGAATCAACGCCACGAAACATCCGGTATTGAAATATGTTGGAGGGAAAATATCGCCGGAGATGGAATTACCGAAACTGCTCTGGTTGAAAGAGAATATTCCCATGACGTGGAAACATGCTGCTCGTTTTCTTGATCTTGCTGATTATCTCTCCTATCGATCCACGGGAGTCGATGTCCGCAGTCTCTGCACAACAGTTTGTAAATGGACCTATCTTGGAAAGGAAGATAAATGGGATTCTTCGATTTTTAAAAAACTTGGTTTGGAAGAACTACTTACAGAAAATAAAATCGGCGGCAAAATACTCCCCGTTGGACAACACATTGGCACGCTAACTGATAAAGCCGCTGCAGATTTTGGTTTATCAACGCAAACAAAAGTCGCCGTAGGGATTATCGATGCGCATGCAGGCGGACTTGGAGTAATGGGGATGGGTTTCCAAAATATTCCCGAACCAAATAAATTTGAAAGTATTCTCGCCCTTATCGGAGGAACATCTTCGTGTCACATGGCAGTCTCGCGTAACCCAAAATTCATTCCCGGTATCTGGGGACCGTACTACAGCGCAATGATTCCCGGAATGTGGCTTACCGAGGGCGGTCAAACCGCAACCGGTTCCCTTATCGATTTTATCATCCGGAATTCCGGACAGTTTGAGAGGGTCTCTCGAGAAGCTCAAGCAACTCGAATAACGATTTATGCGTATTTGAATAACATCATATCAAAACTGAAGAAACGGGGACATGTCGGTCCGGAGTTGGTAAAGGGAATAAACATTCTCCCGTATTTTTTAGGAAATCGATCTCCTCATGCCGATCCCGCATTACGGGGCATGATCAGCGGATTAACTCTTGATGAAAGTGTCGAATCTCTTGCGAAATTATATTATGCTACGATCCAGTCAATCGCATACGGCACCCGTCAAATAATCGAGGTGATGAATGATCACGGTTATGATATCCGCCGAATTCATGCATGCGGCGGCGGAACGAAAAATCCCTTGTGGCTTCAGGAACATGCCGATATAACCGGATGTGAAATTGTATTACCCAAAGAGCCCGAAGCAGTCATGCTCGGCTCAGCGATGCTCGCTGCTGTCGGGGCATGCGTGTATAAGACCGTTCCCGAGGCAGTTATAATGATGAGCGCGGTTGGGGAACGATACAAGCCGATTAAAAAGTTTGCAGGATATCATAAAGCGAAATATGATGTTTTTCGCATGATGTACAAAGACTTTATAAAATATGAGGATTTGTTGGAGAAATTCTAACGAAGAAAATAAGTATATTATTTAATTGACAATCGAAATCGTTTAGATTGAACAATAAACGAATGAAGGACAGCGCTAAAGAATCAATTTTGATTAACGTTTTATTGTGATGCGATCGAAATTTAGACTAACATTGGATTTGTTGGAATATTTTCAAACTTTCACACATTTTATGCGCTTGGATATTCATTTAGCATTCTGCATTCTATGATACGAAACAAGCTTACAAAAATATCTACAGAACATAAAATTATTTTAGGGCTTGGTTCCTCTCTCATCCTACTGTTGGGACTTGGAGGTCTTTCGTACTTCAGCATTATGCAGGTTAAGAGCACCTCAACCTGGGTTGTTCACTCCCAGGAGGTGATCAATGTGCTGGGGAGGGTTCTTAACGACGTTTCCGAGTCAGAAACTAATTCACGGGGTTATATTATTACCAATCGGGAAGAATTTCTACCTGCGTATAATTATTCCACAACCCGGCTTGAAGACGACCTGGAGACATTATCAGGTTTGACGGTCACTGATATTGAGCAGACGAGACGGCTAACTAATCTGAAGGGGATTGTGGGGGAGAAACTTGCATTCATGAAACAATCGATTGATATTCACCGCGAGCGTGGATTTTCAGAAAGCATGAAGCTGATTTCTACCGATCGGGGCAGGATATTAATGGATTCTATTCGCACTATGATCCGGGTTATGGATCTGCAGGAAACGCAATTAGTTGGTCAACGGAGGGTGGACTCCGAGGCGAAAACTCAAAAAACGATAATGTTATTAACTCTCGGTATTGCATTCTCCATTCTCATTGTGATCGGTGCTGCAAGGATTATTTTATATGATTTAAGGAAGAGGATGCAGGCAGAGGAGGAGAGAAATAGATTCTTTCGTATTTCCCATGATATGCTCTGTCTCATCCAGAAGAATGGTTATTTCAAAGAAGTGAATCCGGCATTTGAAAAAATTCTTGCGTTCCCTATAGGTGATCTCATTGGAAAACCCATTCTCGATTATGTCCATCCCGACGACCAGGATACAACAATCCATGTTCTCGAAAATGCCCGGGTTGGAATCCCCACGCTTGAGTTTGAAAACCGTATCCGTTGCAATGATGGAACATATAAGTGGATTTCCTGGAATACCGCTTCACTGCCCGATGAAAATATCATCTACACCGTAGGGCGCGATATGACGGAACGCAAACGCGTAATGGAACAATTAAAAATATCCGAGCTTCGTTTTCGTACCACGGTGGAGGGGATGGGTGAAGCGTTGGTCATCATTGATCAAAATGATATCATTACCTATGCAAATAACCGGATAACATCGATTGTCGGCTATACGCTGGATGAAATAATAGGGTATCCTTCGAGGAAAATATTTTCTCCCCCGTCTGAAAATTCGAAGGATGATAAACCTGGCAGCCAGATATTTTTCCGAAAAACCAACAGGTATGAACTCCAAATTAAGAAAAAGGATCGGGAATCTATTTGGGTCGAAATTCATGCTACTCCGTATAAGAATATTCTGGGACAAATCATCGGTACAATCGCGGCGATTGCGGAGATTACCCCGCGAAAAAACACGGAAGCAGCGTTACGCGAAATACAGAAACGATATAATTACCTTTTTGATCATGCTAATGATATCATTTATCGGACCGATGAGAGGGGTAGGGTATTATTTTTTAATACCAGCGCTACAAGATTGCTTGGGTATTCCGCCGGTGAACTCTTCGGGAAACAATATCTTAGTTTTATTCCCGATGAATATCGATGGGAACTCCGTTTGTTTTATACGAGACAACTTCACGAAAGAATTCTCAGTTCGTATTTGGAATTTCCGGTTGTATGTAAGGGAGGTGAAATCATCTGGCTTGGACAAAATGTTCAACTCGTTATCGAAAATAGGAAAATTGTCGGTTTCGATGGAGTTGCGCGCGATATAACTGAACGCAAGCGCGCTGAGCAAGCGTTGAGCGATAGTGAACGGCGGTACCGTTCTCTGGTAGAGACGATGGCAGAGGGTATTATCTTGATGGAATCCGACCTTACTATTCGCGAGATGAATGCCACTGCTGAAAGAATTCTTGGGATGAGTTTCAAAGAATTGCAGCTTGCAGAGCCATCCCGTAGATTCTGGAACGCCGTTCATGAAGACGGCAGTCCTTTTACGGTCGATGATATGCCTATCCGCGTCACACTCAATACATCAAAACCTTTATCAGATGTGGTCATGGGTATACAAAAAAATGATGAATCGTTCTCCTGGATCTCGGTCAATACGCAACCGCTCTTTCATGAAAATACAGATTTGCCCTATGCGGTGGTCGCAACCATTCATGATATCACCGAGCTGAAATTGAACGAACGCCGGCGGAAGGTTCAATTTACCATGCCTGCAATTCTCGCTGAAGCCGATACCCTTCGCACCGCCGCCGGGAATATTTTACGGTCGATTTGTGAAAATTTAGAGTGGGATACGGGCGAGTACTGGATAGTTGATTCGGCAACGCAATGGATGAAACTGGAACAAGGATGGCAAGATCCTGATCTGAACGCGATCATGGGGTTGATCACAGATATCCCGGGTAGATCGATATCAGATTTTGATTATACTAAACGTGTGTTTGCGAGTGGTAAGCCGGATTGGATTGTGAAAAACGAAGGTGAACCAATTTTCCCAATATCTAGGGGACCTGATTCCGGAGATATGCGGTCTGTGTTAACTCTCCCGGTTATCCGGGGGAAACAAATCATCGGGATATTGTTATTTTTTAGTCGAAAACGACTTCAACCGGATACTGAACTTCTCCATCTGATGGAAAGTACGGGAAGTCTCATCAGTCAATTCATCGAACGAAAAGAAGCGGAAGATGCGCAAACAGCAACAGAGCGAAGATATAAATTGCTCTTTGAAAATATTGTTGATGCGGTCCTTTTAACCACTCTGGATGGAGTTATTATCACTGCTAATTCCGAAGCTTGTAGAATGTTTAATCGCGTCGAGGATGAATTCGTGCATCTGGGAATCATTGATTTAATCGATCCGGAGGATTCACGGTTTACAGCGGCAATGACGAATCCCCAAAGCGCCGTTTTTAAAGGAGAAGTTAGTTTTATTCGAAAAGATGGGACAAAATTTCCAGGGGAAGTGACATCGAACGTGTTCAGGGAACGTCATGGTCAAGATCAAATCAGCATGATCGTCAGAGATATAACGACGAGAAAGAAAGTGGAAGAGGAGCTCTTGAAAGCGAAAGAGCTTGCTGAGATTGCTGCAAGAGCCAAATCGGAATTCCTGGCAACGATGAGTCATGAAATCAGAACGCCTATGAATGCTATCATCGGTACGACGGGTTTACTGATGCAGACCGATTTGACCGAGGAACAATTAGATTATGGGAGAACTATTCAGATCGGTGGCGAAACACTTCTCACCGTAATTAACGATATTCTGGATTTTTCAAAAATAGAATCGGGTAAAATGGATCTCTATGAGCATCCTTTTGAAATTGAGCGATGTATCGAAGAAACGTTTGATTTACTCGCTTCGAAAGCATTTGAGAAGAGAATCGATTTAAACTATCTCGTTGCATCAAACGTTCCCCCCTCCATTTTTGGCGACAATTTACGTGTCCGACAGATTCTTCTGAATCTGGTCGGTAATGCGGTTAAATTTACAGCTGAAGGGGAAATTAATGTCTCAGTGTTTGCCGATCATATAGTTGAGAAAGAGGTATACTTGATAAAGTTTACCGTGACAGACACGGGGATAGGAATTCCAGCGGATAAAATTCAAACTCTCTTTCAACCCTTTCAACAGGTCGGTACCACGACTGCGAGAAGATTTGGAGGAACGGGTCTGGGGCTGGCAATCTCCAAACGTCTTATCGATCTCATGGGAGGGAAGATTTGGGTTGAAAGCAGGGAAGGCGAGGGTTCCTCATTTCATTTTCAATTCCAGACTAAAGCCGAGCGAAAAGAAGATGGGGGCGGGAAAAGAGATTCAGTCCCGGAACTTCAAGGAAAGAAAATTCTCCTGGCAGATAGCGGAATGTTAAGCACAAGGTCGCTGGAAAATCTGCTAAATATTTGGGGGTTGAAGGTTGTAACCCGAAATACTTTAACGGGCGCATTGAAGATCCTCAAGAGTCATCAATTTGACGCGGTATTAATCGATGCAAATATTTTCGAACAAATCAGCGATAATGAATTAGCGGAGGCAACTGAATATCTTAGAAGCTGTGAATCGCCATTAATTCTCATTAGCAGGCAAGTTCTTGTTAATAATAAAATCCTTGATTTGAGGGATTTATTCCATATTTTTGTGCCCAAACCGGTGAAAAGTGAACGACTCTTCAAGGTCATTAAAAATGTTTTCATCGGGGAAGAACAACCACCGGATTATAATCCGCTCGTAATCCCCCAGAATTATATGCCGCAACGCAAACTATTAAAGTTGCTCGTGGCGGAAGATAATCTTATCAATCAAAAAATGATGGTTCGTGTTCTTGAAAAAATGAATTATAAACCCGACATCGCTGCGGATGGGCAGGAGGTTATTCATGCAGTTAAAAATAATATATATGATTTAATTTTTATGGATATGCAGATGCCTGTGCTCGATGGCATCGAAGCGACAAAATTAATAATCAACACTATGAGTGAAGCGGATAGGCCTAAAATTATTGCTTTGACAGCCAACGTGACCGAGGAAGATAAACAAAAATGTCTAGCTGCAGGAATGAATGGTTTTTTAGGAAAACCGATTCGGATCGAAGAATTAAAACGCTGCCTCGACTATTGGACAACAGTGATCGAAAATGAATCCACCATCAGCCAATTATCAACCACGACCGCACAACATGCAATCGATTTGAACGTTATAGCCGGTTTGAGAGAACTCCAGACCGATGATAATAATTCATTTGTAAACGAACTTATAGACCTCTTTCTTGATACCGCACCGCGGCATCTCGCAAAAATCAAGGAAGCGAAAGTGAAATCAGATTCAAAAGGTCTCACACTGGCGTCACATACGTTAAAGGGGAGCAGCGTAAATTTAGGCGCCATGCCGCTGGCGGCACTTTGTAAGAAAATTGAAGATTCGAGTAGAGATGAAGCCTTTGACAACCTTGACGAACTCCTTCGTGAGCTCGAGAATGAATTTATGCGGGTAAGAACTGAACTTACAAAGCTGAAAGACGGGGGATCGTAATTTATTGAATCATCTGATGTAGGAGTAGATCAGCCAATCTTATATTTTTCCATGAGTCGATAGAGCGTCGCCCGTCCTAGTTTCAATTTTCCGGCGGCTTCGTAAACGTTTCCGCCGGTGACTTTTAGAGCATGCCTGATTGCCGCTTCTCTCAGTTCCTCAATAGGTCTAATGATATGGCTATCAAACTGATTATTTTTATGTTCAGGAGTTTCAGTTGTCTCTGGATTTAGAATCGTGGTCGGTAATGAATGTTCGGTGATGGTATCGCCGTCGTTGATAATTACTGCGCGTTCAATAGCATGTTCCAGCTCCCTGATGTTTCCGGGCCATGAATAATCATGGAGAATACGAATTACTTGTTTAGAAAATTTCATTAGAGGTTTTCCCCGTCCGGTTGTAAATTTATTCAAAAAATATTCAGCGAGCAGCGGGATATCCGACCGTCGATCCCGGAGGGGCGGAAGGTAGATCGGAAAAGAAGCTAACCGGTAGTAGAGATCTTCACGGAATATTTTATTTGCGACCGCATCGTTCAAATTACGATTTGTTGCCGAGATGATGCGAATATCAGAATGTAGTATCTCTGTGCCGCCAACCCTTTCAAATTGATTCAACTGAAGGACACGAAGGATTTTTACCTGCAAGGCGATATCCATATCGCCTATTTCATCGAGAAAAATTGTTCCGGTATGAGCTTGTTCAAATTTTCCAATTTTCTTCTGATAAGCTCCGGTGAACGAGCCGCGCTCATGACCGAACAGTTCGCTTTCGAGGAGCTCTTTCGGTATGGAGGCGCAATTAACAACAACGAATGGTCCTTTCGCGCGATTGCCGTTAAAGTGGATCGCTTTGGCTACCAATTCTTTACCCGTCCCGCTTTCACCCTGAATAAGGACAGCGATATCATTATCCTTCACCTTATTCATCAGGGCGAATATCTTTTTCATGGAATCATGGTTTGAAAGAATATTATCAAATTTCAGAGAGCTGATGAGCGATTCGTGCAATCTCCAATTTTCACGGGCTAAATCGTACATGCGAATGGAATTTCCCATTGCGATACCTAATTTTTGGATATCGAGCGGTTTGCAAAAATAATCTATTGCGCCAAGTTTTATTGTTTCCAACGCCACATCGATTCGATCCTGCGCCGAGAGCATTATGACCGGTAACTCAGAATTCCGCCGTTTGATTTCTTTGAGTAAATCTATACCGCTCATCCCCGGCATAATGATATCGGATAAAATTAAATCTGGTAAGTCGTCAATATGTTGCAGACATTCTTCGCCGCTCGGGAAGGATTTAACCGTATAACCCCAGTGTTTATGTATCGTTTGCTCAAGTAATTTACGGGCAAGTTCATCGTCTTCAACGATAAAAATTAATCTATTATTCGCGGTTGTTTCCATCTTCAAATGGGATTTGATCGTTGTTAAGGGAATTTTAATTTATGACAACATAAAAATACTACGAAAGTTATTCAAAAAAAAGCAAAGAACAAAATTAGATTAATCTTATAACAACCATTGACGTGGAGCAAATGATGACCATCGGTCTATGGCACGAGCATGCCGAGAATCAAGCCAAACAATATGGATTGACCTACTAAGAGATACCCGAGATTTTTAAAGTTTACTTTCGGAGACATTTTCATTATCCCATAACATACATGTAGACTTATCGGGATGAATGGCAGAATGCTCAACGCTGAAACGAGGCGTTGCCAAATGAAGTAACCAAGAAGTGTAAGTATGAATAAGTTATACCAAATGGAATAGCGCCCGATTAAAAATTTATCCCTGTAATATACCATCGGCGTTTTAATGGTCGCTGCTATGATTTTTATATGGACATAAAATACATTGCTCCCGAAGAAGAATAAATTCAGTAACCATATCATGATCCCATTCCGATCGATAATTCCGGTGAGTACATAGTATGCTCCAAGTCCGCTTAGAGAAAGCCCACTGATTGATATTAAATCACTGATTGGAGTTTTTCCAAATATTCTCGTTATAAAATAATTTAAAAAGAAGGCGATGATGCCAATTCCCGCTAAAGGAAGAAGCCAGTAATATCCTCCAAGCAAAAGTGGAATGAACAACAAAATACTCCCGATTGCGTAAATAGTAAACCATAACTTAGCCCGTTGTTTTCGCTCAATGGTATGAGTGTGCCCTGCTCTCAACTGTTTTAATATTTGCTGAGCCGGGTCGTAGGTCATGAATAATCCCAGCGAGGAAAATAAAAATGCTATGAAAGAGAAGGATAGTACGTGTGTTCGAAGCACAGCGACAAGCATCGGGATGAACAGCACAGCCCACGCTCCATGTTCGCGGGGTATGATCGGCGAAGATAGCGTATTATTACTGGTTCCGTTTACGGGCATGGATAACTAAATCTTGCGACTTTTTACTCTCAAATGATTGCATACTGATTGTCCCGTATATTTTTATTTCTTCAAATTTAAATCGCAGGAGGTTTTTCTTTAAATCCTGTACTGAAAATGGTTGTAATTCAATCCTTCGGACGGAATGATTATTCGCGTTATGAGATGTATTAATTTCCTCTATTTCAAACAATAATCTACCACGGTCATACCGGTGTGTGCGAATGTAGGTAGTGTCACCCGTTATTTTGATTGTTTGAAAATGTGATTGTTGCCTTAATATCCGTTGATAGTTAAGAATCTGGAGAATTAAGACTCCTCCGGGTTTTAACACATTCGAAAAGTTACGGATAACATTCTGTAAATCATTTTTGTGAGACAAATGTGGTAAAGTATTCCCGAGGCAAAATACGGCGTCAAACGATAAAGTATACCGCGGGGGCAGGTGTAACATACTTGCATTGTGCGCGGCGATATTTAATCTTAAATGGATTGCTTGTTTTTTAAAGATCGCCAACATTCGATTAGAAATATCTATAGCTGTTACTGATACGCCGAGTTTTGAAAGTAGAAGCGAATGGAATCCCGTACCGCATCCGGCGTCGAGCGCTTTTTTTATTTTATATTTATCGACCATTAAGTGATAATACGGTCTTTCTTTAACAAAACGTTTTTCGATATCCGTCATCGAATCATAATCGTTAGCGATGGAATCATAAAACTCTTTTATACTAGTCATGTTTTGGCGCTTAATATTTTTGCTCATCGGTGTACAACCTCTTAGAAATGTTCGTAAATCGGGGAGTCGATTGTTTGAATTCTCTGTAGATATTCTTCAGAGGTGATTGTAGTATGCCAGTGATTTGTCAATATTGCAATGCCGGTGATAGCTATAAATATCCCAACGATAAGAGTGCCAAATATCCATGACGGGAGTTGATTCTTCATGAACGGGGTTTTTATTTCGAGGGTTCGCTTCACCGGACATGCCGCAACACAGGCGAGGCACGCTGAACATTCATCGCTACGAACGGTTTGACTTATATGAACCCGGATATTTGCCGGGCAAACTTTTGTGCATAATTCGCAATCGACGCACGTTGATAAATTACGCGTGATGTTAAATGGACTTAACCAGCTAAGCGCACCGAGAAGGGCGCCATAGGGGCATAGATACCTGCACCAGAAATTCTTTACAAAGATAGAAAGGAGGATGAAGGTAATTATAGTCCATAGGGCGAATGTAGATATCTGGGAAAAAAATAAGTACAGTTTGATGTCGGCAATTTTATTATACGGACTGGCAATGAAGTTCTCCAGAGCCGAAGTATCCATCTGCAAGATTGTGTAAAGGAAAAATAATAAAATAATATATTTTAATGACCGCAACGGATAATCCAGCCATTTCGGAAGAGTTAAATTATTGTTCATTAGGCGGCGGCCGAGCATCCAGAGCGATTCGCTTATCGTGCCAATCGGACAAAGCCAGCTACAAAATGCTTTTTTCAGTAGAACGCTTATTGTAACAATAGCGAGGAAAATAAAGAATCCGGCAGGATGAATATTGTTGACAATTCCGGTCGATAACCAATATTTAAGACTAATCAGGGCGCTGATTGGAAGAAATCCCTCAACTCCCGGCGGGCGGTTAACGAATATTGATTTGCCGCTCAACATACCCCACCTAAGAAAGAGATGAAACTCTATACCGATCCAGATGCATAATAGGAAAAAACACACTTGGACGGTTGATCGATAGAATTGTGAATCTTCTTTGTAACGCAGAATTAATCTCTTGAACCATACCGGTTCTTGCCGGTAGGTATTTCGTTTTACTCGCAACTCCGGAGGAATCTTTTTTATTCTTAATTTATCCTTGACGGCTGCGTTCATCTCGGTCGTCGAGAGCTAATTAGGTGCATCATTATTATTGTACTTGAAATTGTCGATTATGGATATTTTGAATGAACATCCTGCATAGCCGGTCAGTGCATCCGAAGTGCTATATCTCAAATCTTATGCCATATCAGATATATTAATCTGAAATATGTAAGTTATTGATATTAAAGACAGTTATAGTAATTTAATTTTGATTCGGCTCGAATCGATTATCACTATATTCTCAATTGTGATAAGATGGAATTATCAATTATTCAAATGTGAGGTTCGAATAGTTTTTAAGAAATGGAACCGGAGTGTAAATTTGTATAGACCAACAAGCGATCTGCCGCGTATTGACGTGAATTTAACAGGGGGACAGATGTTAGTAATTCTGGATTATAAATAAAATACTTAATCCATCAAACGGTGCGTTAAAATTATAATTGTGGCAAGTTAAATTGTTTTGACGATGTGGCTTGTCCGCCATATTGATCGGTGACCGTTAATTTCAGAAATACTGACGTCGGTTTATCCTTTAATGATACTGTGATAGTAAAGGATGTTCCCCGTATGCGATCAATGGTTGCGATTCCCGAAGGTTGTGATTGTAAGGATGCGGTGACCAATCCTCCGCTTGCATCGGTGCTGGTAAATTGGATGTTATACGCTTCTCTTCCACGATCGAGGTTTTGCTGAACCCACTTTACCTGCGGAGGGGGTGGCGCAGTTAAAGATACCCGATGTTCCTTTATCGTTACCCCATGGTATTGCACATTGAAAGATAAAGATCCCCAACCTTTTGCGGGAGTTATCATAAATGGGGGGAGGGCAGGCTGCGTCGCTAATGGTTGACCATCGTGAAATGATTGAACTGTAAGATTTAACGCGTTGATTCCCGCGATTTGACCATCAAATTGATACGGGATTCCCCAGAACCACTTCTCGGCAGGCGGCCTGTTGAATAAAGCAGGCCGGACGTCGACGTCGAAGGTAGTCGAAGCGCGATCTTTTGAACCGCCGCCTCGTTCCGCATCCACCGTTACTGTGAACGAATGTTTTCCTTGTTTTGGCGAATCCCATAAAAATGTTAAATATGATTCTCCGGTTGTTGATTTTTCTAATTTTCCCCCGCCGGTTACATTATAGGAGACGCCTTGCATCGAAGCTATCCCCCCGATAAAGATTTTTTTCTGAAAGGCGGGACCAACCACCCACGTTTCATGGACGTCAGTAACACTAAGATTGATTTGCTCCTTTGCTAATCCACCTTTAACTACCTTCACTAATAATGCCGTTGTATCCCTGTCAACATCTGCAAGAGCATCTGAGTATGGTATGCTATAGGTGCTATCTCCGATTTTTACGGACATTTGGGCTCCATCTAATTTTAATCGGTTCTTAAATCCCGTTACTTTGAATCGGTACGTGCCCTCGCCCAATGGGGCATATACCATAACCCCGTCTCCGTAATCGTTGTAGACTCGACCTTCCAGAGGTAGGGTTTGATTGCCGTCCGGGGAAATTTTTTCCGATTCCAGCAAGGTGAAAATGATGTCGTCTTTTTGAATCGGTCCTTCTGTTTGAATCTTTACCCTGACTGAATCGTTCATGTGCGGCTGGCTTACATCGATAAAATATTTTGTTGTATCTATGTACGTGTTCAGATGAAGGGGTTTGACGTACACCGCTACGAGTTGTGCGATCATAGCATTCCGTTGTTCGAGCGTTCGATCCCGTTCAACCGTAATCGCGAATACCGTCATTACGGCGACGAGATAGAGGATAAAATAGAATGATATGTCGGAGGATTTCATATCAACCTTTGGCTTGGTCCGCCGCTCGTTGAGTCAATTGCAAGAGTAACAGGTCGAATTCTTTCTTAATTCTTGAATTTAAATGATCGCTGACGATGAGTTCAAGATGTTTTGATAATTCACTCATCGATGCGTCGAGCCGCGAAAGTTCTTCAAATTTTTCCTCGGTCATCCGAAGCCGGCTTTCGAGAAGAGCTAAGTGATCCGTGAGCCCTTTGGTCGCGATCAGAAATTTTTGATTGAACTCTTTTGTTTCTGCGGGATTCATCTGGCGTGCGGTAATTGTTTCGCCTAAATTCTTCAGAGTGGATTCAAGAGTATTCGATTTCTCTGCTCTAATATCTGCTTTTTGCAGCAGCGAGTTCATCTGCGTCAATGCTGTTGCCATTCCTTCTTGCGAGTTGGTTTTATGCCCGTTGGTCTCAGTCTTCTCATCGATTACATAAAACATTGCGACGCCATAGACGATGAGCAGGAGAAATTCGTTCCCGAGGGCAACATACACCACTTCCTTCGGTAAAATGCCGAGAGAACGCAAACCAACTGCTACGACAAGAAAACCCGCTGCACCGACGACAAACCCCTGAATATTATATTTATAGGTTTTTATAAAATTTTCCCGCATGAACATCGAAAACCCATGCCGGAAGCCATACTTATTCACATCCCTAAAAAAATGTTCGCGAAGCGGACCATCATCGGTTTCGATGATAAGGATAGCTCCAAAGAGTATTATAAGCCCTGGTGATGCGAGGAGGAGAATTGGGACGTAAAATATAATTTTGACTAATCTTGCGAGAATATGCATATGTTATCTTTCAAGAATTGGATGATTCACATGAGAAGAATATTCTTCATGTTAAAATGCAAGCCGTATGCGCGGAGAGAGCATAATAAAATACGAATTTTCCCACGGCTCGGGGTCCCGGAAAACAGGCAGGGAATATTTCAGATCGGTATAGATGAAATCCTTTACGATCTCTATCCAGGCGGTCACCATTAGTGTTGATGAGTAACTTTGTAATTCGACTCCATAGGTGTGTATTCCGCTGCGTTTATAATTCAGTTTAATGATTGGACTGTAATAATCAAATTTGTCCGCGATGAATACACTATAATCTTTTTGAATTTCTCCCCTGATAATCTCATGGTACCCTACACCAACGCTCATGGTGAAGAAATGTTCATTATTAATCGTGCCCAAATTCCGGCTATAGAATCCCTGGAGCATGGTGCGTATGAAATACGCGTCTGTAAGACTCGTATAGGTTATATTCGAATCCCTGTTGGAAAAACTACTGCTGAGGAAATGAAAATCGAACGTTCCGGATGCAGCCGGAAAAGAATATTGGGCTGAGAAACCGGTTGTGCCGTTAAGTTTTCGAGCAGGGATATTAAATGGAGCGACAAAGTTTGTGGGTTTATTCCCAACGTCAATCGGAACGACTAAACCAAGTTTAATCTGATCTATAAATAATGATAGATCCGCAGTGCCTGCCGACCAAAAGGGATAACCGATATCGTCGTTTCCAATCTGGGCGTCGATTCCCCACCCGTTTGCGAATTTTATATTTCCGCCGAAGAGTGACGCTTCAAAATAAACGTCCTTCGGCTCGGGATTTTGAAGCGTTAATTTCTTGGGTTCGGGTATCGGCGGTCCACTCGCGCGGGGATAATCCTCCGAAAGTATGGTCCTGCGAAGATTATCGCCAAGGAATAACCGTACTTCTTCTCTTCCCATCGAAACGCTTCCCATCGATAGTTTTTCTATTTCGGTTTTCGACGGATTTGTAATTACTATCAGGCTGCTGTCCCGTGATGGAAATTTCAATCGATTCCGGAAGACTTTTTGGACCCGTTCACGGATATCGTCGTCATTAATGATCCATGTGGGGAAGTGCGTGATATAAGCGCTATCGACATTATTTAACGACGCAAGAATCCGCTCAAGCATTGCCCGGTTGGCGCGTTTTTTATATAACTCTATGCTAAGTTTTTTCCTCGTGTCATACGATGTATCGCTCTGCGGTGATTGGCTCCAGGATGTCGTTGTGAATATTCCCGATAATAATACTATGAACAGCGCTTTAGCCATTAAATGATACAATTGTTCGCTCGATATATTTGACTTCCGATAGTTCATCAAAAATCCACAATTAATCGCGGTGATACGATAACGAAATTTGGCAATTCCCAATCCCTGACCGATCTGTTGATTATTGTGACATATTTTAATTCAACGCTTAACGTATGCGGCACAATATCTAACCATGCTGTTCCCATCAATGATAGATCGAACAATTGCAGTCCTCCGCCAAAACGCTCATTCGGCGATTCGTGGATATAGTCCATTTTCAGATACAAATTTGCTTCAACATTATTATAGGATGTAGCAATATCCCCGGAAGCAATGGGCGGAACGAGAGATGCTTGTTGAAATTGCGCGTCCGCGGCGCCGATCTTCACGCGCATGAAATTCATATTGTTCAATGAAAAACCAAAGGAATAATAAAGGAGCAATTCCTGTGATAAATAATAGAATTTGTCGTACCTGGTTAATCCGTCCCTATCCGAAGTTGAAAGAGACGCGGAGGTGAAATATCCGCCGAAGTTTCCTACATCAAATTCTCCGGATATGCCCCGCGCGCCATCTAACACGCGATTTCTAATCGGAAAGACCGGGAAGTTTTCTCCTCCGCCTCTGCCGCCGTTTATGGGAAGCTGAAACCCTAACTTAATCTCTTTGTAACTTGCTAAAATTGTTGCGGTTCCGGCTGTCCAGAATGGCAGCCCAAGTTCATCTTTACCGAATTTCACCGTGCCGCCCCAATACGGACCAATTTTGAAGTTCAATCCGTACAACGAGGCGTCGAACATGCCGAAATGCCTTACCGTTTTCGTCCCCAGCTTGAGGAATTTATCTTCGAGTTGATCTGTGGTGAGGAGTTCCGGTTGGAGCGGAGTGGGAATTGCGAAATTTGAATCGCGAAGTTCAATGTCTTTAGAATAATTGCCGCTTTCAACAACCTTCCGGTAAAGAAACTTATCCGTGGATTTCTCAATAGCATCCTTAAGCGTAAGGCCTTTGAATACCGACGTTCCAAACCTCACTTCTATAAGATCGTTGGTTTGTGATGCCAGTACCTCCGCATCTGTTCCCGATTCCGATTGAATTGAAGAATCGACTGCCATCAGCGCATAAAAGAGCGAATCCCGCAGAACAGGGTTCGTAATTCGCCAGGCTTTTACCTGCGCATGATAATACATTGTTGGATCGATTGTCGATGCTTCAAGTATAGTCTGAAAATAGGCGAGCTGTTCGTTTATTAGCGTTATAGAATCGATCAGCGCCAGTATGGGGATATTCTCAATAATGGGTACATCCTCCGGACTGAGTGGGTTAGCAAAATCATCACTCGATTTTACTTGCTCGGGAACCCCTGCTTGAATTTGAATATTTGGGGGAATATTGCCCATTACCCCGCGGTCGCCTTTGCTGGTGTCGATGGGAAGAAAAAAGTCCTCATCGGATTCCGATGCACTGTGGCTGCCGGAACACCCTGCAAATATTGCAAGGAAAATAATTAACGTAAATGAAACAATAGTGGCAATATCGGTTCTTTTCGTGATCACAATGGAAGATCCTTGAGAATTCCCTTTTTCACCTGTAGAATGGTCATTAAAATGAGAATGACTGAATTGATTGTGCTGGGGAAGAGTTATTGTTCGGAAGATGAACTGATTTTTGTTCAAATTTTCGAATTTAATGTGTTTGGAAATAGTGAAGAACTATTTGTTTTATAAAATTATCTAAACGAATACTATTTGCGTGTAAATATAATCCATTGATGCCTCAAAAACAACCTCTATGCGACTGGGATCACATCATTTGTGCTCAAATTAGTTAATTATTGTAAATTCTACATTTTTCTAAGTGCTTTGGCTCACATTAGTACATTAAGGTAAAAGGAACCCTCGCGCTTCTCCGGCAGATATAAAATTGTCTGCAACATGCTTTTCTCTTATCACACAGTTTTAGTGATTTCTAACACACCCACTCTTGCCCAAAGAACACCATATACTTAAATTGAACAAGTAATTACGATTAAAATTCCCGTTGATAACACCGAGAGTTTTATAGTTTTTACACGCACTTCGTTTCGACACAGGGAATCGGGTTTATTTTATTGAAAGGATAGACATACCACCTCTGGTATTGATGGTGGTTTGATCGGTATGCTCTATCATCTCATGTAATTTCTTTCAGAATTACATGAATGTGATATTGTTATAATTATTTCTCTGATACATTTGAAATAATTATAAAAGATGAGAATATCTCTTCACCTCGTGAGAGGAAAAATGTCTCTATCCAGCTTCCAACCCCGATTCCTTCTATCTCAAAACGAAAATACAATTACATAATGAGGGTCAAAATTTTTTTGATCTGAAAACGGGCATAACGTTCAAAACGGGCTGCGGGCATTCGGACTACATTCCGATCGCTCTATTATAATAGTCAGCGTCTGTGCGTTCGCTCATTCAATGCGAAAATAAAATTTTAAAACAATTAATCAATCACAACAATACAATGAGGTTAATATGAATACCCACCAAGCAGGATACTACTCTACGAAAGAGTTATCCCATCTTTTCCATGTGGATGAATCCACAGTGAAACGGTGGACGAACGGCGACAAGCTAAAATGCTTTAAAACGCCGGGAGGACACCGCAAGTACACATCCGACCAGGTGCTGGATTTTATACGCGCGTATCATTACGAATTAGACGACCGCCGCGACGTTGAAAAAATTCCTGATCCCGTTCAATGGGCGCCGGTTTCGGAATATAATCCCGACGTCATGCGGGAGTTGTATTTCACGCTGGCGATGAGGGGATCGGTCGATCTCCTTGTCGAAGTTCTCCAGCGATGCCACCTCGCGCATTACCCGATCATTGAAATTTATGAGAATGTCATCGGGAAAACTGTTGCGAAGCTGCTCGAAATGGAGGAAAAGGAAACGATCAAGAAAGAGGAAGTGCAAAAAGCTGCCTCGGCAATGATGGAGAGCATCATGCAATTCCGGCTTCTAACCCCCCGGAATCTTCCCAACGGAAAAACAGCCATCAGCGCGTCGTTGACGTGCGGATTGCAGGATATCATCCTGTTGTGCGCCGCGCATTATCTGGAAATCAACGGATGGAAGGTGTACTACCTCGGTCCGAACACAACCGTTGCCGAACTTGCCGGCGCAGTGCGGAAATATTCTCCCGATTGCCTTTGCCTGCCGGCGGAATACGTCGTCGGCGATAAACAGGAAAACCCCGGATCGGGCCTGGCGTCGATGGCTTCGCGCAGCCACGCCGATTGCATGGTATTCGACTATTTCCATGAAACGCCGGATCAGGGGATGTATTCCCCGTATCGGATTCTTTCCTGTTTGATGGAATTTTCCGCATACCTCGTTCAGTCGGTTCCGGTTTCCGCGCACGCTGTCGCTCTGTGATTGCTGAAAATTACATAGGGCGTACCTCCACGGTTAGGGAATATCAACCCGTGGAATCCGGCTGCAAACAATCATTGAAGGGATTAAGAATCCGCTCATGAGATGGCTTACATACATAGCGATCTTACTCCTTGCTCTGTTATTGTTGCTGCTTGTGGCGGGAACTACAGCCGTCTCACAAACGACCACATTCTCCGGCAACGGTAACTGGAACACCTCCGCGAGGTGGAGCAACGGTATCCCAACGGCGTCCACTCCCGCGGTTATTACTCCGGGCGCAACCTGTACAATTCCTGCGGCGTATAACGCTGTTTGCCAGACGCTCACAGACTCAGTGGGTAATTCAGCAACCAATGTTACCTTCAGCGCAAACACGAGCACGTTGGTGATTGGCGGGGGGACGGGCGCGCTGACATTTACAGGCGGTGGTACCTCGCGATCTACATTCGCAATCGGCGCAGGCACTCTCGTTTGCGGCACTACCACGGTCAATGCGCCGGGCGGGGGACGAACAACGATTTCTGTTTCCACGGGCGCGGTAGTTATTACGGGGGATTTAAATCTTGCGAACAACCAGACAAGATTTACTTTTAGCCGGGCTGGAAAATTAAACATCACGGGGAATTTCCCGAGCGGCGGCAACTTCACCGCAAACAACAGCACAGTAAGTTTTAACGGTTCAGGATCACAAACTATCGGGCAATACAACTATTATAATTTAACTCTATCAAAAGGCGGCGCAAAAACTTTAGCAGGAAACATTACGGTTGGCGGGACATTTACCGATTCGGTGACAACTCCGTTATCATGCGGCGCATTTATTCCAACGCTCCAGGGTAATATCGTCATTAACGATACTATCTCCGGCACGGGCGGTATTACCGTCAGCGGCGGAGCGAACGGTTCGACGATCAGCGGAACCGGCAAAATTGCCAATACCGGCAACTTCAATATTAATAAATCTTGCTCTTTTACGACAACGGCAAACCTGACGTTCAACGGTACGATTATGATAAATTCCGGCGGCGGCGGAGGTGGCGGCACAAGAACAGTCACCAATAACGGCACGGTGCGATGCACGGCGGCGACATCATTGAATGGATCAAGCGCAACACGCTCCGTCTGGGTGAATGCCGCAAATTCATATCTCTTTGTCGAAGGATCACTCCTGAACACCGGTACTCTCAATGCCAATGGAACTTCAAATACAGTGATCTATAAAGGCAGCGGGGCGCAAACGGTAAAAACCGGGACGTATTACAGTCTTTCGGTTTATTACCGGTCACCGGGCACAGTCACTTTTACGGGTACAGATAATGTTGCAGGCGTCTTTAATCCCGCTGTTGGAGTTACCTATGCTACCGGTGGAACGATCAACTTTAACGGCACAGGCGCGCAAACGATTCCACCATTCTATTATAATAATCTCACAAGCAGTTCGACCGGAGCGCGTACGCTTTCTTCAACAGGGACAATCTATATCAGTTCTGTATTCACGCCGGGGACAAACGCATATACCAACACGGGAAGCACAATCAATTTCTGGCCCCCCGCAGCGCAAACGATTCCGGCATTTAACTATTATAATTTTGTCATCAGCGGAGCGCGAGCAGCGTTCAACGTTACTCTCGCGAATGGCACGATCGGCATCGCCGGGTCATTCACCAATTCTGCGACCTTCACAACCGGGACATATATCAAAACCGGGAACACGATTAACTATAATGGCACGGGCGCAGAGACAATTATCGGCTTTAACTACAATAATCTCGCAAGCAGCTCAACCGGTGGGCGAACTCTCGATCCCGTCAATACTATTTACATTGCGGGCACGTTTACCCCCGCTGCGACTAATACCTATACGATCACAAGTAATACTATCAATTATAACGGCACCGGCGCGCAGACTATTTCTGCATTTGGGTATAATAATCTGACGACAAGCGGTGCCCGTGGAGGCGCAAGCATTACATTTGCTAATTCCGGCACAGTTGGTATCGCTGGTGTTCTAACGCTCACAGCAACCCCATATATCACCACCGGGAGCACGGTTGATTACAATGGTTCCGGGACTCAATCAATTGTTACGGCGTCAATCACGTACAATAATCTGTCATGCAGTACAGGTGGGAGTAAGACGCCCGCTTCCGCATTAACAACTACGGGTACTCTCACGATTAACTCTGGTGCGACATTTATTGGGGGAGGATATTCTCACAATATTGGCGGTAACTGGATTAACAATACCAATCCCGGATTCGATAGCAGCGGCACGATAACATTAACAGGAGCCAATACCTCAATAGGTGGAACCTATCCAACAACATTTAACACTTTGCAGCTTACCAATGCGAGTTCAAATTATGTGTTAAATAATAATGTCAATGTATCGACTGTAACAATGAATGCAGGAGATACGCTAAATACGGGTGTAAATTATATCAATATCAAAACATCTGGAGGAAGATCGGCAAACGGAATCATAGTCGGAACAATCAGACGAACACATGCTTTTGTAGCCAGTACTTCCTATTCCTTTGAAAGTCAATACACTCTGATAACCCCCACCGGTTCGAATGTTACAAGTATAACTTCTATGACCGTTATCGTCACTCGTGGCGCCGTTCTCGATTACTTCTTAGGAACCGCGATAAATCGACAAGATAGTATATCCTATACACAAAGTGGACCTGTTTATGCAGGCGGCGGTAATGTGCAGTTCCATTATTATACTTCAGAGTTAAACGGTAATACCGAAGCGAGTATGAGCATGTTGCAGTACAGCTCACCAACTTGGGTGGTGAGGGCGGGGGGGACAATAAATACTACAAACCACTATGGCACACTAAACGGAGCAACAAATATTTCTGGAAGGTGGACCCTTGGTATTCCTGCAACAGTCAGGGATTGGAAAGGAGGAACGGCTTTTTGGAACACAGGGTCGAACTGGTATGGTGGCACAGCTCCACAACCGGCAGATATAGCGCGTTTTGGCGATAGCGTTTTTACTGTCGCACCATCAAATCCGCCCGCGGTCACTTGTAAAGGCCTTGTTTTTGGTGGAACTCATGCTATTACTATAAATTTTATAAACTCCGTTACGGTCGGAGTTATAGCTGCAGAGGGTACAGGCAATGCAACCCATACTCTTCAGCACTCTGCTGCTGTATCAGTGTCGGGTTACCTCCTCACAAGTAATGGCAGTGGCGGAAACATTAATAACATTAATATAGTTGGAACATCTACTAGTACTGCATCTTTTACTCTCTCCGGTGATGCTGTGATAGGGGGTTCTTCGTCTCTGAATTATTCCGCGGGTTCAAATGTAGTATTTGGAGGAAATCTCACTCAAAGCGGCACTGCCTCAATTTCCGCGCCGCCTTCAACAGCGTCGATGACAATAGGCGGAAATTTCACTTACACATCCACTGGGGCGTTTACTCCCAATGGTGGGACGGTAGTATATAACGGCGGATCGCCTCAAAATGTTGGACCCGTTCCGTATTATAATCTCACGATTTCGAAAAACAGCGGCTCAATTGCAACACTTTCATCTGCCGCGACAGTAGCTAATACGTTTCTCATAAGTTCCGGCACGTTTTTAACAAATGGTCCGCTAACCGTTGCTGATTCAGTAACAATTAATTCCGGAGCGACCCTTGATGGCGGAAATTCAAATTTAACAGTTGGTGGAAACTTCACCGTCAATAATGGTGGTACATTCACCGCCGATTTGGGAACAGTCATATTTAATGGTGTTTCTTCCCTTATAAAATCAAACACGTCGCCGCTGGTATTAAATAATATGGCAATGGTTGCTCCGGTAGGCACGGTAACGCTTGGCGTAAATCTCCTATTTAATAATAATTTTGTTGCTTCATCAGGTATTCTCGATATGGCTGGATTTACCGCCGCCGGGACCGGGGATACTGTAACGATGACCGGAACATCGTATGTTAAAACTCAAGGCCAATTTCTCGCCGGTTTCGTTACCTATAACTTAGCGCCGACAAGCACGATCGAATATTACAGTACCAGCACACAAAATATAGATACCGGGTTCACATTTGGTAATCTTATCTTAACAAATGGAGGATTCCCCAAGCAAAAAGTAATGATTGGAAATGATTCATTGGGCGGAAGTCTGACGATTAATTCAGGTGTGTTTCTCAACGCTGGGTCATTTACATTAAATATTGGAGGCAACTGGACAAATAACGGGACCTTCACGTACGGCACGGGGCTGGTAAATTTCTATGGTCCTGCCGGAAATATAACAGGACCTGCTACCACATTTAATAAAATTACCTTCTCTGATTCTACCTTTGCGAGCGCTAACATCACTGCCAATGACACATTGTTTGTCAGTGGAACATTTAATGCCGGTGGAACTACCGTAACAAGCAGCGGAACATTTATAGCGACGGGTGAATATTTAGGGACGGGTACGTTAACATTCCCTGGTACCGCGGCGCAAAATTTAACTTTCAGTTCCGGATTTGTCATGTCCTCTCCGGGTACAGTTAATTTTAATGGGAATGTTGCCCCAATAATAAATCCCTCAACGGCTCCAACGTTTTTTAACCTTATTAATTCAAATACCAATGCTTCCGGTATTTCGTTCCAATCTGATTTCACCGCCAACGGGATGTTCACAAATAGTAAGATATTCTATGGAAATACATTCACAGACTCGTTAAATGGTGGGTTCACAAATACCGGTACATTTAATAATGATGGATTAGTAGTTTTTTACACCGGATCAACGGGGCAAAACATTAAACTTGAAAATGGAATAGGAAACTTCTTTATCACAACCGGTATCGTTCAATTCTCCGGCAATGTTTCACCGGCTACAATAACCGGAACATCAGGTGATACTCTTGCCAACGATGTTATTATTTCGAATACTTCCGTTTCCGGAATAACAGTGCCAGCCGGGTATATAATCAAAGGAGATGTTTCGGTGGATACTCTTGCTACGATGAATATGGGAGTTAATACTTATACCGTACAGGGAAATATCTTCAATAAGGGGACGCTGCGGGGGAGTGGAACCTCCACCATTGTAATCGGAAATCCGGCAGCGGTATCCGATACTATTTCAGGAGATGGTTTGACCCAGTTCGATTATCTCGTAATAGCCGATTCTGTTATCGTTCCCCAAAATATTACGATTATGAAAACAATCAGGGTGAATGCCGTTCTCATTGGATCGGGTTCAACAATAAGTTTTGCCGATAATGGAACTGCGGCAACGGATTCGATTCGCGGTACTTCAACAACCTTTCCCGTTTTTGATGTAGTGGATATAACGAAAGGAACCGGCACGCTTGCCATTACCATTGAAATGGATAGCGTCTCATTACTCGCAATCCACAAAGGTACTGTTATTGACAGTTTGTCGAAAATCATCGAATCATCCGGCGGCGGCGCGATGAGTATGGATACGCTCACGACCTTTAAAGTCGGCGGAACCAATGCTGTGCCTGTCTTTAGCAATGGATACACATTTAATGTGAACAGTACTATCTGGTACAACGGATCAACACAAACTATCACTCCTGTGGCAACTGGCTACGGTAATCTTATTCTCACGCCCGGTGGTACTACAAAAACGGTCGGCGCCGGCACGGTTATTCAGGTGAACGGATACCTCAAACCAGATTGCATCCTGCAAACCACCGGCGGCGAAATAGATATAGGTCAATGATTATGAAAAAGAGAAAAACACATATGCGCGAGTTGAATGAAAATATTAACCAAGCCGGTCTTCCGAGCCGTGCGGATGTCCCCCTTTTCAAGGGGGACGCGATGCGTGTTTTGCATCGCAGGGGGTCTCGTATAGACAATAACTTAATGATGTTATTTCCAATACCCTCATATGATTGCAGGGTAGACTTTTCTCCTCTCCTCGCAGGAGAGGGTAGGGTGAGGTCATGTCATGGAAAATTTAGTCATCCCGAACTTGGTTCGGGATCTATAATTGGCTCAAATCAGATGCCGAACCAAGTTCAGCATGACATGACAAACTTTAAAACTAAATCACAAAGAAGCGCAACAATGAATACAAATACAATAACCGTGAACGAAACGATCACTCCTAAGATCGAAGAGTTCACATTTATTAACAAAAAGGAGCAAACAATGAAGACATCCAGATGTAACCACTGGAGATTTGTCCTCACCGCTATCCTCATCCTCGCCATATCGGCGGTTGGGTGGGGACAAAACCTGATCCTAACGAGCAACTCAAACGTGACGGGAACAGGGATAATTAAGGTGAAAGGCAACATCTCCGATTCAGCGGCTGCCGGAGCAGTCACACTGCATGGCGCAGTATGGCTTACCGGTACCGGCTTAGCTCAATCAATTGGCGGCGGGGGTACTACGCAACCGCTCACGTTCGATACCCTGCGATCCGACTCAACGGGCACGAAAACGATGACTGCCAACGTAACGGCCGCAAAATATTTCACTCTCAATAACGGTACCGTGATCGTGAATGGAAAAACACTGACCATTGGCGATGCCGTGTCCCACGCCTCCGGCGTATTGACCGCAAGCGGGGCGAGCGATTCTGTCGCATATACAAGCGGTACAACGATGGAGAGTATTATCGAGGGCACTTACAATAAGTTGGGTCTTTCCGGCACAGCGCCGAAGAACCTGTTCAACGCGGTTACGGTTAATGCAAACGTTCGTCATACCGGCGGCGGGTTAACCGTGAATAAGCCATTGACTGTGGCAGGATCAGGTGCGTATGGTTTCACAACGATTGACTCCATCGGTGCCTCCGGTATACTTACACTTTCAACTGCCGCAGGAAATATAACCACACTTTCAGATGTAAGGAGCGGCGGTCAGTTAGTTAATGGCAGCGGTGCTCTTACGGTCGGGACGGTTACCAATAACCACGGAACTATTACATCGGCAGTTAATGGCGGTCCTATGACCTTCACAGCATTTACCACAAATAACGGGACGATAACCGGCGGCGCCGGTTTGGTGACATTTACAGGTGCTTTGGTGGATTCGAATAGCACAATAACTCCGGGTGCGGGCGATATGCTCTTTAGCAATGCCGTCACATTAAACGGCGGCACGCTTACATCGCCGCTGCAAGCCGATTCGATCAGGTTTGCAAATAACCTCACTGTAAATACAGGCGCAACCTTTTCGCTGAGCGGAACGGGCGTTGCGAGTATCGGTGGAACATTTACAAGAGCCGGAACCGGTCTGGTTTCTTACGCAAGCACCTCGTCCATGACTTACAACGGAACCGCTCAACCGCTCGCCCCTGCCAACTATGGTAATCTTATACTCGGCGGCACGGGCATCGCTGTAGGTAACACGCAGGATAGCGTACAGGGTAACTTAACATTGAACCAGAATCTCACGATGAATCCAGGAGATTCACTGCTCATTACCCAAGCGGCGAGCGCAGTATCCGGTACCGGTGAGGTCACCGGCAAAGTAACGCGTAATCATTTATTTGCATCGGGTACATCATACTCCTTTAACAGAGACTCTGTAAGTCTTGCTCTCAATGCAGCGGTCACCCGCACTGTAACAATGAATATGCAGCCGGCTACCTATCCGACGGATACTCTAACGCTGGGAACACAAAATTATGTGAAGCGTCGGTTTGCAATATCGGGTAACTGGGTATCCGGCGACCAGCTCTCGAAATTAATGCTCCATTACGGATCGGGAGAAATTCTCAATAGCGCGGATTCAACGCATTTTGGTATACAGTCAGATTCAAGCACCAATTGGAGCAAAGTAACCAACTCCGCCGGCGGTATGACACGATCAACGCCGTATCACGCGGTTGTATTATCCGGTTTGGCGAGTCCATTAGTTGGTGTAAGCGAATTTGCCGTAACGTACACAGCAGTCATGAGTATTGCAAGTACGGACTGGAATCTTCCAGGAACATGGGATGACGGCATACCCCATGCTTATGATGACGTCATAATTCGTCATGCTGTTACGTTAGGCACAACTGGCATGGTGGCAAAAACAGTCACTATAAATTCGACAAAGAGCTTAACGTTCAGCGCAAGTGGTTCGTTGACCGTCACCGGGTTATTTAACCTGAATAGCGGCGCGTCAGGCGGCTTAACCTTGGCTGCCGGCAACACGCTCACTGTCAATGGCGGTAATATAATCTTGAACGGTCCGGTCACAAACGCTGGTATTATTGACGTCCATTAATGTTAACGCGAATTCATAGGACTGCTGATATGAACGGTAATGTAAACACGGTATTATTCTCAGGCAAGAAGTTTGCTCCTTCTTCAACAGGAGTAGTACGTCGTGGATTATCGCTGCAGGAATTCACAGGAACAGAAAATCAATTATTCGAAGGAATGAGCCGGGCGCTTCTGGCTCCTTCCTTCATGAAAAATAGAGAAAACAACATCGAATATTTTGTAAATAAATTTTCACTTTTATTTCTTTCACCAGGAAATGAAGATGCAATTTCGTACTTCGAAAAAGTGGATAAATCAGACTTCACCCCTCTCCTCGCAGGAGAGGGTAGGGTGAGGTCATGTAAAGGTTTTGCCGAAGGTATCTCTTTGGAAACAATAACAAAATATATCACAAGAATTGAAAGGTTACAATCAAACAAAACCCAATGCTGTAAAAAAATTGCTAATAATAAAATCATAATCAGTAAATCATTAATCACAAATTCGTTATACCTCCGAGCAAGGATAACGGATATACAATTAACAAAATCAATAACAATCAATTAAGGAGCACAACAAATGAAAACGAATGAAATATGCCTCAATGAGGAAAAAATAAAAAATAATGAGCAAATGAAGCAATTAAACAATGAAACCCTAAAAACCTTAAAAAGGAGCTATACAATGAAATCTATACTGTCATCTATAAACATGGTTCTTCTAATCTTGTTTATCATACTTGTCGCGGCTGCTGCGGCATTCAGTCAAAACGTCGTTCTCACCGGTAACGCGACAGTTAGCGGCAGTGGAACACTTAAAGTTGCCGGTAATCTTGATAATACGGGTGTACCCGCAGCCACCACGGTTCACGGCGAGGTCCAACTCACCGGCACGGGTACACAATCCATTGGAACCTCAGGTAACGGTGCATTAAGCGTCGATTCTTTGCGGATGGATTCCACGGGAACCAAGACGATGAACGTTCATTTGTCGGTTAATAAGAACTTCAAATTGAACAATGGCACGCTCACAGTTAACAGTAAAAAATTGATGATTGATGGACTGGCGAGCCATACCGGCGGAACGCTTAGCGCGAACAGCGGCACCGACTCGGTGTTTTATGATGCCGCTTCCGGCACATCGCATATTATTGATGGGACTTACAAAGCGCTTACCATCAGCGGCGCCGCGACAAAAGACCTCACCGGCGTAGTAAATACATCCGGCGCAATGGCGCATTCAGGCGGCGCGTTGACAATCAATCACACTTTTAATGCAAATGCCGCTTATGCATTCGGAACGATTGCGAATATCCTTGGCGGCGATACACTCAATCTCTCCACAACCGGCGGAGGGATCAATACATTGACGGATAATAACGGTTTGATAATTAATGGCACCGGAACAATGGGCATTACCACGATAACGAATAATCATGGCGCTATCACAGCCGCAGCAAATAATGGAGTCATGAGTTTTAATACGATCACAGCAAACAACGGTTCGATAACCGGCGGCATAGGCGCAGTGAACTTTAATAATGGCTTCACAAACAATGGTAAAATCACTGGCGGCGGCGGCTTAGTTACCTTTTTTGGCTCTCTGAATCATAACGCCGATACGATCACTGCCGGTACCGGCGGTGTTATGTTCGATTCGACTGCAACGTTACGCGGTGGGACCATTCTCTCAACAGCGTCTACAAAGGCGCTCACGTTTGCGACTAATCTATCAGTAAAAACCGGAACATTCGCATTGACCAATAACGGCGCCGCAAGTGTTACTGGCAGCGTGACGGACAGCGCTGGAACATTGAGTTTCTCAGCTCCCTCCACAATGACGTACGGAGGTATAGCGCAGACGATAGCCCCCGCAAGTTATGGTAATCTAATGTTAAATGGTTCCGGTGCGGATACGGTCAGAGGCGCAGTCACAGTTCAGGATAGCATCCGGTTGAACCAGGATCTCGTCATGGCGACCACATCGGATTCGGTTATTCTCGCTTCTACCGTGGGTAATAACGTATCAGGACCCAGACAGATGATCGGTAAAGTGAACCGTTCCAATGCATTTGTTTTAAATACGTACTACGCATTTAACAGGGATTCCGTCGGTCTTGCTCTTGATACTAATATGACGCCGAACCTCACTATCAATATGCAACCAAACACCGATTTTACCACGCCGAATAGTTCTGACCGTGCGAAACGGTTCTTCGGTATCACCGGTAATTATGCGACTGCAAAATTGACAGAGTTATCCTTAGTCTATGCTCAGAACGAAGTAACTCCGGGCAATGCTGATGAAATGAAATTTGGTATTCGCTCGGATGTCGCGGGAACGTGGTCAAAAGTATCAAATCCTGCCGGATATAATCGGTTAGCTGACTCAGTCGGCAATGTCGTGCTCTTAACCGGTCTATCAAGTCCGCTTGTGGGAGTCAACGAATTCGGAATTATCAAGAACGTAAAGAGCGCTATCGCTTCAACCAACTGGGCGACCGGAACAACATGGGATGACGGTTCGAAGCCAACTAATTCGGATGATGTAGAAATCAAAGGATTCGGTGTCACGGTTAATGCAGGATCGGAATTTGCTTCAAGTCTGACTGTATTTAACAACCCCGGAAGTATTTTAACGCTTAGCGGCGGTAATTTAAATGTCGGAGCCGGTGGATTTGTTATGCACGGTCAGTTAAACGTTTTGAGCAATACTCTTAGCGTTGCAGGCAGCAACCTGACCCTCGATGGTCCGGTCACGAACAACGGTACGATCGATGTCCATTAATCGACTAGTATCAATGACAAAACGTAAACCATGGGGTATAACCTCATGACATAGAATTATTTTTACTGGACTGATTCAAATGCGCAGGGATCCGGAAGGGTTTGCTCCTTTCTCCGGATCAAGCGCACAGGTGATTCATTACAGCCGGACGGCGGATGTAACAATGCAAGGATATTAGTTCTGTGAAGAATGAGTAGTAATATTTTCATTTGTTTTCATATGAAGTAAACGAAAAACGTCGTATTTCCCTGAAGATAACCTGCTCAGTTATCATCGGGGATGGCGACACAAAGCAAGATAAGTAGTGGATGTAAAGATTTCAGTGCTTCTTTAATCTTTATCATCCACCGTAAGATACGAAATTGAATGAATGTAAGGTTAAACAAAGTGAAGGGATAAAAGATAAAAGGAATTAGATAGCATAAGAACAAAATATCGACAACTATTGAAAGAATTTGGCACGGCATTCCCGTTGAGTCAACTCAGCCAGAATGCATAAAAACATTGAACAAAAAAACATATGAATTTGCATTACACAAAACATAGAGCCAGCGCTGTGGATAATGTTTACGGCGCAATACTAATTAACAATCATCAAATAACATTAAAAAGGAGCAATACAATGAAATCAAATACACAACACACAGGGCGAAATATGGGGATATTCATTTTCCTCTTCTCCTTGCGAGCGATGGTGTTCAGCCAGAATATCGTCATAACCGATAGCGCAAGCTTCAGCGGCGGCGGTACAATTAACGTAAAAGGCGATATAATCGATTCAGCCACAACGAATAAAACTATTACCGGCAACACACGCTTACTCGGCACATCCGCGCAGAATATCGGAATCGGCGCCACAGGTGGAATAGGGCTTACCTTCGATAGTTTGAAGGTCGATAGCGCAAGCGTCAAAACAATGCATGTACCGGTTACGGTATCGAAACACCTCGCATTAAACGCTGGAAACCTTGTCGTCAATAATAAAACGCTGAACATCGATAGCGCTTCCACAAAAAGCAATGGAATCCTCACCGCGGATAGTGCCGCCGATATAGTTCAATATCGTGGTTCATCGGGTAGTCAGACAATTATCGATGCGACGTATAGCACGCTTAACCTCCAAAATAGTGTGCCGATTAATATGCGCGATTCCGTTTCTGCTTCGATATTAAAACATACAGGCACGGGAGCATTGACCGTGAATAAGAAAATGACGGTGAATACTTCCGCTTCTATAAAAACACTTGCCAATGTCACCGATTCGCTGATAGTGAAGGGCGCCTCAGATTCGATTGGTACAATACTTGCATCTTCGGGCGTCGTGTCCAAAGCAGGAGCTGGATCGTTAAGGATATTAACGGTTGCAGGAAATAACGGCACCATCGCAACCAACAGCGGCGCATTAGCCATAGATACACTGAATGCAAACGCCGGGATAATCAAAACACAGGGCGTCGGCGGTGTGAGCTTCACAGCCAATGCCGTCAATAGCGGAACAATCACCGATAGTACAGGCACGGGTGGGATTACTTTCAATGCCTCATTAAATAACAACGCAGGCGGCAGGGTCACTGCGGGTAATGGCGGATCGTTAGCGTTTAACAGCTCTATCACAAACGGGGGAACGGTCGCGGTAAACGGAAACGGGACATCCAATTTCGCCACTGGGGTTAACAATAGCGGTGGTACACTTGCTCTGGTTGCTGGTTCGGCAACATTCAATGCGAACTTTATCAATCCCGGCACGCTAAGCTTCGATTCGACCTCTCATGTTCTCTACTCCGGTACAACGGATTCTGTCGAAACCGCCACATATGGAAATCTCGTTTTGAGCGGCACAAACAACAAGGGCGCAAAAGGCAATTTGGGTATTACAGATAGTCTTATACTCGGAAGCAAGAAGCTGACGCTCGCCGGAAGCAATTCCCTGACATTATCCTCATGGAAGGGTAATAACGTCGTTAACGACACAGCCGGTGAAGTAATCGGTAAAGTCACACGAACCAACGATTTATTTGCGAACACGTATTATGCCTTCAATAAAGATTCGGTGGGATTTGCTCTCGATTCAACCGTTACCTCGCATGATCTGGCAATCAATATGATTCCGGGGGATAGCTTCAAAACGCCGTCTCCAAACCAAAAATATGTTAAGAGGTATTTTGGATTTACAGGCACCGTGGGCACTGCAAAGTTAAAAACACTGGCGCTTGCGTATGCGCAGCCGGAAGTTATGCCCTCGGCTATTGAGGCGAAACTCGGCGTACGATCGGATTTAAGCAGCAACTGGCAAAAGGTTAATAATTCCGCCGGTTATACACGAACTGTAGATTCGGTCAACAACATCGTCTTATTGCAGAATCTTGCCAGTCCGTTGGCGGGTGTCAGCGAATTTGGAATTATTAATACAGCGTACCAGACCATAGCGGACAACCGTTCATGGACTCAGGCGTCTCCAAGCGTGTGGGATGAGGGCAGCGCTCCTTCCACGACAGATGACGCTGAAATCGACAATACCGGCATTACCATTGGTGCAGCCGGCGCTTCTGCCGCATCGCTGGTCATTAACAACGGCAAGTCGTTGGTGGTAGATAACGCGCTCAATATTGCAAGCTCCCTTGATAACTTCGGCAGCTTGAGCGTAAATGCACCGGATACGTTGACACTTGCTTCGCTTAATCATAACAGCTCCACCGCATTGAATAACGCTGGCACAATAACGATGTCGGGTAAATTCCGCGTCCACGGTCCGGTGAATAACACAGGCGTTATTAATGTCGGTCAATAGATCGAGGAAAGAATGCTGAACAAAATGTCCGTTTTGGAATTGTCACTCTGTGAGTGGTGCGCGATGAAGAAGTTTGCTCCTTCTTTTCTATCGCACAACAAACGAAACATTTGTCGGCAATCGTGTAATGTGAATATAGATAAACCGGTTTTTGGGTTTGTTCGCGATGTGGAGTTATATGGCTCATAATTCCGCATGGAGAACGGATTTAGCTGCGGGAAAATATATCTTCGCGATTTACTTCGAGAAGAAGGAATTGTGGAAATTGATAAGCAGAAATTTTAAAAGAAATAACGATGAAATTTAATTCATTTAAATAATAACTATGGAAAGGAAACCTATATGGCACCCGATAAAGCGCCGCCGTAAATATAGCGGTTGGTCTAAAAATATCCGGGAGTATTCCCCGAGCAGGAATATTTCCTTATGAAAATCTTTAATAAACGATGTAAATAACAACAAATATATAATGGAGCATAAATCATGAAAACATATAATAGTCAACACGATCTGACTTATGATAAGACACTGATTATAAGTTCAGAACGGAAAAACATAAACAACACACCGGAAAATACTGGTGATACATCACAACAATACATTAAAAGGAACGACACAATGAAGTCAATAAAACTAAAGTATAGCGTAGCGGGGATGGGTATTGCTCTCATCCTTATGATTATTTTCAATTCAATTCCGGCGATGAGCCAGGATATTGTCCTTGACAGTGTTTCAACATTTCACGGGACAGGAACCTATAATGTAAAAGGGAATATCGATAACAGCGCCAGCAATCGCTCTGCCGATACAATAAAAGGCCGGATCAATTTGATAGGAACCGTGCCTGAATCTCTTGGTATGCCGACAAGGGGGAAATTGGTATTTGACACACTCAATTCCGCCGGAAGCAGCACAAAGATTATGAATGTTGCTATCGCAGTGGATAGCGCCATCATACTCAGCGGTGCACCCGGCGACACACTGAGTGTTAACGGCCATACATTGAATATCTATGGCGCAGCAGCGAAGACAGGAGGAGTTCTCCATGCTAACGGCGCGACCGATACAGTTTACTACAGTGGGACATCCAGTCAAACCATCCTTGGCGCCGCATACTCACGGCTGCTATTAACTAATAATGGAACGAAAAATCTTCAGGATACTGTGGTCGCTAAAACATTAATTCATAGCGGTGGGGCGCTCACGGTTGATAAGCAACTTTCAGTGGTTGATACTGCGAAAATCGGAAAACTTGCAAACATAACCAGTGGTACAAAATTGACTCTTGGCACCAGGTCTATGATAGATACGATCGCAGGAAACGCAGGTATTATTAATGCGGGGACGGATTCTACCTTAATCGGTCGTGCGACAAATAATGGAAAAATATTTGGTGGAAGCGGCACTATCGCATTTAATGATACATTAACTCAAAATGCCGATACTATCCATGCCGGCTCAGGTGGTATTGTCTTTAATAGCAAACCAACTATCGCCGCGAGCGCTGCCCTTGCAACAGCCAGTGGTTTATTGAATTTTCGGACCGATATTCAAAACAACGGAATAATTTCCGTCAATGGGACAAGTAACGCTCAATTTGCAGGAAATTTCACTGCGACTGGTTCCTTAATATTTGATTCGACATCGACAGCGACATATTCAGGCGCGTCGGGAACTCAAAGTATTGCAACCGCGACGTACGGAAATTTGATATTGTCAAATTCTGATAAAACGACTCCTGATTCATTAATAGCAAAAGGCAATCTCGTTTTAAATAAAAATTTAACAATGTCGTCGGGAAAAGCTCTGATCCTGACATCCGCTGTGAATAGAAACGTTTCGGGAACAGGCGCGGTGATTGGCTCGGTACGTCGTATCGATCCGTTCGTGAAAGATTCACTCTATACCTTTAATAGCGCGAGTGTAGGATTGGCGTTGGATTCAACAATATCCGGTGGAAATATTCAATTGACGATGTTGCCGGATTCGGATATCACAAATCATCCCAGCACTCGTTATGCGAAAAGACATTACACATTCAGCGGCTCTAATTTAGCCACTGCAAAAATACAATCAATGTCGCTCACATACGCAGACAATGAATTACAGGGTGGAGTCAATCCATACAAACTTGGCGTACGAGATTACAACGGATCCTTATGGTCTAAGGTTACAAATCCAGCCGGGAAATACGTTAGAACCGTGGATACTACGAATCACGTAGTGTATGTCGATAGCGTATCTGCGTCGGTCGCAAGCGTTCAGGAATTTGCCTTGGTCAATGTTGCCTTCGGAACACGAGTGCCGAATAGCGCGTGGAATCTCAATGCGACATGGGATGAGGGAACTCCTCCAAGCTCAACAGATGACGCCGAAATTAATCACACCGGAATTACCGCAACCGCAGGCGATTCAGCATACAGCGTTTCTCTAACCGATAGCTCGACCAGTTTGACCGTCTCCGGCGGAGGATTATCAGTCGCTTCCACGCTGGATAATCTCGGAACCTTAAATGTGGGAACAATATCCTCCGCGGGTACCCTGAACGTTGCCTCTACTTTAACGAACAATAAAAAGGTTATCGTCAGCCCGCTCGGACATCTTGCCTTAAAAGGTAGGTTGAAGAACTATGGCGACGTTACCAACGATGGTGTTATCGATGTTGGTCAATAATCCGATATCTCGATTTATTCCTTATCTATCTGAGATTTGGATCTCATGTTGGATAATAAGTCGAATGTGATAATAATGATTATGAGAAAATTGATCGTTTCTTCATGAAAGCGGACGATGAAAATAGAAAATATTTTATCCGGGGTTTGCCTGAAATGTATTTGAAATGTTCCTTGGGCGTTTTCGGAAAAGTTGTTCAATGTGATGTATGGGTATATATGTTTTCATGAAACATAAAAGTAAATAAGAAATAATATATCATACAATGAACGGATTTGAAGTTCCCGCTCAGTTCTTCATTCCACACACTGTATGGTTATAAATGAAGATGCATGTTCGTCCCCTATGCTCCGGGTGCGTTCATGAATCGATAGAAAAATAATTAACGTAAGATTAATAAGTTGTTCAGTGATAGGACAATAAATTTGTATATTTTATTCAACCTGAATAGGTGGTGATATGATTACGCGCAATAAAAAACGACGAACGAAAGTTCCCGGTAAATGGAAGCGGCGCATTCGCTGGAGTGTGCTTTTTTATACCTGGATGGTTTTAATTTTGACCGGGATAGGATTTGGTCAAGATATCGAAAACCATGGTTCTCTTACAAACAGGGGATTGTTTCGATTAAAAGGGACGGCGGTCAATCTTCCGGATACTATCGGTGGATCGTTTGATTATAAAGGTTCGGACCAGATCGTGCCCGCAAGGACGTACCGTAATTTATTGCTCACGGGGAGCGGTTTTAAGAATTCAACTCCCGGGAACCTTATCGTCAAAACGTTAGTCTCCATTGATAGCAGTGTAATCTTATCTATCGATTCAACTTCAGTGCTGAAATTACAGGGCAAACTTAATGAGAATGGTTATTTATCAGGAAAAATTGAAAATACAACAGTATTGGGCGGTTCAAGTGCTAATTCTGATTTCGGAGGAATCGGCGCCTCGATTTCCTGGACAGGGGTGGGTCCGGATACAACCACTGTGACAAGAACCTCCGGGCATTCTTTGACCGGTAATAATAATCAATCAATACAACGTTATTATAATATTATTCCAAGGATAAATTCAGGATTAGACGCAACATTAGTGTTCCATTACAGTAAGAATGAACTCAATGGAAGGGATCCATCCAAATTAGTGCTATGGAGCTCAACGGATTATGGCGCCCAATGGAAAGCCCAGGGCGGTTTGATTGATACGGCTCATCAATCAATCACAAAAACTGGAATCACCAATTTTGGATTGTGGACTGCGTCGGATTCCATCCACCCGCTTGGCGCATATCGCAATGCGACGTTCCTCGCTTTATCTTCAGGAAATAAGCAAGTCGGCGCAATTAAATCAACGTTATCGCCATTTATTGTAACCGTTACATCTCAGGATAGTGTTCCCATGGCGGGAGTCCATGTTTCCTTTGCCATCACGGCGATGCCTGCCTTAGCAGTTGGAGCTTCTCTCAATATTGCAGATGCTATTACAGATAATAATGGTCAAGTCAAATGTGTACTTACACTTGGAGACAAAATTGGAAATTATTCAGTAACCGCTGCCGCGGCGGGTTTGCTGGGTAGTCCGCAGGTCTTCAATGCTACGGCAACATCGGGACCGCCTGCTATCTTTGCAATGCAGAGTGGAAATAATCAAAGCCAGCGTGTTCTGTCAACATTACAGACACCGTTTATTATCAGTGTTCGTGATACAGGAAATAACCCGGTCCCGAATGCACCCGTGACCTTTAAAATTGAACAAATGCCGAATAGTTCTTCAGGAGCTTACTTAAGCGGTTCAATTATTTCAACCGATTCGAATGGCATGGCTTCGGTCAACATGACCTTGGGAAATAAAAAGGGAATCTATATAGTATCGGCATCCACGGGGAATCTCACTTCACTGAAATTCTCGGCGAATGCGGTCCCGGCAAGCCCTGCGGTATTCGCTCTCAATGCCGGCGATAATCAGCATGCGAAAATCAATACATCCTTGCCTGTTCCGTTCGTTGCAGTCATTAATGATTCCTTCGGTAATGGAATTGAAAATCTTGCAGTTCAATTCTCGATTTCCGGAACACCCTCACAAGCTGCCGGTCAAATGCTCAGCGTATCATCGGCTCATACGGATAGCAATGGTCTGGTGTCTACAGATTTAAAATTAGGCGACAAGATCGGTCTGTATACGGTAACGGCGACATCAGCTCAATTCGGGGGTAAAATAATAGTGTTTACCGCTCATGCATCTGTCGGAGCAGCAGCCGTCATGGCATTGTCATCGGGCAGTTCGCAATCGGGTGAAATATTAACGGCATTACCCGTTCCATTTAGTGTGACCTTAACTGATTCGGGCGGCAATCTTATTCCGGGTGACACGGTTCAATTTAAAGTTTTGAGCGCCCCTACCGGAGCCAATGAACAATGGTTATCGGTGAGTTCCGGGATTACGGATTCAATCGGTACGGCAACCTCACAATTAACTCTGGGCGATAGGGAAGGTTCGTATACCGTCGCGATCTCAACCCCGTCGTTGCCGGGGCATCAGGTGTTGGTTGACGCCTATGCAACTGTCCTGATGGCGGATGCTAATAATGACCATTCCGTCAACATCGGTGATTTAACGACGATGATAGACGCCATTAACAAAAAGACAGTGCTCTCACAGGCGAATTTTATCCGCGCTGATTTGAATGCAGACGCTGTTGTAGATTGGAAGGATGCAGATTCGCTTCTTACGCGTTTGCTCAAAGGAACGTATGACAAAGCGGGTTCATTGATGGGATCTGTAGCTCAAAATGTCGCGGTCGGCAATATTTCAAATGGAAAATCATCGACTTATGGGACGGCGGATTCGCTCACGACCAGCGGTGAATTCGAGGTAACCCCGCACGGATTGCGGTTCAACTTGAATAACGTAATCCCTGTTCGTGGTATTCAGATAATACTCAAAGCCCACATCGGAGTTAATCTCAATGGTCTGGAAATATTTAATCGTGGCAAGATCATGCTTATGCCGGTCAATGTGACGGGTAATGTTATCCGTATTGTTGCTTACAACGCCAATAATACGGAGATCACTCCGGGAGCCGGCTCATTGTTCCGGTTACCATTATCCATTACGGATCTCAGTCAATTCGATGTCGTGAGTGTGGTGATCAGCGATCAGAATAATCATGGGATAGTTATTCCTGCTTCGAAGATAACCGGCATCCCGGGCGAATATCCGGAATCGTTCGTTCTTGAACAGAACTATCCTAATCCATTCAATCCGGAAACGAAGATCGACTATACCGTTCCGGATAAGACCGGAAAATTTGTGAGCATCCTGCTTCAGGTATTCGATCTCTCCGGACGCAAGGTTAAAACATTGGAGAAGGGCGATCATGAGGCGGGGCATTATTCCGCAATCTGGAATGGAACTAACGATCAGGGCAACGTTGTGGCGTCCGGAGTATATCTGGTGCGTTTGTGGTGGCCCAATAATATGATAGTGAAGAAGATGCTTCTCACGAAATAAGGGAAGCATACACAATAAGAGAATTTTATTTAAAGGTGAAAATATGATTCAAAGACACAGAAAATTATTTTTGATAATAACTGAAATAGTAGCGTTCTCGTTAATATTCGAGTCTTGCAGCAGCATACCGTTGTTAACGCAGGAGGGTAATAAATATAAATACGAATATCTGATGACTTCGCCTATTACCGATCCGAATCTCGTCTACCGGGATAGCACGATCTATGTCCAGTTCAGATTCGACGACTCCGCATTACGGTTCCAATTCCAAAACCTGTCGTCAAATCGACTGGAATTGGATTGGTCAAAAATTTCCCTCGGAGTGAAAGGGAAATTCTACAGTATCCGGAATTCAAAAACGTTGTATTCTGCTTCGGCGTCTACTCAGGTCTCTACGGTATTGCCCCCGCTGGGATATTTTACAGATTTTGTCATTCCTGAAAAAAATATTTCCACAGATGGATCATATAAAGAAATTGATCTACTACCGACGAGTGACAAAAATTCTTCTGAAGTCCGTCAAAAAATAATGGATAATGTGGGAACTGAAATATCATTAATGTTTCCCCTCCGGGTAGGCGCGGCTTCGAAGGAATATACATTCCGGTTCAATGTCGCAGCAATAAATCAAGTTTCATGGGATAAACTAAAAACACCCATACGGCCGCCCAAACCTATCAAGACGCAGGAAATCTATAATACCGATCAATATATCGCCGCGGGAATAATCATCGCCGTGGTGGGAGTTGCTTCGATAATGTTAACACAGAAGAAAACTCCGCCAAGTGAATGAGGAATTGATTTAACGTTTATTTGCAAGAGGAGGCTGCAACCGATAAGTTTACCCTCCCCCATGTTTGGGAATTCGGTCTCATCGATTGAGCCCAAGTCCTCGAATCATAATTGTTGGCATATAAAATACGTAGATTGAAAACAGGCGGATCAATAAACATCTAATCAATTTTCATTTCATTAAAACCTTGAAAATTATTGAGAATCGCTTTCGGTGGGGAATTGATTTTGACGTTGATTTTTCACACCTTTAACCTCATTGAAACTATATTTATTATGCCTTTACCTTCATTCAAACAATTTATACGATCTACGGTAAATATTAAGCATAGCTAAAACCGCCAATTTATTAACAAAAATAATTAAGAAGGAGATATCATGAAGAGCGTTATACTGTACGGAATTTTGACCATCGCTTTTACTTTGAGCATGTTTTGCCAGGGGCTATACTGGGAAAGTAATGGGCATGTGACCATGATGGGTAATGAAAAGACCATAAATACCAAATTTTATGCCATGCCCAAAATGTTTAAATCTGTCGAGGGAGATGACCATGAATCGATCATCCGGCTTGATAAAAACCTTCTCTACGACATTAACCACAAAGATTCGACCTATAAAGAGATGACGTTCGAAGAGATGGATACTCTTATGAAAAAAGGAAACGCCAGGATGGAGAAGAGTATGTCGGAGTTGCAGGATAAACTGAAAGATATGCCCGAAGAACAGCGTAAAATGGTCGAACAAATGATGAGCAAGCGTGCCGCCATGGGTGATTCCAAAGAAAAATATGATGTTAAAAACACGGGAGAGACAGAAACGATAAGTGGATTCTCTTGCTCAAAATATATTATCTCTCAGGGTGATAAAGAAGTATTGACGCTGTGGGCTACGAAGGACGTTAAAGGAGTCGACAGCTTGAAGGCAGATTTAGGTGAATTTCGCGATCGCATGGCACGGATGATGCCGCGCATTGGCAGTGCAATGGCTGAAGGTATGAAAGGCGTAGATGGTTTTCCCATACAGGTTGAATCTTCAAACTATAAATCAACCGTCACAAAAGTCGAGCAACGTTCTACTCCCGAAAGTTCATTCCTTCCTCCAAAAGATTACAAAAAGTTAAAAAATGAATCGATGGATGAAAAAGACAAAAAATGAGATACATGGTCCATCGTTAATAGAGAGATAGGAAAAATAATGGGACTGTGGATAATCGGGTAGTAAGGGTTTCCCCCATTCTTCCCAACCGTCAGAGAATCACGCAGCCCCATGTATTGTATTTGGGATGAACGCCTTGAGGGACTTGCTCTTCATTTCGGGATTCGATAGTAAGAAATTGGTGTAACGATAATTCGGGTAAAATTAATACCCATTCATTCTTCATAATCATGCAGTCAGGAAAAGGAAAGCGAGGATTCTATGTTATTTATTATCAGTATCATCATTGCCGTTATCGCATTTATTATCTGGGTCAATATACGACGGGAATCGACCGAATCAAGAAGCATTGGATTAAGAATGTCGATGAACCTTTCGGTTTTTATCGGAGTTCTATTTACTTTAATCGCCCTGTCCCAATCAGTAACTACAATCCCGCCGGGTCACGTCGGTGTAGTTAATTTTTTTGGCACTGTTTCAGATTACACCTTGAAAGCCGGGATTAACATGGTGAATCCTCTGGCGGAAGTGATTAAGATGTCCATCCAAACTCAGGAAATAAAAGAAGTTATGGATGTGCCATCCAAGGAAGGTCTATCCGTCCAACTTGAAGTGAGCATCCTCTATCACCTGAATCCCGAAAAAGCGGGCGAGGTGTTTAAAACGGTGGGTGAGACCTATGAGAGTGTTATCATCGAGCCCCAATTCCGTTCCGTAACCCGAGGGGTCACAGCGGGTTTTGAGGCGAAGGCATTATATACGTCCGAACGAGAACATCTATCTCTCTTAATATTGAAAGAGATCGAGCTGGTCACAGAACCAAGAGGAGTAATAGTTGAATCAGCCCCGCTGCGGAGGGTTGGATTGCCGCCGGGTTTATCACAGTCAATTGAATCGAAATTGCAGGCAGAACAGGAAAGCCAAAGGATGGAATTTGTGCTCACCAAGGAACGTCAGGAAGCAGATCGGAAGCGAATTGAAGCGCAGGGAATTTCTGATTTCCAAAAAATAGTTGTTCAGGGCATCAGCGACCAGCTTCTGCGATGGAAGGGTATAGAAGCTACGGAGAAATTGGCTATGTCAGCAAACGCTAAAATCGTTGTCATCGGCGCGGGGAAAGACGGTTTACCTCTAATAATGGATACCAAGTAATCCAGATGACCAGTTTGCCAATTCGACGATAATTTCAAAATATTTCACATATTTTATTAATATTTTGTTATGGATATACATCTATTTCTTAAAGCGCAGTTTGAGCATTTTGCGGAACCGGAGTATAAATTTTAATCTTAATGCGAAATGTTCAGTGTTATGCCAGCGTTAACTCAATAATAGTAGTTTCGGGATAAAAATATGAAAACCTTCTTAACAATTATAATAGTCACAGCGCTTGCTTCATCCTTTCTTCATGCACAGGTAGCGCGGCGGGATACACTTTCACCCATGGAGCAGTTAATCAACAACGAAATGGAGAATTATAAATCACGTTTTTTACACTCCCGGACCGGTGTTGCTTCAGATATCCGATATGATGTGAAGTATTATAAATTGGAGCTAAAAATAACAACCACTCCCTCGAACTATCTTTATGGTAAAATCACGATGAGGGCGACGAGTCTCATTGACGGGCTCGATTCCATTTCACTCGATCTGAGGAACAATATGATTATTGATTCGATCAAGGTGAATGGCATTCCGTCCTCTTATACACAGCAGTCGCTTTCATTCGGTTTTCGGCTTGATCGGACATATAACATGAATGAAACATTTACCACTGAAACGTATTATGAAGGCATGCCTCAAAGCTCGGGTTTCGGAAGTTTTGTATTTTCATCCCATAATGGTGTGCCCTGGATTTGGTCGCTGAGTGAACCGTACGGGGCGAAAGATTGGTGGCCCTGTAAAGATCACCCTAGTGATAAGGCAGATTCTGCGGATATCATCGTGACAGTCGATTCCATGTTCAAGGTTGGATCGAACGGTAGATTGATTTCGGTCGTTAATAATGGAGATCACACCGTAACTTACTCTTGGCACGAAAGCTATCCAATCGCCTCGTACCTTATCTCTGTAACAATCTCAAACTTCCAGTCATTTACCGATTGGTTCCATTATGGGCAAACCGATTCGATGCAGGTGCTGAATTATGTCCTTCCCGAAAATTATGCTGCTGCGACTGCCCCCAATGGATTGCCGCTGATCGTGAATGCCATTGGTATTTTTTCAGAGCTGTACGGTCTCTATCCATTCATCAAAGAAAAATACGGTCATTGTGATTTTGGCTGGGGAGGGGCGATGGAACACCAAACGATGACATCAACCACTTCGTACAGCGAATATATTATCGTTCATGAACTTGCCCATCAATGGTTTGGCGATAAAATTACCTGCCGGACATGGCCTGATATCTGGTTAAATGAAGGATTTGCCACATACAATGAAGCGGTTTATGGCGAAAAAAAATATGGTTGGAGCACATATGTTAGTATGATGAATGGAAAAATGCTTAGCGCGTTGAATGCGATCGGTCCCGTGCACGTCAACGATACTTCTAATGTGGGTTATCTCTTCAGCGGTGCGCTGGTCTATAATAAAGGCGCGTCGTTTCTGCATATGCTGCGGCATATCCTTGGCGACAGCGTGTTTTTTAAGGGAATGTATGCTTACGCGCATGATTCAACCTTAATATATAATACCGCTTCAACACCCGACTTCGAGAGAAATATGGAATCGGTATCGGGAAAAGACCTCAGTTATCTATTCCAGGAATGGATCTACGGCGAAAATTATCCTATCTATGCGTATACATGGTCATCACAACCGGGTATTGTCGGGTATATCGTTAATCTTAAAATCGTGCTGAAAACTCTCACCACGAATCCTGTGGTGTTTAAAATGCCCATCGATTTGTTACTTGGAGCGCCGGGTTATGACACCCTCATTACTGTTTGGAACGATTCAACAATCAAGAATTATTCATTTAATCTGCCATTTAGTCCGGCTACCGTCAAATTCGATTCAGCAAATTGGGTTCTGAAGCAATTCTTCAAACCATTCATGACGGACAGCTCGAGGATCAGATTTGTGGGAGTGTCCATTGGCAAATCGAGAACGGATAGCATCATCGTGACTAATACTGCAGCAGTGGATATGCATATTACATCTGTGCAATCATCGGATAGCGCCTTTACCGTTACTCCGACAAACGCCACCATTCCTTCCAATGGTCAATTAAAATTTTATGTCACGTTCAAACCATTAGATGTGATTGATCACAGTACAATCCTCGCGTTTAAGCACGATTTGTCTGTCAATGATGAGCAGATACCTCTATCCGCATCCGGAACGGTGACATCGGTAATTGCGGGTAGGAATACACCGAAAGATTTCCGGCTGGATCAAAATTATCCCGATCCGTTCAATCCCAGCACCACCATCGGATTTGAAGTTCCCATTACGACTCATGTTCAGCTTAAGATATTCAATCTGCTCGGCACGGAAGTTGCGACCCTGGTTGATGGTATTAAACCACCGGGTCAATATCACGCTGTGTGGGATGCCGGCAATTTTGCCAGCGGTATCTATCTCTATCGGCTTACAGCGGGAAGTTTTCTGCAAACAAAAAAATTAGTATTGATTAAATGAGATCTAAATTCATTACAATCGGTACAGTCTTGTCTCCGAGATATCTGATTGTTATTTTGCTTACTGCATCGCAATATTCATCGGGAGGAGAAAAATCTCAAAATCCCATCCCGCGCGATTATCATTATCCCTATCCGCTCTTTATCACCCGTGGTGGGAATGAAGATACGCAGCTACAGGAAATATTTTCCCTCACGCAGAAGGCGAACAGTGGTGATCCGATCTCTCAATATAATCTGGGTTTATATTATCTTCTCGGGATCGGAACGGTACCGGATACGGTGAAGGCAGCTTATTGGACACAGAAAGCTGCCCAACTACATCACGCAGTTGCCTCGTATAATATGGCTGTGTTTTATTCCAATGGTTGGGGTGTTCCCTGGAATCCATTTGAAGCGTATAGAAGCATTGAATTTGCAGCCAAAGCGGGATTACCTGAAGCGGAATATTTCATGTGCAGATTTTATATCGAAAATCTCGTTATTCCGCGCGATCTTCATACTGCTTACCGTTGGGTTAAACTCGCCGCAGATTCCGGTTACGCCCCTGCCAAGGATGTCGTGGCGGAATTTTTGAGACGGGGATGGATAAAGAAGGATGATTTGGATGACAAAACCCCCGTGGATAACCCGAACGATACTACCGCTGACTCTCAACAAAAAAAGAAAAGTTTTCAACCGGTTTTCCTTGATTTTTCGCACGATACCACCGTTCATGTCGATAATAACACGCTCATCAAGGAAGCATTACGGGAAACGGAATCAAGTACCCGCTTAAAGAGTGATTCGATAGATGATTCAAGCGATTCCATTGTGGTCGATTCAGCTATGAGGCGAGAGATCTATTTTAACGCGAGCATGGGTAGTCCAGAGGCGCTTGTGGTGATCGCACGATGGTTGGAGAATGGTATTGGAGTTAAAAAGGATATTGTGATGGCTGCAGCAAATTATATCAGGGCGATACGGCTTGATTCCCCGCGCGCTCCTCGCCTTTTGTGGGATATGATTCAGGATGGAAAATTTTATTCCCGGTTAAAATCGAGGGTCGATTCTGGCGATCCGGTTGCCAGATACGTATGGGCTGAATTGATCGCGCTTGGTTTTGATCATCAGTTAACAGAGGAACAGGCATGGGAGCTTCTCATTGCCTCCGCAAAGGATAATTATGAACCCGCGTTAATTGAATGCGGCATGAACTATTTCAAAGGGTTTTGGGTGAAACAGAGTAAGGAGAAAGCTCTGCAATTATGGCAATCGGCAGCTGAAATGGGTTGTTGTGAAGCTCGGATCAGAATTATTACCGTACAAACCGTCGGCAATCAGAAGGCAACGTTACCTCCTGACACGCTTGCATTTCTTTCCCAATCGGCTAAAAACGGTTCAGTCCTTGCCCAGGCATTGCTCGGATATTGTTTTGAAGCGGGTATTGGTGTAGTTCAAAATAATCGATTTGCAGTTGAATATTACCGCGATGCTGCTCAACGAGGCAGCGCAATCGCATATAAAGGATTGCTTAGGATGTACGACGGAATCAGGCCGAAGGATAGAAAATTTCAAGTTGGGGAGTGAAAAAGAAAAAGGCAAATTCCAATTTTGTGGAATTTGCCTTTTTATCGGTCAAACCTTTTACATCACCATATCTTCGGTCGCTGGTCGGCTGGACGCATCATCTTATCGCCATCCTTTGCATCGAACGCGCTGTAAAATTCCGGCATATCGGATAGCGGTCCGTTCGTTCTGAACATTCCCGGTGAATGCGGGTTAGTATTAACCTGAAGTTTCAAAGACTGAGGTCTATAATTGACCCTCCAAATCTGTGCCCAAGCGAGGAAGAATCGCTGATCGGGAGTGAAGCCGTCGATTTTTTCCTGTGGCTTGCCCTCGGTGGCTTTTTTAAATGCAGCGTACGCAATTGTCAAGCCGCCGAAATCGCCGATATTCTCACCTAATGTCAATTTTCCATTCACGTGCAAAGTATCAATCGCAACATAATTGTTAAATTGTTTTTCGATTATCGATGTTGAAGCTGCATATTTGATGCTGTCGTCGATTGTCCACCAATTTTTTAAATTACCATCGCCATCAAAACGGCAGCCGGAATCGTCGAATCCATGCGACATTTCATGACCGATGACGGCTCCCATGCCGCCATAGTTCACCGCATCGTCCGCATTAGGATCGAAAAAGGGTGGCTGCATAATACCGGCAGGAAAAACAATCTCGTTCATTGTCGGGCTGTAATAAGCATTGACTGTTGGAGGAGTCATTCCCCATTCAGTTCTATCGACCGGTTTGCCAATTTTATCCAGATCATATTTAAAATCGAATGCTCCCACACGTAACATATTGAGAGCGTATGGACCACGATCGATTTCGAGTCCGGAATAATCGCGCCATTTATCCGGATATCCAACTTTGACGCCGAATGCGTCTAATTTTTTAATCGCTTGTTTTTTGGTATCTTCGCTCATCCAGGTCAGGTTTTGTATTTTATCGTGCAAAGCAGTTTTGAGATTATTAATCATCGCAGCGGCGCGGGCTTTCGCATCTTGCGTGAAATATTTCGCGACATATAACTGACCGAGCGGAGCACCAACCGAATTATCGGTTGCTTGCACAATTCGTTTCCATCGCGGTTTCATCTCTTTCTGACCGTTAAGAATAGTTCCCTTGAAATGAAAATCTTCTTTTACAAACGGCGAGCTGAGGAACGAAGCGGTCGCATTAACTAAGTGCCAACGGAGATATACTTTCCAATCATCGATGGTGCGGGATGTAAGCATGGTATTAACCTGCTTCATAAAATCCGGTTGTCCAACATTGATCGCTCCCGGTTTTCCGAGACCAACGCTTGTAAAGAATGCAGACCAAAGATAATCTGGCGTAAGATCATTCAATTCAGAGATTGTCATTTTATGGTATATCTTATCAGGATCGCGCATATCGACATTTTTCATCGACGCATTGGCGATCTGGGTCTCAAAATCCATTACCGTGGCGGCTTCTTTCTTTGCGATTGCGTCATCATCGCCGAGGAGAATGAACATTTTGGCAACATGTTCAGTGTATTGATCGCGCAGTTTCTTGGATTCATCATCCGTTCGTGTGTAGTAATCACGGTCGGGTAATCCTATTCCTGCCTGAAAGAATTGAACAATGACATCTGTGCTTTTCTTAAAATCCTGACCGCTGCCGAACGCAAACGGCACGCTGAGTCCCATTGTTTGGAGATGAGCTATTTCTTTTTGCAGATCCATCATATTTTTCATCGAAGTGATGGAGTTCATCTCATCGTCAAGCGGTTTGGATCCTTGTGCTTCTATAGCAACTGAATCCATTCCGCTGTAATAAAAATCTCCGACTTTTTGAAGATTACTGCCTTTCGGTGCGTCCGGATTTTTCGCTGCATTTTCGAGTATATCCCGTAGGGCGTATAAATTTTTATCGCGCAGTTCGTTAAATCCGCCCCATGAACTCTGATCGGGAGGAATGGGATTATTTTTCACCCAACCGCCGTTCGCAAATTGGTAAAAATCGTCAGTTGGTTTCACATTCTGATCCATATTCGCTGGATCCAGTGGTTTTGTTTGTTTCGTTTGACACAGGGAAATATTAATAGCTAATATCAATAAAATACCTATGGTCAGAATTGCGGTATATCTTGCCATAACGTAAAATCTCCTTGTTTTTGATATAGGGTTACTAATTATGAGTTATTTCTCGATTTGGTGAGAGTTATGAAATTATAGTAGGTAAATAATACGAAAAAAACTAAAAAAAGTTGCGATTAGAATGATTTAAAGTAAAATAGCCGAATAATGAGGTGGAAACTCTGCATACCATTTCATTTTGGGGCTCTCAATTCCTCACCTCGTCTATTTCCTGAAGAGAGGAATTGAGAGTTGGATGATACAGTAGAATGTCCTAATCCTTGCTCCATGTATCGCTATCATATTAATTACCAGAGTTTTGCTCTCAGCTTTTCCGGTCTCATCATGGGATCTCCGTCCTTAACGCCGAAAGCATTGAAAAATTCTTGCATATTGGATATCGGACCTATGGCGCGGAATCTTCCGGGGGAATGTGAATCGGTATTGAGTCTCACCTTGAGAGCCTCCGGTCGAATATTAATGCGCCAGATTTGAGCCCAGGCTAAAAAGAAACGCTGGTCGGGTGTAAACCCATCGATCTTTTCTTCAGGTTTGCCGGCAGTTGCCTTTTTGAATGCTGAATAAGCGATTGTGAGTCCGCCGAGGTCGGCGGTATTTTCACCCAGGGTTAACTTGCCGTTAACGTGAAAAGTATCTATCGCAGCATAATCATCGAATTGCTTTTCAATGAGGTTGGATTGTTCGATGTATTTTTTTGCATCTTCATCCGTCCACCAGTCTTTCAGATTTCCATCCGCGTCATATTTTCTTCCCTCGTCGTCGAAGCCGTGGGTAATCTCATGTCCGATTACCGATCCCATACCTCCATAATTGACCGCATCATCAGCGTTGGGATCGAAAAAGGGCGGCTGCAATATCCCGGCAGGGAAAACGATCTCGTTTCGCGTGGGCGTGTAGTAAGCGTTCACTGTGGGAGGAGTCATGCCCCATTCCGTTTTATCGACCGGTTTTCCTATTTTATTCAGATTATAAGCGAAATCAAATTTTGCGACCTTAAGGATATTCAACACGAACGGTCCTCGATCGATATCGAGCGCAGAATAGTCTTTCCATTTATCCGTGTACCCAACCTTGACGCCAAATGCATCTAATTTTCGCAGCGCCTGTGTCTTGGTTTCAGGGCTCATCCAAGTGAGTTGCGGTATGCGGTCATGAAGCGCGGATGTAAGATTATTCACCATTTCTTTCGCGCGGGCTTTCGCTTCGGGTTTGAAAAATTTCGCGACGTAGAGTGGTCCTATTGCCTCGCCCAACGCCCTATCGGCGATTTGAACAATTCGTTTCCATCGCGTTTTGATTTCTTGTTGACCGTTAAGGATCGTTCCACTAAAGTGAAATTGTTCATTAACAAACGGCGAACTAAGGAATTCTGCCGTGCGATTAACGAGGTGCCAACGGAGATAAATTTTCCAGTTATCCAGGGGAGTCGATGTCAGCATTGAATCGAGAGTTTTCATGAAGCGGGGTTGACCCACATTAACGTTGCCCGGGTTTGCGAGCCCAACGTTTTGGAAAAAATCGCTCCATGAAAAATCGGGTGTGAGGGCATTCACCTCGGCGACGCTCATCTTATGATACGATTTTTCAGGATCGCGCCGTTCAACTCGCGTCATTGATCCCTTGGCAAGCTGCGTTTCAAATTCAAGAACGATTGCAGCTTCTTTCTTCGCAGTAGCGTCTTCGTCCCCGAGTAACGAGAACATTTTGGCGACATGTTCGGAATATTGATCCCTGATTTTCCGGGAATCCTCGTTATTTTTTAAATAATAATCGCGATCAGGCAGCGTCAATCCGCCTTGCGAAATATGTGCGATAACGTCGGTGCTCTTCTTCGCGTCCTGACCGCTGGAGAAACCAAATGGAACTCTTACGCCGATAGTCTGCAAATGCGCAATTTCCTTCTGAAGTTCAGAAGAATTTGAGATAGCCGCAATGGCTTTGAACTCAGAATCGAGAGGTTTAGCGCCTTGCGCTTCAATCGAGGCGGAATCCATGCCGCTAAAATAAAAATCACCCACTTTTTGGGCGTTTGTTCCTTTTTGCGCGTCGGTCGTTTTTGCAGCATCTTTAAGGATACTCCATTCCGCCGTTAAGTTTTTTTCCGCTAGCTCGTTAAAACTACCCCAGGTTGTTTGATCGGGAGGGATCGGATTATTCTTTAACCAGCCGCCATTGGCATATTCGTTGAAATCATCCGAGGGTTTGGCAGATGTATCCATATTCGCAGGATCAAGCGGTTTGGTTTGAAAGGTCTGTCCGACCGAGTGGTTGATGACCAGGACCACGGACAGGGTCAGAATGAAGGTGGTGAACAAGCGTGACATATTAAATATTCTCCTTGAAAATAATAGTAATTAGCCCAAAAAAAATGTAAGTCTTGATTTTGAAATTCCAGGCGTCATCATAAAATGGCTGCAACTTGCTCTATATCACAAACAACTTCAAAATTATTAAAATAAGGGGATTTTTGAGTATGTTTTGATTATATTTGAAGCAGTTTTTTAATTCACGCAGTTATCAATGATGAATAGAGAGTGAGCAGTTTACAGTTATCTATAAATAACATGATAAGAAATAATATTCAAGAATTCCAATTTCATAAAACTCAACCAAAATGAGCGGAGGTATCACGCGTACGATTAAGAAACATATTCCCCTTGTTCTTTTATGCCTTGCCTTTATTTCCGTGGCATATTTTTCATTAAATGATCTTTCATTGTACACTCCGGATAGCGCAAGATATCTTATTTGGGCTAAATCGCTCGGCTCCTTAGAAGGATTTAAAGACGCCACCTCTCCCGAACCGCAGCGATATGTTATTCACTCTCCATTGTATGCATTGCTCTTATCCCCGGTCGGTAAACTATTTCCTTATAATATCGAAGCAGCTAAAATTTGGACAATTTGCTTCGGACTCGCCGCGTTGATCCTCTTTTACCAATGGATCGGGCGTCATTACGGAAGGGGGGCGGCATTATCGGGCGCATTTCTTCTTGCGTTCAACCCTATGTTCATGTTGTATTCAACCGAAGTACTCTCCGATATACCCTTTGCGCTCAGTATTATTTTATTTTTCGTGATCTGTGATCGTTATGTCGATCGTCCGATGAGCAATTCGGGATTGATCATGATGATATGCGTCGTAGTATGCGGGATTCTTGTGAGAGAAGTAGGATTGTCAATCCTCTTCAGCGCATTGCTCTACCTTGTCCTCAAAAAGGATTACAAAAAAGCTCTGGTGCTCTTTGAAGTCGCTGTTGTTATTTATTTTGCCTGGCATATCCGGAATGAATGGTTTGTCGCGCGGAAAGAATTGCCGCAATTAACAAATGCGAAAATGTATTTTCACCACTATTTTACATCGGTGGAAAGTTCGTTTTTCAGCGAACTCATAGCGCGAATATATGCAAATGTTCAGGTGTACGGGTCGGTAATTGGAAAAATTCTTCTTTTTCCGCTTTATGGTAATTTTTTGTACGATGTGCTGTATCGTAACTCTCATAGCGTTATGACCATGGCGAATACGGTAAACACACTCTATTCACCGGCGTTATTCCTGAGCGGGATCATCTGCGCGATTGGAGCATATAACGATCGAAAATTATCCAGCTCGTTTATGGTGAAATGGATATTCTTATTCGTGTATGTTTCAATTGTTCTATGCTACCCTATTAACGACATACGATTTTTACTTCCGTTGCTTCTATTCATCATTTATTACTTCGTGATCGGATTATGGATGATTTTCAAATCCATCGGAAAAGAAGACACGGAGTTTCGTATTGTTGCAGGGGTTATTGTGCTGACGCTTATCTCTATTCCAAATCTTGTTTGGTGCGCTTCGTATATAAGCGCAAATACGTCGTACAAGGAATTCTTCACACCGAAGGAAATTGCGACCGAAGATACATTGAAATCAGGCGGGCATTTTGCAAAACCTTTCCGGTTGGCAGGCGATTGGATAACAAAAAATTCGGATTCATCGGCGGTTATTTTTAGCCAGTGGAAGGATATCGCATGCTGGATCAGCCCCCGTAAAGTTCTCAATTATAATGAAACACTTCCGGTGCCTGATTTTGAACACGCTCTGCGTGATTATGACGTTGTCTATATTGTAGCGCTTACGCAATCGAATGGAATGCGTGAATTTGAATTTCAAATGCGGTCGACCAAGAAATATTCTTTTGAATCCGTTTACAAAATTGGCACAATAGAGGTATTTAAGGTTCATCCGGGGCATTCCGGGATTATGAATTCCGAAGAGACGAGAATTGCCCAGGGATTTCTCGCTCTCAGCGATGGATATTATGACGCTGCCGAGCAGCTTTTCATCGAAGCAAGATCGCTTGATACGCTTAATTTTGCGGCATTGTTTTATCTTGCGGTCTCTAAGGAATTTCAGGGAAAGCTCGATCAGGCCGATTCTCTCTTTACTGCCATTCGCTATATGCCGCAAGCGGGTATGTACCTTGATTTGAGCGCAACCCATCTCGATATGATTAATAATTTAAGGCGTCTCTCTCTTGACGGTGACAACCATGAACGCGCATTTGGGTATGCTGTGCTCGCTACGAATTACTGGGTTAATGGGTACTCTTCATTTGCAGATACGGTTTTGAATAAAGCCCTGCAGCTTGATAGTTATTCCGGCGCCGCTTTGCTCTATTCTGCCATGTTCCGAATCGATGATGACGATATCCCCGGTGCGAAAGCATATTTTACCAGAGCTTCGCGCACGAACCAGCTTAAAGGTCCGCCGCTGAATTTTTATTATTATTTCGAGTATTCAGATTCGATGAAATATGGATCTTCCAAAGCGGACAGCGTTTCGAAAATGCTGAATATGGCGGGGGCTTTAGCGAATGCGAATTATCAGGAGGGAGCGATTGATATTCTCCGCCGGATTTTATTAATTTCACCCGGGTATGCTAACGCGTCATTGATGGTATCAGATCTGTACAAAGAGAAAGGGCGGTTCGCTCCGGCTGAAAAAATATTGATGCAGGCGCTGCGGTATAATCCTGGCAACGTGGCTTTAAAAAATAAATTACAGGAAATAAGAGAGCTGCTGGAGTAACAGTGTGATGGCTTGGATTAGAATGCAAGTCGTGCAGTGTTCTCCGATCAACATATTTTGTCAATAATGATGAAGATCACCTCGTTCGAGCAACAACTCAAGGATATTATTCGGGGAGAAGTGCTATTCGATAAGGGGACACGAGCAGCGTATTCTACCGACTCGTCTAATTATCGACAGGTGCCTGTTGGCGTCGTCGTGCCGCGTGAAATAACCGATGTTATCGAAGCGATCTCGATAGCGCGCAACAATAATATCCCCATATTGAATCGCGGGGGCGGAACGAGTCTTGCGGGTCAATGCTGTAACGCTGCGCTTGTTCTGGATATGTCGAAGTACCTCCGTGAAATCATCGAATTGGATCCGGTGAAAAGCATAGCGCGCATTCAACCCGGCCTCATCCTGGATACGTTGCGCGATGCTGCTGAAAAACACCATTTAACGTTCGGGCCCGATCCGGCAACACACAACCATTGCACACTCGGCGGTATGATCGGGAACAATTCCTGCGGCGTTCATTCTGTTATGTCCGGGAAAACCGACAATAATATCCATGAACTTGAAATTCTGACATACCGGGGAAACCGATTCAAGGTGGGCGCAACGACTGAAGCCGGGTTGGAAGCAATAATCAATGCCAGCGGACCGAAGGGAGAGATATTTTCCAAATTAAAATCTCTTCGCGATAAATACGCCGAGCTCATTCGGCAGAAATTTCCCAAGATACCGCGATGCGTTTCGGGCTATAATCTTCCCGCATTGCTTCCTGAAAACGGTTTTCATGTCGGGCGTTCCCTTGTTGGAAGCGAAGGCACGTGTGTAACGGTGTTAGAAGCGTTGGTTAAATTAGTTAACAGTCCCGCGGGAAGATCTCTCGTTGTCCTCGGTTATCCCGATATATTTTCGGCAGCCGATCATATCACGGAAATCATGGAACATCAACCTATTGCATTGGAAGCATTCGATGATTTCATGGTGCAGGGGATGTACAAGAAAAATCTCCATACGGATAAGCTTCCGTTGCTTCCGGAAGGAGGGGGATGGCTGCTGATAGAATTTGGCGGTGAAAATAAACTTGATGCGGATGAGCGCGCGCAGAAATTTATCACCATGCTCGGATCAAAAATTAATCATCCGGTCATAAAGCAATTCACTGATAAGATAGAAGCGTCGAAAGTCTGGAAAATCCGCGAATCTGCCCTCGGCGCCGTTTCCAATGTGCCGGGTCAAAGACATTCCTGGGAAGGGTGGGAAGATTCCGCGGTGCCGCCATACGTTATGGGGAAATATCTTCGGGACTTGAAAAAACTTTACGATAAATATTCCTATGAGGGAGCGTTCTATGGTCACTTAGGGGAAGGATGCGTCCATACGCGAATTACATTCGATCTGGAATCGAGCGACGGTATTAAAAAATTCAGATCGTTTATTCACGAAGCCGCCGATCTTGTTGTCGGATACGGAGGATCATTCTCCGGCGAACATGGCGATGGACAATCGCGCGGCGAGCTTCTGCCGAAAATGTTCGGCAATGAATTGATGGAAGCGTTCAGGGAATTCAAAGCGATATGGGATCCCGACGGCAAAATGAATCCCGGAAAATTAATCGACGCTTACCGAATCGATGAGAATCTACGTTTTAGCGACCATTTTAAACCAATCCCCGTAGAGACAAATTTTTCCTTCCATTCCGACGATAAAAATTTCTCCCATGCGGCAAGACGATGTGTTGGCGTGGGGGATTGCCGCAGGGAACATGGCGGCACGATGTGCCCAAGTTTCCGTGTAACAGGGGATGAGCGCCATTCCACACGAGGCAGGGCGCGGCTCTTATTTGAGATGATGAGGGGAGACCTCATTTCCGACGGTTGGAAAAGCGATGAGGTGAAGGAAGCCCTCGATCTCTGTTTATCCTGCAAGGCGTGTAAGGTTGAATGTCCCGTGAACGTCGATATGGCGACATATAAAGCCGAATTCCTGTCCCATTATTATGCCAAGAGGATGAAACCTATCGCCGCCTATTCGATGGGATTAATCCATCGGTGGGCAAGGATAGGATCGTTATTTCCGCGTCTGACAAATATTTTCACAGGCGCTTTTTCCAATGGGGCGCTTATTAAAAAGATGGCAGGAATTGCGGCTGAGCGTTCAATTCCAAAATTTTCAACTACGACATTCCGTACATGGTTTGATGATAATCATAGAAAAACCCCGGAACAACTTCTTCCCTCGCTGGATAAGAAAAAAACGGCGCTCGATCTTGTCGAAAAACCGTTCCATCCAACGGGTTCTGCAACGATGAGGTCGGAGATTGCTCAATCATCTTCCCACAGGGTGATCTTGTGGGCGGATACATTTAATAACCATTTTCATGCGCAGGTTGCCGTTGCAGCTACTGAAACGCTTGAATATCTCGGCTACCAGGTAATGATTCCTCCAAAACATCTCTGCTGCGGCAGGCCTCTTTTTGATTATGGAATGCTAACATTGGCGAAAAAATTACTCTCCGAAACGCTATCGACTCTCAAGCCGTGGTTAGATGAAGGGCTGCCAATTATCGTGTTGGAACCAAGTTGCTTGGCGGTATTCAAAGATGAGTTGATTAATTTCTTCCCGGATCGGAAAGACGCTCAACAGCTCCGTGACAATTCATGCACATTGGCGCAATTCCTCCAAATGCATGTAAAAAATTATTCTGTCCCTCTCTTACATAAAAAAGCCGTTCTCCAAACGCACTGCCATGAAAAAGCAACCCACCCAACGAATTATGAATTGGATGTTCTTCGCCGCCTTGGTCTGGATGTCCAATTGCTTGATGCAGGATGCTGCGGAATGGCAGGATCGTTCGGTTTCCGGAAAGAACATTATCCTGTTTCCATGCAAATCGCTGAACTCGAGCTCTTTCCCATCATCCGCTCCCTTGAGGATGATACTTTAATTATTGCCGATGGATTCAGTTGTATGGAACAAATAACGCAAGGCACAGGGAGGAGAGTTTACCACCTCGCAGAAGTATTCAGAATGAGTTTAAAGGGATTATAATTATGGCATTCTTACCCTGTCACACTGGGTGAAAAGTCATCGCGATCTCCTCATATCGATGTAAATTGAAAAACTTAAAATCTATTTTAAACGACGAATTGTAGTTTTTACACAGTCTGACGTCTCACCACACTCGGATCAACCCTACTTCGTCGTTCAGTCAAACAATCTCCTTATTATTGTTCGTTCCGGAGCTAAATCAAATTGTTGTTAGGAGATCGCGACGTCCGCCTCCCGCTAAAAGCGATGGCGGGAGGCGGACTCGCGATGACAACAGGGAAGAACATCGCTCTTACAAACTTTTCTCCATCCTCATCTTCAAATATAATCCGGTAAAAGCACCTTCATCATTTCTTGATGACCACCATCACATTGTAATAATAACAATCTATTTATGAATGGTCTAAGCTGGAAAACAAAATTAAAAGTCGATATTAGCGTAAAAACAGCATTTTATTTTATAAATTCGCATATAATTTGGGGGGAATAGATTTTTATCATTTGTAGTCTGTTTGATAGAAATCACAATCTCATTGAATAATTCTTATGCGTATTGACTTTTTTTCAAAATAAATGTATACTTTTTCAGTTAATCGTTTTCGACACAAGATCATTATAGCACGCCTAACGTAAGAAGTTCTGGGGAATCTCCATGAAAATTCCATGGTGGTTCACAACTTCGTGTAGATTTATCCTGTCGAAAACTTATTCAAAAATATAAGAATCTTTTAATGTTACGAAAGGTAATAAATAGCGATTGTACCATTCAGGAAACATGAATGAATTTTGATAAAAGTTCATTCAATCCAATATTCGCAAATCTGTTCGTTAAGGGAATCGCAACGGCGCGTTCTCTTACCTTCCCAATGCAGCATGCTTTGCTTCCATCTATTCAATACGACGATCATAATTTCACTAAAACGTTTTAATATCAAAATAACATGATTTTACATAACAAGTTTTATAACGACCTTAAAAGTATTTCTCAAACCAATTTTTCATGGGGAATAAATATGAAAAATGCTAATAAATTCAACTCAAAGATTTTTTCATTCGTAATCATCGCGTTAATGTTTTGCATGGTACTGGGCTTTAATTTCCGGACTAATGCGGCGACCAGGACAAGCGCTGGGACAGGGCTCTGGAGCGCGACCGCGACTTGGGGCGGCACTGTGCCTGTAGCAGGCGATTCTGTTATAATCGCGGGTGGATTCACCGTTACTGTGGATATCAATAGCGCGGTATGCGCTGGGGTGGAAGTTGGCAGTCCAACCGGTGGTGGCGGAGCCGGCACGTTAGCATTCAATAGCGGTTCTCAACTTACCGTAACGAGAAATGTGCACCTAGGGAATAGCGCGGTACGGCTCGGCAGCCTTATCATGACAAATGGGGGAACCCTGATTTGCAATGCGATTACTGTAACTAATCTGAATACATGGACGCCGGGAACCGGAACAATTCAATTTAATGCGACAAATACGCTTGATCCGAATTTAACAACTTTTAGTAATTTGATCATCAATGGCGGCATTTCAACACTTAGTTCTGCCATATCTCTAACCGGCAATTTAACTATCGCGTCTGGAGCAACATTGACGGTCAGTGCGTCAAATTTTGCGCTTAATGTAGGCGGAGATTGGTTAAATAATGGCGGTACTTTTACTGCCGGAACCGGCACTGTTACATTTAACGGCGCCGCCCAGGATACGATTGGTGGTAGCGGAACTACTGCATTTAGTACGCTCGTGATAAGCAACTCAGTCGGCGTAAGACTTACGCAGAATATCACTGAAGCCGTCGCATTAAATATTACTACTGGCAATTTCGACGTACAAACCTTTACCGCAAACCGGGCAACATCCGGAATCGGTCCTCTTACGGTGGGCGCGGGCGCAACGCTGACAATCGGTGGGGCGAGTAACATGCCCGGAAGTTTTACCACGCATACATTTAACGCCACCTCAACAATTAACTATGATGGCGCTTCACAAACAGTTTCCAGCGAAACTTATGCCGGAAACTTAACCTTGTCAGGTTCAGGAACGGTAACTCTTCAATCAGGGACGACAAGCATTGGCGGTAACTTCACAACGAGTGGAACGGTCACTACAACCACGGTCGCAGCTCTGGCTATTACAGGTGGCTTGACAGTTGGAAGCGGCACATCATTAACCATTGGAGCATTCACGTTGTCTGTTACCGGAGCAACATCGGTAACCGGCACACTCGCTTTTAACAGCGCGACCGGGACTAAAACCTTCACCGGAGACGTCGTTGTCATTAACGGCGGTTCATGGACGGAAACTGCAGCCCCGGCGTTTTCTTTCGCCGGGAATTTACAAAACAATGGTACAATCACGGCAAATACCGGTCTCCATACATTTACGGGAACCACAAAAACCTTCAGTGGCGCAAATGCGATTTCGATTCCAAACGTGTCAATCAGCGGCACCTACACAAACAACGGAGTATTAACGATTAGTACGTCCCTTGCTGGATTGGGCGGATTGACGCAGGGTGCTGCGACAACAGATACTCTCGAACTTGGTGGCACTACAACCATTACTACTTTGACCGCAACCGGTACGGGCAATACCGTGAATTATTATGGAGCGGGACAAACGATAAAAGTTATTTCGTATTATAACCTTACCCTCAGCGGGAGTGGTACGGTCAGTATCGGCGCTCTTGCTACGGTCGCCGGTAATTTTACGACAGCGGGAACGGTCAGCGCTACATTAGGCGCGACACTCACCGTTAGCGGTGTATTTACTCTCGGCTCAGGCACAACAATTTCATGCGGTTCCAATTTGATGAATGTCGGCGGCGACTGGTACAATAATGGAGGAACATTTACGGCGGGCACAGGAACAGTTACATTCAACGGTTCTGCGCAGGATACAATTGGCGGCTCTTCCCTGACGCCATTTTATAATCTGACAATTAATGACGCCGGTGGTATTATACTCGGTATTAATGCCACTGTTGCAAATCTTTTGACTGTATCAAGCGGTACATTCGATTTAGGATCATTTACAGTCAATCGCGTATCAAGCGGCGGCACACTCAGCGTTGCAGCAGGTGCAACCTTACGCATTGGGGGTTCCAATGGCATCCCGACTCAGTATACAACTCACACGTTTAACGCGTCGTCGACAATAGAATATTATGGATCAGGTCAAACCGTAACAAATGAGACGTTCGGTAATCTACTCTTATCCGGCTCGGGATCTATCACAATGCCCGGCACCGGACCAACGGTTGCGGGTAGTTTTACCACAAGTGGTACGGTGAGTGTGGTATTGCTCGCCAATATGTCAATCGGGGTTAACTTTACTGTTGGTACCGGTACGACTGTCGATGTATCTACCTTTACTGCAAATCGTACTCTTCTAGGTGGTACTCTAGCTGTGAACGCCGGTGGCACATTAAATATCGGCGGTGCAAGCAATATGCCCGCAAATTTTAATGCTCACACATTTAATGCCACATCAACCATCAACTATGATGGCGCTGCTCAAACAGTTTCTAATGAAAGCTTTGCCGGAAACCTAACCTTATCGGGTTCGGGAACGAAAACTCTTCAAACGAGTACTACCACGATTGGGGGCAATTTAACCATGAGTGGAACTGCAACAACGACCACGGTCGCAGCATTGGCGGTAACCGGGAGTTTAAGTGTCGGAGCCGGCACTACGTTAAATCTTGCAGGTTTTACATTTAGCGTGGGATCATCAACCTCAGTTTATGGATCATTATATTTCACGAGTACCACCGGTACCAAAACGTTTACGGGTGATGTACTAGTAAGCAGCGCGGGCACTGGCGGTTTATGGAACGAAGGTTCCTTCAACCCTCCAATCAACTTTGGTGGGAGTTTACAAACCGATGGTTTCTTTAATAGCGGAAGCGGCGTTCATACATTCACCGGTTCAGGTAAATTCCTAAGCGGCGCCAATGATATTTCGATTGCAAACGTAACGATTAACGGCACATATACCAATATTAACGTGTTGACGGTTGGTACGGCTTTAGCCGGATCGGGAACTCTTACTCAGGGTACAACCGGTACACTTAATATTGGCGGAACATCCGCAACATTCACTCTAAATGCGACCGCTTCGGGAAACACCGTTAATTATACTGGCACGGGTCAAACACTCAAGGTAACTTCCTATTATAATCTCACACTCAGTGGAACTGGGGGAGAGACTTTTGGAGTAATTACTACGGTAACGGGTAATTTAAGCTTAAGTGGAACTTCTGTCACAGCTACAACAGGAGCGGCACTCACGGTATCCGGTAATTTATCAATTGCCAGCGGCAATACTTTTACAATCGCTGGCTTTACGTTAGGAGTTACCGGAAACACTTCGGTATCCGGTACGCTCGCTTTTAGCAGCATAACGGGGACAAAAACATTTACCGGCAACGTCGTGGTTAACAGCGGCGGTTCATGGACTGAAACCTCAAATCCTGCGTTTTCTTTCGGTGGAAACCTGCAAAATGACGGTACGTTCACTTCCAATAGTGGAGTCCATACATTTATAGGCCCCGCTGATACGTTGAATGGAGCGAACGGATTCTCCATCGCAAACGTGACGATAACAAGTCCCGGAGCTTATACAAATAACACAACGTTAACCGTTGGCACGGCGCTCAGCGGAACCGGTTCATTGACTCAGGCCGCCTCGGCGTCAGCTATCCTTAATCTCCCCGGAACATTCGGTATTTCAACTATGACCGCGACCGGAGTTGGAAACACTGTTAATTATAGCGGAGGAATAGAGACAATTAAACCCATTGCGTATCATAACCTTACATTAAGCGGTTCCGGCGCAAAAACAATGACCGGCGTTTCGACAATCAATGGTAACTTATCGTTAAGTGGTACAGCCACAGCAACCGCGGCAACCGCCCTCAATATCGGCGGTGACGTTTCGATCGGCAGTGGAACAACCTTAAATGTAAGCACGTTCGCGCATCAATTTGGCGGAAGCTTCAGTAACAGCGGAACCTTTACCTCCACTGCTCCCGGCACGATAACATTTTACTCTACAACGACAGGCGAAACCATCATCGGAACGTTGACGGGCACAAATGATTTTACCGGAATAATTTTTAACGGGATAGGCGGCGGGTGGACATTCAATTCTCCTGCCGACGTTTCCGGAAACTTCACGATTACAAATGGCGCCGTCACAGCTCCCTCCGGTAATTTAAATATCGCCGGAAGTTATAGCAATGCGGGAACATTTACCAACAATGGCGGAACGGTCACCTTCACATCTGTTGCGACAGGTAAAACCCTTTCAGGATCGATGACGTCGGCGAACGCATTTAATAATGTAACATTTAACGGGATAGGCGGCGCGTGGGCGATTAGTTCCGATGCTGATGTTAATGGAAACTTCACGGTAACCAATGGTTCCGTAACAGCCCCGTCCGGTAATCTGAATATAACAGGAAATTACAGCAATAGTGGAACGCTTGCTAACAATGGCGGAACCATTACCTTGAACGCTACTTCGACCGGAAAAACACTCGCCGGTTCGATGACTGCCGCTAATGCATTTAAAAATTTGGCATTCAACGGCGTAGGTGGTGGATGGACTTTTAGCTCAAACGCGGACGTTGCCGGGACCTTTACCGTCACGAATGGAGCCGTTACAGCTCCATCGGGGACATTGAATATTGCCGGAAATTACAGCAATTCAGGAACCTTTACACATAACAACGGCACGGTGTCTCTAAACGGATCGGGCGGAAATCAATCTGTTGGTGGAACTTCATCCAACACATTTAATAATCTGACCATCAACAATGTAAGCGGTGCAACCCTCGCTGCCAATGCAACTGTAGGCGGCACACTGGCGTTCACAAGTGGAGTTCTGGCTACCGGATCCAATACCATCACCGTAGGAACAATCACCGGTGCAGGAACTACAGCATATGTCAACGGCAACCTTCTGAAAAATTTCCCAACCGGTGGACCTACAACGAAATCGTTTGAAATCGGCGATGCGAGCAAGTATACTCCCGTCAGCGTGACAATTAATAATGTGACCGTCGCAGGGTCATTGACTGCCAAAACAACGGGAATCGAGCATCCAAATATTACGACGTCTGGTTTGAATTCTGCCAAAGATCTAACCCGGTACTGGACATTAACCAACACGGGCATGACGTTTAACAATTATAATGCGACATTTAATTGGGTCTCTACCGACGTAGACGCCGGGGCGAACACTGCCAATTTTATCGTCGCGAAATATAATAACCCAACCTGGGCGTTTGCGACATCTTCGGGTCAAACATCCACAAGTATCACTGCGACAGGCTTAACATCGTTTAGTGATTTTACGGCTGGTGAGAAGAACACTCTTACCATCACTGCCGATGCAGGGTCGAACGGTACGATCACTCCCAGCGGAGCAGTCAATGTTACCTATGGGAACAGCCAGCATTTTAGCATAGCGCCATCAACCGGATACCATGTAGATAGTTTAGTGATTGATGGATCGCCTGTTACCGTGGATACGCAATACACCTTCAGCAATGTTATAGTTAATCATACCATCCATACTCATTTTGCGATCAATGTATTTACCATTACCGCGTCTGCCGCATCGAACGGCACAATTACGCCGAGCGGTGCAGTGAGTGTAAATTATAATGCAAGCCAGCATTTTAGTATAGCCCCATCAACGGGATATCATGTCGATAGTTTGGTCGTTGATGGATCGCCAATTACAGCCGATACACAATATACATTTAACAGTGTAACGGCAAATCATACAATTTATACCCACTTCGCGATCAATGTATATACTATCACGGCAAGCGCGGGATCAAATGGATCTATAACTCCGAGCGGAACTGTCAATGCTAATTATAATACCAGCCAGCATTTTAGTATAGCTCCATCCACAGGTTATCACGTTGATAGTCTTGTTATCGACGGATCGACAATTACCCCGGATACGCAGTATACGTTTACCGCTATTGCAGCGAATCATACGATCCATACGCACTTTGCAATCAATGTTTATACCATCACAGCAAGCGCGGGATCAAATGGATCGATAACGCCGAGCGGGGCAGTGTCGGCAAATTATAATACAAGCCAGCATTTCAGTATTGCTCCATCCACTGGATATCATGTCGATAGTTTAGTTATCGACGGATCACCTATTACCCCGGATACGCAGTATACGTTTACCGCCATCGCGGCAAACCACACGATCCATACACACTTTGCAATCAATGTTTATACCATCACAGCAAGCGCGGGATCAAATGGAACGATAACCCCGAGCGGTGCAGTGTCGGCAAATTATAATACCAGCCAGCATTTTAGTATAGCTCCATCCACTGGATATCATGTCGATAGCTTGGTCATCGACGGATCGTCGATTACGCCCGATACGCAGTATACGTTTACCGCTATCGCAGCAAACCACACGATTCATACGCACTTTGCAATCAATGTTTATACCATCACAGCAAGCGCGGGATCGAATGGTTCGATAACGCCAAGCGGCACGGTCAACGCCAATTATAATACAAGCCAGCATTTTAGTATTGCTCCATCCACTGGATATCATGTCGATAGCTTGGTCATCGACGGATCGTCGATTACGCCCGATAC
>JBIOHP010000017.1:0-77063 GCA_044449065.1 Bacteroidota bacterium
TGAAAACGGATATGTGCAGAGCGAATCGCTTTCACAGGGAGTAGGGTACTGGATGAAACTTCCAGAGGGAATCCTCTCAGACACAGTAATTCATTTTGCCGGAACAGGTGTGGTGGAAGAAACGCTCATGGTAACAAAGAAATGGAACCTCATCGGCTCCTTCAGCGTGCCTGTTGCGGTAACGGATATCATCATGGTTCCCGCTAATATGCTCAACTCAATGTTTTACGGATATGATAATTCGTATTCTGCCGCCGATACGTTGTATCCGGGCAGGGGCTACTGGGTGAAGAGCAATGGCGAGGGAATATTGATTTTGAGACGGAGATGAGAATACGATTTTAATACCGTCATGGTGAGGTTCGCGATAGCGAAACGTCGCGATCTCCTTATCGCAACTCTTTCGAGCACAATTTTATTTTCGTTTCGGACCCTCACCCCGGTTGGATTCATATTTAGTATGAGATCAATGTATCCCTCTCCCGCCCCGGGAGAGGATGTAGATGCATCATGTTAAATGTAATATATTTGTATGGGTGAGGGTTCTATAATAACAGGAGATTGATAAATCAAACCCGTGCAAGATGCAAACGATAAATGACAATTTTGATAGTAGGGATTTGATTCATCAAATCCGAAATAACATCCCTTCATCATCTTCTCCAAAACCTGCCGAAACAATCATGCAATATATTTGAGAACCAAAACACTAAAGTGTCACTTGGTACCCCACATACCCCGTGAAAATTCCCTCCCGCAGCAAATTATGTCCGATTGAGAATAATATATGATTGTGTTCGTTGAGATTCACAAATCCTCCCACGCTTTCGCCCGCATCCGATTGTCCATCCTGTGAATCTGCCGTGTGGTAATAGAGCTCTCCGCCAAGAGTAAACATTAATGTAATCATTCCACCTTATTCACGCTTCGGAAAATCCCTCCCCCCATTGTTCCGGCGACCAGGAAGCCGTTGGGAGTGATTGTTAAATCAATTACTCGCAAATCGGATAAGCCGGAATTCATCTCTACCCAGGCATTTGTTGGTCGATCATACCGGAATACGCCGTTCGAGGTTCCGATGTAAATCTGATGAGCATTATCAGTGACCGGTATGCCGATAGTATCGGCAGGTATGGTATTCCACAATTTCCAGCTCGTTCCGTTATCGGTCGATTCGTACAGCTCGCAGAGATTCGGCGCTTTATGCGATGATAAAATAATGTTTCCATTCTCTGCGATAAAAATAGGTCCCATATTTTTGCCGGTTATATCTGCATTGTTCCGATCGAGTGTTTTTTCCCATGCTGCCCCGTTGTTCGTTGATAGATGAACACCGACGCCGGAAACGAGAACAGAGCTGATATGCGTAAACGCCATACTCTTCCACCCCAGGGGGAATGGAGTTTTCGTCCATTTTGAATCCAATCCATCCGACCGGTACGTTGATGATATTGGATTTCCGGGAACGGCTCGCGTCGTGACAAATATTTTTCCATTAGGGCTTACGTCGACCCGTGCGATATCCGCCGGCGGTTGTTTAAATATTTTCCATGTTTTTCCGTTATCTTCCGAGCGCGCAAATCCCGATCTCGTATTGGCGTAGAGATATCCCTTCCGATCTTTGCAAAGTATCCGGGGTGATTTTCCTTTTCCCGAATCTACCATCGACCAGCTTTCACCGTCATCCCTGGATCGATAAAGTCCTGGCTCCCACCACGCAGAACCTTCATCCGTTGGCGGGTGGAGCGATGCAAGGAGCTGGCCATTTTTCAAAGAGAAAATATTGGAACCGGTAAAATCAGATAGCCCGCTATTTTTCCGCTGCCATGTCACACCCCTATCGGTCGATTTAAACACGCCGATATAGGTTGCTATGAACAATTCATCCTTGGTATTGGCTGCCATATCGGTAACCGTCAATCCCGTGTATTCCAATTTGACCTTTTTAAATGAGAATGTGGAATCGGTCGAGCGGAGAAATTTTCCGCCGAGTGAAAAGATAAGTCCTTTATCATAAAATAATTTACCGAGAACCGGCAGCATATTTTTCGATGGTTTCCAGGAATCGCCATCGTCGGATGAGACAGACACCGATCCGTTGTTTAATCTGCTGTATAGATCATTATCGGTAAGAAGATCGATTTTGGGAGATTCGGTAATATGTTTCCAGCTCCCGCCCAGATCGGTCGACCGCTCAACTCCCCCTTTCACCCAATAATAGACGTAACCTTTTTTGTTAACAAGCGATAAACCATGAACATCCTGCCCCATCGTTGAGCGAATTTGTTTCCAATTGTCGCCGTTATTTTTTGAGTAATACAATCCTCCCAGGGTGTCGCGCTCAAGATTCACCCACGCGAAAACCGTTCCACTATCCGATAGCCAGATCATCGATACCTGGTTCCAGGGATAATCGGGATTCGGAACCGTCCAATGATCTCCGTTATCGGTCGATCGTTGTATCTGATTATCAATAATCGCATAAATGTTACCGGCTCCGTCGATTTTTATCGATGAAACATTTTCCCGCTGCATATACACAGTCCTCTGACCGGGCGTTTTATTCCACGACTCACCGTTATCGGTTGAACGAAAAACGCTGTTGCCGTCGGTGCCTGCGAAAATAGCGCCGTTCGGCGCGACGGCAATGGTTTGGATGATGCCGCCCGAGGGTCCAAGTGCCTGCTTCCAGAAATCTGTTTGGGGGAATACCGGTTTCGCAAAGAAAATGAAGAGGAAAACAAATAGGAGGTGATTCATAAATAATAATATTTTATTCATGAGATATTGAAATGATGGTTGAGACTCCCTCCGGATGACGAACTAAGCCGGATGGGGAAGAATATTGGCGGACACAGATAACATTATTCGAATTCATGGAAATGAAATTACGAATATTCCCGCGGAATGGCAAGGGGTAGCCCAAAAGGCATTTTCTTGCTTCTCTGAATCGGGGATAGCTAAAAAGAGATAAAGAGTCATCCCGAACTTGTTTCGGGATCTAATAATTCGTGAAAACAGATGCTGATGCCGACGCTTCGGGACAGCATGACACAGTAAAAGGACTATATACTATTTAAACATCCCAATATATATAAGATAAAATCCTCCGATACTTGAGTTTGACTATTATTAAATTATTCATTAATTTTTCAGCATCGGTCAGGAGGGGTTTTTGCCGGTTACTAACTCGCAAACCCGTATTCCCTGACACGATTCATTGCTTTCAAACCACATCCTCATGTTCCGCTATTTCCTGACTAAAGGAAGAGCGGGACAGTGCATGGATTTCCTTGACACAGTCAAAGTACCATTAATCCGTCTCAATATTTTAGTAAATCTCTCCATCTCTATAACGCGTAGAGCATACTAATCATCGATTGAAATATTGAGAACTCCATAGGAGAACTGTAGAATGAAAACATTTCAACAATCGCCGCTGCATGTTACCCTAAAGGCCAGGCATTTACCGTCAGCGGTTATGATTATGGAACTATGGCACGGAAAGTTAATGCAACAATCGCTCACGTTATGATTAGGAGCAATCTAAAACAGCACCTGTTATCAAAAATCTGTAAAATCATCGGAATGTTTTAATTATTTCACGATAATTCGTAACCGACCGATGATGTGTACGATCTTACAAACCTGTTATTAGATGATAAATCAAAGGAGATACAAGGAATCATCGATAATCATTAACAACAGTAAAAGGAGTATCTCATGAAAAAATATCTTGTTATTACCATTCTAAATGAAATCATAGCTGTTCTGCTATTCACCTGCGCGATGTTAGGGCAAAATTGGGTGTCGCTCCACGGACCCAGCAGGCGCGACACAATAACAAGTCTCGCTATTGGCAGGATCGGCGGAGCCACGCGGATTTATGCTGCAACTGAAAAACATCTCTTCCAATCGACAAACGGTGGATTGACCTGGGCACCGACTAATTTTGCGATTTCCTCGCCGACGGTTGTAACCTGTGACCCGGCAAATTCTGATACTGTAATTGCAGCTCAGCCAAATAATATCTATTCAAGCGTTGACGGCATGAACACAGCAATAAATCCTATGCATAATACCGCGCTTGTTCCCATACGGCTCGCATTTTCACCCTGCCGCGGTTCTCATCTCGTATTTCTAGGAACGGATACTTCCGGCACAAAAAAGAATCCAACGGCGTCCTCCTTATACAAAAGCGCCGATGGCGGACAAACCTGGTCGGCGGTCGCTTATTTTAAGGATAGCGTTCACACCAATATCCGGGATATCCTTTACCACCCGTATAATATAAATGTCCTCTGGGTTTGCGGTACGACTCCCGCGCCTCCGTATATCATAGGCAATGGAGGGGATTATTCTACCGATGTGGATACCGCAGCAAAAAAAACCAACGGAGTTTGGAAATCGACTGACGCCGGCGACACGTGGACACGCCAAACAACAGGATTGCTTCAAAATGCGCCGAATGTAATGTCGCTGGCATTTTCTAAATCAAGTTCCACCGATACTATGATTGTCGCAGTTTTGCGAAAGGATAAAAATCCGCCTTCGGTTTATTTCCGAAGATTCACAGATGCCTCCTGGAATTTCTCAAACACAATGCCATCTGGAGTGGTGGATGTGAGGGCAATGAAGATATCAGTTAATCATCCGGATACGATTGTCGCTGCGACCGATGATGGGTTAGTTGTCAGCACAGATCGCACCGGAAGTTGGATTCTCAGAAATTCCGGCTTAACCGATATGAATTTGCGCGATGTTATTTTTGATCCGTCCAATAATACTTGCATTTATGCCGCAACTGCGCAATCGATCTACAAGAGCACAAATCTTGGAGAGACCTGGACAAAATTAACGATGGATTCTACCAATATCATCCCCACTTCCATAGATGTAATGGGAGGAATTTTGTACACTGTCTCTAAAACTTCACCGGTTGTGAGCAAGTATTCAGCAGGGTCGTGGGATGACGGAACATTCCTTTCCTCAAGCAGGTTTGAGGGAAAAAATATTTCGATAAATCCGACAAATCCATATTTCATCTACGCTTGCGGAGACAGTGCCACTCACAATGGAACTGGAAGAACGGACGCTAAAATATATGTTTCAACCGATAACGGTGCAACATGGACAAAGTCATTCTCCAATCCGGATATAAGCGCGAGCTCCACATTTAACCAGATCATCGCAAATCCACGGACAGGTTCTCCATGGGTATACGCAATAGGAAAACTCTCGACCTTCACCGGAACGAAAAACTACTACTATAGCGCCGATATGGGTGTAACATGGAGTCGGGATCAAGGCGGTATGGTTCGGTTTGACACGGTACAATTGAAATGTTTGGCAATCGATATTTCAGGATCACCCCTTCCGGATTCGCAGGTATTCTACGCGGGGATGCCGCAGTATGGTATTTATAAAACGACAAATGCGGGTTCAAGCTGGAGCGGTCCAATCATGAGCGGGAACGGTATCTTGACAATTACATTGAATCAACAATCGCCATCCATTGTCTATATCGGCGGCTATCAAGGTATCTATAAATCCACGAACGGTGGTTTGAATTTTGGCGCAGTGTTCCGTACCGATACGGTTCCCAAGATAATCATGGATCACCAGTATCCAGCTTCAACGAACGATCTCTATTTCATCGGGCACAACGGCAATAATATTTACCATACAACTGACGGATGTCAATCGTGGGTTGACATTACGGGCTCCTTACCGACCCCAATTCACGATATACAGCAGGATCCATAGAATGAGAACTTGTTATATGCCGCAACAGATAGCGGCGTGTATAAATTCAACCCTGCCCCCAAACCTCCCACCGGATTTAAAATATCCGGTGATGATTGTGTCCCCTGTCAAATAGATGGCATCTTGAAATATTCTCCGATGGCATGCCACCCGATACCTAAATGGTCAACGAACATAGAACCGGATGTTGCAGGATATGAAATTTATCGCAGCATCGACGGAGGAGCTTTTGAGCTTGTTGAAACACCGAATTCTTCAACGAATTCATGGAGAGATGGCGGCATTACCACAGACTCAAGATGCAGTGGAGGTCATATGGTGTGGTATAAAATACGGGCAAAAGACTCCGGAGGAAATTATTCGGAATTTACGTCAACGGCTCCTATAGCAGCAACAACCGTTCCGCTGGGAAGCGCAACTCCTCAACGGGAGCACGGTCAAGCGCCTGTAGAATACGATCTGTGGCAAAACAATCCCAACCCGTTCAATCCCACAACCACCATTCAGTATGATCTCATAAGCGCCGTGAACGTGAAGTTAGTTCTCTACGACGTGCTTGGACGCAAGGTGCGCACACTGGTGGATGGACAGCAAACAGCGGGCAGGTACTCTGTAAAAATAGATGGAAACAATTTATCGAGCGGCATCTATTTTTACCGCATCCAGGCGGGAATATTTTCCGCTATGAAGAAAATGTTGCTGATGAAATAATATCACAGCGAGACCTTAACGTTTAGCAGCCGCCCATCTCCTTAGATTGGCGGCTGTTTTATTTTCTAATCTGACCCTCACCCCTTTTAGGTTTATTTTAACATTGAGGCCAGTTTATCCCTCTCCCGCTCCGGGAGAGGATGTAAATGTAGCATGTCAAACAGAAAATAGCTGAGTGGGTGAGGGTGTAAAAAAATAGGGATTTGATAAATCAAATCCCTACAAAACACATTAAACGAATCTGAACTGTTGGCGCTTCTACATCCTCTTAATTATCTCGTAGCCGAACTGGGAGCACTTCACTTCTGTCGCTCCGGGCATCAACCGCGCAAAATCGTATGTGACTACTTTTGATTTGATCGCTGCTTCAAGTCCTTTGATCACCAGATCGGCGGCTTCGCTCCAGCCGAGATATCTCAGCATCATATCGCCGCTGAGGACGACCGAACCGGGATTCACTTTATCCAGATTGGCGTACTTGGGAGCCGTGCCATGAGTCGCTTCAAAAATCGCATGTCCAGTGACGTAATTAATATTTCCACCCGGGGCGATTCCTATGCCGCCCACCTGCGCAGCCAATGCGTCGCTTAAGTAATCTCCGTTGAGATTCAACGTCGCAATCACGTCGAACTCCTCCGGTCTGGTCAACACCTGCTGCAGCGTAATATCGGCGATAGCGTCTTTGATTAATATTTTGCCCGAGGCAAGCGCTTTTTTCTGTTCTTCGTTTGCCTCAGCTTCGCTCTTCTCTTTTTTCGTTTGTTCCCATTGCTGCCATGTGTATACCTTTTCGCAGAACCGTTCCTGCGCAACCCTATATCCCCAATCGCGGAACGCCCCTTCGGTGTATTTCATGATATTCCCTTTATGCACAATCGTCACCGATTTGCGGCGATTGTCTACGGCATACTGGATGGCGGCAATAATCAACCGCGCGGATCCTTCCATCGATACGGCTTTCAAACCCACGCCGACCTGGACTGATTTACCATCGGAATCCCATTCGCCCGTAAGCTTTTTCCAATCGGCTACTGCATTCGCTTTACCAAACCGGATTTTTGAGAAACTTTTGGGAAATTCTTTTTCAAAGAAGTCGAGAACTTTTTGCGCCTCCGGCGTTCCCGCGGCAAATTCTATTCCGGCGTAAATGTCTTCCGTGTTCTCGCGGAAAATAATCATATCCACAGCTTCGGGTTTTTTTACCGGCGATGGCACGCCTGTGAAGTATCGCACAGGACGCAGACAGACATATAAATCCAGCATCTGGCGCAGAGCAACGTTGAGCGACCGGATGCCGCCGCCAATTGGCGTCGTGAGCGGTCCTTTAATTCCAACAAGATAATCGGAGAACGCCTGAACGGTATCATCGGGAAGCCATGATTGGAATAAATTAAATGATTTCTCCCCGGCATACACTTCCATCCATTCAATTTGCCGCTTGCCGCCATACGCTTTAGCAACCGCCGCATCCAGAACACGTTTGGAGGCGCGCCAGATATCGGGACCGGTGCCGTCCCCTTCGATGAACGGTATGATAGGATGATCGGGAACATTGAGATGAGATTGTGTTTTAGTGATTTTCTCACCCTTGAGGGGGATGTTCATTTTTGAAGGCGTCATGGTTCTCTCTCTTTAAATGTGTTGATGATAAATCTGGTGCGGTCGATAGCGTTGGGTTAGGTCTCTCCCGTCAAGTACGCCGCGTTATGTTGTTAAACTCTCGTTCAATGAAATCTTTTGTATATTCCCCCGAACCGATTCGGCGATACTAAAAAGCTCTCCGTCTTTATATTTTTTTAAGCTGAGAAGAAATTTGATATTATCATTGTCATACCGCGGGGTAATGTGAAAATGAAAATGGAACACCGATTGTCCGGCAGCTTTCCCGTTGTTGGAAAATATATTAAATCCTGCCGGTTTAAATGTTTCAAGGATCGCCTTGGAGACAATTTGCATCGCATTCATCACGCTTAAATAATCGCCCTCCGGCAAATCGGTAAACGTCTCGCAATGTGTCCTGGGGATGATTAACGCATGGCCATAATGAATCGGGTTGATATCGAGTATTGCCACAGCATGCTTGTTTTGATAAAGCGTTTCCGCGGGAGATACCCCTTGAATGATCTTGCAAAAAATGCAGCTCATTTGGGACACAAGAGATAAAAAATACACATATTAGTCTAATATTAACAAATTTTTACGGAAAAATCAAAAGTCGGGCAGTAATCCAAATAAGCGTGTTGATTATTTCCGTTAAATTCCCTATATTTTAATGCTATTCGAAAATTACTTGCTAAATATTCACTTCATTGGAGCATGCATGAAACGATATTCACTATTTGCGATTCTATTAATTTCTGTCACTCTCGGTTGCGTCTTTACGGGATTTCAATGCGGATCAACCGAAATGACCAGCGCGAAACTCTACCTCTCGAAGGGAGATTATCCAAATGCGGAGACGGCGTTAGCGAAAGAAGTCCAAAAAAATCCCGCAAACACCGAGGCATGGTACAACCTCGGATTTACCCGTCTTCAATTGGGAAAATTTGAAGAAATGCTTGCGGCGTTTGATAACTGCATGAAAAACGGACCGGAATTTAATGATAAAATTAAACTTGCTAAATTGAACGCATGGGGACAATTATTTAATCAAGCGGTTGCGAGTCAGAAGAAAATGGAGATGGCTCCTAAGGATAATCAAGGAAACCAGGGAACCCTTTTTCAGGATGCCGAAGCTAAATATCAGCTTGCCATTAAAATTAATCCAGACAGCGCGGGAACCTATCAGAATTTAGCCGCTCTTTATAGGGCAAATGGTTCTACTGATAAGGAAATTGCCACATGGCAGAAAGCCCGCGAGCGCAAAGACGATCCGAATTTTACATCTTACATCATTGACGCAGAAATAAAAAAATCTGAGGATGCCCGGGCCAAGGGAGATAAACAAACCGCAGATGAATATTTAAATAAAGCGATTGAGGACATTAAAACGGCTCGTACGAAAAATCCGGACGACTCCGAATTGCTCAACACGATGATCAATCTCTATATTGAAGCCGACCGTTCAAAGGAAGCCATGCCGTATATGCGCATCGCGATTGATAAGGATCCCAAGAATAAAGTATTCCAAAACGATCTCGGCTTATTGCTGATGCAAACCGATAGTCTTGAGGAATCGGTGACCCATTTTGCCGCGGCGGTAGCCACCGACAGCACTTATGAAGACGCACTGAGAAACGGTTCGGTTGCTTACTCGAAATTAGGTCAAAAGATTAAAGAAAAGACAGCGGGAACAGACCTCAAATCCAAATCGTCAAGCAAAGCGTACACCGAAAAATTTAAAATTGCTTCAATCTACCTGGAAAAATTAGTCTCCATGAAACCCGATAACCCCGATTTCTGGGATGCGCTCGCCTCCGCGTACGGCAATGCCGGCATGTTCAAGGATGCCGAAAATGCCATCAAGAAAGCGGATAGTTTACGCAAAAAATAATTTAATGAACATTATCAGCCCCCGGCCGATCAACGCTGGGGGCTTTTTCTATAAGGAATTCCTGTGACGAATCAACCGCAACAACCCCAGCAAATAAATATTGAACTCGGCGAAAAAGAAGGCGAAGGAATCTACGCCAATCTCGCCATCATCACCCATTCTCCCGCGGAATTCGTGATTGATTTCACGCGTGTGCTTCCGGGAATTCCGAAGGCAAAGGTGCTCTCCCGAATCATCACCACCCCGCAGCACGCAAAACTCCTCCTGAACGCCCTCCGGGATAACATCGAGAAGTACGAAAAAATGTTCGGCGAAATTAAAATACAGGGCGATCCCGGTCAGGGTGGTTTTGGATTTCAACAACCGGGACCGACCGAGAAAGTTCATTAGGACAGAAACCGGTTCATCCGGGGTTGTTTGGGTTCACCATGGGAGCATGCCGGCAACTTTCAACCGTCTCCGATGTGACCCACAGCACAATTTTATTGTATCATATCTCATGATTCTACTCATTTCTGTTGCAGTTGGGAGGGTATTACTTTATATTTTACATCATTCTTAAACTATTGTTTACGTGTATGAAAGAATTATTGTGAAACTTTTTAACGCTCGCATGAAACCTCTATCGTCATTCGTTATCTTCTCCGTTCTTATCCCGTTGCTCGTCCTTTTGTCATGGCAATGTTTTGAGATTCCCAAATCTCCGGTAGCGCCGATATGGGATACGCAATTGAGCGTTCCCCTCCTCGATAGTCTCTACAGGGTCAGCCAGGCGATGCGCAACAACGCCAACGTCATCACCGATTCGATGGGATATCTCTATAAACCGCTGCCGTTTAATTTTCGACCTGCGGATATCGGCAGTCAATTGAAACTCACACCTCAGATTGGAGATAAAAACTTCTCGCACAAAATCGGAAAATTGGAGGTTAACCTGCCGGCAACATTCGGACCGACGTATCTATCGACCGATTTGATTTCTCCTCCGTTACCATCCAACGCGCCTATCGCGGCTTTCGGACCAACCCCGCTGCCCAATTCGGCGTCGACTGTACGGACGCAACAATTTGAATTTATTCACTTTGATAGTGGAACATTAACGCTCCGCATCACGAACACCCTCCCGATCCCGATCAATTTCCCGAACGGAATTACTGTCAGGGATTCCACCAATGCCGTCATCGCGACTTTCGGCGCCACAGGTGTAGGACCGACCATCGATACGATTGTCAATGCCACTTCATCCTTATCCGGCGTCACGCTTTACAACACGCTCACATTCACCGGAAGATATTACTCCGCAGGCAGCGGTGGTTCTCCCGTGACGATAACCGATTTCGAGGGGGTCTCTCTCAAATTGGGATTAAGCAACGCGACAGCGGATTCTGCGCGCGCAAAATTCGGTATCAATATTCGGCAGGATACTTCATTCTCAACTTTTATTGTCGATAGTCTCACGCTGGTAAAATCAGTGTCATTTAACAACGGCAAACTCCAGTTAACATTCAACAACACTATCGGCGTGCCGTTCAATATTCATTTCACGGTGCTCGATCTGCTCGATAACAACACCCAGCAACCCGTTGTGTACGACACGGTATTATCGTCGTCTCCATTGCCGGTTATTTATCCTATTGATCTAAAAAATTACACTATCGCCTCCAGCGACGGCAGTTTAATCAATTCGATTCATTTCGCCTTGCAGCTCAAATCAATCGCTTTCGACTCGATTTCAGTTATAACTGTGCATGCGACTGATTCCCTATCCGGCGCAATAAACGCGATTGATACACCCTTTCAGATACACATGGTTGAAGGCGTCTCCGCGCCAATCCCGTTCACTGTTAACGACACAGTTGAAATTCCTTTGGGAAGAATTCCGTACAATTTTAGCGCAGAAAGTCTCGCATTGAGCGCTATCAATTTAAAATTACTCCTTAATTCTCCCGGACATCCCACCGACGTGCATGCGGCATTATACGGATTGACGCAGGATAACGTTATCACATCATCGCTCTTTATTCCAGACGCCGATACCAGCCATAAACACCGTTTTCAACCTAATGGTGATTCTTATTCACCGGATTCCAATTTGGTCGCCAATTTTATATCCCGATTCCTTTCTCAAAAGGGCAACAGGATCATGATAGTGGCGAAGGGTTTGGTTAATCCCTGGGATGTCTATTATACTATTCCTCATTCAATTGGAACCATTTACGATACATCGCATGCTTATGCCTCGCTTGAAGTTTCCGTGCCGCTGAAGGCATACATCTTGAACGGCTACCTGCGGGATACCCTGGATGTGGCAAAAAATTCATCGACCGGAACGCTCGTCGATCCCGATATTCTCACCTCGATCAAGCGAGCAACAGTGTCATTCTATGTTGAGAATACGATTCCGTTCGTTATAACGCTGTCATTGAAATTCCTGGGGCAGAACATGGATAGTGTATTGCAGATACCGGGGCCCCTGTCACCCAATTTGCAAATTAAGGGAGCTATAGATTCCGGTGGAGTGCGCATCCCGTTCAAAACGGGACCAATATCTATCCAGATTTCCAACAGCGACGCTCAACAATTTAACCTCGCCAAAAAAGTGGTGATTTCGATCGAACTGAATTCTGCCCGAATGGCTGTAGCTCAATTCGACACCACGGATTATGTGCACGTGAGGGCGTATACAAATATGGTGTACACCGTAAACTCTGATAAACTAAAGAATAAGTAAGAGGACGATATGAAAAACAGAAAAACTATATTTTTCCCGATGATTGCCTCTCTTGCGATTCTTACTGTCATGGTTTGCAATCACTCTCTGGCAAGCGGCGATCGCGCAAACATTGCCGGCGTCAGCATGGCAAGAACATTTGTCGCCTCCAGCCGCGGGTTGGAAGCCGTTGGAACAAATCCGGCAAATCTTGTGCTGCCGCACCGGGGTTCGGGCGTTCAATACACCCGCACAACACTCTCGACGCCCGATTCGTCCAGTGATTCCTCAAAACCACATGCAACTAAAGAAAAATATGTCGGACATTGGGAAACGCCGCCGGCGTTGACGTTTACCTTAGTGCCTCCGTTCGGCATCAGCATGGAATCCGATTTTATCAACTATGATATCTATAACCAATATTTCACCGGAACGGATTATGGAACAGGCACGCGAACCGGCACTGTCTTAAGCGACGACGATAAGAACAAGATCATGAGCATTTTCCCGAGCGGTCTTGCGGAAACGCATAGCGACATAGATCTCCGCCTGTTGGGTTTAACGATCCATAATGATTTTTTGGGTGATATGGCTTTTACCATCACCGACAGGATATCCATCAACCTCGATGTTCCGCGGGATTATTTGCGCTTTGCTTTTTTCGGGTTGGACTCAGCCGGATCGAACTATGATGTCAGCGGCACGAGCGTCCGGGCATGGTACATACGGGATTATGCGTTCAGTTACGCGAGAAGAATTCCCCAGGTGCGCTTCATTGATGATTTCGCGGCGGGGATAACGCTCAAAGTTGTGCACGGGTACGGAGTCGCAATCACCGATAAATTCAACGGCACATTCGGCAACCAGATGCTTCCCGATGGAAGCTACCGGATATACGGGAACTTTGATTCACGGATTTTACGCGCCAACACGCCCGACGTCAACACGGATTCGACAAAATTTTCCGCATTCCCATCGCCCGCGGGCAAGGGTTTCGGTATCGATTTTGGCATGAACGGAGAGTTACGAAAAGGTCTGAGAGTCGCTTTCTCTATCACCGATATCGGATCAATCAACTGGACGGAGAATACAAAACAAACGGTAGCGAATACCTCCTTCTCCTCCACCAATCCCGGCAATCCCCAGGACAACCAGCAAATTACCAATGGCTTTAAGGGTTCCGATACCACGACCGGAGCTTTCTCGACCGCGCTTCCCACAGTAATGCGTATGGGAGCAGCATTTCAGGCGGATGCAATGCCGTTTCTTAAATTCCTTCCCGGCGAAATGCTCATCGTCGCTCAATACGAACAGGGATTCAATTCTTCCCCCGGCAACACCACGAGAGCAAGATTCTCCTTGGGAACCGAGTTGCGCCCCCTCTCATGGATTCCCCTGCGGACTGGTATCTCGTTAGGCGGAGCCGATAGGTTTAACTGGGCGGCGGGCTTTGGGTTTGATTTCAACGCCTTTAACCTAAACATAGGCACGGAAAATATCGATCTCCTCTTCTCGCCAAAATCGTATAACCAATTCTCGGCAGGCGTGCAGATGATTTGGAGAATTTAAGGAAGGGCATCTGTTTCAAATTTTCTATCAGACTCCTCTGAAAAAACACAACAGCCGCCGATCTTGAGAAGAGGGCGGCTGTTGAGTATTAGGGAGTTGAGAATGAAAATTATTTCACTAATATCATCTTTTTAAAATCGCTGAAACCGCCCGCGACTAATCTATAAAAATATACTCCGCTTGAGAGGTTACTGCCGTCAAATCTTGCGGTGCGGTATCCCGCATCTTGAACTTCATCCACCAGCGTTGCAACTTCCTGACCAAGCATGTTATATACTTTCAGGGTGACATGACCCGCGTCAGGCAGCTCGTAATTAATCATCGTCGTTGGATTGAACGGGTTTGGCATGTTTTGATGCAGGAGATACGATGCAGGTTTCGCGCTGGCTGCTCCGTCATCGATAAATTTTGAAATTGTTTTCGCTGGCAGACAGGGGTTTATAGCCGAGGCAATAATTACAATACCATCGCTCCCGGTATTACTCAGCGCCGTACTTCCTGAACCTTTCATTGGAATTTGATTCTTTCCATTTCCTGGCTCATTAAGCCAATATGATGTTGCATTATCGCTCTGGAGCTTCCAATGAATTGTTACCGGATATTTAACGTCCTTCAAAGAAATTGGGATTGTGGATTGACCACGGTTCGGCATAATTTTTTCGATGAACTTTCCGGATTTAAAGCGCGCGTGAAATATTCCCTTAGGTGTAACCGGAGGCATATCGGAATCCGTAAATCCTAAATTTAACGTTCGACCGCCGTTGACAGCATACATTTGCTGGCTATTACCAGCAGCGTCGGTGACCGTGAATTGATCAAGAGCCAACATGGAAGATGCAAGGCAGCCGCCGCCCCCCCCACCGCTATAGCTTTGCACCGTGAACGAGAAGCTGTTTGACCAAATGCTGGTTACCGAACCGTTTGTAGCGTTAACCCTCCAGTAATATGTTGAGTCGTATGAACACGCCCCAATTGGTTCTGATGTTGATGTAATGTTCGGATAATCATATAATATCAATGTGAAGCAGAGGTTTTTCGCCACCTGAAGATGGTACGAAGTTGCGCCCGTTGAAGCATCCCAATACAATGTAGGTGTTGTTGTTACGTCGATGGATCCATCTTCCGGCGCGGCTAATACCGGCACTCCTGGCGCTCCCATCGGGTTGTCGGGTTGCGGCGTGCAGGGAAGTGAACCTCCGCCGCCAGATGAATTAATATCCATGTATAATTGACCGTCGCTATTTACTTTAATCCAGTGTCCTTGTCCGGCTTTAATCGTATCTGTCATAAAATAACCGGCGTTGTATCCAAAAAAGTTTGATGATAAGGAAGTGCCCGAGGCAGATATCTTCGACCGGGGAATATCCTGGTATAACGAGCCGATCATATTCCAGCCGTTTTTTACCGCGATGTGGAAAGAGTCTCTTGTAGTTCCGTAATAATAGGCGGTAGTGCCTGAAGGATATTTTACCCAATAACCGATGCGATTATCCAGGGTGTTCGGATATATATAAGTTCCACCGTACCATGTTGAAATCTGATCGATTGAACCGGGATACACTGCACCTCTTGAAAAATCTCCGACATTCTCAGCTACTGACAACATGTTCCAATGTGGTATAATAGGTGTTGAAACAGTAGGTATAGCTGAAAAATATGGATCATGATCTCCGTTCCGATCATCGGTCCAAAGAGAAAATACCTTATGCATTGCCGCGACCGATGTTATACCCTGATAATCATGATACCTGGAAGCCGAGTGTGGATCAAAACTCTGATTTGAAACCTTTTTTCTATGAGTAAAATTTGCACCAGCATCATTCGATGACTGGATATAAGTATTAAGTATATATCCATTATCTAAAACTTGATAATATTATAAGGTTATAAAGCCCGTCGGATCAACGGTTACTGAGGGTTGGACCATTATATCATCAAGGATTAAAGATGTTGGAGTAAAAGGAACATTAATTGGATCGGATGATTTATAAAAAACCACTTTACTATTAGGATGAGTATCGTCAGTAACATCAATAAAAGTCACATACACGTAGTCAGTTGGTCCCACTGCTATGGCTGGTAAATTTGCGTATCGCAACACACCATATACGTTATTTATAAATGTGCAATTTGCGACTTTGATAGCTTCCGACCAGCTTCCCCCGTAAGGCAATTTTTTTAACCAAATTATTGAGGCATTATAGGGCGGTGTTCCTTCCGGATCAGTAGGCGGATGGTTATCACACCAGGCAACATAAACGTCCCCATTAGGGCCGACAGCGGGCATCGCACTTTGTACATAATTATAGATTGGCGTCGGTAGAATTGAACCACTACCTAAATCCGAAAGTATCGCTAATGTGCCGGATACATCCCCACCAGCGTCGGCGAGACTGTATGGATCGGTCCAGTTTACTCCATGGTCGGTTGATAATGATACTAAAATTTCTGTTCCACCGATCCTATTTGGGGTCAAGGTAGGATCCTCAAATCTAGTCCAAGTTACATAAATATTTCCATTTCCTTGACTACCCGTATCATTATCAATTACCATATACGGTTTATCATCTTGGGTAGAATTATGAACAAACTGATATGACCAGTAATTTCGGTCGCGGGGTGGAAATGTGCTTTTTGCCATTATAACTGCACCCATTGAATCCCAGTCGGAAGAAATAGGATAGTGTGGTCGAGCGAAAAACACATAATAAACATTGCCCTGGTTATCAAATGATACAGAAGGATCGCAACAAGAATAATAATTTGTAGAGGATATCAATGGATGAAGGGCATAATTAATCCACGTATTTCCACCGTCGGTTGAATATCCAAAACCTGGTCGCACGGTATCTCCAGGTACTCTGTTTTCTCTATTATCATTCCAACCAGCAACTAAATAATTGCTATTCGTTGGACTTACTGCAATAGCCATTTCACATTGATCGTGTGACTCGGTGGTGACAGCATTGTTTGGTAATTGTGAAAATCCCATTGATATAGGAATGAACAACATGAATAATAGCAATAATCTTTTCATGACATTTTCCTTTTATATTGTTAAATGGTTGATTTTTAGTGAATTAAGGTGCATATTAAACATAAAGAGCCCTCGTGGAATTTTATATCCAAATCTTATCTCTTGGCCGAGATTATATTTTTGGAAGAACCCAGGGGGCTCTCTTTTTTATACTTAGTTATTTTTAGATTTCATAAATTTGGTAGTACTATAAATCGGTTGCGTTGCTTTACGTCCTCTGCATTTAAGCGTTAATCGCAAAGATGCTAAGTTCGCCGAGGATCGCAGAAATATATCTATAGAAGAAGCGAGACTCCGTCTCGCTCTACATCTAACGGCATTATTGAATCCAAGATTAATTCACGAAGGTTAAGAAATTCCATGGTGACTATCTTATCAATACCATTTTTTTTACGTCTCGAAAAGATGATGTTTGTAATTGACAAAAATACACACCGGAGGCAAGTCCGGAGGCGTCGAAATTAATCGAATGATTTCCCGGATTAAGTTTTTCGTTTGTTAATAAAGTAACCTTTTCCCCAAGAATATTGTAAATTGCTATTTCGACTTGATCCGCATGGGGTAGATAAAAATTTATCGTTGTTACGGGATTAAATGGATTGGGATAGTTTTGCTCAAGTCGATAATTGTAATTATTCATCGATTGATTTTGTAATTTAACGCCAAGTATCAGATCATTTTTTAAAATTACCAAAGCTGCACCACTATTAAGGAATATGTACCCATTTGCTGCATCCAAAAGATTTCCGTCCCAATTCGTCATAGTATAGAATGCCCGTATTCGCATACTCGAAAGATTTGAAAGATCCACAGCTTCAATGGTCGGATATATTGTATTTTGGATATTGCTAAACCCCGTATAGTATAAATAATTTCCCGTAACCGGCATATTTGCAGGATTCATGTTAGGTCCGTCCGAGAAAAGTGAGATCAAGTCCGGGGATGCCGCATTGGAAATATCATAAACATAAATACCTCCTGCTGTGGAATAGATGTAAAGAATTGAATCGCGGAGGGTGATCGATGAAATCGTTTCCGGTATGGACTTCAAAATTCTGCCGGAAAGGAAGATGTTATTCAATGAATGAATATCATATATATATAATCCACTATCCCGAGAACCTAAGTACATAATGCTATCCCGGTAACCGAAGGAGGTGATTGTGAATGGAGTAGATACCGAGCCAACCTGCCGGGGTTGTGATATATTCGAAATATCAACCATACGAAGAGCGGTTACTTCGTTTATAAACAGTAAGGTATTATAGAGAAACATATTGAGACCAGCTATTCCCGGAAGAGCGCTCAACTGATGCGGATGAAGGGAATCTGAAATATCATAAAAAAATACGCCGCCGCTCAAAGGATCTGACGATGGGGCGTCAAGAGTAACGAGAAGGTTACCATTAATAATGGCGTCATTTGTATATCCATCATTATTGATATTGACAATTTGTTTCGGTGTGTATTTATCGGTGATATCTAAGAGCCACAACCCTGCGTCGTTTGAAGCTGTTGCAGCTAAATTTCCCCGTATAGAAATATTATTAATGTTATCGTTTGTTGGGAAAAACCCAAGACGACGCAAACTATCTTTCGTATCATAACAGGTGAAACCCGTCAAGCATGACTCGTAGAGTAACCCATTTGATGATAAAGCTAAAAAACCTTGTATGTTAGTCTGATATGGTAAGACATTATGAGCTAAAATGACGGGTTGATCAGGTATCGTAAGATCGATATCATAAATACCCCTATGCATAGTCATATAAAGGTGAGAGCCGGATAAAGCAAAATCATTAGCTCCTGTAACTTCCCCCTCTATTGGTCCAAAAGTATATAAATAATGTGGATGCGCCGGATTTGAGATACTAAAATAATCAAGGGCAGAAGTCCATTTCGATAAGATAAGAAAGGTATCAAGTACCACCGCAGCATCCATAAAACCGGGAGACCATGCCGTAACATAAATTAACGTATCAGGATTTCGCGCATCAATAACGTAAAGCATGGGAATCGAACCCCCTCCCACATAACAATAACCGTCTTTCACCGCCAGCGTATAGCAATATTCATTTATGAACCAACCTTTTGATCGAACACGGGGAGTAGTGCGATCTGAAATATCGATGATAGACAAAGCTCCATCAACCGATATAGCGTAGATAAGCGAATTAACAATTTCCATACGGCTGATATAGAGTGTAGTTTGTACAGAGCCAATTGTACTTACGTTCAAAGGATCCTTAACATTGAGGATGAGAAGGCTCGTACCTACTGCTACATAAGCAATGGAATCAATCAGTTTAATACACGAAGGAGCGCCTATCTCATATTCTGCAATGATCGATGGTGGTTGTGTTCTCGCTCTCCAGCAAATAAATTGGAGGAGGGATCCATTTTCAATCATCACAAAATTAGAATCGGCTGAAATTGCCCAGCATTCTCCCCATGTCCAATTGCCCACATAACTCATGTTGGAATCGATATCGGCTGCGGTATTAGTTGAAGTGAATAATTTTTTATGAACCTGAGCAGATGAGTTTTGAGAGAAAAGAAATAAAAAAGTTGAAATGAGAACAAACCTAAATACCATTCTCAAGCAATTGTAAATATTACAAAAATCGAATAATCTTAGCCGAAGAGAAGATATTACACTGTTTTTATAAAATGTGTGTCGATATGGTTTATTACTTTTCAAATTCGCTTTCACTGTTTTTAATAGTGCTTTTGCTTGAAAAATACTACGTTATAACACTCCTACAACTCGTATGCTAGCAAATTTAGACTCCAACATCTATAATAACATAATATTTATTAAAAGCAAGTATTTTGACTTTTATTTTAATCGATTAGGGTGGGGTTTATTTAGCGGGGGAAGAGGAAATTTCCTATTTCACTCCGAGAGAAGCAAAAGAAATTTTACAATATATACTTGCTCAAATCCCGGTCTTTAACAATTCCCTCCAACTTTGCATCAACCATTTCCCTGCCGATGGTGATGGATTCATTTTTGTATTTTTCGGGTGCTTCGAAGAGGATCTCTTCAAGCAGCGTGGTGAGGATGGTGTGCAATCTTCGTGCGCCGATATTTTCAATCTGGTCGTTCACATGGGTCGCCGTTCTCGCGATGGCGTGAATTGCATCCTCGGTGAATTCCAATTTCACATTATCGGATTCCATGAGAGCTATATACTGCTTAAGCAATGCGTTTTGAGGCAGCGTGAGAATCTTCACAAAATCTTCTTCGGTAAGCGTGTTTAATTCCACCCTGATGGGAAATCGCCCTTGCAGTTCAGGTATGAGATCGGAGGGTTTGGAGACATGGAACGCGCCGGAAGCGATAAATAAAATATGATCAGTCTTTACCATGCCGTATTTTGTGGATACATTCGATCCTTCAACGATAGGCAGCAAATCGCGCTGAACGCCCTCGCGCGATACGTCGGGTCCGGCGGTGTGTCCCCCTCCCGCGATCTTATCGATCTCATCGATGAATACTATGCCGGTATTTTCAACGCGGTTAATCGCCTCGCGCACTGCGGCGTCCACGTCGATCAGTTTTTCGGCTTCTTCCTGGCTCAGGAGTTCTTTTGCCTCGGCTATCGTCAGCTTGCGCTTCTTGGTTTTTTTCGGAAGGAGGTTGCCGAACATCTCCTGGATATTGACGCCCATCTCTTCAGCGTTTAAAGGTCCGAATATCTGCATCGACGGAAACTGGTTGCTGGTAATATCAAGCTCAATCGTCCGCTCGTCTAACTCGCCCTTATGAAGTTTCTCGCGGAATTTTTCCCTCGTAACATGGTTCTCATCAACTTCATCGCCGTTGTCATCCGGTACGGACAAATTAACCTGCGACCGGTGTTTTACCGGAGGAACAAGCAAATCCAAAATCCGTTCTTCGGTGAGCCGCCGGGCTTTATCCCGTACCTCGAGCGATTTTTCCGCCCTCACCATGTTCATAGCGTACTCGGTTAAATCGCGTACCATCGACTCGACGTCTCTGCCGACATAACCGACTTCCGTGAATTTAGACGCCTCGACTTTAATAAACGGAGCATTCACTAACTTTGCGAGGCGGCGGGCAATTTCGGTCTTCCCCACTCCCGTTGGTCCGATCATGATGATGTTATTCGGCATGATCTCTTCGCGCAAATTCTCGCCGGTCTGCAGCCGCCGCCACCGGTTGCGGATGGCGATAGCAACCGATTTTTTTGCGGCGTTCTGACCTACAATATAGCGGTCAAGCTCGCGAACGATCTCCCTCGGCGTAAGCTCATGGCTGGCGGATTTAATAACCTTTTTATTCATAGGTATCTGATATCAAGTCACATTATAATTCTTCAATCACGATCTGTTTATTGGTATAGATGCAGATATCCCCTGCGGCGTTTAATGCTTCGTGTACAATTTCCCGCGCGGGCAATTTTGTATGTTTTACCATCATCCTCGCCGCCACAAGCGCGTAATTTCCCCCGGATCCGATGGCGATAATGCCGTCGTCTGGTTCAATGATTTCACCGGTGCCGGAGATGATCAACGCTTGTTCTTTGTTGATGATGGCAAGCAGCGCTTCAAGCTGGCGGAGGTATTTATCAGTCCTCCAATTTTTCGCAAGTTCAACCGCCGCGCGCTGCAAATTCCCATGATACTGTTCTAACTTCTCTTCAAACCGTTCGTACAGCGTAAAGGCGTCCGCTGCCGCGCCGGCAAATCCCGCAAGAACGGTGCCGTTGTATATCTTCCGCACTTTTTTTGCGTTATGTTTCATAACGGCATTGCCGACAGTAACCTGCCCGTCCGCTCCCATGACTACTTTCCCGTCGTGGCGCATCCCAATAACAGTAGTTGAATGAATCACTTCAATCATAACGCTCAGAAATTATTATTAAATTTTTCGCCGTAACCGGGCTACGGGTATTTTCATCGCTTCCCGGTATTTTGCAATCGTTCTACGGGCAATGTTCAGCCCGTCCGCGCGGAGCATTTCCGCAATCCGGTCGTCGCTGTACGGGCGATCCGGATTTTCACGATCGATGATGTCTTTGATCGTCTTCTTCACTTCCTTATTCGATATTTCCTCTCCTGCCGTAGTGCGAATAGAATCGCTGAAGAAATAGCGTAGCTCAAACACGCCATATTCCGTTTGAACATATTTCCCATTCACTACACGGCTAATGGTTGATATATCCATCCCGATGATTTCGGCTATATCTTTATAGATCATCGGTTTGAGGTTTTCGCCGGTTTCAAAAAACTCCCGCTGGAGCTCGAGGATGGTATTCATCACGCGCAGCATCGTGTCCCTCCGCTGGTGAATGGAAGAGATAAACCATTTCGCGGCGTCGAATTGTTTCCTGATAAAATCTTTCACTTCGTTCGGAGTGCCGTTCGCCTTCCGGCGCGACATGATATCCTTGTACCGTTTATTAATGCGGAGCGGCGGGATGTTCCGTTCGTTGAGTTGAACGAGGAAATCTTCGCCATCGCGTTCAACGATAAAATCAGGGATAACATAATTTTGCTGGGGGGTAAAATCGCCTTCGCCCGGTTTGGGGTTGAGCTTTTGGATAAGTTCAATGGCAACTTTTAACCGATTATGATCGATCCCGGCTTCCTTGGCAAGTTCCTCGTAATGCTTCATCGAAAATAAATCCCAGTGTTCGCGCAAAATTAACAGCGCCAGGGTTTTCAGATCTTCCGGTTGATCGCCGGTTTCTAATTGAGCAATGAGGCATTCCCTCAGATTCCGCGATCCGATCCCCGCCGGATCGAGGCGTTGAATTTTCGTCAGAACGCAGTCGGCAAGTTCATTGCTGATCTGAAGATCTTGTTCCAGATTTAAATCCTGAACGATGAGAGCAATATCCCTGCGGAGGTATCCGTCCTCGTCGATGTTTCCGATGATTTCCTTGCCGAGTAATTCCTCGTCGGGCGTGAGGTTGAGCAAACCTAACTGTTCGATGAGATGCTGGTTCATCGTAAGCTGATCGGCAAGAGGCATTTCTTCCCGATCTTCGTCGTCGGGAGAGAACCGCGGAGTCTTATACCCTGAGAGATCATCATTCATGAAATCATCAATGGTATATTTGTCCTCTTCTTTTACTTTTTCAGCCGCGACTTCCGTTTGATCGGCTGCCTCCGCCTCTGTTTCAACTTTCTCATTATCCTGATCAACTTGCTCTAATTCTTCGCCTTCATCGAGCAGTGGGTTTTGTTCAAGCTCTTCTTTAATCCGTTGTTCAAGGGCGAAGATCGGCAATTGCAGCATCTTGAGATACTGCACTTGCTGGGGCGTCAGCTTTTGAAGAAGTTGATGATGTTGAGATAATGTCTGCATAAATTTATTTTTGTTGCATCATAGCGCCGATGATTCGCGTCGTATACATTCGGCGCGAAATTCATCGTACCACTTTTGTCCAAATCTCCGGACGAGCGCGCCTTTCAGAAAATCATAGAGCGGAATCTCTTCCGTTCTTCCGCGGGTCAGCGCGGGCTTGCATTCTGAAATCTTTTCATACCGTAACCGATCCTCTCCATAGGACGAGATGCGAATCGGGAACAGATGGCACGACATCGGTTTGCGCCAGCGAATTTCCCCGCTGTTATACGCTTTCTCAATTGAACACCGCGCGACGCCGTCTTCATAGAAAACAAAGATGCAATCTCTTCCATTAATGCATGTTGTTGCATATGATCCGGGACGACCTTCGAATACTCCGAATTTCTCGGCTGCCCGAAGATGATCATCGGAAAGATATTTTTTCACCACGGGAAAAACGCGGGCTATTTCATCCAATTCTGAATCTTCAAGCGGCGCGCCACGGCAACCCGGGATAGTACAGCATGCGCCCTCGCAGCTTCTCAGATCGCACGCAAAGCGCTCATGGGCTATAGTATCTTCAATTGTTGCGGCGCCGATTATGAACATGATGTATGATATAATACTAAAGTTTTGGCAAATACGAAAGTAATTAGCTCTTTTTTTTAATATTTGGCATTATAGTTGTTGTCTATCACATTCTTCTCAATTTAGGCATATTTTAGCGTTTATTTAGTTCCGTATGAACATCTTTCCTGGTAATTGCTTGATTATGCCTTTAAATTCGAGGTTGAGCAGATTGACAAGCGTTTCCGATATGGATAATTTTGTGGTGTCTGCAATCGCATCAATTTGACATGGAACATCGCTTAAAACATTGAAAACCGTCTGCTCAAACAGAGTCATTTCGGGAAGGGGTTTGCGTTCATACCCGGGTTGTGTAGTTAAAATCGGACGAAGTTTAACTTGCAGCTCGGCGGCGATATCATCAAAAGATTCCACTAATTTGGCTCTCCCTGTTTTGATGAGGAGATTGGCTCCCCGGCATCTTTTCCCGCCGATGTTACCCGGAATTGCGAATACCTCCCTGTTCTGATCGAGCGCTGTGGTTGCAGTGATCATAGCGCCTCCATCGATATCCGTTTCGATGATGAGCGTACCAAGCGACATGCCGCTCACAATGCGGTTGCGTTTGGGAAAATTCACCGCATCAGGCTTCGCTCCCATTAAACATTCCGAAATCAGAACACCCTGATCGACAATTTTTTCTGCAAGCGATCTATTCTCGGGAGGATAAATTTTATCCAATCCCGAACCCATGACGGCAATAGTTCTGCCCCCCGCTTTCAGCGCGGACACATGCGCAACGGTATCAATGCCGCGCGCCAAACCGCTGATCACGGTAATCCCGCGCGAGGATATCTCATGGCTGAATTTCTCTGCCATAGATACGCCGTAATCCGAAGCAGTTCTCGTCCCGACAATTGCAATCGAGTAGGCGTCGTTGGAAGAAAATTCCCCGCGGATAAATAGAAATGGCGGAGGATCATAAATTTTTTTCAGCAGGTCGGGATACGTTTTATCCAGGCACGTTACAATTCTTCCTCCAACAGAATTTATTTTAGAAAGCTGTATCTCGGCAAGCTTTTTTGCAGCATCAAGCTCGGAGCTTTTCAGGAAATGAGCAACCTCGGTGGCAAGTTTCCTGCTAAACCCCTCCACTTCAACGATCTCTTTCGGAGACACCTTGTAGATTAACTCTGCATCCCGAAAATGAGAGATAAATTGCCGCAAGCGGCTTACTCCAATACCCGGGATACGGGAGAGAACGATAATATCGAATACGGGAATCACGGGTGGCTAAATTATCTGATTGGTGAGAAAATATATTAGTGTGTTTACGAAACTGGACTAGCAGGATGTTGAGAAAGTATCGAATTGGAGTGAGTCATTCAGTCCCGATAAAATCGGGATCGGAATCTATTCACATTCAGACCCTGAAACAAGTTCAGGGTGACTCGATTTGGGTTTTTCAACATCATGCTAAGAAGGAAATGAATGGTCGATTAAAATTCTCATCATCCGATCTCTGTAATTTTCGTGCGAAATTGGGAAATCAAATCCCGGGCTTTTTGCAGTGTGGGCGCCTCGGTAATGATACGGATGATGGGTTCGGTGTTGGATTTTCGTAAATGAACCCATGAATCGGGGTAATCGACTTTTAATCCATCATCGGTATTTACCCTCCCACCCTTCTCTATCTTATCGCAGAGGATTTCAAGCACTTTATTCGGATCCTTACCGCCCACCTTCACTTTATCTTTCAAAATGAAATATTGCGGGAGTGTTTCCTTAAATTCAGAGAGCGAGCCCTTGAATTCGGCAAGTTGCTGCAATATCAATCCGATCCCTACAATCGCATCCCTTCCATAATGTATTGCCGGTAAAATGACTCCGCCGCTCCCTTCCCCGCCGATGACCGCGCCGATTTCTTTCATCTTCCGGGCAACATTAATTTCGCCAACAGGAGTTCTTACAACTTTCGCGCCGAAGAACCGCGCAACATCCTCCACCGCCCGGGTGGTTGAAAGATTAACAACTACCTGCTGCTTATCCGCTGATAAATGTTTTGAATGGCTCAACACAAATTTAACTGCGGTAGTGATGGTGTTTTCTTCGCCTAACGGATCTCCCTTTTCAGTTATCAGGACGAGTCGATCAACATCCGGATCGACCGCGATGCCAAGATCGGCTTTGTGCTGCACTACTGCCGCGCACAATTCGCTTAAATTTTCAGGGATCGGTTCGGGAGTCCGCGCAAATATACCGGCGACGTCGCAATTCATTTCGATGACGTTGCAACCCATCGTCCGGAGCAACTGGGGAACAATCATACCTCCTGCACTATTGATGCAATCAACCACAACCGTGAATTTTTTCCGGCGAATCATTTCAATATCGATGTATGGCAGATGAAGTACCTGATCTATATGCCGGCGGATATATGATTCATCGGCGATATGTTTTCCGATACGATCCCATCGGGAATACTCGGGCGAGTTGGACTTGGCGATTTCCAGAAATTTGTTATTTTCATCCGTGTTAAGGAACATTCCGGTCGGGCTCATAAATTTCATCCCATTCCATTCGATAGGATTGTGGCTGGCAGTGATGGAGATTCCCCCGGCGGCTTTAAGCTGCTCCACTGCAATCTGGACGGTGGGGGTAGGAACAATACCAAGCGCGACAACATCGCAACCCGCTGACAGCAGCGTTGAGGAGACTATATTAGCAACGATTTTGCCGGTTATTCTGCCGTCACGTCCAATAATAATTTTGCCATGATTGCAGTACTTGGCATAAGCAGAAACATATTTCACAATAACCTCAGGAGTCAAACTCTCGCCTACAATACCGCGTATCCCTGAGATGCTGACCATTAAAGACATATACTCGTTCTAATATAAATTTGTATAGTGTGACTTCTATAAGGGTGTTGAAAATGTATCAAATTGGAGTGAGTCATTCCGAACTTGTTTCGGAATCTGTTTTCATTTAGACCCTGATCCCGACAAATCGGGACAGGGTGACTCGTAATGGTATTATCAAAACCCCGATAACCGTAATCTTTAGTGTTATAAGCCGATAAACATAAAAAAAATTACGATAATTTTACCACGAAACCAAATACGATTCCAGAAAACAAAAATGCCGCCCGTAGTGGACGGCATTAAAACTCCGGAGATGCGGAGAAAAGTGATGTAATATACGATAGTTACTTCATGAGTAATAATTTTTTCACATCAAAAAATCCTCCCGCCTCCATACGATAGAAATAGACGCCGCTCGGGAGCTTACTGGCGTCAAAGCTCACCGACTTATATCCCGTATCCTCAAATTGATCAAGAAGTATAAAGAGTTCTTGTCCCAGTGTGTTGACGATCGTCAAGCGTACTCTCGATGGCTGTGGAAGCGCATACGATATCGTTGTGGTTGGATTGAAGGGATTGGGATAATTCTGATCGAGTGTATATTTGGTAGGGAGGGAAAGAAATTTGTCGTGAATCCCGGTCACCGTATTTGATGTTCTAAAGCCAAAGGTATCATGTGACGCGATTGTGAGAATCCCATCAGAAGCAAGCACCGTCCATTTATAATTAGAAGCAGTTTGGAGACGAGACATGATATTAAAATATTGTACCGTATCCATCAAGTTCGAAATCAAAGTGTCGAGGCTTGGACCTTTCACATAAAAAATATATCGTAAAGTATCTTGGCTATCCACGTCAACCGATCTATTCCATTTAAATGTCAATGGTTGCGGATTGGTGAATAGTTTTATGGTATCTCCGTTTGCTGGAGATAGCAGGAATACCGCACCCGGGGCGTGATTCGTATGATGAACATGGAGGTTCCATTGCTGTATGGCACTCCCACCAAAGTCATCGGTTACTTGGACTGCTACGATAGTGTCACCAACATTTAATACGGCTGGTGTACCATTTAAAGAACCATTTGAGTTCCATGACAACCACGACGGTTTGGTCATCAATGTAAAGGTGAGATTATCTCCATCGGAATCACTGGCTGCGGCCTGATATTGATACAATGAATCTTCATGAGCTATAGTGTCTGGACGAGAAGTGAATGATGGTACAATATTCAAAGTGATGAAGTCCCACACGGAGGAATAGGTGCTGGATCCTACTGAGTTTGAGGACTTCACACGCCAAAAATATTTTGTGTGATAAGCCAACGGACCCACGAGGTGGAAAGTATCGGTGAGGGTCGAATCATCAACCGTTTGAATTGTGAACCCGCTGTCCGGTGAAACCTGTAAATGGTATGCGTCCGCACCCGCCGCAGTGTTCCACTTCAACGTCAGTTTGATGGGGAAACCGGTACTATCGAGCCGAGGAAACAAAAGGTTTGGTGTTAACGGCGGCAAAACATTCACAATCAACGTATCGGTGATTGATTGCCTTGAATGGTTCGCATAGTCATAAGCAACAACGGACCAGGTGTATTTACCATTGGATAGATTTATCAGTGGTTTGGCAGAAGTGTCGGGTGGATATACGACAATGGATGGCTGTCCTGATATACTAAGCTGGTATCGAGCGATCCCACTCCCTACATCAGTAGCCATATGCCACACAAAGGAGGGACGAGAAATGATGGAGGTATCATTGTTGTTGGGATAAACGAGACTGAACAGCAATGGTGGAGTTAAATCGACAAATACCGTGAAGGTTCTATTGGAAGATCGAGAATTACCCGCTTGATCATAAGCTTTAACAAACCACTGGTGAGGTCCCTCGGCCAACGGAGAGTTAGGCGCGGTGGAATCAATGAAACTGGCGATGCTGTCAACATTGACGTACCCATCGATCCATAGCTGGTACTTGCTCAACCCTCCACCTCCTGCGCTATCTGTCGTCGTTTGCCACTGAAATTCTGGGGTTGGAAATGTAAAGACTGAATCATTATGAGGTGAAACAAGTGAAAACGGATTGGGTGGCGCGTTATCGACATTAAAGACACCGATTTCGCTAGTCTGATTATTGCCAAGGCTATCAAAAGCTTTAACATACCAAGTGTGCTTACCATAAGTGAGCGATCGTGAGATGGTGAACGAAGTATCGACCAGGTTATCATTTTGCAAACTCCCATCCACCCAGAACTGGTATTTTTGAAAACCAACACCAATATCACGAGCAGTTTGCCATCTACACGCTGGAGATAGTGAATTCAAATACTGCATCTGTGTTGGTAGTATCAGATTGACTGTCCCCAAGTCCGTCCAAGGGATCGAGTCGGCGGTGAACGAGGCACTGCCGACAAGTGTACCAGTATTGCCGTACGGCGAACGATCTATGGTCATTGTGCCATACCCTTCATTGAAACGCCAATAGCCGATGAGTCCAGTTTCATTTCCTGACAGAACATGATTCATATCTGCCCCAATTTGTTGGGGTTGGCGTACAATATTCCAGACCCGCACCTCATCGATTTTCCCAACCCAGCCATTGCCACCGATTTTGATTGCTACCGTTGTATCGTTCGATTGACTGATATTAAAGCCGTTGATAGTTCCATCATAGGCACCGTTTAAATAGAATATCACTGTACCACCATCCCAGGTAGCAGCAATGTGTGTCCAAGTATTCAAAGGAATCGCATCATTTGAGTTTACCTGCCATTCGTTATTGTGGTTGAGGTCAGTGACAAAACTAATGTTACCGTTGACATACCTGTTTTGTCCTAGTGCATAAATTGGATAGACTGCTATGACTCCCTCGTCAGAGCCAACATGTTGGGGGATATTAACCCATGCTTCAATCGTGAGACCATGAACATTAAAGGTTGAACGATTCATCACCTTTACGTAGCCATTACCGTCGCAAGAGAGCGCTTGGTTAGCTGAACCAGTGGGAGGGATGTTATCAACTCGGACGGTCCATGTTTGGTTAGAATGTCTCACATTACTAACACCATCGTAAGATACCACATACCAAGTATGACTTCCTGTTCTTAGGTCCCCGTATGGTGCGTAGGGCTGAAGAGAAGTCGTTGCAACATTATAACTCGAATTATTCCGTGAACCATCGATCATCAGCCAATATTGGCCGAACCCACCACAACCATTATCAGGGGAAGCGGTCCATTGGAAAGTGGGTACCACGCTGTTTGTCCATTGCATGTTTAACGGTCTGAGCAGATCGAACGGAGTTGGTGGTGTGCTATCGACATTAACGGAGAATGTTTGAGTAGACTGAGTATAAGTATAGTCGCCCCCCGTGTTATTGAAGGCGTAGACGCACCAGGCATGAAAACCCTCCGAGAGCGGGTGAGTGGAATTGGGTTGATAGTACGTCGTCAAAATATTGTCTTGGATAAGCTGCAAACCATTGCCTGTGTCAATCCAAATGTTGTACATTATTGCACCTGTTGCAGTCTGCCAAACAAATGTCGGTCTTGCATTGGCACAAGCGCCATTTGTTGGCGAAATTAGGTTGAATGCAGAAGGAGCCTGGGCATATATGTTAATGGTGAAAAATATATACATGACTAGATGAGGAAATAGAAAAACTCTATTCACAACGCGCATGATAACGGAAGGAATAATCGCTACAAAAATATTGATGAATTTTTTCATAAATACTCCTTGATGTAGTTGATAGATTGAGGATTAGATAAAATAAAAAACCTCTTTCAGCACTATTGCCAAAAGAGGTTTCTACACTCATGGGACGATTCACCAATAGAAACCCCGGTAGCAAACGTGCTGGGGTCTATGTGATCGCCAAGACCAGCATAGAGCGTCCCATAGGCATCTGCGCACCGGGGCACGATGTGCCCTAGCACGGTTAAACCTATGGGGTGAAACTCTACAAAATAAAAAATGCTCTACTACTGGTCTTGGCGGGGGTAAGATAGAAAATAATTTCACTTAAATCAAATTTGTTCAAAAGTACAAGTAGTGAATATTATTTATCTACCCCTTCATAGCCAAAAATCGATAAATTCTGGATGATTTCCCTATATTCCCAATATTGTATCTTTGACCTTTTTTATTTAATATTAAAGAAACACCATCCACATTTTTATGCTCACAGAAAGCGATCAACGACTTTTATTATCTCTCGCGCGGCAAGCAATCGCGTCGGCAGTGAATAATCAACCGAAGATCGATTTACATGACTTTCCAGCCGCTCTTCAGGAACAGCTCGGCGCGTTTGTGACATTATATGAGGATGACGATTTGAGGGGTTGTATCGGATATCTCACAGCCGTATTGCCGCTCGCCGAAACAGTAAGCGATGCGGCAGTCAAAGCTGCCCTTTGCGATCCGCGCTTTATGCCTGTCAACCCATCGGAACTCGGCAATTTGAAGATCGAAATCTCCATTCTCTCTCCGTTAAAAACGATCAGCAATGTTGAAGAGATTCAGGTGGGAAGGGATGGTATTCTCATAGAAGCTCCGGGGAAAAAAGGCGTGCTGCTCCCAAAGGTCGCTGTAGAATACGGGTGGGACAGAGATCGGTTCTTGCGTGAAACGAGCATCAAAGCCGGAGGTCCGGCAGATCTTTGGAAAAAACCGGATTCAAAAATTTATACGTTTACAGCCGATGTATTTTGTGAATAAAGATTAGAGATAAATAATTTGGGAATGTTAGTTTTGATCGACATATTTAATCTGTTAGAAAGTTAACTCCCTGTAATCATAAAAACAGATCATGAATTCATCACAAATTCGCTCACCCGAAGTAGCCGGATCGTTCTATCCCGCAAAACACCAGGAACTTGACAGCGTTCTTGATGGTTTATTAGCGGCTATTCCCATCGAAGAACATGAAGGCACATTACGCGGCATCATCGTACCGCATGCCGGGTATCAATATTCCGGCGTAACGGCTGCCTTTGCGTACAAATTGTTGACGGGCTTAACCTTTGATACAATCGTCATTATATCGCCGAGCCACAAGGAATATTTTAACGGCGTTTCGGTGTATTCCGGTAAAGCGTATGAGACGCCGTTCGGCGTATTATCCGTCGATGCTGAACTTCGCTCCGAACTCACTGCGAAAGAGGTCAATATATCAATCTCCGAGCATGGGCATGGCGCGGAACACGCCATTGAGGTGCAATTACCCTTCATCCAAAAAATCCTTGGGAAAGTTAAAATCTTGCCCATCGTGATGGGCGATCAACGCAGGGAATATTGTTTCCGGCTGGGAGAAAAATTAGGCGAAATATTGAAAGGAAAATCCGCCCTTCTCGTAGCCAGCTCCGACTTATCTCATTATCATCCTGCTCATGACGCAAACATGCACGATGCGATTGTAATTAAAAATGTTGCCGCATTTAGTCCCGAACGGTTAATGGAGAGTTTAGAACGCGATCAGGCGGAAGCGTGCGGCGGAGGTCCCATCGTTGCAATGATGATAGCGGCAAGATCGCTTGGTGGGAATACGGTAAAAATTTTGGATCACCGGAACTCCGGCGATATAACAGGAGATAAAAGCAGCGTTGTAGGGTATCTCTCTGCGGCAATCTTGAAGCAACGATAACTCTTTGATGCCAGATCGTTTTACAAAAATCTCCGTTATCGGAGCGGGAAGGGTTGGCACTGCTCTAGCGCTGAAGTTGCGTAGTCGGAGATATTTGATTCTCTCTGTAGTTAATCAATCGAAACGATCAGCTCAACGAAGCGCGAAAATTCTCAAAGCGCAATCGTACTCCGATACATCGATAAACATAGATCGGGAATCGGAACTTATCATCATCGCAACTCCGCCGCAGGAAATTCCCAATATAGTTCGTACACTCACAAAGCATAGATCGATTAATTTTCAGAAAACACTCATAGTCCATACTTCCGGCGTGCATTCATCAAAGATTTTAGAACCGTTGAGAAAGAAAGGTGCGTCAATCGGCGCGCTCCATCCCATCCAGACATTTCCAAAAAGTCTATCGTCCCGCGATGCATTAAAGAATCTCAAGAATATCTATTACGGAATCGATGCGCCCCCAGTGGATCTTCCAAAAGTTAAATCTCTTGTGCGAATGCTGGGAGGAAATTATATTGTTATCCCGGAAATCAAACGCGCTCTCTATCATGCGCTTTGTGTATTTTCATCCGGGTATATGGTTCAACTGCTCTCCATTATAAAAGAATTATCAAAACAGTCCTCTTTTCCAAAGCCGTGGTATAACATTATGGGACCGTTGATGAATACCTCAATACGTAATGCGATGGAGACCTCTCCTATGGCCTCATTAACCGGACCGATTATGCGTGGAGATAGTAAAACCGTGAAGCTTCACATTAAAGCGCTCAAAAAATATCAACCGTCGTCGGTGAAACTCTATAAAACGCTCGGAACTGAAACAACCCGGCTCGCTTACAAAAATAAATTAATCATAAAATCAGAATACAGGGAACTTTTGAAAATTCTCTCCCCCTAATCGCTGCGATTCAAAAATTTTTAGTATATTTACACTCACTTTTACTCCTTCACGCCTCTCTCCCGTTGTTCGCATTGGAAGAGGAATGGGTTGCGACCGTTAGCGGTTTTCACCGATTATTGAAGGATCATCCTGAAATCTTCACATAAAAACAAATATTATGGACTATAAAACACTCTTAGTATCGATCAAAGATCGCATCGCTACTGTGACGATCAACAGACCCGATAAATTGAACGCGTTAAACGCAGAATGTAAAAATGAACTCTCGCATCTCTTCAAGGATTTGAAAAACTCTCCGCTGGTCGATGTTGTTATCCTCACCGGCGCGGGAGAAAAAGGATTCGTGGCTGGAACGGATATAGGCGAGCTGACTTCCCTGAATGCCCACACCGGAAAAGAATTTGCCGAGGGCGGACAAGCGATCTTCGATCAGATACAACATTTAGGGAAACCGGTGATCGGCGCGATCAATGGTTACGCGCTTGGCGGCGGCTGTGAAATTGCACTCGCTTGTCATATCAGAATCGCATCGGAAAATGCTAAATTCGGTCAACCCGAAGTCAACCTTGGCGTCATTCCGGGATATGGCGGAACACAACGGCTGGCGCGGATCATCGGCATCGCAAAAGCCACAGAGATGATTCTCACCGGAAATCAAATGGATGCGCCGGAAGCAATGCGATACGGATTAGTGACGATGGTGGTACCATTGGCAAACCTCCAGGGCGCCGCCGAGGCGATTGCCCGGACAATCTTAAACAAAGGGCAGCTTGCAATACGGATGGCATTGAAAGCGCTGAATGCAACCTTAGAAGTTCCGTTAAGCGAAGGGCTTAAGGTTGAGGCAGGTCTATTTGGAGAATGCTGCAACACGGAAGATTTTAAAGAGGGAACAAAAGCATTCCTCGAAAAACGAAAACCGGCGTTTAAAGGAAAGTGATTCACGGGTGAAATTCGATTCCGGTATTCTGATAAGAGCGGTCATGGCAGTTCTTCTTGCCGGGGCGGGTATAGGATTATTTATGATGCAAAAACCGAAACTCGTTCCGATCGTCCAAAAACCTGTGGAACAAAAAGATTGGCACACCGATCTACCCGTCATTGATAGTGAGATCGATACGATTCTTGTTCATTTCGGGATCGAAAAAACATGGCTCAAAAAAAAACAATATCCGATTCCTGAAACTAATCTCTCGCGTGTTGAACGGAAAATCGAGCTCCCCCTCGATATTCTGCCGGTGCAAATGAACCAGGTTTTAAATACGATGGTGCATAAATATAATGCCCGTGCGATTGCATCCGAGAATTCTAAAGAACATCTTGTGACGATCCACGTAGTGTTAAACGGATATGTTATTCAAACCCTAATCCTGCATCCGAATGCATCGCTAAAACGAACGGTAAACACTGCGCCTCAACAATCGAAAGCATAAGCAGGAAAATTTCTAATGACCGAAATTCATCATTAATTTATCTATTATAATCAGCAATTTTATGAGCGGAAAACCCGAAACAACAAAGAATACTTCAAACACCAACCTGATGGAAAAACTCGTTTCGCTGTGTAAGCGGCGGGGTTTTATTTTTCAATCGAGTGAAATTTACGGCGGGTTGAACGGCGCCTGGGATTACGGTCCACTTGGCGTCGAACTGTTAAAAAACATCAAGGATCAATGGTGGCGGGAAATGACCTTCAGGAAAAACATCGAAGGTATCGACGCGGCTATCCTCATGCATCCGCGCGTGTGGGAAGCTTCCGGGCACGTGGAAAACTTCACCGACCCGATGGTGGATTGCAAACAATGCAAATCGAGATACCGTGTAGATATCCTTCTTGAGGAATTATCGGTCAAAAAGCAAAAAGACGTGTTGCGCGAATTCGAGCCGGAAAAATTTAAAGGGCAATTGAAAGATGAAACCGTAGTTCAGGAGTTTAATGCCCTGGTCGAAAAAGACGCCGCGGCGGTGATCAAATCGCTCGCATGTCCCAACTGCGGCAATAAAGGCGTCTTCACCGAGGCAAGAAAATTCAACCTGATGTTCAAAACGTATGTTGGACCCGTTGAAGATTCCAGCGCCATCGTCTTCCTCCGTCCTGAAACAGCCCAGGGTATTTTTGTGAATTTTGCAAATGTTCAAAGCGCATCGCGGCAGAAAATTCCCTTTGGCATCGCTCAAATCGGAAAAGCATTCCGCAACGAGATTAATACAAAAAATTTCCTTTTCCGTACGCGCGAATTTGAGCAGATGGAAATGCAATTTTTTGTCAAACCCGGCAGCGACGACCAATGGTTCGAATACTGGCGTGGAGAACGGATGAAATGGTTCGTGAATTTAGGCATGGAACAGGAGAAACTGCAATGGCATCGCCATGAAAAGGATAAACTCGCCCACTATGCCAAGGACGCGTATGATATCGAATACCATTTCCCGTTCGGATGGGGCGAGATTGAAGGCATTCATAATCGAACCGATTTTGATCTTAGCCGCCATGAACAATTTTCGGGGAAGGGATTGAAATATTTCGACGAGACAACCAAAGAAAAATTTACTCCGTTCATCATCGAAACTTCGGCGGGAGCAAGCAGATCGTTCATGGCATTTTTAGTTAACGCTTATAACGAGGAAGAAGCGCCCTCAGCCGAAGGCGCCATGGAAACACGGGTAGTGATGAAGTTCCATCCCAAACTCGCCCCGATGAAGGCGGCTATCTTCCCTCTTGTGAATCGCGATGGCATGCCGGAGATCGCATTAAAAATTGAAGACGAGCTTCGTCCCCACATGCGGGTATTTTATGACGATAGCGGCGCTGTGGGCAGACGGTATCGCCGCCAGGACGAGATCGGCACGCCATTTTGTATTACTGTTGATTCTCAAACGCTGCAAGATCAAACCGTGACAGTACGCGAAAGAGACACCATGACGCAGGAAAGAATCGCGTCGGGAGCATTATTAAAATACTTAACGGGAAAGCTATAAGATCGATATCGCAACCGTTACAATTTGCGATGTTCATTGCATGAAACATTTTCAAAAAGCTACGTAACAAATTGTATGTTTTTGTAGTAGCCGGTCACCGACCGGCGGAATAATAATATGTAACGCGCCGATCGGGCGACCAGCCCGTACAGTCAGTCGGGTCGCTTACTACACTTATTGATTTTTCACTCAGTCTCTCAATCTTGTTTTAAAAACCAAATTTCATTATACTACCATTAATTATTGCTTTTGTTATCATATCAATTTAGATTTTTGTCTATTAAACATAAGAAACTCACAGTATAGGGAACCATAGAATGAAAACGATCAGCATCTTCAGCTTTGTCATTGCAGCCGCATTGATATTCCTTCTCATCCCGGGTTGTAATAAAGACAACGGGGTAGTTCAACCTGCCAATGAGCTTGCGCCTATCGGCAACCTGCGGGCGCTTTCGGAAGACGGCTCCGTCCTCCTCATCTGGGATCAATCGCCATTCCAGAGCAGCACAGATTTTTCCATCTATAGAATCATCGTAACCGGCGCTTCACACCGCAGCGGGCAGGATAGCACCCAGCTTACGAGTTATACCGTTCCCGGATTGACCAATGGGACCGTTGATACATTTATCGTCTATACCGTCAGAAAGGACGGCGCATTGAGCCAGGGCGTTACGATTATCTGGGGACCAACAGTGCGATTTCTCCACAAACGGATTTGGGAATTAGACGCGCCCGGTCCCTCTGGACTTGAATTCTCCACGGGTGATACGCTTCATTTCACATCCACCGGTTCACATAACGAGCAGCAACGAATCGATATCTGGATAGATGGTCACCTCGGAGTTGATCCCCTCTTGAAAAGCCCAAGCGCAACTACACTGTCCAACGGCTGGCGGACAACCAAATTCGCTTCAACCGCGGGTTCAGGTTTGAATCAATATTATCCCATTCCGGATACTTCGACATTTACAACGACAGGAGTTCCGATCACCAATACCAATGTCTATTTTGCCCTTACGCAAGATGGCAACATGGTCCGATTTGTAATTACCAATGGCATCCAGGGCATTGCCCCTAACCGGTATATCGATATCGATTTTGCCTATAACTCCGGTGTGCATCTTCCCTGGGCAAAACGGTAGATCAATTCTTCACGTAAGGAAGCTGTCCCGCGTCCTCTGTACGCGGGAGGGCTTTTTTATTGATTTTTTGCATTTTCATCCATGTTTCGGTATTTTGTGAAGGTCATAAATTACAGATTTACACCCTGAACACGATGAAGAGAGTTTTACAAATACCGATGTTTTCAAAATATTTTTTCGTTTTAATTATTCTGATATTTCTCGCCAGAACGGATAGTTTTTCCCAATGGCTGGAAGATCCGGCGTCTGAATCACACATCCACAGGGGGATAGAACAAATCTACAATGTGGAATTCGACAATGCGCGGTCGGAATTTCAAACGGTGATCAATGCCCATCCCGATCATCCGGCGGGTTATTTCTTTCTTGCCATGGTGGAATGGTGGAACATCATGTTGGATATTGATAACGAATCCCGCGACGAACAATTTATCAAAATGCTCGATCATGTAATCGACCTGTGCGATAAACGGCTCGATAAAAATGAAGAGGATCTCGTTGCGCTCTTTTTCAAAGGGGGATCGATAGGATTCCGGGGACGGCTTTATGCCAACCGGTCAGATTGGATCAAGGCGGCGAACGACGGCAGAACCGCCATGCCACTTGTGCAGAAAATGTATAAAATTGCGCCGAATAATTCCGATGTTCTCCTGGGAATGGGCATATATAATTATTACGCCGCAATAGTCCCCGAGCAATACCCGATGGTAAAACCTGTGATGATGTTTTTTCCGAAAGGCGACAAACTGAAAGGAATCGATCAGTTGAAAACTACATCCGAGAAAGGGGCGTACGCTAACTACGAAGCATCGTACTTCCTTTTGCAGCTCTACCAAAATTATGAAAAACGATATCCTGAATCGCTGACACTTGCGGAAGCGCTGCATAAAAAATTCCCTAACAATCCGATATTTTATAAATATCTCGGGAAAGCGCAGGTAACGCTGGGCAACTGGGAAGAATTTCACACGATTTATATCGATATCCTTCAACGAATAAAAAAGAATCAATTCGGCTATAACGAGGGTATGGAACGAGAAGCGCAATATTATCTCGGAATCTATGAGATGTTTAAAAACCACAATGACGACGCGCTTACCCGCCTTTACCGATGTGATGAACTTTCCCGCAAACTTGACGCGAAAACCGCCTCCGGATTTATGGCGATGGCAAATTTAAAAGTCGGTATGATCTACGACCTGCAATCCAAACGCGATCTCGCCATAGAACAGTATAAAAAAGTGCTGCAAATTGCCGACTATATGGATTCGCATAAATTCGCTGAAGAATATTTAAAAATTCCTTACAAGAAGTAACCCGCCACCATAATGCTGCGAATTTTTCTCTTTGGTATCATCGCCGCTTCTGTTGAAATACTCGGCGGTATTCTTATTGTCCTGCGCAAGGAGTGGCCCCGGAAAGTTCAGGAATATCTCATCGCGCTCAGCGCCGGATTTATCCTTGCGCTCGTGTTCTTCGATCTCCTCCCGTTAAGCTTCGATAAATTAGGTCCGGCAGCGTCTCTCTATATAGTCATTGGCTTCAGTGTGCTTCATTTTTTTGAACACACCATCGTTGGGCATCTACATTTTGGAGAAGAGACTCACACCGATTTGATGGTAAGCCCGCTGGCAAGCATTTCCGCATTATCCGGATTGATCGTACACGCGTTTTTTGATGGCGCGACAATCTCCGCCGGACTTCAATTCGATTTTAAGGTCGGATTGCTTGTTTTTCTTGCGGTATTGCTGCATAAACTCCCGGAAGGGCTGACCATTGCGTCGATCATGCTGGCGGCAAAACATACAAAACGCGTCGCGATTATTTCTTCCGTTATTATCGGCGTTGCAACAATATTGGGAGTTGTAGTGGTAATTGCAATGACCAACATCAGTCAGTCGATGATCGGCACAGCGCTCGCATTATCAGCCGGGGCGGCGACGTATGTTGGAGCGAGCGATCTTATCCCCGAGATAAACCGGTCAACTAACAGAATTACGCCCGTGATTGTTTTTGGAGGGATGCTGTTGTTCTATCTGAGTCAAATAGTTGTCGACTCGATAGTAGGAGTATAAGGATTCGTCCAATAAGTATTATTTGAGTCATGCTGTCCCGATGCTTCGGGATCAGCATCTATTTTTCAATAATTATTGGATCCCGAACCAAGTTCGGGATGACTCGACAAAGAGATACGGAACTTAAAACCCTATCCCCACCGTCACACGGTGAAGCGCCCCGATAGAGCCCATCGAATTGAAGCTATAATCAAACGTATACGGTTGCGCCATCAATCCCGCCCCAAGGGAAATTCCCGCAAGCCCTGATCCAGATAATATTTTATAATCCTGCCGCTGCTGGTTATTATATCCAAACCTCAGGCAAAAATTTTCGCTTGCTGAGTATTCCATCCCGATGGTGAAGGCGTTCAAATGACTAACAAATTTATCCTGAGCATCGTTTATTTTGTGAATCTCGAAGAGAAGAATAGCGGGCAGATGTTCCGGCATCAACCTCATGCCGACTTTTACGTCTAATGGTAAATTTTCCCGTGTCGAGATGTACGGATTGAATTGCGTGCCGAGATTGGCAACGCTCGCCCCGAGAATGATCCTGCCCGGCAATGCGACGTAATGAACGCCAAGATCGATGGCGGCGCCGGTGGATGAATATCCGGCAATATTGGAATAAATAAATTTTGCGGCAGCGCCGTAAAATAAATTTTCCTGGAGTTTATTTCCGTATCCCATACTGAAAGCCGCCTCGTTTGCGCCGAATGTTCCGGTTTGCTGTCCGGTCGCGTCGGTTTCCTGAAATGATCCATAATTGGTGTATGTAACCCCAGCGCCTATGAATCCAAGTCCCTGGATTTCTGTAGCGTAACTTGCATGCCCCGAATTGATATCCAACAGATTCTTGAAATAGCCGAACGATGCTTTCCTGCCGGAGAGCGTTCCCAATCCCGCAGGATTATAAAAAATGAGGTTGGGATCGTTGGACATGGTGATAAAACTACCCCCCAATGCCGATGCGCGCGCGCTAACATCGTTGCGGAGGAAGTTAAATGTGTAATTGTCAGCCGCAAATCCTGCCGCCGCCAACAGAACCAACATCATTGCTAATAATACTGCATTTTTAAAAAACATTAAAACCTTTTATAAATTAATGGTAAAATACTCCGGCCGTCTCTGCCTTGTTAACCCTGCCCTCGTTATCATCAAATTGGTTAAATAGTTTCATACTCAACGTTATAAGTTATTAAAATTGTTGATGACATACAAGAATGGGGGGAATACCGCCTCCGCACTGGATTTTGATATGCCGTAAAGTTCAACACTATCGGACAGTTCCGACGTCTTGGACGGGTCTGCACTGCCCCAACCGTCCGTTAGGCTCGTGTGAGCAAAGCCTGAGCTTTGCTCCACAGTGAAATCATCCCACCGTTGCGGTTGGATAGAGAATAAATAACTCGTAAATCGCAAATGTAGGGGTATTCAATTGAAAGCCCCTACGGGAGTCACAATTTTCCTCCCAAAACGTCATAACTTGGTATCACCAAATATTTATTCCCACTTTGTAAATATTTCCCTTGCTTTTTTAACTAAAAGTCCTTATATTATATATAGCATACGTACTGTATTATCATTATTACCTGTTTAGGGGCTATTTCCGCTTTTCTCTCATTCTCCCGCTCCCGTGAAGGAATGCGGGCATAACGCTCCGCATCAAACCTAGAGTCGGCTCACAGCGTCACCGTTCTCATTCCACCCAAGATCGGCGGAAAGAGATCAAAGATTAAAATAAAATGAGATTATTGTGAGACATAATGACGACAAAATGGTGATTTTATGGAGACAAAGTGGAGACAAAATAGGGACAGAATGGGGACAGAAAAATGTTAAAAATATTGAATTCAGAATGTTTTAAACGATTCGAAAAAAAAGTGTCCCCATTTTGTTCCAATAATTTTAAATTTCCAATTTCCCAATTCTTGCAGGCGAACGCCGATACGATACGCTGCGTCATACAGAAATGCAGTACGGAGCGCCAACGATAGAGAGCAGTAATACAACACAAGGATCAACACCGTCGGAAAGTTCCGAGTTCTTGGACGCGTCTGCACTGTCCACGTTGTCCGAATTATTTTTCTTCATCCCATCGCGGATCTCTCGTTCCACCGCTCCCGCGGTGGAATGCTGATATGACGCTCCGCGTCAGGCAGTGATTGGGCGCAGAGCGCCTCGGATTTTATTCCCCCGGAGACCGGGGGAACTAGCAATCTGAGAGTGGGATAACAAGTAAAATATCAACGGAAGAACTATTCTTTGTTTCTTTTTGAGAAAATCATATATTTCAATCTATCCGGAACATCCTGTGAGTTATTACTTTATATAACAATCTGAGAGAGCCGAAGTTTGTATGATCGATCAAAGAAGCTTAAACAACAGCGAACCCTAACCAACAACTGAGGGAATTATGAAACACAAACATGGATTTTTACTAATCACCGCTATCATCTTTGCGCTATTACTGTGGGGATGCAAGTCGTCCGAAGAGAGTCAAAATGATCAGAATACCGCGCCGCCCCCGTCGAAGGTCGAGAAAAAAGCCGAACAGCCGCCCCCTCCCGCCCCCGCGGAACAGAAGGACACGGTTAAATCGGAACCGCCGGCGCCTCAAGTGCAGCCCGAACAAAAGCCGGCCGAAACCGTTCAGCCGGAAACGCAAATAAGCCATGAGTTGCCGAAGGGAAATTTCTCGGTGCAAATCGGCGCCTTTGCCATGCCGGATAAAGCGGATCAATGGGCTTCGCTCGCCCGAACTCGGTTTGGCAAAAGCGTGTTCACCTTGAAGGATGAAAAGACCAACAATACAAAAGTACTCGTCGGCGAATTCAGCGTCAAAGACGAAGCCCGGACGTTCAGAGATCAGATCGTCCAGCAGTATCCCGATGATTACAAAGACGCCTGGGTGTATGAGGTACCGCATCAATAAATATTGGCGCCAACGCGCCGCTGAAATTGTATTTTTCTTATTATGTTTCAGCGTGATCGGAATTCTTTCCTTCTCGGGATGCGCAAGCTCCGAAAAGACGAAGGAGAAAGAATCGTTGGATGATTTCCTGGCAAAATCAGAAAAGAACTTCAATCCCTCCGATTATGATAAAGATGTAAAAACGGTCATTCAGGAAGCATCGGGCAAACCCATCCCGGGAAAAGACAGCGCTAAAACCGTTGCGGTTATCTCCGATACGGTCACAGGATACAGAGTTCAGGTGCTCTTTACCCAGGATATTGAAGCGGCGAACGGCGCGCGGGATACGCTGCAAGCGCTTCTTCCTGATGAATATATTTATATCGTATACGAGCCGCCGTATTATAAAGTCCGCGTTGGGAATTATACAGATCGTGTGACGGCAAACGATATGCAGAAAAAAATTATCGCGAAAGGATATACCGACGCATGGGTTGTGCCCGATAAAGTCATCATCAACCTCCCCCCGATACGGCAAACTCCTCCCGGGGATCAGAAACAGAATTGAGGGGAATTAGAGTGGGAGAATAATAGTGTGCTGAAATACATAATGCGGAGTCACCCTGAACTTGTTTCAGGGTCTGAACTTAAACAGATGCTGATCCCGACACTTCGGGACAGCATGACTCAGAAGAATGGGAAAATAATTTGGGGGACAACCCCGGTACGGATTGGGTATTTCAGCACCCTGTTAAGGTTTTAAGCGAAGGACAACCCCTTCGAGAGGCCAGCGCGCACGAAGTTTAAGGGTATCTTTATAGACAGAAAATCGCTCAGCCGGTTGAAAAGGATAGGGTCGCCCGAAGGTATAGCGTCCATTGCCATCCGTATCCCTGAACACAAAAAATGAATAGGTTCCTTCGGGCACATTCTCGAATGAAAACGGTCCCGGCTTCGATAGTATTTGCTGCTTCGTTTTCGTGATCACCGCATTGACCGGAAACAAATTGATGACGATGTTCCCGGACGCCGAAGCCGCTTCATCAATAACCTCCCCGCTAACACTTGAGAGAATCGATTGCGCGATTGTTTGGAAATGGATACTTAACGTGCTGTCTTTGTAATGATTATGCGCGGGGACATCCCTGACTGAATCGAGATTAATTTTTATGATATAGGGCATGCTGTAACGGTAAGGATGCGCAGGGATGAACACCGTTTTCGTTGATCCCCACCAGGAGAATGCGCCATCAACTTTTGTTTTTCCGGAATCCGTGATTGTGAATCCATGTTCGAACATGGATGTGACAATAGGTTTATCGAATGCTATGAAAAACGAATCGCCCGCGTCAACATTTTTACTTCCTTCAATGATATTTGTTATCTTCACTTTTGGCTTTATGGTATCCGGCGCGCTTTCTCCGGTAAACACAGTCCCGCCTGGATTCAGGAAGATGGAATTCCCTTTCAGATCTTGCAGGTTGGTAACGATGATCCGGTAGCCCTTGTCTTTTTCTTGGTCGGCAGTAATGAGCTGCGCCGCAATTGCAGAATCCCCGAAAACGGATATATCCTTCAAGTCAAGTGTTGCTTGAGTTAGCGTATCGAACACTCTGATGTACTGCAATTTTAAGCTCGTTGTATCGATCACTTTGCTGAAGCGGATGACGACATGATTTTTATCTGTTGATAATACTTTTGCAAGAAACGGGCGCGTCGTATCTTCTTTCGTCAACCGAAATTGCATATTCACCTTATGCGAACTATCATTGGTAAGAACAACATCACGCGGCAATAAACCGTACTCATCAACCTGCCGGTCGTATTGAAAGTTTTTGTATTCATCCCGGACTGCCATAACCCGGTACATTCCCACCTTGAGATACGGAAGAATGAAAGAGCCGTCTTTTCCTGTCTGGGTCAGATAGTCGGGCTTGTTGATGGATGGATCAAGTGTATCGGGATGTTTGTACTGAAGGTCAAATGCATAAATCATGATCCCTTCGGGGGAGCGATCGAATACCCTGCCCGTTATTGATGCGGTATCAATTTTATTGCCGGTGGAAAATGGCAAGCTGAATGCCTTCGCCATCCTGTTATTATGCAAGTCAATCACATCAGTGCCAATGGTCATGATATATGTGGTATTCGGTCTGAGTTTTGACCGGTATTCTATATCGACCCCTTTCCCTCCCCAGTTGTACTTCACTTTGCCCAAGTTGGGGGAGAAAAAGATTGATTGTTCAACGGACCGGTGATCGACGTACTTGCTGAACTCAAGATGGAGCTTTTCCTCGTTAAAATTGATAGTCTTGGGAAGCGGGTAAGTAGTTATGATTTGAGGAGGTACCGTATCCGGGGGTCCATAGGTCGGGGGAAACTGCCCTGCGCAATTCAGGTGGATCAGGATGCCCCCTCCCATTATTAAGAATAATAGCGCAATCCCAAATATTTTATTAACCACCGGAACTATTTGATTATTTTGTTGTTATTAGATACGAACAGGATAATATAGCTAAATTATCAGCAATGTGAAAAAGGGGGCGATTAGAGAAAATAGGGCAATCACGCGATGGACGGATGGGACTGTAGGTGAATAGAAATCCGCTTAAGGTGGATATGGTGAACGATGATAACGATGATCCACACGTTGCGAGGTTGCCCTTTTTATTTATTCCATTGCTTGGTATTCCACAATTTTCAGCACGATAAACATTCCCACGTTATTTAGGTTTTCCGGCTTGATTCCCTGTAGCTTTCGACGTGTCTTGCTCTTCGCGGATTTTTTTCAACTTTTGAACAGCGTGTAAATGTTCTTGGTAGGTTTTCGTAAATGTATGTCCACCCTTCCCGTTAGCCACAAAATAGAGATACGGGACTTTCTTTGGATGTAACGCAGCAAAAATCGATGCGCGTCCCGGATTATTAACCGGTCCCGGGGGCATACCCCGGTGCAAGTAGGTATTATACGGGGATGGGATTTTCGTGTCGCCATGTTTCAAAACACGGGGACCATCGGTAATGACATATTGAATTGTTGGATCCGCTTGCAAGGGGATACCCTTTTTTATGCGATTCATATACACGCCGGCAATGATAGCGCGCTCGGAATCAATACGGGTTTCTCCATCGATGATCGACGCAAGCGCAAGTATCTGTGTGAGCGTCATCTTTTTTGCCTGTGCCTGAACGGCAATCGAGTCGTTCCAATATTTCCAAAAATCCTGAACCATCGTCTGAACTATTACCCGTTCATCCGTCTGCCAATAAAATTTATAGGTGCTCGGTAAAAGGTAACCCTCCAGAGTTAGGCTCTCCGATCCAAACTGTTTAGCAAGCACCGGGCTAATGACAAATGACATAAATTTCGATGAATCGATTCCCAGGTGCCGTCTGAATACCCTCGCCTGCCGTTGGGCAGTCATCCCTTCAGGCACGGATACTGTTATCCATTCAACAGTAGTTCCGTAGCGCAGGTCTTCGAGTATATCGGTATTCGACATGCCGCTTTTAAAACGGTATTTTCCAATTTGGATGCGGGTGGTAAATTTCCTCCACCGTGCTGCAAGTTCGAAGAACAATTTATTTGATAAGACTCCTTTGGCTTCAAGGGTATCGGTGATTTGAGAAAAGTTTTCACCCCGTGATATTACAACTATCCGGTCTCCCTCGAAATTATTCGGCGCATAGAATAATAGATAGTAAAAGACAAGCGCAATGGCCGCTAATATTAAAACCGTATAGGAAAAACCCTTCATAAGCTTATGTTTGCCACGGCATTGAGTTCATACGTTGATTTGAGTCCCATGTTGAATCTCATCCACCCGACCATTGCGATCATCGCGGCATTATCTGTGCAATATTCCATGGAGGGAATAAACAACCGGAATTTCTCTTTCTCTTGAAGATTTGTCAAACGGCGCTGGAGTTCTGAATTTGCCGAGACTCCACCGGCGATTGCAACATCACGGACTTTATATTTACGGACGGCTGTACTTATCTTACCGGATAACACGTCTACAATGGCTGCCTGAAAACTCGCGCTTAAATCTGCCAGTAATTTTGGATCGAGCGATTGCGGCTTTCCTTCTTTAGGCGCAAGCCCGTGATCACGAAGCCAGTAAAGCATGAATGTTTTTATACCGCTGAAACTAAAATCAAAACTTCCTTCGTCAAGAAACGACCTGGGGAATTTCACAAAAGAAGGGTTTCCTTCCTTTGCGAGTTTATCAATATAAGGACCGCCGGGGAATCCTAGGCCGAGCATTTTGGCAACTTTATCGAACGCTTCCCCCGCAGCGTCATCGAGTGTTTCGCCTAATAATTCATGATCAAAAAGCGCTCGAACCAACACGAGCTGAGTATGTCCCCCTGACACGAGCAGACAAAGAAAAGGATATGCCGGTTTTGGATCATTAATAAAATTAGAATACAAATGAGCTTCTAAATGGTTCACACCGATAACGGGAATATTTAAACTGTACGCCATTGCTTTTGCAAAATTTACACCGACAAGGAGCGCACCGATAAGTCCGGGTCCAAAGGTAACGGCAATACCGTTTAATTCTTCTTTGTTGACTCCTGATATCTTCAACGATTCATCCACAACTGGAACAATCAGCCGTTGATGCGCTCGGGATGCTAATTCTGGAACTACGCCGCCATATTTCCGGTGAACGAACTGGGAAGAGATAATATTCGATAATATCTCCCCATCCCGCATCACAGCGGCGGATGTTTCATCGCACGACGATTCAATCCCGAGTATCACCATTGAATGCTCATTTGATTTCATGAAATTGTATTACTAATACGCAGGATATTTATCTGGAGAAAAAAATAACCTATAATTTGTACTTGTATGATAGAAGTACTCGTGTTTGATCAGGTTGGGCAATTCAGGCGTTTCGTAATTGGAAAATTGACGGCTTTAATCGATATTTCATTAAAATAATATACTAAATATCGTTAAAAATGGAAAATTTTGTTATCCGGACTCATCAATTAAAAAAAATCTTTTCAAGCCGCGAGAAAGGAACGGCCCGTGACGTTGAAGCAGTTGCCGGCATAGATCTTGATGTGCAACAGAATGAAATTTTTGGTTTGCTGGGACCGAACGGAGCGGGGAAAACCACGGCAATGCGAATGCTCTGCACGCTCTTATCGCCAACTTCGGGGGATGCAACAGTGGTGGAATATGATCTTCAAACCCAACACCGACAGATACGTGGACATATCGGATACGTAAGTCAAAAAGGAGGAATGGAAAAACGCCAGACCGGCAGAGAAAATTTACTCCTTCAAGCGAGGTTATACGGAATGGAGCGAAGTAACGGGCAGAAGAGAGTAAATGAAGTAATTGAAGCGCTCGGTCTATCATCGTATGCAGATAGGAGGGCAAGCACCTATTCCGGCGGACAGAAAAGAATCTTCGATCTGGCTTCCGGGATCATCCATAAACCAAAATTACTCTTTCTCGATGAACCGACGACAGGTCTCGACCCGCACAGCAGGACGCGGGTTTGGGAAGAAGTGAAAAAACTCCACCGGGAAGGAACGGCAATCTTCCTGACAACTCATTATCTTGAAGAAGCCGATATGCTTTGCAGCCGCGTAGCAATAATCGATTACGGTAAAATTGTCGCTCTTGATAACCCGGCGCAGCTCAAACATCAGATTTCGGGAGATAGCATCATATTAGGATTTGAAAGACCCGATTATGCTCTCAAAGCGATGAACATTTTACAAACGCAATCATTTATCGATAATGTCCAAAATAACGAAACAGCATTGTCATTCTACGTTACAAACGGTGACGAGGCGATGCCGCTTATTATGAACATCGTTCATCAAAACGATATACCCCTAAAAACAATTCAGCTTGCAAGACCCACACTGGATGATGTATTTCTGAAACTTACCGGAAGAACAATGCGGGAATCCGCGGAGGAATGAAAATATGAAAAAAAATTTCATCGATATTTATTTATTATTAACTTCGGAATCGACTCTGCATATGCGGGAACCGATTTGGGTATTCGTTGGCATCTTTGAACCGCTCACATATTTGCTTCTATTTGCCCCGTTTCTGAACGGAGTCAAAACGATGCCGGGGTTTCCATCGGAAAATGTAATCCAATTTTTTGCCCCCGGTCTCCTTATTATGACTGCGCTGTTCGGGGCAAGCTACGTTGGATTCGGATTGCTCGATAAAGTTGAATCAGGGGTGCTCGAAAGATACCGCGTTACACCGATCAGCCGCCTTTCTCTCGTCCTCGGTTATCTCTTAGAGAATGCGCTTGTCCTCCTTGTTCAGAGTTTTATCCTGCTTGTTTGTTCTCTCTTTTTCGGGTTACAATTTCATCTATTAGGATTAATCCTATTGTTCATTCTTGTACTGCTTATCGGGATCGTGATGTCATCCGCTTCTTGCGCCTTATCATTGATTCTTAAAGACGGCGGAATTTTAGCAAGCGTCATAAATTTTGTCATCCTACCCGTTTATATATTATCGGGTATCATGCTCCCGTTAAAATTCGCTCCCTCGGTTATACAAACAGTAGCTCTTTTTAATCCTTTTTATTATGCTGTTACTGCCTCCCGGTCCTTGATCGACGGAATTATTATTGAACCATCTGTTTTTGCTGGATTTGGACTATTTGCGGTACTTGCAGTCTTCTCATTGATTTGGTTTATTAAAATTATGCAGGATACGGTTTCATAAAAGCTAATTGCCTGAGCAGAAAATATTTAGCTACATTCTCGAAAATTTTATTGATTTGCAAACATTTTTAGTTTTTCCTATCTTATATACCGTCAATTTCAATAATATTCATTCTATTCAAGCATCATGCCCGAGAATCAGGGAATAGATCTCTCGAAATTAAGAATTCAGCACGAAAATCCAGCTCCGTCGAGTTACGAACCGAAGAAGAAACGATCGCCACTTTTGTTCGGGTTGCTTGCAGTTGTCATCCTCGCGGCGATTTTCATTGTATATAAAATCAGCGCGACTCCAGGCCGTGAAGTTGAAGCGGTCGGTGTAACTCTCCTTACCCCGAGCACCGGCAGTTCACTCCTCACTGCAAGCGGTTATGTTGTTGCTCAGCGCAAAGCTGAAGTAGCGTCGAAAGCAACGGGTAGATTAGTTTTTCTTGGATATCGCGAAGGAGATAAGGTTAAAAAAGGCGATGTGATAGCTCGAATTGAAAGCTCCGACATGGAAGCTGCCCTTGCACAGGCAAAAGCAAATCTGGGTGTGGCGCATGCAGAACTCAACGATGCTTCGCAGTCGCTCGATCGCGTCAAAAAGATGTTCGCCAGAAATTTAGCATCGCAAGCTGATGTTGACGCAGGGCAATTTCGTTATGATCGTGTTATTGCATCTATTGCATCCACAGAAGCCGGAGTTGAAGCAGCCAAAGTAAATCTGGAAAATACTTTTATCCGTGCTCCATTTGATGGGACAATATTAACCAAGAACGCCGACGTCGGTGAAGTAGTTGCGCCTTTCGCTGCGGGAGCCAGCTCTCGCGTCGCTGTGGTTACGCTTGCTGATATGTCGTCGTTGGAAGTGGAAGCCGACGTCTCCGAATCAAATTTGGAAAAGGTTTCAATTAATCAACCGTGTGAAATATCACTCGACGCCTACCCGGATCGGAAATATAAAGGATCCGTCGCTAAGATAGTTCCGACAGCGGACCGCGCAAAAGCCACGGTGATGACCAAAATAAAATTTGATAAGTTAGACAATTATGTGTTGCCGGAGATGAGCTGCAAGGCGCGTTTCCTGACACAAACTATCACGAATACGGAACAACAAATTCCCATCCCAACGATACCGCTTTCAGCCATGACTACCAGGAATGGAAAAAGAATCGTATTTGTTATTAACGATAATCGCATCACGGAAACCCCGGTAGAAACGGGTGAGATTTCTGGTCAACTGGTTGAAATCAAAAACGGCGTATCCGTCAATGACAAAATTGTTAACAAACCGACGGATGATTTGCAAAGCGGGATGAAAGTCAAAATTAAAGGATAGTTTCAACGTGAGTTAATTACAGCAAATAGGTAAACGAATGGTTACAGTAATTAAGAATTCAAGACAACTAACGGTTAATACCATAGGGAAAAACTGATCATGGCATTAGTATCGATACAGAACGTTTCGAAATCATACTGGAGGGATTCGATGGAAATCCCTGTCCTAAAAAATATTAGCTGTGAAATAGCCGAAGGGGAATTTCTCGGATTGATGGGACCATCCGGATCCGGCAAGACAACCCTGTTAAATCTCATCGCCGGTATCGATAAATCCACAGACGGGAAAATAGTTATCGCGGGAACAGAGGTGTCCGGCTTGAATGAATCCCAGCTTGCTAAATGGCGTTCACGCACGGTGGGATTCATATTTCAATTTTACAATCTCCTCCCCGTCTTAACCGCTTTTGAAAACGTGGAGCTTCCGCTTCTCCTCTCCAAACTATCAAAGAAACAGAGAAGGGAACACGTAGAGCTGGCGCTGAATGTAGTCGGACTTGGCGATAGAATGAAACACTATCCCAAACAGCTTTCCGGTGGTCAGGAACAGCGCGTCGCTATTGCGCGCGCAATCGTTACCGATCCAACATTGTTGGTTGCCGATGAACCGACGGGCGATCTCGATAAAGTCTCCGCCGAAGAAATCTTAAAACTCATCGAGCGGCTGAATACGGAATTTAAAAAAACGATCATCATGGTGACACACGACCCCCGCGCCGCAGAACGTGCGCATCTTGTCCGCCATCTTGATAAAGGTGAACTCACCTGAGGAAATGATCTATGCGCGTACTTAAACTCATACTCAAAAATATGCTCAGGCATAAGCTGCGGACTACCCTGACCGTGATCGGGATAGCGGTTACGGTTCTTGCCTTCAACCTGATGCGAACGGTGATAAGCTCATGGAATTCCGGCGTCCAGGAATCTGCAGCAAATCGTCTCGCGACTGTTCAGAAGGTATCATTCATTTATCCTTTGCCCCTTGCTTATCGCGATCAAATACTGAAACTCCCCGGTGTGAAACGGATTACGTTTGCGAACTGGTTCGCGGGAGTTTATATAGATAAAAACCAGTTTTTCGCGAGGTTTGCGGTTGAACCGGAAACGTTTTTTGACGTCTATCCTGAGTATGTAATCACTCCTGAAGTTAGAAATAAATTTATCAGTCAGCGGAATGCATGTATCGTGGGCCTTAAAACTGCAAGAGATTACAAACTAAAAGTCGGCGACCTGATGAACATCGATGGCGATATTTATCCCGGGAAATGGCAGATGGAAATCGTTGGATTCTATCATGGCAAAAATGAAAACATCGATGAAACCGCCATGATGTTTAACTGGAATTATCTCAATGAACAGGTTAAACAAACGCAGCCCACAAGGGCGAACCATGTCGGATGGTACATTGAAGAAATCGATAATCCTGCAAACCGGGCTTCTATCTCGCTCGGAATCGATAACTTGTTTGCGAATTCCCCCGCGGAGACAAAAACCCAGAGCGAAAAAGAATTTCAGCAAAGCTTTGTTTCGATGTCCGGAGCGATTATTTCCGCAATTAATATCGTCTCGTATGTGATTATTGGAATCATCCTCCTCATACTTACCAATACGATGGTAATGACTGCCCGCGAACGGGTACGGGAATATGCCGTATTGAAAACGCTCGGCTTTTCATCGATTCATATTTTTGGTTTAATCGCCGGTGAATCATTGTTCATATCATGTATCGGCGGTGCAATTGGCATGGCGGTCACCTTTCCTGCGTGCCGGGGGATCTATCGTAATCTTCCCCCCGGGTGGTTCCCTGTTTTCAATATTGAACCGATGACAATCGTATTTGCCGTCCTTACCGTGATTCTTGCTGGAGTTATTTCTTCCATGTTCCCGATTTACCGAGCTCTCCATATGAAAATTGTCGACGGACTACGTCAGATCGGATAGCGAATGAAAATACCACTCAGTTATACCGTACGCAGTTTATGGACAAGGAGATTGACTACAGCCCTGACTATCGGGGGATTATCGCTTGTCGTTTTCGTCTTTGCGGCAGTGCTCATGCTTGCGAACGGTATTGAAAAAACTTTAATCGATACCGGTTCTGATGATAATGTGATGGTCTTAAGAAAATCAGCGACGGCAGAATTAATGAGCCAGATCGACCGCGACGCCGTTGAGATCATTAAAGCTTATCCTGAAGTCGGCGTCACATCCGATGGTAAACCCTTTGCCGCAAACGAACTTTTTGTTCTAATTAATATTCTTAAAAAAGGTTCGAACGATATGGGGAACATCACCACGCGGGGTATCACTCCTCAATCGTTGCAGCTTCGACCCTGGATCAAGCTCATCCAGGGAAGGATGTTAACATTTGGTTCTTCGGAGATTATTATCGGTTCAAACATCGCCAAGCGATTCCAGGGTTGTGAAATTGGGAACCGGATGAAATTCGCCCAAAATTATTGGACGATTGTCGGAATTTTCGACGGCAATAGCACAGGATTCGATTCTGAGATTTGGGGAGACGTTGAACAGATGATGCCCGCCTTCGGCAGACCCGTGTATTCCTCGGTGACAATACACCTTCGGAACCGGAGCGATTATGAATCGATCCGGGATAAAGTCGAAGCGGATCGCAGGATTAATTATCTCGAGATCAAACACGAAAAAGCGTACTATGCCGAACAATCACAGTTCATGTCGGTTTTCATCCGGGTCCTCGGCACGGCTATAACTATTATATTCAGTTTTGGAGCGATGATCGGCGCGATGATAACGATGTACGCCTCTGTTGCAAACAGGACTGTAGAGATCGGAACCCTGCGCGCCCTGGGATTCCGACGCAGAAATATTTTATCCGCCTTTCTTATCGAATCCATCTTCCTTGCGATAATCGCCTCCATCATCGGACTAATCGGCGCGTCATTTTTGCAATTTTTTGTTATCTCCACGTTGAATTTCAATACGTTTGCCGAACTGGCATTCGGTTTCGATATGTCAACGAATATTATTCTTGCAACATTTATTTTCGCAATTATTATGGGTATCGTGGGTGGTTTTTTGCCCGCTGTTCGCGCCGCACGATTAAATATTGTTAATGCGTTGCGTTCTGCGTAATCTCCGCGAAACTACAGAAACTCTGGTAAGCATACGGAGGTTATACAAAGGATACCATTTGATTATATTCGTTAACTATGGATAAGGGAAAAATTATGTTACGATACAACAAGGTTCTCATATTTACACTAACGATTATCGCTTCCATGTTCCTCTGGCTCAATTCTGCACGGGCTCAAAGAACCGGCAGCGGTGTCGGAATCATAGTCGGCGAACCGACAGGGTTATCGGGAAAATTCTGGGTGAATCAAATATCCGCTGTCGACGTTGGGCTTGCGTGGTCGTTCATCGACGAGGGATCGTTCCATGTCCATGCCGATTATTTATGGCATTCCTACAACGATTTCAGAACTGAAGATTACATTGCAATTTACTATGGCATTGGAGGAAGAATAAAAACCTCCACCTCCGGCGGCGGACGCCTCGGCGTCCGGGGCACGATTGGTCTTGATTTCTTTTTAAAGGATGCTCCGTTTGACGCCTTCATTGAAGCCGCGCCGATAATGGACCTCACCCCGAAAACTGATCTATCGTTCAACGGCGGGGTTGGTTTCAGGTTCTTTTTTAATAAGTAATAACATTGCGCTTGTCCTCCTCTTCGGAGGGGGACGCGATGCGCTTTTTGCATCGCAGGGGGTCTAATAAACCTACAGAGAACCGTGAATTTTTATCAATCAGTTTTTCTGATGGTTTTTGTACACTTCGAGGACATCGCCGAAACGGTTGGTAGTGTATTTATAAAGAACAGTAAATTCTCTAATTCCACCAAAACCATTATCAATTTCACTCTGGAGATTATACCATGAAAACAGAAAACGAAAATTTAATGACAGCCGGCAACATTGCCAAAGCGCTCGCCGTATCCGATACAAAAGTAAAAAAAGCCATCACCAATCTCGGCATTAAACCGGTCGCAAAGAAAGGCGTTTGTAATTACTACTCGAAGGATATCATCCCTAAAATTAAGTCATCGTTGAAGTAGTTGCTCAGTTGTTAAACGAAATTTATTTCGTTTGAGGGTTAAGCGATATATACCCGTTGAACGAAATTTATTTCTTTTAGAAAATTAGCCGGATGTACCTGTTGAACGAAATTCATTTCGTTCAGTAGTTAATTTGTATTCATTCAAATAAAATATTGCGGTTATTAAGCACAAACGAGATAAATCTCGTTCAACGTGTACCACGAAATTTATTTCGTTCGTTTCTTTGATTGCAATAAAACTCATTCTACGTTTCGTAAATACTATAACTCCATTTCCATTCTTCCGGGGTTTTAACTAATCCCGCTTTCACCGGATTATATAAAACATACGATATTATATTTTCCAATTCTGTGCCGTTCCTAACGACATGATCAAAGCTTTCGTGCTGCCAGAATTGTCCCTTCCGATTAAGTATTATGTTTGCTTCGTGCGCCATAGCTCCTTTAATCTTTTGCAAGATTTTTGCAAGGAGCGTTATCGTTGAACGAGATTTATCTCGTTTAGTGAGAATTATTTTTCGTTTATCGACAATATCAATATCTATTACCAGATGAACATGGTTCGGCATGATGCAATGCGATATCAGATAGTAAGCGTCGTTATCAAGTGAATGTATTTTCTTTTGAACGAGACCCGCAATCCTCTCATCACCTAACCATCGTGGACTATCATTTGCTCGATCGAGCATTTCATCAAAACGGATGATGTATCGTTTTCTCCCGGCGTTGAGTTCTTGTCTGCGTTTTAGAGTATTCTTAATCGCCATCAAGCGTTTTTCTTCGATCATTTGTTCTTGCTTCAGTTTTTCAACCACTGCCGCCGGAAGCGAATTCACCAATCGAAATGTGATGAAGAAGACAGCATTTTCAGAATGAATATGCGGAAGATTTCTCCGGTAATATGTTTTTACTTCTTTCAATGATATTTCTTTTGGTGAAGTTGAACGAAATTCATTTCGTTCCGTAATTAATCTTTATTCATCTATATGAAATAATGCGATGTTTAAACGCGAACGAGATAAATCTCGTTCAACGAAATTTATTTCGTTTGGAATTTTGGTATTATTGGGCTTTTAAAGCAATTATATACCTATATAAAGTCGAAATGAAAATGTTAGGATACCTACACCGTATCGAATATGACAAGTTAATAAAAATTATTATTGGCGTCAAGGGGTGCTACGAATTTTATTTTTAAATGTTTACCTCCTACCCAAAAGCCGTCGTATGAAGGCATTTGTTGAGACTCCTCTGTCATAATCAGTTCGTGAATTTCAGAAACTTTCCCCCCATCCCCCTAAAACTTCAACTTCTCATAATGATTTTTCTCCAGTTCCTTATTAATCTCCGTCAACCCGTTTAACTGGAATTTTTTCCACCCGTCCATTCTGGCGTGGAGTATTTTTTCCTCATTCTTCACGTCGGAGATTTGCACGGCGGTGGGCTGCGCGTCGGCGCCTTGCAACAGTCTCATCAAGTAAATTAATTTTGTTTGCAATCCGTTAAATGTTTCACGCACCGGGTTGCCGTCTTCGGGGGCGAAATAATCAAGGTCTTCTAAGGAAGGGACGCCGTCGCCCTTTAATGCTTTCAACCTCCGCTCGAGAGTGGAAAGGGAGTCCTTCAATGCAGGCGTGTCAACTTTTCCAACCAGATTATGAATTTGATTGCGAAGTTTCTTTAGCTGGTCGGTGGCTCCGAGAAGTTCGCTCAATCCCTTGTAGCACGCCATGGAAAGATCAAATTGCTCCTGAAGCGTTTCATTGGAAATGGTCACCCGCGGATCCATTTTAACGGTGATCGGCTGGGTGAAGGTTTTCCCGTCGACATTCAAAATTACAGTATATGTTCCCGGAAGAACCCAGGGTCCATGCGGTTCGGCGGCGGTATTATGGAGAACCGCAGTCATTGGAAACGACGGCGAAAAACTATCCGGAGCAGAATAATGCATATCCCAGATGAAACGGTGAATGCCCGCTTCAGCGGAGAGCTTCGCGGCGGGACGAATCCAGTATGTCGGGATGGCTAAGTTTTTCTCGTTGATAACAACCGGAACATCGCTGGTAGAATACCTCCGTACAACGTTTTGCGCCTGATCTCGGATTTCGATAGCAACATTTTTCACTCCGGCTGGAATTAAATAATCAATCATCGCGCCATCCGGGGGATTTTCCCCTGCCGGTTCTTCGGGAGGAAGCGGTGTATCGGTGTTCAGATTCCACCGCACACGATAGGCGTCATCCGGTTTAAACAGGTACGTACCCGCTAATAAAAGTTCTTCATTTACCTCACGCAGCGGAGTAATATTATCAAGTATCCAAAATGATCGCCCATGCGTCGCGACGGCAATATCCGTATTATGAACGATAAGATCACGGATAGATGTCGCGGGCATATTCACCCTGAGAGACAACCAGTTGTCACCATCATCGAAAGACACATACACCGCCCGCTCGGTGCCGGCAAAAAGGAGTCCCTTGCGGACAGGGTCTTCGCGCACGGCATTTACCGGACCGTTAGTAGGCAAACCGGAAACAATCTCTTTCCAGCTCACGCCGCCGTCGTGAGTCCGGTATATATGCGGACGCATATCGTCTAAGCGGATACGATTCACCGCAGCATAAGCCGTCTTCGAATCAAAATGCCCCGCGTCGATGCCCGCAACTTTACTCCATGAGGTGATTGAGGACGGAGTCACATTATTCCATTTTTTACCCCCGTCCCATGTAACATGGATCAATCCGTCGTCGGTGCCAGCCCAAATAACATTTTCGTCGAGAGGCGATAATCCGAGCGCGTAAATGACGCCTCTGCGCGCTTGTTTAGTAAGATCAGGGGTTCGATAGATGCCAATGTTATTGGGGACCTCCGGCGATTCACGGGAGAGATCAGGACTGATAACCTCCCATTGGTCGCCGCCTGTTGAAGTTTTAAAGAGAACATTTGATGCGAGATATAGATCATGCTGGTCAACCGGAGAAAACATCAACGGTGATGTCCGAATATATCGATACTTGCCCGACCGGATCGCTTCAGGTGCAACCGATTGTGCCTGCCCCGTTTGCTTATCATATTTTGAACATTTGCCCCCGAAGACCAAATTGGGATGCAAGGGATCGGGAGCCACATACGCATATTCATCGGCGGCAACGGGACGCCATTCGCGAAATGTTATTTCCCCGTCATTGCCCCGGCTTGCAATTCCGACAGAACCGCTCTCCTGCTGTCCGCTGTAAAGATTGTACGGAAACTGGTTATCCGCTGAAACGTGGTACAGTTGCGCCGTCGGTTGATTATACCATGAACTCCACGTTCTCCCCTCGTTAACAGAAATCGTCGCACCCTGATCGCTGGCAAGCAGGATAATTTCAGGATGAGTCGGATTTATCCAGATCGTATGATAATCATCCCCGCCGGGCGCGCCTTTAATTGCGGTAAAGGTCGATCCGCCATCCATAGAGCGATACGTAGTGGTATTGGCGACATAAATGATATCTTTGTTTTTTGGATGGACTTTCACTTCCGCAAAATCATCTCCCCGCCCGTAGATGCGGTCCTCCGCGTTTGTCTGAACCCAGCTCGCACCTCCATCGTCTGATTTGTACACGCCGCCGTGTTCTGATGCTTCTACCAGCGCATACATCCTTGTTGGATCGCTTGGTGCAATGGCAAAACCAATCCTGCCCAAACCTTGCTCTGCGGTCGGCAATCCTTTAGTAAGCTGTGTCCATGCCGTGCCCCCATCGGTGGATTTAAATAGTCCGCTCGTTTTACCGCTCCATCCCCCGTTCTCCCACGGTCCCTGGCGCGCCGCCCAGAGATCGGCATAGATGATCTGAGCATTCCCCGGATCGAAAGCGAGCGCTATGGCTCCCGTGTTCTCATCTTTATATAATATTTTTTCCCACTTTGTCCCGCCGTTGATGGAACGGAAAACTCCGCGTTCTTCATTTGCGCCATACGGGTGACCGAGGACGGCAACAAAGACCCGGTTGGGATCTTTAGGATCGACAAGGACAGCGCCGATTTGCTGGGCATCGCTGAGCCCGAGATATTTCCACGTCGCTCCGCCATCGATTGATTTGAACATCCCATCACCAGTGGAAAGATCGGGACGCTGAAGGCCTTCTCCCGAACCAACATAGATGATATTAGGATTCGACGGCGCAATTGCCAACGCTCCAATAGAACCGGTGGGCTGGGTATCAAATATTGGATTCCATGTCCTTCCGGCGTCATCAGTGCGCCATACTCCCCCGTCATTTACGCCGATATAGAAAACATTCGGCTGATCCGGGATTCCTGCCGCGCCTACTGTCCTGCCGCCCCGGTGTGGACCAATCATCCGCCAATGAAGATTCTGGAAGAACGTTGTATCAATCTTTTGAGCAATTGCTGCAGCGTGCAGAGCAGCTGAGACGATGAATATGATGAAACCTATTCTTTTCAGAATGTTCATGATAAAAGGAAAATTACATTGATGAATTAAAATAAAATAATGTTTAATATCTGCATAACCTACAAGAAAATCAATGAGCCATTGCTCTCTACTGACCGATCGTGAAAAAATATTAATTTAGGATGAATGTTCCGGGTTTGTGATCCCCATCATATCTATGGTACTATGAAATAATAATATTCCATATTTTGTTATATACATGTACGTTCATTATCAGTAAAGGATTATCGTTGATAAAAAATTATCTCCAGAAAAGAAATTACATTTTTGCAGTCCCTCTCATCATATCGTGGCTTGCTGTTTCATCGTTAAATGCTCCTTTATTTAGTCAGGATTTCCTGAATAATACTCACAACATGAATATTATCGCCGGTGAATCTACGATCCACCATTATGAATATGTCCTCCCCGATGGATGGTTATACCGGTACGATATCGATAACGGAAATAAACTCATCGATAGTTTCAGCATTCCCACTTCGCAGGGCACACGGGGGGTCTCGGTAAGTCCCGTTACCGGCATGATGTATATCAGTTATCGCGGCGATGGCGGTTTTCGAGGCAACGGCTCTATAATGCAATTTAATTTACTGACTAATACCATGGGATGGACAAAAAGCTATTCGCATGGCGTCGATAGCCACGAGATGTCCCCTGATGGCAAAATCATTTATAGCCCTGATGGGGAACTTTCCGGCGATGGAAAATGGTATCTCGTCAACGCATCCGACGGAACTGAAACGGGCGCCACAATTAACACCTCCACTCCGGGACCGCATAATACTATCGTAAGTCCGGATGGCACTCGACTGTATATGGGAGATCGCGATCCCTACAATGTTGGCAATGACTATTTTTATGTTGCAAACACTACAAACAACACTATTATTAAAAAAGTCGGTCCTCTCCTCAAAGGGATCAGGCCATTTACTGTCAACGGAAAAGGGACGATCGCGTATATCACCATAACGGGTTTCCTTGGATTTCAGGTTGGCAGCATCACCACCGGAAACGTTCTCTACACGGTTGATCTTACCAAAATGGGTTTTACTATTAGCCGTTGTTTCACCGATGGTTTTCCTGGTGGAAATTGCCAGACCAGCCACGGTGTCTCACTTTCGCCGGATGAAAGGGAACTCTATGTTATAGATTCCCCTAACAGCTACGTTCATGTGTTTGATGTGAGCGGCGTTGAGAGCGGTACCGCGCCGAAGAAGATTGCCGACATCCATTTGAACCACACGTTCTTAGGTCAGGCGTCAAGCTGCGCCTATGATTGTTTAGAGATCGGCTGGCTGCAGCACAGTCTTGACGGCAGATATGTCTATGTCGGTGATTGCGGAGATATAATCGAGACCGCAACCCACTCAATCATCGGGTTTATGCCTGCTCTCCGGAACACGCGAAAAATGATTGAGATCGATTGGCAAAACGGCAGCACGATAGCCACAAGTACGCGTCAGGGAATAGGTTATGTAACAACCGTGACCTCGGTTCCACAGTATCCTAAAGCGATTCCACAAAAATTTTCACTTGCGCAAAATTATCCTAACCCGTTCAATCCGGCAACATTTATTCAATATCAATTGCCGGAAGCATCATACGTAACATTGAAAGTGTATAACTCCTTAGGTCAGGAAGTTGCCACACTCGTTGATACGCAGCAGCAATCCGGATACAAAACGGTACGATTCTATTCCAATAATTTACCGAGCGGGATATATATTTACCGTTTGGTTGCAGGAACCTATTCCGATTCCAAGAAAATGTTACTCATGAAGTGACAAGGAATTCCAGCGTAGTAACCGGCTCAACTGAATAACGAAGTCGGAGGGGGTAATATAAAGAAAGAAATAGTCCTTGATGGAATGTTTTCTAAAATATCTGCCGTGATTGTTTAAAGCATTCTTTTCCAATTCTACTTAAAAAGCAATAGTCCGGTTGCACTCCCCTCCCAAAAAACTTTAGAACGAAAGAACAACTGTTAATCCCCCGCCCTGAGCGTTCACGGAGGGGAACATGGAAAACCCCGATCCGGATACTCCTGAGTTCGTCGAAGTGTTATCTTCTGTGCGATGTGTGGCTATCTTAGCGAAGGAATACCCTAATTGCAGCCCCAACGGATAATCGCTATACCAGTGGATACCGGTATTCGCCATACTCACGCCGATTGCGGTGATAGCGATGTACTCGACCGGAACCAGATACCAATACAACTCAGGGTAATTATCCATCACCACGGTTATGGTTGTAATTGTAGTGGCAATGTGACCGGAGGGATAGGCGTCGTAACTGGGCACATGTTTATGGTAATCTATCTGATTAGGGAAAAAAGCCCACTCGCCGCGTGGCTCCGTGGAAACATAAGGACTCTGCCTTCCCGTGACGTGTTTGATAACCTGAATGACTCCGCCGGTCGAGAGGATAGCTTCCACGATCTGGCTCGCTGTCCGTAACGCGCGTTGATTGTGTCCAGCAAAACCGTAGAGTGCAAACGCGCCCGCCAGTTCGAATTGTGGAACTCCATCGCCGAGATATTGAATGTTATTGCTCAGATTGAACGCCAGTGTGGAAGAATGATAAAGCCGGTGCGAGTAATCCCATGTTCTATCATCTGTCGCAATCAGAGCGCCGGTGAGAGCCGCCATGCCCGCAATTGCCGGGAGATTCTCCGTCTTGAACGTGTTTTGGTAGTAGCGCAACCAATCGCCGGGAATGTTGCTGAACATGGTATACCATCTTAGGGAGTCTTCTCCGCCGGCGCTGGGCGAGATTCCGGCAGCGCCTGTGCTGTCATCCGGAATAGTTGGTCCAATCGGAGCCCCTGCTCTCAAAGAACCTGTAACTATTAATAGGAACGAAAATATACAAGTAATAGTAAATAAACGCTTCATCAGAAATTTTATTGTACTAGAAAAAAAACGTTATTTAATATAGTTAATGGAGAATGAAAATTCAAAATTAGACACATTTTAACAGCCGAAGAATAAAATAGGAAAAAGCAACTAATGTTAAGGTTTATTGTGGAAAAAAACAGACACTTGACAATTTTCGATGCTCTCAGTATATTACATCATTCAACTCTGAAGCCACTTCCTCATTTTCTATTTAAATTTTCCATTTCCGGTAATCTCTTCAATTGAATCTTTTTTGAATGATTATCGTACCACTACTGTACAGAGATTTTTCCCCAAAACAAAAATATCGTACAGGAGAGTGACAATGAAACAACGATTCTCGTATATCATCATAGCTGCCATTGTTCTTTTTTGTCTGGCGCCGGCAAGCGGCTATGGACAGTCATCCAAAAAGGGCTTCCTTGGCGTTTACAGCCAGACCGTAACGCGGGATATCATAAAAAAATACAACCTGCCGGTTGACGGGGGTGCGTATATTAACGGCATTGTTGATGGCAGCGCCGCCGATGACGCGGGTCTCCGCCGCAAGGATGTTATCGTGAAATTTGGCGACGCCGTAATTGAAGACGACGCGGATTTAACCGACGCTATCCGGCACACTAAACCGTACACTGAAGTCACAATCGAGCTTTACCGCAACGGGGAAAAGAAAACCCTTACCGCTAAAGTGGATCGGCTGAAAAGTTCTGAGTTTAGTTCCGACGCAAATTTTGATTTTAACTGGATCGGCGATATATTTTCACATCACACATGGCATTCCTTTCCTCCGCGCGGCGTAACATTCCAGAACCTGACAGGGCAACTCGGCGATTTTCTCGGCGTTCCGGACGGCAGAGGCGTGCTCATCACGGAAGTCCGTAAAGGCGGCGTGATCGATAAAGCGGGATTTAAAGCCGGCGATGTTATTACAAAAATCGATAACCGCGAAACCGAAGACATCAACGAAATTACCAGGGCGTTCGGCGACCGCGAAGGGAAAAATGTCCCGGTTGAAATCGTTCGAAGCGGGAAACCCATGACGCTGAATATCCAGGTCCCTGAAGAAGAGGACGACTGGTACTGAGAATTCCCCTTATTGTTTTTGAAGTATCAACGTTCCGTTTCCCGATGACTTGACCCAGTACCCCTGATACGGTTTCAATGTATCAGTGGGTGCATAACCATGTTTATATTCGAACGCACCCCCTGAGATCATACCCGGCGGATCGGTGGTCAGGTCGGTCAGTGGTATGGGAACCCCAAGCGCTCCTATGAGATTCCATCCTGCAGAAATACTGACCGTATCGGAAAGACTTTCTGCCCCCGGAATAGTATCGGTAACGATGACCGGAAATTTAACCCAATAACCTAGACCCGAATAAATTGAATCGACTATCGTATAGCCCAGCGATGGATTAAATAATGATGATTTCGAGCTTGCCAGCGGATAAAACTGTGATGCGAGGCCCTGTTCCTTAACCGGTATAGAAACCAAGTTCCACCCTTTAGTATAAATAATTGGTGGTGATCCGATGATGGAAAATACTGAATTGCTCGTATCGTTAATAGCGGAAAAAGATGTATCGCTTACCCGCACGAGCGCCTGAGTTGATGGAGTGTTTGGCACCGTCCACAGGTAACTCCCCTGAGATGCAGCTACCGCGCCGGTGATAAGATTCCACGAGACCCCATGATCACTTGTATATTCGAGCTGGACGGTCGTTATTCCTTGTTCTGTCCAGATGATAGAGTGATCGCTCCACCCTTTCCAGCTCTCCCCCCCGTTAGGCGATGTTACGGTTATCGATGGAAAGACAATTGTAAAAATGTTCTTATTGATGCCGTTAATAACTGTATTCGTGGCGTCGCTGACGCGTATGAGCGCTTTGCTTGTGGAAATATGAGGTACAGTCCACGAATAATTTCCGGGCGAAGCCGGAACGGATGCTGCAATAGTTGTCCATGTCGCTGCGCTATCGGTTGACAACTCAATTTTGACGTAAAATACCCCGCTTTGAAACCACGATATCGTTTGAATACTGCCTGCAAACCAATTCTCCCCGCCATTCGGCTTAGTTACGGTTATAAATGAAGATGCATTGCTCCCAAAACGCGCCTTGAACATTCCGCGACCGTGAGTGGCAGCAACCAGATAATTATCCGATGAAATTCCCAGCTTGAGCACGGCAACATTGGGGAAACCGTCATCCTTCATCCAGATTGATTCGCTGCCGGCAGTGTTCCAGATTCCGAGATCCGTTCCGATGTAAAGATTCTGATCGTTTGATGAATCGATAGCGATACTGCTAACCGGCAAGTTTAATGGAAAATTCCCGTTGATGCTGTTCCATGTCGCGCCCGAATCAATCGATTTAAAAATATGATTAGCCCCTGTACCCGATGTGGTAAAGTAGATTGTATTTGCGGTCGTGGGATGTGGAACAACGGATGTAATAATCCTGCCGGGCACGCCTGAATAGGAGATTGACCACGTTGCGCCTCCATCGGTGGAACGATAGAGTGAAGCATCCACCGCCGCATAGATAGTTTGAGACGCAATGAAAGGAATCGCGATCTCAGACACGAGAAGTACTCCCCACGGATAGCTTGAAGCTGTTGCATTCCAGGACGATCCCCGGTTGGTTGTTTTGAATATTGCATTTGTCGCTGTATAAAGAATATTCGATGAATCCGGAGCCATTGCCAATGGCGTGATGAACATACTATTACCCGTAATGCCCGTATCTATGGGGAAAAACCGCGAGCCATTAAACGTTCGGTAATGTTTCCCCATCGCCATCACTGCATACACGGTATCGGAATTGTTATAATCCACGGAAACCATTCCGATATCGCCGCCTAATTTTGTTGACCAAGCGATTCCCATATCCGTTGATTTGAGCAAACCATTATCCTGACTCCCTCCCCAGATAGTAGTGGGTTGAAGCTGATCCAGGCCATGTGAATAAAATTGAGTGATAGCCAGATTATTATTGATAGTAATAAAAGTCGAACCACTGTCGTTGGATCTACTGACTCCGCCATCGTGACCGAGATAAACAATCGCGCCGCCTTTATCGAAAACGATGGAATGGCAATCGGGGTGTATACCGTTCACGATTTGCGTCCAGGAAGCGCCGCCATCACTGCTGTAATATGTAAAAACACCGCCGATCATAATTCTATTTGAATCTATCGGACTCACAGCAACTGCGAGGTCATACCAGCCCTGGTTGCCGGTAACACTCTGCGGAACTGTAACCTGGGACCAGGAAGCACCCGCGTTCACGCTCTTATATAAAAAGCCGGTTTGAAAAAACAAATATAAAACCGAGGGGTTAGAGTGAGAAATTGCCATTACGCGACGGTAGGTAAACGAAGGCGGCAATCCGTTATCGATTTTATTCCAGGAAATACCCGCGTCGATGGATTTCCATTCATTATTCGCAGAGGCATAAACGATGTTGGAATCTACAGGATCAAATTCTATATCCCAGCCCTTCCCGATTATCGTTGAGTTGCGGGTCCATGTACCTCCGGCGTCTGTTGATCGGTAAACTCCTCCCCATGTGGAAGCAAGAAGTAAATTGGAATTACCGGGTTGTATAGCAATTTTTGTTATTCTTTTTTCATTCGTCAATACAGGAGAAAGCCAGGAAAGCCCGCCATCAGTGCTTTTTAATATTCCTGTGCCGCCATATGAATCGATTGAATTATACGGTTCACCGGTTCCATAATAGATCACCAAGGGATTTTTTGGATCCACCAAAAGTGAACCGCTCGCTAATGATGGTTGATAATCGGTTAGGGGAATCCACACAGCACCGCTATTTGTCGACTTCCATACACCGCCATCAGCAGCCCCGATATAAACGATATTGGTATCGGTGGGATCGAGAGCAATGGCTGGCACCCGTCCATCATTTGGACCCGTAGAAGGTAATCCGACTGGTATCCACTTGAGAGTCGAAACCGGACGAAGATCTTTGCGCTGCTTGATTTCTTGCGCTTTGGCGTATGCCTCCAGCAAGTAGCCCTGCTTCATTGTGTCGTTCGGGTAGCTTCGCTGGCGGTAAAACCATTGCAAACGCGCGTTGGGGTTGTCTCCCTCATTCATTTCCTGCTGTGAAAAACCATAGCTGGAAAAGGTACTATTGAAATTGATGCACCAGGCAGCGATTAAAATTACATGCTGCCATTGTAAAAACCTATTTCGTCCCATCAAACTTGTTCCGATCCGCTATTATTAAAGGTAGGATAAAACGGGAGAAAATCAAGCATCAGAATATTATTTTTTGAGGGGGTCGGAGATTAAATTTTCAATCTTAACATCTGTACATATAATGCCACCTTAATAATAGAAAGTTCATGATGGAGTCCATAATTCCAAAACCGAGCGTACTAAGGCCTAAATCATATGGCTTTCGTGCATTGTAAACCAATCGTTAAATCGTTCAATAAGATCATGATAATATACTACAAGGTTTTGTTCCGTTTTACCGAGCGGTGAATCGGAGAGGCGTTGTTCCCACTTTTTACATTCCTCGGTAATCTTAGAATACTCTTCCTTATTGTGAGAAACTAAAACGTCGCTCGATTTATTATTACCATTGTGTAAATTTTGAGAAGGTTCAAGAAAGGACTCGTCCGTTTTATGAATTATCTCTTTGTGTTTTTCAATCTTCATCATTCCAAATTCTCCACTCGAGATGATCTCCTGTACGATAAGATATTCGTGTTCTTGTTCGAGGAGATTAATCCACAAGCTGTAACAGTGAAGGATGGGTTCCTTACCTAAAATTATAGACTGATGATGTTTGCGGTGCCTTGAACTCATGCTCAGATATTACTTCTCCGACCAAATAGCCAATTCATTTCCATTCGGATCGAGGAAATGAAACCTCCGCCCGCCTGGAAATGAAAACGGCTGCTTGGTGATTTTGCCGCCCTGTGCAGATACTGCCGCGAGTGATTTTTCAAGAGCTTTGGAATACAGCACCACAAGCGGATTAGACGTCTTAATCGATGCGACCTTCGTAAATCCCCCGTTGATTCTGCCATCCTTAAAACTCACATAATCAGGACCATAATCGGTAAATATCCATCCGAAAATGGCGGAGTAAAATTTTTTCGTTGCTTCAATGTTCGTTGCATTAAATTCGATGTAATCGATACGATGATCATTTTTGTTATCTGTCATAACTCATCCTTTCATTGTGGGTTAATAAGTGGTTAATGAAAACTACGGCCTATTGCGACTGATCTATACGCCAGTATTTTCCGCCGCCGCCTTCGCGCGCCATGAACTTGTATTCAACGAGCCCTCGCCGAAGCAATGCGGTATCTTTATTGTATTTCGCAAGTATCTCATTGACTTTTTTCTCGGTATAGCGTACATCCGGTTGAAATTCCTTTAAAACATGCCGAAGGAGAACCAATAATTTTTTCTCCTGCATCGGAAATGCTTTAATTCTTCCCTCGGGTGTGATGAATGTGGAAAGTACTTTTCGTTCATATTCATCAACGCCCGTTTCAGCGGCAAGATTTTGTAATTTCTCCCTCTGTAATAACCGTTTTGCCATTACCTCGAGCGGACCGGTTTTTAGCGCATAGATACTATAATACCCTCTCGCCGTTGCCGCAACGAGACCTGTCCTTCCCAAAATAGAGAGATGATGGGATACCGTAGATGCGCCGATATTAAGCGATTGAGAAAGCTCCTCGACGGCATGGGGCCGTTGCGCAAGCAAACCGATAATTTTTATACGGTTTTTATCCGCCAGGGCTTTAAAAAGCGTGAGCAGTTCTGTGGATAGTTCATTTTCAGCCATTTTAATTCTCCATATTTAATTCTATGAATATCGAAATAATTCGATTAAAAAGCAAATTCTTTTTACCCTTGCCGATTGATTTCAGGGGCAACAATCCGTATTTCCGATCGGTAAAAAGTATATTTCCTCAAGGGGGAATCTAATCCTCCCTTGAAGAAGAAGACACGGGATTGATGAATAATAGAAGTTGACTCTCCGAAAATATCCATTAATTCAACAAAAAACGAAGAATTTCAGAGGATAATAATAGGAGTTGTTTTATCATATTCACACTTTGGATTTTGTTCCGATTATTTATATTATATACACTCTTATCACGAAACGTTGGGGTTCGGTGATAGATGAAAATGGGGAATTGCAAGCAATATCGCGGCACTTCAAAATCTAAGCACTTGACCAAAAACGTAAATATAAATTAATCTGTCGTTCATCCACGTTGATCAACCAAACCAAAATATTAGAACGCCTCCGGCATAATGTTTTATTTGAAAACATTAATAACGAAGAATTCGAGTTAATCCGTACTAAACTCGTCGAGCGAAATTATCCCGCGGAGAAAGTTATCCTCCGGGACGATGGAATTGGTGATTGTCTCTATTTAATCGCCGAGGGACGCGTTAAAATAACGAAACGCACAAAATACGGCGAAGAAACACTTCTCGCCCTGCTCCACCACGGCGATTGTTTCGGTGAGTTGGAATTAATCGATGGGAGACATCGATCATCCACCGTCACGGCAATCGAAAATTGCACAACATTTGAGCTTAATAAACAAGAGTTTGAAACTTTGATCAAAGAATGTCCTCCGTTCACAATCAGGTTGCTTCAGTTGCTCAGTGTCCGTCTTCGCGCGTTGAATTACCACTTCGTCAAGGAAATTGTCACCAACACGGAACGGTCGATGCATGAATTCGATAAGCTGAAACAACTGATCGAAGCGTCGAAAGTGTTAAACTCAACCTTGAATCTCGATAAATTATTGACGATCATTCTCGATACTGCGTTAAAGATCGTCGATGGCGACCGCGGAACCCTCTACCTCATCGATGAGGAAAAAGGAGAATTGTGGTCGAAAATATTAAGAGGAGAAAAAATAGTCGAGATCCGGCTTCCGATCGGAAAAGGAATTGCCGGCTATGTCGCCGCGACCGGTGATACGTTGAACATTGTCGATGCATACCTCGATAATCGATTTGATCCCGAATTCGACGAAAAAACCGGATACCATACAAAATCAATCCTCTGCATGCCGATGAAAAACAAAGAAGGAAAAATCATCGGGGTGGTACAATTACTCAACAAAATTAGAGGCACGTTTGCCACCGACGATGAAAAATTCATCGACGCTCTTTCGATTCATAGTTCCATAGCGATAGAAAATGCTCGCCTCTACGAATCCGAACGCCAGAAGATCGCTATGGAAAAAGATATTCTTGCCGCGCGCGAAGTCCAGCTCAGCTTGCTGCCAAAAACCTTTCCGGTCATTCACGGTTATGATCTCGCAGGCACCAGTATTCCCGCGCAATTAGTTGGCGGTGATTATTTTGATTTTATCCCGATTGATGATCAGCATACCGCCATCTGCCTGGGAGATGTTTCCGGGAAAGGACTGCCGGCGTCGCTCCTCATGGCAAATCTTCAGGCAACTCTTCGCGGGCAGGCGCTGCCGGATCTTACTCCCAAAGCCTGGATTAAACGCGCCAATAACCTCCTTCATCATAACACGAACGCTGATAAATTCATGACGCTGTTCTTCAGCATTTTGAACAACAAAACTCATGAGTTATGTTATTGCAATGCGGGCCACGATCATCCGTATCTCTTCCAAAATAATTCCCCTCCGATCAGGTTAAAAACCGGAGGGATCGTTGTTTCCATATTGCCCGATTATATCTATCAGGAGGAGTCAGTGATGTTTGCGCCGGGCGATGTGCTTGTGATCAATTCGGATGGTATCACAGAGGCGAATAACGCGCGCAAAGAGATGTTTGGCGAGAAACGGTTTGCCGCAGTTCTCCATGCCAATAAAAATCGATCTGCCGCTGAAATCATGAACGCTATCCTTGAGGCGGTGAAAAAGTTCATCGGTCATCATCCGCAATTCGACGATATGACCATCGTCGTGATCAAGCGGAACCCCATCTAAAATTGTCCCCGCTCAAAACCGTTCGAAGCGAAAACCTGCGTTGACATGATAGAATTAACTATAGTCTGTGTAATCGCTTTCTTTCTATTCCTGCAAAAAGGGGATACCTTCAAGGCATTCTTTTCATCGCAAGCAAACACCGGCTCTAAAGTATTAATCAGGGGAATAGCAGCCTGGTGCGGGATTGCAATGATTATATGGGGTATCTGGAGTATTTCCCTGCTCGTCTATGAAGGTATCGCCAATCAATTTCATTTTCTTGCAATCATACAAGCATGCGCGATTCTCCTGGGTATCGGTACGTTATATCAACTGGTTATCAGTTCCCTTTCAGCGGGAGCGACCGAAAAATTTTTCTCATCATATGTCCAACTCCTGCTCTTCCGCTCTCCGCACATCGAACGGGAAGATATTTTTGAAAAAGCCGAACAAATGAGGGTGATGAACGAATTGCAAAAAGAAAAGAAATCCGCCGAGGAAGAAACTGATCCGAATTTTGGAGCATAAAATCAGATAAATCGTTGGATCTTCCTCATGATTGTTACATCGCGTCGATTACCCTTTTCAGTTTGGCGCTAATTTCTTCCGCGATCGGTTTGATTGCAGGGTTATCAATCATTGACGTCATTGTTATCGGGTCGAAGGCAGAAACGCCGGTCTTCCCTTCCTTCTCATAAACGATCACATTACAGGGAAGCAGCAAACCGATTTCTTCTTCAACTTGCAGCGATTGATAGGCAATGGGAGGATTACACGCCCCCAGGATAACATATTTTTTAAAATCCACATCCAATTTTTTCTTCAGTGTTTCCTTTACATCGATTGTGGTAAGAACACCGAACCCCTCCTTCTTCAGTTCACTCGTCACTTTTTCTACCGCATCCTCAAATTTGATGTTTACTTTTTTCGATATGCCATAACGCATACAATTACCCTTTCATTGAATAACTCGTAAGCTCTCCTTCTTCAGGATTGTTTATCCGTGGAAGTACGGCATACCATGTAGAGCGGACAAAATCGTACAATGCTCGTGAGAAGTAAGATAACTGCAACCGCTCCCAGGATTATCAAGGTTACCCCTTCAACTTTACCCAAGAGCATAAATGCTGCGATAACCATCACTGCCGCAATGCGAACTATTCTATCGCCTAATCCAATATTTATTTTCATCGAGATGTCCCTTTCAAATTTTCTGATTTATTAATCGATAAATATTTTATCGGTATCAGATTATATGATGCGGGAATTTAGAATAAGATTCAAAAACGACAAAATTCGTCCCCTCGTCATGTTTGAAGTAATGGATCAGCTATTTTCGGCGGATGACAGCTCGTTCTAACGTTTTTAACCGATTCGGTGAAAGCTGGGGAGCTTGATATGATTTGTATAACCCTATCGTGGTTTTAAGACTTGTTAAATATTTTTTGCAGTTCGTGCATTGCTCATAATGCAGTTTAATCATTCTGCATTCCGGGGAATCCAATTTCTGATCGAGATTCTCGCAAATGTGTTCAAATAAATCTTTGCAAGTTGTTAATTTGTTTTTCATGACGTCATATACCCGTTCAGTTGTTCTCTGAGAAATACCCGCGCACGCCGCAGGCGCGATTTAACCGCCGGAACAGATAAGTGCAAAATCTTGGCTGATTCTTCGGCTGATTTACCTTCGATGTCCCTAAGGATGAATACAATCCGGTATTCAACCGGTAGTTTGAGTATGGCTGCATCGAGTTCGCGGCGTAATTCCTTCGATAATGTTTCATCGAGCGGAGTGACTTTCCATTCAACCGGCGGGGGCGGATGAAATTCGTCATCGTCTTTAAATTGTTCTTCAAAACTGACGAGCGCTTTAGCCATTTTCCCGCGCCGCCGTTTCATGAGGCAATTATTGGAAACGATACTGTAAAGCCACGTCGAAAATTTGGATTGTTTATCAAATTGCTTCAGTTTTTGGAACACGTTGATGAATGTATCCTGCACCGTATCTACGGCTTTCTCTTTATCGCGGCATACTTTAAAGGAAAAATTATACACTGTGCTTTCATACCTGCGCATTAACGCGAGGAATGCCTCCTCATCGCCGGCTTTCGCCTTTTCGATAAGCTTATCTTCGCCTGTGTCCGTCGCTTTCACCGCTGCTCGTTATAGTATTAGATGCTTTGATTTATAAATCGATTCTTAATGACCTAATGCCCGTTTGCGGTTTTTTTTCTCAAAGGGATAATCATCGCAACCATTGAGATCGCAACGGTCATCGGCATCACGAGCAGCATCCCGCTGCTATCGTAGATCGAAACATGGTCGATGGGAAAAACTTTATCATGTAATATGATCCCAATCCAATAGAGGCATGGGATTGCGCAAAGCGCCAACGCGTTGAATACGCCGTAATCTGATTGCCTGCGCGATAAGATAAATCCTAACACACCGTATACCACCGGATAGCTCAGTGAATAGTAGGGAACGTGAGCGCTCGCGGTATCTCCGAATCCTAACAATAAAAGAATTACGAAATGTGTAACAAGCATTCCGCAAAACCCGATCAATATCAGTGTAAGGTATTTTGTCGCGTTTTTCGTATTCAAAATTATCAGGTGACTGTGCCGGTGATCGATTTGAAAAAATATACTAATTGCGTGGGTAGAAAACAATCCGCATTGATGGCTCCAATAACCAAGCTCTATGCCACCACGTGAGACTGGATAGCGATTCGGTGCTTCAAAAAACTTTTGGGACAAAATGGGGACACTTTTTTTACAATTGGTCAAAACGTACCGGATTATGGATTTTTACTGATTTACTGTCCCCATTCTGTCCCCATTCTGTCCCCATTTTGTCCCTATTTTGTCTTCATTTTGTCCCCACAAAGTCACCATTTTGTCGCTATTGTGTCTCACATTAATCTCATTTTATCATGTCTCGTTTCCTCGGTCTCCGCAGAAATGAGAACAGTGGCGCTCTGCGCCGACTTTTTGTTAGACACGGAGCGTCATATCCGCATTCCCCACCGGAGCGGTGGAACGAGCAATCGTGCTAAACGAAATTCATTTCGTTTTTTAGCCAAATAAGTTTTATTTCGTTGAAATAAGGGGATTGTTCATCGGGAACGAGATAAATCTCGTTCAACTAAGAAAAAAGCCCCGTAAACGCCAATAATGATATTACAGTATATATGCTATATATAATATAAGGACTTTTAGTTAAAAAAGCAAGGGAAATTTTTACAATATTTTGACCCTCATCCCGTCAGGATTTTCTATGACTGAAATTGCATATAATTCTTCTCCCTGCCCGTCCGGGCGGGGCGGGCCGGAGCGGGAGAAGGCGTACAATTTTCATCGATAATGAAAATCTTTTCCAGGTAAGGGTTCGGGCACTCGACAAGAATTCAATACCTATACGATTTAAATGTACTAATGAATGGCCTGAGAAACAATGACGCCCGGAATAATTGCATCGCATAGATTGAAAACAAACGTTGTCTGAGCCCGTCCCGTCAACAATTGATTTGACGGGACGGGAGAGTTCGGACCACCCCTTACTCCCCTCCTTCAAAAAAAGGAGGGGACACGCCGAAGGCGAAAGGTGGTCAGTCATTGTTTCTGCAGCCAAGTTTTCTTTCGTCATTTCTTTTTAAAAAGAAATGACAACTTAAATTGTATGATCCATCCTTGTTCTATTGGAATATAAAATAATAATATAGCCCCGTCACAACAACATGGCGGGGCTTCAAAATACTCAGAATAATTATCTGATCAGCACCATCTTCCGGGTCTGTGAGTAAACCCTTGATGGATCGTTAACACTTGTCGCATCGAGTCGGTAGAAATAAATACCCGATGACAACCAACTTGCATCAAACTGTACCGATTTCTCTCCCGGTTGCTCATCTCGGTTCACCAATGTTCTCACCTCCTGCCCTAGAACATTATAGAGCGAGAGGCGTACATAAGATTCATTAGGCAATTGATAATTAATGATCGTAGTTGGGTTAAACGGGTTGGGATAGTTTTGTGATAATGAAAATGACGCAGGCATAGTTGATCTGCTGGCTGACACTCCGGTTGAAATGCTGAAAAAATGGATGAGATGGCTAACGCTTGAAACATCCTCATACAGTGCATAAATATTCTTCCCGTTATCGACGATAAATTGCATAAGTGAGTACGCTTCAGGGACAGGGATAAATCCCGCCTCTGTGCCTCCCTCAATATCGGTGATGAAGTGAAATCCGGAATCGGGAGTCAGATAAACGAAATCTGGAAGTCGTGTCGTGGGATCAAGGAAGAAATTGCCGTTCCATGGGTTGAGAGTATTCGGCAATTGTTTTACTTCCGAAAACAAGTTATGGTTAATATTGTTCGAGTAATATCTATGGTACTGACGGAGTGAATCTTGTGCAATCCAAAAAACGAATATGCTGTTATTATCCTCATTGTATAAAAAGGTGGACTGGGTAGCGTTCGGAGTTGTTCTTATCGAGTCGATGTGAATGCCCGTATTATCATATTGCAGGGAATAGATACCGTACGCAGGATCAAACCAACCCGCATGGATCCGGCTGCCATCGTTACTGACACTGAAAGCCACGTTGACCACCGGTATTTCGGAAGATAAATCGAGCGGCAAGCTATCGCGCAAAAGACCGAGTGTGTCATAATTCCCGCCATAACCGGTAGCGTATTTTAAGGAGTAGGATTTGCTGTACGACAACGGCGCAGTGAAATAGAAGATATGCTGCACACCAGCCGTATCGATCCGCACCTGGGGAAAATAACCGCTGTCAATGGGATCGGTTAGCTCTGCGTAACCGAATGGATATATCATTGCACCGCAAACCGCAGCTTTATACCTCGCAAAACCATCCATGGATTGAAGTCCTTCCTTGCGGACTGATTCATAAACAATGTTTGTTCTGCCGAGATTGTCGCGAAAGACGAAGGGAGTTTTTGCGTCATCCAGCGTGTACAGTGTATCGATCATCCCCGAGGTTTCCGCAAGACGAAGCACGCATCCTACCGGCGGATTTGCGTCGCTCATAATATTATCGACCTCTTGCTTGCTATAAAAGATGGTTGTGGTATCCGCGCCGGGTGAAATTGAATACTGTAAATAGTCCCACGATCCTCCGCCATCGTAATCAGCGCTACTCAAGGTTGTTATTGGCAGCAGGCGAAAAGAATCTAATGCGTTTAAGTCCGGGAAACGGGAATAATACATTTTCTCCCAGGTTGTTGACCCATAAGAAGTATACGTCGACTCTGCCCTTATCGTCATATAGAGTCCCCCGGATGGCAATGGACCCGTTTGATATGTTGCAGACTGCCAGGGCTGGGGAAGAGAGATTTGCTCGAACTTCGGTTGGGAAAAAAGAGCGGAAATACTGAACAACAAAAGGAATATCACCGGACTGACCGGCGATGGATTAAGTGATGCATCAAAATGTGTTTTCATTGTTGACCTCATACAAGGATAGTAATTTTTTGAAGGAAGATGTTGCACAAAAATGAATGAAAGGAAGCGATATACTTAATAAATAGTGATATCATCATCGTCACTTATAATCATATTAACGGTGAAGTAATTCCCCTAAAAAAGGAAAGATAGCAGGGAATAACTCCAGTATTGATTACCCAAATTTAAGTAATGTTTAGAGAACTGTCAAGCGAATGCAAGAGTTTTATTTATAGAAAGGCAAATAAAAAATTATTGTTTGCACTCTGCTACACAAAACCCCCAACCCTCCCGATAATCGGGACAAACTCTTTGACCCGCCAGAATCCGCCAAGGCGGATCGGGTTGGCAAGGGGGCGCTCTCGAAATTGAGATACTCTATATCAAGTTGTAAGAATCCCCCTTGTCCCCGCATGACTGTCGGGCAGGAAAGGGGGGATCGCCGAAGGCGAGGGGGTTTTGCTCTGGCTTTGGTAACTGTCTTAAGATGGTCGGCGACCTGCCCGACGGCGTCGGTCAGGCATGCCGGCTACTACCAACGCATTCTTCCTATTGTAATCTTACCCTAACTATCCTTATATTAAAGAATTACATACTACTAAAATTATTTCTCACATAATCAATGACCAATATCATCGTAACTCTGCTGCTCCTTACCTTCATCCACGGCACAAATCCGTCGGCATTTGCACAGAAGCATAAAAAATCACCCAAGAAAGCTGCGGCTGTATCGCATACCGCGCCGTCGAGGGGCTTCAGCACGACGCTCATATTTAAGGATTCAAAAGGCGAGCAGATCGGTCAGCCGGTAAAATTCGGTATTCACCTTGACGCCACGTACTGCGTCGATATGAAGCTTGGCGAATCGTTCGTGCCGCCGCTTCCTCCCGCTGGAATTCCGGATGTACGTTTTATGGATCCCCGTCCTGGCGCCTCGTGCATGGACCTCGGTATCTCCAACGACTTCCGCCCCTACCAAAATTCCGCCCAGGTCGATACCTACATGGTGAATATGCAGCCCAGTACGAACGGTTTTCCGGTCACCGTATCATGGACTAAGCTGAAAATATATTATACCGGCTCCGTAACGCTTACCGACGCTATCAACGGCGAGCTGGTAAAAATCGATATGAAAAAAGATACATCCGCGATGATTACGAAGAAACTGCAATCGCTTCTTATCATCGCAAAAAAACCGGTCAACCCGCTGAAGGTGAAGTAGAGCAGCCCCGTTTCATTCATCTGACACTTAACTTAATCGTAAAACAACCACCCTGTTGACATAAGTATTTAAACCACCCCCGACTCCCCCTCCTTGAAGAGTCTGTGTGAAAATTCTTGATGCAAGAGATTAAACTATAAATAATATATCGTGTCAAACCAGTGTTTTCATTATTATAAGCACAATTACGAATGTTCCTATGAGTTTTATTCAGCCCTCTGATCGGCAACAACTTACA